>CAVQTL010000015.1:0-199620 GCA_963716505.1 uncultured Actinomycetota bacterium
GCGATCGCACGAGCATCGATGCGCATGAGTCGGAGCTGACCGCTGAGTCGACTCGGTAACCAATGAAGAAGAGGCCCGCTGCCGAGGGATGTTCATCGCCCCCGCTAACCAGGGGAACGCCGTTGGAATCGAGGACACCGAGGTGGCCGACCAACTCGTCCAGGCCACGGCGATAGCCGGTTGCCGCGATCACTGCATCGGGCTGTATGCGGGCACCGTCCGCCAGCACGACATCACTTTGGTCGAAGCCGACGACCGCGGCGACAATCTCGATGCGCCCGACCCTCAGCTCCTCGACGAACCCGTCGTCGTATGCCGGTGCCTGGCGCCGGCGCGCCATCGTGGTCGCGACCCCTTCGGCGACCGCGGGAGCCCGGACCCGGTCGAGGCGGCCGAACAAGATTCGCTGCATCAGCCATGCGACCTCGTCGGCTACGTGTAACGGGAGGTGGTTCAAGGCGAGCCCGGGGACATTGACAGTCACGCCCAGGAACTTGGGCAACAAGGTTCGGCACGGTCCGGCACGCGACGCGAACGCGCGCCGCGCCGCCCCTGGCTAGCTGGTTCGCAACCTCGGAGCCTGTCACATTGGGCCCAACCACCAGAACGTCGCGCCCACGGTACGGCGTCGGGTTGCGGTAGCCGCTGGAATGAATCAGCTCACCCGTATATCCCTGCCGCCCCGGCCAGTCCGGGAGGTCAGGGTCGTGGTCGTAGCCGGTCGCGATGACGACGAAGCGTGCCTGTAGCGCGTCGTCACTGGTTTCCACTCGCCAGCCACCATGCGACGCAGTCACCTTGTGAATCCGGCGCGCCCGAACCGCACATCGATCCGATGATGGTCTACGTAGTCCTGGAGGTACCGGACCCAGTCGTCACGGGCCGGATATTCTCCGTAACGACGGTGGCGCGCACGATACCCGGGCATCGTCGACATCCACGCCGGCGTGTTGAGGCACAATCCGTCGTAACGGGCTCGCCAGCTCGCGCCGACCCCGTTGCTCCGTTCGAGCACAATCACTCCAACGCCTGCACGGCTCAGGGTTGCCGCGGCTGCCAGCCCGGCCGCACCAGCGCCGCAGACGACGGCCTCCACCACGGGGTCATAGTAATCGCCGAGGCGATCCGCCTGTCGCCTGCCATGAGCATGGGACCGTCTTGAGCCTGATTTCTGCCACCCTCATGGGACCACTCGGATTGCCAGTTATGGGACCACCCGGCGCGTCGCGCCGGAGTCCCGCCGAATGACTCGTTTGATCGTCGTGTCGGTATCCCCGGTCACGAAGGCGGACGGGCATGGCTTTTCGGGAGGTCAACGTGAACGAAGTCAAGGAAGTGCTCCGGGTCTGGCTCGGGGTGCCCGGGTCCCGGCCACCGGGGTTACGCACGATCGCGGCGCACTGCGGGGTGGACCGCAAGACCGCGCGCCGGTACGTCGAGGCCGCGCAGGCCGCGGGGCTGCAGCGCAGCGACGGGGTCGAGGCGCTCGACGACGGGCTGATCGGGGCGGTGATCGAGGCGGTGCGCCCGGCCCGCCCGAACGGACACGGCGCCGCCTGGGACCAGCTGCTGGGGTTCGAGGACCAGATCACCGCGTGGGTGGCCGGCGACGGCGCGCATCCGCCGCTGACGATCACCAAGATCGAGACGCTGCTGGCCCGTCAGGGCTGTGTGGTGCCGTATCGGACGTTGCACCGATTCGCCACCGAGCGGTGCGGTTTCGGCCGCAAGGACACCACCGTCCGGATCGTCGACGGCGATCCCGGCAGCGAATGCCAGATCGACTTCGGCTACCTGGGCTATCTGACCGACTCCGGAGACCGGGCGGCGCCGCAAGGTGCACGCGCTGATCTTCACCGCGGTGTACTCGCGGCACATGTTCGTGTGGCTGACGTACTCGCAGACCCTGGCGGCGGTGATCGCCGGCTGCGAGGCGGCGTGGACCTTCTTCGGTGGCGTGTTCAAGGTCCTGATCCCGGACAACCTGAAGCCGGTGGTGACCGACGCGGACGCGGTCAACCCGCGGCTGTCGCAGGGCTGGCTGGACTACGCCCAGCACGCCGGGTTCGTCACGGACCCGGCCCGGGTCCGGTCCCCGCAAGGACAAACCAGGGTCGAGCGGGCCGTGCAGTATGTACGCGGAAACTACTGGGCCGGTGAGGACATTCCCTGTCTCGCCGAGGCGCAACAGCGCGCCGAAGCGTGGTGCCGCGAGACCGCCGGGATGCGGACCCACGGCACCACCGCCGCCCGCCCGCTCGAGGTGTTCGACGAGGACGAAGGCACCGATGCTGCTGCCCGTCCCACCGGTCTACGACGTGCCGATCTTCAAGCAGGTCAAGGTGCACCGCGACTTCCATGCCGAGGTCGGCCAAGGCGCTGTATTCGGTCCCGGGACAGTGGATCGGCATGTGCTCGAGGCCCGGGCCGACAGTGCGCTGGTGAAGTTCTACGCCCGCGGAAACCTGGTGAAGGTGCATCCGCGCCAACCCGCCGGTGGGCGCAGCACCGACCCGGAGGACCTGCCCGACCGAGAAGGTCGGATACGCGATGCGGGACCTGGACCGGCTGATCGGCACCTGCGCCGGGCACGGCGCGCAACGTCGGCATCTACGCCGAACGGCTGCTCGACGATCCGCTGCCCTGGATCCGGATGCGGGCGGTCTACCGGCTGCTCGGGCTGGTCCGCCGCTACGGCCCGGCCCGGTCGACACCGCCTGCTCACCGGCGCTGGATCTGGATGTGGTGTCGGTCAGCAAGATCGCCTCGATGCTCGAACGCGCCACCGAGACCACACGCCGCCGGACCGCCGTCGGCGGCACCGTCCCGGTTCACCCGCGACCCCGCCGAGTTCGCCCGCGACGCCCGACCGAGTTCACCACCGAGCCGACCACCGCCACTGACCGTCGTCCACCGACGAGACCGGGCACCGACGGTGATCGAGCGCACCCGACGGACCATGCACCCCACCCACCCCCGCGCGGCCGGTCGATCCGATCGGCGCCGACCTGATCGCCCTTCTCAAGGCCCTCAAGCTCGGCGCCCTCAAGGACACCCTGCCCGAACGACTCGCGCTGGCCCGCCAGCACGCAGCTCAGCCACGTCGGTTCCTGGAACTGCTGCTCGCCGACGAGGTGTCCCGCCGGGAATCACGCTCGGCGGCCTTCCGGGCGGCGAAGGCCGGGCTGGACCGTCGATGCGGATCGACACCTGGAACGCTCTCGACGACCTCCGCTACGACCGAAGCTGCTGTCGGATCTGGCGTCGCTGCGGTTCGCCGAGGCCGGCCACTCGGTTCTGGTTCTGGGTCCGGTCGGGGTCGGCAAGACGCACCTGGCGACCGCTCTCGGGCACGTCGCGATCCGCCGCCGGATGACGGTGCTCTGGCCCGCGCCGACAAGCTGTTCACCCGTCTGCGCGCCGCCCGGCTCGACAACACGGTCGAGGCGGAGATGCGCCGCATCGCCACCGTCGATCTCCTGGTCCTCGACGACTTCGCGCTCCGGCCGCTGGACGCGACCACGACCAACGACTTCTACGAGTTGGTCGTGGAGCGGCATCGCCGCAAGGCGACGATCGTGACCTGCAACCGGGTCCCGCTGAGTGGCTGTCCATGACCACCGACCCGCTGCTCGCCCAGTCCGCCGTCGACCGGCTCACCTCCGCGGCGCACACCCTCGTCATCGAAGGCCCGTCCTACCGGCAACGCACCGGCCCGGACGGCGCGTTGACCACAGACACGAGGGCGATGCTCATCTCACACCTCCAGGTGGTCCCATGCTCGTGGCAACCAGGTGGTCCCATCACCCTGGCAAGCGACATGGCAGGACGCACCGTCGGCGTCGCGCAGAAGAGCAATCGCCCGGCAATTATCATCGGCATCCTGATCGCCGTCGTGGTCCTCGGTGCCGTCATCGGTGAGGTGGTCTTCGGGGCAAGAAGAATGGACAACTGGCCGAAGCGCACCGCGTCGGCTCCGTCGAGCACCATCGTGCCCGGACCGCCGTTGGTCACGGCAGCTCCTCCAGTAGCCCCGGCAGCCGCCTGCGAAGTCCACCCGACGGCGTCGTGGAACTGATCAACGGCAGCTTCACCGGAGGCCGAGCACCTGGAGGATGTCCAGGCCGTCAACGGTCCGGACAAGCTCATCTATGTCGGCGGCAACATCTTTGGTGCCGACGGCACCAAGGTCTCCAGCGCGGATGTCTGGCTGTTGGAGAACAAGGCGATCTACATCGTGTCGTCCTGTCGAGCGATGCCGAAATCGCACCACGTGGCCGACGGTCGCGAGAAGGCCTCTGCCGGTGACGAGTACGGGTCGCGGTTATAGCTTGCGTTAGTAGCCGGTGACACCATGGTCACCATGACCACGTCGCTGATCACCCTGCTGGCCGTCGCCGGGATCGCTCTGGCCGGTGCCCCCGTGGCGTCGGCCCCGAGGATGCCTTCATTGAGGCCATCGACTCCCTCGACTATTACGCCATCGACTGCCCTGGGTGCGCCCAGGACGCTCTCGACGTCGGGTACCGCGTGTGTGCAGCGCTCGATGCCGGTGGTAAGACTGCTGCCATCCAGGAGGTGTTGCGGTCCTACAACGGCCCTGGCCAGTCCAACACTGAGTACCACGCCAACCTGTTCGTTCAGTACTCCGCCTTTGAGCTGTGCCCTCAGCACAACGGGGAACTCGATCTCCACCCGCTCTGATGACCCACACCAAGTCCGAGGGCGACGAGAGGTCTCTGGCCAAGTTCGCCCACCTCGGCGAGGCCAAGCGCCAGCAGGAGGCCGAGATCCGCGCCAGGGCCGAGGTCGCCGACATCGACGACTGACCCCTCAGACGACGAATAGCCCCACCACGGAGTGATCCGGGTGGGGCTGTTTGACGTTCGGGGCTAAGGCTTTTCGTGCTGAATGATCATGTCCGGGTCGGCCTCGACCGTGATTCGGATGATCTGAGAATCTCCCGTCACATTGCCTTCATCGTCAACGTCGAGTTCGAGTTCCTCGGCGATAAAGTTGCGCGCAGACTCTTCGTCAGGACCTTCGTATCCGACAGTGCTGGAGGCTTCACCCTCGCGGTGGATGGTGACGGCCCACTTGGTGTTCTCGGTCATGCGTCCACCCTGCCAGGGCGTCGGGAGCCGGGTCTACGGTGTCGACATGTTCGAGGACGAGCCGGTGATCGGGGACCTGGTGAGGCACCGGGGCGGTTGGACGACCCTTGCGTCCACCCACTGCCCGCAGGGCCACGAGTTGGGTCCGGGCAAGGTCCTCGTCGGCCACGTGGCCTGCCAGGGCCACGGCGGTTGTGGTCATACACTTTGGCATTGCCGGAGCTGTCCGGACAGTGAGCCGCCGGTGTACGGGCCACCGCTTGCCGTCTCGACGAAGCAGCATCGGCATCACTCGCCCGAACGTGTGAAGCATGCCTTGCTGCATCTGAATCTGTGGCGTGACGTCGAGGCGCGCGACGACCGGCTGCATCAGAGCCCACGAGGAGGACTCCGCTCCCGTGAGCCACCCGCTCGCCAGCAGGACCAGCGTGCTCGTCACCGTATAGAAGGTCACAGTGGTGTTATCCCTCGCCGCCGAGTTCGGTTTGGTCCCGCTCAGTCTCGGCGGTGTCCTGGGCATCCACCGACTCGTCGAGCCACTTCTGGACATCGCCGCCGAGGCGGTCGGCGGACAGTTGGGCGAAGTCGAGGGCCTGTACCGCCATCGCTGCCAAGACGTTCATGGCCCGTCCGCTGTGGTGGATTTCCGCCATCAGCGCACCGAGCCCCTGATTGTCTTCGGCGCATAACGCCGACAGGTACCGGCGGGCATCCGCGAACTCCTGGTCGACGTGGGCCATCTTCCTCAGGTACTCGTCGGGCGACGGCAGGTCGTCGGGCGTGTCGGTCATGGTTTCTCTTTCGGTGGTGGACCAATCCCATTTTGGGGTTGGTTTGTGCCGGTGGTTACCTTCTGGGCTTTTTGCCCGGCATGCGGAGTTCGCCTGGTTGACAAGTACGGGTCAGCGCCCGTCAGAGTCGAGCAGGTGGGCAAGCATCCGGAGCGTGTAAGCGGTGTCCCAACGTCAGGCCCCCGGCAGCGTCTCAACCAACCGACCTACGTGACCCGGAAACCACACCGCCGAGGCACGGCGTACCTTGTTGCCGCACAGCGTGCGCGGCCCCGCGTGCGCGACTCGACGGCCTGTTACTCAGTACTGACACACCACGGGAGAACCAAGCATGAATAGCGCAACGATCGCCGCACTGGAGCAACAGGCCCGCGGCCTCGGTGCGACCGGGGTCCATGTGCTGGCCGACGGGCATACACTGGTCGATGTCGGTGACACCAGCAGGCCGGTACGGGTCCACTCGGTACGGAAATCACTGATCAGCGCCCTGTATGGCGTCGCTTACGACCAGGGAGTCCTAGACCTCAACGCCACCCTGGGGCAGGTGGGCATCGACGACACACCCCCACTGACCGAGCAGGAGAAGTCCGCCACCATCGAGGACCTGCTCACGGCTCGCTCCGGCGTCTACCTTCCGCCCACCGAAGGCGGCCCTTCGTTCCTCCCGTCACGCGGCGCGTACGCACCGGGCACCCACTGGGTGTACAACAACTGGGACTTCAACGTGCTGGGCAACATCTACGAAAGGCTGACCCACAAGAGCCTCTATATCGCCTTCGACCATCACTTCGCCCAGCCGCTGGGTTTCATCGACTGGCAACTGTTCACCCATTCGTCCTACGAGTACCGGGCCGATCCGATGGGCGGTAACCGGCGCTACCCGAATTACACCTTCTTCCTCTCCGCACGGGACCTGGCCCGCTTCGGCGAACTGTTCGTCAATCGGGGGGTTCGATCAGGCACCCGGTTGCTGTCGCAGGAGTGGATCACGCGCAGCACCTGCCTGGTCTCCACTACCGGTGCGAGTGACACCTTGTTCGGCGGCTACGGACACCTTTGGTGGATCGCCGGACCAGAGCAGGACCTGACCGCCGAGGGAATCCCAGCCGGGACCTACTCGGCCAACGGCATGGGCGGCAACTTCCTGACGATCCTGCCCGGGCTCCGCGCCGTCGTCGCCGTGACCACCGGTCCCGGCATCGAGGTATCCAACCCGCAGCCACCGGACAACACGTCCTCCACGGTCACCGGCTACCCACCCTTCATACGCAACCTCGTGGATGCACTCCGATCCTGACCCGAATCATCCCGGCCAGCCCATGCCAGGCGCTGGCCATCGACGGCGATGACCGCAGAGGCGGAATCAGACTCGCGCCCGGAATAGCAATCGCCTGGTCAGCCCGTCGAATGCGGCTGGTTACACAGCCGCTTGTACTGAACTGCCAACCTCAGCGCCAAGGCTCGGTTGCTTCACTCTCTAGCCCGAAGTTGCTGCGTTGAGATTGAGCGAACCCCCAGTTGATCTGGGGGTTCGTGGTTTTGGGGGTGGGGTGTTCTGGCTACGCGACGGTCAGGGGGATGGTGGTGTGCAGGAGTCGGAAGGCTTCGCGTTGGGTGTCGGTGGGTTCGGCGAGGACGGGGATGGTGGCGTCGGCGGCGGCGAAGCGGACCTGGTTGCGGGTCAGGGTGCCCAGGTGGGCGAGTAGTCCTTGGTAGCTGTGGGTGTGCAGGTTGGTGCCGGTGGTTTTTTTGCGGGCGGCTTTGGTGGTGGCCGCCGCGGAGCGTTGGGCGGGGGCGACGGGGTTGTCGCGGCGGGGTGGGTGTTCGTCGGTATAGGTCAGCGGCGCCCATGCGTGGCGTAGGTGCCAGGTGAGGTAGGCGGCGAGCATGCAGATCAGGATGTGGGCGCGGACCCGGTCGGTGAGGCGGTGGTGGATGGGGCGCAGGTCCAGGTCGGTGGTCTTGATGCTGCGGAATTCGCGTTCGACCTTGGCGAGGTTTTTGTAGGCGCCGATCACGGCGGCGGTATCTAGCTCGGTGGCGGGCACGCTGGTGCGCAGCACGTAGATGCCGTCGAGGGCGGCTTCGGTGTCGATGCGGGTCTGGTTGCGGGTGACGGCCAGGGTGGTGTCGGTGATCGCCAGGTGCAGGTGTTTGGCCATCTTGTATTTGTCGATCACTTTTCCGACCTTGATCCCGATCTGGTCGGCGCCGGCCAGGCGCCCGGCGGCGACGGCGGCGACGATGGGTGCAAGCAGTTCTTCGGTGGCGGTGAGTAATTCGCTGCGTTTGCGGGCCCGTTCGGTGGCCAGGGCCGGGTTGCGGCAGCAGATCAGCCGTTCACCGGGGTAGTCGGGGTGGGTGATCTCGGCGAAGTCCTGGTCGTCGAACAGGGTCATTTGCAGCGGCCCGGTATCGGCGGCCAGTGCGGCGATCTGGGGGGCTCGCAGCGCGGTCAGCCAGCCGATCCCGCCGAACTCTCGCAGCGCGGTGATGCGGGCGGAGGTGATCATGCCGCGGTCTCCGACCATCACCATGTTGGTGAGTTTGAAGGTGTCCTTGACTGCGGTGACGGCCTCGGTGAACGCCGTCGGGTCGGCGGTGTTGCCGGGGAACACGCGGATTGCGACCGGACGTCCGACCGGGTCGGTGAGCAGCCCGTACTCGATCTGTTCGCAGCCTTTCTTGCCGTCGCGGGAGTAGCCGCGGGCGGCCAGCTCGCAGTGCCGCCCGGTCACCCACGACGAGGACAGGTCGAACATCGCGATCCGCGAGGGGTTGGACGCCGGGCCCAAATGCCGCGCCGCCAAATGGGTCTCGATGTCGTCCTGGCGGTCGTGCAGCCAGTCCATCGCCGCGTAGATCTCGTCGGTGGACGCCCCAGCCACTGCCAGGTCGGCGCCCAGGGTGCTGTCGGCCCACCCGCTCAGGGTGGACAACTTCGAGGCCGGGGCCAGCACACGGGACACGATCAGTGCGTAGGCCAGGTCGCGCGACCGGCAGGCTGGTCCCAGCAGGGCGGGCAGGCCCAACGTGTGGGCCATCGCGGTCACGGCGGCGACATGGCCGTGCGGCAGTGACAACTCGATCGCCACCGCGTCGGCGGCCGGCCGCAGCGTGGTGCCCGCCAGCACCGCTTCGATCGCGGTGATCGCCGCCTCGGGTAGCACCGACAGATTGGCCAGCTGCTCGTGCTTGACCTTGGCGCCCTCGCGGTAACTGCGCCGCAGATACACCGACTGGTAGTCACGGCGCTGCCCGGACTTGTCGACATGACTGCTCTTAATCCTGGCCACATGCATCGCACCGGATCGTCGCACCACGGTGCATCGTATCCGCATTCGCCAAACAAACCCAGACAACACGCCGTCTATTTTGGCTACACAATCAAGTCAATCTAGAACGAACCCCCAGATCAGACAACAATCAACCCTCAATCAAGCCGTAACTTCGGATTAGCGCGGGCGCGCACATGCGAGTTCTGTTCGCCTTCGACCTCCAGTCGCGAGCAATCATGCTGGTCGCGGGGAACAAGGCCGGGAACTGGAAAGGTGGTACACCGAGGCGGGTGGGTAACTTCGTACTCGCCGCAGGCAATCCCGCCCGCAACGACTTCACCGGCCCGGATGACGCAACCCCGAACCCCTATCAGCGCACCACCGCGCACGCCGGCACCGGGGTGCTCCCGACTCAGAGCAGTGTCATCGGCGGCAACCGCAACACAGCCATCTCGATCGGCAACGGCAGTTTCGCGGCCGCGCGCGGCGGTAATCGTCAACTCGCCGGGGTGTTCGCCAACCGAAGCGTGGCTGCTGCGATCAACAACGGATCGCCGCACCGAGTCACGGTAAGGAACAACGACGACTTCGGCATTGCGGCGTTCAACGACTGACCGGTGTCAACGGCCGTGCACCCGGTAGACGTTCACGTCCTCGCTGACACCCTTGAGTCGTTGGGCGCCAAGGTCATCGAAGACGAGCCCTGAGCCGACCGACAACTCGCGAACAGTTCGGCTGGCGAGCACTTCCCCGCCTCCGGCCATCGCACCGATGCGTGCGCCGATGTGGACAGCCAGACCGCTCCAGTCGTCGCCGCGCCGCTCACACTCGCCCACGTGAACTCCGACGCGAATGGGAATGCCACGCGTTGCGAGCGCGGTGATCAATTCGAGCGCGCATGTACAGGCCTGCGTCGGTGCATCGAAAACCGCGAACACTCCATCCCCGGTGTGCTTGGCACGTCGGCCCCGTGCCTGTCCAGCAGCCCGTCGACGATGGTGTCGTGGACGCCGAGTTGGTGTCGCCAATGCGCATCTCCGTGAGCGCTGAGCAGCTCGGTGGAGCCGACGATGTCGGTAAACAGCACAGTCGTGAGCACTCGCTGCGGCACAACGGAACTGTCTTGCTCGCAGGCGAACTCAAGGATTGACGACATCAACAGGTCGACGATGTCGAAGCAACTGTGCTCACCCGGCGGAAGTGGCTTAAACTCGGCACCAGGAATGCCGGCCGCCAGCGCGGCGGACGCCTCGAACGAAATGTATCGATCGCCCGGCCGGGCCAATACGACAGTCGGGGCACGAACCTTGTCCAGTACGCCTCGTACGTCGAGCTGCATCGCCGATTGCCACATCAACCGAGCCATCCTCGGGCTCGACACCGATCGCTGCCGCTTACCGAAGTCCTCCCGCACTCCCGGAACATCGGCGGCGGCGCCGACGAAGAGCTCGGCCAAGGCGCCTTCGCCCCAATGATTCTCGATCTCATCGAGCTGCGCGCTGATCTCCGCTCCGGTGAACCCCCATGGAAAGTCCGGCATATCGCGTGACAACCGTGCGGCAGTCACGAGCAGCATCATGGACTGCACGCGCTCCGGGTACGTCGCTGCGAACTGAACGGCGACAGGACCACCTTCACCGGACGCCCACAGCACCGCGCGCTCTACCTCCACGGTATCGAGTACTGCTCGCAAGTCTTCGACTCGCTCATCGAGTGTCGGTGCGTGATCGACGGGATCCGACAACCCGGTGCCTGGCCGGTCCCAGCCGACCAAACGCAAATGCCGGCTGACCGTCCCAAGTATTTGCGAATACGGACCAGCCGGATCACCCATGTCGTCGAGGCCGCCGGTCGTCCAGCCGACGCATGACACCACCGCCGGGCCCGTGTCGCCCCAGATCCCGTATGCGATGCGGGTGTCGCCGTTCTTCGCGTACCGCACCCCGCCGTCGCTCACGTCAATATTATGTTGGCACCATCCGCCGAAACACCAACGTGTTTCGCGGCTAATGTCGAGGGATGGGACGCGTCGTCATCATCGTGCTGGGCGTCATCGTCGCCCTTTTCGGCTTGCTGTTCGCGCTACAGGGCTTCGGGGTGGTGGGGGGCAGCCCAATGAGCAACACCACCACTTGGTCCATCCTGGGTCCGATCATCGCGCTGATCGGACTCGCGATCGCCGCCAGCGCGGCCCGCAGACGCAACTCCTAGAGGCACCTGCCGGCTGGCGATCCGCTCATCGAGCAACTCATCGATGAGCGACGTCGACGGCTTGCCGCCGAGGCGGCGGATCGACGCGCTCACGGCGGCCAGCAGTGACAGCTGTCGGTCGATGGCGCTGATGTCGCGGTGTCTCACTACTCCCCAATCACCGGTATCCCTGACGCGGCATTCGATCGTAGGCACTGATAGGTCACACCGGCGGTATTCAGTCCGGCGTGCCGACGACATGTCCACGTTAGGGTGATTACGTACTGACGTGCCGAGCGGTTCAACGAGGCCGCGTACCGAAAAGGCTCATCGGGAGTATGCAGCGAAAGTCGACCGCCGCGCTGTGCCTTCTCGCCGTGGCAATCCTCTTGGCCTGCACCCGAAACGGGCCGACCAGCTCGCTTTTCGAGAGCGCCGGCTACGACCTCAGGGACGGCAAGGGGGTGGAGTGTGTGCCAACGCCGATCCGCGAACCTTCCCGCCCGACCAGGCCTTCACCAATTGTTCGGAGACGTCAATATCGTTCGCGCAGTGGTACTCCCGCCGCTAAGCCGGATAGCCGCGCAGCGTCTGGCTCGGCGCGGTGCCGAACGCGGCCTTGTAGGCCAGGCTAAATCGACCCGCATGGCTGAACCCCCAGCGACCCGCGATCGCAGTCACGGTGTCGTTCGCCGGGTCGGCGGCCTTCAGGTCGCGGTGAGCCCGGTCCAGACGTACGCGCCGCAGATACTCCAACGGAGTCGTGCCCAGGTTGCGGCGGAACGCGTATTGAACAGAGCGTGGCGAGACGTTCACCGCCGCCGCGATGTCCTCCAACCCGATGTCGGCGTCGGCGTTCTCCTGTATGAAATCGATCGCGTTTCGCAATATGGGCGGCATGTTCCGCCCGTAATCGTGACCAGCCACTGCTAGCGCACTCCCCTGACTCGGTTGGTCAAACTGAACGATGTATTCGTATACCCGCCTCAGAACAGCCGAAAACAACCGCCGCACCGACAGGTTGCCTGACAGGATCACTGCATGACCGAACGCATGGAGGTGCAGCGCACCATCGCCGCACCGGCCGCCGATATCTTCGCCGTTCTCAGCGACCCGCAGGGCCATGTCGCAATTGACGCGTCCGGAATGCTGCAGGACGCCGACGGCGAGCCCGCCAAGGCCGTCGGCGACAGCTTCGTCATCCACATGGATCGCGAGGCGCTCAACGACTTTCCCCTTGGCAAATACGACGTGACGGTCGAGATCCGCGAGTTCGAGAAGGACCGGCTCATCGCCTGGACGATCCTCGGCCAGATCCGGCCGCAGATCGGCCACGTCTACGGCTACCGGCTCGAACCGGCAGACGACGGCCACGGCACCGTCGTCACCTCGTTCTACGACTGGTCGAACATCGACCCCGAATGGCGCGAACGGAACATCTTTCCCGTCATCCCGGAAAGCGCACTGCGCGCGACACTGGGCGTCCTGGACCGGACGGTGCGGCGCGGCTACCCCCGCGGCTAGCGTCAACCACCGGTTGACGATATATGAACGTCAACCTAGAGTTGACGACATGACCGAACCGGCCAAGATCGCCTACCCCGTCCGCCTCGACGACCTCATCGACGTCATCAAGAAGGTGCACGCCGAACCGCTCGAACAGCTCACCGACGCGATGCTGGCGGCCGAGTCTCTCGGCGAGATCGCCGACCATCTGATCGGCCACTTCGTCGACCAGGCCCGACGCTCGGGCGCGTCGTGGACCGACATCGGCAAATGCATGGGCGTCACCAAACAAGCCGCACAGAAGCGCTTCGTGCCCAAGGTGCCCGACTTCGAATCCGCCACCCTCGACCCCAACGCTGGATTCGGCCGGTTCACCCCACGCGCGCGCAATGTCATAGTCGTCGCTCAGAACAAGGCGCAGAAGGCCGGCAACCACGAGATCACCCCGGACCATCTGCTGCTCGCGCTCTTCGACGATCCGGACGGGCTCGCGGCCAAACTGCTGGCCGGGCAGGGCGTCGATGGCGGCGCCGTCGAGAAGATCGTCTCCTTGCCGCCGCGCGCGGAGGGCGAGATGCCCACCCTGATCCCCTTCAACGCTTCGGCGAAGAAGGCGCTCGAACTGACGTTCCGCCAGGCGCTTCGACTGGGACACAACTACGTCGGAACCGAGCACATCGCGCTCGCGCTCTTCGAGGCCGAGGAGGACGACGGTCCGCTGCACCGGATCGGCGTCGACCGGGACCGCTTCGAAGGCGACCTCGTCACCGCCCTCGAGCCGTTCACCAAGAACTGATCTCACACACGAACCCGCCGCGGCGTCTTCATGATGTGAGGGTGCGACCGTTCGAAGACGTGGTGGCCGAGCACGGTGCGACCGTGCTGCGGGTGTGCCGCGCGGTCGTGGGGCCCGTCGACGCCGAGGACGCATGGTCGGAGACCTTCATTTCGGCGCTGCGGGCCTATCCCGAACTGCCCGCGGACGCCAATGTCGAGGCGTGGCTGGTCACGATCGCGCACCGGCGCGCACTCGACGTCGGCCGCGCCCGAACCCGACGCGCGATCCCGGTCGAGTCACCGCCCGACGGCCCGTCGGCGCGCGCCGATCCCGCCGCGCGATATCCGGATCTGTGGGCGGCGCTGCAACGCCTACCCGACAAGCAGCGTCTGGCGGTGGCCTATCACCACATCGCCGGGCTGCCGTTCGCCGAAATCGCCGAGCTGCTCGGCAATTCCCCCGACGCCGCCCGCCGGGCCGCAGCCGACGGCATCAAGTCTCTCCGCAAGCTCTATCCCGAGGATGAAACAGCATGAGTACCAACATTTTCGACGAGTTGCAGGCCGACGACCAGACCCTGGCCCGGCTGCATCAACGGCTCGAACGCAACGCCGCAGCCGATGAGCTGCTCGACGTTGCCTACCGCACAGTGGACAGCCCGGTCGGCACCCTGCTGCTGGCCGCCACCACGGTCGGGCTGGTCCGCGTCGCCTACGACGTCGAAGACCACGACGCGGTGCTGGCGATGCTCGCCGACGCGGTGAGTCCACGCGTGCTGCGCGCGCCGGCCCGACTGGACGCCGCCGCCCACCAGCTCGACGAGTACTTCACCAAGCGGCGCACGGCTTTCGAGGTACCGGTCGACCTTCGGCTCGCCGACGGATTCCGCCGCAGCGTCATCGAGCACCTGCGCGACATCGGCTACGGCCGTCGGGAAAGCTACGCCGAGGTGGCCGCTGCCGTCGGCAGTCCACGCGCCGTGCGCGCCGTCGGCACCGCGTGCGCCCACAACCCGCTGCCCGTGGTCATCCCGTGTCACCGCGTGGTTCGTTCCGACGGGTCGACAGGTCAGTACATCGGGGGCGCCGAGGCCAAGTCGACGCTGCTCGCACTCGAGACCGCCGGGGAATGAAACCGAGCGCGCGGCGGTAGACGTCCTGACAGGACCTTTCTCCCATCGCCCGCAGGAGCCCGATCGTCATCAGCAGCTCGCCACCCTGCAGCCATAGCGCGGGTGAGGTCAGCTCGGACGCCGCGGCGGCACTGATCTGCCGATCGTCGGGAGCCGCCACCCGGGCCAACCCGAGGTCGGCGTCCGCGAGCAACTTTCCAAGTGTTTGACATGGATGCCACTTCCCACTTACTGATTGGACATCGTGTTCATCTGAATTCTTAGCGATGTACATCATGTCCATATGACGGAATTCACAATTCTCCTACCGTCAACGAACCCAGTAACACACGAAAGGGCACTGACGTGACCTCGAACCCCCAGATCGACCAGGCCGACGACCAACCAGCCCGCCGCCAACTCATCGAGTCCCGCTCCATCGACTACGTCCCACAAAATGAACGGCACGGCAACGTCTGGCACCAGGGCCCGTTCTGGTTCACCGGCAACTTCGTGCTAACCACCATGGTGGTCGGATTCGTCGGCCCCTCCATCGGATTAGACCTACTCTGGTCGGTCATCGCCGTGGTCCTCGGCGCCGTCTTCGGCACCTTCTTCATGGCGTTCCACGCCAACCAGGGCCCCCGCATGGGCCTGCCGCAGATGATCCAGTCACGCGCCCAGTTCGGCATTCGCGGCGCCGTGCTCCCGTTCATCGCCGTCCTGTTCGTCTACATCGGGTTCAACGTGTTCAACGTCATCCTGGCCACCCAAGGCCTGCACCTGGTCCTACCCGGCGCGTCATGGCTCTGGTACACCGTGCTCATCCTCATCGCGGTGGCGTTCGCCGTTGTCGGGTACGACCTGCTGCACTTCATCCAGCGGTGGCTGACCTACGTCCTGATCGTCGTCTTCGCCATCCTCACCGTTGGCGCGATCACCAACCTGGACGCGGGATCGGCGATCCCGAGCACCAGCGGCTTCAGTTGGGGGCCCTTCCTCATCACCTTCGGCGCCGCCGCCGGCTACCAGATCTCCTACGCCGTGTACGTTTCCGACTACAGCCGCTACCTCCGCAAGGACGTCCCGGCGCGCGGCGTCATCTCATGGACCTACCTCGGCGCCGCAGGCTCCGCGGTCTGGCTCATGGCGCTCGGTGCGTTGCTCGGCTCGTCGATCAACGCACCCGACGCGATAGGAAGCCTCCAGCAGGTCGGCAACTCGGTGTTCCCCGGATTCGGCACCTTCGCCGTCCTCGTTTGCATCCCTGCACTGGTCAGCATCATGGCGATCAACTTCTACGGGGCCATGCTCACCGGCGCCAGCGCGGTCGATGGCTTCCGCCCCGTCAAGGCGACTGTCCGTAGCCGGGTCGTCGGAATCGCGGTAGTCGCGGTGATCGCCTACGTCGTCGCACTTTTGATCCCCGACAACTACCTCACCAGCTTCAACAACTTCGTGCTCCTGATGCTGTACTTCCTGATCCCGTGGACCGCGGTGAACCTCGTCGATTTCTACTTCGTCCGTCGCGGTCACTACGCGATCACCGAAATCTTTAAACCGAATGGCATCTACGGCCGCTGGTCCTGGCGCGGCTTGGTCGCCTACGTTGTCGGGTTCGCCTCGATGATCCCGTTCCTGAGCACCACCTTCTATGTAGGTCCGGCCGCCGAGGCCATGAACGGCGCCGACATCTCCTTCATCGTCGGTCTTGTCGTCTCGGGCGGGCTGTACCTGATCCTGTGCCGCGGAGTCGACCTCGACGCCGAACAGGCCGCCATCGTGGCAAGCGACCGCGAGCTCGAACAACGAGAATCAGCACCTACACCGTGAATACGGCACTCGGGCAGCAGTGCGTGACAGTCGGCCCGGTGGGCGCGGTTGTCGTGGCCTGCTGCCAGCTCACCCCGACCCTGGGCGACCCGGGCGCAAACCGGGAGCGCGTCGCCGACGCCGTCTGCCACGCCGTCTCACTCGGCGCCCAAATCGTGGTGCTGCCCGAGCTGGTCTCCAGCGGCTACGTCTTCGAGGGCCGAGCCGAGGTCGCGGCCAGTGCTGAGCCCACGGACGGGGAAACGCTGACCCTCTGGGCGCGGCTCGCCGCCGACCACCAGATCGTCATCGTCGGCGGCTTCTGCGAGCAGGCGGCATCCGGCGAGGTGTTCAACAGTGCCGCTCTAATCGATCCCGGCGGGCTACGCAGCGTCTACCGCAAGGCGCACCTCTGGGACGCCGAGAACCTCCTGTTCTCACCAGGGAGCGCCCCTCCTCCTGTGGTTTCCACGCCTTACGGCCGCATCGGAATGCTGATCTGCTACGACCTGGAAATCCCCGAATGGGTACGAATACCCGCCATGGACGGTGCGCAACTGCTCTGCGCCCCGGTCAACTGGCCCGCGTTCCCACGCCCCGACGGTGAGCGGCCCGCGGAGGTCGTGCGCGTGCAAGCGGATGCCGCCGTGAACCGCATGTTGATCGCTGCATGCGACCGGACCGGCCAGGAACGTGGCATCGACTGGGTCGGCGGCTCGGTGATCGTCGATGCGGACGGGTGGCCGCTCGCCGGCGGCACCCCGAACGCTGGCCCCTCAACCATCATCGCCGAGTGCCGACTCGCCGACGCACTCGACAAGGCCATCAGCGCCAACAACAACGTTCATGCCGACCGGCGTCCCGAACTGTACGGCCGCCTGACCCAGACCAGCGATCCAGAAACCGCGGCCAAGTCGACGCTGCTCGCACTCGAGACTGCCGGGGAATGAAACCGGGCGCGTCGCGGTAGAACAACGCATGAAGCTTAACGACGCGGCACGTGAATTCATCGGTGACGGCATCGACGCCACGCTCGTCACGCTCAACCCCGATGGAAGCCCACAGGTGACGGTCGTCTGGGTAGCGCTGGAGTCGACGCCCGACGGCGATGAACTCGTCTCCGCGCACCTCGCCGAATATCAGAAGACACGCAACATCCGCCGCGACCCGCGCGTCGCGTTGACCATCGTGAAGCCCACACCGGGCCAGCAGGCGCCCTACTTGTCGGTCATGGGCACCGCTCGCATTGTGGAGGGCGGCGCCCCCGAACTGCTCAAGAAGCTGGCGAAGGTCATGCTCGGCTCCGATGAGCACTTCCCGCCGCCCAACTCGCCACCGGGCCTGCTCACCCGCATCCGAATCGACAAGGTCGGCGGACTCGGCCCCTGGACCTCCTGAGGTCCGCGGCGGCCCCCGTATGCCATCATGCGAGGCGAACTAATTAGGGGGTAATGCCGCGATGAGCGCTCGCGCGAAGAGCCGAATATTGAGTTTTTTTGCGCTGCTGTTCGCTGCGTTCACGATTTGCGGTGCCGTACTGGCCGCGCCCGCCACCGCGGCGGACGCGCCGATCGGCCGGCTCGGTGAGACGCTTCGGGTCGAGCTGATGGGTGTCGTCGCCGACGTGACCGTCCACGACATCCTGCCGTCCGACGTCCCACCCGGATTCGGTTATCCGCCGCGCGCGCCCCGGTATCAGGTGTACCGCGCCAACGTCACCATCCACGCCATCGAGATGCCTGTGCCGTACGCGATCGGCCTGGCGTTCTCGTTCAAGGGCGTCACGCCGACCGGCGACGCGTACGAGCCACGGAACTCCGATTCCCCCGACGCGCTGCAGTACGCCATGCTGAACGTGCCCGCAGGCGCGACCGTCAACGGCGGCGTGTGGTGGGACTGCTACCGCGACCTAGTGTCCAACGTGGTGCTGGTCGACAAGAAGACCGGCATCCACCTCGCGCAGTGGAACGTGTGACTCCAGCGGTCACCACCGCCACTACCGCAGATCTGGCAGAACTCGCCGACGTCGCCGCGGAAACCTTTCCCCTGGCGTGCCCGGAGTCGGTCTCGCCAGAGAATGTGGCCGCGTTCATCGACTGAGAACCTGACGCAGGCGCATTTCGCGGGCTATCTGGCCGATCCCCGCCGGCTGGTCCTCGTTGCCCGCCATGACGGCCGAATGATCGGTTACGCCATGCTGATTCGTGGAGTTCCCGACGACGACGACGTCCAACGAGCGGTCACTGTACGCCCGGCGGTGGAGATCTCGAAGATGTACGTGCTGTCCGACAACCACGGCGCAGGCGGATCCACCGCGCTGATGACCGAAGCGCTCAAACGCGCGCCGGAACTCGACGCGAAGAGCGTATGGCTCGGAGTGAACCAGCACAATCAACGGGCTCAACGCTTTTACGCCAAGCACGGGTTCACCGTCAACGGCACCAAGACATTTCGGCTCGGCACCCGCATCGAGAACGACTACGTGATGGTGCGGCCGGTCTGACCGGCAGTCGTCAATGCCAGCAGTCGCGAGGTGGCGCGCAGGTACTTCTTGCGAAACCCGCCCGCGAGCATCTCGTCGCTGAAGATGGTGTCCAGCTTCGAACCCGAGGCCACCACAGGAACACCCGCGTCGTAGAGGCGGTCGGTGAGCGACACCAGCCGGAGCGCGACGTTCTGGTCATCGATCGGGTGCACACCGGTGATGAACACCGCCGACACACCCTCGATCAGGGTCAGGTAGCGCGACGGGTGCATCGTCGCCAGGTGTGCACACAGGGCGTCGAAGTCGTCGAGGGTGGCACCGGGCGCCGCGGCGGCACGCGCACTGACCTCCTTGTCGGACAGCGGTTCCGGAGCAGGCGGCAGGTCGCGGTGGCGGTAGTCCGGCCCCTCGATGCGCACCGTCTTGAAAATAGCTGCGAGCGTGTTGATTTCGCGCAGAAAGTCCTGTGCGGCGAACCGGCCCTCGCCCAACTGTTCGGGCAACGTATTCGACGTCGCGGCGATCGAAACCCCGCGTTCGACCAGCTGCGAGAGCAGCCGCGAGATCAGCGTGGTGTTGCCCGGGTCGTCCAGCTCGAACTCGTCGATGCACACCACCGCATAGTCGGTCAGCAGGTCGATGCACTCGACGAAGCCGAAGACACCGGCGAGCTGCGTCAGTTCACCAAACGTCGCAAACGCCGTCGGGGCCGGTGACGATCCTGAAATCCGGTAGTAGCTCGACGCCAGCAGGTGCGTCTTGCCGACACCGAAGCCGCCGTCGAGATAGAGCCCGACGCCCGGGAGCGCCTCACGCTTGCCGAACAGCTTCTTCCTGCCCACCCGCCGCACCACCGCGTCGTCGCAGAACCGCAGGCAGGACTGCACCGCGGCGGACTGCGACGGCTCGGCCGGATCCGGTTGATAGCTCTCGAAGCTGACGTCGGCGAACGTCGGCGGCGGGTGAAGCTGGGCGATCAACCGCTCCGGGGTGACGCTCGGGTGCCGATCGACGAGGTGGCCGACACCATTTGCAGATTCGCTCCTCGCGTGCGCGCCGGACTGCATGCACGAACTGTAGCGACGTGCTGGAATCGTCCCCATGCCCGATGACGCTGCCGGGGTGGGGTTCACGGCGCTGGATGCCGTCGAGTCAGTCGACGAGAACCGGCTGAGGGAGCTCTACTCCTACCCCGACGACCTGCAGGGATGCTGGGTGCGCGGCAACATGATCGCCAGCCTCGACGGCGGCGCGACCGCCGACGGCAAGTCGGGAGGTCTGGCCGGCCCCGGCGACCGCGCGGTTTTCACGCAGATGCGCCAACTCGCCGACGTCATCCTGGTCGGTGCGGGCACCGTCCGGACCGAGAACTACTGCGGCGCACAGTTCAGCCCCGCGCAGCGCCAGGCCCGCCAGGGCCGCGGCCAGGCCGAAGTGCCGCCCGTCGCCGTCGTCACCAATCGCGGCGTGCTCGACCACGATTCCAAGGTCTTCACCCGCACCGAGGTGCGGCCGCTGATCCTCACCTCTGCCGAGGCGGTCGCCGACGCCCACCGCAGGCTCGGATCGCTCGCCGAGGTCATCGACGCGTCCGGCCCGAACGCCGGACCGGGTCGACGCCTCGATCGTCATGAAGATCCTGGCCGACCGCAGGCTGTTCCGCGTGCTCGCCGAGGGCGGCCCGCAGTTCCTCGGCTTGCTGATCGAACAGGATCAGCTCGACGAGTTATGCCTGACGATCGCGCCGCTGCTGGTCGGCGGCGCCGCCGCGCGCATCGCCACCGGACCCGGCCAGGTGCACACTCCGCTGCAGCGCAGCCACCTGCTCACCGACGATGCGGGCTATCTGTACGCGCGATACATCAGAGAGGCCTGAGAGCGCCCATCAGTACTGTGGTTTCCATGCGTCGGCGTCGCCTGGTCCGTGCCCTGAGCACATCGACCGTCGTTTTGTCGGCTTTGCTGGCCGGATGCGCGCCCCTTCTGGCGGCCGATCCGCGCTACGCCACCGACTCCGGGGCGCGCCCCCAGGGTCAGCCGACCGCCGAGAACAAGGCCGGCGGCCCACCCGCGATCGAGGCACCCAAGAATGACCTGTCCTGGCACAACTGCACGTCGGAGGTGTTCAGCGGCTCCGCGATCCAGGCGCTACCCGGTGTCACGATGGACTGCGCGAGCTACGACGCCGACCTCGACTCGATCAACGGCGCCAGCGGATCGGTGAGCATCGGCGTGGTGCGGGCCCGTTCCGTGCAGACCCCGGAAGACGCCGGGCCGCTCGTGATGACGACCGGCTCGGACCTGCCGACCTCGGTGCAGCTGCCGGTCTGGCTGTCCCGCGCAGGCACCGATGTACTGAAGACCCATCCGATCGTCGCGATCGATCGGCGCGGCATCGGCATGTCCAGCGCCATCGACTGCCGCGACCTGTTCGACCGCCAGGAGATGCTCGACCAGGCGCAGTTCCAGTCCGGCGACGACCCCGTCGCCAACCTCGGCGCGATCACCATGACCGCCACCACAAGCTGCACCGACACCATCGCCCCCGGTGACTCGGCCTACGACAACGCGCACGCCGCCGAGGACATCGAACGGTTGCGCAGCACCTGGGATGTGCCGTCGATCGCGCTGCTGGGGATCGGTAACGGGGCACAGGTGGCGCTGGCCTATGCGGGCTCGCATCCCGGCAAGGTGGCGCGGCTGGTGCTCGACTCGCCGCTGCCGCTCGGCATCGCACAGGAGGCCGCGACCGAACAGCGCGTCAAGGGTGAGCAGACCGCACTGGATGCGTTCGCCTCGCAGTGCGCGGCCACCAACTGCCCACTTGGCCCGGACCCGAAGGGCGCCGTCGACGCGTTGCTCGCGGCTGCGCGGGCAGGCGACGGACCCAGCGGAGCATCGGTCGCCATGGTCGCCGACGCGATCAGCACCGCGTTGGGCTATCCGCGCGGTGACCGCACGGCCGCGACCAACAGCCTGGCCTCCGCGGTGGCGGCGGCACGCTCCGGCGATGCGAACCAGATGACCAACCTGATCAACCAGGCCGACACCCTGCGCCAGAGCGACGGCCAGTTCGTCAACTCGTGCAGCGACGCCTTGAATCGGCCGACCCCGGACCGTGTCCGCGAACTCGTCGTCGCCTGGCCGAAGCTGTATCCGCAGTTCGGCGCCGTCGGCGCGATGAGCATGGTCAAGTGCCTCAACTGGCCTAGCGGATCGGCTCCGGACGAGCCGAAGAACCTCAAGATCCCGGTGCTGTTGCTGGGCGTACAGAACGACCCGATCGTCGGTAACGAGGGCGTCTCCCAGGTCGCCGCCACCATCATCAACGCGGGTGCGTCCAGCAAGCGGGTGATCTGGCAGGGCATCGGGCACGGCGCGAGCATCTACTCCGAATGCGCGCTGGCGCCGGTCACCGGTTACCTGGACAGCGGCAAGCTGCCGCCGACCGACACTTACTGCCCCGCCTAATCCAGCCGGTGCGGCGGTCGTAGTACGGTTCGCTGGTGGCGGCACCAGACTCCATCCGTACCGGCCTGCTCAATCTCTTCGCACCCCGCACGTCCCCACCCGGTGTGGCGACGGTGCTGCGGTCGGCGTTGTGGCCGATTGCGGTCATGTCGATCGTTCATCGCAGCTACGTGATGGCCAGCAACGGATACATCACCGACGACTTCGGGCCGGTGTATCGCGCCGTGAGTAACTTCCGACGCGGCTGGGACATCTACAACGAACACTTCAACTACGTTGACCCGCACTACCTGTATCCCCCGGGTGGAACGCTGCTGATGGCCCCGTTCGGCTACATGCCCGTCTTCGCGTCACACAACTGGTTCGTCGCGCTCAACACGGTGGCGATGATCATCGCCGCCTGCCTGATGGTGCGTCTGTTCGGCTTCGCTCTGACGTCGGTGGCACTGCCCGCGCTGCTGGTGGCGATGTTTCTCACCGAATCCGTGACTAACACCATTGTGTTCACCAACATCAATGGCTGCGTCCTGCTGGCCGAAGTCCTGTTCTTCCGCTGGCTGCTGTCGGGAAAGTTGAGCCATCAGTGGTGGGCTGGCGCGGCGATCGGTTTGTCGCTGACGGTGAAGCCGGTGCTGGCGGTGCTGCTCCTGCTCCCGCTGCTGAACAGGCAGTGGCGGGTGTTCGTGACCGCGTTCGCGGTGCCCTTGGCATTCAACGTTGCCGCGTGGCCCCTCGTGTCAGACCCGATGAACTTCGTGAAGCGCACGGTCCCCTACATCCTCGGCACCCGCGACTACTTCAACAGCTCAATCCAGGGCAACGGCACCTACTACGGGCTGCCAGTCTGGATGATCCTGCTGCTGCGGATTGTCTTCACAGTGCTTGCGGTGGTTTGTCTTTGGCTGCTCTACAAGTACTACCGAACCCGCGATCCGCTGTTCTGGATGTTGACATCCTCCGGCGTCTTGCTGGTCACCTCGTGGTTGGTGCTGTCCCTGGCGCAGGGCTACTACTCGATGATGTTGTTCCCGTTCCTGATGACGGTGGTGCTACCGAATTCGGTGATGCGCAACTGGCCGGCGTGGCTGGCGACGTACGGGTTCCTGACGATGGATCGGTGGCTCATGTGGCGCTGGCCGACGACGGGGCGATACTTGGAGTACATGAAGATCACCTACGGCTGGTCTCTGCTGCTGATCGTGGTGTTCTGTGTCCTCTACTTCCGCTATCTCGACGCCAAGGCCGAGGGCAGGCTTGATGACGGCATCGACCCGCCCTGGATGACCGAGACGAAACCGGATGAGACGAGCGAACCCGACGAACCCAAACCCGTCGCGTCTGGATGACGCCCGTGCCCGCCTCGTTGGATAGCGTCACGCAACAAACGCATACCGCGCGGCGCGCCTGGGCGGCAGTCATCCTGCTCGCCATCGTGGGCTATTTCCTGGCGAATCGGAGATTCCTCCGGGAGATCGTCACTGCCTGACTGCGCTAGCGTGGACGCATGACCTCTCCGCGGCCCAGGGTGGAACTCACAGACGACGAGTGGCGCCAGAAGCTGACCCCAGCCGAATTCGCAGTGCTGCGCGAAGCCGGCACCGAGCGGCCGTTCGTCGGCGAGTACACCGACACCGAGACCGAAGGCGTGTATGAGTGCCGGGCCTGCGGCGCCGAGCTGTTCCGCAGCACCGAGAAGTTCGAATCCCATTGCGGCTGGCCGTCGTTCTTCGACCCGGCGAACTCTGACGCGGTCATCTTGCGACGCGACGACTCGATGGGCATGACCCGGGTCGAGGTGCTGTGCGCCAACTGCCACAGCCATCTCGGCCACGTCTTCGAGGGCGAGGGCTACCCGACGCCCACCGATCAGCGGTACTGCATCAACTCGATTTCGCTGCGACTGGTCGCAGCGGGTCCGTAGCTCTGAGCTTCTCGAATGCGGCCCGCGCCACGCGCTTCGGCCGGCCCGAAGCAAGCAGATTCATCATGGCGGCCGCGCTCACCGGCGGGCTGTAGTAGTACCCCTGCGCCACGTCGCAGCCGTACTCCCGCAGCCGCGCTGCGGTCTCGGCGTTCTCCACACCCTCGGCGACGGTCGTCACGCCAAGGACGTGCGCAAGGTCGACGACACCGCGCACGACTGCGGCAGCCCGCGCGTCGACGCGGATCGGTGCGATGAAATGCCTGTCGAGTTTCACTTCGTCGATGGCCAGTTCCCGCAGGTACCACAGCGCCGAGTAACCACTGCCGAAATCGTCGATGGCGATCCGAATTCCCCGCTGCCGCAACCGTTCCAGCACCGAGCGGGTCCGTTCGATGTTGTCGAGAAGGAAGTCTTCGGTGATCTCGATGGTCAAGTCCTCCGGGTTCAGCTTGCGGATGGCGAGCGCGGAGGCGATGTGGGTGGGCAGATCGAGGTCACCGAGGGACGGGGCGAACACGTTCACCGCTATCGGTACGCCGATGCCCAGTGCATGCCATTCGGCGACGTCGTCGAGAGCCTGGGTGAGCACGATGTCGGTCACCGCCCGCATCAGGCCGCGTTTGCGAACCAGCGGCAGGAAATGGGCTGGGCCGAGCAGGCCCCGTTTCGGATGGGGCCACCGAACCAGGGCTTCGACACCGACGACATCGCCGCTGCGCAGGTCGAACTTCGGTTGGTAGAACACAGTCAGATCGCCGTGGTCGATGGCGTGCCGAAGCTCGCCGAGGAGCCGGACTGCCGCGCCGCGTTCGGTGCTTTCGCTCGCGTTGGTCGGCAGCTCGATCTCGTTGAGATCGGCCAGCGCCATATCCGGGGTGAAGGTGTGCAGACCGCCGGACTTCGAGCGTTTGGCCGAATACATCGCCACGTCCGCCTGCTTGAGCAGCATGTCCGCGGACAGATCCGGGTTGGCCGACGACGCCACCGCGAGCCCGACACTCGGCCGCATCAGCAGCTGTTGCCCGTCGATGACGAAGGGTTCCTCGAATGCGGCGACCACGCGATGTGCGACCAGCCGCGACAGCTCGGGCAGACCCTCCATCAACACCGCGAACTCGTCGCCGCCCACCCGTGCCACGGTGTCGGAGGTCCGCACGCAGCCGAGCAACCTCTCGGCGGCCTGGACCAGCAGGGCATCCCCCGCGGGATGGCCCAGGCTGTCGTTGACCAGTTTGAAATCATCGAGGTCCATCGACAGCACCGCCACCGACTGGTTGTCGTTCTCGTGCAGCTGCACCGCGTGCATCAGCCGGTCGTTGAACAGGTCGCGGTTGGCCAGGCCGGTGAGTGTGTCGCGCATTGCCTGGTCGCCCACCATCTTCAACAGCCGCTGGTTCTGCCGCACCACCGTGTACTGCCTCGCCATCACCGCCCCGATGAGCAGCGTCGAGGACACGAAGATCGGCCCAAGGCCGGGCGTCGGGAAGTAGACGGGGATGCACACCAGAGCCGCGAGCGCGACCGGTACGTACGGCAGCCACATCGAGACCTTGGACGGCAGCTGCGGCACCACCACGTCGGTCTCGCGGACGCGGAAACTCACCAGCGCCGCCATGCCGAACGTCAGAAACGCCGCCGCCCAACCGATATCGATGACATGGCCGCTGAAGTACCGGCCATGGGCCGTCAGATAGGCGAATGCACTGTCCGACAGGGTCATCAGGACGACACCGACGGTCAGCATCGCCAGCGTCGAGCGCCTGCCGGTGCGGGCCCTGGTGAGCACTACGAGTGCGACGGTCAGGATCGCGATATCGGCGATCGGGTAGGCCAGCGACAGACCCAGCGCGAAAGCGCCTGTGCTGCCCGCGTCGTAGACGCCCCGCAGCACGAGCACCCAGGAGATCTGGAAGAGCGCGCCCGCGACGATGAACCCGTCGAGGACCGCTCGAACCCGGGAATGGCGCGAATATCCATGGGGGAAAAGCGCGATGGCGAGGCCGGCGCCGATCGGGAACAGCAGATAGCTGGCATCGGCGAGCGACGGGAACGGTGACTGGCCAAGCACCTGTTCGTAGAAGATCCAGAGCGCCTCGCCACCGGCCCAGCCTGACAACCCGACCGTCAGGCAGATCCACGCGTGACGCTGCCGCCCGTTGGCCGACCGGGCGGCCAACGCGCTGCATACGGCGGCGAAGAGCGCGAACACGAGCAAGCCGTAGTCCGCAACGGACTTGGCCGTCGGCGGGCCGCCCCACTGTCCGATCAAGGTTCCAGCGAACGCAACACCTAGGACTACAGCGCCAAGCCCCACGCACGCTGTTCTCGACACGACCTCACGCTAGCAACAAATTGGCGCGGACGAAACCCGTACAGCAAACAGACCGGGCCTTTGCCGATCTGACGCCGCTCCGGCTTTTTTGCGGCCGCAGGCGCACAGGTTGCTAGTTATGGTGTTGCCACAATCAACGGAAGTGTTGGCTTCATGCCGTCCCGCCTTAGGCCAGCAAACGCAACTTGGAGTGGGTCAGGGAAGCCGTGCGGCCAGTTCCTCGACACCGACGCGGGGACCGGTGAAAATCGGCGTCTCGACGCCCTCACGCCGGCGTGTCCAGACAGAAGTTGAGCGTGACGCTGGGCGTCACGCTCAACAGTCGAAGGTGCATCAAGCAGCAGCTGGCACCAGCCCGGCGGCGGGGCGGAACTGGCGAACCGAGCCGATCCGACGCTCACCGCGCCGGCTGCGCCACTTGTCGAACTCGGCATACAGGGTGACGCCGACCGGGATGTACAGCGGGGACAGGACCATCAGGAAGAGGAAGATTGGGAAAAGCACTGGATTTCTCGCATTCTCCGCCAAGCGGATCGGTGGTCTCTTGTTGTCTTTGGTGAACTCGTCGCTGAGTTCGTGATGAGAAATCTAGGACGGCGGCCGCAGTCGGACGATGTCCCGGCACGACCAACTTCTGCCTGCTTGTTATCTCCTGGAGACAAACCGGCTCCGATAGGCGGTGCGCGCACTTAACCGCAGGTCAAGTGCGCCAGCTGCATGTTGTGAGGTAGCCGACCGTGGGGGATGTGGCGCGAATAGCGGGCTAAATCGTCCAACGGCCCCACGCTCGACGCGGTCGACTGTGCGGTTTCGTACGCGACTCGCCGCTTGAATCCAAGGCCAGGAGCGCGTACGAAACCGCACAGTCGCGGCAGCCCAGTTCGGCGGTCGCCCGCGACCAGGGCATTCGCGCTATTTCCGGTCAGACCGGCGGCGAATAGTGCGGGTGGCGCTGGGCCCGCCGCGGGCCTTTTGGCCTCGACACCAGAAATGCGCTCACTGAAATGGGGCGACACCAGGTTGGTAAGGACTTCACAACTACCCGACGTTCGCCGAGGCCTACAAGGTCGCGGCGCTGGATGTTCGGAACCACGAAGTCCGTAATAAGGCGGCGAAGGTACTGCTCGTCCTTGTGCCCGGCGTAGGCGTGCAACCACGCTGTGCACTGTTGCACCAGTTCGGGTCGCAGCTCGATTCGCTTGATGGCGACCGATTTGACCAGACCCCGGATCGCGGCGAATGTTTCACCAGCGCCGATTGCCATAAAGACATGGTTGCGTTCGATCGCGCTCAGGTCCGACTTGACGGCGTCAGCGAGCGCCCATGCCAGATCGGCTTCCTGTAGCGCCACCGTCACGAGCCGCTCGTAATTCGTTCTGCCCCAAGGTTGGTCGTTCGATGTTCAATCATGACTGCCATTTCAGCCGGAATCTTCGCGAGTTCCCACGGGCAGACCACCCGCAGGCCACCCTCATCTGACTTGACCTGAATCAGTTGGGTACCGACGTCTGTGATCGTGCCGACGCGCATACCTTCTTGCACTTTATCGCCGATTTCGAATTTCACTTTCAAACCTCCTGGCCTTCTAAACATCGCTTTGAATGGGCAGTTGTAGCCGTAGGTACGTCGTGGCCGTTAACGTCTGTAGTCGAGCCGGGGAACGGTCAACTCGCGGCGGGCATGCCAAGAAAGCTTGCCTCGTCCATTGCGCCAATAGACCTTGTAGCCAATCGCGTCCGTGTCGACGATGGTGCCGACACCGCTCGTATTGCCGGCCCGTGACAGCACACTGTCGCCGATAACCGGAAGGCGCGGATTGCGACCGACAATCATTGCGCACCGCCTCCGGGCCAATGCCTGATCTCGGCGATGAACCGATGCCCTCGGTTATCTACCACTTCCCAGGAATAGGGGCCGCGCAACTGCGTAACGCCCAGTGTGTGGACGGTACGGCGGGCGTCGCTCTCCGAGCGGATATCGGCTACCCGCTGACCGTCACTAGTGGTGAGTGTCCACATGGTTGCACCTACGGTTAAACGTGCCTGGCAGCAACGTCGGCGTGTGTCGCCACGACCAACGCGCTTGCAGCAGCGGTGGTTTCAGGGAGCGTGTCACTTTCATGGCAGGAGTCCTCCACACATGATTGGTCATCTGTTGTTAGTAGGATCTTCGCCGAGTTGCGCCCTGCCGGCCTTTCGGGATCGGCGAACTGCGTCGGTGACGCTAGGCGCAGGCGCGTCGACGTGGACTGCCGGCCAATTGAGCCGGCTGACCTTGTCTGCCCGGTCCGGTCATCACACTCCTCGACGTTCTACTCGATCCACACCGACAGCGGTAGCGCATGCGTCCAGCGATTCCGGTGACGTAAAGCTGACGATTAACGTTTTTTGTCAGTCTGCACCCGGTTGGTGAAGCTGTCAAGCGAATGCGATCGCCGATCGTTGAACTGTCAAACAATCTGACGTAAATCGTCCGGTGTATTGCAATCCATGCGACACCGCGAGATCCAGATCCACCTGGGGACCGGTACGTTCGAGCTCGCGCCGCGTCGGACCCAACAGGTGGCCAGCGGCGCCGATAAGGGGTGAGCGATCAGGCGGGGTCGAGCCGGGCTACCGCGTCACGTGACGATCGAGCCCGAGAATGCGGGCGCGACGAAGCGACGCAGTATCGACCGGTAACGCTTGAGGTCGCCCTCACCATCCTCCACTCCCCGCATCACCATCTTCGTAAGGTTGCCCAACCAGAGGTGAATGTCCGATCGGGGCAGTCCGGGGGGCAGTTCGTTGTTAGCGATGGCCGTGTCGAGATAGGGATCCCAGATCTCGGCCCTCATCGCCTCCGACATCCCCGAAGTGGTGATTCGTCGGCTCAGGCTCGAGCCGTCGGTGTCGATCGCGTAGCGCGTCAGCGGGTCGCGGCGGGCATTGTCGGCGATGTTGAGCACACCCTCGATGAGTTGATCTGACAAGCTGCTGTGCCGGGAGATCGACTTGTGTGCCCGCTCGTTTATCACCCGTGCGTGCCGGGCGATCAGTTCGACGAGCAGATCGTCGCGATCTGCGAAGTAGCGGTAGACGCTTGGCCGCGACAGTCCGACCTCGGACGCAACGTCGTCCATCGTGGTCTTGCGGATTCCGTGACGATCGATGCAGCGTTCCGCGGCGGCCAGGATGCGCTCGCGCGCATCGTCGGTGCTCGCGGATTCGGCTGGTTGACTGCGTGATCCTCGAGGCATGAATGCATGTTACATCTTTTGTCAGCCGTTCGGTGACGTATTCGCGAGAGCGTTGTCCGATTGCCCCGCACTTGACAGCCACCGGTCGGCGTTGGACACTGACTGCTGACGTTATACGTCATTTGTCAGTCACGAAGTAGAGGCACTCACCGAGACTAAGCGAAGGAGTGCGATGACTCGCCTCTTCAAGCGCGCCTGGATACCTCTGGTCATGGCGATCGTGGTAGCGGTCGCCGCGTTCACCGTCTCGCGGCTGCATGGGATCTTCGGCTCCAACATGTACCGCCCGGATGTTGGCAATTCCGATGCGATCGTTCAGTTCAACCCCAAGCGGGTGCTGTACGAGATCTTCGGCCCGGCGGGGACAGTCGCCGACATCAATTACTTGGATGCGGACGCTCAGCCACAGCGTGTTGACGGGGTGACGTTGCCGTGGTCGATCGAGCTCGTCACCACGCTGACCGCGGTTGCCGCGAACGTGGTCGCGCAGGGCAACAGCGACAGCATTGGTTGCCGAATCACAGTCAATGGTGATGTGCGCGAAGAGAATTCGGTTGACGCATACCATGCCCAGACCTCTTGCCTGGTGAAGTCCGCATGAGCAATCGCCACAGCTTGCCCGCCGAAGCGGAGAAGCGGCCGTTCATTGCGCGCACGATCCGCTGGTTGTCGGTGCCGATCATCTTGGGCTGGCTGGCCCTGACAGTGGTGGTCAACGTTGTTGCACCGCAGTTGGAAGAGGTCGGAGCGGCGCACTCGGTGGCGATGACCGCCAAGGACGCTCCGTCGACGATCTCGATGATGCGCATCGGCAAGAACTTTCAGCAGTTCGATTCTGACACCACGGCCATGGTGTTGTTGGAAGGCCAGGACAAACTGGGTGACGACGCGCATCGGTTCTACGACACGCTGATCCAGAAGCTGTCCGGCGATACCACGCATATTGAGCACATCAGCAACTTCTGGGGCGATCCGCTGACCGCGGCCGGTTCACAGAGCGCCGACGGCAAGGCGGCCTATGTGCAGTTGAACCTGCGCGGCGATCAAGGCGGCACCGAAGCCAACGACTCGGTGGCCGCGGTGCAGCGCATCGTCGACAGCGTGCCCCCGCCGCCCGGAATCAAGGCCTACGTGACCGGTCCCGGGCCACTGGCCACCGATCGACGCGTGTACGGCGACGAAGGTGCGAAGAAGATCACCCTCGTCACCCTGGTGGTTATCGCGGTCATGCTGCTTTTGGTCTACCGCTCGTTTTTCACCACTGTCGTCTTGCTTTTCACGATCGGGATCGAATTGCTGGCCGCGCGCGGTGTGATCGCGGTTCTGGGCAACAACGGCCTCATAGGCCTGTCCACCTTTGCGGTCAATCTGCTGATCGTGCTGGCGATTGCGGCATCGACCGACTACGCGATCTTTTGGGTTGGCCGCTATCAGGAGGCCAGGTCGCGGGGACTGGATCGTAAAGCCGCCTATTACAACATGTTCAGAGGTACCGCGCATGTGATCGTGGGATCGGGACTGACCGTCGCCGGTGCGATGTTTTGTATGACCCTCACCCGGCTTCCCTACTTCCACAGCCTCGGCCTGCCGTGCGCGTTGGGTCTGCTGGTGGTACTGGCGGCCTCGTTGACGCTCGGGCCGGCAATCGTTGTCGCGGCCAGCCGGTTCGGGGTCTTCGACCCCAAAAGAGCCCATAGCGAGCGGGGGTGGCGTCGCGTCGGCACCGCTGTCGTGCGCTGGCCTGGACCAATTCTGGCCGCCACCACCCTGGTCGCGCTGGTCGGGTTGCTGGCGCTACCGGCATACACGACCAATTACAACGACCGCTACTACATCCCGGGAAACACGCCGGCCAATGTCGGCTACCACGCCTCGGACCGGCACTTCCCGCAAGCCCGCATGGAGCCCGAACTGTTGATGGTCGAGGCCGATCACGATCTGCGCAACCCGGCCGACATGCTGGTGCTGGACCGCATCGCCCGCGGCATCTTCCACATTCCCGGTATCGCCCGGGTGCAGAACATCACCCGACCGCTGGGTTCCCCGATCGACCACAGTTCGATCCCGTTCCAGATCAGCATGCAAAGCAGCCAGACCATCATGAACCAGAAATACATGCACGACGCCATCGACAATCTGAACAAGATGAGCGATCAGCTGCTGGTGACCATCAACATCAGCCAGCACATCTCAGACCTTACGCATCAACTCACCGACGTCACTCACGATTTGACGGGCCAAACGCATCAAATCCAAGCCGACACCGGCGATTTGCGCGACCACATCGCCGACTTCGACGACTTCTTTCGACCGATCCGAAACTACTTCTACTGGGAACCCCATTGCTTCGACATTCCGATCTGCTGGTCGCTGCGATCGTTATTCGACGCGTTGGACGGCATCGACAAGCTGACCGACGACATCGGCAACGTCACCCGGGACATCGACAAAATCGACGTGATCCTGCCCCAATTGGATGCCACGTTGCCGCAATTGATCGCCACCCTGCAGACGGTGCGCGAACTCACGATGGCGACGGCAAGCACGTTCTCCGGCTTGATCAACCAAATGGACGCCTTCTCCCAGAACGCCACCGTCATGGGGCAAGCGTTTGACGCGGCCAAGAACGATGACTCCTTCTACCTGCCGCCCGAGGCGTTCCAGAACCCAGACTTCATCCGGGGTCTGAAGCTGTTCTTGTCCCCGGACGGCAAGTCCGCGCAGTACATCATCACCCACAAGGGCGATCCGGCCACCCCAGAAGGCATCTCGCACGTCGACCCCATCATGTCGGCGGCAAGCGAGGCGGTGAAGGGAACACCACTGGAAAGCGCCAATCTGTACCTGGGCGGCACCGCGGCCACCTACAAGGACATGCGCGACGGCTCCATGTACGACCTGATGATCGCCGTCACCGCGTCGATATGCCTGATCTTCCTGGTCATGCTGGGCCTCACCCGAAGCCTGGTCGCCGCCGCCGTCATCGTCGGCACCGTCACCATCTCGCTGGCCTCCTCCTTTGGGCTATCGGTGCTGCTCTGGCAGCACATCTTGCACATGCCGCTGAACTGGCTGGTGCTGCCGATGGCCATCGTGATCATGTTGGCAGTGGGATCCGACTACAACCTGCTGCTGGTCTCCAGGTTCCAAGAAGAGATCCACGCCGGGCTGAAGACCGGCATCATCCGGTCCATGGGCGGCACCGGCAAGGTGGTCACCGCCGCCGGACTGGTGTTCGCCTTCACCATGGGGTCGATGATGGCCAGCGACCTACGCATCGCCGGCCAGATCGGCTCCACCATCATGCTCGGACTGCTCTTCGACACGCTCGTCGTGCGATCCTTCATGACCCCAGCCATCGCGGCACTCCTCGGACGGTGGTTCTGGTGGCCGCGACGAGTACACACCCACGCCGCGCCCCAGTCGGCAGCGAGTCCCCCCGTTCGCGATCCAGCGGCAGAGGACGCACCCAGTACTGAGCCGCTCGGGCTGAAATCAATGATTCCCGAAGGACAGCAATGAGATTGGGCACGGTTTCTGTACTGATATCCATCGTGATCGCTGTGGTGGCGGCGGCTCCGGCGCATGCCGATGTCGATACCGATTTCGCGAATGAGTTGCACGGTTACGGCATCTACGGACAGCGCGATTACCACGCCTGGCTGGCGAAGATCATGTGTAAGCGGTTGGGCGATGGTTTGGACAGCAGTGCCGAGAAGTCCGCCGTGTTCCTGTCGCACAACCTGCCCCGTGGCACCAACACCGAGCAAACGTGGCAATTTATGGCCGCCGCAATCGAAACGTACTGCCCCGAGCAACAGCCGGTCGTGGCTGCGTTCGCCGAATCAAACCGATGAGAATCCGACCGGTTTCACGAGCCGTGATCGCCCTGCTCACAGGAGCGTTCGCGGCTACGGCATTCCCCACGGTCGCGGCGGCCGATGCTACCGACGACTATCCGATCCCCCACCGGATGATCGTCACGACCTGCACGGCAGAGCAGATCCTTGCTGCCGCACGGGACTTCACGCCAATCTATTACGAGCGCTACATCATCGACAAGCACAACAAGTCGCCTCAGGTGCAGCAGGCCGCGATCGACAACGCGCATTACTTCTACTCGCTCAGCCCCGCTGACCGCCGCGCCTACTCAGAACGGATGGCCACAAATTTTGCCGATCCCATGACCGCGTCCTGGCCCAACTGGGCGAAGATCTTCTTCAACAACAAGGGTGTCGCCGCGAAAGTAACTGACAACTGCGCCAACTACCCGCCCGACGACGCATCTGTGTGGGACGGGTGAATTACCCACTCCCCCACAATCGGAAACACATTGAGAGAAATGAGCAACCGTGCGAGTCATTACAGCGTCGGAATACGGCAAAGCCGAGGTGTTGCGCGTCGAGGAGCGCCCGGTTCCGACACCGAAATGCGACGAGGTCGTTGTCGAGGTGAAGGCAGCCGGCATCAACCTGATGGACACCAACGTCCGCCGCGGACTTGTCCCAACCGGCATCGCAGGCCCGGCACCAAGAACGTACGCTTTGCCGCTGGCGTTGGGCGTGGACGGTGCGGGAGTCGTGGTCGCGGTTGGCGATCAGTCCACCGCGAAGGTCGGCGACAGAGTGGCGTGGGAGCACATCCCCGGAAGCTACGCGGAAATGATCGCCGTTCCGAACGAACGCCTCGTCCCGATCCCCGAGGCCGTCACCTTCGAGGCGGCCGCGGGCGCACTGATGCAGGGGATGACTGCACAGTACCTGTCATGCGTAGCCGTCCCCGTCCCGAAGGACGCTGCGGTACTTGTACATTCGGCTGGTAGCGGCGTGGGTCGTATGTTGACTCAACTGTCAACCCACCGCGGCGGGCGGGTGATTGCCACGGTATCGAAAGGACACAAGGCGCAGTCGGCTCTCGACGCCGGTGCCCGGCAGGTGCTGGTACGCGAGGAGATCGAGGATTTGGACGAAGCCATCCGGGTGGTCACCGACGGCAAGGGCGTGGACATCGCATTCGACGGAACCGGAAAGACCCTGTTCGACACGAGCGTATCCGCACTGCGTGTTGGCGGCACCTTCGTCACGTACGGCTACGCAGGAGGTCACATACGTCCCATCAACTTGTGGGAGCAACCTCACGGAGTACGTTTCGTCTTCATCCGCGGAGATGCTCCAGAGGAGTCGATCGATCAGTGGCGTCAGCGCGCGTTGCAGGTGATGCACTGGATCGAAGACGGGACCCTGGACGTGCTGATCGACCGCACCTATCCCCTCGAAGACGCTGTTACCGCGCACCGAGACCTCGAATCCCAGCAGACGGTCGGCAAGCTCCTTCTCATCCCCTCACGTTCCGGTCGGGACGAGGAAGGCAAAGGCGGCACCGACTAGCTGCAGCGCCGGGGCAACAGTGACGCCGTGTCCGACGCTCAGCTCGATGGCGCCTGCAAGATCATGATCGAGCGCGGCCCAACCGAAAGATCCTTTGCGACACCGATCTTCCGCGCAGGTTCGAAGGTGTCGCACACGACGCTCCACTGCCGCGCCGACAGGTTTGCCGGCACCGTGAAGGTCAACGGCTCCCACCACGCGTTGATCAACATGAGAAAATCGCTATCGACCATCGGCGTGCCGTCGGCGCCGATGTCGGGATCTGTTGCGCCGTCGATGAACAACGCGACACTTCGGGCTACCGGGTCGGCCCAGTCTTCGGCTGTCATTCGAGTGCCCGCCGGGGTGAACCAGCCAAGATCCGCCGTCGCCTTGCCAGTCAGATAGCGACGCCTGCGGAAAGCGGGGTGGCCGCGGCGCAGCGCGATGAGGTCCTTGGTGAACCGAAGCAGGTCATCGTCGATCCCCGACCAGTCGAACCACGTGATCTCGTTGTCCTGACAGTAGGCGTTGTTGTTGCCGCGCTGGGTGCGGCCGATCTCGTCGCCGCCGAGCAACAGCGGCACGCCGGCGGAAAGGAGCAGGGTCGCAAGGAACGCCCGTTTTTGCCGCGCCCGCAACTCATTCACGTCCACGTTGTCGGTCGGCCCCTCGGCCCCGCAGTTCCAGGACCGGTTGTCGTCGGTGCCGTCGCGGTTGTTCTCCGTGTTGGCCTCGTTGTGCTTGCCGTCGTAGGACACCAGGTCGTTGAGGGTGAACCCGTCGTGCACGGTGACGAAGTTGACCGACGCGCTGGGTCGGCGTCCTTCGTCGGGCCGGTCGTAGAGATCGGCCGAACCACACAGCCGCGTGGCGAAGTCCGGCAGCTGCCGATCGCTGCTGCGCCACCAGTCGCGCACCGTGTCGCGGAAGCGCCCGTTCCACTCGGACCACAACGGCGGAAAGCGGCCGATGCCGTAGCTGTCCATGCGGCCGACATCCCATGGCTCGGCAATGAGCTTCACCTGCGACACAATCGGATCCTGGCCGACGGTGTCGAAGAACGCCGAAAACGGGTCGAAGTCACCATCTTCTCGGCCTAGCGTTGGCGCCAGATCAAACCGAAAACCGTCGACGCCCATCTCGGACACCCAGTACCGCAGTGAGTCCATGATCATCCGCAGCGTCGTCGCGTCGGCGGTGTTCAGCGAATTTCCGCACCCCGTCGTGTCGACGTAGCGACTGGGATCGTTCTGCTCGAGTCGGTAGTAGGCTGCGTTGTCCAGCCCGCGATGACACAACGTCGGGCCACCGGCGCCCCCTTCAGCGGTGTGGTTGAAGACGACGTCCAACACCACTTCCAAGCCGGCCGCGTGCAACGCGATCACCATGTTGCGGAATTCCTCGACCTGACCTCCGGATCTCCCGGCTCGCACCGCCGCGGAGTAGGCCGCGTGCGGCGCGAAGAACCCGATGGTGTTGTAGCCCCAGTAGTTCGTCAGGCCCCGTTCGACGAGGAAGGACTCGGGCACGTTGTGGTGAATCGGCAGCAGCTCGACCGTGGTGACGCCGAGGTCGACGAGGTGTTGCACCGCCGACTCGTGCGCCAAGCCCGCGTAGGTGCCACGCAGTTCCGGTGGCACACCAGGATGCTCGGCGGTGAACCCCCGCACGTGCACCTCGTAGAGGATCGTGTCGGCCAAGGCGTGTCCCGGCCCCGGCGGTAGTGGTGTCGACGCGGCTGCGGCCACCAGGCTGCGCGGCATCTGTGCTGCGGAATCCAGCGGGCTGAGTGCACCGGTGTTGTCCATCGCGTAATCGAGCAATTCGGGCCCGAACCGTACGTCGCCGTTGATCGCTCGCGCATAGGGGTCGAGCAGGAGTTTGGCAGGGTTGTAGCGCTCCCCGTGCGCGCGATCGTACGGTCCGCTGACCCGATAGCCGTAGGCCTGTCCTGGCACCACACCGGGCACGAATCCGTGCCAGACGTCGCCGTCACGCTCTGGTAGCAGCAGTTGGGTTTCACCGCCGTCGCCACTGAACAGGCACAGCCTGACCTCGTCACCGTTGGACGACACGGCGAAGTTCGTGCCTTGCGGACCCGGCGTCGCGCCGAGCGGAGCGGGACGGCCCGGAAGGATGGTGGCGCTCACGCGGTGTCCTCTCCCTGTACCAGACGCTGGATGACTTCCGACGCCTTAGGGTAGGCGTGGTGGCGGCGCCTGATCACGTCGGCGACCAGTCCGGTCCACCCAGTCTGGTGCGACGCGCCGAGACCGGCACCGTTGTCGCCGTGAAAGTACTCATGAAAGAGCAGGTTGTCGCGCCATCGGGGATCGGTCTGCATGCGCTCTACGCCGCCGAAGCACGGGCGTCGTCCCTCTTCGTCGACGAGGAAAAGCGAGACGAGCCGCTCCCAGAGATCGGCGGCGACCACATCCAGCGTGGCGTTGGATCCCGATCCGGTCGGGTACTCGATCGTCAGCTCATCGCCGAAGAACTCGTGGTATCGCTCTAACGCGGTGGCAACCAGGTAGTTCAGCGGAAACCACAGCGGGCCACGCCAATTCGAGTTGCCGCCGAACATCGCGGTGGTTGATTCCGCTGGTTCGTAGTCGATCCCGGCGCGCACACCCTCTACGTCCAGGACGTAAGGATGCTCCCGGTGGTAGGCGGACAGGGACCGGAGCCCGTGCGGCGACAGGAATTCTGCCGGATCGAACAGGGCTCGGCATAACCGCCGCACGCGATCCAGACCGGTCACCCCGACGAGCAGGCGCCGCTGTCCCGGCTGCCCGCGCAGGATTCCGGCATCGGCCATCTCCTTGGTCCCTCCGAGCCCATGGCGACGCAGGTAGTCGGCGAACATCTTGCCGGTCACCAGCGTCCGGTCGATGGCCTCCTCGTCGACAACTGCCGCGGCCAGCAGCGGGATCATCGCGACCATCGAGCGCACCCGGACCGGCACGGCACTGCCGTCAGGCTGCAGGATTCGGTCATAGAAGAAGCCATCCTCATCATCCCAAAGGCCGACCGTCTCAAGGGCTTCCGAGATACCCGCAAAGTGCTCGAGGAACTTCTGCACCAGGTCGAGCGCGGGCCGATGCCCAGACCCGTGCAGGATCGCCGCGATGGTGGCCATCGACAATGCGTACCCTGCCATCCAGCCGGTTGCGTCAGACTGCTCGAGGAGTCCGTCGACAGGAAGATGCGAGCGGTCGATGGGGCCGATGTTGTCCAGACCCATGAATCCACCCTCAAACAGGTTGGAGCCATTGGCGTCTTCGCGGTTCACCCACCAGGTGAAGTTCACCAGCAGCTTGTCGAAGATTCGGCTGAGGAAGTCGAAGTCGCGACCGCCGTCGATGGCGAACACTTCCAGCGCCGCCCACGCCTGTACCGGCGGGTTGACATCGTTGAAGTCCCACTCATACGCGGGCAGGGCACCGTTGGGGTTCTGAAACCACTCGCGGCACAACAGCGACAGCTGATACTTCGCGAACGCGGGATCGACATGCACAAGTGCAACGCAATGAAATGCCAAGTCCCAGGCCGCAAACCACGGGTACTCCCACGTGTCGGGCATCGACATGACGTCGAACGCCTCGAAGCTGCGCCACCGAGCGTTGCGGACGTCCCGCCGCTGCGCCGGGGGTGGCGGCTGGCTCGGGTCGCCGTCCAGCCAGCGGGCCACGTTGTAGTTGTAGAACTGCTTGTTCCACAACATGCCGGCGAACGCCTGACGCATGACCGCCGCTTCATCGGCCGATGCTGCTAGAGGCGTAAGTTCGGCGTAGAACTCGTCGGCCTCGTCCCGTCGTTGCGCTTGCACCCGGGTGAAGTCCGCGCCGAGCGCGGTTGCCGCGTCCGGGCCAGTGCCTTTCGGTCGCAGGCGCAGCCGCACTTGTGCGGTCTCGCCAGGGCCCACCGTCAGCCGGTACCAGGCCGCACACTTGGTGCCCCGTCGCTCCGGATTGACCGTGTCAGCGCCTGTGACGACGTGGTCGTTGATTCCGTCCTTGGGCCATCGTGAGGAAGACGGAACTCCATAGAGCCGTTCAAGATTCGTGTCGTTGTCACAGAACAGCAGCTCCGGGTGAACGCCCTGTGGGTCCGGCCCGGGCAACAGCTCGAGTTGACCCAGGAACGGATGGTTCACGGCCGCGGTCCCGGTCGATGTGGCCGTGATCGTCGGTCGGGTTCCATCGGCGTCCCAGGACCAGGTGTTGCGGTACCACATGGTCGGAAGCACGTGCAGCAGTTCGGTGTCGGGCCCGACGTTCGTCACATTGACGGTCATCAGGATGTCGGTCGGATCAGCCTTGGCGTACTGGACGTCGACGACCCAGTAGCGGTCGTCGTCGAACGCCCCGGTGTCGAGCAACTCGTACTCGGGATCCAGCTTTCCACGCCGCCTGTTCTCATCGAGCAGTTGTTGATATGGGTAAGCCCGCTGTGGGTAGTGGTAGCGCCAGCTGTTCCAGGCGTGGCTGGGCACAGCATCGCGATACCACCAGTACTCCTTGACGTCCTCGCCATGATTGGCCTCCGCGCCGGTCAAGCCGAACGACCGCTCCTTGAGGATCGGGTCATGCCCGTTCCACAACGCCAGCGCCATGCACAACCGCTGCTCGATGTCACAGAAGCCGGCGAGCCCGTCCTCGCCCCAGCGGTACGCGCGCGAGCGCGCGTGGTCGTGCGGTAGGTAGTTCCAGGCGTCCCCGTCGGGGCTGTAGTCTTCGCGAACCGTGCCCCATTGCCTTTCGCTGAGGTAGGGGCCCCACAGATACCAGTCGCTGGCCTGGTGCAGGCCAAGGTCGAGGCGACCAGAGCCACTTATCCGCTGCCGCTCCGCCCCTGCGGTCGGTGTCATATAGCTCGCCTACTCGTGACCTGCATCTGTCCTCAGAATGACGGTGCCGTTGGATCGGTGCAGCGCTACCAACCGTCTTGGTAGGTCTCGAATGCCAGGCAGAGCTCGGCGAGTTCACGAGGCGCAGATAGAGACCGCCCGGTGCGTTCCTCGATGCGGTGCAGCCGGTAACGCACCGTGTTGGGATGGCAGTAAAGCTGCGCGGCCGCGGTCGGGATCGACCCGTCGTTGTCCACCCACGTCCGGAAGGTGTCGAACAGAACCGTCTTTTCCTCAGTTGTCATGTCGTTGAACGCACCGAGAACGAGGGCGGCCACCTTCGTCGTCACCTCCGGAGCGCTGACCGCAGCGACCGCGATGACCGAGTCGTCGAAAACCGTGACCGTACCGGGTCCCCTGCCCCGGGCATTTGCCGCCACGCGTGCGTACCGCAGGGCCTCGGCAGTGTCGGCGAGATTGTCGAACCCGGGGCTGACCCCGACGGCGGTCGTCGCTACCCGGCCGAGTAGTTGCAGTAGGGCACCACGTTCGACATCGCTTGAGATGTGGGCGATGCCGGCTTGCAGATCGGGCAACAACCGCCAGGCGGAGTGGACGTCGATGCCCCGCAGCATGGCATGGATTCCCGGGAGTGCCTGCTTGCCAACGGACGGGCACCGGGCTGCAATCACCACGTACGGACCTTTCTGGGGCAATCGCAAGAGCTGTGCAACTTCCCACAGGCTGCGGTCGTCGGTGATCCGGGCCTGGAGCAGCGCCTCGGTCAGCGCGGAACGTTCGGCCTCATCCTCCAGCGCCTGATGCATTGCCTGCCGCCGGTACGCCGCGGTCATCGCATCGGTGTACACGTCCTGTGCCTGCCAGAGCCGGGCGGTCGCCCGCAACAGCGCATCGCGGCCGATGTCTGCGTGTGCGCCCGCCACTTCGATCATGTTCTCCCACAGGTGATGCAGAGCGACGCGGAACGCGTCCATCACGACGGGTAGAGGCACCCCGGCGGCGGCCCGATTGGTTCCGGTGACAACGGCGGGTGAAGTGTCAAAGCCAGCACCGTCGCGAAGCCCGTTGAACAGAAATCGGATGTTCTCTGTACTGCTCGACAACAGCTCCTCGGCACTCACCACGCTGGGGTCCTTGTAGAACTCGACGTTGGCGATGACCGAGGAGGCAACCTGCTGGGCCATCTCATCGATGCGACGCCCGATCACCGAGCCGATTTCCATCACCTGTGCGTCGATATCCGCGGTGCTCATGGCCGTTGTCACGTGGGCAGCGGCAGGCAATCGGAATTGCCCACCTCGGTGCTGGTCGAATTCGTCACTCGGCGCCTTCGAATACTCGTGTCTCCTCCCCTCACCTACACGAACGCACTGAGCCCGGTGATCGCGCGCCCGACGATAAGGGTGTTCATCTCACGGGTGCCTTCGTAGGAGTAGATGGCTTCGGCGTCGGCAACGAACCGTCCGACGTTGTGCTCCAGGAGAATCCCGTTGCCACCCAGTAGTTCGCGTGCGTAGCCGACGGTTTCGCGCATCCTTCCCGTGCACCATGCCTTCGCCAGCGACGAGTGCCGATCTTCTGCGTGTCCCTCGTCCTGCAGCTGGGACAGTCGCGCGCACAGCGCCCACGACGACGTGATATTGCCCAGCATCCGCACCAACAGGTCCTGCACAAGTTGGAAGCCCGCGATGGGCCGACCGAATTGTTCACGGGATGTCGCATAGGCCAGGGCGTTCTCGTAGGCGCCTCGCGCGCACCCCACCGCCATCCAGGCCACCCCGGCGCGGGTCATCCGCAGTACCTCGGCGGTGTCGCGGAACGAGTTCGCGTTCTGCAGGCGGTCATCCTCGGAAACACGGACATCGTCGAGGGTGATGACGGCGTTCTGGACGATGCGCAGCGCAATCTTGTCTTCCAGTTTCGTGGTCGAAAAGCCCGGGGTGTCGTTGGCCACGATGAAGCCCTTGACCTGGTTGTCGGCCACGTCCTTGGCCCAGATCACCGTCAGGTCGCAGAAGGTGGCGTTGCCGATCCACTTCTTCTGCCCGTTGAGAATCCACGTGTCGCCGTCGCGGCGAGCCGTCGTCGTCAAGCCGCCCGAGGCGCCCGAACCGACGTCGGGCTCCGTCAGACCGAACGCCCCGATTGCGTCAAGTCGAGCCATGCCCGGCAGGTAGCGTTCCTTCTGCTCCTCGCTGCCGCACAGATAGATGGAGCCCATTGACAACCCGCCGTGTACACCGGCGAACGTGGCGATCGACGGGTCCGTGCGGGCCAGTTCCATCGCCACCATGCCGTCGAGAAGAAACGACCTTCCTGGACAGCCGAATCCCTTGTACGGCAACCCCGCCAGCCCGAGTCGCCGAAAGCCCGGGACGATCTCGAACGGAAAGCTCCCCCGCTGCCAATGCTGATTGACGCTTGGCTCCACCTCAGATTTCATGAAATTCCGCACGCGGTGTAGATAGTCTTGCTCGTCGTCGTCAAGCAGCGACTCCAGTGCGTAGAAATCGGCGCTGTCGGTGGTGGTCGCGGTACTCATGGGTGCTCCCTCAGTCCGGTTCATCTCTGAAACTCTCGATCACCGGACCCAATTCGGCGGTGTTGATGATCAAGTCGACGTGACCGCCCGCATGCACGTACACCCTCGCATGTGGCAGCAACCGCGCCATGATCCTGGCGTTGGCCCTTGGCACGATCGGATCGTCGCGCCCCGCGATGATCAACGTCCGCTGGCGGATCAGGGGCAAGGCGACCACGCTGGTCCACACCGCACCGGCGAGGAGCTGGTGCAGGTAGCCCACCCGCGAACCAGCCATCAGCTGGCGGTCGAACAATCCCTTTACGATCGACGCATCGGTGCGCACGGTTCCGCCATAAAGATCGCCGACGATGGAGGCGGCGTAATCGTGATCCAAGAACCTGCGCGGCGTCACCATCTTCGCCAGCACCAATGGATTTCCGGGCACCATGATTGCACCCGTACCGGTGGACACCAGGATCAACCGCCGGCAGCGACGCGGGTTCTGAAACGCAAACTGCTGAGCCAGCGCGCCGCCCCACGACAAGCCGAGTACATCCACCTCGCCGGTAAGTCCAACCTTCTTGAGCAGCTTGCCAAGCACAGCCGCCAGATACGGAAACACGTATGGCAGGGGTGAGTTCGGTGAACCACCGGTACCTGGCACGTCGAAGCGCACCACGGTCGTATCAGGATGCAGATTCGCGACGAGCGGATCCAGCACTTCGAGACTGGCGCCGATTCCATTGCACAGCACCAGCGGCACACCCGACCCCATGCGTACGTTCACCCGGATCTGCTGGCCGAGAACAGGTTCCAGTCGTTCCATGCCCAACTCCTTTGCGGCCGCGGCGGTCATGGGTACAACACGATGACGTCGGCGACACAGGCGGGTCGGTCCTGACCGTCGATCTCGTACGTCAGCGTGAATACCGATTCGACGCCGGAGGTCTTCTGCTGAGCGCTCATGACCGTGACTACCGCGCGCATCAGGGCCCCCACCGGTAGCGGAGCCGGGAATCGCACCTTGTTCAGCCCGTAGTTCAGCGCGGCGGTCAGTTCGCGGATCTCCAACACCTGTGCGATCACCACCGGCGCAAGCGAGAGGGTCAGGTAGCCGTGCGCGATGGTGCCACCGAAGGGGCCGTTGGCGGCTCGCTGCGGATCGGTGTGAATCCACTGCTTGTCCCCGGTGGCGTCGGCAAACCGGTCGACCTGATCCTGGGTTATCTCGATCCAGTCCGAGGTGCCGAGCCGCTGTCCGACCAGCTTGACCAGATCAGCAGGTTCTTCCAAAACGGTTGTCATACAACCTCTTCTCGTGTTCAGCGCTCGAGTACGTAGGAGCCGGGGGCCGGCTCCAGTGGTGCCATGCCCGCGCCGCCGAGCGACTTGGGCGCGTCTTTCTTCTCACCGCTGCGTGCGCCGAGCCAGGAGACGAAGTCCGGCCACCAGGAGTCCGTGTGCTGGTCCGCCGACTCCAGCCAGAACTCAGGATCGGGTTCGTCGACGCCAGCGGTCCGGAAGCTCGCCTTTGGGTTGCCCGGCGGGTTTACCAGCGACGCGATGTGTCCGCTGGACGACAGCACGAAGCGCAGATTCTTGATACCGAGCAGCCGGGCACTGCGATAACAGGCTTGCCACGGCGATATATGGTCGGCGACCCCCGCGACCACATAGGCGTCGGTGGTCAGCTGGCTGAGATCCACCGGCGTACCCAGCATGCTGACGGCGCCAGGTGTGGCTAGCGAATTGTGCACACCCATCGTCACCATGTCCCGATGCAGGGCCGCGGCCATCCTGGTCGTGTCGGCATTCCAATACAGCACGTTGAAGGCCGCCGGTGACTTGCCTTCGACATAGTTGTTCACCCAGTAGCGCCACACCAGATCCGTGGGCCGCAGCCAGGCGAACACCTCCGCCAGCGACCTGCCGTCCAGATAGCCCTTGCGGGCCGACAATGCGATGGCGACGTTGGCGGCCTCTTCGTCGATGGCCGCTGCGGCGAAGCCGGCTTTCCGCTGATCAAGAACCGTGACCATGAGGGTCAACCCGGCGAGCCGCGGGCCTTGACCCGTTGCGTTCAGGTGCGCCGCCGTCATGGCGGCGAGAATCCCCCCGGAGCACGACGCCTGCAGATGGGTACTCTCGGATTGCGTGATCTTCTCGACGGCGTCGAGCGCGTTCAGGATGGCCTGCCCGTAGGTGTCGGAACCCCAATTTCTCTGTTCAGCAGTGGGATTGCGCCACGAGATCGCGAAGACTTGGATGCCTTGCTGGAGAAAGTACTCGATCATGCTGCGCCCAGGTGAGATGTCCATGATGTAGAACTTGTTGATCACCGGCGGCACCATGAGCAGCGGCGTCGACAAGACCTTGTCCGTTTTGGGGGCGTACTGGATCAACTCGAATTCCTCGCAACGCAACACCACCGAACCTTCGGTCACGGCGATGTCCTTGCCCACCGTGAATGCTTCGGGATCCACCATGGATGGCACCCGCGGCGCCGACGACATGTCACCGACGAAGTGCCGCAGCCCGCGAACCGCGCTGAGCCCGCCGGTGTCGATGAGCGCCTTCCACCCCAACGGGCTCAGCACCGGATTATTGCTCGGCGAAAGTCCTTCGGTGATGAAATCCAACGCAAACCGGATTCGCTCGGCATCCCGCCAGTCGAGGTCAGCGTCCGAGAAGAGCTGATTTACCGCATCGTTCGTCGCCAGATAGGCCTGCATTGTGCGGTGAAGCAATGGGTTGCCGCGCCATGCCGGATCGGCGAATCTCTTGTCGCCCTTCGCCGGAACCACATCGGAGCGGCCCTCGGCGATCGCAACCAATTCCCGGCCCAGCTTGGCTGCGCGCGACGCTACGGTGCGCGGTTGGCTGGCGAGGCTGAGCGCGAACCGGCTCCACGCTACGTTCGGCAGCAACCGGTCGGCCATGCCCCGCGCCGAGCTGGTCAGCAGCAGATCCAGCGGTGCAGCTAGCTCGTCGGCGTTCCGGCTGGTGGTCGATACCACGGTGTTATGCCTCCTCGGGTGGTGGTTTCACTTCGCGGCGCAGCAGCTTTCCGGTCGGACCGATGGGCAGGCTGTCCACGAACCATATGCGTCGCGGATATTTGTATGCGGCGACACGGCCCTTGACGAATTGCCGTAGATCGTCGACTTCGGCCGAAGCGCCGGCCTTCAGAACCACAGCTGCGCCGACCTCCTCGCCCAGTGACTCATGTGGAATGCCGATCACCGCAACCGCGGCAACGGCTGGATGCTCGTGTAGCGCCTCTTCGATCTCTCGCGGATAAACGTTGTATCCACCGCGAATGATCAAGTCCTTCTTGCGGTCGACGACGTAGTAATAGCCGTCGGCGTCGACGACGGCGATATCGCCCGTCGAGAACCAGCCGTCCTTGATCGCCTCGCCGGTGGCGTCGGGCAGATTCCAATACCCCTTCATCACATTCGGGCCTTTGATCTGAATCTCGCCCGCTGTGCCCGCAGCAACCTCGTTGCCTGCTGCGTCGACAAGGCGTACCTGGACACCCTCGATCGGGGTTCCGATCGATCCCGGGCGGCGTTCTGCGTCCGGGTGATTGAACGTCACGACGGGGGACGTTTCGGATAGGCCGTACCCCTCCAACACCACCGCATCGAAGGTCTTCTCGAATTCGTTGAGTACCGCGACGGGCAGGGCCGCGCCGCCTGACACGCACGTCCGCAAGGTGGCCGTCGCGTCCCCGGAGAACCGATCGGCAACTGACAGCAGCGCGCTGTACATGGTCGGCACGGCCTCCAGCACCGTTACGCGGTCGCGCCGAATTCGCTCGATCGCCTTCGCCGGGTCGAAGCGCGCCAACAGCGAAAGTCCGGCACCGGCGGCGATCGCGGCGTTCATCGCACAGGTCATCCCGAACACATGGAACAGCGGCAAGCAGGCCAGCACGACGTCGTCGTCGGTCAGCCGCAAAAGGCATCTTACGAGTACTTCCTGGTTCGCGCCAAGGCTTCCGTGGGTCAGCTCCGCGCCCTTCGGCGTGCCGGTGGTGCCCGAGGTGTGCAGCACGACGGCGGTGTCGGAGTCGGCGCGCGCGACGATATCGCCGAACTCGGGTATGCCGGCGGTCAACCGCGACAGCTCGGCGTCGTCGACGAGCCACAGCTTCGCACCGGCGCTCTCGGCGCCGCCGGTCGCAGCGCCGGCAAAGCCCAGGCTCCCGATCAGGGCCTTGGACCCGGTGTTCGACAGGTAGAACTGCACCTCGCGAGCCTGCATCAGCGGGTTCATCGGCACTGCGATCGCGCCAAGCCGCCAGATGCCGTAGTAGGCGATCGGCGCTGCGGCGATGTTCGGAAGCATCACGCCGACCCGGTCCCCCGCACCGATCCCCTCGCGCTCGAGCAACGTCGCCAACCGGGCCGATGCGGCATCCAATTCCGCGTACGTCATCGTATGTTCGTCGGTGATGGCCGCGGTCCGGTCAGGGATTCGCGCGACGCTGGCAACAAGATTGAGCGCGAGATTCGACATGGCGACTCCGTCTTCTCCGCTTCGTTGGCTAGTCAATCGTCTCGGCCGCCGGGCCGCCTGTCTTTGTCGCGCATAACACCGCGATGCAGCCGATGTTGTACCCACAAACAATCGGGCGGTTTCCGGGCGGCGCGACAATGAATTCGCCGACGCGCGGATCGCCTCGCGCGAACCGTTGACACCGAAATCACCTGGAGTGGAAATGACCGAAACGCGTCAGGTTGACCCTGGTGGTGTCGGACTCGAGAAATCCACCGGCTCACAACCGAATTACACCGGCTTCTCCTGGGATCGGCGTCAGACAATCACGATCCTGCGTCTGCCACATGAGACGGCGATGAACTTCCATTACCAGACAGAGTTCAGCCACGTCACGCGGACGCGACAGTGAACGGCCTGTTCGCTGCTCGATCCGATGGAGCCGGTACCGCACGGTATTTGGGTGACAGAACAGCAATTCGCCTGCCACCTGCATTGACCCGTCGTTCTCCACCCACACCCTGAAGGTATCGAAAAGAATGTCGCGCTCCTTATGAGCAAGTTCCGCGAAACACTCGATCGTTGGCTTCACGAGTTTGACCATCACCTCTGGGGCACTGACGGCGGCGGTGGCGAGTATCGAGTCGTCGAACTGAGTCACCCGCAGTCGCGGGTCCGGCCTGCCACGCAGGGTGATCCTGGCGTATCGAAGCGCTTGTGCCGTCTCGCGCAGGTCGTTGAAGCGCGTGCTCACCCCGACCCGCGTGGTCGCAATGCGGGACACGAGTGCCAGCACCCTCGCGAGGTGGTCGTCGGTATTGACATGCACGATCCCGACCTGCAGATCGGGAAGCATGCGCCACGCGGAAAACACATCGATGCTGCGCAACTTCGATTGGACTTCGGGCAGTGCTTCCGCGCCTGCCGCGGTGATTTCGGCAGCGATCACAACATACGGGCCTTCGGTGGGAAGTCGGAGGTAGTCGGCCGCTTCCCACACGCTCCACTGTTCGAACAGCCGCCCATGCAGGACCGAATCGATGAGAACCGAACGCTCGGATTCATCGCTGAGTACCCGGCGCGCCTGCTCCTCCCGATACGCGGCGGCCATCGCATCGGTGTAGATATCCTGGGCAGCAGAGACTTTCGCGGTCAGAAGGCGCAAACTGTCGCCGGTGAGGTGGTTGTGCGCCGCGGATTCCGTCATCACCGCGTCCCAAACGTAACGGAATCCGACGCGGTATGCCTCCATCAACGACGTGAGTGGCACGCCATCGCCGGCGCGCTGAATTCCCAACTCCGCCGCGGCGGTTGGGTCGAATGCCGAATCGCCGGCAATCGCGTTGAATATCGGCCGCATGTTCCCGGCGCACCCGCTGACGATGACCTCGAACGGCACCGGCCTTGTCGTCTGGTACAACCGCACTTCACGCGTGATCGCGCGGGCAAGCACCGGTGCAAGCTCATCGGTTCGCCGGTAGAGCGCCTCTGCGATCTCCGCGACCTGCTGTTGCGCCATGTTGCCAAGCATGCGCGGAACATTAGGCACAACCGCCACCAGGGGATTGTTCTCGGAGGACGAAGTTCGCCGTCGACGTTGTCTTCGACGTTCGTGCTAGTCGGAGTCCTGCCGCAGAACGGTGGCGCCGTACCAATGGCACACCAGCAGTGCGAGTTCGACCGCGAGCCGATCCTCTGCAATCGGGCGACCGCGCCGGACCTCGGCACGGCCCACTCGGTATTTCACCGTGTTGAAGTGCATGGCGAGTTCTTCGGCCGCGGTCTTGTAGCTGCTGCCACTGCCCAGGAATATCCGCAGCGTCTCCCGCAATCGCTCGTCGTTCTCGGTATCGGCCGCCAGGTCGCCCAGTACCTCGTTGACCCATTCGCGGGTGTAGCCGACATCGCCGCCGAGGAGCGCTGCGATGGACAGTCCGGGGTCACTGGCGGAAATCACGATGCGCTCGTGGCGGTCCCCCGCCATTGCGACGGCGCGTGCCCCAAGGGCTTCGCGGTGCGAGCGGCGGAAGCCCTCGACGCCGGGCGCCGTCGTCCCGATCGCGAGACTCGGGCCGCCCCCCTGCTTTTGGGCGTGGGCGCGCACCGTGGCCACGGCTTCGGTCGGTTCTGCGCGGAACGGCAGCCACCCGTATCCGCACAGTCGGTCGGCCGCGACGAACAACGGCTTCGCATCGGCGCCTGCGGCCTGTGCGAGTTCCCGGACGAACCGCTGCAGCGAGGCGAGTGCGTCGCCCTCGGTGCCGTCGTCCGGGCACCACATGATCACGGCCAGATGGTGCCATCGCAGCGGGTAGCGGAACGATGTGCTCAACGCATCTGCGTCGACGGCCTTGTTCGCGGCCAGTACTTCTCCCACCCGCATGGCCCGAAGACTGTTCTGGTTCTCCAGCCAGCGTTCGCGCTCATCCTCGTACACCGCGACGACCTGCTGCGAGATCCAGTCGATGTATTCGAACAGGGTGCGGGTGATCGCCTCGATGACGGTGAACCGCACCGGTTCGGGGATATCGATCGCGCGCACCTCGGCGAAGACGATCTCGTTCATCTGGCGCTGACCGAGACGATAGGCGCGGACGAGCGCGTTCACCGGTACGCCGTGCTGGGCGAGCCTGCGCGCGTACTCCAGCGCCGCCGTCGGCGGTTCCACCCGCTCCACCGGGATGTCGTAGCGGAGGGCATGCAGAAGGAGTTCGACGTTTCCCTCGACGCTGGCACCGAGCAGTTCCATGACCCGCGCATCGCCCCGCAGTTCGGGGATGTGGTCCTCCAACAAACCCTGAATGCCAGACGAAACCGCAGCCAGCCGATCATGGAGCCGGTCGGCAGTCTCGGCGACGTAGCTGCTCACGTCGATATCACCGTCGACACGGCGGGCGGTCACGACATGACAGTAGATCGTCGCGCGGCCGATAACCGGCGATTGGCGGGGCTCACAGGTTGTTCGTTGGCAACAAAGCGCCTGTCGACTCTTATCGGCTCATCACTGTGTCGCGGATCGCCCACTTCCTATCGTTATCGCCCATCAACCCCAGAGGAGAACCGCACGTGAATCTATCCGCACTTCCCGATCGTCGCGCCGCGGAAAACCCCCTCGGACCGGCGGTCGCCGACGACGAGACCGATCTGGACAACGCCCAGTTCCTGGCCGCCGTGCAGCGCGCCGCGGCCGCGCTGCGCGCCTATGGAGTATCGCCTGGCGACGTCGTTGCGATCATGCTGCCCAATACCGCCGGCTTCATCGTGTCCTTGTTCGCGACGTGGCGAGTGGGCGCGACGGTCACGCCGATCAACCCCTCGCTGCAGCCGGCGGAGGTCACCTACCAGGTCTCCGACGCAGGCGCCAAAATGATGATCGTCGCGCGGACCCCCGAGTTCGACGCCGGGGTGGCCACGGTTGTCACAGCCGAGCTCGACAAGGCCGAAGCCACACCTGGTGCCGATGCGCCTCACGAGGGCGACGACGCGCTGGCCCTGCTGATCTACACCAGCGGAACCACCGGTCGACCCAAGGGCGTGATGCTTGATCACGCCAACCTCGATGCGATGTGCAACGGGGTGATCGACGCCTTCGGGCTGACCGGTGCCGATCACAGTCTGCTGATACTGCCGTTGTTCCACGTCAACGGAATCGTTGTCGGGACACTGTCACCGCTGCTGGCCGGGGGCAGGGCGACGGTGGCGGGCCGATTCAGGCCGGAGTCGTTCTTCGACCGGATCGAGCAGAGTCGCCCCACGTACTTCTCCGCCGTGCCGACCATCTACACGATGCTGTGCGGTCTGCCCGCGAGCGTGGAACCGGACACGTCATCCGTGCGCTTCGCCATCTGTGGGGCGGCGCCGGCCAGCGTCGAACTGCTGGACGCGTTCGAATCCCGTTACGGCATCCCGATTATCGAGGGGTACGGGTTGTCGGAGGGATCCTGCGCCAGCACGGTCAACCCGTTGGACGGCGAGCGCAAGCCCGGCACGGTGGGCCTGCCGGTGTCCGGTCAGACGATCCGCCTGGTCGACTCGACAGGCAACCCCGTGCCCGAAGGTGAGGCGGGCGAGGTCGTGATCAAGGGCCCGAATGTCATGCGCGGCTACCTGAATCGCCCCGAGGAAACCGCGAAGACGATCGTCGACGGCTGGCTGCACACCGGTGACGTCGGCCGGTTCGACGAGGACGGCTATCTCGTCCTGGTGGACCGGGCCAAGGACATGATCATCCGGGGCGGCGAGAACATCTACCCCCGCGAGATCGAGGCCGTAGTCCACGGGCTCCCCCAGATCGCCGAGGCCGCAGTCGTCGGACGCGCACACCCGGTCTACGGCGAGGAGCCGGTGTTGTTCGTGTCACTGCATCCCGACACGACGCTTGACACCGACGCGATCCGCGATCACCTTCGCATCTCGTTGTCGAAATACAAACTGCCGGTAGAGATCACGATCATGGATGACCTGCCCAAGAACGCGGTCGGCAAGATCGCCAAGCCGGAGTTGCGCAAGCGACTCGTCGATGCGCACTGAAACACAACCCAGCCAGACCGCAAAGGAGCGCCAATCATGGGATTCACCAAACCGACCCTCCCGGACGTCGATCCGGACACCTTCATGGCCAAACCGCTCATGGAGCGCATGCGGATCCTCGCCACCGACTGGGTGGACAACGGATTTGGGTCACCGCGAATTTTCCACGCCATCTACCTCGTCAAGCTTGTCTTCCTCTACGCACTCGGCGGAATCGCAGTGGCGACGCTGACGTCGGGCCTTCCGTTCCTTCATGTCTCGCAGTGGTGGAATCAGCCCATCGTCTACGAGAAGGCGATCCTGTGGACCGTGCTGCTCGAACTCATCGGCGTCGCCGGATCCTGGGGCCCGCTGGCCGGCAAGGTCAAGCCGATGACCGGCGGCATCCTGTTCTGGGCACGGCCGGGCACCATCCGGCTGCGGCCATGGAAATGGGTGCCACTCACCAACGGGGACCGGCGGACCTGGTTCGACGTCGGCCTGTACATCGTGTTGATGATCAGCGTTGCCATCCCGCTGGTTTTGCCTGGTGTGCATAGTGATTCGCTGTCCGCGGCGATGCCCGGCAACACCTCGGGTCTGGTCGATCCGGCGCTGCTGATCGCGCCGATCGTGCTGCTGGTGCTGATGGGATTGCGGGACAAGATCGTCTTCCTCGCGGCGCGGGGTGAGCAGTACCTGCCCGCCCTGATCATGTTCGCGGTGTTCCCGTTCGTCAACATGATCATCGCGCTGAAGTTGTTGATCGTGGTGGTCTGGGTCGGCGCCGGGATATCGAAGCTCGGCCTGCACTTCACCAACGTCATCCCGCCGATGGTCAGCAACAGCCCCTTCATTCCGTTCAAGTGGCTGAAGCGGGCGCACTATCGCAACTACCCTAACGATTTACGACCGTCGCACGTCGCCAGCTTCATGGCCCACGGGCCGGGCAGCGTGGTGGAAATCCTTGCCCCGCTGGTGCTCCTGTTCTCGACCAACAAGTGGGTGACGCTTGTTGGCGTGGTGATCATGGTGTGCTTCCACCTGTTCATTATCTCAACGTTCCCGCTGGCCGTGCCGCTGGAATGGAACGTGCTGTTCGCCTACGCGACCATCTTCCTGTTCCTTGGCTTCCCGGCCGCCGGCGGCTACTCCGTGTTCGACATGACCCCGGCCTGGCTGGCGCTGATCATCGCCGCCGCGCTGCTGTTCTACCCGATCCTCGGCAACTTCCGGCCCGACAAGGTGTCGTTCCTGCCTGCGATGCGGCAGTACGCAGGCAACTGGGCGTCGGCGGTGTGGGCCTTCGCGCCCGGCGCCGAGGCGAAGCTGAACAACGTCACCCGGACCGCGAAGAACCAGGTCGACCAGTTCGTCGATTTAGGTCTCGAGCGCAACTGGGCCGATGTCACGATGCAACGGGTGATCTCGTGGCGCACGATGCACAGCCAGGGCCGCGGCCTGTTCTCGGTACTGCTGAAAACGCTGCCCGACATCGACAGCCGTTCGGTTCGTGAGGGCGAGTTCGTGTGCAACTCGCTGATCGGATTCAACTTCGGTGACGGCCACCTGCACGACGTGGACATGATCGCGGCCGTGCAGCGGGAAGCGGCCTTCGAGCCGGGCGAGCTCACGGTCGTCTGGGTCGAATCGCAGGCCTGGGGCAGTCATGTCCAGCACTACAAGGTGATTGACGGGGCCCTTGGCGTGGTAGAGCGCGGCACCTGGAAGGTGACCGACGCCGTCGCCGAGCAGCCCTGGCTGCCCAACGGCCCGATTCCAACCGAGGTCACGTGGTCGCTGTCCGGCAAGAAGCCGGCAGATCACGGCCACGGCGCGCTGGCATGAGCACCGCCATCGTGGTCGGGGCCGGACCGAACGGCCTGGCCGCCGGGGTGGCCCTCGCCAAGGCCGGCCTCCAGGTCACCGTCCTGGAGGCAGCCGACGAAATCGGCGGGGGCACGCGTACCAGCGAGGCGATCATTCCCGGCCTGCTCCACGACCACTGCTCGGCGATCCACCCGATGGCCGTCGGCTCGGAGTTTCTCGCGGGGCTGGGCCTGGAACGCTACGGTCTGTCCTGGCGCCTGCCTGAAATCGACTGCGTCCATCCCCTCGACGGGGGCGGCGCGGGTGTGCTCTACCGCTCTGTCGACGCCACCGCCGACGGGTTGGGCGCCGACGGTACCCGCTGGCGCAGGCTGTTCGGCAGGACGTCGGCCAGTTTCGATTTGCTTGCCGAGGACATCATGGGCCCGCTGCTGCGGATGCCGCACCATCCGTTGGCGCTGGCCCGTTTCGGTGCGCCGACCGCGCTGCCTGCATCCGCTCTTGCGCGGTGGTTTCGACACCCGGAGACTCGGGCATTGTTCGGAGGCGTTGCGGCGCACGCCTTTCGGCCCCTGCACTACCCGATGACATCGGCGATCGGCTTGGGAATTCTCACCGCCGGACACCGCCATGGCTGGCCGGTGGCGGCGGGTGGTTCACAGTCGATCACCAACGCGCTGGCCGCGCTGCTGGCCGACCTCGGCGGCAAGATCGAGACCGGCACACGGATCGAGACGGCCTCGCAGCTGCCACCCGCCGCGGTAACGATGTTCGATCTGGCGCCCGAAGCCGTCGCAGGAATTCTCGGCGACCGCCTGCCAGGCCGAATCGCCCGCGCCTATCGGCGATTCCGGCAGGGCCCCGGCGCATTCAAGGTCGACTTCGCGATCGAAGGTGGCGTCCCGTGGACGAACCCTTCAGCCCGCCGCGCAGGCACTGTGCACGTCGTTGGCGGCTACCCCGAACTGGCCGCGACGGAGCGGGACATCCATGCCGGCCGCATGCCGGAGCGTCCGTTCGTCTTGGTCGGTCAGCAGTTCCTGGCCGATCCTGCGCGGTCGGTCGGAAACACCCACCCGCTCTGGACGTACGCGCATGTGCCGAACGGATTCTCCGGTGACGCCACGGAGGCGATCATCGCCCAGATCGAGCGATTCGCACCGGGCTTCCGGGATCGCATCGTCGGTATGACGGTCCGCACCACCACCCAAATGTCCACCTACAACCCGAATTTCGTCGGCGGGGACATCATGACGGGCTCGAAGGACATCCGCCAGCTGACGTTCGGACCCCGGATCACGCTGTCGCCCTACAAGATCGGCATCCCCGGCATGTACATCTGCTCGGCGGCGACTCCTCCAGGACCGGGCGCCCACGGCATGTGCGGCGCCAACGCCGCCGACGTCGCGCTCGCGCAATTAAAACATCGAAGTCAAAAAACAACCCCGTCAAAGGAGATTCAATGACCACCGCTGTTGATCCCTCGTTCGATCTGTTCAGACTGACCGATGAACATCAGGAACTACGCGCCGCGATTCGCGCACTGACAGAACGCGACATCGTTCCTTACGCGGCGGACTGTGACGAGCGAGAGCGATTCCCCCAGGAAGCTCTCGACGCGCTCAACCAGTCCGGCTTCAACGCCGTCCACATCCCGGAGGCATACGGGGGTCAAGGCGCTGATGGCGTCGCCGCTTGCATCGTGGTCGAGGAGGTTGCCCGCGGTTGCTGCTCCTCGTCGCTGATCCCGGCGGTGAACAAGCTCGGCACCACGGGTCTCATCCTTGCCGGCGGCGAGGACCTCAAGCGCCAAGTGCTGCCGGACATTGCCAACGGAGCGATGGCTTCGTATGCGCTGTCCGAGCGGGAGGCTGGATCGGACCCAGCCAGCATGCGAACTCGCGCCCGCGCCGAAGGCGACATGTGGATCTTGAACGGAACCAAATGCTGGATCACAAATGGCGGCAAATCCACCTGGTACACCGTGATGGCGGTGACCGACCCAGATAGGGGCGCCAATGGGGTATCGGCATTTGTGGTGCACAAGGACGATGAAGGATTCACCGTTGGCCCCAAAGAGCGGAAGATGGGTATCAAAGGCTCGCCGACCACCGAGCTCTATTTCGAAAACTGCCGTATCCCCGGTGATCGAATCATCGGAGAACCCGGCACCGGTCTGAAGACCGCACTGAGGACTCTTGATCACACCCGCCCGACTGTGGGGGCGCAAGCTGTTGGCGTTGCACAGGGAGCGCTCGATTTTGCGGTCGGCTACACAAAGGAGCGCAAGCAATTCGGCAGGTCGATTTCGACCTTTCAGGCCATTCAGTTCGAGCTCGCGGAGATGGCGATGAAGGTCGAGGCAGCGCGGCTGATGGTGTACTCCGCTGCGGCACGCGCGCACCGTGGCGAATCCAATCTGAGCTTCATATCAGCGGCCGCAAAGTGCTTTGCCTCAGACGTTGCCATGGATGTCACCGAATCCGCGGTCCAGCTACTCGGCGGTGCGGGGTACACCCGAGACTTCCCCGTCGAGCGAATGATGCGCGACGCAAAGATCACTCAAATATATGAGGGCACCAATCAAATTCAGCACATCGTGATGTCCCGCGCATTGCTGGCTGGCTGAACGCAACCGAACACAGATCGGAGCAGTCACCATGACTGACATGCTGGAATCCGCACCACGCCAATCGAACCCGCCTGCCACGGACAAGTTGGCCGGGCGCGTCGCCTTTGTCACCGGCGGCACCCGTGGCATCGGCGCCGCCATCGCGCACAGCCTGGCCAATCAGGGCGCGACCGTGGCGGTCGGCTACAACCGCGACAGGGACAGCGCGGACCAATTCGTCGCCGACCTGTTGAAGAACACACGGCCGCACGGCGCATCGGCGTCGGCACACCGCGGCAACGTCGGCTCCTCGGACGACTGCCGCCGCACCATCGCAGAGGTGATCGACGAACACGGACGCCTCGACATCTTGATCAACAACGCGGGCATCACCATCGACAAGACCGTTGCGGCAATGACGGATGACGACTGGCACAACGTGCTCGCGGTGAACCTCTCGGGCGCGTTCTTCCTGTGCCAGGCCGCGCTGGCCCACATGGTCGAACGAGGCAGCGGGCGCATCGTCAATGTGTCGTCCGTCGTCGGAGAGACCGGAAACATCGGCCAGGCCAACTATGCCGCGTCGAAGTCCGGACTGTTCGGGCTGACCAAGACGCTTGCCAAGGAAGCCGCTTACCAACTGGCGAAGTCGGGCAGGCGCACCGACGTCGGAATCACCGTCAATACCGTCACGCCCGGGCTGATCGCCACCGAAATGACCGCGGACATCCCGGAGAAGGTGATGGCCAAGCTGACCAGCCAGATCCCTGTCTGTCGGGCCGGCAGGCCGGATGAAGTCGCCCGCGTGGTGCACTTCCTCGCCGCCGACGCGTCCGCCTACATCACCGGCCAGGTATGGAGTGTCAACGGCGGCTTGGACATGTGACAAGGATTCGCGTCCTCGGCCGGCGCCCACGGCGTTATCGTGACGATCGAGGATGGTGACCGTCGATGGCCGACGTCGATTCGCATGCGACACAGCGGGGTCTGCCTGGTGACATCCCCGCAGAACTACGCGACGCGGGATTCGACGATGTCGCCGAGATCGGCCACGGCGGCTTCGGCGTCGTCTTTCGATGCGTTCAGCCGATGCTGGACCGAACGGTTGCCGTCAAGGTCCTGAAGTCGTCCGACCTCGATGCGGACAATCTCGACCGCTTCATGCGTGAGCAAAGGGCGATGGGTCGGCTGTCCGGTCACCCCCACATCGTGCAGATCCTCGAGGTCGGTACGACCGCGAGCGGCCTGCCGTTCATCGTGATGAATTACCACTCCAAGGATTCGCTCGAGGCGCTGATCCGCGGGCACGGACCGCTGGATTGGCGCGAGACACTGAGCATCGGCGTCAAGCTGGCGGGCGCACTCGACGCCGCTCACCGCGTCGGCACGTTGCACCGCGACGTCAAGCCCGCCAACATCCTGCTGACCGATTACGGCGAACCGCAGTTGACCGACTTCGGCATCGCCAGGATCGCCGGGGGCTTCGAGACCGCGACAGGGGTGATCACCGGTTCGCCGGCATTCACCGCACCCGAAGTGCTCGAGGGTGCCACCCCGACCGCCGCGTCAGACATCTATTCCCTTGGCGCGACGATGTTTTGCGCCCTCACCGGCCACGCCGCGTACGCACGCCGCAGTGGCGAGCAGCTGGTGGCCCAGTTCCTGCGGATCGCGTCGGAGCCGGTACCGGATCTGCGTACGCGTGGGTTGCCGGACGAGGTGGCCGGCGCGATCGAACTGGCGATGGCGCACGATCCGTCGGATCGTCCGGCGACGGTTGCGGAGTTCGGCGAACGGCTACGCGAGGTTCAGCGCAACGCAGGCACAGCCGTCGACCCGATGACACTACCCGTTGAGCTGGGCATAGAGCGCCGAGAGCCACCGGCGGCGCCGATGCGGCGCCACCTCACCCCCACGCCACCGACACCCGCGACGAAGTACCGGCCCCCGATTGCCACCAGGTCGACGCTGGCCCGGGACCGGTTGATCACCGCCCTACGCGCGGGCGGCCGTCGACGGCTGGTCCTCATCCACGCGCCGTCCGGTTTCGGCAAGAGCACGCTCGCCGCTCAGTGGCGCGAAGAACTCGTGCGCGGCGGCGTCGCGGTGGGCTGGCTGACGATCGACGACGACGACAACAACGCGGCGTGGTTCCTCACCCACCTGCTGGAGTCGATCCGGCGGGTGCGTCCGGAACTCGCGGCCTCGTTGGGGCAGATCCTCGAGCAGCACGGCGACGACGCGGGCCGCTATGTCCTGACATCGCTGATCGACGAGATACACGACAAGGACGATCGGATCGCGCTGGTGATCGATGATTGGCAGCGTGTCTCCGACCCGGGGACCAGGGCCGCCCTCGGCTTCCTGCTCGAGCGCGGATGCCATCACCTGCAGATCATCGTGACCAGCTGGTCACGCGCCGGACTTCCGGTGAGCAAATTGCGGATCCACGACGAACTGGTCGAGATAGATTGCGGTTCATTGCGTTTCGACGAAGCCGAGGCATGCTCGTTCTTGAACGACATCGGCGGATTGCAGCTGTCGGGAAGCGATGTCAACGCGCTCGCGGCATCGACCGACGGCTGGCCTGCGGCCCTGCAGCTTGCGACGCTGTCCCTGCGATCGGGGGCCGACGTGCACCGCCTGATGAGCGGCCTGTCCGGCGAAAACGACGTGATCGGCGAATTTCTCGCCGAGAACGTGATGGCCGTGCTGGAACCGGAGATGGCCGAATTCCTGTTGGCCACATCGGTTTCCGACCGAACCTGCGGGGAGCTGGCGTCGGTGATGGCGGAAACCGCACGCGGGCAAGCGATGCTCGACGAAGTCGAGCGGCGCGGGCTGTTCCTCGAACGGGTCGACGACGACCCGGATTGGTTTCGCTACCACCACATGTTCGCGGAGTTCCTACGACGTCGCCTCCAACGTGACAACCCCGACCGGATCGGTCACCTGCACAGGTGCGCATCGACGTGGTTCGCCGAACATGATCATCTGAACGAGGCCGTCGACCACGCGCTGGCCTCGGGGGACCCCGAGCGGGCAGTTCAGTTGGTCGAACGGGACGAGACCAAGCTGCTCGAGCAGTCCAAGATGACCAAGGTGCTCGGGATCATCGATAAACTGCCGCCCCGTCTGGTGGCTTCGCGACCACGCCTGCAACTGAACCTCGCTTGGGCACACATCCTGCTGCAACACACCGCGCCCGCCCACGCCGCACTGAATCGGTTCGATGCCGCTGTGGACAGCGCAGACTGCCCGGAAACGGCGCGGGCGGATCTGCGGGCCGAAGCCGACGTCGTGCGCGGCGTCGCGCAGATGTTCGCCGATCATGCCGACGGCCTGGACACTCTCGTTGCCGAGGCGATGTCACGACCCGAAACGCTTCATCCGAGAGTCGCCGGGGTGGCCGGGAACGTCGCGGCATTCGCTGCGATCTGCCGGTTCGACTTCGACGACGCGCACCGCCTACTGGCGTGGGCCGCCCCCTACCAGGAGATGATGGGACCGTTCGCCAGCATTTACGCCCGCTGCTACGACGGCATCGCGGCCAGGCAGCAGCTCGATTTCCCACTCGCCGTGGCGAATTTTCGCGAGGCCTATCAGCTGGGCGCACACGTAGGACCGCACTCGCATGCCGCACGGCTGGCAGGCGCCCTTCTGGGCGAGGCACTGTACGAGACGGGCGAATTAACCGAGGCCATCCGCCTTCTGGACGAGAGCTATCAGCTGGGATCCGAGGGCGGCGGAGTCGATTATCTGGTGGCCAGGTACGTGGCCGGGGCGAGGGCCAAGGCCGCCGACGGTGATCGCGGATCTGCGGTCGATCACCTCATGTCGGGTATGAAGGCGGCCGAACAGTTGCGTCTGCCGCGGCTCGAGGCGGCGATCAACAACGAACGGATCCGACTGGGCATCGGTGTCCCGCCGTCGGTCGCCGAGCGACTGCGGTGTCCCCGCGACATCCCGCGCGACGACGGAATCGCCATCCTGACGGCTGAACTCGACGAGGACTCCGGAATCCGGTTGTTGTCGGCGAGCGATTCCGCCGCAGACCGGGACGAGGCGTGCACGGCGCGCATCCGACCTGCTCCAGGGAATCGACGGCGAGCGCAGACCACTGGCCGCCGTTCGTGCCCGGCTGCTGCTTGCGCATACGCTCACCGCCGCAGGCAGAGCGGGCGACGCAAACGCCGCTGCAGGCGGTGTCGTGGCGAAATGCACGGATCTCGGGCTGTCCGGTCTGCTCGTCGACGCCGGACTCGGGTGACTACCTGGGAAGAAAATCGACAGAGACAACGTGTAGCAGCGGACACGTCGATCACCGAATCCCGAGGTAGGCTCCCGCAATGGCGACCACCACGCGACTTGCGGGACCGTCGATATCGGAACAGGACCTGGAAGGGCTGCTCAAGGTCCTCAAGCGGGCCGACAGCGTCGAGCTGAAACTCACCATCCCGGACATGACCATCGACGAGTCGGCGAAGGCGCTCGGCGTCGATACCCTCGACGCTCAGGTCCGGCAGGTCTTCTTCTTCGACACCCCTGACTTGGCGCTGAACAAGAAGGGAGTTGTGGTGCGAGCGCGCCGCGTGCGGGGCAAGGGCGACGACTCGGTTATCAAGCTGCGCCCTGTGATCCCCGACGAGCTGCCGCACGAGGTCCGTAGCTCGCCGGGCTTCGTTGTAGAGGTCGACGCGATGCCCGACGGCTTCGTCTGCTCGGGGTCGATGAAGAAGGACCTCGCGAAGCCGGAGGTCAGACCCGCGGTCCTCGGCGAGAAGCGCGTGCGCCGGCTGTTCTCCAAGGAGCAGCGCGCGTTCTTCGCCGACCACGCTCCTGAAGGGCTCGAGTTGGACGACCTTTCAATCCTGGGACCGATTTTCGTGCTCAAGGTCAAGTTCGCGCCCGAGGACTTCGGCCGCCGCATGGTCGCCGAGATGTGGCTTTACCCGGACGGGTCGCGCATCGTCGAGCTGTCCACCAAATGCTCGCCGCGGCAGGCGTTCGAAGTGGACGCCGAGGCGAGGGTCTTCCTGGCCTCGCACGGGATCGACCTGTCCTCAGCCCAGTCGACGAAGACGCGCGAGGCGCTTGAGTTCTTCTCGGAGCGGCTGCCGAAAGCCTGAGCGCAGCTGCACGTGCGGCTTGGCCGCGAGCCGCGCGGCAGTCGTCGACTTCGCTATTAGCTGTCAGCTCAGGGAAGCTTGGCGACCAGTTCTTCAACGCCGATGCGGGGGCCGGTGAAGAACGGCGTCTCCTCCCGGACATGCCGACGGGCGTCGGTGGCGCGCAGGTCGCGCATCAGGTCGACGATGCGATGTAGTTCGGGCGCCTCGAAAGCCAGGATCCACTCGTAGTCGCCGAGGGCGAACGCCGGCACGGTGTTGGCCCTGACGTCCTTGTAGCCGCGGGCCGCCATACCGTGTTCGGACAGCATGCGGCGGCGCTCGTCGTCGGGCAGCAGGTACCAGTCAAGGGACCGGACGAACGGGTACACGCAGATGTAGGCGCCGGCCTCCTCGCCGGCAAGAAAAGCCGGGATGTGGCTCTTGTTGAACTCCGCGGGTCGGTGCAGAGCGACTGTGCTCCACACCGGCGTGCTGGCCCGGCCCAGCGTCGTGGTGCGACGGAAGTCGGAGTAGGTGGCCTGCAGCGCCTCCACCCGCTCGGCGTGGGTCCAGATCATGAAGTCGGCGTCCGCGCGCATGCCCGCGACGTCGTAGAGGCCGCGGACCACGACGCCGCTGTCCTCCTGTTGTTTGAGGAACGTCGTGGTCTCGTCGACGATCGCCGCCCGCTCGTCACCGAGAGCGCCGGGACGCACCGAAAACACCGAGAACATCAGGTAGCGCAGCGTCGAGTTGAGAGCGTCGTAATCCAGGCGAGACATGTGATCTATCGTGCCACGCGCGGTGTGACCAGCGACGCCGCCGCCCTCGTGGCCGTCGCGATGCAGGCGGGCACGCCGATGCCGTCCAGGTAGGCGCCCGCCACCGCGAGGGACGGTGGAAGACCGGCGCGCAGTTCGGCGACCAGGCCGCCGTGCCCTGGCCCGTACTGCGGCATCGCGTCGATCCACCGGTGTACCCGGCAGTCGAACGGGTCGTTGGTGACGCCGAAGACGGCGGCGAGGTCCTCGGCCGCCCAGGACAGCAGGTCGTCATCGCCGACGCGGTGGGCGAGGTCGTCGCCGTACCTACCGAACGACAGCCGCATCAGCTCCACATTTCCCCGCGACCCCCATTTGCGCGACGACAGCGTGATCGCCTTGGCGTGCAAGCGTTCTGAGGCGGCGACCAACACACCCGAACGATCGGGCACCGGGGTGCCTCCGGGCATCGCCAGCGCCACCAACGCCGTCGACGCCACCTTGATCTGTCGCGCCGCAGCCGCCGTGGCTGGCGCGACGCCTGCGACGATCGTGGCCAACCGGGGGGCCGGGACGGCCAGCAACACCGCATCGGCGTGCCAGTCACCGCCCTCGTCGTCGACCAGTTGCCACCCGCTGCCCCGTCGCACCAGCCGTTCGATGCCCACCTGCGCCCAGTGGAAGTCGGCGCGCCGGATCAGTTCGTCGAGCAACACCGCGTAGCCGCCGTCGATGGCGCCGAACACCGATCCGCCCGTCGGTGGCGGCAGCGCCCCGCGAACGGCCTCGGTCAGGTTGCGTGCGCCGCGGTCCAGCACCGCGGCCAACGTCGGGACGGCCGACCTCAGCCCGATGGTGGCGGCCGATCCCGCGTACACGCCCGCCAGCAGCGGGTCGACGGATCGGGTCACCACCTGCTCGCCGAAGCGGTCGCCGATCACCTCTGCGACCGCGGGGTCTGCGCCCGGCCGCCAGGTCAACGGTCGAGAGGGTTCATCGACCATCCGCCGGATCGTGGTGCCGTCGACGAGCCCGGTCATCGACGACGGGTCGGCCGGGATGCCGTTGAGCGTGTCGCGCGGCAGCTCATGCAGCCGCCCCTGGCTGTAGATGAACGGCCGCACGCCCGTCGTGCCGATCTGTCTGTCGGCCAGGCCCAGCTCGGCGAGCAACGCAGGCACCTCGGGGCGACGGGCGACGAAGGCCTCGGCGCCGATGTCGATCGGTTGGCCGCCGAGCTGTTCGGTGCGCAGCACCCCGCCGAGCCGGTCAGCGGGCTCGAACACGGTGATATCCGCGTCGTCTCCGAGCGTGACCCGGAGCCGGTACGCGGCGACGAGTCCGGAAATGCCGCCGCCGACAACGCAATACGAGGCTTTCTCCGCTCCTCGCGTGCGCGGCGAGCTCACAGCGAATGCACCAGCGCCACCACCTCGGTGATGACACTCGGATCCGTTGGTGGCAGCACCCCGTGACCCAAGTTGAACACATGGCCCGCCGCACCCGCGTCGACCGCGCGACGCCCGTCCTCGACGACCGCGCGCGCCGCGCGCTCGGCCACCGCCATGCCTGCCAGCAGCACCACCGGATCGAGGTTGCCCTGCAGTGCGGTGCCGGGCGTCACCCTGGCCGCGGCGTCGGTCAGCGATGTGCGCCAGTCCACGCCCGACGACGGGGCTGGCCGCGGCCGCAACGGCCTCGGACATCGCGCCGAGCAACTCGGCGGTGCCGACGCCGAAGTGCGTCATCGGCACTCCTTCTGCTGCCAGCGCCTCGAAGACCCGGGTGCTGTGCGGCAGCACGTAGGTGCGGTAGTCGGCCAGCGACAGCGTCCCGGCCCACGAGTCGAACATCTGGATGGCGTCGACACCCGCGTTGACCTGGACTTTCAGAAATGCGGTGGTGACATCGGTCAGGGCCGTCATCAGCGCATGCCAGGTGTCGGTCTCGCCGAGCATCATCGCCTTGGTGCGCTCATGGCTTCGGCTCGGTCCGCCCTCGACGAGGTAGGACGCCAGCGTGAACGGGGCGCCGGCGAATCCGATCAGGGGGACGTCGCCCAGCTCGGCGACCAGCTGCTGCACGGCCTCGGCGACGGGCGAAACACGCTCGGGCTCAAGGGGTTTCAGCTCGGCGACGTCAGCGGCGGTGCGGATCGGGTGCTCGATCACCGGCCCGACGTCGGGCACGATGTCCAGGTCGATGCCCGATGCCCGCAGCGGCACGACGATGTCGGAGAACAGGATGGCGGCGTCGACGCCGTGCCTGCGCACCGGCTGCAGGGTGATCTCGGTGATCAGGTCGGCGTCGAAGCAGGCCTGCATCATCGTGTTCTTCGCGCGCAGCGCCCGGTACTCGGGCAGCGAACGCCCCGCCTGCCGCATGAACCACACCGGGACCCGGCTCGGCTTACGGCCTCCTGCGGCGGCCAGATAGGGCGACTCGGGCAGCTCACGACGGTTATTCATCGACATCAATGCTGCCATGGCACTCCGGCCGTGGGCCGGTTGGCGTCCTCCTGCCGCCGATACGGCGCGCCTGCGCACAGACCTGGCCAGATGGTCTACCGTCAGGGCGGTGACCACCGCCGAACCGGCGCAGTTCCGGGAAGCGGTCGCTGCGATGAACGCCACCACCGTGCGACCGGAGATCGAGCTCGGCCCGATCCGGCCGCCGCAGCGGTTGGCGCCGTTCAGCTACGCCCTCGGCGCCGAGGTACGCCACGCCGAGTCCGCCGTCGTGCCCGAGCAGTCCGAGGGCGACGCCTTCGGCCGATTGATCCTGCTGCACGACCCCGAGGGCGCAGAGGCCTGGGACGGCACCATGCGGCTGGTCGCCTACGTCCAGGCCGACCTCGACTCCAGCGAGGCGGTCGATCCGCTGCTGCCCGAAGTGGCCTGGAGCTGGCTGGTCGACGCGCTGGAGGCCAACACCGAGCACGTCACCGCACTCGGCGGCACCGTCACCGCCACCACGTCGGTGCGCTACGGCGACATCTCCGGCCCGCCGCGGGCCCATCAGCTGGAACTGCGCGCATCCTGGACCGCGACCACGCTGGAGCTGGGGCCGCACGTGACGGCCTTCTGCGCGGTGCTCGAGCACGCCGCGGGCCTGCCGCCGTCCGGGGTGACCGACCTGAAGTCGCGCACACGCGCTTGAGATGACCGACGCCGACTCCGGCGGAGCCGAGCCAGCGGACACCGCAGAACCCGAAGCCACGCCGCTACTGGCGCCCGCAGGCGGTGTGCCACCCCTGTCCGTGACGCAACACGAAATTCGCGAGGCCGCAGAGCTTTTGGCAGCTGGACACGGTCCGTTCGCCGTCGATGCCGAACGGGCGTCGGGCTTTCGCTATTCGAACCGGGCGTATCTGGTGCAGATCCGTCGCGCGGGCGCGGGCACCGTGCTGATCGATCCGGTCAGCCACGGCATCGACACGCTCACCGCACTCGCACCGGTGGCCGAGGTACTGAGCACCGATGAGTGGGTGCTGCACGCGGCGGACCAGGACCTGCCCTGTCTGGCCGAGATCGGCATGAGGCCGACGAAGCTCTACGACACCGAGCTGGCGGGCCGGCTGGCCGGTTACGACCGGGTGAACCTGGCGACGATGGTGGAGCGTCTGCTCGGCCTGGGCCTGAAGAAGGGCCACGGAGCCGCCGACTGGTCCAAGCGACCCCTGCCGCCGGAGTGGCTGAACTACGCCGCGCTGGACGTGGAAGTGCTGGTCGAACTGCGGACCGCCATCGCCGCGGTGCTCGCCGAGGAGGGCAAGTCCGATTGGGCCGCCCAGGAATTCGAGTACCTGCGCACCTTCGAAGGGGCACCGACGCGGCGGGACCGGTGGCGGCGGACATCGGGCATCCACAAGGTGCGGGACCGCCGCGCCATGGCCGCCGTGCGTGAGCTGTGGACGACCCGCGACCACATCGCCCGCAGGCGGGACATCGCGCCGGGGCGCATCCTGCCCGACTCCGCGATCATCAGCGCCGCCACCGCCGACCCCAAGACCGTCGAGGACCTCACCGCGCTGCCCGTGTTCGGCGGATCCAAACAGCGACGCTCCGCGCAGGTCTGGCTGGACGCGTTGAGCCGCGCCCGCGACAACGACGACCAGCCCGACATCTCGGAGCCGCAGAACGGTCCGCCGCCTGCGTCGCGGTGGGCTCGTCGCAAACCCGAGGCGGCCGCCCGGCTGGAAGCGGCCCGCGCCGGTCTCACCGAGCTGTCCGAGCGGGTGTCGGTGCCCACGGAGAACCTGCTCACCCCCGAAGTGGTGCGCCGGCTGTGCTGGGACTGGCAACCGGCCGACGACACCGAAGTCGCGGTCGAGGACTTTCTGCGCGATGCGCAGGCCCGCCCGTGGCAACGCGAACTCGTCGTCCCTGTGCTCGCCGCGGCGCTGTCTGCTAGCTCCTGCGCCATGACGCGGTCGACGTGGGCCTCGAAATGGGACAGCACCGCCTCAGGCGCTTCGATCTGGGGCCAGTGCCCGACTGCGTCGTCGAGCATGACGACATCCGGATTCGGAATGACCTCCAGATAGCGCTGTGCCATGTGCCGACCGGAGTTCGGGTCGACGGGCCCGTCGATCAACCGCATCGGGACAGAGGTCTGCCGCATCGCCCGCACCCACCGATTGCGATGGGCGTATCGATCGTTGACGAACCTGCCCACTTTGTGTGTCACGCGCTTGCCGTCGTTGTACTCCAGGATCTGGTGAAACAGGTCGAGCATTCGACGCGACGGTTTAGTGTTCGGCCCGAACATCTCGTTGATCGTGGGCTCTATCAACCGCCTGGACAACGAGCTGCCCTGCAGCGGGCTCACGATGTCTCCCAGCGGAGTTCGTGACATCGCCTTCTGAAGCAGCCGCGGCGTGTACGTCTCGTTGAACAGTCCCCCGTTGAGCCAGGTGATCGACTCGATGCGCAGCGCGCCGCATACCTGCTCGGAGAACTCGTGCCGCGCGAGCATCTCCTGGGCGACCGAGTCGCCGAGGTCGTGTGCCAACACGTGCGCGGACTCGACACCAAGCTCCGCGAGCAGTGCCTCGTGCATGTCGGCGTGGTCATGCACGGTGTACTCATAGGCCACCGGCTTATCGGAGTACCCCATACCGAGCATGTCGGGCGCGATCACGGTGAACCGTTCGGTCAGCCGCTCCCATATCGGCGCCCAGTCCCACGAGTTGAACGGGTACCCGTGGATCAGCAGCAGGCTGGGGCCGCTGCCCGCCGTGCGGTAGAAGACATCGAAGCCCAGGTAGTCGTAGTACTGGCCGCCGGCCTTCCAACGCTCGAGTTCGGGATCCATGAACAGCACTCTTCCACGGCGCGTGAAACCTCTCCTAGGGTGAGTGTGATGGGATTGCTCCTCGGACCGGCGCTGCGACACGTTTCCGACACCACCGCCCTGGTGTGGGTGCAAACCGAAAACGCCTGCACCGTCGAGATTCTCGGCTGCTCGACACGGACCTTCGAGGTACAGGGCTACCATTTCGCCCTTGCTCTGGTGACCGGGCTGACCCCCGACAGCGTCACCGAGTACCAGGTCGATGTCGACGGCACGACGGTGTGGCCGATCAGCGACGACACGTTCTCGAAGTTCCCGCCGAGTGTCATCCGGACCCGCGGACCCGCGAGCGCGCATCGACTGCGCGCCATCTTCGGGTCGTGCCGCTACCCGAAGACCGACGTCAACGAAGATCGAGACCAAGCTGAAGACCGATGCGCTGGATTCGTATGCGAGCCGGATGGGCCACCGCCCGATCGACGAGTGGCCCGATGCGCTGATCCTGCTCGGCGACCAGCTCTACGCCGACGAGCTCCCGCCCGACGAGCAGCGCCGGGTGAAGCGGCGGCGGCACAGCAGGCACGGCGACCGCCCGCCGGACGAGGTCGTCAGCTTCGCCGAATACGAACGGCTGTACCGGCACTCCTGGGGTGACCCCGAGATCCGCTGGCTGATGTCGACCGTCGCTACGGCGATGATCTTCGACGACCACGACATCCGCGACGACTGGAACACCTCGGCGGCCTGGCGCGCGGAGATGGCAACGTTGCCATGGTGGCGTGACCGGATCAGGGCCGGGCTGGCCTCCTACTGGGTGTATCAGCACCTGGGCAATCTGAGCCCGGCCGAGTTGGCCGACAACGAGGACTACCAACGTCTCGTCGCCACCGAGGGCGACACCTGGCCGCATCTCGCCGAACTGGCCGAACGCGCCGACCGCGAGGTCGACTGCAACAAGGGCATCCGGTTCAGCTACCGGTGGGACCTCGGGCGCAGCCGGCTGATCATGATCGACTCCCGCAACGGGCGGATTCTGGAGTCCGGCGAGCGAATGATGATCGGTGAGAACGAGTTCGGCTGGCTGGAGGCCAAGGCCGAGGAACATCCGGAATCATCTCGATCATCTGATGCTCGCGTCGTCGGTGCCGTGGCTGATGCCGCCGGCCATCGGTGACCTGGAAGCGGTCAACGAGCGGGCGGCCGACCGGTCCGGCTGGCGCGGAGACTGGGCTGAGAAATTGCGCAAGGCAGGCGATTTCGAACACTGGGCGGCGTTCTACAAATCCTTCGTGCGGTTGGGCGAGATGATCGCGCGGATCGCCGACCACCCCGACGGCCCGGCGACGATCAGTGTGTTGTCGGGCGACGTCCACCACAGCTACGCCGCCCGCGCCGAACTCGACGGCGTGTCACCGGGCGGGTCGACCGTCCATCAGCTGGTGTGTTCGCCGGTGCACAACTACGTGCCGCTGTTCATCAAGCCGGTGTTCATGCTCGGCTGGACCCGGCCGGCGGCCGCCGTCGTCCGGTGGTGGGTTCGTCGACGTGGTGTGCCGTCACCGCCGATGAGGTGGACCGACGTGTGCGGTCCGCTGTTCGGGAACACCATCGCCACCCTGCGAGATCGACGGCCGTAGCGCCGAGGTGTTCTTCGAGCAACCGCGCCAGACCACGACCTTGGTAGAGGCCGGACGCGTTTCGCTCAGTCGAGCTGTCGGCTGACCTCGTCCTCGGAAACCGCGCTACCCAGCGCGGCCACCCAGCCGGTGACCTGGCGTGCGATGACCTGATCGGTGAGGCCGACGTCGGCAAGCACCTCGCCGCGGGATGCGTGCGCGACGAATTCCTGCGGCAGCCCCACGTCCCGGCACGGCACGTCGATCTCGGCGCGTCGCAGCGCGGCCGATACGGCCGAGCCGACGCCGCCGCGAACGCCGTTGTCCTCCAACGTGACCACCAGCTTGTGCACCTTCGCCAGGGCGCCGATCGCGTCGGGCACCGGCAGCACCCAGCGCGGGTCGCTCACCGTCACACCGATGCCCTGGTTGCGCAGCCGCTCGGCGACCGATTTCGCCATCCCCGCGAAGGGTCCGACGGCCACCAACAGCACATCGTGGGACAGGCCGTCGGCCGGGACGGCGAGCACATCGACTCCGTCTCTCCGCTCGAGCGCCGGGATGTCTTCGCCGACATCACCTTTGGGGAAGCGCAGGGCGGTCGGCCCGTCGCTGACCTCCAGCGCCTCGCCGAGTTCCTCGTGCAGCCGTGCGGCGTCGCGCGGTGCGGCCACCCGCATTCCGGGCACGATGTTGAGCATTGACAGGTCCCACATGCCGTTGTGGCTGGCACCGTCAGGCCCGGTCACGCCGGACCGGTCGAGCACCAGCGTCACCGGCAGCTTGTGCAGTGCGACGTCCATCATGATCTGGTCGAACGCCCGGTTCAGGAACGTCGAATAGATCGCCACCACCGGATGCAGGCCGCCCATCGCCAGACCGGCGGCCGACGTCACCGCGTGCTGCTCGGCGATGCCGACGTCGAACAACCGGTCGGGGAACTTCTTGCCGAATGCGGTCAACCCCGTCGGGCCAGGCATTGCGGCGGTGATGGCCACGATGTCGCGGCGCTTGGTGGCGTACTTGATCAGCGCCTCGGCGAACGTCGACGTCCAACCCGGCCCCGGCACCGTCGTCGACAGCCCCGTGTGCGGGTCGATGACGCCCGTCGAGTGCATCTGCTCGGCCTCATCGTTCTCGGCGGGACCGTAGCCCATGCCCTTGCGCGTGACCACGTGCACGATCACCGGCGCGTTGAAGCCGCGGGCATTACGCAGCGCGGCCTCGACCGCGTGCTCGTCGTGGCCGTCGATCGGCCCGACATATTTCACGCCGAGGTCGGTGAACATCACCTGCGGGGAGATCGCGTCCTTGAGGCCGGCCTTGATGCTGTGCATGCACTGATAGCAGAACTCGCCGATGACGGGCACACCGCGGACCGCCTTGCGGCCCTCCTCGAGAATCTTCTCGTAGCCCGGTTGCAGCCGCAGCGTCGCAAGGTGATCGGCGAACCCGCCGATGGTGGGCGCGTAGCTGCGGCCGTTGTCGTTGACGACGATCACGACGGGGCGCCGGGCCGCGGCGATGTTGTTCAGCGCCTCCCAGCACATGCCACCGGTGAGGGCGCCGTCACCGACGACCGCGACCACATGGCGGTTGCGGTGGCCGGTCAACTCGAATGCCTTGGCAAGCCCGTCGGCGTAGGACAACGCGGAGCTGGCGTGGCTGGACTCGACCCAGTCGTGGTCGCTCTCGGCGCGCGACGGATAGCCCGAAAGCCCGTCCTTCTTGCGAAGGGTGTCGAACTCGAGGCATCGGCCGGTCAGCATCTTGTGCACGTAGGCCTGATGGCCGGTGTCGAAGATGATCGGATCGTGCGGCGAGTCGAACACCCGGTGCAGCGCGAGTGTGAGCTCCACGACACCGAGGTTGGGGCCGAGATGTCCACCGGTTGCAGCGACCTTATGGATCAGGAACTGTCGGATCTCGTCAGCCAGATCACTTAGCTGAGACTGGGTCAGGTGCTGCAGATCGGCGGGACCGCGGATCTGTTCAAGCATTCCGTTAGTGTACGCACGGATAGCGGCGTCAGTCCTGCCGAACCCGGTACACGTCGGGCACTCCGTCGTGGTCGGCGTCGAGCGTCTCGATGGCGTGAATGCGCCGGTAGGCGGCGTTGCGGCTCAGCAAAATGACTGCGGCCAGCAGACCTGCGACAACGGACCCGCACAGCACACCGATCTTGACGTCGGCGCCCGCGGCGGTGCCGTGACCGAACGCCAATTCGCCAATCAATAACGAAACTGTGAACCCGATCCCGGCCAGCAGCGCCACCCCGAATACGTCGCGCCACGCCAGGTCGTCGTCGAGGCTGGCATGGGTGAACTTGGCCAAAAGGAACGCGGTGGCGAACACGCCCAGGGGTTTGCCGATGACCAGGCCGGCGATCACGCCGTCGGTAATCGGGTGCAGCAGCGATGCACCCAATCCGGACCAGCCGCCGACTGATACACCGGCGGCGAAGAAGGCGAACACCGGCACCGCGAAGCCCGCTGACAGCGGGCGCATGGCATGTTCGAAGAGTTCGGCGGTGGGCCGGCCGTGTCGACCGAGCACCGGCACGGTGAAGCCCAGCAGCACGCCGGCGACGGTGGCGTGCACACCGCTGGCGTGCACCAGCGCCCAGGCGGCCACGGCCAGCGGAATCAACAACCACCACTGATGAACACCGCGCTGCACCGCGGCGGCGAACAATCCGATCGGGATCAGCGCCAGCGCCAGCGGCCCCAGCGACAGGTGGTCGGTGAAGAACACGGCGATCACCGTGATCGCGAGGAGGTCGTCGACGACGGCCAGGGTCAGCAGGAAGGTGCGCAGCGCCGCCGGTAGATGCGTCGACAGCACCGCGAGCACGGCCAGTGCGAACGCGATGTCGGTGGCGATCGGCACCGCCCACCCGTCGAGGTGTTCGGGGTGTCCGGCGGCCAGATTGATCGCGATGTAGACAGCGGCAGGCACGATCATCCCGCCGATGGCGGCCGCGATCGGCAGCGCGGCGCGCGCCGGGTCGCGCAGGTCGCCGGCGACGAACTCGCGCTTGAGCTCCAGCCCGACGACAAAGAAGAAGATCGCCAGCAGACCGTCGGCCGCCCATGCGGACACGGTCAGGTTCAAGTGCAGCGACTCCGGTCCGAGCGCGAACTCCGACACCGCGAAGTAGGTGTCAGACCAGGGCGAGTTCGCCCATATCAGCGCGGCGGCCGCGGCGGCCAGCAGCAGCACACCACCGACCGTTTCCTTGCGCAGAATCCCGGTGAACCGCTGCGCCTCCGGCCACGAGCCGCGCGTGAGCAGTCGCAAACCCGTTGGCATCGGCCCGATCTTAATCGCTGGTGCGAAACGGGCCGCAGGAGTAGATTCCGCCTTGGTGCGCCGGGAAGTCGGGTCGGCAGTCAGTGACCCGACTCGCGAAAGGCTTTTCGTGCACCCTAATTCGGCGGTTCGTCGGCGCTCCGCTCCAATCTGTGCAATCCGCATCGACGGCCTGACCAAGCGGTTCGGCGGCATCACCGCCGTTAACGACCTGAGCCTGACCGTCGCATCGGGCGAGGTGTTCGGCTTCCTTGGCCCTAACGGCTCGGGCAAGTCCACGACTATTCGCCTCCTACTCGGGCTTCTTCGGCCGAGCGCCGGCAGCGCAGAAGTCTTTGGCGTCCCGGCCGGTGATGTCCGTCGGGCTCATCGCCACGTCGCGTACGTGCCGGCCGACGTTGCACTGTGGCCGACCTTGACCGGCGCCGAAATCCTGGAATTACTCGGCAATGTCGGACCGGGAATCGACACCGAATACCGCGCCGAGCTTGTCGCCCGCTTCGAAATCGATCTCGACAGACCGGGTAGGACATACTCCACGGGAAACCGGCAGAAGGTCTCACTGATCGCCGCATTCGCTACTCGCGCCCCACTGCTGGTACTCGACGAGCCGACCATCGGCCTGGATCCGTTGATGGAGCGCGAATTTCGCCGTTGCATCACGGAGGCGCGAGGCCGAGGACAAACCGTGTTCCTCAGCTCGCATCAGCTCTCAGAGGTCGAAGCGGTCTGCGACAGGGTTGGCATCCTGCGGGCCGGCCGGCTGGTCGAGATCGACAGCATCGCCGATCTGCGCCGACTTCGCCGAACCGTCGTCGAAGTCGCCTTTAGCGGAGCAATGCCCATGCTGGACAACATCGCTGGGCTATCGAACGTCGAGCATGTAGACGGACAGCGAGTGCGGTTCAGTCTGTCCGGGTCACCGGCACTGGCCCTGCGGGCACTGGCAGCGGCGGATGTGACCACGCTGGCAATGCACGAACCGACGCTCGAGGAGATATTCCTCGACTACTATGACGGGGCGACGCGATGACCTCCGCGACACTGCCCGCCCATGCGGCAACCGCTTTGTCGCCAGCCCCGGCCGGGGCCATTCTGAAGTTGGCCGTGGGACAGATCCGCCGCGGCGCACTGATCGTTGCCGCGGTGTGCGCGGGAATGTCGGCGCTTGTCGCCGTCCAGTATCGGACGACGTTTCAGGGCTCGATCGATGCGTCGGGATTGCGCGCACTCACCGAAAACCCATCCATTCGAATTCTTTTCGGCACGCCCGTCGCGCTCGATGATGCGGGCGGGTTCACCGTGTGGCGCACCGGGCTGCCGGTACTTGTGCTGACAAGTGTTTGGATCCTGCTTGCGGCGACCCGCATCACTCGTGGCGAGGAGGACGCCGGGCGCTGCGACCTTTTGCTTTCGGGGCGGGTGCGCATGGTTGACATTGTGTTGCGCGCCACCGCCGCGTTGGTTCTATCCGCGGTGGTAATAGCGCTCGCCATGGGCGCAGCTTTGGTCGCCGCGGACACCGATGCCACCGGCGCAGCGGTCTATGCCGCCGCAGTTCTGGGCGTCACCACTATCTTCGCGACGGCCGGCATATTCGCGGCGCAGGTGATGCCGACGAGGTCCGCCGCGGTCGGCGTCACCGTGGGGCTACTCGGAATCTGGCTGCTGGTGCGCATGCTCGCCGATGGCGTGCATGAGCTGGCCTGGTTGGCCTGGACAACACCGTTCGGGCTGACCGCCCTGGCCGCGCCCTACGCCGACAATCGCGGGGCCCCGCTCTTCGTCCTAGCCGGTATCGCGGTCGGGTTTGCCGCGGCTGGATTCGTCGCGGCTGGGCATCGTGATGTGGGGGGCGCACTGGTGGCGGTGCCGACGCGGCGCGCGGCGCGGACCCGACTGTTGAGGTCGGTCTTGGGATTCGCAGTCCGCCGCACAATCCGGCCGACCGTTGGATGGGCGACCGGCATCGGGGCGTACTTCCTCCTCGTCGGGGCGCTCATCGCGTCGGTACTCGAATTCTTCGACCAGAATCGGCGTTTCGCCGAGCTCGCCGCCGCCGCCGGCTTCGCCGGCCTCGACTCGGCGAACGGATTTGCGGCGGCACTGTTCAGCTTGCTCGCGATACCCACCGGTCTGTACGCGGCGACGCGCCTCGCCTCGATGGTCGCCGACGAGAAGGCCCGCCGCTGGACTCCCCTGTTCGCCGCGCCGGTTTCGCGAACTGGGCTGGCGGTCGTCGAAATCGCGGTGACCACCGTGGGCGTGGTCATCCTGCACGCAACGGCCGCACTGGCCATCTGGGCAGGCGCCGCGATCACCGGCGCCCCGCTGACAATCGGGGCCGCCCTGGCGGGGGCCTTGAACACCGCACCGATTGCGTGGCTTGCGGTCGGCGCCGCCGGCCTCGCCGTCGGCTGGTTGCCGTCAGCTGTCGGAGCCATCGGCGCCCTGCCGGTCGTGGGTGGGTTCCTGCTCAACGTCATCACCCAGGGCATGCAAGCCCCGACGTGGGTGGTGAATCTCTCGCCATTCGTCCACCTGCCCGCGGTCCCGAACTTGCCGCCCGACTGGGCGACCATTGCGACCCTCACCGTCATCGGTGCGATCATGACCGCCATCGGCGTCGCGGGTTACGCGCGCCGCGACCTCACCACATGAAGGGATGCAGACGATGATCGACCCGGTCGTAAGGGGCTGATATGCACGCCGAGGACATGGCCGAGGAATTCCCGGTGGTAACCGTCGACAGCAATGCGCTGGATGCCGCCCGCACGCTCGCCGAGCACCGCCTGCCCGGAATCATCGTCACAGACACCGCCGGGCGGCCCTACGCGGTGCTACCCGCATCGCAGGTAGTGCGATTCATCGTGCCCACCTACGTCCAGGACGACCCGTCGCTGGCCGGGGTGATCAACGAGTCGATGGCCGATCGTGCGGCTGAGAAGCTGGGCAACAAGAAGGTCCGCGACGTGTTGCCCGAGCACCTTACCGACGTGCCTGCGGCCAACGCGGATGACACGATCATCGAAGTGGCCGCCCTCATGGCGCGCTTCCGGAGTCCGCTGATCGCCGTCATGAAGGAAGGCAAGTTGCTCGGGGTCATCACCGCTTCGCGCCTTCTCGCCGCGGCATTGAGGCAGTAGTCCATTGCCGGCTGCCATTGCGGTCACGGTGTTCGTGGTCGCCTACGCGTTGATTGCCAGCGATCGCATCAACAAGACGCTTGTCGCGCTGTGCGGCGCGGGGATCGTGCTCGCGCTTGGAATAGTCGATGCCGAGCACGCATTTTTTTCCCACGAAACGGGAATCGACTGGAACGTCATCTTTCTGCTGTTCGGAATGATGATCATCGTCGGCGTGCTGCGGCAGACCGGAGTTTTCGAGTACATCGCGATCTGGGCCGCCAAACGCGCCAACGGCTCCCCCTTGCGGATCATGATCCTGCTGGTGCTGGTGACCGCATTCGCATCGGCGCTGCTGGACAATGTCACCACGGTGTTGCTGATCGCGCCGGTCACGCTGCTGGTGTGCGACCGGTTGGCGATCAACCCGGTACCGTTCCTGATCGCGGAGGTGCTGGCGTCGAACATCGGCGGAGCGTCAACCCTGGTCGGCGATCCGCCCAACATCATCATCGCCAGCCGGGCGGGCTTGACGTTCAACGACTTTCTCGTCCACATGACGCCGATCGTGCTCATTGTCATGGTTGTCTTCGTCGCGATACTGCCGTTCGTATTCCGCGGGTCGTTCGGCGTTGACGCTTCACGCGTTGCCGACGTGATGTCGTTAAATGAGCGTGAGGCCATCCGCGATCCGGCACTGCTCATCAAGTGCGGGGCCGTGCTGGTAGCGGTGTTCGCTGCCTTCATCGGCCACTCCGTGTTGCATATCGAACCCGCGGTTGTCGCGCTGTTGGGCGCCGGCATCTTGATTTTGATATCCCGGCTCCAGCAGCGCGATTACCTGGCCAGTGTCGAGTGGGAGACGCTGATGTTCTTTGCCGGGTTGTTCATCATGGTCGGCGCGCTGGTCAAGACGGGCGTCGTCGAGGAGTTGGCCCGCTCGGCGATCGAATTCACCGATGGCAATGCGTTGCTCACGGTCATGTTGATCCTCGGCGTCTCGGCGCCGGTGTCCGGCATCATCGACAACATTCCGTACACAGCGACGATGACACCGATTGTCAGCGAGTTAGTCGGCGAGCATGCCGGACATGGCGCACCCAGACGCGCTCTGGTGGGCCCTTGCTCTGGGCGCTGACTTCGGCGGGAACCTCACGGCGGTCGGGGCCAGCGCCAACGTCGTCATGCTCGGAATCGCCCGCCGCGCAGGCAATCCCATCTCGTTCTGGGAGTTCACGCGCAAGGGTGTATTGATCACGGTGCTGTCGATCTTGTTGTCGGCCCTCTACCTCTGGTTGCGCTACTTCGTCTTCGGCTAAAAGGAATCGAATGTCGGTAGTGCTGACGATATTGCTGATCGCGTTCTGCGTGCATTGCGAGCTACTATGAGCGCGACGCCGCATCGTCAGCATCTACGACGGCGTCACCTTCGCCATCATTGGGGTGCTCGTCGTACTTCTGTTTTTGGTCGAGATGCAAGAGCTCAGCTTCTCACCGGTCTAGTCGTCGGGATGCTCGTCATCCAGATCTTCTTCCACCGCTTCAGTGAATCGCTACCTGAGGACAAGGCTCCTGGCGTACGACATGACTTTCCTTGGCGGAGCAGATGCTTGACTCCTAGACGCCTCAGCGCTCGACGAAGACGGATCGCTCGATCTCCGAAACGAACTCGTCGCGGCCCGCAGGCTCGAGGTACCGAGGTACGTCCTCATCGGGCCCCGCACCATACATTTCCTGTCCGTCCAGGAAATCCTTGCGAATAAAGGTGAATACCAAACTGCTGCCGGGCGCCGCATCGGCCAGATGGCTCATCGTCTTGCGGACGGCCGCCTCGGTCAGTTATCGGGTGACGCCCTCCCAGATGTAGAAGATGCGCTTGTCTGGACCGAAACCTTCCTGGCGAGTCGCTCTGCGAGACTATGGTCTCGAAGTCGATCGCCAACAGTCTGACGTCTTGCGGCACCCGGCCGAAACACCGCCGCAGTGCCGCACCCATGCGCACAATGTTGCCGGGCAGATCGATTTCGCATACCAGGTTGCCTGCTAGCTCGGGTAGGTGTAAACCGTGCGACCGATGCCGCGCCCACGGATCGTGGACCAGCGGCGATGTTTCGTACTGGTCGGCGGCGACGATCACCATTGGGCCAATAGCAGTGTGTTCGGCAGGAATGTTCACGATGTGCTCCCTCGTCGCGGTAAACGAGTTGCCGACCAGACTTCCCGGCACATCACCATTCAACCTAGAAACGCAACCGGGTCCGGCGTGTGAGGCCACCACAGGTGCGACGCCGTTCGTTTCGGTTTCATCGAGCGGCCCGAGAGTAGAATTCTGCACATCGGTCACGCGGCGGCAAGACGCTGATCGCCGGAGAGTTGGACGCCACAGGGCGCCACCCAAACTTCGGAGTGTCACATGGGCACACGTTCGCCCGAGAAACTCCCGTCCTTGTCCAGGCGCGCCCGTCGGCTGATGATCCTGGGCCTGGGCCTCATCGTGTTGATGACCGTGGGCCCGCGTCTGGTGGACGTGTACGTCAATTGGTTGTGGTTCGGTGAGGTCGGTTTCCGCAGAGTGTGGATTACCGTGTTGCTGACCAGGCTCGCGACCTTCATCGTGGTGGCGCTAATGGTGGGCGGCACCTATTTCTAGCCATGCTGGTGGCCTATCGCTCGCGGCCTGCCTTCATCCCCGATGCGCGGCCGAACGACCCGATCGCGCCGTACCGGACCCTGGTGATGCGCCAGCCAAGGCTGATCGGGTGGGGTAGCGCGGTCACCGTCGGCGTGATGTGCGGCCTAATCGCCAAAACGGACTGGGTGACGGTGCAGCTGTTCCTACACGGCGGTTCCTTCGGCATCGTGGATCCGGAATTCGGCCACGACATCGGGTTCTTCGTCTTCGACCTGCCCTTCTACCGGTCGGTCCTGAATTGGCTGTTCGTGGCCGTGTGCCTGTCCTTCGTAGCGAGTCTGGCGACGCACTACCTCTTCGGCGGCCTACGACTGACGACCGGCAAGGGCATGCTGACCCAAGCTGCGCGAGTTCAGCTCGCCGTGCTCGCCGGCACACTGGTCCTGTTGAAGGCGGTTGCTTACTGGTTCGACCGCTACGCGCTGTTGTTGGGTAACCGTAAGGAACCGACATTCACGGGCGCCGGCTATACCGATATTCACGCCGGGTTGCCCGCCAAGCTCGTCCTACTCGCGATAGCGGTGCTATGCGCGATGGCGTTCTTTGCCGCAATCTTCCTGCACGACATGCGGATTCCGGCGATGGCCACCGCACTGCTCGTGCTGTCCGCGATCCTCGTCGGTGGGGTGTGGCCGCTGCTCATGGAACAGTTCTCTGTGCGTCCTAACGCCGCCGATGTCGAGCGCCCGTACATCCAGCGCAACATCGACGCGACCCGTCAGGCGTTTCGGCTCGGTAGCGACTGGGTCGAATACCGCGACTATCCGGGCGTCGGTACCAAACCGCCGTCCGACGTTCCGGCAGACCGAACCACGATCGCTAACGCCCGGCTGCTGGACCCAAACGTGCTCTCGCGAACCTTCACCCAGCAGCAGCAGCTCAAGAACTTCTACAACTTTCCCGACAAGTTGGATCTGGACCGGTATCGCATCGACGGCGAGCTGCGTGACTACGTAGTCAGCGTTCGAGAACTGTCTCCGAACAGCCTCACCGGAAATCAGCGGGACTGGATCAACCGGCATACCGTCTACACCCATGGCAACGGCTTCGTCGCCGCTCCCGCCAACCGGGTGAACGCGGCGGTCCGCGATGCTGCAGAAGCCTCCGAAAGCAACAGCGGTTACCCCGTCTACACGGTCAGCGACATCGCATCGGAGGGGTCTGGTCGACAAATCATCCCCGTCGACCAACCACGCATCTACTTCGGTGAGGTGATCGCGCAGGCCGATCCCGACTACGCGATCGTCGGCGGCGCCCCGGAATCCGCACCACGCGAATACGACACAGACACCTCGAAGTACACCTACACCGGCGCGGGCGGTGTTCCCATCGGAAACTGGTTCTACCGCACGGTGTTTGCCACCAGGTTCGCCGAGCACAGGTTCCTGTTCTCCCGCGATATCGGCTCCGACTCGAAGGTGATCTTCCACCGCGACCCGAAGGACCGTGTACAGCGAGTGGCCCCGTGGCTGACTACCGACGCCAACCCCTATCCCTCGGTGGTGAGTGGACGGATCGTCTGGATCGTCGATGCCTACACCACCCTCGACACCTATCCCTACGCGCAGCCGAGCTCGCTGGAGGGACAGGTGCCCAACGCCGCCGGCACCCTGAGAACCGGCAAAGAGGTGTCATACGCGCGGAACTCCGTCAAGGCCACGGTGGACGCCTACGACGGCACGGTGACGCTGTATCAGGTTGATCGCGAGGATCCGGTCCTGCAGGCGTGGATGCGCGCGTTCCCTGGCACGGTGAAACCCGAGGATGACATCACGGACGAACTGCGCGCGCATTTCCGCTATCCCGAGGACCTGTTCAAGGTTCAGCGCGAGCTGCTCGCGAAGTACCATGTCGACGAGCCACGCGAGTTCTTCACCACTAACGCCTTCTGGTCGGTGCCCAGCGACCCCACCGACGAAACCAACCCGACTCAGCCGCCGTTCTACGTCCTCGTCGGTGACCAGCAGACCGCAAAGCCGACCTTCCGGCTGGCCACCGCAATGGTCGGCTACAACCGGGAATTCCTCTCCGCCTACATCTCGGCGCAGTCGGATCCGGAGAACTACGGCAAGCTCATCGTGCTGCAACTGCCAACGGACACACTGACCCAGGGCCCGCAACAGATCCAGAACTCGATGATCTCCGACACCCGGGTAGCGTCCGAACGGACACTGCTGGAGCGGTCCAACCGGATCCATTTCGGCAATCTGCTGATGCTTCCGATCGCCGACGGGGGCGTGCTCTATGTGGAACCGCTGTACACCGAGCGGATCTCGACCGCCCCGAACAGCTCGACATTCCCGCAACTTTCCCGGGTGCTGGTGAGCGTCCGTGAACCCCGCGCAGGCGGCGGGGTCCGGGTCGGCTACGCGCCCACCCTGGCCGAGGCCCTCGACCAGGTATTCGGCCCCGGCGCAGGTCGCGCCGCCACCGCCCCCGGTGGTGAGGCCGGCGCACCACCACCACGGACTGGACCGCCCACCCCTGCGCAGCCGCCGCCTGCGCCGGCCGCGGTGCCCCCGGCACCGGGGGATTCACCCGCAACACTGGCCGAACTGAAAGATGCGCTGGCGGACCTGCGCGCGGCGCTCGAGCGCTTGCAGCGCACGGTCGACACGTATGAACCCGGCGGCGGTTAGGGCTGCGCCGACGTAACGGGGCACCGGTAGTTCGTGTCTGCCTGTACGTCGTTGCCCCGAGCGGATATCCGAACTCTGGCGACGAGTTCATCCCCGCCTTGGCTGCACCATCTGGGGCGAATCCGATCCGAACCGGACGCCGTGGCGGCAGATAGATAGTGGGAGGATGCCCGCCCGAAGACATTGGTGGAACGCGGCGACCTGCTGATCGTGTCGGGCCCCACCAACCTCGTCGAGAAGTTCGCGGCGGTGACGTAGCAGCCGTGCGGCATCAATAGTTTCGCGGGAGTGCCGCGACCATCGACTCGACCTGGTCGCGGGTCAGTACGTTGATGCTGGCGTCTGGTAACCCGAGAATGCGGTCGATGGCCAGACCGTGAAGCCTGAACCTGGTCGTCAGAACGTCTGACAGGTCGTCGGCACGACGTCGTACCCCCGCTGCTCACCATCGTCGGGTTGCTGTTCGGGCATCGGCATCGGCAGCTGCAGCGATATTTCGGCGGCCAGCGCTGATCGGGTCTTGACCACGTCCCGACCACCCAAGAGCAGGGCTGCAAGTTCCGCATCGGGGCGAATGTTGCTGCGGCGCTGTCGAAGTCATCCCGACCGAAAGCCGATCAGCCGCGAAGGCGGCTGCATGAAACTTGCGCCGAGTTGTTCGGCCGCAAGCTGTTTCGCCGCGACGATTTGACCTCCGCCACTGACGCTACTGCCGGCCATCGCCCAAGCTGCCACCTCCGGCACCCGTAAACTCCGGCGTCGTGGCTGATGTTCCGCTCGACACGCAGGAGCGCCTTGAGCTGTGTGATGTCCTCGAGGAGCTCGGCCCTTCGGTTCCCACACTGATCGAGGGCTGGACTGCTCACGATCTCGCCGCCCACCTCGTGTTGCGAGAACGCGATCTCGTTGCCGGCCCTTGCATCGTTTTGCCTGGCCCCTTCCAACGGTTCGCCGAGCGGCGTCGGGTCAGATTGGGCGAGAACAAGGATTTCGCGTGGCTCGTCGGGCGAATCCGGTCCGGCCCGCCCATCGGGTTCTTCCGCATCGGATGGGTCCGCTCCTTTCCGAATCTGAACGAGTTCTTTGTTCACCACGAGGACCTTCGCAGGGCGAATAGGCATGGGCCCCGGAGCCTCACGCCTGCAATGGATGCTGCTTTGTGGCGCAACGTTCGCCGCGCCGGCCACTACCTGAGTCGGCGTCTCTACGCGAGCGGGCTGGAGATTGAGTGGGCTGGAACTGACGAGCGAGTGAGGGTTCGACCAGGCGAGCCGACGGCTCGACTCAGCGGTCCGCCGGGCGAACTCCTCCTATACGTCTTTGGGCGCCAGGATGCAGCGCAGGTCGAGGTGAGCGGACCACCGGAGGCCGTTGCGGCGGTGCGTCGCACGCACTTCGGCATGTGAGTCCATCGCTCGCTTCGATCTACACGTCTTGGCAATATCTCGCGGGCATCGCGAACACCGCCTACTTCGGCGCCGAAGCCGAGTCCTGCGCCTCCGATAGCGTGCAGTTCGACTCGACGGGTCAACGGCGCGTTCTATGAGGTGGAGTGAATCGTCGGTTGGTGGAACACGGGCTCGCCAGCCACCGGGGATCGGGCCGTGGATCGCGCCCCACGCAGCCGACAGCTATTCGAACCAGATTTATTATCGACACGGGTCCGTTAATGAATTAGTTTTGGTCTATGGACGGCCTCGATGTTCTCGTGGTGGGCGCGGGTCCCACTGGTCTCACGCTGGCGTGCGGCCTGTTACTGCACGGCGTTTCGGTGCGCGTGATCGATCGCGCGCCAGGTCCGGCAGAGACATCGCGGGCCAACTTCCTGCATGCGCGCGGCTCCGAGGTGCTCGACCGGCTAGGCGCATTGGGGACGCTGCCCGACGAGTCGTTGCGGGCGATGCGGATCACGACATACCTCGGCGACCGGCCGATCATGAAGCTCGAGTTCGGCGATCCCGGGCTGCGGACCGCCGCCCCGCCGATGGTCGTATCGCAGGCCAACGTCGAGGGGGCGCTGCGCGACCGGTTGGCCGAGCTCGGCGGTGCACCGGAGTGGAACCAGCCGCTTCTCGATATCAAGCCGGACAGCGATGGTGCTACCGCCGTGCTCGGCAACAGCGAGCAGGTACGAGCCCAATGGGTCGTCGGCTGCGACGGGACTAACAGCGCCACACGCAAGATCGCAGGCATCGGATTCCCCGGCGTCAAGCTGACCGAGCGCTTCCTGCTGGCCGATTTGCATCTCGACTGGGACCTCGACCGCAGTGGGACCACCGGGTGGATTCACCCCACGGGGATGATCGGCGCGATGCCGATGCCCGATCCGCACCGGCGAAACGACCTGTGGCGACTCATCGCCTACGACCCCGGCTACGACGAAAAGCCAAGCGAACAAGACATTTTAGAACGAATACGGCGGATTCTGCCCGAACGGAGCGGACGCGACGTTCGCATCGGCGACGCCGAGTGGCTCTCCTTGTTCTCGGTACACCGTCGGCTTGCCAACACCTACCGGCAAGGCCGGATCCTGCTCGCCGGCGATGCGGTTCACGCACACGCACCGTTCGGCGGGCAGGGCATGCTCACCGGTGTCGGCGATGCGGAGAACTTGGCCTGGAAGCTCGCTCTCGTGATTCGCGGCAAGGCGGCCGAGCCGCTAATCGATACGTATGAGGCCGAACGTCGCCCGCTCGCGACCGAGGTGTTGCGCGGTACAAGCGCAGTGACCCGGATGAACATCGCGAGTAACCCCGTCGGCCGGTTCATGCGAGATCGAATAGTGGTGCGGCTGTTCGGCCTGCCGGCGATCCAGCGCTGGGTCACCTACACCACATCGCAGCTATGGGTCAGTTACCGCAAGGGACCACTTGGCGGATGCGGACGCAAACCGCGCCCGGGCGACCGAGTCGCCGATCTCCAGTGTTTCCGCGAGAACGGCACACTGTCGCGGCTGCACGCTGAGCTGGGCGGCAGGTGGGCGTTGCTGGTACCGCAGAGACGCTGTGGTGCACGGCGCCGAGGCCGTACGGCAACGGCTCGACGGTCATCTCGGTGTCTGCACCTACAGCGGGACGGACGCGATGCTTGTCCGTCCGGACGCGCACCTGGGTTGGCGCGGCGATCCCGATGACGTGGACGGTCTTGACAGATGGCTGGCGAACGCGTTGCGCACAGGACGAGTCCGATGACGGAGGTCCGAAGTCGTGGGCGACCGCGCGATCCCGCCGCCGATGCCGCGATTCTGCACGCGGGCCTGCAGTTGTTCATCGAACGCGGCATCGAGGGCGTCAGCATCGAACAGATTGCGAAACGGGCTGGCGTCGGCAAGTTGACGGTCTATCGCCGGTGGTCCACGAAAGAAGAGCTCGTCGCCGCGGCGATCGAAAAACTGGTGGCGAACGAGGTGGAGTGGCCGTCTGACGAAGTGATCGAACAGGTTTCGCCGTATCAACTCGTGCAGGCGGCGCTGTCCAACGCGGCGCAGACCGCCGCCGCACCGGAATTTCGGGCGCTTGTCGCCAGGATCCTTGGTTCGGCGGTCAGCCATCCGTCGCTGATGGCGACCTACTGGACGCACTACGTCCTGCCCCGGCGAGCGCTCGCGATCCTGCTGCTCGAGCGAGCCCGCGAGCAGGGAACAGTTGCCGCCGACGCCGATCTGGACGTGCTGATCGACATGATGGCGGCCGCAGTGATGTACCGCGTGCTGCAACCCGATCCGCCCGATGTGTCCGAGATGCGGCGGTATCTTACGACGCTCTATCGCCAGGTCGGCCTGCTGCCCTAGCCGGTACTGAACACGGATGTTGGTGATCGCGTTGCGTGTGAATGACGAAGACCGCGAGTGGGCACCTGCCGTCACGAGGCCGCGCCGTCAGGTGTTCTTTGCGACGAATCGGCGGAGCAGCGGCCAAGCGACCGCGAGGTTGTAAGCCACGCCGACAAGGAGATACGGCCACCAGATGCCGTGATCGCTGGCGACCCAGAACGCCTTGGCGGCCCAATACGGCGGTAACACACCGAACGCGAGGTTCCAGGCGGAGTCGATGAACCACGGGAGGCAGGGCAGCCCGGCGATGAGCATGCCGAGGGCGCGGACCATTGCGATGCCCTGGATCTTGTTGCTCGCCACCGCGACGATTAGCAGCAGCGTAACGACGCCCGACAGTCCGGACAGCAGCCCGATCGGAATCAGGGCCGGGACCAGGCCGGGCTCGAGTATCCCGCTGAACGACATGGTCGCGACAACATAGACGGTGGTCACCGCCATGACCGTCGCCGCGCGATACGCGAAGAAGGTGGACAACGGGACCGGGGTCACTCGCAGCGCGGCCAGGGTGCCGGCGTCGACCTCCTCCAGGACCAGGAACGCAGCCAGCCCTCCAGCAATGATGATGCTCGTCAGCAACAGGAAGCCGGTGAGGATCAGCGGGTAGTAGGGAACCAGGTCGAACCCGTAGCGATCGGCCAGCATCGCGGTGACCCGGTGGGTGAGGAAGGCAACGGCACTGGTCCAGATGACCGGGGCGAGCACGAGCATGATCAGCAGCGGGTCACGGTAGGTGCCGCGGAGGTCGTTGCGGCCAAAGGCGGCCAGCGCCTTCCCATTAATGGTTCCTGACAACGCCATCACGCACCCCCTGATCGTGCAATGACGTAACGACCGAACATCGCCCTGGCCGCCCAGCACAACCCCGCCACGCATACTGCTGGGTAGGCCACCGCGTAGCCGGCCTGCCACGGCGTCAGGGTCACTTGATCGAAGGCGGCCCCGAGCAACAAGAGCGGACCCTGAGTGGGAATGAGATAGAGCAAGGGATTCGGCCAGACGCCCGAGTAGGACAGCACCGGCAGGTTCATCACCGCCAACGGGATCGTCGCAGCCAGGAACCAGTCACTCACCGAGTCGAACGGCAGCGACGTCGTGAATCCCACCAGCAGCATCAGCAGCGTGCCGAGCACCACCCCCGCCAGCATTGGCGCCAGGTGGTAGGAAAACCCATGACCAACGGTGACCACGGCCACCGCCACGAACACCGAAATCCCCAGCAGCACAGTCAGTTTAGCACCCAGATATTCCAGGAACCGGAGCGGAGTGGAGATGACCGCGCCAAGGGTGCGCTCCTGCTTCTCGAAGAACACCGTCCCCGCGATGAAGAAGAACCCGATGATCGAGATGTCGCCCATGAGGATGTACGGCTCGGCGACCGGACGCAAACTGCGCGGCATCGGCAGCAGCACGGCCAGCCACATGAGTCCGGAGAAGACGGCCGCATACAAGAACTTCTGCCGCAACTGAAGGGTCAGTTCGAGCCGCACCGCGCTTGCCAAACGGGTCATGACAACCGCCTCCCGGTGACCTCCACGAAGACGTCGTCCAGGCTGGCTTCCCTGCTGTGGATGGTCTCGACGTGGTGATCGCGCAGAATCGCATGGAACGCTGGGTCGTCGGCCAAACCGTCCATCGGGAACTCCGCGGTGTCCATGAGTCCGTTCTCGCCCCGATACTCGACGCCGACAAGCCGCTGGCTGCGGGCGATCTTCAGCTCGGTGGGCGTGTCGAGCGCGACGATCCTGCCGTCGACGACAAAAGCCACTCGGTCGCACAACTCGTTGGCCGTCGCCATGTCATGGGTCGTCAGAAAGACCGTGCGGCCGTGTGACTTCAGGTCCAAGATCATGTTCTTGACCTTGCGCGCGTTCACGGGGTCGAGCCCCGACGTCGGCTCGTCCAGGTAGAGCAGCTCCGGATCGTTGATCAGCGACCGGGCGAAGGTGAGCCGCATCTGCATTCCCTTGGAGTACTTGCCAACTCGTGTGTTGGCATCCTCGGCCAGGCCGACGGCGTCCAGCAGCTCCATCGGGTGCAGCGTCGTGCCGTCATACAGCGAGGCGAAGAACCGCAGGTTCTCCAGGCCGGTGAGCTTCTGGTAGTGGTTCGGCAGCTCGAACGAGACTCCGATGCGCTGGTAGTAGTCGGGTCCCCACACCAGTGGGTCCTTACCCCACACCGTGGCCTCGCCACCGTGGCCACGGAGCAACCCGATGAGCAGTTTCTGCGTGGTGGACTTGCCGGCGCCACTGGGGCCGAGAAACCCGAAGATCTCACCGCGGCCGACTGAGAAGTCCATGCCCCGCACCGCGGGCTGGGGTGACTTGGGATAGGTGAATGTGAGTCCGCGGACGCGGATCACCTCGGTGGTGACGCTCGACGATGCGGCGGCTTCGGCGGTCTGCATGGATCGCTCGGTCTCCTCTGGATATGCGGATATCAAGTTCCGACCAGACTTCCCGGAGCACCACGAGTCACTATACTGAACTTTCAGAAATTATTGAAGACTCCGAGCATCGAAGAGGAGGCTACGCGTGGCCAAGCCGCCAGACCTGCAGGAGGTTGCCGAGGAACTCGCACTCGTGCTCACCAATCACGGATTGCAACGCATGACCGCCCGAGTGTTGGCGGCGCTGCTCTTCACGGAGCAGCCCGCGATGACCATGAGCGAGTTGGCCGACCGGCTACAGGCCAGCGCGGGTGCGATGTCCGGCGCCATCAAGATGCTCACTTCAGTGGGCCTAGTCGAGCGGGTGCCGGCACCGGCCAGCCGCCGCGACCACTACCGGCTGCGCGACAACGCGTGGGCGGTCCTGTACACCAACCAGAACGAGGTGCTTGCGACTATGCAGAGTGCCGCCGAAGCAGGGATCGCCGCCGCCGGTAACGACAGCCTGGCCGGTCAGCGCCTCACACAAATGCGAGACTTCTACGACTTTCTGCTCGGGGAAATCCCCGCGCTGCTGGATCGATGGCATCGGCAGTCGGGCGGCTGAGGCAGTCATACAAACGACGCGAGCACTGAGATCAGGACGAGCAGGAGCGTCGAAGCCGCCACAAGATACACCCCGAGTCGGGGCGTGATTCGCAGTTGAAGGGGGCGGCGAGCCAAGATCCGTTGGCGCCGGACGCCGATCACGTATGTGGAGAGCGCGAGCATGACGGCGAAGCAGGGCGCGGCCAACCGGAGGGGTCATTGACGGCGTGAAGGTCCTTCAACATCAGTAGCGCGCCGTTGGCCAGAACGGCCAACGAGGTGCACGTCCATGCAAGTGCCGTCCGTTCCGACTGGAGCCCATTGGCCTGGCGGTTGGGCGAGCTGCGATCGGTCACCCGTAGCCGCGCTCCCGATGACCAAACCCAAGACGAGTAGACCGATTCCCAGATACGCGGGTGTCGGATGCCGCGGCAGTGGCACGTCGCTGCGAATCGCGCGGTCAGCCTGCTTCCATCTGAGCAGGCCCACGCCGGCCGTGAGGGTTGCCAACACCGCGACGAACACCCCGAGTACATGCCGCGCCCCGGGGACCGTCAGCTCCCCGGGACGAACTGCACCACGGCAACGGCTGCGGCCAGCAGACCAAGCGCGGTGCGCTGCCACGCAAGGAAGGTGCGCTCGTTGGCGAGCGTGAACCGATAGTCGGGCTCGAGATCCGGAGCGGTGTCGTTCGCACACTCGCCGGATTTGTCGTCTTGGGCATCTACCACGGGATCCCCGGTCACCTCGCCCGTATCGGCTCAGGTACGCATTCGGAGTCGAACCCGGTAGCAGACCGCTGCGCCTCTTCGTCGGATAACGTTGGACGGTAATGATCATCGAGCGACAGAGCATCGTCGATTCCCCCGCAGATCAGGTGTGGGCGCGGGTGGTAACGCCAGAGGGGATCAACGACGAACTCCGGCCGTGGATGACCATGTCGATGCCTCGCGGCGCCGAATCTTTGACCGTCGACAACGTTCCGGTGGGCACGCCGATCGGCCGTTGTTGGCTGCGCTTGTTCGGCTTGGTGCCGTTCGACTACGACTACCTGACCATCGCCGAACTGCAGCCGGGGCAGGGCTTTCACGAGGAATCGACGATGCTGAGCATGCGGCTCTGGCGGCATGAACGCAGCGTCACGCCCGACGGTGAGAGCAAAACTGTTGTGCGCGATCGTATTACCTTCCAATTGCGCTTGCCGTTGCGTCCGTTGACACCGATCATCGCAGTCGGCATACGCGCGCTGTTCGGGCACCGGCATCGGCGCCTGCAGTGCCATTTCGCCGCTGCAGACTGACCCCCGGTCGCCCTACGACTCGAGGATCGCCTTATCGGGAACGGCCCCTCGGCCGTGCGCATGATGAATCGGCGATCGGGGATCAGGCCGACCTCGTCGTGAAGCTGCCGGCGGCCTGAGTTCAACGACTCATCGACTCGGGCGAAGCCGAACCGTTCGCGCCGGCCGATCGCACGTTCCGCGAATGGGCCGCCGTCAAGCCGACCCGACATGCGGTCTGGCCTTCGCTAATCGATGAGGCACTCGCATTTGTCGCGGTGCGGTGACCGCCACCGGCGCCACGAACGCTGTGTGACACCCGACGGCGACGGGAAATCCGTTGTGCGCGACTGTATTACCTTCCAGCTGCGCGCGGTGCTGCGTCCTGCGGCACCCGTCGTCGCGGTCGGCCTGCGCGCGCTTTTCGGGCATCGGCACCAGCGCCTGCAGCGCCACTTCGCCGACCCAGCTCATCGATCACACATGTGACGTATAGGGTCACGGCGAGGCGGGGCTCGTCAAGCTTCCGCTGCAGAACCCGCGCAATCTTGTCGAGCCGGTAGATGAGCGTGTTGCGATGCACATGCAGCTGATCCGCGGCCCTGGTGACGTTGAATGCATTGTCGCCCCACGTGATTAGCGTCGCACGCAAAGTCGGCCATTCGCGGTCGGCCAGCAGCGGCGCGAGGATCCCTTGAACGAGACGAGTCCGCGAGTCGATTGGTACGACGGACAAAGCTTGTTGCAGTCGCACGTCATCTATGCGATGAATCTTGCTGCCTGGCTGCACGATCAGCCCCAGCTGGAGCGCGTCGAAAGCATCGCGCGCGGAGATGTTCAGTTCGGAGATACCCGATCCGATTGATCCGATCGCGACGCGAACCCATAGCCCACGCGCCTCGGCCGCGGTGACCAGTTCATTGCACCGCCGAATCGCTTCGCCCTCGGGCGTCGCGATCGCGACCACCATCCGCGCCAAGGGGGCAACAAGGTGCTCGCTTGACGCGAATACTTCCTCCACGACGCGGATGACCTGCTCCGAATCAGCCTCTGGCCCAATGCCGGTCCGCTGGACCAGGACGATTCGGCGGGCCAGGTTGAGGTCGTGGCCGAGCGCACGGCCACGGCGCAGCAAGTGTGTTTTCGCAACTCCGGAGTGATGCCATTCGCAGATCTCGCGCAGCAGTTCAGCCGTCGCCCGCTCATGCGTCATCCGTGTCCCAATCCGGGCGGCCTCCTGCATGAGGATCTCGGTCTGCCGTTTGACGACGAGCCCGAACTGAACGACCTCTTCCGGCGATCCGGACAGCCCGATCGTCCCGACCACCTCGTCATCGATCACTAGGGGGATGGTGACACCCGGAAGCGTGCCGATCAGGTCGCGGACGTCTTCGCTGGAGTGCGCCATCGTGCGCCGGCAGCGCACCACCTCGACGGACGCCTCATGGAACTGTCCGACACGTGACTCGTCGCCGCTTCCCAGGACGATTCCAGACTCGTCGGTGATCAGCACGTTGTGCCCGATCACGTCGGTGATTTCGTTGGCGATCTGCTGAGCCAGAGCCTGTCCGAGCATGTGTCCCTCGCTGGGTGTTAGGCACTTCGCCTAATTTCGTCTGCGCTACCAGCCAAAGTCTAGGTGATATGCCTAGTGACTGCGGTCACATCGGTCCATACGATTGGGCAATCCTCGACAAGGAGTTCGCATGACACCTCTGGACTGGATCCTGCTGGCGGGCTACTTCGCCCTGCTCATCCTCATCGGCGTGCAGACGATGCGACGGGTGAAGAACCCCGATGACTTCGCCGTCGCTGGCAACCGCGTTGTCTGGCCCGTCTTGTTCGGCAGCCTCGCGGCGGCCTTCCTCGGCGGCGGCGCATCTATCGGAATCGCGGGCGCGACGATGCGCGACGGATACGTCTACATGTTCGCGTTCTGTGCGTTCGGCATACAGACGGTGCTCGTCGGTTGGTTCATCGCGCCGCGGCTGAAGAACTACGTCGGCGCGCACACATTGGGTGACGTCATGCACGAGCACTACGGCAAGCCGGCTCGCGTCGTGACCGGCGTGCTGTCCCTCGCCCTGTGCTCGGGCATCCTGGGCGCGCAGGCGTTGGCGATCGGAACGGTGGTCAACGCGACCCTCGATGTCCCGACGGTGCCCGCGGTGTTCATCGGTATGGGCATCGTCGTGCTGTACTCGTCCTTCGGCGGCGCATGGGCGGTGATCCAGACCGACATGCTGCAGTTCGTGTTCCTCGGTGTCTTCCTGCCGGTCGCCCTGCTGATCGGCCTGGACGCGGTCGGCGGCCCGAGTTCGCTGATCGACCAGGTGCCGGCCGCACATCTCACCGTGCTCGGCGATTACACGCCGCTGCAGTTCCTCACCCTGTTCTGCGCGCTGCTGCTCGGGGAGACGTTGGTGCCTCCGTATGCGCAGCGCGCCTTCTCCACTCCCGACGGCCGGCACGCCCGGATTGGTTATACGTTGGCGGGCTTCTTCTCGTTCGCGTTCTACTTCGTCTCGGCGTCGCTCGGGCTGATCGCGCTGGTGCTCTATCCGAACATCGAAACGGACGAGGCGCTGCCGACGGTCGTCGTGAATCTGATGCCGATCGGCGTCCTGGGTCTCGTCATCGCGGCACTATTGGCGGTCGTGATGTCCACCGCCAGTTCATATCTCAACTCCACCGCGGTCGTGTTGACAAAGGACATCTATCAGCCGCTCAAGCGCGCCAATCCCGTCCGGCCAGCCGTCAAACTGACGATCGAACGCGCCACCAGCGTGATCGTGGGAGCCGCCGCCACGATCTTCGCGCTGAGCGTGCCCACGATCGTCGACGCGCTGCTCTACAGCTATACGCTCTGGGCGCCGACGATCATCGTCCCGCTGTTCGCGGCGGTGCTGTTCGGAATCCGTTCTGCGCCTGCGGCACTGTCGGGGATCGCCGCGGGGGCGATTGTCACCGCGGTCTGGCAGTGGGTCCTGCCCGCACCGTTCGGTCTCGATGACGGGCTCATCCCCGGCGTGCTGGCCAACCTGATCGTCTTCACCGTCGTCGCGACCGTCACAGCGAACCGCTATCCACCCCGCCACCAGCCGGCGCTAGTCCCCCAAGGAGAACTCGCATGATCGCCAACCTGCTCTACTACGGCATTCCGGGCCTCGTCATCGCGGTCACCCTGTGGGTCGGCTTCTTGGGATGGCGCTTCTACGTCCAGGAAGTGGTGCGAGGCAACGACTCGGAGCCGACAGAATGAAGATCGCCGTTATCGGGGCCGGTGTCGTCGGAGTGGCGACGGCACACGCGCTGGCCGAGCGCGGGCACGAGGTACATGTGTACGACCGCCGCCCCGAAGTCGCCTCGGATACGAGTGCCAGCACCGCCGGGCTGATCGCCCCTGGGCACTCCTACGCGTGGGCATCCCCGACCGCACCGCGGATGCTGCTGCGATCCCTGCTCGGCGCCGACACGTCCATCAGGGTCAAACCGCGCGCGGACGTCGACCTGATCCGGTGGGGGCTGAGATTCCTGCGGGAATGCACGCCATCGCGGTCGCGGGCGAACACACTCGCCAAGCTCGCACTCGCGCGCTATAGCCAGCGGCTGACCGACGAACTCGCCCATCGCGAGGGGCTGCATTTCTGCCACACCGACAGCGGAGTGCTCTACCTGTACCGGGACGAATCTGAACTCCTTGTCGCGGAACGCAACTCGTCGCTACTTCGCGACCACGGACGGCACCAGGAGATGCTCGATGCCGAACAACTGATCGCCGTCGAGCCTGCGCTGCGCCATAGCGAAGCACGCTTCGCCGGGGCCATCCACGACACCTCCGACGCCACCGGTGACCCACAACGATTCGCCGTCGCACTCGCCGAGACGTGTCGGCGCCTAGGCGTGCAGTTCCACCTGTCGACGACGATCACGGGAATGGCGACCGACGGGTCAAGCGTCACCGAAGTCACCACACCGGACGGTGGCATCCGTTCGGACATCGTCGTCCTGGCCGCCGGTGCGGCGAGCCCGCTGCTGACGCGGACCATGGGCATCCGGATTCCGGTCTACCCGGCTAAGGGTTACACGCTGACGGCAGCGATCAAGGATCCCGACCGTGCGCCGCATGTCGGCGGCATCGACGAGCGCTCGCTGGTCGCATGGTCGCGATTCGGCACCGACATTCGCATGTCTGCGACTGCGGAATTCGTTGGCTACGACCGCAGCTCGACGCCGGCCGACTACACCGACATCATCACCGCGGGTGAGCAGCTGTTTCCCGGGGCGATCGACTGGGACAGTGCGCGGTACCGAACGGGACTGCGCCCGATGACCCCCGACGGACCGCCGCTGATCGGGCTCGGCCGCCACGACAACCTGTACTTCAACACCGGCCACGGCCATGTCGGCTGGACGATGGCGTGCGGATCGGCTCGCATGCTCGCCGATTTGGTCGACGGCCGCCGACCCGACATCGATCCCACGCCGTACGCGCCCCTGGCAAGCCGGCGGCATCGCGGGTAGCGCTGTCAGGTGTTCTTGAGCCTCGTCGAGAACGACGAAATGGTGGCATCTACTCGGGATTCTGCGCCGGAAACGTTAGTTTGGGCGTGAAGACCGTTAGCGTGTCAGCACCGCGACACTCTCTATGTGGTGGGTCAGCGGGAACGAGTCGAACACCCGCATTTTCTCCACCTGGTAGCCGTGCGCCAGGTAGAGTCCGATGTCGCGGGCGAATGACGCTGCCTCACAACCGATGTGAATAAGCCGCGGCACTGCCGCGGCCGCCAGCAGATCGATCACCTCACGGCCCGCGCCCGACCGCGGCGGATCGAGGACCGCCACGTCGGCACGTCGGGACTGGGCCGAAATCGCGCGGCGCACCGAGTCGGTGACCACCGAGACAGCGCTCAGGTCGGCCAGTGCGGCCCGCGCCGACCGCGAGGCAGCCGCGCGACGTGTCCACGGTCAGCACCTGCCCGGCGTCGCCGACCGCCTCGCCGAGCACCGCGGCGAAGATCCCGGCGCCGCCGTACAGGTCCCACGCCACCATTCCGTCGCCCAGCTGTGCCCATTCGCCCACCAGCTCGCTGTACACCCGCGCCGCATCACGGTGGGCCTGCCAGAACGCCGTCACCGGTACCCGCCACACCCGTTCGTTGACCCGCTGCGTCGCCTCGTAACTGCCCTCGACGACGCGGGTCGCCGTGCGCCTGCCGACACGCGGGCCGGACTGCACGACGTGGCGCGCACCGTCGTCGTCGAGTGCGACGTGCAGGTGCGCCCCTGCCGGCCAGCCGTCCTCGCTCAGGCCGTCGAGCGCCGCCTCGGGTAACTGTCCGCAGCGCAGGTCGGTGACCAACTCCGCGCTGTGGTAGCGGTGGAAACCCGCGCGGCCGTCGCCGGAGGTGTCCAGCCGGACCCTGGTGCGCCAACCGGTCGGCTGACCGGCGCCGACCGGTTCGGCGAACGCATCGGGTTCGTCGCACCAGTGATACCCGCCCAGCTTCGCCAGCTGGTTGGCCACCACCGCACCCTTCAGCCTGCGGGCCGCCTCTGGTGCGGCGAAGGCCAGATCACAGCAGCCCGCCCCGTCGACGCCCGCGATCGGGCACAGCGGGTCGATCCGGTCAGGCGACGCCTCGAGCACTTCGACAACGTCTGCGTGCCAATAGGATCCGTGATCGGCCACCACCCGGACACGGACCCGCTCGCCCGGCAACGCGTACCGAACGAATACCACGCGGCCCTCGTGCCGCGCGACGCAACTCCCCCCGTTGGCCGGCGGCCCGGTGGCAAGCGTGAGTTCGTCGATCAATCGAGGAAGCCTCGACGGGCGTCGCCTGGCGCCGCGTGCGGTTCAAGTTTCCGCAGGCGCTCCGACGAATTCAGCTGCCAGGGAACGGAAGTCACCATGACGTTCGGCATGAACAGCAGGCGGCCCTTCAACCGTAGCGCGCTTTGGTTGTGCAGCACCTGTTCCCACCAGTGGCCGACGACGTATTCGGGGATGAAGACCGTGACGACGGTGCGCGGCGACTCCTTGCTGATCCGCTTGACGTAATCCAGCACCGGGCGGGTGATCTCCCGGTAGGGAGAGGCGATCACCTTGAGCGGCACCGAGATATCGCTGTCCTCCCATTTGTGCACCAGTTGGCGGGTCTCGCCGTCGTCGACGCTGACGGTGATGGCCTCCAGTTCGTCGGGCCGGGTCGCCCGTGCGTACGCCAGCGCGCGCATTGTCGGCAGGTGCAACTTGGACACCAGCACGATGGCGTGATTGCGGCTGGGCAGCACGATCCCGCCCTCCTCGGCGGCCTGCTGCTGCTCCAGCTCGCGTGCGACCGTGTCGTAATGCTTGTGGATCAACTTCATCATGACAAAAAGGGCGCCCATCGCCAGGATCGCGATCCACGCCCCCGCAAGGAATTTCGTTACCACCACGATGATCAGCACGGTGCCCGTACAGAGGAACCCGATCGTGTTGATCACCCGGGAGCGCTTCATCTTGCTGCGCACCGCGGGGTCGTTCTCCACTGTCAGCAACCGGGTCCAGTGCCGGACCATGCCGATCTGACTGAGCGTGAAGGACACGAAAACGCCGACGATGTAGAGCTGGATCAGCGCGGTGACCTCGGCCTGGAACGCGACGATGAAGCCGACGGCCGCGAACGCCAGGAACAGAATGCCGTTGGAGAACGCCAGCCGGTCGCCACGGGTGTGCAGCTGACGCGGCAGGAAACGGTCCTGAGCCAGAATCGATCCCAACACCGGGAACCCGTTGAACGCGGTGTTGGCGGCCAGCATCAGGATCAATGCGGTGACAAGGGCGATCAGAAAGAGCCCGAGCGGAAAGTCGTGGAAGACCGCGTCGGCAAGCTGTGCGATCAGCGTCTTCTGCTGATAGTCGGGCGGCGCACCGACCAGCTGCTCATGCGGTCGCTCGGCGATCTTCGCACCCGTCGCCCTGGCCAGCATGATGATGCCCATGAACAACGAGACCGCGATGACGCCAAGCAACAACAGCGTCGTTGCCGCGTTGCGCGACTTGGGTTTCCGGAACGCAGGCACGCCATTGCTGATGGCCTCCACACCGGTCAACGCCGCGCTGCCGGACGAAAACGCCCGGGCGACCAAGAACACCAACGCGAATCCGAGTACGTCGCCGTGTTCAGAGTGCATCTCAAAGCCGGCCGACTCGGCCCGCAACGGCTCACCCAGCAGATAGATCTGGATGAAGCCCCAGGCAAGCATGAGGTACATGCCGATCATGAACGCGTACGTGGGAATCGCGAACGCGGTGCCGGACTCACGGATGCCGCGCAGGTTCAGCGACGCCAACACCAAGGTCGCGATGACCGCGAACAGCACCTTGTGCTCCCCGATGAAGGGCACCGCCGAACCGATGTTCGACATGGCCGACGACATCGACACCGCCACTGTGAGCACGTAGTCGACCAGCAGCGCGCTTGCCACCGTGAGGCCCGCCGTCGCGCCGAGGTTGGTGGTCACCACCTCGTAGTCCCCACCGCCCGACGGGTACGCGTGCACGTTCTGCCGGTAGCTCGCGATCACGATGAGCATCACCGCGGCAACCGCCAGCCCGATCCACGGCGCCATCGAGTAGGCGGCCAGGCCCGCCACCGAGAGCACCAGAAAGATCTCCTCGGGGGCGTAGGCCGTCGAGGACAGCGCGTCGGAAGCGAAGACCGGCAGGGCTATCCGCTTGGGCAAGAGTGTGTGGGCGAGTCTGTCGCTGCGGAAGGGCCTGCCGAGGACCAGCCGCCGGGCGGCGGTCGAAAGCTTGGACACGAGAGCCAAGAGTAAGCCCAGACGTGATTGACGGTAGCGTTCCGAGTGCGCAGAAAAAAATGGCCGAAAGGACCGCAAAGGTGCGAGTAGTGGTGATGGGATGCGGCCGGGTGGGCGCATCGCTGGCCGACGGCCTGGCCCGGATCGGCCACGATGTCGCCGTCATCGACCGTGACAGCACGGCGTTCAACCGGCTCAGCCCCGAGTTCCCCGGCGAACGCGTGCTGGGGATGGGTTTCGACCGCGACGTGCTGCTGCGGTCGGGCATCGAGGACGCGTCGGCATTCGCCGCGGTGTCCTCGGGCGACAACTCGAACATCATCTCGGCGCGGGTGGCCCGCGAGACGTTCGGCGTCGAGCGGGTGGTGGCCCGCATCTACGACGCCAAACGGGCCAAGGTCTACGAGCGGCTCGGCATCCCGACCGTGGCCACCGTGCCCTGGACCACCGACCGGCTGCTCAATGTGCTGACCCGGGAGACCGAGACCACCAAGTGGCGCGACCCGTCGGGCAACGTCGGCGTGGCCGAGCTCGCGCTGCACGAAGGCTGGGTGGGCCGCCGGATTACCGAACTGGAGGCGGCTACCGGAGGGCGGGCGGCGTTCGTCATCCGGTTCGGCAGTGGACTGCTGCCGGAGCAGAAGACGGTGATTCAGGCCGGCGATCAGGTATATGTCGCCGCGATCGCCGGTCACATCGCCGAGGCGCTGGCCATCGCCGCGCTGCCGCCGAGCGAAGACAGCGACGGCGCCTGATGAAGGTCGCGATCGCAGGGGCGGGCGCCGTCGGCCGATCCATCGCACGGGAGCTGCTCGAGAACGGTCACGAGGTCACCCTGCTCGAACGCAACCCCGGCCACGTCGACGTCGACGCCATCCCGGCCGCACACTGGCGCCTCGGCGACGCCTGTGAGCTCACCCTGCTCGAGTCCATTCATCTGGAGGACTTCGACGTCGTGATCGCCGCGACGGGCGACGACAAGGTCAACGTCGTGGTCAGCCTGCTCGCCAAGACGGAGTTCGCGGTGCCGCGCGTCGTCGCCCGCGCCAACGATCCCCGCAACGAGTGGCTCTTCGACGAGGCGTGGGGCGTCGACGTCGCGGTGTCGACCCCGCGGATGCTGGCCTCGCTGGTCGAGGAGGCCGTCGCGATCGGCGACCTGGTGCACCTGATGGAGTTCCGCACGGGCCAGGCCAACCTGATCGAGATCACTCTTCCAGTCGACACACCTTGGGGAGGTAGGCCGCTGCGCAAGCTGCAACTCCCCCGCGACGCGGCCCTGGTGACCATCCTGCGCGGCTCACGGGTCATCGTGCCCGAGGGCGACGAGCCGCTCGAGGGTGGCGACGAGTTGCTCTTCGTCGCCGTCACCGAGGTCGAGGACGAGCTGCGCGAGCTGCTGCTGCATCCGCAGAACCGCTAGCGCTCACCGTCGCCAGGACGCGGGCGGCGGCGTCGAGCGGTCGTGACATGGCGCGGCAGCCTTCGCCGATACCCGGCTGTAGTCGCCTTCGTCGCTGCGAATGCCCGCCCACGAGATCAGGCCCGCCACCGCCACAAGCACCGCCGCAACGTAAAGCCCATGCCGGAACCCCTCGAAATCCATTGTGCTCAAGCCGTTCCCGTCGCTTCGCTCGCCCAGGCCGATGATCACACCCGTGAAGGCGATCGCGATCAGCCCGGCGATGCGGGAGATCGCGTTGTTGATCGCCGAGCCGATCCCGCTCTGCGCCGGATCGACCGCCGCCAGGATGGCCGCCGTCAGCGGCGACACTGTCATCGACAACCCGAGCCCGAACACCGCCAGGCCCGGCAGCAGCTGAGTCCAGATGTCGAACGGCTCAGCCACGCTTGTCATCAGCACATAGCCGGCGGCCGCGACCAGCGGGCCGAGAGCCATGTAGAGCCGCGGCCCGTGCCTGCCCGCCAGGGTGCCGAACCAGCGCGCGAGGAAGAACGACGTCACCGGGATCGGAAGCGTGGCCAGGCCCGCCTCGGTGGCCGACAAGCCCGCGGTTTCCTGCAGGAACAAAGCCACCAGCAGCATCCCCAGCGACACCGCGGCATAAAGGAACACGGTGGCGAGATTGCCGACGGCGAAGTTACGCGCGGAGAAGATCTGCAGCGGCATCATCGGGTTCGGTGCCCTGCGTTCCCACCACGGGAACGCGATCAGACAGGCGACCCCGACCGCCAGGCTGATCAGGACCGCCGGGTGGGACAGGCCAAGGCGCTGCTGTTCGATGAGGGCGTACACGGTGCCGGCAAGGCCGACCGCGGTGAGTGCCGCCCCGACGACATCGATCGTCGTCTGCCGGTCGGACCGAAACTCTTCGTGCGCGAGCTTGGTGGTCAGATAGAGCGTGACGGCCAACGGCACGATGTTGACCCCGAAGATCCACCGCCAGTTCAGCGCATCGACGAGGACACCACCGAGCAGCGGGCCGACGAGGAAAGCCGTTCCGGTCCAAGCGGTCCAGGTGCCGATCGCCCTGGCCTGTTCGGGGCCCGAGAACCGGGCGTTGATCATCGCCAATGAGCTCGGCACCAGGAAGGCGGCGCCGACACCCTGCAGGCAGCGGGCGGCCACCAGCACCCAGCCGCTTGGCGCGACCGCACACAACAGCGACGAGACCGCGAAGATGCCGAGCCCCATCCGCAGCACGATCAGCCGTCCGAAGGCGTCGGAGATCGCGCCTGCGACGAGGATCAGCGCGCCGAGGGTGAGCAGGTAGCCGTCGAGCACCCACTGCTGCAGCGCCAGCCCGCCGCCGAAGTCACGGTTGATCGCGGGCAGCGCGAGGTTGACCACTGAGCCGTCGAGGAACGCGACGAACGAGGCCAGGATGGCGACCGCGATGAGTGGTCGGTCGCTGCGCTCGCGCGTTTGGGCCAACTAGCTTTCCCGCACCGCGTCCTCGGCCTCGGCCTCGGCCTCGGGAGCTTCTTCTGCTTCTGCCGGGGCATGCGCATGCAGTGCTCGCTGAGCCGACCGGATCGCCAGATAGGTGGCCAACGCGGCGACCGCGGTCAGCGGCCAGCCCATCGCGATACGCGCCGTGGCCAGCCATCCGGTCTCGTCGGCGTCGTAGAGATGGCGCTGCACGACGAACCGCGACGCGAACACCAGCACCCAGGTGATCGTCGCAATGTCGAATACCAGCACCGCCTTGCGCACGTTCCGCCACGCGCGGTCGTGCCCGTTGACCCAGCTCCAGATGTAACCCACCACGGGTCTGCGGATCAGCACGGAGACCAGGAAAACCACCGCCCAGAACAGCGACATCCAGATGCCGTACAGGAAGTAGCCCTTGGACTCGCCCACGATGTAGGCGATCAGCGCGCAGATCCCGACGCCCACGAAGCCGGATATCGCCGGCTGAACGGATTCCTTGCGGGCCAGCCGCCAGACCAGGATGAGCGCGGCGACGGCCAGCGCAGCGACGATCGCGGGCACCAGCCCGAAGAGCGAGGAGACGGGGACGAACACCAGAACGGGTAGCGACGAGTAGATCAGGCCGCTGACGCCGCCCATCTGCTCAAGGATGGCTTGAGCGCCGGATTGCTTTTCGGACACGAGTCAACGGTACGTGTCCGCTACTACTTCTGAATCTCGTAGTGCGGGTTGTAGATCGCCTTGGTGCCGTTCTCGAGCTTGCCCATCCGTCCGTGCACCCGCAGAGTCCGGCCGGACTCGATGCCGGGAATGCGGCGCTGTCCGAGCCAGACCAGCATCACCGCCTCGGTGCCGTCGAACATTTCGGCCTTGATGCCGCCCGCGCAGCCCTTGCCGTTCGCCTCGACGCTGCGCAAGGTGCCGACCATCGTCACTTCCTGGCCGCGCTGGCAGTCGACCGCCTTCTGGGCGCCGGTGTTGGCGGCTTCCTCACTCAACTCTTCGACATCGAGTTGTTCTGGGTCGTCCGTCAATCGGCGTGTGAGCCGGCGCAGATACCCTTCGGCCGTAGCCATGGCGTCTCCTGCCATTCTGTGAATCCACCGTGGATCCCCAACTAACGCCACGGTAGACCTGATAGTTCCGTAACGCCACGCTGGGGGTTACCCGCCACGCCGGTGATTTATGCCACACGGCACGATCGGATGATGGCGGTCGATTTACGCGGCGTGACGGCGGTTCTGCTGCCAGGAACCGGATCCGACGACGACTACGTCTACCGGGCGTTCGCGGCCGCCCTGCACGCCGCTGGCGCGGTTGTCGTGGCGCCCCCGCCGCAACCGGACCGGTTGATCGACGGCTACGTTGCCGACCTCGACAACGCCGCGCGGCTGGGCGCGATCGCGGTGGGCGGGGTGTCCATCGGCGCCGCGGTGGCGGTCAATTGGGCGTTGGCCCATCCCGCCCGCGCCGTCGCGGTGCTGGCCGCCCTGCCGCCGTGGACGGGCTCGCCGGAGACCGCACCCGCCGCGCAGGCCGCCAGGCATTCGGCCGACATGCTGCGCAGGGACGGGTTGGTGTCGGCGACCTCGCAGATGCGTGCATCGAGCCCGGCGTGGCTTGCCGACGAGTTGACCCGGTCCTGGGTCGGCCAGTGGCCGTCGCTGCCCGACGCGATGGAGGCGGCGTCCCGTTACGTATCACCGACCTGCGCCGAGCTGGAGAGGCTGACGGTGCCGATGGGCGTCGCCGCGGCCACCGACGACCCCGTGCATCCCCTGGAGGTCGGGTTGGAGTGGGTGGCCGCCGCGCCGCGAGCGGCGTTGCGCACCGTCACCCTGGACGACATGGGCTTCGACCCGTCGGTGCTCGGCGCGGCGTGCCTGGCCGCCCTGCTCGACGTCTAACCGCCGGTGATGGTGCGCAGCTGCTGCATCGCCGACCCGTGCTCACTGCGGCGTGCGACGGGCTGCGTCTGCGGTGGCTCCTGCTGTTGCTGCTGCGCGGCCTGTTGAGCGGCGGCCGCCTGCTGCTCGGCTGCGGCCCGCAGCTGCTCGGCCATCGGCTCGGGTAACTGCACCGGTAGCGGGGTACGCACCGGCAACGGTGTGTCGCCACGACGAACGACGGTGTCCGCCAGGGCTTCCCGTGCCTCGTCGCTCAGGGCGTCGATGGTCTGCTGCGGCCCGTTCACGACGCAGCGGATCATCCACCGGTAACCGTCGACACCGATGAACCGGACGACACCGGCAGGCGCAGCACCGACCACTTCCCGGCCCCACGGGCCGTCCTCGATCCGCACCTCCGCGGCGTCCTTGCGCAGCGAGTCGGCCAGCTCCGAGGCGACCTCTCGCCATAGCGCGGAACTCTTCGGCGCGGCATAGGCGGCGACGGTGAATCGGCCGTTGGCCGTCACCACCCACACGGCGCTCGGCACACCGCCCTCCGTCAGCTCCACCTGCACCTGCCCGGCCTCGGGCATCGGGATGAGCACCGAGCCCAGATCCAGCCGGGCCACCGCCGCCGCTGCGGCGTCGTCGAAGTCGTCTATATCGAACGGGCCGTCCAGCTCGTCGTCACCTATGCCCGGATCCGGTGCGGCGACCTCGTCGTCGAAACCGTCATCTTCGGGTCTGGCGTGTCTTCCAAAAGCCATCACAAACTCGCATGTCCGCCGGAGGAACCGTGGCCGCCGTCGCCACGGGAAGTGTCGGCCAGGCCGGCCTCATCGAACGAGGTCACCTCGACCAGCTCGGGTAACTCCACCCGCTGCACCAGCAGCTGGGCGATTCGATCGCCACGGTGCACGACGACCGGCGAAGCGGGGTCAAGGTTGATCAGGGCCACCTTGATCTCGCCGCGATAGCCCGCGTCGATCGTGCCAGGGCTGTTGACGATCGAAAGTCCCACGCGCGCAGCCAAACCCGACCGTGGATGTACCAACCCCACCATTCCGTACGGAACGGCCACCGCGATACCCGTCGGCACGAGGGCACGATGGCCGGGCGGCAGTTCGACATCGGCCGCGCTGAACAGATCGATGCCCGCATCGCCGTCGTGAGCCCGGCTGGGCATCGGCAGGTCGCGGTCGAGGCGGACGACTGCCAAAGGGGTGGACACGACGCATGAGATTACCCTTGGCGGCGTGTCCGACACGCGCGCAGCACCACAAGTCGTGCGCTATTCCGAACGGCTGTGGGTGCCGTGGTGGTGGTGGCCACCCGGCCTGGCACTCGCCGGTCTCATCGCGCTCGAAGTCAATCAGGGTGTGCGCGCCCTGCCCAACTGGGTGCCGTTCGCCGTTCTGCTCCCCGTCGCGGCCACGGTGCTGTTGTGGCTGAGCAAAACCGAGGTGCGGATAATCAGCGGCGGCACGGATCATCCGGCCGGGGAGACCGAGCTGTGGGTCGGCGATGCGCACCTGCCCGTCAGCGTCATCTCCAGGTCGGCCGAGGTGCCCCGGTCGGCCAAGTCGGCCGCCCTCGGGCGGCAGCTCGATCCCGCCGCGTATGTCCTGCACCGGGCCTGGGTCGGGCCGATGGTGCTGGTGGTGCTCGACGACCCGGACGACCCAACGCCGTACTGGCTGGTGAGCTGTCGTCACCCGGATCGGGTGCTGTCCGCGCTGCGCAGTTGACCCGTTCTCAGGCCGCGCAGTCGGAGCAGATCATCACGCCGTTCTTCTCGCTGGCCAGTCGGCTGCGATGATGCACCAGGAAGCAGCTCGAGCACGTGAACTCGTCGGCCTGCTTGGGGATCACCCGCACAGACAGCTCTTCGCCGGACAGATCGGCGCCGGGCAGTTCGAAGTTTTCGGCGGAATCTGACTCGTCAACATCCACTACGGCAGATTGCGCTTCATTTCGCCGAGCCTTGAGTTCCTCGAGTGAATCCTCGGAGACATCGTCGGTCTCGGTGCGCCGTGGGGCGTCATAGTCGGTAGCCATCTCGTGTCCCCTCCGTGAACCTTGCGACAGAGCTTTGTACCAGCGTCGAACGCATCTACCAAACGATTCGTGCCCATATTCGCCAATCAGCAAGTGTGATTTACATCACAGTTGCTCACTGTCCCGGTCCAGCGGGTGGCAGCGGGGGTTTTAGAGTGCACATGTGGTCACTCAAATCACAGACGGCACGGCCTTCGACAAACAGGGTCGGCCATTCCGCCGGCGCAATTTCATGCCCGGGATCCTGATGTTCGCCGCGTTGGCGGTGGTGACCCTGATCATCTGGGTGGTCGCCCTCAACCGCCCGCCCGACGTGACCGAGGCGGCGGCGTGCAACCCGCCTGTCGACAACACCACCAGCGACCCCACGCAGTCCAAGCTGGGCGAGCAGGTGACGCGTGCCTCCATGACCGAGGTCGGCCCCGCCAACCTGGCCGACACCAAGATCAGGGTGCTCAACGCCAGCGGCCAGGGCGGCCAGGCCGCAGAGGTGGCGGGGCAGCTGCGCGATCTCGGATTCGCCGATCCGACGGCCGAGAACGACCCGCTCTACGTGAACAACCGGTTGGCGTGCCAGGGCCAGATCCGGTTCGGCCCCGGTGGGCGGGCGGCCGCGGCGGCAGTCTGGCTCGTCGCCCCGTGCGTCGAGCTGTTCCAGGACCAGCGTCCCGACAACACCGTCGACCTCGCGATCGGCACCGACTTCACCGAGCTGGCGCGCAGCGACGACATCGAAGCCGTGCTGTCCAGTCTGCGACCGGAGGCCACGGTGCCCGCCGATCCGACATTGCTGACGAAGATTCACAGCGCGGCTTGCTGATCGAATTCGGTTGCACTAGCGCCTATTTCGCGAACTAGCGACCGCCCGACCCGCTCAGCGCTTCGGTCAACGCCCGGTCGACGCCTGGCGCCGCAGCAACGACCAAACCCCTGCCGGCTGCCGGTCCGGTCACCGGGGGCACCCGCACCCGGGCACCTGCCTCTGCGGCGATCAGGGCGCCTGCCGCCCAATCCCACACGTTGAGGTTGTCCTCGTAGTACGCATCGAGCTGGCCCGCGGCGACCAGGCACAGGTCGAGGGCCGCCGAACCGAGCCGCCGGATGTCGCGGACCTGCGGCAACAACGTCGCAAGCACCGACGCCTGACGTCGACGCAATTGTGGGTCGTAGCCGAACCCGGTGCCCACCAACGACATTGACAGGTCGTCGACCTGGCTGCACCGCAACGGCGCCGTCGTCGCGCCGCGGCGCACGTGTGCTCCGTGGCCGCGCGCAGCGGAGTACAGCGCGCCGTCGACGACGTTGGCGACCGCGCCCGCCACCGACTGCCCGTCCACCTGGACGGCCACCGACACCACGTAGGCGGGCAGCCCGTAGACGAAGTTCACCGTGCCGTCGATCGGGTCGACGACCCAGGTCGGACGGCCGGCGGCGGCGTCCGAGCTGCCGCCGCCCTCCTCGCCGAGGACATGCTCGCCGGGGCGCATTTCGGCCAGCCGGTCACGCAGCAGCCGTTCGGTTTCGGTGTCGACGATGGTGACGGGGTCGGTCGGGGTGCTTTTGGCGCGCACCGCCGGGCCGGTCGATTCGCGCTGCGGTGCATCGCTGAAGACTTCCTCCCGACGGCGCCGCACGAAGTCACCCGCCTCGGCCGCCAACCGCTCGGCAACCGAGCGAAGTTCCGCCGGATCGAACGCGAGTCTTTCCACCGGCTTATCGCAGCACAGATTGTCTCTAACCGGTTGCCCAGCACGCCTACCAAAGCAATGCGGAACTACTAGTGTGTGGGCACATGACCGCCACCGATTCACCCGCAGCCGATCCCAGCACCAACGGAGGTTCGCAACGCAGAGGGTTCGGCGTCGACGTCGGCGGTAGCGGCGTCAAGGGGGGCCTCGTCGACCTTGACACCGGCCAGCTGATCGGTGAGCGCTTCAAGCTCGCCACCCCGCAGCCCGCCACCCCCGAGGCTGTCAGCAAGACCGTCGCCGCCGTCGTCCGCGAGTTCGGCTGGACCGAGCGGGTCGGCGTGACATATCCGGGCGTGGTGGTAGACGGCATCGTGCGCACGGCGGCCAACGTCGACAAGGCCTGGATCGGATGCAACGCCAGCGAGTTCTTCGGCAAGGAACTCAACGGCCAAGAGGTGACCGTGCTGAACGACGCCGACGCCGCAGGGCTGGCCGAGGAGAAGTTCGGCGCAGGCCGCGACAACACCGGCGTCATCGTCCTGCTGACGTTCGGTACCGGCATCGGGTCGGCCGTGATCCACAACGGCGTACTGCTGCCCAACACGGAGTTCGGCCACCTCGAGGTCGAGGGCAAAGAGGCCGAGCACAGGGCGGCGTCGTCGATAAAGGAGAACAAGGGCTGGAGCTACGAGCGCTGGACCAAAGAGGTGACCAAGGTGCTCGTCGCGGTCGAGAACGCGATCTGGCCCGACCTGTTCATCGCGGGCGGCGGAATCAGCCGCAAGGCCGACAAATGGATCCCGCTGCTGACGAACCGCACCCCGATCGTCGCCGCCACCTTGCTGAACACGGCCGGAATCGTCGGAGCGGCGATGGCCTCCGAGGTGGACGTCACCGCTACTGCCAAGTAGCCACGCCCGGGGGTGTCAAATTTGCCGCTCGGCGCGGCGTAACCCGACACTGTCGTTACAATGGTCGACGGCGGCCGCGACGAGAAGGCGGCGAGTATCCCAGCAGATAATCAACGCCACATTCGACATAGCAGACGCTTTTCGATGGTGCATGCCCCCAGACCATCGAAATCCTCATGACCGAAAGGGTGACGTGGCAGCGACAAAGGCAAGCCCGGCAGCCACAAAGCCGGTGAAGCGCACCGCTACCAAGACTCCCGCGAAGAAGGCCACGGCAGCCAACGGATCCGCGCCTGCCAAACCCGCCAAGCGAGCCACCAAGGCAGCCCCGCGCACGACCAAGACGGAAAAGGCCGCCGCCAAGACGCGCACGGCGGCCAAGCCGGCCAAGACCGCGGCAACCAAGGCGGGCCCCGCCGCCAAGGCCAAGGCCGACGCTGCCCCGCGCAGCCGTGCCAAGAAGGCGACCGCCCCGGAGCCGACGACCACCAAGGCCGACGGCACCGAGGACGACGAGCTCGAGACCACCGACGAACTCGACGGTGAGCCCGACGAACTCGTCGAAGAGGAGCTGGATCTCGAGGATCTCGAGGACGACGTCGCCGACGGCGACGAGGCCGGCGACAAGAAAGCCGCGGGCGACGCGAAGGCCCCCGCTGCCGCCGCTGAGGATGTGCCCGCCGCCGAGGACGATGAGATCGCCGAGCCCAGCGAGAAGGACAAGGCTTCGGGCGACTTCGTCTGGGACGAGGAGGAATCCGAGGCGCTGCGGCAGGCTCGCAAGGACGCCGAGCTCACCGCATCGGCTGACTCGGTGCGCGCCTACCTCAAGCAAATCGGCAAGGTCGCGCTGCTCAACGCCGAGGAAGAGGTCGAGCTGGCGAAGCGGATCGAGGCAGGGCTCTATGCCACCCAGTTGATGGTGGAGTACGCCGAGAAGGGCGAGAAGCTGCCCGCCGCTCAGCGCCGCGACATGTCCTGGATCTGTCGTGACGGCGACCGCGCCAAGAACCATCTGCTGGAAGCGAACCTGCGACTGGTCGTCTCGCTGGCCAAGCGCTACACCGGCCGCGGCATGGCCTTCCTCGATCTCATTCAGGAGGGCAACCTCGGTCTGATCCGTGCGGTCGAGAAGTTCGACTACACAAAGGGTTACAAGTTCTCCACGTACGCCACCTGGTGGATCCGGCAGGCGATCACCCGCGCGATGGCCGATCAGGCGCGCACCATCCGCATCCCGGTGCACATGGTCGAGGTGATCAACAAGCTCGGCCGCATTCAGCGCGAGCTGCTGCAGGATCTGGGCCGCGAGCCCACGCCGGAAGAGCTGGCCAAGGAAATGGACATCACGCCGGAGAAGGTGCTGGAGATCCAGCAGTACGCGCGTGAGCCGATCTCGCTCGATCAGACCATCGGTGACGAAGGCGATTCGCAGCTAGGCGATTTCATCGAGGACAGCGAGGCCGTTGTCGCCGTCGACGCGGTGTCGTTCACGCTGCTGCAGGATCAGCTGCAGTCGGTGCTGGAGACCCTGTCGGAGCGTGAGGCGGGCGTCGTCCGGCTGCGGTTCGGCCTGACCGACGGGCAGCCGCGCACGCTCGACGAGATCGGTCAGGTCTACGGCGTCACCCGCGAGCGGATCCGCCAGATCGAGTCCAAGACGATGTCGAAGTTGCGCCACCCCAGCCGTTCTCAGGTGCTGCGCGACTACCTCGACTGAGCGACACTCCGGTCTAGTGTCATCAACGACGCGCACCGTTAACACCCCCGGCGTCATCTACGTCACAACTCGTGATTGGCGAGGACGGTGAGCAACGAACTACTCACCCTCGCTCAGCCAGAGCAACTCCTCGATGTTTGGCACGCCCGCATCAGCCAGCTACAGTGACCGGCTGGCCTAAACTGGGTACACAGGCCTTCAGGAGGTCTATGCCATGAACAAGATTCTCGTCACCCTCGCCACACTCGCGATGTCGGCTGTGTTCGCTCTCGCTGGATCGGGTCAGGCCCAGGCCGATCCCGGCCTCTGTTGGAACGGCTGGCTGTGGTCGGCCTGCGTGCAGGGACCGGGCTGGGTGGACCCGGGCTGGGTGGACTGGAACCCGGGGAACAACTGCAATCCTGGACATGGGTGTGGGGATTGGCGTCACGGCGGGAAGCATTGGTAGTAGCTAGAGCAACTCCCGGCTCTCCAGCTCTTCGACCCCGGCCATGGTGATCGTGCAGACCATCCGGTTCTTGCCGGTGCACTCGCTGAGCCTCAGTGTGCCGATAAACCCGCCGGTCTCGCTTGAACCGGCGAACGTGGGCGGCAGTCTTACCGATTGCACTCGGTCTGCCACCGGGGAGACCATGGATGGCCGGCCGAGATAACTGATCAGACGTCAGCAGGTGCTGTTTGGTCCCCCGTAGGCGCCTACAGGTTCGGTCGAGTGTGTCGGCCCGCATCGAGACGCGGCGGCACCTCCGCTGCCGTCATCGGTTCAATGGGACGCCTTTCTGTGAGAAACCGCTAAGGGTGTATTAGTGCGATCCATAACCTTCGAGCAGAGCGCCAGCGGAAAACGCGCTCACGGCTCGCGGCGTGTGGAGATCCGCACTGATGTGGCCCTGCGAGGCAGGTGCAGTGGGTGTTGAGCGGCGGTCCGTACACCACGGAGTCGCAGGTTCGGCAGTGCCAGGTGGTGTGTCCCCGCTGCCGTGACCGAGGCAGGCGATGTGGCCGACGAGGACTTGGTTAGCGCCGAGGGGGTGCCCGGGGCAGCGGCTGGGCGGCTGAGCTATCCACTTGCGACGTCGCGATGCGTCTGCTGGAAGCGGATCGGCCCGCCACCGCGAAGGGTGACGGGCCGATTGTGAGTAGTGAAAAGGGGTGTATTCGCCGTACATTCTTTGGCACCAAAGTTGCACCGCGATGACATTGGCTGCTGCCAGCCAGGCCGCCACTCAGTCAAAGATATTTGTCTCCATAAGGCTCTGAGACGACCTGCTAAATCGCTGGTTCGCACAACGCACATCGGCCGCTAGTGCGCGACTACCTGGACTAAGGACTCACTGCGACCGCGGGGTGTGCGTCAGCACGCTCCCGGGAAGTTCAGGTCGAAGGGGTCCGGGATGCAGGGTTCGTTCTGCTCGGGTGCTGGGGCCGCGGCCTCCTCAGGTGCCGGGGCCTCCTGGGGTGCAGGAGCCTCCTGGGGAGCCGGCGCAGGCTGCTCTGCCGCCACCGGCTCCGGCGCCGGAGCAGGTGCGGGTGCAGGTATTGGTCGGTCCTCAACCGGCGCACCGGGAATGCACACAAGCTCGGTGGGCGAATCCCAAGCCTGCATGTCGTGATTCTCGTACGTGAAGTTACCTGCGGGCGTGTTGTTGGGTAGGACGGCACCGCTGAGAAGCAACGGTGGGTACTTGGATCCCCTGGTCACGGTCAGATTGATCCAGTTGCCGCCCTTGTCGATGGTTCCGCTGACTCGGCCCTTCAGACTGGTGCCGTTTTGGTAGAAGGTCTCCGCAGGAGCATCAACCGTAATGCCGCGAGGGGCACTGAACTTTGTTTCGGCGTCCGTCTCCGGGTAATGAATGATCACTTCCCCGCCGGCGAACTGGTACCCCGCTGCTTCGCTGTAACAGTCGGGCGGTGCCAGCGGCGCGGGCGGCCGTGCTTGAGCAGGCGCCGGGGTGATCAGGAGCCCGACCGCAGCGGCTGTCGCTGAAGCGCCCACGAGTTTCTTGACAGTCGAGATAGCCATGCCCAGGACGTTAACAACGCACGAGCGGCCAAGATATGGGGTGATTCCCTAGCTTCTACCCGGACTGATCGGTGGCCTCGTCCGATTTCGGGTCCACGACCTTGAAGGTGATCCGCTTGACCAGAGTCTCACCCTGAGGCAGGCAACTCGTGCCCTGATCGGCCGTGAACCCGTCGCAGTGCGGCGCGGAGAGGTTCCAGGAGACGTCGACTGTGTGGGTGCCGACCGGCAGAGGGTCGATCGACCCGAGACCTACGGTGTTGATCGCGGGCAGGCCTGGCGCCGTCGGCAAGTGCCCGGTCCAGATCTTGTTGTCGCCCGGGAACGAACGGTTGGCCTGGTATGCCGACCCCGCGTCGACGACGTACTCGATGCTCTTGAGTTTGGCGCGGAAGTCGTCCACCGGCGTGGCGAAGTCGGTGGCGAACCCCGACGGCTTCTGTTCGTATCGGCTGTCCACGGTCCACGGGACCGAAGCGGCCCACTTCTCACCGGCGGGCACCTCCCTGCAGTCGGACGTGACGACCGCGACCGAATATCCGTACTGCTGCTTCAGCGTCTGACCACTCGACGAGACACACGGCTCGGCGGCTGCCCATTTGGCCGCTGCGGGCGGGCTCAAGACCGTGGCAGCCGTCGACAGGGTGACTGTCATTAGTAGCGCCGACCAGAGACTGCCGTTGACAGCACGATGGGACACGTCGTCCTCCCCCAAAATCCCGACCCATATCGCGATGACTGGTGCAAGCGAACTCTCGGCAAACGGCCAAGTCAACAATTAACCACGTCGTTGATTACCTCGGCTAACTCCTTCGGCTTTGTCACCATCACGATGTGGCCTGCCGAAAGCACCCGGTGGTCGACCTCGGCGCCGACGTTGACGATCATCTGCTCGGCCAGCGCCGGCGGCACGCCCACGTCGTCGGTCAGGCTCACATACGTGAGGGGTACTCCATGTGGATAGGCGCTCAACCGCGCGTTCCACAGAAGGGGCGATTCGGGAACGAACTGCTTCCATACCTCGGCCCACTGGTCGTCGGTCATGTCGTTGGCGAAGAACAACTTCGCGCGGTCCTCGGTTGGCATCCGGGGGTCTTCGGTCGGTAAGTCGTCGCCGAAGATGACTGTGGCTGCATTCGAACCCTGCGCAGGCACGAGCGCGCCGACATAGATCAGCGCGGCCACCCGGTCCGGGTGCCTGCACGCAGTATCGGTGATGACGACACCGCCGAGCGAATGTCCGACGAGCACGAAACGAGCCATGCCGGCTCGGTCCGCGGATTCAATGACCGCTGGTACGCAATCCTCGAGAGTCACCGTCGTGATTTCGGCCGGGCGACTTCCGCGACCCGGCAGATCGACCGCCACCGTCGGCGCGTTCAGATGCTCAACGACTGGATCCCAGCACGCGGCCGAGAGATTTGACCCGTGCACCAGCACGATGCCATCGACGCTCACGACAAGGTCTCGCCGACTAGTGCTTCCTGGCGCGGACTTTGTATGTCGCAGGCCATGATTCGCGCGTCTCGTCCCCGGACAGCGGGATGCCCTTGCTGCCGATCCGGACGTCGAATGCCTCCTTGCCTGCGCCGACTTCGCGGTTGGCGTGTTCTTGCGCGGCGTACATCAACTGGTCGATCTCCGCTTCGGCGAATGTGACGAAGGACGTCTTGCGGACCTCGTCGTCGCCGGGAGTCATCTTCTCGGGCAGCACCCGCGACGCGAGCGCGGCCAGACCCAGCAGCGTGAACGGAATGACCCAGTAGCAGACGAAGGACAGCGGCGTCTTGGTGTCGAGAATCGTGGCGTTCCCGTACACGATCGGCGGGATCGCCGAGGACACCGTCATGCCGGCGAACGCGCCGACCCAGATCCAGGTCAACAGCGTGGTGATCCGTTTGAACACTTCGCCTTTGATCACTTCGTCAGGCTGATCGACCTCGGCGAACTCGCGCACGAACGGCCTGCCGAGCAGCACGCTGCTGAGCGCGACCAGAAAGATTCCGGCGTTGCTCAGCGGCTGCATCCACTGCTCCATGAACGACTGGCTCAGCGTGAACGTCAGAATCGCCAGCACCACAAAGGTTCCGATGGCGCCGATTTCGAGCGTGCGGCCCGGCGTCCCCTTTACCCGCCCTATTGCGAACGACGCCACCGCGACGGCGAGAGCCACCAGCACTGCGGCCTCGAACGGCACATTGCCGACCAGCACCCAATAGACGATCCACGGCGCGAAGCCCACCAGAATGCTCACGGTGGGTCAGTGTATGTAGTCGGCTCCGCGAGGACGACAGTCCGCACTAAATTTGTAACGATGACCCAACGCCGCAATGTGTCGTCGGAATCGAAGTTCGAAGCCGAGGTCGGCTATTCACGAGCGGTGCGCGTCGGACCGTATGTGGCGGTCTCGGGAACCACCGCCGCCGGCGACACCGTCGCCGACCAGGCTCGGGAAGCATTGCGCCGCATCGAGACCGCGCTCACCGAGGCCGGCGCCTCGCTGTCCGACGTGGTGCGAACCCGGATGTTCGTCACCGACATCGCCCACTGGCGCGAGATCGGGGCAGTGCACGCAGAATTTTTCGGCGACATCCGTCCGGCCACGACGATGGTGGAGGTGTCCGCGCTGATCTCACCTGAGCTGATGGTGGAGATCGAGGCCGACGCCTACGTCAGCGGCGAGAACGAGCCGTCGGGCTCCGGCTGATACGGCGTGACACTCGTCACAGCGCCGGACCGGCAGCGGACCGTACAGATGCGGGAAGAGCATCGACTCCGGATCCGTCGGCACGCCCGGTTCCCAGCGGACCGGCGCGGTCAACCGGTCGGGATCGACGTGCAGCAGCACCAGGTCCGTTCGTCCCGCATAGAGCCGGTTGGCCGGCAGATGTACCTGCTCAGGCGTCGAAAGATGGATGAAACCGACCGCGTCGATGGAGTCCGGGCGGTGCTCGCCGCGATCCTGAGCGAGCCGCCAGTCGTCCTTGGCACAGATGTGCACGAGCATCTCTCCACCCTGCCCTGCCCGCAACTTCGCCGAGGGTGAAAAACGACACACCCGTATACGGCTTGGGAACAACGCTGAAAGCTGAAGCGTCTGACAGAGTGGAATTGCGTGAAACCGGGTATTAACCGGTCGCACTACGAGCAGAGACGGAGGAGCCATGAACGCAACTCTGACCAGTCCCGAACTGACCCGGGCTGATCGCTGCGACCGCTGCGGCGCCGCTGCTCGCGTACGGGCAAAGTTGCCGTCGGGCGCCGAGCTGTTGTTCTGCCAGCACCACGCCAACGAGCATGAGGCCAAGCTGATCGAACTGGCCGCCGTGCTCGAGGTCAAACCCGCCGAATCCGTCGACGCCTAATCCACCAGCCTGCCAATCTGGGCAGGACGGCACTTCTTCAGGAATGCTTGACTGGTCATGACTGACCAGCCGACCGTTTCGCGCCACCACATTTGGCACATCACGAAGCGGACGTTGTCGAAGAGCTGGGATGACTCGATCTTCGCGGAGTCCGCGCAGGCCGCGTTCTGGTGCGCGTTGTCGTTGCCACCACTGCTGCTGGGCATGCTCGGCAGCCTGGCGTACATCGCGCCGCTGTTCGGCCCGGAGACGCTGCCGGTGATCGAGGAGCAGCTGATCAACACCGCCAGCCACTTCTTCTCCCAGAACGTGGTGACCGAGATCATCGAGCCGACTGTCCGCGACATCATCAGGGGCGCTCGCGGCGAGGTGGTGTCGATCGGGTTCGTCATCTCGTTGTGGGCCGGCTCGTCGGCCGTCTCGGCGTTCGTCGACTCCATCACCGAGGCACATGACCAGACCCCGCTGAGACATCCTGTGCGGCAGCGCTTCTTCGCGCTCGGTCTCTACGTGGTGATGCTGGTGATGGCGATCGCGACCGCGCCGCTTGTCGCGCTGGGACCGTTGAAGATCGGTGAGCACATCCCCGAAAGCTGGGACAACATATTGCGTTTCGGTTATTACCCGGCGCTGATACTCGCCCTGGTGGTGTCCGTGACGTTCCTCTATCGGGTGTCGCTGCCCAAACCGCTGCCGTCGCACCGGCTGGTCCTCGGTGCGGTGTTGGCCACCGCGGTTTTCCTGATCACCACGGTCGGCTTGCGGATCTACCTGACGTACATCACCAGCACGGGATACACCTACGGCGCGCTCGCGACGCCGATCGCGTTCCTGCTGTTCGCCTTCTTCCTCGGCTTCGCGATCATGATCGGGGCCGAACTGAACGCGGCCATCGAGGAGGAGTGGCCCGCGCCCGCCACCCACGCGAAGCGGTTCAGGGGGTGGCTGGAGGAGAAGGCGGCCGAGTCACTCGAATCGTTGAACGGCAATTCGGAACCGGCGGCAGAACCCTCCACGACCGCGACGGCCAAGGGCGACGCCGCTACTTCTTGAGCTGCTCGTAGATCCGCTTGCAGTCCGGGCACACCGGCGAGCCGGGCTTGGCCGCCTTGGTGACCGGAAACACCTCGCCGCACAACGCGACCACGTGGCTACCCATGACGGCGCTTTCGGCGATCTTGTCCTTCTTGACGTAATGGAAGAACTTCGGGGTGTCGCTGTCAGTCCCGTCGTCGACGCGTTCGTCGGTGTCGGTGCGCTCGATGGTCTGGGTTTTCATGGGTTCATTGTGCCCGGCAATACATCGGTAAGAAACCGATCGGTTCAACGCCCCGCAGGTGTGGAACAGTGGGACGTATGAAACACGGCCAAGAGCTGGGTTTCGACGACGACGGTCGACCTGTCCTGATCACCCGTGCCGCGCCCGCCTACGAGGAGCAGCACCGCGCGCGCGTACGCAAGTACCTGACGATCATGGCGTTCCGCATCCCTGCGCTGATCCTTGCGGCGGTGGCGTATGGCGTCTGGGAGAACGGACTCGTCTCACTGGGGATCATCGTGCTGTCGATACCGTTGCCGTGGATCGCGGTGCTCATCGCCAACGACCGGCCGCCGCGCCGCGCCGAGGAGCCACGGCGGTACGCGGCACGCCGCATACCGCTGTTCCCGACCGCTGAACGGCCCGCAATCGAGCAGCGGGCAGGATCGGCGCCGCAACCCGACGGCGTCGATCGCAACGGCGACGTTCCTTCCTGAGCGGCGTCTAGCCGTATTCTCAGACGATTCTCAGGTCATCGAGGCAAAACCGCTGATCAACACGTGTGAATCGGCCGGTTCGTGGGAACTCTTCGAAGCAATCAAGCGTTGTAGACCTTGACAGTTCGAGCCGAGCAGGAGGCCCCGATGGCAAATGCCACACTAAGCCGCTTCGACCACGACCTGGACGCTCAGAGTCCAGCCGCTGATCTGGTGCGCGTGTATCTGAACGGCATCGGCAAAACGGCTTTGCTCAACGCCGCCGATGAGGTTGAGCTCGCAAAGCGCATCGAGGCTGGCCTTTACGCACAGCATCTGCTGGCGACCCGTAAGCGCCTGGGCGAGAACCGCAAACGCGATCTCGCAATCGTGGTGCGCGACGGCCAGAAGGCCCGCAGCCATCTGCTCGAGGCCAACCTGCGCCTCGTCGTCTCGCTGGCGAAGCGCTACACCGGCCGTGGCATGCCGTTGCTGGACCTGATCCAGGAGGGCAACCTCGGTCTGATCCGCGCAATGGAGAAGTTCGACTACGCCAAGGGTTTCAAGTTCTCCACGTACGCCACCTGGTGGATCCGGCAGGCGATCACCCGCGGCATGGCCGACCAGAGCCGCACCATCCGGTTGCCCGTCCACCTCGTTGAGCAGGTCAACAAGCTCGCCCGCATCAAGCGGGAGATGCACCAGAACCTGGGCCGTGAGGCCACCGACGAGGAATTGGCCGAGGAATCCGGCATTCCCGCCGAAAAGATCGCCGACCTGCTCGAGCACAGCCGTGACCCGGTGAGCCTCGACATGCCTGTCGGCAGCGACGAGGAAGCCCCGCTTGGCGACTTCATCGAGGACGCCGAGGCGATGTCGGCCGAGAACGCCGTCATCTCCGAACTGCTGCACACCGACATTCGCCATGTGCTGGCCACGCTCGACGAGCGTGAGCAGCAGGTGATCCGGCTGCGGTTCGGCCTCGACGACGGCCAGCCCCGCACGCTCGACCAGATCGGCAAACTCTTCGGGTTGTCCCGGGAACGAGTGCGCCAGATCGAGCGTGAGGTGATGGCCAAACTGCGCAACGGCGAACGTGCCGACCGCTTGCGCTCCTATGCCAGCTAGCAGCCCCTCCAGGAAGGCCCGCCGGTGAAAGCCGGCGGGCCTTTTTGCTACACGCTGACGGTGTAGAACCCCTATTCGCCCAGCTAGGCCGGTAGACTCTGGCGTGACGAAGGGTTGCTCATGAACGATCTGGTCGATACCACTGAGATGTATCTGCGGACCATCTACGACCTCGAAGAAGAGGGCGTAGTGCCGCTGCGTGCGCGCATCGCCGAGCGTCTCGAGCAGAGCGGCCCGACCGTGAGCCAGACCGTCTCCCGGATGGAGCGCGACGGCCTCCTGCACGTCGCCGGTGACCGGCACCTGGAACTGACCGACAAGGGCCGCGCCCTGGCCGTCGCCGTGATGCGCAAGCACCGGCTGGCCGAGCGGCTGCTGGTCGACGTCATCGGGCTGCCGTGGGAGGAAGTGCATGCCGAGGCGTGCCGCTGGGAGCATGTGATGAGCGAGGACGTCGAACGGCGCCTCGTCCAGGTGCTCGACAACCCGACGGTGTCACCGTTCGGCAATCCCATCCCCGGCCTGTCCGAGCTCGGTGTCGGCAACTGGATCGGCTCCGACGACCGCAACCTCGTGCGGCTGACCGAGCTGCCAGCCGGCTTCCCGGTTGCCGTCGTAGTGCGCCAGCTGACCGAACACGTCCAGGGTGACGTCAACCTCATCGCCCGGCTCAAGGAAGCCGGTGTGGTTCCCAACGCACGGGTGACCGTCGAAACCGGCCCCAACGGCGGAGTGATGATCGTGATCCCGGGCCACGAGCAGGTCGAGCTGCCGCACGAGATGGCGCACGCCGTGAAGGTGGAAAAGGTCTAAAAGGCCTCAGCCGCAACGGAACTAACCTGCCCGCCGTCCGAATTCCCGTCGTTTCGGCAACTGCAGGCCGAGCCGCTTTGCGAGCCGGTATCCCGTCGCCGCGAGCTCGCGAATCTGTTCGGGCCGCATCCCTGACTGCAGCGCTGTGTCGAGCATGCCCGCCATCCGGTGCGTGGCATCGCAGCGCAGCGCCGCCTCCAGTGACACCCCGGCCAACGGTCCGTCCCCGCGGGCGTAGGCGGAGAACGCCAACAACACCAGCGCCTCGACCCGCCACGGCGTGGGAAGCGCGCGGGACAGCCCCGCCCACAGCGCCTCGGCCTGCGCGGCCTTGTCCCCCACCGCCAGTGCGTAGAGCACGTCGCGCACCTGCGGATCGGTCAAGGCGTGCGCCAGCCTGGCCATCACGGTCGCCGGCAGCTCTCTCCCCGACGCCGCCCGCGCCGCCGCCGTCATCGCTTCCTCGACGGCACCCGCCGGGTCGACCTTCGCGTCGGCCTGGCTCGCGGATCACGCCGGCCAGGGCGTCGCTTGCGGCCGCATCGGTGACCGCGATGACCTTCTGAAGCTCCTCGCGGCGGGCGTACAGCCGTCGGCCGTCCAGTACGGCCGCCATGGCCAGCGGCGACGCTGACGGGTCGTCCACCGTGCCCCAGCTGCCGTCCAGGCAGTGCCACCGCCCGTCCGGGCCAACCGTGTCGACGATGTGGAAGTCGAGCAGCTCGATCGCGTGGCCGGCAAGGCTGTCCTTGAGCGCACTGCGAAGATCCCAGTAGTCGTCATTGCACAGGCGACAGCCGGCGCCCTCGGCGTCGACGACGACCGCGATCGCGGCGTCCGGACCTGCCGCCGCGGCGACCTCGGCGACGTGGCCTACGGAGCCGAACAGCTCCGTCGAAAGGTCAACGCGCATCACGCAACCCAATTCTCCACGGTCGATGGTCACCAGAACGAGGGACTTTTCGGGCACGAAGCCGAGAACGGCGGGCAGCGCCGCGATCAGCGCGCCGGGTCGGTTGAGCTGGAAGTCGGAATGCGATGTCGTCATGCCACGACAATCGGTGCCTGCGCTGACCAGTGAGCGCCATAACCGCGCAGCCGCCATGGTGCTGTGGATGAACTCGCGACTGGGTATGAATGGCTCTAGCGCGGAATCAGTTGGCGCACCTTGAGCACCGCATCGGTGAACAGCGTGTCCAGCGCCTGGGTGTCGGGTGTGTCGTCCGACGACCCGTGCTGCTGCCACGACGCCGTCACCCGGACGTCGTCGACCAGGGCGACCAGCGTCAGCGTCCTGGTGTCCGGCTCATCGGGGGACTTCGCAGTGACGGTCTGGTCGACCGCGTAGGTGTCATCGGCGTCCACCGGCGGTGCCGGCGGCAGATCGACGGTCACCTCCGACACCTCGTCTGCGTCCCCGCCCGCCGTGCTGGTGAACGACGGGCAGTCGATGAGCTGGGCGACCCTGGCGCGGACCGAGGGCACCGGCCGGGTGACCGTGACGATGAGGCGGCTACCGCTTTCGTCGTCGATTCCCTGCACGGCGGCTGACTGCTCGGCCAGCGCCGGCAGCGGCGCACATTCGGGCGGCGTCACCTCGGATCCGGCCGGGACGCCGTCGATTTCGGCGAGCACGCGGTCGACGTCCTTCGGAGGTAGCGCGGCCGCCGGATACTGCGCGGGGAATCGTGTCGGGTCGATCAGCAAGTCAGCCACCGGAATCGGCCGGGCGGGCCGGACCTGTGGGTCACCGCCGCGCGCGGTGCCGGTGACCACTTTCGCGCAGCCACCGACCAGTACCGCGACCGTCAGCACGGCGCAACCGACAGCGGGCAGCGTCGACCCGCGCAGAACCGTGCCCACCATGGTCGCCATCGTCTCACTGGCTGGTCCCTGCCGCTTTCAGGCGCGCGGCGCACGTTCTCCGACAGCCAACCCCCGCAGACGTTGTTCACCGCGTATTGACCGCGTCGGCATGCGAGATCGCCGCAATCGGCGTACACCTTCACATATGGCTTCGGTGTTGGAGTACGACCTCGTCGTGATCGGTTCGGGTCCCGGCGGGCAGAAGGCCGCCATCGCGGCGGCAAAGCTCGGCAAGTCGGTCGCCGTCATCGAGCGCGGCCGGATGCTTGGCGGCGTCTGTGTGAACACCGGAACCATCCCGTCCAAGACGCTGCGCGAAGCGGTGGTCTACCTGACCGGCATGAGCCAGCGAGAGCTTTACGGCGCAAGCTACCGGGTCAAGGAGAAGATCACCCCCGCCGACCTGCTGGCCCGCACCACCCACGTCATCACCAAGGAGCAGGACGTGGTGCGCAGCCAGCTGATGCGCAACCGGGTCGACCTCCTCACCGGGCACGGCCGGTTCATGGACGCACACACCCTCTGCGTCGACGACCAGACTCGCGGCGAAAGGACCACTGTCCGAGGCGAATACATCGTCATCGCCACCGGCACCAAGCCGGCGCGCCCCGCCGGTGTCGAATTCGACGAGGACCGGGTGCTCGACTCCGACGGCATCCTGGACCTGAAGTCGCTCCCGACGTCGATGGTGGTGGTCGGCGCAGGCGTGATCGGCATCGAGTACGCGTCGATGTTCGCCGCGCTCGGCACGAAGGTCACCGTCGTCGAGAAGCGCGAGAACATGCTGGACTTCTGCGATCCCGAAGTCGTCGAGGCGCTGAAGTTCCATCTGCGCGACCTGGCGGTGACGTTCCGCTTCGGCGAGGAGGTGACCGCCGTCGACGTCGGCGCCGCGGGCACGGTGACGACGCTGGCCAGCGGCAAGCAGATCCCCGCGGAAACGGTGATGTACTCGGCGGGCCGCCAGGGCCAGACCGAACACCTCGACGCGGAGAACGCAGGACTGGAGATCGACAGCCGCGGGCGGATCTTCGTCGACGACCAGTTCCAGACCAAGGTCGACCACATCTACGCCGTCGGCGACGTGATCGGCTTTCCGGCACTGGCCGCCACGTCGATGGACCAAGGCAGGCTGGCGGCGTACCACGCGTTCGGCGAGCCGGTGAAGGGCATGACCGACCTGCAGCCGATCGGCATCTATTCGATCCCCGAGGTGTCCTATGTCGGCGCCACGGAGGTCGATCTGACCCGCGACTCCATTCCGTACGAGGTCGGGGTGTCGCGGTATCGCGAGCTGGCCCGCGGCCAGATTGCAGGCGATTCGTACGGCATGGTCAAGCTGCTCGTCTCAACCGAGGACCTGCGGCTGCTCGGCGTCCACATCTTCGGGACGAGTGCCACCGAGCTGGTGCACATCGGCCAGGCGGTGATGGGCTGCGGCGGCACCGTCGAGTATCTCGTCGACGCCGTCTTCAACTACCCGACGTTCTCGGAGGCCTACAAGGTCGCTGCACTCGACGTGATGAACAAGCTGCGCGCGCTCAGCCAGTTCCGCACCTAGACATCAGCAGTCGTCGTCGAACACCGCCGGCGCTTCGTCACCGGGCCCGCCCGCCTCGGCACGCGTCAACAGCGCGACGACCCCGTCGTCGAACGGCGGGGAGTACGAGACGTTCTCATCGCATCCGCCTCCGTCGAGCCCGCCGATCAACCCGATGATGGTCAGCCCGGTGGTCCATGGTGAACCACTGGTTCCATCGACAAGACCACCGCATGGCAGCAACGGGAAGCCGCCTGGCGCCAGCTCCGTTTCGGTTTTGCAGCCGACCGGGCCGCCTCCGACACCCAGCCCGTATCCGGTGACGTTGACCACCGTGCCCGGCTTCGGCGCGGTACCGATCGCCAGCCCGCCGCCTGCCTCATCTTCGACCGTGCCGCCGCCATCGCGCGCCACTCGCAGAATTGCGAAGTCCGCCAACGGATCCTGGTTCGTCACCCATCGCGGGTCGAGGTAGATCGAGTCGACCCGCCAGACGTGGGCCGGGTCGGCGGAGTCCTTGAAGCCGGCGACGAATGTGGTGTCGACGTCCGCGGCGACGCAGTGCGCGGCGGTGAGAATCAGGTCGCCGCCCTTCGAGTCGATCACGCCCGCGGTGCACGTATGCAGATCGCCCGCACCGAGAAACAGCGCGCCGATCCTCGCGTCCGGCGGAACGGGAGCAGCGGTCATCCTCGTCGCCTTTGGCGGCGGGCTTGTCGCATGGATCTCCGGCGGGGCCGCTCGGCCGCAGCCGCCCGTCAACGCCAGCAGCCCGATCACCAGCACCGCCGACACCCGCATGGCACCTGATCTTGCCCGATCGCAACGGCGCGGTGCCGGTTCACGTGGACTTCAGAGCGGGCCAACCGGGCCAATGAGACACTGGAAGTCGCGGTGTTGAGGAGGTGGACCCAATCAGCGACGAGCACGACAAACAGGACCAGCGCTACGAGCCCGACCACAGCGGGATGTACGAGCTGGAGTTCCCGGCGCCCCAATTGTCGTCGTCAGACGGCCGCGGGCCGGTGCTGATCCACGCCCTGGAGGGCTTCTCGGACGCCGGGCACGCGATCAAGCTGTCCGCCGAGCACCTGAAGAACTCCCTGGACACCGAGTTGGTGGCGTCGTTCGCCATCGACGAACTGCTGGACTACCGGTCGCGGCGGCCGTTGATGACGTTCAAGACCGACCACTTCACCCACTACGAGGATCCCGAGCTGAGCCTGTACGCCCTGCACGACAGCGTGGGGACGCCGTTCCTGCTGCTCGCGGGCATGGAGCCGGACCTGCGCTGGGAGCGCTTCATCACGGCGGTACGGCTGCTGGCCGAACGCCTGGACGTCCGGCAGATCATCGGGCTGGGCACCATCCCGATGGCGGTGCCGCACACCCGACCGATGACGCTGACCGCCCACGCCAACAACAAGGAGCTGATCGCGGCCCACACGCCGTGGGTCGGCGAGGTGCAGGTACCCGGCAGCGTGTCCAACCTGCTGGAGTTCCGGATGGCCCAGCACGGACACGATGTGGTCGGGTTCACCGTTCACGTGCCGCACTACCTCGCCCAGACCGACTACCCGGCCGCCGCGGAGGCGCTGCTCGTGCAGGTCGCCAAGTCCGGCTCGTTGCAGCTGCCGGTGGCCGCGCTGTCGGAGGCGGCCGCCGAAGTGGCGGCCAAAGTGGAGGAACAGGTCAGCGGGAGCACCGAGGTCGCCCAAGTGGTGGAGGCCCTTGAGCGCCAGTACGATGCCTTCATCGCAGCCCAGGAGAACAAATCACTGCTGGCCCGCGACGAGGATCTGCCCAGCGGTGACGAACTCGGCGCCGAGTTCGAGCGCTTTCTCGCACAGCACGCCCGGGACAAGAAGAGAACGGAAGGCTTCCAAGACGGGGACGACGGCGAATAGCCCATCACCCGGTCCGACAACGAGGTTGGCCACATGACAGCGCGAAAGCCACGAAAGCCCAATCTGCGTCCCGTGCGTGAGCTGACGCCCACGTTGCAGTATCGCACCATCCACGGCTACCGGCGCGCGTACCGGGTCGCCGGATCTGGTCCCGCGATACTGCTGATCCACGGGATCGGCGACAACTCCACCACATGGAGCAGCGTGCAATCCACGCTCGCCCAACGATTCACCGTCATCGCCCCCGACCTGCTCGGCCACGGGAAGTCCGACAAGCCGCGCGCCGACTACTCCGTTGCGGCATACGCGAACGGGATGCGCGATCTGCTCAGCGTGCTCGACATCGAGCGGGTCACGGTGGTCGGGCATTCGCTCGGCGGTGGCGTCGCGATGCAGTTCGCCTACCAGTTCCCGCAATTGGTGGACCGGCTGATCCTGATCGGTTCGGGCGGGGTGACCAAAGACGTCAACTTCGCGCTTCGGATCGCCTCCCTTCCGATGGGCAGTGAGGCACTGGCGCTGCTGCGGCTGCCGCTGGTGCTGCCTGCGCTGCAGGCCTTCGGGCGCGTCGCGGGAGTCGCGATCGGCTCAACCGGCCTCGGTCGCGACCTGCCCGACATGCTGCGAATTCTCGAGGACCTGCCCGAGCCGACCGCGTCGTCGGCATTCGCCCGCACACTACGTGCCGTCGTCGACTGGCGTGGCCAGGTGGTCACCATGCTGGACCGATGTTATCTGACGGAATCCGTTCCGGTGCAACTGATCTGGGGCTCGCGCGACTCGGTGATCCCGGCCAGCCACGCACGGCTCGCACACGCCGCAATGCCCGGCTCCCAATTGGAGATCTTCGAGGGGTCCGGGCATTTCCCGTTCCACGACGACCCCGACCGCTTCGTGGAAATCGTCGAGCGGTTCATCGACTCGACCGAACCGGCCACCCACGACCAGGAGATGCTGCGCAGCCTGCTGCGCAACGGCCGCGATGAGGGTGCACTCTCCGGGTCGATCGACACCCGCGTCGCGGTGCTCGATGCGATGGATGCCGACGAACGCAGCGCCACCTGACCTGCGCCGCTCCACCACGTCGTAGCATCGGGCGCATGGCCATCGACGTGACTGTGCTGCGTGTTTTCACCGATGCGGACGGGAAGTTCGGCAACCCGCTCGGCGTCGTCGACGCGAGCACGGTGGACCCCGCCGATCGACAGCGGATCGCCACCGAATTGGGTTACAGCGAAACGATATTCATCGATGTCCCGCAGCCTGATGCGAAAACGGCGCACGCCCGGATCTTCACCCCGGCCACCGAACTCCCCTTCGCAGGTCATCCGACCGTCGGCGCGTCATGGTGGCTGCGCGACATCGGCCGCCCGGTACACACCCTCCAGGTGCCCGCCGGAGTCGTTCAGGTCGTTTACGACGACGACATGGTCGCCATAAGGGCGCGGGCCGAATGGGCGCCGGATTTCGCGATCTACGACCTCGATTCCACCGAAGAACTCTTTGCCGCTGAACCCGACGACTACCCCGACGACGTCGAGAACTATCTGTGGACGTGGACCGACCGGGACAACGGCGTGCTGCGTTCGAGGATGTTCGCGGTCGGCCTCGGCGTGCCCGAGGACGAGGCGACCGGCGCGGCGGCGGTTCGTATCACCGACTATCTCAGCCGCGATCTCACCATCGTGCAGGGCAAGGGTTCGGTCATCCAGACCCAGTGGAGTGCCGACGGATGGGTACGGGTGGCGGGTCGGGTGGTCAACGACGGGACCAAACAGATCGACTGACGCGCAGGCAGTCAGCCGCGGGTGGGATGGGGGGACCTCCCGCTTGCGGGGGACTCGCGGTGCGCCCGCAGCGCTTCGATCTCGCGCTCGAAGTCGTCGGCGGAGGAGAACGACCGGTACACCGAGGCGAACCGGAGGTAGGCGACCTCGTCGAGATCCCGGAGCGGACCGAGGATCGCCAGTCCGACCTCGTGACTGGGCACCTCAGGCGAGCCTGTGGCGCGCACGGTGTCTTCGACCTGCTGCGCCAGCAGGTTCAGGGCGTCGTCGTCGACCTGCCGCCCCTGGCAGGCCCGACGCACGCCCCTGATGACCTTCTCGCGGCTGAACGGCTCGGTGACACCGCTGCGCTTGACGACCGCGAGCACGGCGGTCTCGACGGTGGTGAACCGGCGTCCACACTCGGGACAGGATCTACGGCGCCGAATCGCCTGACCTTCGTCGGTTTCCCGGGAGTCGACGACCCGGGAATCGGGATGGCGGCAGAACGGACAGTGCATGACTGCTCCTTCGCCGCGCCGACAGTCCCCCGCAAGCGGGTGGGCCCCCAGCTTGCTTGGGGAGTGCCCCCAACCTAACTCGAACGCCTCCGAGCGTACCTTCGCGTACCGCTCGGAACCCAGCGTCCGGGTGATTGATGGCTGTCGCGCCCGCTCTCCGGCGATGGCCGTTGTGCGGCAACGCGTTTCACCGCGCACGATCCGGTCAGCCGACGGGTGCGATCAGGGTCTGCCCGGCGTCGAGCGACGCGGACTCGAGTTGGTTGAGTTCGCGGATGCGATCGATCACGTGCGCGACGGGCGCATCGGGTGCGACCCGATGGGCGACCTGCTGCAGCGTCTCCCCCGCCTGCACCTGGACCACGGCGAGCGTGTCGGGCACGGGCGTCGATGAGCCGGTGGTTCCGACGACCCCGCCGAACTGGGCCACCACACCGAGCCACACCGTGATCAGCGCGGCGAGCAGGGCCAGTCCGACGGTGGTGGCGGGCGTGATCGGGCGCCTGCGGTGTGAGGCGCGCGACATCACCACGCCGGGGCCGCGGTAGTGCATGGGCGCCCCGCCCGGCCGCCGCAGGCGCTGAGGTGCGCGATGCGGCCGCCGTGCCGCAGACGGGCGGTAATGCCCCCGCAGAACCGGTGCTGCCAGGACTTCTCGGGTGTCCAGAACTGTCATCTGCCTCGCCTTCCGCTCCGCCTGTTCGCTCTTATGTTCGAACTCTAGTCGATCATGCGTTCGATTAATAGAACATGTGATCGAACTGTTGCGAAACGATAGAACAGGGCACCGACAAATCTCGGCGACGTCCGTCCCGGTGCCAACAGATCGCGACACGCCTCGAACACATGTTTGATTATCGAGGCTGCGGCGACTACATTCGGCGCCATGAGCGAGGACCGCACCGGCACTCAGAACAGCGCAGCAGGCCCTGACCACACCGAGGACCGCCGCGGACCCGAAAGCCTGACCGAACGGCAGCGCACGATCCTGCAGGTCATTCGCGCCTCGGTGACGACTCGTGGGTATCCCCCGAGCATCAGAGAGATCGGTGACGCCGTCGGCCTGACGTCCACGTCGTCGGTCGCACATCAGCTGCGAACGCTGGAGCGAAAGGGCTACCTGCGCCGCGATCCGAACCGGCCCCGAGCGGTCGACGTACGCGGCGCCGACGAGATGGTGGCGCCGATCGTGGGCACCGATGTGGCGGGCTCCGATGCCCTGCCGGAGCCGACGTTCGTGCCCGGTGCTTGGCCGCATCGCAGCGGGCGGCCCGATCCTCGCCGAAGAGGCTGTCGAGGACGTCTTCCCGCTACCCCGCGAGCTGGTGGGCGAGGGGTCGCTGTTCCTGCTGAAAGTCGTCGGCGACTCGATGGTCGACGCGGCGATCTGCGACGGCGACTGGGTGGTGATTCGTCAGCAGAACGTCGCCGACAACGGCGATATCGTCGCGGCGATGATCGACGGCGAGGCCACGGTGAAGACGTTCAAGCGCACCCGCGGCCAGGTATGGCTGATGCCGCACAACCCGGCCTTCGATCCGATTCCCGGCAACGATGCCGCGGTGCTCGGCAAGGTCGTCACCGTGATCCGGAAGATCTGACCCGGCTCTAGTCGCCCTTGACGAAGCCGTTGGCGCGGGCGAATTGCTCGTTGACGAAGTAGACCTCGGCAGGAACGTGGTCGTAGAGGTCGCTTTCCGGTCCCCAGTACAGGCCTGACTTGGTGTCCGCCTTGATCGGGTAACCGGTCGGCGCCAGATATGGATCGTCGAGCGGTAGGTGAATGGCGGTCTGTGCCCCCTCGCCGTCACTGGGGCCGGCCTCACCGTCGGGTGCCACAACGGGTTCGGGCTCGTCGAGATCGGTCTGTGGTTCGTCGAGCTCAACAGCCGAGTGGCGGCTGGAGCCCGGGTCGGATTCGGACGGGATCGGCGTCGGCGCGGTGTCGGACTCGTCGGCCTCGGGTTCGAGTTCGGAGAACTCGTCGCTGTCATCGCTTGTCTCCTCGAACGGATCTCGACCGACCCCGCCCAACCCGTACAGCGCGGAGCCCGACGGCCGACCGTAACTCTCGGCCAGCTGCACCCTGCCGTGGTCCTCAGAACCCTCCAGCCGCAGCGCCTCCGCCTCGGCTGCGGTGTCGTGGGTGGTGTCCAGATCGAACCCGTCGTCAAGCGGATCCACGTCGCCGCCACCCCGGTTCCGGAGCGTCGCAACCAGAATCAGCCCGATCAGAACCAGCAGCGGAATCCCGGCGAGCAGCCACCACCATGACGGGGTGAACCAGTTGCGCTCCTTGGAGTCCGACGCAGCGGCGTTGGACGCATCCGGCGGTTCATAGCCGGGCACCGTCAGGCCGGACAGGCCGGAGGCCAGGTTGGCCGGCTGGGTGCTGAACTTGTTGGTCTGCTTGTCCCAGGAGATCTCGCCGCCGGTGAATCGCTGCGAGACGACGTCTCCGTCCTCGGTCTGGTCGGCCACCGGAGGTCCAAGTGCACCGGCCGCGCCGCCGAGCTTGTCCCATGCCGCGTTCATGGCCCCGCGGACGATGAATGCGCCGTAGTCGGGTGTCCAGAAGATGACCGGCTTGTCTTCTGCGGAGAAGGTGCTGACCCGGCTGCCCGTCTTGAGCCCGCCGTCGGTCTCGTTGCTGGTCGGCAGCCCCAGATCGCTCTGCACGCCGCCCACGGACTCGTACTTCTTGAGGACCTGCCCGCTGACCACGTTCGCGCCGGTGGCCGGGCTGTAGAAGATCTTGCCTCCGGCGAAATCCTGGCCCGCGCCGTCCTGGCCGATCGCGTACTGCGGACCCTGTTTGACCCCGAGCGGCCCCAGCGGCCCACCGGCGGCCCGCCTGGCCGCGTTGATCGCCGACGTGGCGTCTTCGGGAATGGTCAGCCCGCCGAGCTGCCCCGCCAGATCCGGCGGCACGGTGGTGAACTCCTTGGAGGACCGGTTCCAGGTGAGCTCGCCGCCGGTGAACTTCTGCGAGACGAGGTCGCCCTTGAAGATCTCGTCCTCGGTCGGCACCCCCACCGGCCCCGCTGAGCCGCCGAGCTTGTCCCACGCCGCGTTGATCGCACCGCGTACGACGTGGGCGCCGGTGTCGGGGGTCCAGAAGATGACGGGCTTGTCGACCGCGCTGAACGTGGTGTTGCGGCTGTCCTGCGCCCGACCCGGACCCTCGTCGATCGTCGGAAAGCCCAGGTCACCGTCGCCCGGCCCACCGAGTGACTCGTACTTCTGCAGGATCGCGCCTGTCATGATGTGCGCGCCGGTGTCCGGGGTGAAAAAGATCTTGCCGCCCGCGTAGTTCTGGCCGAAGCCACCGCCGATCGGATAGAGGCCACCGTCGCCCGGGCCCAGCGGACCGGTGGCGCCGCCGCCGGCGTCGTACGCCCTGTTGATCGCGTCGGCGGCATCGGATTCCGGGGTCGCCACCGCAGAGGGCGCCAGCACGAGGGCCACGGCGGCAGCCAACACAGCCGCGGCCGCGCGGCCGAATACGGAGTTCAGCAGGGCACGCTCCCCATTCATCCACCCTCCCCGTGTTACGGCAGAGTCCCCCTGAAACTAGCGCGTTCGTCAGCCGTGCGTCAGATAGACACGATAACGATAGAGATATGCGGTACCCGCAGAACGGAATTTCTCGAGTGATTCTTTCGAAAGCGATCAAACGCCCAGCGAGCGTCCGATGATCTCCTTCATGATCTCCGTCGTGCCGCCGTAGATGGTCTGCACCCGAGCGTCCAGATACGCCCTCGCAACGGGGTATTCCCTCATGTACCCGTAGCCACCGTGCAACTGCAGGCAGCGATCGACGAGGTACACCTGCTTCTCGGTTGAGTACCACTTCGCCATCGCGGCCTGCTCCGCGGAGAGCTTCTCGTCGAGGTGCAGCCGGATGAACTCGTCGACCATGATGCGCACTGCCGTTGCCTCCGTGGCCAATTCGGCCAACAGGAAGCGGCTGTTCTGCTGACTGCCAATCGGTTTGCCAAAGGCCTTGCGCTCCTTGGCGTATTGCAGCGTGTCGGTCAGCACGGCCTCCATGGCCGCGGCCGCCATCACCGCGATGTTGAGCCGCTCCTGAGGCAGGTTCTGCATGAGGTAGATGAAGCCCATGCCCTCCTCGCCGAGCAGGTTTTCGGCGGGCACCTTGACGTCGGTGAAGGACAGTTCGGCGGTGTCCTGGGCGTCCAGGCCGATCTTCTCGAGGTGCCTGCCGCGCTCGAAACCCTCCATGCCGCGCTCGACGACCAACAGGGAGAAGCCTTGCGCGCCCTTCTCGGGGTCGGTGCACGCGACGACGATCACCAGATCGGCGTTGATGCCGTTGGTGATGAACGTCTTGGCCCCGTTGAGCACGTAGTGGTCACCTTCTTTGACCGCCCTGGTCTTGATGCCCTGCAGGTCGCTGCCCGTGCCGGGCTCGGTCATGGCGATCGCGGTGATGAACTCTCCGGTGCAGAATTTGGGCAGCCAGCGCTGCTTCTGCTCCTCGTTGGCGAGGTTGAGCAGATACGGCGCGATGATGTCGTTGTGCAGGCCGAAGCCCAGCCCGCTGAACCGCCCCGCGGTCGTCTCCTCGGTCAGCACCACGTTGTATCGGAAGTCGGGGTTACCGCCGCCGCCGTACTCCTCCGGCACCGACATACCGAGAAAGCCCTGCTTGCCGGCTTCCAGCCAGACGCCGCGGTCGACGATCTTGTCCTTCTCCCACTGGTCGTGAAACGGCGCGACATGCCGGTCGAGGAACCCGCGGTAGGACTCGCGGAACAGTTCGTGCTCGGGCTCGAAGAGGGTGCGCTCGTACTTGACGACGTTGCCCATGGAGGACCTCCAGACATCAGCGGGGGTTTGGCCACGACGATATACCACCCAACCGGATGGTTGGTTATCGGGTGCTGGGCGGGCAGAAATAGACTTCACCGGGTGGACGTCACGGAGTCGCTGCAGGTCGCAGACGGTGGGCGGACGATCGCGTTCACGTTCGAGGACATGATGCGCTACCACGGCCCGCACTCTCCCGCGGGCGTGGCGATGGCGTTCAAGGTGATGCAGCGCGCGTTCGGTCGACTCTCCCCCGCCGTGCCGCCGTCGCGGAGGTCCGTGGCCGTCCGAACGGCTTTCCGCGGCCCCGGCGCGCGCGACGGGTTTGAAGTCGTCACGCGCGGCGTCACCGAAGGCCGCTACACGGTCGACCGATCCTTGTTACGCGCCGATCGCGGCCGTTTGCTCGAGGACTTCGTCTTCGAGGTGTCCATCGGGGACCGCGCGGCCACCTTGGTCCTGCGCGACGGCTTCGTCACCGACGAATTCATCGATCTGGCCCGCACCGAAAACCGGACCTGCCGAGCAGGAGGCACAGCTCGACGAACTGAAAGTCGAACTGGCACAACGGGTGATGGCCACACCCGCAGCGGCTGTGTTCGACATCGCCGACGAGTGATACCCCCTCGCGACGTTGTGACCTGCACCACCTGAGATCGTTATGCGTTTAGCCGACCGCGCGATCGGGAATGAAACCGTCACGATCTGATTCGCTAGGAGGAATTGCGTCATGGCTGACAACAACAGCGGTCCCGAAGTAGCCATCAAGGGCGTCGTCGAGGGCGTGAAGGGCAAGGCCAAGGAAGTCGCAGGCGCCGTGACCGGTCGCGATGATCTGTACCGCGAAGGCAAGGCCCAGCAGGACAAGGCTGAAGCCCAGCGCAATGCCGCCGAGAAGGAAGCCGAGGCTGAAGGCGCCCGTGCGGCCGCAAAGGTCGCCGAGGAGCGTCAGAAGGCCGAACAGGACTAAGACACCGCGTAGGGAAATGGGGCGCCGAAGGGGCGCCCCATTTTTTGTGTCCGGCTACATGTCGCATCCGTCGAGAATGGGTGTCACACCCGATAGGCAGCGTCCGACCTCGAGCCCAGACTGTCATCTACAGCTCCGAGGAGGGGGTTGAGATGACCGATCCACGTCGGCGATCCGAGATGGACACCTACACCGTGCGCCTGCCGCGGTGGACCCGCCCGCACGGCGACCGCAACCCACTGAAACCCGCGACCGATCGCATCGACAGCATCGTTGCAGTGCTCGCGATCGTCGTTGCGTTGCTGGCGGTGCCCGTCGCTGCAGGCGTCGGCACCGCAGTCTACAACTCCAACCGTCAGGTCTACGCCCAACAGGCTGAGACTCGGAAGAACATCACGGCGACCGTCACCGACGACGCCGCCAAGCCAGACCTGCGGAGAGGCACGATCCGGGTAAACGTGCGGTGGCAGTGGGCCGCAACGGAGCACATCGGCACCCTCCGAGTTCCGTCTTCGGTGAATCATGGTGACAGCGTAGCGATTTGGGTCGACGCGGACGGCAGGCTCGTCGGTGCGCCGAGGTCGACCACCACCGCGCTTCTTGATTCCGTGGTGGTGGCCGCTGCCACCTGGCTCACCGTGGCGGCGCTCGCCACCGCACTCGTCGTCGGCGTTCGCATTGTCCATCTGCGGATGCGCGACGCCGCGTGGCAACGAGGCATCGATCGCCTGTTGCGAGGCGCTTAGAACGTCGCGAACTCGCTCAGGCTGGCCGCCAACGGGATCGGCACTCGCGCCTTGATTCGCGTGCCTTCCGGGTTGTGCTCGGTCGCGTCCACCCGGCCGTCGGAATGTACCCGCGCCACCAGGTCGCCGCGGTCGTACGGAATCGTCACGTCGACCATGGTGTCGGTCGGCGGCACCGACTGCGCCATCCGCTGCTGCAACAGGTCCAGGCCGTCGCCGGTGTGTGCGGAGACGAACACCGCACCGGGCAGCGCACGCCTCAGCTGCGCGAGAGTGAGGCCTTCTGCAGCGTCAATCTTGTTGACCACCAAGAGTTCTGGCGCGGGCTGGCCATCACGATCAGCGATCACCTCGTTGATCACCTGGCGCACCGCCTCGATCTGCGCCAGCGGGTTGACGTCCGAACCGTCCACCACGTGCACGAGCAGGTCGGCGTCGACGACTTCCTCCAGCGTGGACCGGAAGGCCTCCACCAGCTGGGTGGGAAGATGGCGGACGAATCCAACGGTGTCGGTCAAGACGAACGGCCTGCCGTCGCCGAATTCGCCTCGGCGCGTAGTCGGTTCGAGCGTTGCGAACAATGCGTTCTCCACCAGCACACCCGCTCCGGTGAGCGCGTTGAGGAGGCTGGACTTGCCCGCGTTGGTGTAGCCGACGATCGCGATGGACGCCACGTCGCTGGCCAGCCTGCGGCTGCGCTGGGTGTCGCGAATCTTCTTCATGTCCTTGATATCGCGACGAAGTTTGGCCATCCGTTCCCGGATGCGACGGCGGTCCGTCTCGATCTTCGTCTCACCCGGACCGCGCGTGCCGACGCCGCCGCCGCTACCGCCTCCTGCGCCGCCGCCCTGCCGCGACATCGACTCACCCCAGCCACGCAACCGCGGCAGCATGTACTCCATCTGGGCGTACGCCACCTGCGCCTTGCCCTCCCGGCTGGTGGCGTGCTGGGCGAAGATGTCGAGGATCAGCGCGGTGCGGTCGACGACCTTCACCTTTACCGCCTTCTCCAACGCGTTGAGCTGAGCGGGGCTGAGTTCGCCGTCGCAGATGACCGTGTCGGCTCCGGTCGCCACGACGACGTCGCGAAGTTCCTGGGCCTTGCCGGATCCGATGTAGGTGGACGGGTCGGGCTTGTCACGTCGTTGGATCATGCCCTCGAGCACCTCGGAACCGGCCGTCTCGGCGAGCGCGGCCAGTTCGGCGAGGCTGGCGTCGGCGTCGGCCGCACTTCCCTCGGTCCAGACACCGACCAGCACGACGCGTTCGAGCCGCAGCTGACGGTATTCCACCTCGGAAACGTCGGCGAGCTCGGTCGACAGACCGGCCACGCGGCGTAACGCCGTGCGGTCTTCGAGGGCCAGCTCACCCAGGCTCGGGGTATCGCGGTGCGGAAAGTCGGGAGATGTCATGAGTAATCAGAAATGGTGCACGCTCGTCAGGATTCGCGCACCTGAATTAATGCTGCTGCGCACGCCACCATTCCTCGGAGATCTCGCCACCGGCCACCAGCACCGACGGGCCGCGCAGGTAGCTGCTGGCGTCGGTGACGGTGACGCTGACCTCGCCGCCGGGGATGCAGACCACCAGTGTTCCCGTCGTCGCACCCTGGTAGGCGAGCGCGGCGACGGCGGCAGCGACGGTTCCCGTTCCGCACGACCGGGTTTCGCCGACACCCCGCTCGTGTACCCGCATCGACACCGAACCACTCGACGGTGCGGTGAGGACTTCGACGTTGACGCCTTCCGGGAACTGCGCGATGTCGAACTGCACAGGAGCGGCGACGTCCAGCGCGACCAGCTCGGCGGTGGTCAGACCGGGGTCGACGCAGGCGAGGTGCGGGTTGCCGACATCGATGGAGAGGCCGGCGAAAGGCCTGCCGCCGACAATCGCCTCGCCGGTGCCGAGCTGGTTGGTCTTGCCCATCTCGACGGTGACGTCGGCATTGGTGGCGTCCCAGCCGTGCAGCACCACCGGCCGCGGCCCGGCCAGCGAGCCGACGACGAACTCGTCACGGCTTTCCAGCCCGGTGGCCCGCAGGTAGTGGGCGAACACCCGGACGCCGTTGCCGCACATCTGCGCGATCGAGCCGTCGGCGTTGCGATAGTCCATGTACCAGTCACCTGCTGCGACACCTTCGGGCAGCCGGTCGAAGACACCCGCGGCCGCGGCCGCAGCTGCGGTGGTCACCCGCAGCACGCCGTCGGCCCCGATCCCCCGGCGGCGGTCGCACAGGGCGGTCACCGCGGCGGGCTGAAGGGGCAGCCTGCCGTCCAGGTCGGGCAGCAGCACGAAATCGTTCTGCGTTCCGTGACCCTTCGCGAACATCACCTGATCAGGATACGTGCCGCCATGCCCGCAGCGTGGCCTCGACGTTGTCGGAACCCGAGCCGTCCAACCAGGTGATCCGGTGGTCGCGGCGGAACCACGACCGCTGACGTCGCACGTAGCGGCGGGTTCCGATGAACGTCGGGTCGCGCGCGGCGACACCATCGCCGCCGCCGTCGAGGTCATCGATCACCTGTGCGTACCCCAACGCGCGGGACGCGGTCACGCCGTCGCGCAGGCCCCGGCCCAGCAGCGAGCGCACCTCGTCGACGAGGCCGTCGGCGAACATCTTGTCGGTGCGCAGCTCCAGGCGCTCGTCGAGAACGGTTGTCTCCCAATCCAATCCGACGATGGCAGTATCCCACCGTGGTGCACCGATGGTTGGCGCTGACGCTGCGAACGGCCGCCCGGTGAGCTCGACCACCTCGAGCGCCCGCACGATGCGTCTGCCGTCGGTGGCCAGGATCGAGGCGGCCGCCGCCGAGTCGACACCGACAAGCTCCTCGTGCAGCGCCGCGGCGCCGATCTCGGCCAGCCGCAGCTCCCACTTGGCCCGGACGGCGGTGTCGGTGGCGGGAAACTCCCACTCGTCGAGCAGCGACTGGATGTACATCATCGAGCCACCGACGATGATCGGCAGCGCCCCGGCGGCCGAGATCCGCTCCACGTCCGCGGCGGCGTCCCGCTGGTACCGCGCGACGGTCGCCGTCTGGGCGACGTCAAGCACGTCGAGCTGGTGATGTGGAATTCCGCCACGTTCTGCGACGGGAAGCTTCGCGGTCCCGATGTCCATCCCGCGGTAGAGCTGCATGGCGTCGGCATTCACGATCTCGCCGCCCACCCGTTCCGCCACCGCAAGGGCCAGCGCCGACTTTCCGGTCCCGGTGGGCCCGATGATCGCCAGCGGCCTCATGGATGCCAGACGCCTGCGAAGTACCCGACGCCGTACGGCGCCCCGCGATAGAGCTCCTTCGCCGACCGTGGCGGGTGTCCTGCCAGCCCGGCCAGCACCTGGTAGGCGACCCGTCCGACGACCGGGCGCGGCAGTCGGGCCAGGGCTGCGGTGTCGCCGCCGGCCAGCGCGTCGTCGAGTGCGGCCTGCACCGGGATCGAGTCAGGGTCGTAGCCACCGGGCGCAGGCGGTGTGAGGGTGTGGACGCCGTCGGCGACGACGAGCACACCGACGGGATCGTCGGCGCCGTCGATCTCGGTGCGCAGCCGCCTGCCGCGGTCGGTTGCCGCATCGGGGTCGTGGTCGCCGGAGTACACCCGCACCTCGGCGCGTGCCTGCGGGTTGACCCGGCCGCGCAGCCATCCCGTCACCAGCGCACAGAGCGGCAGTTCACCGGGGGTGTCGGTGGCGCAGGCTGACAGCGCCACGCGCAGGTCGACGCCGTAGCCGGCGAACGTGCCCGTCTGCCCGGGGTCGATGACCGCGTCGGCGGGACCGACGCCGACCGTGATCCACCGCTGCGGCAGCACCGAGGCGGCCACGAAGACGGCCTCGCGCAGGTCGGCCAGCTCGGTGGCGGCCGACGCCGCGAGCTCGGGAACCATGACCGGTGCCGACGGGACGATCGCGATGGCGCTCAGCACGCAACCAAACTAACGGGCGGGCCTCAGGCGGGCTGTTTGGCAGACGCCGTTACGGCCTCGCCGCGCGCCAGCGCGGCCGTCGCGACCACCATCGCGACCACCGCGACGATGAGGGTGAACCACCCCGCGTCGCCCGGATGCAGCGTTTCGCCGAGCACGACGACGCCAAGCACCGACCCCACGAACGGCTCGGCGACCGTCATGGTCGGCAGCGACGCCGTCAACGAACCGGCCCGGAAAGACGCCTGCTGGTACGCCGTGCCTGCAATGGCGACCAGCGCCCACACGTACAGCTCGGGTGTGCGCAGCAACGCCCACAGCCCGTCGTCGAGCCGGTCCACCACACCCTTGGTCAGCACCGCGAAAATGCCCCACAGTGCGCCGGACACGAACCCCAACAGGACTGCACTCGCGGGGCCCTTGACGAAGCCGGCGCCCAGCACGCAGAGCACCAAGACGGGCCCGAGGACGACGACCACCGCCGTCCACGTCTTCCATGAGGCGTGCGAGTGCCCCGCCGTCGGATTGCCGACTGTCACGATCACCACCACCGCGGCGGCGAGCAGCGCCGCCCACAGCCACTCCCACCGGGTCACCCGCCGATGGCCCAACCGCGCGTTGATCGGCAGCGCGAACAGCAGGGAGGTCACCAATATTGCCTGCACCAGCAGCACGGAACCGAATCCGAGTGCCGCCGCCTGCAGCGCGAACCCGGCGGCCGCGACCAGGCTGCCCAGCCACCACCGCCCATCGCGGAGCAGCCTGGTGAACAGCTCGAGGTGGCTGACCGGTTCGTCGGTGATCTCGTGGGCAGAGCGCTGATGAATGACGTCGCCGATCGCGATGAAGAAGGCGGCGCCGAGGGCGAGCAGGGCGGCGATGTCCGCCTTGGCCATCTCCTGACCTCCCGTCGTCGTCGGTGATGAGCCTAGGCAAATGGCGGCATCGGCGTACGGACGCCGGTCGACCTGTTTGAATAGCGGGCGAAGCAGATGGGCGCCGCGTCGCGCGGCAGGTGCGCGGAGATGTCCGCGCGGAGGGTACGAGGAACCGAAGATGACGACCAGCGAATCCGGGAGCGATGGGGGCACCTCCCCGCCGGAGGCTAGGGGGACGACCTCGGCGTCGGCGACGACCACCCCTAAACCTGCTCCCCGTCCCGGACCGCCGCGCCCAGGCCCACGGCCAGGCCCGGCGCCGTCCGCAGTCCACCACGGCGCACCCGCGGCGCTGGTCGAGCGATCCCCATCGGTACGGCCGCGTCGATCCCGACGGGACGGTGTGGCTGATCAGCGGCGCAGGCGAACGGGTCATCGGATCCTGGCAGGCGGGCGACACCGAGGCGGCCTACGCCCACTTCGGGCGGCGATTCGACGACCTGGACACCGAGGTCGCGTTGATGGAGAGCCGACTGACGTCGGGCACGGGCGACGCCCGCAAGATCAAGTCGGCCGCGGCGTCTCTCGCCGAAAGCCTGCCCACCGCATCGGTGCTCGGCGATGTCGACGCGCTGGCGGCGAGGCTGACGACGATCATCGAGCATGCGGACACCGCCGCTGCGGCCGACAAGGCCAAGCGGGAAGAACATCGCGCCGCTCAGACCGCCCGCAAGGAGGCACTGGCCGCCGAGGCCGAGGAGGTGGCGGGCAACTCCACCCAGTGGAAGACCGCCGGTGACCGGCTGCGCGAAATCCTCGAGGAGTGGCGCACGATCAGCGGTCTTGACCGCAAGACCGATGACGCACTCTGGAAGCGGTATTCGGCGGCGCGGGAAGCATTCAATCGCCGGCGCGGGTCCCATTTCGCCGACCTCGACCGCGAGCGGGCCGGTGCACGGCAGGCCAAGGAGACGTTGTGCGAGCGGGCCGAGGAACTGGCCGACTCAACCGACTGGGGTCCGACCGCGGCGGCCTTCCGCGACCTACTGGCGGAGTGGAAGGCCGTTGGCCGAGCCAGCAAGGACGTGGACGACGCGCTGTGGCACCGGTTCAAGGCCGCCCAGGACAACTTCTTCGCCGCCCGCAATGCCATTTCCGCCGAGCGTGACGCCGAGTTCCGCACCAACGCGGACGCCAAGGAGGCGCTGCTTGCGGAGGCGGAGAGGATCGACACCGGCGACCTCGACGCCGCACGCGCCGCCATGCGCACCATCGGCGACAAGTGGGACAAGATCGGCAAGGTACCCCGTGAGCGAAGCGCCGATCTGGAGCGGCGGCTGCGAGCGATCGAGAAGAAGGTGCGCGACGCGCCGTCACATCGCGTCGATCCGGAGGCCCAGGCACGCGCCGACCAATTCAGAGAGCGCGCAGAGCAATTCGAGCGGCAAGCGGAGAAGGCCGCGGCGGCGGGTCGCACGAAGGATGCCGAGGAGGCGCGGGCGAGCGCCGAGCAATGGCGGCAATGGGCGGAGGCCGCGGCCGAGGCGCTCGGCAAGAGGGGTTAGGTCTTCGCCTGGCCGTCGGTGTCGGTGTCGGTGTCGGTGTTGTCGTCGAGGCTGTCCAGCAGTCCTTTGGTCTGACGCTTGGCGACGGCCCTGCGACGCTCCTCTTCGGCGGCGAGCTGCAGCGCAGTGCGGGCCCACACCGCCCTGGCCCAGTTGTAGGTCAGCACGATCACGGTGATCCAGGCGACGATCAGCCCGATACCGGGTCCCGGATGTGGTGCGGGGGCGGTCTGACGTGACCACACCGCGAGCAGTCCCGCGAAGGACGCCACGGTGGATCCGGCCAAGGCGATCCACGCCAACGCCCAGCGCCGCGTCAGCAGGGCCAGCATCGAGAAGCCGACGCTGAACACCAACGTCAGCCAGATGAACACCCGAGACGGCAGCGACACTCCCACGCCGATCGCGGCGTCGTTGCCCGCCAGCACATCCCAGCCCATGGCGCCGCCGGTGTGCGGAAGGATGAACGTCAGCAGTAGTACGAAGACGGCGATCGCGATGACCAACGCCCTTGCGCCGGGATCGATTTCCCTGGCGACGCGGCGTTCGGCGGCCTCGATGTCGCCCTTGAAGTCTTCGAAGTCTCCGTTCTGGCCCTTGCCCGCGGTCACCTGGCACATCCGGTCGCGGTCGGCTCACTCGCGGGCGCGCCGATGCCGGGCATGCCAAGGCCCACCCCCTGCGGCCGCTGGGAGTCCTCATGCGCGTCTCCGGCGCGGGTGCGTCGATGCGCCAGCACTGCGCCGTCGGCGATCAGGTGGTGCGGTGCGGCGTCGGTGACGGCGGTGGTCACGATGTCCCCCGGCCGGATGTCGGCGCCCATCGGGGTGAAGTGCACAAGCCTGCCGTCGCGTGCCCGTCCGGACATCCTGGCGGTGCGGCTGTCCTTGCGTCCCTCGCCGACCGCCACCAGCAGCTCCACGGAGTGGCCGATCTGGGCGGCGTTCTCTTCCAGCGAGATACGCTCCTGAAGGTCGATGAGGCGTTGATAGCGTTCCTGCACAACGGCTTTCGGTAGCTGCCCTTCGAGCTCGGCGGCCGGTGTGCCGGGTCGCTTCGAGTACTGGAAGGTGAATGCCGCGCTGAACCGGGCGGCCGCGACCACATCGAGCGTGTGCTGGAAGTCCTGCTCCGTCTCGCCGGGGAACCCGACGATCACATCGGTGGTGATGGCGGCGTGCGGGATGGCGGTGCGCACCTTCTCGAGGATGGACAGGTAGCGGTCGGAGCGGTACGAGCGGCGCATGGCCCGCAGCACCCGGTCCGAACCCGACTGCATCGGCATATGAAGGGCCGGGCAGATATTCGCCGTCTCCGCCATCGCCTCGATGACGTCGTCGGTGAACTCGGCCGGGTGTGGCGAGGTGAACCGCACCCGTTCCAGCCCGTCGATCCGCCCGCATGCGCGCAGCAGCTGCGCGAACGCCCCACGGTCGCGTGGCTGCTCGGGATCGGCGAACGAAACGCCGTACGCGTTGACGTTCTGGCCGAGCAGCGTCACCTCGAGGACGCCCTGGTCGACGAGCGCCTGGACCTCGGCAAGCACGTCACCGGGCCTGCGGTCGACCTCCTTGCCGCGTAACGCGGGCACGATGCAGAACGTGCAGGTGTTGTTGCAGCCAACCGAGATCGAAACCCAACCGGCGTAGGCGGATTCCCGCGCAACCGGCAGATTGGACGGGAACTCCTTGAGGGCTTCGACGATTTCGACCTGCGCCGCCCTGTTGTGCCTTGCCCGGTCCAGCAACGTCGGCAGCGACCCGATGTTGTGCGTTCCGAAGACCACGTCCACCCACGGGGCTCGGCGCAGCACCGCGTCGCGGTCCTTCTGGGCCAGGCACCCGCCGACGGCGATCTGCATGTCCGGGTCGGCCTGTTTGCGCGGCACGAGGTGGCTGAGGTTGCCGTAGAGCTTGTTGTCGGCGTTCTCGCGCACGGCGCAGGTGTTGAACACCACCACGTCGGCGTCGGCGCCCTTGTCCGCGCGCCGGTAGCCGGCCGCCTCCAGCAGGCCGGCGAGGCGTTCGGAATCGTGGACGTTCATCTGGCAGCCGTAGGTACGCACCTGATAGGTGCGTACTGCCTCGTCGGTCGCCGTCGATGTCACGATGCCCATGCTACGGGCGGCAATATGGCGTTAATTGAGCGGATTCACGAGTTGAAGACAAGCTGCGCGTTCCCTGGGTAAGGTCAGCACCCATGGGTACGCCGATGGTCTCGATCAAGGGCGTCAACAAGCACTTCGGCAGTCTGCACGTGCTGAAAGACATCAACCTCGAGGTCGACCGCGGTGAGGTGATCGTCGTGCTCGGGCCGTCGGGTTCGGGCAAATCGACGTTGTGCCGGGCCATTAATCGGCTCGAGCCCATCGACTCCGGAACCATCACGATCGACGGTGAGGTGCTGCCCGAAGAAGGCCGCAAGCTCGCTCAGCTCCGATCCGATGTCGGGATGGTCTTCCAATCGTTCAACCTGTTCGCGCACAAGACAATTCTTCAGAACGTCACCCTGGCGCCGATGAAGGTGCGCAAGAAGTCCAAGACCGAGGCCCGCGAAAAGGCGATGCAACTGCTGGAGCGGGTCGGCATCGCCAACCAGGCCGACAAGTACCCCGCGCAGCTGTCTGGCGGCCAGCAGCAGCGGGTGGCGATCGCGCGATCGCTGGCGATGAACCCGAAGGTCATGCTCTTCGACGAGCCCACCAGCGCGTTGGACCCCGAGATGATCAACGAGGTGCTGAACGTGATGACCGGCCTCGCCAAGGAGGGAATGACGATGCTGGTGGTGACCCACGAGATGGGATTCGCCAGGGGTGCCGCGAACAAGGTCATCTTCATGGCCGACGGGGCGATCGTCGAGGCGGCTGAGCCCAAGACATTCTTCGAAACCCCGCAAACAGATCGGGCCAAAGACTTTCTCAGCAAGATTCTCCACCACTAACGCTCGGCGAAAGGAACTCCAACATGCCGTCCATTTCAAAGCGCGTACTGGGTGCGCTCGCGCTGGCAGTCGCGTTGCCACTGGCGGCCACCGCCTGTGGCGGCGGAGGAGGTGGCGGCGACAGCGACACGATCGTCATCGGCACGAAGTTCGACCAGCCCGGTCTGGGGCTGAAGAACCCCGACGGGACGATGAGCGGTTTCGACGTCGACGTCGCGAAGTACGTCGCCAATGAACTCGGGTTCGCGGAGGACAAGATCGAGTGGAAGGAAGCGCCGTCGGCGCAGCGCGAGACGCTGATCCAGAACGATCAGGTCAAGTTCATCGCGGCCACCTACTCGATCACCGACGCGCGCAAGGAGAAGGTCGATTTCGCCGGGCCGTACCTGATCACCGGGACAGAGCCTGCTGGTACGCGCGGACAACACCGACATCACCGGCGAGGCGTCGCTGCAGAACAACAAGAAGCTGTGCTCGGTGTCGGGCTCGACACCTGCGCAACGCATCAAGGACAAGTTTGCGGGTGTCCAGCTGCAGCAGTACGACACGTACTCGGCCTGTGTCGAGGCCCTCAAGAACGGCGCGGTCGATGCGGTGACCACCGACGAGGTGATCCTGGCCGGCTACGCGGCGCAGACTCCGGGCGCGTTCAAGGTGGTCGGCGGGACCTTCTCGGAGGAGAAGTACGGAATCGGCCTGAAGAAGGGCGACACCGAGCTGCAGACCAAGATCAACGACGCCATCACCAAGATGGAGCAGGACGGAGCATGGAAGGCCGCGTTCGACAAGAACCTCGGGCCTGCAGGCATCACCGCGCCGGCGCCACCACCGCTCGACAAGTAAGCGGTCACCTGCCGACGTGGAAGTCTTCAGCCAGTACCAGAGCCAGATCTTCGAGGCGTTCTGGACCACGATCCAGCTGACGGTCTACTCCGCGATCGGAGCGCTGATCCTCGGCACGGCGCTGGCCGCTATGCGGCTGGCGCCCGTGCCGATGCTCAACTGGATAGGGACGGCTTACGTCAACGTGGTGCGCAACACCCCGCTGACCTTGATCATCCTGTTCTGTTCGTTCGGCCTGTCGCAGACGCTCGGGATCACGCTGGTCGACAAGGAATCGCTGACTTCGATCGAGGACAGCAACTTCCGGCTGGCGGTACTCGGATTGACCGTCTACACCGCGGCATTCGTGTGTGAGACGGTGCGCTCCGGCGTCAACACGGTGCCGCTCGGTCAAGCCGAAGCGGCCCGGTCGTTGGGGCTGACATTCAGCCAGAACCTGCGGATCGTCCTGCTGCCGCAGGCTTTTCGCGCGGTGATCATTCCGCTGGGGTCCGTATTGATCGCGTTGACGAAGAACACCACGATCGCGTCGGCGATCGGAGTGGCAGAGGCGGCGCTGCTTATGAAGGAGATGATCGAGAACACCGCGGCTCTGGCGACGATCGGCGCGATCTTCGCAGGCGGGTTCATCATCCTGACGCTGCCGACAGGTCTGTTCTTCGGCTGGCTCGGTAAGCGATTGGCGGTGGCGCGGTGAGTGGTGCATCGGTTCTCTTCGACGCGCCGGGACCGCGCGCACGGGCACGGAACTGGGTGTTCAACGCGGTCACGGCGGTCGTCGTCGCGCTGGTGATCTGGGTCGTGTACTCAAAACTGAACGCAAAGGGCCAGCTAACTGCCGCGAAATGGGAACCATTCCTGACGTCGAACCTGTGGACGACGTACATATTGCCCGGCGTACAGGGGACGCTCACCGCGGCGGCGGTATCCATCGTGCTGGCGTTGGCGCTCGGCTTCGTCCTCGGCGTGGGCAGGATGTCTTCGCACAAAGCGATCAGCTGGGTGTGCTCGGTGATCGTCGAATTCTTCCGCGCCGTGCCTGTGTTGATCATGATGATCTTCGCGTACTTCCTGTACGCGCAGTTCGACGTCTTTCCGGCCAAGCATTTGGCGCTCGCGGGCGTCATCACGGGTCTGACGCTCTACAACGGCGCGGTCATCGCCGAGATCGTCCGCGCCGGCGTCAACGCGCTACCACGGGGGCAGTCGGAGGCCGCGTCTGCGCTGGGGCTGACGTGGGGCCAGACGATGCGGGCGATCCTGCTGCCGCAGGCGGTCACGTCGATGTTGCCGGTGTTGATATCGCAGTTGGTGGTCGTCCTCAAGGACTCCGCGATCGGCTACGTGATCACATTCCTCGAAATGGTGCGTCAGGGCGTCCAGTTGGGCGCGGCGTACGGCAACCTCCTTCCGGCCTTGATCGTCATCGCGTTGTTGATGATCACCGTCAACTTCGCGCTGGGCTATTTCGCGACGTGGCTAGAGGGCCGGCTACGGCGGTCCAGTCGGGGTCCGGCGCCGATGCACGCGGACGAGCCCGTCTCGCAGGGTGCGTTCGGCGCCGGCGCCGGGGGCACGATTTAACCCGTTGGATCTCGAGGGCATCGAACAGCAGTCCCACACCTACTGACACGACGAGCTGAACTGAGTTGAACCATCCGGGCCCTTGATTCGTGGCCCAAGTGGCTGGGTGCACTCAGTCACGCAGCCGATCGAATCACGGACACACTCACCGGGGAGTCGTCATGAATGTATCGGTCCGTTCGTATCTATCATCGGGCGTCGCAGCCGCCACAGCCACCGTCATCGTCGTGGCGCCCATGGAGGCGCAGACACCCGCCCGGCCCGAGGCGCCTCCGGTCGCACTCGCCGCACAAGTACAACCGCCACAACTGCCTGCGCTGATCGCCCAGCAGGTCTCTTTCAACACCGGCGTCGCCGTGGACTTCGTCGTGACCGGGGCGCAGTTGCTCGGTCGCCAAATCCAGGTTGGACAGGCGCTCATCGACGATGTCGGTAATGGCACACCGATTCCCGTCGCAGTCGGACGGGCGATCGCGGGATTCACGAACATCGAACTGGACGCCGGACGCGAACTCGTCGGCTTCGGCAGGGAGTTGGCGGAGTTCCAGATCCAGTTCTTCGGCAACCTAGTTTCCCAGCAACTGCCTGCGCTGCTCGCCCAGCAGGTCTCTTTCAACACCGGCGTCGCCGTGGACTTCGTCGTGACCGGGGCGCAGTTGCTCGGTCGCCAACTCCAGGTTGCAGAGGCGCTCGTCGATGATTTGGGCAATGGCACACCGATACCCGTCGCAGCCGGGCGGGCGGTCGCGGGATTCACGAACATCGAACTGGACGCCGGCCGCGAACTCGTGGGCTTCGGCAGGGAGTTGGTGGACTTCCAGATCGAGTTCTTCGGCAACCTGGTTTCCCAGCGGCCTCCGGCCGTCGCGGCACCTGCGGAGCAGACCCGCGCAGTGAGCGCCGGTACGGTCGACGCCGTCGACGATGTGGCGAATGGCGCCATCGCCCGTCTGGCGCAGGTGGTGAATATTCCAGTCGCGCAATCACAGTCACGTCAGACCTCGCGCACTGGGGCCTCTCCCCGAATGGACAACGTAGTGACACTCAGCCGTGAAAAGCCGAAAGCAACCGCTGTGGATCGCGACTCGACGAGGACGGCGATGTCGAGTGCCAAGGACACCGTGCGGCGGGTCGCCCACGCGCTACGTGACGGAGTCCGGCGCAATGGCTCGCCGAGCGCGAGCGACACAGCCGACAGTCCGAATGCGAGCAGCCGGCATCAGCAGTCGCACTCCGACGTCAGCAGGAAGCTTCGACAGTTGCTCGTCCCGACTAGACCTTCCTGCGCTCGCGTTCGTTGGCCAATGCGACCTTGACGACGTCGAGCGCCATTGTCTGGCTGTAGCCGCGCCGGGCCAGCATGCCGACCAGCCGCCGGGCCAGCTTGGCGTCGTCGTCGGTGAGCCGTTCGCGGCGCAGTTTGTCGTCGACCAGCTGCTCGGCGCGCTCCCGTTCGGCGCAGGCGTCGATATCGGCCAGCGCGGCGGTGATCACCTCGTTGTCGACGCCCCTGGTGCGGAGCTCGGCGGCCAAGGCGCGCTTGCCTTTTCCGGCGTTCACCCGACGCGACCGCACCCACTGCTCGGCGAAGTCGGCGTCGTCGACCAGGCCGACGGCGGTCAACCGGTCGAGTACCTGGGCGCTGACGTCGTCGGGGTAGCCGCGCTTGGTCAGCTGGCCGGCCAGCTCGGCACGGGTGCGGGCCCTCGCGGTGAGCAGGCGCAGGCAGAGCGCCCGCGCCTGCTCCTCGCGGGAGAGTTCAGCGGACTTAGAAGTCAACGGGGGCGGGCAGGACTTCGTCATCGGTCACCACTGCGCCAATGCCGAGCTTTTCCTTGATCTTCTTCTCGACCTCGTTGGCGATATCGACGTTTTCGATCAGGAAGGTGCGGGCGTTCTCCTTGCCCTGGCCCAGCTGCTCGCCCTCGTAGGTGAACCACGAACCGGACTTGCGGATGAAGCCCTGCTCGACACCCATGTCGATGAGCGAGCCTTCCTTGCTGATGCCCTTGCCATACAGGATGTCGAACTCGGCCTGTTTGAACGGGGGCGAGCAGTTGTGCACGACAACCCCTTCCGCGACGAGGTTGTGCAGCTCCTCGACCTCGAGGTCGAACGTCCGTGCCCGCCGCGTTGGCAGCACTTCTCGGATCACCGAGTACCGGAGTTCCTCGGCCAACACATCACGCAAGAACTTGTCATCCAAGGCATCCGCGAGCGCCTGCACGCGATCCCGGCGGAGACGGCTGGCACCCAGAACCTGCTTCATTCCACCACGAGGGTCCCCGGCACCTGCACCGATCATGGCCGCGGCTTCCTGTGCGGTCACGCCACGCTCGTCAAGGTAATTCAGCACGGCATCGGTCATCTCAACGGCCAGATATGTCGCCTGCGATCCACGCCGTCGCCCCTGCATGGCTTCTGGAATCGCCTGGGTAAGAGCGATACCACGCGGCCCCCACATGGGAACCGCTTCCGCGAATGCCGTGACGTTCTCCATACCCGCGACCCGGACCTCGAATATCTGACGCTTGCTCTGGACCCGTCGGCCGTCGATGATGCTCGGCCGCTTCTGGGTCGGATCGTAGTCTCGAACGGTGCTCACGATGCCGAATCGCAGTAGCAGCCAATGGATCTGGTGTGCGAGCTGTTCAGAGGTCGTTGTGAAACCGAGCCGAAGCGCCCCGGTTTGTTCCCGGCTCACCCAGCCGTCACTCTCGAGCAGGCCGAAGAGCAGATTGCCGACAACATCGGGAGCGATATCTGGCTCGAAGAACCAGTTCGGAATCGTCTTCTCCCACGCGAGCTTGCCGTGAATACCGGCCTGCCGGCAAAGGTCGAGAACACCGTTGCGCTCACCAGGTCGATGAGCGATCGCAATCGACATACGCCCCTGCGGATGGGCCGCACACCCGAGGGTCGCAGCGATTCGCGTCACGTCATCGATGAGTGCCTGCTGAACATTGATGAAGTTGACCGGCGTCTTTCCTCCCACGTAGCCATCGCCTGATCAGATAGCCGAGCAGCCGGGCATGATCCGCGGAAATCGGCGCACTGTCACCGAATCCATCGAAGCGCCGCGGTTGCGCCACCCGGTCGCCCTTGCGGAGTTCCCCGGCCTGGCGCCAGCCGTACTCTGTCAGCACCTTGTGATCGGGTGTCGCCCACACGGTTGCGCCACCGGCGATCCGCAACCCGATCACATCCTGCGTTCCCTGGTCGAACCAGGACACCACGGGCCGTGCATGCAGCGTTCCGTCCTTGGCCGCAGCCACGGCGTGAATTTGCTTCCGCCCATCGACGACATCCTCAATGCGATGCGTCATACCGGTGACCGGATCGAAGATCCGAGTGCCCTCTGCGAGGCACTTGTTCTTGACGACCTTGACCCGGGTACGGTTGCCCACCGCGTCGGTGCCGTCCTTGAGACGTTTCAATTCGCCTGACATCCAAGCGAACTGAGGCGTAGAACTTCAAAGCCTTTCCGCCCGTTGTTGTTTCGGGCGAGTTATGCACCATAATGCCGTCAGCGAAGTAGTTGTGTGAGCCCTCGACTTCGATATCGAATCGATTCATCGACCGAGTGTGCGGCTTAACGTGAACATCGAGCGACCCGCGCCGGCACCAAACGCTGCGTCGGTTCAACGAACTGCGGCGTAACCGATCCCTGGCCACGGAACCGCGGCAGCAGCTTGTAATCCATTGACGGCGCCATGTACGGCGCAACTATCTCCTGGAACTTCGCCGAGGCATGCGGTTGAGAACACCAGCACTGACTTTCCGGCAGCACCTGACTGGCGCAACCGCACATCCAGACCATGGGTATCGCGCAGATAGTCACGCAGCCGCACTCGCGATCCTTCACTCATTGCTTCCAGGCAGATCTCGATGCGGCCACTGCCACCCTCTGTGCGCTGCTGCAACCCCTTGGACCGCACGGTGAATGACCCGTCGTCCATGTACCAGATGGCCAGAGCCAACGGGGTGAGCGCTTTCAGGTATTCCTCGGAGAGGAACTTCTTGCCGTCACCGAGGTACATCGCACGCTGCAATTCGGCAAGTTCTGGCAGCGGAGTGAAGTCGACAAACCTTGCGCCTTTTGCGTTTTCGCGGACTGAGTGCTTGATGTTGTCCATCAGTGCTGTTTTCCACTCCAGATATTCGGTCTGCTTGGCACCGTGTCCCAGCCGGAAACGCACACCGTTGCGGTCGCGACGATTGGGCGACAGGTTCCCGTCACCCATCAGCGAGCCGAGCACCACCTGGAACTGCTGATCGCTGAGACGGTGCGGTTCAGCGGCCAACACCCGATCGCCGGCGATCAAGTCGCCGGCCTCGGTCCAGCCGGCCGGGGTGCGGATGAGATGGTTGGGGGTCGCGGCGAACTGCGACTTGCCGTTACCGCCAGACTTCTCAACCGTGAACTGCAGGAACTGTTTCGCGGGCCCGTTGTTGAACCAGTTCACCACCTTGCGGGGAACGATCTGGTCGGTCGCCGGGTCATAGGACAGCACCTCGACGTCCATCTTTTGATTGACAATCTTGCCGATCTTCTCGGTGGTGCCGTCGGCCAACTGGACGCGAGTGGTGTAACTCACACATCCGAACATGACTCCGATTTTTTCGCGAAGCTGGTTGATGAAGATCGCGGTGGTGCCCGAATTGCTCAGCGCGCCAGTGATTTTCCGCAGTGCCTGGCTCATCAGCCGGGCCTGCAGGCCGACGTGGCTGTCGCCCATTTCACCCTCGATCTCCGCACGCGGCACCAACGCGGCGACCGAGTCGATGACCAGGATGTCCAGCGCGCCGGACCGGATCAGCATGTCGGCGATCTCCAGCGCCTGCTCGCCCGTGTCGGGCTGCGATACCAGCAGCGAGTCGGTGTCCACGCCGAGCTTCTTGGCGTACTCCGGGTCCAGCGCGTGCTCGGCGTCGATGAACGCCGCGATGCCGCCGGCCGCCTGTGCGTTGGCCACCGCGTGCAGCGCGACGGTGGTCTTACCGGAGGACTCCGGGCCGTAGATCTCGACCACCCGGCCGCGCGGCAGCCCGCCGAGCCCGAGCGCGACGTCCAGCGCGATCGAGCCGGTGGGGATGACGGAGATCGGCTGGCGCACCTCGTCACCGAGCCGCATCACCGAACCTTTGCCGTGGTTCTTCTCAATCTGCGCGAGCGCCAGCTCGAGGGCTTTCTCGCGATCAGGGGCCTGCGACATGGGGTGGTCTCCCGTCCTAGGTGTTCGGTTGATCGGTTGTCGATCAAGTTGGCCGTGACGCTAGAGGCCGCCACCGACAAGTCGGCCTGACCAGCATCTAGCCGTCGAACACTGCCCACAGTAGACGAACACGTGTTCGATTCAAGCTGACACGCCGATCGCACGCGGGCATACAGAAAATCGGCCTATGGTGGGGTCACCGGCTCGGCGGAGCGGACAGACATGCACGAAATGGCGATCACGCAGAGTGTTGTCGACGCGGTGTGTGAGCATGCCGCGGGACGCCGCGTGCACAGCGTGAAGCTCGAGGTCGGCGAGCTGTGCGCAGTGGTCCCCGACTCCATGCTGTTCTGCTTCGAACTTGCCACCCAGGGCACGGTCGCCGACGGCGCCCTTCTCGATCTCGACGTGCAGCCCGGCGCGGCGCGCTGCCGTACCTGTCGACAGCAGTTCGAGCTGCACGACCTGATCCTGTTGTGCCCGTGCGGAAGTGCCGACGTCGAAGTGCTGGCCGGCCGCGACCTGCGCATCCTCTCGATGGAAGTGAGCTGACCATGTGCGCGACATGCGGCTGCGGCGACGACAGCGCCGTCATCACCGTTGCGGGCCACGAGCACGAGCACCACCACGACCACAAGCACGACCACGACGGCCACACCCACACCGAGACCATCTCGCTGGAGCAGAAGGTTCTACAGAAAAACGATCTGCTCGCCGAGCAGAACCGGCAGTGGCTCGCCGGGCGCGGCATCCTCGCGCTCAACGTGACCAGCTCACCCGGCGCGGGCAAGACGACGCTTCTCGAGCGCACCATCCGCGAGTTGACGGCCGACCGGCCCGTCGCCGTCATCGAAGGCGATCAGGAGACGTTGCTCGACGCCGAACGAATCCGCGCCGCGGGTGCGCGGGCAGTCCAGGTCAACACCGGGGCCGGCTGCCACCTCGACGCCGACATGGTGCATCGCGCCCTGCACGCGCTCGCACCGGAATCCGGATCGCTGCTGTTCATCGAGAACGTCGGCAATCTCGTCTGCCCGGCGCTGTTCGATCTCGGCGAGCACAGCAAAGTGGTGGTCATCTCGGTGACCGAAGGTGCGGATAAGCCGCTCAAGTATCCGCACATGTTCGCCGCGGCGGGTCTCGTCATCATCAACAAGGTCGATCTGCTGCCGTATGTGGACTTCGATCTGGAGAAGTGCGCTGGCTACGCTCGCTCTGTTAACCCTGGCGTCAATATATTGCCGTTGTCCGCGACCACCGGTGAGGGTGTCCCGGCGTGGCACGAGTGGATCGATTCGCAGGCAGACGCAACGGCAAGCATATGGATGTCATTAGATTCCGTTGACAAGACATACGCGCCGGAGTAAACCGAGAAACTAGCGCTCGAATAGACGGGCGCAAACGTCCATTGTGGCGATGGGGCTCCCAGCCCGGGCCCCGGGAAGCTGTGACACATGCCAACTGAGGCAGCAGTCAAAGCGGAAGAAGCACTGATCCACGTTCTGTGGATCAACGCGGGGTTGAGTTGCGACGGCGATTCTGTGGCGCTGACTGCCGCCACCCAACCCAGCATCGAGGAGATCGCCCTTGGCGCGCTCCCCGGCTTGCCGAAAATCGCCGTGCACTGGCCCCTTATCGATTTCGAGTGCGGACCGAGCGGGGGGGCGGACGACTTCCTCGGATGGTTCTTCAAGGCCGAGCGGGGAGAATTGGACCCGTTCGTGCTGGTCGTCGAGGGTTCCATCCCGAACGAGCAGCTCCACGACGAAGGCTACTGGTGCGGGTTCGGCAACGATCCGGCGACCGGGCAGCCGATGACGACAAGCGAATGGCTGGACCGGCTCGCGCCCAAGGCCACAGCGATCGTCGCGGTCGGAACCTGCGCGACCTACGGCGGTCTCCACGCCATGGCAGGCAACCCGACCGGAGCCATGGGTGTGCCGGACTATCTGGGGTGGGACTGGAAGAGCAAGGCGGGCATTCCGATCGTCTGCGTGCCGGGCTGCCCCGCGCATCCGGACAACATGGCCGAGACGCTGACGTACCTGCTCTACATGGCCACCGAGCAGGCCCCGATGATTCCGCTTGACGATGCGCTGCGACCGAAGTGGCTGTTCGGGGCGACCGTGCACGAGGGCTGTGACCGGGCCGGCTATTACGAACAAGGCGATTTTGCGACCGAGTACGGCTCGCCGAAATGCATTGTGAAGCTCGGCTGTTGGGGGCCTGTCGTCAAATGCAATGTGCCCAAGCGCGGCTGGATCAACGGCATCGGTGGGTGCCCGAACGTCGGCGGAATCTGCATCGGCTGCACGATGCCCGGCTTCCCGGACAAGTTCATGCCGTTCATGGACGAGCCCCCGGGCGGCACGCTCTCGTCGACCGCGTCGGGACTGTATGGGTCTTTGATCCGTCCCCTGCGTGGGATCACCGGGCGCACCCTCGACAAAGAACCGAAGTGGCGCCACCCCGGTAAGAAACTCGAAACCGGAGCGACCCGCACCTGGTAGGCGGGTCGCTTCGGCGCACACGGCGGGCGTTGGCCCGGTTTGGCGAAATGCCCTGTGGCGCAGTGGACCCCAGATAGAGAGAGAATTTGCGATGACAACGATCATCCCCGAGCCGTCACACGTCAAGCGCGATCCCGGCCAGCTTGTCGAGATGGCATGGGATCCCATCACCCGAATCGTCGGCAGCCTCGGCATCTACACCAAGATCGACTTCGAGAACAAAGAAGTCGTCGAGTGCCACAGCACGTCGTCGATCTTCCGTGGCTACTCGATCTTCATGAAGGGCAAGGACCCCCGCGACGCCCACTTCATCACCAGCCGCATCTGCGGCATCTGCGGAGACAACCACTGCACGTGTTCCTGCTATTGCCAGAACATGGCGTACGGCGTCAAGCCGCCGCACCTCGGTGAGTGGCTGATCAATCTCGGCGAAGCCGCGGAATACATGTTCGACCACAACATCTTCCAAGAAAACCTGGTCGGCGTGGACTACTGCGAGAAGATGGTGTCGGAGACCAATCCCGGCGTGCTGGCCAAGGCCGAGAACACGCAGGCACCGAATGCCGAGGCGCACGGCTACCGGACGATCGCCGAGATAATGCGTGCACTCAATCCGTTCACGGGCGAGTTCTACCGCGAGGCGCTGCAGGTCAGCCGGTGGACGCGAGAGATGTTCTGCCTCATGGAAGGCCGCCACGTCCATCCGTCCACGCTGTATCCGGGCGGCATCGGCACCACCGCGACCATTCAGCTGATGACCGACTACATGTCGCGGCTGATGCGCTATGTCGAGTTCATGAAGAAGGTCGTGCCGATGCACGACGACCTGTTCGACTTCTTCTATGAAGCGCTGCCCGGTTACGACCAGGTGGGGCTTCGCCGCACCCTGCTCGGCTGCTGGGGCTCGTTCCAGGACCCCGAGGTCTGCAACTTCGATTACAAGGACATGGAGGCGTGGGGCAACGCCATGTTCGTCACGCCCGGCGTGGTGATCGACGGCAAGCTGCACACCCACTCGCTTGTGGACATCAACCTCGGCATCCGAATCTTGTTGGGCCACTCGTATTACGACGACTGGACCGATCAGGAGATGTTCGTCAAGACCGACCCGCTGGGCAATCCGATTGATCGGCGCCATCCGTGGAACCAGCACACCAACCCGCGTCCGCAGAAGCGTGACCTCGACGGTAACTACAGCTGGGTGATGTCCCCACGCTGGTTCGACGGCACGGACCATTTGGCGCTGGATACCGGCGGCGGCCCGCTGGCCCGGCTCTGGTCGACGGCACTGGCCGGCCTGGTCGACATCGGCTACGTCAAGGCCACCGGCAACAGCGTGCAGATCAACCTGCCGAAGACCGCGCTCAAGGGCCCGGTTTCGCTGGAGTGGAAGGTGCCGCAGTACGGCAGCAACACGATCGAGCGCAACCGCGCCCGCACGTACTTCCAGGCCTACGCCGCCGCATGCGCACTGCATTTCGCCGAGAAGTCTCTGGTCGAGATCCGCGCAGGCCGCACGAAGACGTGGGAGAAGTTCGACGTGCCCAAGGAGGGCATCGGCTGCGGGTTCACCGAGGCGGTGCGCGGAGTGCTCAGCCACCACATGGTCATCCGCGACGGCAAGATCGCGAACTACCATCCGTACCCGCCGACACCGTGGAACGCGAATCCACGCGACAGCTACGGCACGCCCGGCCCGTACGAGGACGCTGTTCAGGGTCAGCCGATCTTCGAGGAGAACGATCGAGAGCACTTCAAGGGCATCGACATCATGCGCACGGTGCGCAGCTTCGATCCGTGCCTGCCCTGCGGTGTGCACATGTATCTGGGCAAGGGGAAGACGCTGGAGAGGTTGCACTCCCCCACCCAATCCGTCACCGGGGAATGACATATGCCGCATCGCCCGGACAATCCCGAACAAGACGCGCAGTGGCGCACGGCGGGCGATCGGATACAGAACCTCCTCGACGCCAGCGCAGTCGGTGGCGCCGTCGCGCGCGAGCGTGCGGAGCAGCTGGTCGGTGAGGTAACCGACCTCTACGGCGCCGGCCTCGAGCGGATATTCACTATGGCTGTCCAAGCACAGCCCACGCTCGCGGACGCATTGGTGGCCGACAACCTCATCGCCAGCCTGCTGCTGGTGCACGGCTTGCATCCGCACGATGTTGAGCGGCGGATCGAGGACGCGCTGGACAGCGTGCGGCCCTACCTCGGGTCCCATGGCGGCGACGTCCATCTCCTCGAGGTCGACGAGCAGGTTGTTCGGTTGCAGTTCGCTGGCAGCTGCAAGAGCTGTCCGTCGTCGTCGGTCACCCTCGAGCTGGCCGTCGAGGACGCCGTACGCGCTGCAGCACCGGAGATTTCGTCGATTGAGGTGGTGACCGCGGACGCGGATGCCAAACCGGCCGCGGTGATTCCGGCGGACAGCCTGATGAGCCGCGTACGCACGCAACCGCAAGGGCATATGTGGCATCCAGTGCCCGACATCGCCGAACTCGCGCCGGGAGAGGTCGGTGGGTTCGCGGTCGCGGGCACCACCGTGCTGGCCTGCCGACTCGACGACCGGCTGTTCGCTTACCGGGACCGCTGCGGAGCGTGCGGTGAGTCGCTCGCGGGCGCGGTGCTGCATCGGCGGCTGGGTTCGGCCGACGCCGTGCTGCGGTGCCCACGCTGCCATGCGCATTTCGACGTCGTGCACGCGGGTGCCTGCGTCGACGGGAACGGCTCTGCCCAGGCCCATCTCGAGCCGGTACCGCTGTTGGAGCGCGACGGAGTCCTTTCGATGGCGGTCGCCGAGGCGGTGGCGTCATGACGGGTGCGTATGACGTCCTGGCTCGTATCCGTGCTGCCAGGACGGCGCCACAGCCGGCAGGCGAACGGTGCGAGATGTGTTCGGAGTCGATCGCCGACGAGCACCAGCATGTGGTGAATGTCGAAGGCAGACAATTGATGTGCGTCTGCCGAGGGTGCTACCTGCTGTTCTCCGACGAACAGGCCGAGTTGCGCTATCGCGCCGTCCCCGACCGCTATCTCGTCTTCCCGGGCTTCGCGCTGGACCGGCGGCACTGGGAGGTGCTCCAGATACCGGTGGGGCTCGCGTTCATCTTCCGGAACTCGGCGCTGGACCGGACCGTGGCGTTCTACCCAGGTCCTGCAGGAGCGACAGAATCGGAGCTCGACCTGGCGGCCTGGAACGATATCCGCGCAGCCGACCCGCGGGTGGAGATGCTCGCCGACGACACCGAGGCCGTCCTGGTGCGGGTGCCCGACGACGAAACCGCCGCGCCGCAGAGCTATCTGCTGCCCATCGACGCGTGTTACGAGTTCGTGGGCCGGCTGCGGATGTTGTGGCACGGCTTCGACGGCGGACAGCAGGTGCGGGAGTTCATCGACGAGTTCTTTGCCCTACTCGACGAACGCAGCAAGGTCGTCGCGAGATGACAGATGTCACGTTCGCCGTCGTCGAGGTTGAGCCGGAGCCCTATGCGGTCACCCCGATTCTGAACGCGCGACTGGGCATTGCAGCGGTCGGCGACGATCCCATCCACGCGATCGCGTTGCGCTGCCAGGTCCGCATCGAACCCATGCGACGCGGCTACTCCGAGGACGAGGGAGCGGGTCTGGTCGACTTGTTCGGGCCGCGGGAACGGTGGGCGACCACGATGCACAACTTTCAGTGGCTGCAGACCACCGCGATGGTGCAGGGATTCAGCGGCGCCACCCAGGTCAATCTCCCGCTGGAGTGCACATATGACTTCGAGGTGGCGGCCTCGAAGTATCTGCACGCCCTGCGGGACGGCGCGGTGCCGCTGCAATTCCTGTTCAGCGGAACGGTCTTCTCAAAGGGCTCGCGCGGCTTCGCGGTGCAGCAGGTGCCGTGGGATCGAGAGGACCGCTTCGAGATGCCGGTGTCGGTGTGGCGGGACCTGATGCAATCGCACTATCCGAACACCGGTTGGCTGCGGCTGGACCAAAACACCATCGACGCCCTTGTGGCGTACCGTTCGGCGCGCGGTCTTCTCTCTCTCGACGATGCGGTCACCACGCTCCTTGCGGCCAGCTCGACCGAGGAGCTCCGATGACCGCCGACTGGGTTCGCGCCCGCGCCGTCGCCGACGCGGTGCTCTACGAGGGCTATCTGCTGTACCCCTATCGCGCCAACTCACGAAAGAACCAGACGCGCTGGCAGTTCGGGGTGCTCGGGCCCTCCGGCGCCGCCGAAGCCGGCATCGGCGAAGACGACTCGCTGTCCGCACAGGTCATCGTCGCGCCGCGGACAAGGCCGACGGTGTCGGTCGTGGTGCGCTTTCTGCAGCTGCAACACCGCGGCGTCGAGAAGGATGTGGGCGACGGCCGCTTCGAACCGGTCGAAGAGCTGGTGGCGGGATCGCAATCCTGGCTGCGGTGGGACGAGGCCATCGAACGCGAGATCTCGTTCGGACCGCTCGACATCGAATCGGGTCTGCCGCAAACGCTTCCGATCGAGATCGACGCGGGCACCGACATCGAGACGGTCGATGGCGGAATCCTGGTCCGCACCCGTCGAGCGTTACGGGCACGGCTGAAGATCGCCGCGGAACGCGACGACGGGTTTGTCCGCCTCACGATGACGGTGCACAACACCGCTGCGTCCGCCACGGACAAAGACGAAGCGATCGCTGTGTCACTCATCGGCACGCACCTCGTCGCCGAAGTCGCAGGCGGCGACTTCGTGTCCCTACTCGAACCACCGGCGTCGGCCGACAGCGCAGTCGCCAGGTGCCGGCACCACCGCTGCTTCCCGGTGTTGGCCGGACCGCCCGGCGACCATGCGCTGGTACTGGTTTCGCCGATCATCCTGTACGACCACCCGGAGATTGCCGAGCAGAGCGAGGGCGCGCTGTACGACTCGACCGAGATCGACGAGATCCTCACACTGCGCATCATGACGATGACCGACGAGGAGAAGTCGGCGGCCCGCGCCACCGATCCGCTCGCCGCGCAGATCATCGACCGGTGTGACTCGATGTCGCCCGAGGCGTTGCTGAACCTGCACGGCGTGCTGCGCAATCCGCACGCCGTCGACGACTCCGCGGGCCTGATCCCCGAAGTACCCGAGGGCGTGGACTGGTGGGACCCGTTGGCCGACAACGCCGTCGCACCCGATATCGACGCCGTGCTGGTCAATGGCATGCGGGTGAGCCGAGGTAGCCGCGTGCGGCTGCACCCGGCACGCCGGGCCGATGCGCAAGACCTGTTCTTCGCGGACAAGATCGCACGTGTCACCTCGGTGCACGAAACCGTGGACGGAGACCAACACGTCGGCGTGGTCATCGAGGACGACCCTGCCGCCGACCTGCACGAGTGGTACGGCCGCTACCTGTACTTCGCACCCGATGAGGTCGAACCGTTGAGTGAAAGGAATCCGAAATGCAAGCAGTAGGTGTCACGGCCACCGTCATAGCGGGCGTCATTGTGCTCGGTGCAGTTGTGATAGGCGTCCGCTCGCTGCCAGATCTGCAGCGGTACCTCAAGATTCGGCGCATGTAGGCGATTGCGAGGTGGTATCACGTCCCAGATTCTGGTAGCCGGTATCGGCAACATCTTCCTCGGCGACGACGGATTCGGACCCGAGGTGATGCGGCACGTACCCGAACATGTCGCGGGCCTGCGAGTCCGAGTGGTGGATTACGGAATCCGAGGCATGCACCTGGCCTACGACCTGCTCGACGGCTGCGACGCGTTGGTGCTCGTCGACGCCCTGCCCAACCGCGGGTCGCCGGGCACCCTGCACGTCTTCGAGGCCGATCATGAAACGCTCTCGGCGGGAGTCGGTTTAGATGCCCACGCGATGGATCCCGCCGCCGTGTTCGCCAGCCTCGCCGCGCTCGGCGGGAGGCGCCGTACACCGTCGTGATCGGTTGTGAGGTGGACGATATCGACGAACGGATGGGCTTGTCCGCTGCCGTCGCTGCTACCGTCCCCGACGCCGTGAAGGCGATCGAAGAAGTCGTCGGCCGCCTCGTCAATGATGCGAAGGTCGGCTGAACCATGTGTCTCGGAATACCCGGCCGGGTCGTCCAGATGCTGGATGGCTATGGCGGCCAACTGGCCCTTGTCGACGTGGCGGGCGAGAACCGCAAGGTCAACATCGGCATGATGCCGGAGGAGACATTCGCACCGGGTGACTGGGTGATCATCCACATGGGCTTCGTCGTCGAGAAGACCGACGAGGCGGGCGCCGACGCCGCCATGGCTGGCCTCAAGATGATGGGCAGCGGCGAGGATTTCGGGGAGTCACGATGACCGGGCGGCGCCGGTTGCGGGTTTGCGTGCGGGGCGTCGTACAGGGCGTCGGTTTCCGGCCGTTCGTCTACACGTGTGCCGCTGCACATGCACTAAGCGGCTCCGTGCGTAACGACAGCTCCGGCGCGATCATCGAGATCGAAGGCGAAGCAACGGATCTCGACGATTTCCTGGCCGGGCTCACGCATCGCGCCCCGCCGCTCGCTGTCATCGAATCCGTTGAGACGCAGGAAATCCCCGTCGTCGGCGGCACCGGCTTCGTGATCGCCGATACGTCGCGGTCCGACGGCGGCCGCACGCTCACCTCACCCGACGTCGCCATGTGCGCCGAGTGCGCAGCAGAACAGCGTGACCCGGCGAACCGGCGTTACCGGCACGCCTTCGTCAACTGCACCAACTGCGGTCCACGGTTCACCATCATCGCCTCGCTGCCCTATGACCGCGCGAACACCACGATGGCCCCGTTCCCGATGTGCGCGGACTGCGCGCGCGAATACCACGATCCGGCCGATCGGCGGTTCCACGCCCAGCCGATCTGCTGCCCGAACTGCGGGCCGACACTGAGATACCGGACCGGCGACGACGGCATGACCGAAGGCGAAACGGCGCTGCGCCACGCCCGGCAATTGCTGCGCGACGGCGGCATCCTCGCCGTCAAAGGCCTCGGCGGCTACCACCTGGCCTGCGATGCCGACAACGAGTCCGCGGTCGCAGAGCTGCGGCACCGCAAGCGACGCGGAGACAAACCGTTCGCGGTGATGGTGCCCGGCCTGGCCACCGCGCACCGCATCGCCGCCGTCGACAAAGCGTCGGAACGGTTGCTTGCCGGCCCGCAGCGTCCTATCGTGCTGATGCCCCGGTCGGCGGGCGCACCAGTCGCCGCATCGGTCGCACCTCACAACCCCGATCTCGGTGTGATGCTCGCCTACACGCCGCTGCACACCCTGCTGTTCGGCCTGACCGAGGACAAACCGGGACCGTCCGTACTGGTGATGACATCGGGGAATCTCGGTGGCGAGCCGATCTGCTTCGCCGACGACGATGCGCTCGAACGGCTTTCGCATCTCGCCGACGGCTGGCTGATGCACGACCGAGCCATCCTTGTGCCGTGCGATGACTCGGTGGTGCGGGTCGTTGACGCCATGGAGCTGCCCATCAGGCGCTCCCGCGGCTATGCGCCGATGCCGGTGGCGCTTCCGGTGCCGGTGCCATCGACGCTGGCCGTCGGCGGCGATCTCAAGAACACGTTTGCCGTCGCCGACCGGAAGTACGCCTGGCTGAGCCAGCACATCGGCGATATGGACGACCTGGCCACGTTGTCGGCGTTCGACTCCGCCGAACGGCAACTCGAATCGTTGACCGGCGTCGCCCCGGAAATCGTTGTCGCGGACTCACATCCGGGCTATCGGTCCACTGAGTGGGCGCAGCGCAATGCCGGCGAGCGACCGGTCCGATCGGTACAGCACCATCACGCACACATCGCCGCTGTGATGGCCGAGCACGGGTTGGACGGGTCACAGCGCGTGCTCGGCTTCGCGTTCGACGGAACCGGCTACGGATCCGACGGGGCGATCTGGGGCGGCGAAGTGCTGCTGGCCGACTACAAGGGCTATCAGCGGCTGGCGCACCTGAAGTACGTTCCATTGGCCGGTGGCGACGTCGGCGTGCTGCGGCCCTACCGGATGGCGCTGTCACATCTGTGGGCTGCCGGCCTTGACTGGGACGGCGCTCTCCCACCGGTGCGCGCATGCCCCGGTGACGAGCGCCGAATACTGCTGCACCAGCTCGAGACCGGGCTCGGCTGCGCGCCGACATCCAGCATGGGCCGGCTTTTCGACGCGGTGTCATCGCTGGTCGGCGTCCGGCAGACCGTCGCATACGAGGCCCAGGCGGCCATTGAGCTTGAAGGCATCAGCCGCGACCGTGACGCCGGTGGAGCCACGTATTCCTTCGACGTCGACGACGGCCAGTCACCGGCGGTCATCGACCCGGCTCCCGTTATCGCGGCGGTCGTCGCCGACATCCGCGCCGGCGTTGCGCAGGGGGTCATCGGAGCAAAGTTCCATCGCGCGGTCGCCGATCTGGTCGTCGACCTCGCAGCGATCGAGGACACCGGCGGCCAACCGATCGCGTTGTCCGGCGGAGTGTTCCAGAACGTGTTGCTGCTGCGGCTGGTGCTGGACGGCCTTCGGGCCAAGGGATACCGGGTGATCACCCACCGTCTTGTTCCGCCCAACGACGGCGGTATCGCACTTGGACAGCTTCTGGTCGGGACGGCGGGGTAGCAATGACCGCGCTAGACCAGCAGAAGCTGCCTGTGGGATACGCGTTGTTCGCGCGCTACGCGTTTCCGCCGAACGAACTCGGCTACTGCGGTCCCGCCGATTCCGACGTGCTGCTGCGCAGCGACAATCCGGCCGAAGTCGCGGCGCACGCCAGAGAGTTCGACGGCGCGTGGCCGTATCTGCGGGCCATCTCCGAGGCGGCAGGCATACAAGACTCGTTGGACGCCGACGTCGTGCGGAGCTACTGGGTCGGTGGGCCGCACCTGCATCGAGTCGATCCGGCGGCCCTGTTGGACAAGCTGCGCCGCACGTTCAAGGGGCAAGCGACCGGGCTGCTTTTCGAGTTGGTCCGGCCGAACGGGTCACTCGCGCATCACAGTTTCCACGTCTTCGTGGTGTACCCATGGGTGCGGTTCCTCGACCGCGACGCGGCGACCGCGCTGAAGGTGCTGCAGGACTGCCGGATCCGGTGGGGAACGGTCGAATCGGTCGAAGAAGAGCATGCGGTGATCGCAACGCGTCCCCTGACATTCGGCGTCGGCACCCTGGCGCTCGGTGAGCCAAGGTCCGAGCGGGTGCGCTGGAGCAAGGACGGCGTATCGCTGATCGGGCGGCCCACACCCGGCGACGTCGTCTCTGCGCACTGGGACTGGGCTTGTGGCGTTCTGGCCGACGACGAGTGCGCGGCACTGGCCGACGCCACGCAAACCACCCTCGCGCTCGTGAACGCCGCCCGCGACAGGGAGCGAAACCAATGACAGTGACCACAGAACCGGGCGGGGGCTACGTCGACACGGGTTTGTCCGCAGACTTGGCCGCCGCAGCGCTGGACCTTGCCCGCAGGTTTCACGACGGCGCCACGCTGTGGGTGATCTCCCCGCAATGGGAACCGCACGCGCATCACGTCGCAGTCGAGTTCGTACATCCCGTGATCATGGGAAAGCGTGCACTCCCGTCGGTGGCGCTCGTCGATCCGGACCCGGTGGCCCAGGCCCGCGTCGCCACCCAGTCCGGCGACCTGCTGATGGCGGTGGCGTCGGCCGACGAGCCGGCGGCGATCGACGCGATGCGGCGGGCGCCCGCGTGGGGTGCGCTGACGTTGTGGATCGGGTCGGGTCCGCGCCCGCCCGCGGGCGCCGCGAACCACATCCTGTGGGTGGACTCCGACGACCCGGTCGTGCCCGCCACCGGCCGCTTCGTCCTGCTGTATCACCTGTTGTGGGAGCTCACCCACGTCTGCTTCGAACACCCCGGCCTCCTGAAGCCCGCGGCCGATGAATGCACCGACGAAGTCTGCGTGACGTGCAGCGACGAAGGGCGTCTCGCAGAAGTGATCTCAGAGCCCGCAGATCCGCATGCGCAGGCCCTCGTTCGCACTGCCAAGGGCGAGGAATGGGCTGACGTGAGCGTGCTGGGCGACGTCGCGCCGAACGACCTGGTGCTAGTGCATGCGGGAACAGCGATCGCCCGCCTGAACGACGACGCTGAGGAGGTGAACCGATGACGACGCAGGGCAGCGGAAGCACCGAGAGCACGGGCTTTCTGTATCCGTTCATCGAGTCGGAGGAAACCGATGCCGGCAGCCTGCTCGACGATCTGGCCGCCTCGGCCAGGAGCAAGGCCGCCGAAAGTGCCCGCCTGCAACGGGAATCGTTGGACGAGTACGGACCGGGCCTGACCGCTGCGGGCACCGAGATGGCCGAACGGTTCCTGCGCGGCGGGCGGCTCTACACCTTGGGCAACGGCGGCAGCTCCACCGACGCGGCGACCTTGGCCTCGTTGTTCAGCCGACCTGCGCGAGGGCGGGCGGTGGCGGCGTGGTCGCTGGCTGCCGACGAGGCGGTGGTGACGGCCCTCGGCAACGACGTCGGCTTCGAGCTCATCTTCAAACGGCAGATCATCGCCCACGCCCGCGACCGTGACGTCGCCATCGCGTTGTCGACGTCCGGGAACTCCGAGGACCTGATGTCGGCCATCACCGAGGCCAAGCAGCGCGGCCTGCTGACGATCGGGTTCTCCGGCCATGACGGCGGCCGGATGGCGGTGGCCGAGGATCTCGACCACTGCTTCACGGTGCATAGCCAGAGCATTCACCGCATCCAGGAGAGCCACGCCATACTCGGATTCCGGCTCTGGTCTGTCGCGCAAGAACACATGCCCCGTCCCCGTAATGGAGCGCACACGTCATGAGCACAACCGATGCGATCACTGCCGCCGAACGCGAAGACCGCGTCCTGGAGCGGATCGACAAGTTCCGCCGGCGACGCCCGCGGCTGCTCGACGAGGTGGTCACACTAGCGCACGGCGCGGGTGGCAAGTCGTCGGCCGCACTCGTCGACGCCGTGTTCCTCGAGGCGTTCCGCAACGACGAGCTAGAACAACTCGGCGACGCCGCGGGGCTGCGCACCCCATCCGGCGATCGGCTCGCGTTCTCCACCGACTCGTTTGTCGTTTCGCCGCGGCGCTTCCCTGGCGGATCGATCGGCCATGTCGCTGTGCACGGAACGATCAACGACCTCGCGGTGTCCGGCGCTCGCCCACAATGGCTGTCGGCCGCCTTCGTGATCGAGGAAGGGTTTCCGATCTCCGAGCTGCGCGAGATCGTCGCGGACATGAGCGAAGCGGCCGCCAAGGCGGGCGTACAGATCGTCACCGGTGACACCAAGGTCGTCGGGAAGGGCGCCGCCGACGGTGTCTACATCTCGACCGCGGGCGTCGGTGTGGTTCCCGAGGGCAGGCGGCTGTCGCGCGACCTCGTGCAGCCCGGCGACAAGGTGTTGGTGTCCGGCACTATCGGCGACCACGGAATGGCGGTCATGCTGGCGCGCGGCGACCTCGCCATCGACGCCGACATCGCCTCCGACACCGCGCCCGTCCACGAACTGGTCGAGCTGCTCCTCGAGGCCGCACCGTCAACGCGGTGGATGCGCGACGCGACTCGCGGCGGCGTCGGAACGGTGTGCAACGAACTCGTCAAGGGCGCCCCGTTCGCCCTCGTCCTCGATGAGCAGAGCCTTCCCGTGGAACCGCAGGTGCTCGGCGCCTGCGACATGCTCGGCATCGACCCGCTGTACGTCGCTAACGAGGGCAAGTTCGTCGCGATCGTGGCGCCGGAGGAGGCCGACGCCGCGGTCGCCGCGATGCAGACGCACCCGCAAGGTGCCCGAGCAACGGTCGTGGGCGAGATCATGCCCGAACCGAACGGCATTGTTGCGCTGAGGACTTCGTTCGGCGGCAGCCGGATCGTCGACATGCTTGTCGGCGACCCACTACCGCGAATCTGCTGATGAGCTTCGTGAAAGGAGTATGACGATGTGTCTGGGAATCCCCGGCCAGGTGGTCGACATCGTCGACGCCGAACAGTCCCTGGCCAAGGTCGACGTCAACGGCGTCCGCCGAAACATCAGCGTGCGACTGCTCGCCGACGACAATCTACAGGTCGGCGACTGGGTGCTGGTGCATGTCGGCTTCGCGATGGCCAAGATCGACGAGCACGAGGCCAAACTGACGCTCGACCAGGTGCAGAAGATGGGCGCCGACTACGTCAATGAGATCGAAGCATTCAACTCGTCCGAGATCGCCTGAGAGGCTTGACATGAAGTACGTCGACGAATTCCGCGACCCGGCCGCCGCACGCGCCCTGGTGAAATCGATCACCGAACTGGCGACCGGCGACCACTTCAAGTTCATGGAGGTCTGTGGCGGCCACACGCACACCATCTATCGGCACGGCATCGAACATCTGCTGCCCGAGTCGGTCGAGTTGGTGCACGGGCCGGGCTGTCCGGTCTGCGTGATTCCGATGGGCCGGGTGGACGATGCGATGTGGCTGGCCGAACAGCCCGACATCATCTTCACCACCTTCGGCGACATGATGCGGGTGCCGGGCTCACGGGGCAATCTCATCGAGGCCAAGGCGCGTGGTGCGGATGTGCGCTTCGTGTACTCCCCGCTTGACGCGCTCAAGGTTGCCCTGGACCACCCCGACAAGCACATCGTCTTCTTCGCCGTCGGGTTCGAAACCACCGCACCGTCCACCGCGGTGACGCTGGTCCGGGCCCGTGCGCTCGGCGTGCGCAACTTCAGCATCTTCTGCAACCATGTCACGATCGTTCCGCCCGTCAAGGCGATCCTCGAATCGCCGGATCTGCGGCTGTCGGGCTTCCTCGGGCCCGGCCACGTGTCGACCGTTGTGGGTTTGCGGCCATACCGGTTCGTGCCCGAGGTATACGGAAAGCCGATGGTGGTAGCGGGATTCGAGCCGCTCGACATCCTCGCGTCGGTGCACATGCTGTTGCAGCAGATCAGGGAGGGCCGCTGCGAGGTGGAAAATCAGTACACCCGTGTCGTGCGCCCGGAAGGCAACACCCAGGCGCTGAAGCTGATGGCCGAGACGTTCGAGTTGCGGCCCCATTTCGAGTGGCGCGGGCTGGGTTTCATCTCGCAGAGCGCGTTGAAGATCCATCGCGACTACGCGGAGTTCGACGCGGAGCTCAAGTTCGACATGCCCGGCGTGCGGGTCGCCGACCCGAAGGCATGCCAATGCGGAGAGGTGCTCAAGGGCGTCATCAAGCCATGGGAGTGCAAAGTGTTCGGCACCGCGTGCACACCGGAGACACCGATCGGGACCTGCATGGTCTCTCCGGAAGGCGCCTGTGCGGCCTACTACAACTTCGGCAGGTTGCACCGGGAGACCGCACAGCTGCTCGGTCAGCGCGGCTAGCCACTCACCACCGATCGCGCGGGACGTCGAAGTCGGCGCAGAGCGCCCGCCAGACGTCGCGTGGCTCGACGCCGTCCTCGATGGCCTGCGCGGCGGTGCGCCCGCCGAAACCGGTCAGCACATGGTCGACGAGCAGCGACCGGCCCCGAACCGGGCCGAACTGGCCGTCGACGAGCTCGTTGAATTCGGTCAGGCGCACCGGTCCAACCTACGCTGACGGTGCCAGCGAATCGTGGCACACCCGTACCGGATCTGCCACGTCCGCCACGGTGGCACCTGCCGCCCTTGCGGCCTCGGCGTAGCGCGGCGAGGACAGCACCTCGGTAACCGCCGCCGCCAACGCCTCGGGCTCCAGCGGCCGGACCAGTTGCGCACTGCCCTGTCGCACAAGCCGATTCGCGATCTCCCACTGGTCGCCGCCGCCGGGCACCACCACCATCGGCACCCCGGCCATCAGCGTCTTGGACACCATGCCGTGGCCGCCGCCGCAGATCACCAGGTCGGCGGCCGCCAGCAGTTCGTCCTGACGGCCCAGTCCCACCACCGCCCACGCAGGCACGTCGACGTCGTCACCACCGAGGCGCGACACCACGACCCGCGACCCCCGCGGCAGGACGTCCCCCGGCCGCAGCGTTTCCAGCGCCACTTCGATCATGCCTCGCGCGCCGGTGACCGCAGTCGAGGGCGCCACGACGATGACGGGGCCGTCCCCGGGCGGAATCTCCAGCACGGCGTCGGTCGGTTCGAAGTGAAGCGGGCCGACGATGACTGCCTCATCAGGCCAGTCGGGCCGTGGCACCTCCAGCGCGGGAAGTGTGGCGACGAGCCGGCGCAATGGTCCGGGATCGGTTGCGGGCAAGCCGATTTCGACCCTCACTGCCGAACGCTGCCGGATACCCGCCTGCCAGGCCCGTGCGGTCAGCGTCCGCAACACGACGTCTCGCAGCCGGCCACGGATCCCGACACCGGGCGCCAGCCCGCTGCCGATCGGAGGGAGTCCCTTCGACGGCCGGTACAACGGCGCGGGGTTGAGCTCGATCCACGGAATGGCCAGCAGCTCGGCCGCCAGCCCGCCGCAGGCGGTGATCACGTCGGAGACCACCACATCCGGCTCGAGCCCCCGCAGCACCGGCACATTCAGCACCGCCATGCGAGCCGCGCGCTGGTGGATCTTCGCGCCTGCGTCGGTGTCGTCGTCGAGTTCGGTGGGATCCAGCCCGATGAGTTCGACGGCGTCCACGCCGACAGACCGGGCGGTATCCAGCCATTCGGTGCCGGTCAGCAGTGTCGGTGAGTCACCCGCAGCCAGAAACCGGCGGCACAACGCCAGCGCGGGAAACGCGTGCCCGGGATCGGGGCCTGCGACCACGGCGACGCGCATGCGGCCACCCTGCCACAGCGCCGCGCCACTACGCTGAGGGCCATGACCGCGAACACATCAGACTTGGACACCACGGCCAACGCACGCACGGTGGAGACGTTCCTGTATGCGCTGCAGGACGAGGACTACGACGCGGCCGACGCGACGCTGGCCGACAACGTCCTGTACCAGAACGTGGGATACACCACCATGCGCGGCCGGAAGCGCATCATCAAGCTGTTCCGTCGCGGCGCAGGCCGCGTCGGCTTCGAGGTGAAGTTCCACCGGGTCGCCGCCGACGGAAACGCGGTGCTGACGGAGCGGACCGACGCGCTCATCTTCGGCCCGCTGCGCCTGCAGTTCTGGGTGTCGGTGTGTTCGAGGTGCACGGCGGCCAAGATCACGCTGTGGCGGGACTACTTCGACGCATTCGATTTCTTCGTCAAGGCGCCGTTGCGCGGACTCGCGGGTGTTGTCGTCCCGTCGCTGCGCCCGACGATGTAGGGCTAGGCCCTGCGCGAGCTGACCGAGTTCGTCGAACGCCTGCGCCCAGCCGGTCAGCCGGTCGGTGGCATTGACCAGTTCATCCCGGTAACGCTGCTGCGACATCGGCGAGCTCGACATCGGGCCGTTGTTGGCGGCCGACACCAATTGCGCTGCCGCGGTGACCATGTCGTTGTATTGGCGGGCGCCGTTGTCGAGCTGCGCGGTGAACGCGGCGATCGTCGGTGACAGGTGAGGGCGGGATCCGGGTGCGTTGGCGATCGCCCGCTCCATCGACACCACTTCGTCGGCGGTCGCCGCCATGGTCGCGGCGGACTGGTTGGCGACGGTGACCAGCTCGCGCAGCTCACCGGCGGGCAGCATCTTGCCCCGCTCCAGCACGCTGATCAGCGAGAACAGCCCGCGCTCGGATGCGGCCAGCGCGGCCATCGGTTGGCGGGCCGCAGATCCCCACGCCGGCAGCCGACGGGTGGCCCGCGACCGTTGCGGGGGCAGCGGCTCCCCGCGAAGCCAGCGGTAGCGCAGGAACGACAGCGTCGCGAGAAAGGCCGCACCGACCGCGATCGGCGCCGGGATGAACAACGCCCACGCGGGTGTGCTCCAGGACGCGATCAGCACCGTCACTCCCACCCAGATCAGGCTGGACACCGCGAAGAACAGGCCAAGGCGCAGCGCCCACTTGCGCTTGCGCAATTGCTTGGCGCGCGGATCGGCCGCCGAGCTGAGCTTCTGCGCCAGCACGTCGGACACCTCTGCGGCGGTGTCGATTCCCCGCTGCACCAGTGACCGCCATGCCTCCGGCCTGCTAGCTGTCGACCGCTGTTTCACTGCCAACCCAGAATCCGACTACTGGCCGATCGGCTTTTCGGGAATCGCCTCGGGCGTCGACGCCGGGGTCGCCGGAGCGGCCGTCCCGTGAGCCCCGGAAGCGCCCCCAGAAGGAAGAGCCTCGCCGCGCATCGAGGCGCGGATCTGCTCCAGCCGCGAATGCCCGGCCATCTGCACGCTGGCCTGCTGGACCTCCATCATCCGGCCCTGCACCGAGTTCTGTGCCAGCTCGGCTGAACCCATCGCGTTGGCGTAGCGGCGTTCGATCTTCTGACGCACCTCGTCGAGGCTCGGCGTGTTGCCCGGGGCCGCCAGTTCACTCATCGACTGCAGCGAGGCGCTCACCTGCTCCTGCATCTTGGCCTGCTCGAGCTGGCTGAGCAGCTTGGTGCGCTCGGCGATCTTCTGCTGCAGCATCATCGCGTTCTGCTCGACCGCCTTCTTGGCCTGGCCCGCGGCCTGCAGCGCCTGATCGTGCAGGCCCTTGAGGTCTTCGACGCTCTGTTCGGCGGTCACCAGCTGCGCGGCGAAGGCCTCGGCGGCGTTGGTGTACTCGGTGGCCTTGGCGGCGTCCCCCGCGGAGGTGGCCTGGTCGGCCAGCGTCAATGCCTGACGGACGTTGACCTGCAGCTTCTCGATGTCGGCGAGCTGGCGGTTGAGCCGCATCTCCAGCTGGCGCTGGTTGCCGATGACCTGGGCCGCCTGCTGCGTCAGGCCCTGGTGCTGCCGCTGTGCATCCTCGATGGCCTGCTGGATCTGCACCTTCGGATCGGCGTATTCGTCGACCTTTGAGCTGAACAGCGCCATCAGGTAGCGCCACGCTTTGGTGAACGGATTGGCCATGGGTTCATTCCGCCTTCGTGTCAGAGAACTGCTTGAAGTGTGCGTATTGCCAACTTATCGGTTTCGCGCAGATCAGAACAGCTAGGCGACCGCCATTGACACCGCATGCGGGATGACGACCTTGGTGGTGGCGTCGATACTGGTGGCGATCGCCGACTCGCGGGCGAACGCCTTGATCTCCGCCTGCGCCATCTCGTCGCCTGCATCGGACAGCACCCGCGACAGCGGGACCTCGAGGGCGCCGCAGATCGCGCCGAGCAGTTCGCTCGACGCCTCCTTGCGGCCGCGTTCGACCTCGGACAGATAACCAAGGCTCACCCGCGCGGCATCGGACACCTCGCGCAGCGTGCGGCCCTGGTCAATGCGGGCACGACGCAGCACGTCGCCGATAACCTCGCGCAGCAATGTCCCCATCGCGCTCTCCTTCACTTGGGTGGTACTAAAGCAACGCCAGGGACTGCCGGGATGGTTCCCGGTCGGCCGACTCTGGCGCGAATTCGTCGCCAGAGGCGTCACTGACCTGCGACTCGTCCTCGGGAGTCGCGGATCGCCGAAACCACGTAGTCGATGCCGGTGAGGACGGTCAGCACGATCGCGGCCGCCATCACCACCCAGGCACCGGTCAGCCACGGGCCCGAGAGCGGCAGGACGAACAGCCCGATCGCCACGGCCTGGACGAGCGTCTTCAGCTTGCCGCCGCGGCTGGCCGGGATGACGCCGTGTCGCAGCACCGCGAAACGCAGCACCGTGACGCCGATCTCGCGGACCAGGATCAGCACCGTCACCCACCACGGCAGCTCGCCGAGCATCGACAGGCCGATCAGGGCGGCGCCGATCAAGGTCTTGTCGGCGATCGGGTCGGCCAATCTGCCGAAGTCGGTCTCGATTCCGTAGCTGCGAGCCAGCGCCCCGTCGAACCGGTCGGTGATCACAGCGACTGCGAAGATGACGAAAGCGGTTACGCGCCATACTGTTTCGTGGCCGTCACCGGCGAACAACGCGATCAGGAACACCGGGACCAACACCAACCGCAGCCCGGTGAGGACATTGGCGACGTTCGCGACCTTCGCCTGAGGTATCACCGGATCGGTGTGAGGTTGGCCCGACACCGCTAAAGAATATCCGTTGCTCCAACCGATACCCTCGCACCTGTGGTCGATGGGCATGGTTCGCCGGCGGACGGGCTTGCGCTGCGCCGCGCCACCACGTCGGATGTGCCCGCGATCAAGGCGCTCGTCGACATCTACTCGGGCCGCATCCTGCTGGAGAAGAACCTGGTCACCCTGTACGAGGGGGTCCAGGAGTTCTGGGTCGCCGAACGTGGCGGCGACCTCATCGGATGCGGGGCCCTGCACGTGCTGTGGGCCGACCTCGGCGAGGTGCGCACGGTGGCCGTGCATCCAAGGGTCAAGGGCCAGGGTGTCGGGCCACCTTATCGTCGACCGACTGCTCGACGTGGCTCGCGAACTGCACCTGGGACGGATCTTCGTGCTCACCTTCGAGACCGAGTTCTTCAGCAGGCACGGGTTCGCCGAGATCGAGGGAACGCCGGTCACCGCGGAGGTCTACGAGGAGATGTGCCGCTCCTACGACACCGGTGTCGCCGAGTTCCTCGACCTGTCCTACGTCAAGCCGAACATCCTCGGCAATTCACGAATGCTGTTGACTCTTTAACGCCGAAACTCGCGTCTGGGCGCAAAAGTACGAGTGCAGAGCGCCATTACGTCGATCTCGGCGCTACTCGTCGTCGTCGCCGGACCCGGTGCCTCGAATGGACGCGATCGTCGCCGCCAGCTCGTCGGGCTTCACCATCACCTCGCGCGCCTTCGAACCCTCGCTGGGGCCGACGATTCCGCGGGTCTCCATCAGGTCCATCAGCCGGCCCGCCTTGGCGAAGCCCACCCGCAGCTTGCGCTGAAGCATCGAGGTGGAGCCGAACTGACTGGACACCACCAGCTCCACGGCCTGCAGGAAGACGTCCATGTCGTCGCCGATGTCCGGGTCGACGTCGGTACGCTCGCTGCTCGGCTTGGCGGCGGTCACACCTTCGGTGTACTCGGGCTCGGCCTGGTCCTTGCACGCGGTGACGACCGCTTGGATCTCCTCGTCGGTGATGAACGCGCCCTGCAGCCGGATGGGCTTGTTGGCACCCATCGGGATGAACAGACCGTCGCCCATGCCGATCAGCTTCTCGGCCCCCTGCTGGTCGAGAATGACGCGGCTGTCGGTCAGCGACGACGTCGCGAACGCCAACCGGGACGGCACATTGGACTTGATCAACCCGGTGACCACGTCGACCGACGGCCGCTGGGTCGCCAGCACCAGGTGAATGCCCGCGGCGCGCGCCTTCTGGGTGATCCGCACGACGGCGTCCTCGACGTCACGCGGTGCCGTCATCATCAGGTCGGCCAACTCGTCGACGATCGCGACCACGTACGGATACGGGCGGTACTCGCGCTGGCTGCCGAGCGGCGTGGTGATCTCCCCCGACCGCACCTTGGCGTTGAAGTCGTCGATATGCCGCACCCGCGACGCCTGCATGTCCTGGTAGCGCTGCTCCATTTCCTCCACCAGCCACGCCAGCGCCGCGGCGGCCTTCTTCGGCTGCGTGACGATCGGGGTGATGAGGTGCGGAATGCCCTCATACGGCGTGAGCTCCACCATCTTCGGGTCGATCAGGATCATCCTGACCTCCTCCGGCGTTGCGCGCGCCAGCAACGAAACCAGCATCGAGTTGACGAAGCTCGACTTGCCCGAGCCGGTCGAACCCGCGACAAGCAGGTGCGGCATCTTCGCCAGGTTCCACGAGATGTACTCGCCCTCAATGTCTTTGCCCAGCGCGATCACCAGCGGGTGGTGGTCGCTGCGGGTCGACGGATCGGTCAGTACGTCCGCGAGGCGCACCATCTCGCGGTCGGTGTTCGGCACCTCGATGCCGACGGCGGACTTGCCCGGAATCGGGGCGAGCATTCGCACGCTTTCGGTGGCAACCGCATACGCGATGTTCTTCTGCAGCTGGGTGATCTTCTCGACCTTGACGCCCGGTCCCAGCTCGACCTCGTATCGCGTGACGGTCGGCCCCCGCGTGCAGCCGGTGACCGCAGCATCGACCTTGAACTGCTGCAGCACTTCGGAGATCGCCTCTGCCATGCGGTCATTGGACGCGGAACGCCGCTTCGGCGGGTCACCCTTCTTGAGCAGTTCCAGCGACGGCAGCGTGTACGGACCATCCACGACACGATCCGACACCGGCTTCTGCGCGCTTGGCCGCCTTCTTGCGCTTGGCCGCACGCGTGGGCTCGGGCACCGTCGGCGCCTCATCGTCGAGCGGGTAGTTCTCCATCGGCGTGCCGCCGGGCCACGCCTGCGCGTCGTCGTCGCTGTAGGCCGACGGGTCGTCGTAGTAGCCGTCGGAGAAGTCGTCGGGCTGCGCGTCGGCGTACCCCGCCAACTCGTCGTCGTCGTAGAACTCTTCGTCGTCGCGCAGCAGCCGGGTGCTGAACATCGCCCGCACCGTGTCGGGCACCTCACGGATCGTGGTGCCGGTTATCAGCAGCAGGCCGAACAGCGCGCCGATGAACAACAGCGGCGCGGCGATCCACTGGGTCAATCCCTCCGACAGCGGGCCGCCGATGGCGAAGCCGATGAATCCGGCGGCGTTCCGACGTCCCGCCATGTCCGGCGAGCCGGCCCACAGGTGCCACAGGCCGAGCACGGGCAGGGCGATCATCGCCGCGCCGAGAATCAGCCGCGGCCGGGCGTCGGGATCGGGCTCGGTCCGCATCAGCACGACCGCGATCGCGATCAGCGCGACCGGCAACACCAAGACGGCCGAGCCGATCAGCACGCGAAGGAAGTCGTCGATCCATCCGCCGACCGGGCGGGCGGCATCGAACCACGAGCTCGCGATGACGATGACCGCAGCGCCCAGCAGCGCCAGCGCGATTCCGTCACGGGCGTGGCCGGGGTCGATGTCGCGGGCGCGGCCGACCGACCGGGCCGTCGAGCCGGCCCCCCTGGCCAGCATGAACCAGCCGGCGCGGGCACCTCGCCCGATGGCCAGCCCGGCCGCGGGAATGGGCGACGGGGTGCGTTTCTTGGCGGGCTTCCGGCGTGGCGCGGGCCGGGCCGCGCGGGACCCTGACCGCGAGCCGGCTTTTGACCTGCTCGAACGGGCACCAGAGCGCGCAGCGGTCTTACTAGGCATGGTTTCAAGCCTAGTCGCAGGTGCCCCATATTCACCATCAGCCACACGGGTCACAGTTGGGTGTCGAAAATTTAGTTAGGTTCGCTGAGTAGGGTGAGCAGTTGACCGGTTCCCACTCATCGAGGAGTTCTCGACCATGCCCGTTGTCGTCGTCGCCACCATGAAGGCCAAACCCGAGTCCGTCGACGCCGTCCGGGACGCGTGCAAACAGGCCATCGCGGCGGTGCACGAGGAGCCCGGCTGCGAGCTGTACGCCCTGCACGAGGCCGACGGGACGTTCGTGTTCGTCGAGCAGTGGGCCGACGCCGACGCACTGAAGGCGCACAGCACCGCGCCGGCGATCGGGACGCTCTTCGGCACCGTCGGCGAGCACCTCGACGGGGCACCGGACATCAAGATGCTTCAGCCCGTAGTGGCCGGTGACCCGGCCAAGGGCCAACTGCGCGGCTGATGGGGTCGCTGCAGGGCAAGGTTGCGTTCATCACCGGTGCCGCTCGAGGCCAAGGTCGGGCGGAGGCGGTGCGGTTGGCGTCCGACGGTGCCGACATCATCGCGGTCGACATCTGCGACCAGATCGCGTCGGTGCCCTACCCGATGGCCACGCCCGATGATCTCGCTCAGACCGTCAAGCTCGTCGAGGACATCGGCGCGCGGATCGTGGCGCGGGAGGCCGACGTTCGCGATCGCGATGCGCTGAGCAGCGCGCTGCGGGCCGGCCTGGATGAGTTCGGCAGGTTGGACATCGTCATCGCCAACGCGGGCATCGCGCCGATGCAGGCGGGCGAGTCGGGCTGGCGCGACGTGGTCGATGTGAACCTGACCGGCGTGCACAACACCGTCGAAGTCGCGATCCCGACGATGGTCGAGCGGGGCGACGGTGGCGCGATCGTGCTGACGAGTTCGGCCGCGGGCCTGGTCGGGATCGGCGGGGATGACGCCGGGTCGCTCGGTTACACGGCGGCCAAGCACGGCGTCGTCGGGTTGATGCGGGCGTACGCCAACCACCTTGCGCCGCATCGCATCCGGGTCAACTCCATTCATCCGGCGGCGGTGAACACCCCGATGATCAACAACGAGTTCACCAGGCAGTGGCTGGAGCGCATCACCCAGGAGACCGAGGCGCCGGTGGATTTCGGCATGGCACTGCCGGTGCAGGCCGTCGATGCCGAGGACATCGCCGCGGCGGTGGCCTGGCTGGTGTCCGACGAGGCCTGGTACATCACGGGCGTGACGTTACCCGTCGACGCGGGCTACGTGAACAAGCGCTGATGGCGCGAAATCCCGCCGCTCAAACCGCCTTTGGCCCGATGGTGCAGGCGGCGATAGAGCAATACGAGCCGCCCGGCCGCCGACTCGTCAACGATGACCTCGCCGCCTCGATTCTGCCCGCAGGCCAGCGCGCGGTTGTTCGTGCGATGCGGTGGCCGCTGCTGCGCCGCATGACCATATCGGCAGGCGAGAAGGCGGTACCCGGCTCGTGGGCACTCATCTCCTGCCGCAAGCGCTTCATCGACGACAGGCTCGACGAGGCACTCAAGGACGTCGATGCCGTCGTCATCCTCGGTGCAGGCTTGGACACCAGGGGTTTACGTCTCGCGCGCCGATCCGATATTCCGGTCTTCGAGGTCGATCTGCCGGTCAACATCGCACGCAAGAAGGCCGCTGTGCAGCGCGCGATCGGCGCGATTCCCGCTTCGGTTCGGCTGGTGCCGTTGGACTTCGAGCGCGACGACCTGTTCGGCATGTTGACAGAGCACGGCTACCGCACCGATGCCCGCACGTTCTTCGTCTGGGAAGGCGTGACGCAGTACCTGACCGAGGATGCCGTGCGTACGACGCTCACCGCGTTGCAGGCCGCCCCGGCGGGCAGTCGGCTGGTGTTCACCTACGTCCGCAAGGACTTCATCGACGGGCGAAACATGTACGGCGCGGCGGTGTTGTACAAGCGCTTCCGGCAACGGCGGCAGGTGTGGAAGTTCGGCCTCGACCCCGATGACGTCGAAGCGTTCATCGACGAGTACGGCTGGCGACTCGTCGAGCAGGCCGGCCCGGACTACTACCTGCAGAATTACATCAGACCGGCCGGACGCGATCTCACCGCATCCGATCTGGAGTGGACGGCGTACTGCGCCAAGCGCTGAGCCCCTAACCCCCTAACGCGGACCGTCGCAACATCCCGTAGGCGGTCGGCTGGGGATGCGGCCTCTGACCCGTTTTGGTACTCGCTCTTGCTGCGGAAACTCGTTCCTACGACTTCACCCGTCGACCAAAGGAACAGAAATGAGATCATTCCGCACCGCCGCCGCCGCGGCACTCGCGGCAACAGCCGTCGCGCTCGCGTTCCCCGCGATCGCATCCGGCGCACCCAGGGAGTGGGATATCGGCTCCTACGACCAGTGCATCGCCAGCGGCATCGGCAAGGGTTACGACGCCGACGAATGGAGGAACCACGAAGCGCTGTGCTGCTATCGGTCCGGCGGCGATTGGAATGCGGCGCAGGGCAAGTGCCAGGCACCGCCCGCCGAACAACAGGCACAGCATCCCATTACTGCCAACCAGAGCGACCTCCCCAACTACACGCTGGAGCCGTCCACACCCCCCGCGACCCGCATACCGCCTCGGGTCATCAACCAGAGCATAGGAACGACATCATGACATCGCTACGCCAACTACTGCCCGCCGCACTGCTCGCGGCAACAGCCGCTTTCGGTTTGTCCGCTGTCGGCTCACCCGCCACCGCATCGGCTGCGCCGATGGAGTGGGATATCGAGAGATACGACGAGTGCATGAACATAAAGATTGACGACCCGTCCGAGAAGCTCGCGTGGACGCGCAAATGTTGCCTGGACTCGGGCGGTGTGTGGAACGACGCCATGGGCAAGTGCCAATCCCCACCGATGACTCCTGCGCAGGCGAGCACGAGGCCGGCTATCCACGCCGGCAGCGTCACGCAGACGTTCGACCCGGCGGCACCTCCGCCCACGCGCATCCCGTCTCACGTGTTTACCCCTGAGTTGGCGCTCGGCTAGATCTCGATGACCGTCGGCACGATCATCGGCTGGCGGCGGTAGGTCTCCCCCACCCATTTGCCGACGATGCGGCGCACCGCCTGGGCGATCCGGGTGACATCGGTGATGTTGTCGGCGGCAAGGACTTCCAGCTCCTCCTGCACCTTGACGGCGACCGGCTCGAGCGCCTTGGGATCCTCGGAGAAGCCGCGCGAATGTAGGTGCGCGGGTGCGGCCGCACGTCCCGTACCGCGGTGCACGACGACGGTCACCGAGACGAAACCCGAAGACAGCGTGAGCCGTTCGCCCAGCGTGGCGTCGCCGACGTCGTCGGTGATCAACCCGTCGACGAACATCTTCCCGGTCGGCACGCCACCGGCGATGGTGGCCTTGCCCGCCACCAGGTCGACGCTGACCCCGTTCTCCGCCAGCACGATTCCCGCCGGGTCCACGCCCGATCGCGTCGCCAGCGCCGCATTTGCCCGCAGCATTCGCCACGTTCCGTGTACGGGCATCACATTGCGCGGCCGCACCCCGTTGTACAGGAACAGCAACTCACCGGAATAGGCATGCCCTGAAACGTGCACGCGCGCTTGGGCGTTGGTAACCACACGGGCGCCGATCTTGGCCAGCGAGTCGATCACACCGTAGACGGCTTCCTCGTTGCCGGGTATCAGCGACGACGACAGGATGATCAGGTCACCCGACGTCAGCGTGATACTGCGGTGCTCGCCCCGCGACATCCGCGACAGCGCCGACATCGGCTCGCCCTGGGTTCCGGTGGTGATCAACACGACCCGTCCCGGCGCCATCATCTCGGCCGCACCGATGTCCATCAGGTCGTCCTCGTCGACATGCAGATAGCCCAGCTCGCGGGCGATGCCCATGTTTCGCACCATGGACCGTCCGACGAACGACACTCGCCTGCCAAGGGCCACCGCAGCGTCGATGATCTGCTGCACCCGGTCCACGTTCGAGGCGAAGCACGCGACGATGACGCGGCCGTCGGCACCGCGCATCAGCCGGTGCAGCGCCGGGCCGACTTCGCTTTCCGACGGTCCGACACCGGGGATCTCGGAGTTCGTCGAGTCGCAGAGGAACAGATCAACCCCGGCGTCCCCGAGCCGCGACATCCCTGGCAGGTCGGTGGGACGGTCGTCGGGCGGCAACTGGTCGAGCTTGATGTCGCCGGTGTGCAGCACGGTGCCTGCGCCGGTGCGGATCGCGATCGCCAGGCAGCCGGGAATCGAGTGGTTGACGTGGAAGTACTCACACTCGAACACACCGTGCGTGCTCCGCTGTCCCTCAGCGACTTCGACGAAGACGGGCTTGATGCGGTGTTCGCGGCACTTCTCCGCGACCAGCGCCAGCGTGAACTTCGAGCCGACCAGCGGGATGTCCGGCCGGAGCTTGAGCAGGAACGGGATGGCGCCGATGTGGTCTTCGTGCGCGTGGGTCAGCACGAGTGCCTCGACGTCGTCGAGACGATCCTCGACCAGACGCAGATCGGGCAGGATCAGGTCGACGCCCGGTTCGTCGTGCCCGGGAAAGAGCACCCCGCAGTCGACGATCAGCAGTCGACCGAGATGCTCGAAAACCGTCATGTTGCGGCCGATTTCGCTGATGCCGCCCAGCGCGGTTACCCGCAAGCCTCCTGGGACCAGCGGTCCCGGCGGTTTGAGATCTGTTTTCACTAGCGAAGTACCGTGGCGGCCCGCAGGTCAGCGGCGAGCGCCTCGATCTGGTCCGTGGTGGCCGGCACCTGCGGCAGTCGTGGCTCGCCGACATCGATGCCCTGAAGCCGCAGCCCTGCCTTGGCCATCGTCACACCGCCGAGGCGGCTCTGCGCATCGCTCAGCGGCGCGAGCGTCACATTGATCTTGCGGGCGGTTGCCACGTCGCCAGAGGTGAACGCCGACAACATTTCTCGGAGCTGGCTCGCCGCGACATGTCCCCAGACGCTGACGAACCCGACTGCGCCCATCGCCAGCCAGGGCAGGTTGAGGGCGTCGTCACCCGAGTAGTACGCCAAACCGGTCTCGGCGATGATCCGACCGCCACCGTTCAGGTCACCCTTGGCGTCCTTGATTCCGACGATGTTCGGGTGTTCGGCCAGCGCCCGGATGGTGTGCCATTCGATGGGGATGCCCGATCGAATGGGAATGTCGTAGAGCAGGATCGGCGCCGACACCGCATCGGCGATCGCCGTGAAGTGCGCCGCGAGCCCGACTTGCGAGGGGCGCGAATAGTACGGCGTGACGACGAGAAGTCCGTGTGCCCCCTCGGCCTCGGATGCCTTCGCGAGATGCACGCTGTGCGCGGTGTCGTAGGTCCCCGCGCCCGCGATGATCCTGGCGCGGTCGCCGACGGCGTCCAGCACCGCCCGCAGCAGTGCGATCTTCTCGTCATCGGTCGTCGTCGGCGATTCACCGGTGGTGCCCGACAGCACCAAGCCGTCGCAGCCGGCGTCCACCAGGTGGGTGGCCAGGCGCGCGGCGGTGACGGTGTCCAGCGAGCCGTCGGGCTTGAACGGCGTCACCATCGCGGTCAGCACGGTGCCCAGCCGGGCCTGCACGTCGAATCCGCTGGTGCTCACGGCCACCAAGATTACCGCGTGGCGGTCAGGCTTCCGTCGCCAACGGGGACGTGGCGACCTCCGTGCCGTCCGCCAGCGTCGCGATCTCGAAGTCGGAGAAGGCCTGCGGGGCGACGTCGACGAGCTGGCGCAGGCACGCAATCGCCAGCCTGCGGATCTCCACGTCGGCCTGTTCGCTGGCGCGCATGGCGATGAAGTGCCGCCAGGCCCGGTAGTTGCCGGTGACGACGATGCGGGTCTCGGTCGCGTTGGGCAGTACCGCTCGGGCCGCCTGACGGGCCTGCTTGCGGCGGATCGCGGCATTGGGCTGGTCTGCGAACTTGGCCTCCAACCTGGCCAGCAGCTCGGAGTAGGTTGCGCGGCTGGCGTCGGCGGCCGCAGTGAACAACTCCTGCAGCTCCTGGTCGTCCTCCATGCCAGGAGGCAGAACGACCTCCGAGTCGTGCTCCGGCACGTACCTCTGAGACAACTGCGAGTAGGAAAAGTGCCGGTGACGGATCAGCTCGTGGGTGCACGACCGCGAGACCCCGGTGATGTAGAAGGACACCGTCGCGTGCTCGAGCACCGAGAAGTGGCCGACGTCGATGATGTGCTGCAGGTAACCGGCGTTGGTCGCGGTCCGCGGGTTGGGTTTGGACCAGCTCTGGTAGCACGCCCGGCCCGCGAACTCGACCAGCGCGGGCCCGCCGTCGGCGTCGGTGCTCCACGGCACGTCCGGCGGGGCCAAGAACTCCGTCTTGGCTATCAACTGCACGCGCAGCGGCGCGGTCTCGGCCACGGCTCACCCTAACGTGAGCCTCTTGCCCGGCCTGGTGTTACTCGACTAACATGTTAGTGAACTAACAGGAGGTACAAGTGACAGACGTGGTGGTGGTAGGTGCCGGGCCGACCGGGACTCGCGCTGGCGTGCGGTCTGCGCGAGGCGGGTGTCGCGGTGCGTGTGCTCGACGGCGCCGCCGGTCCCGCGGTCACGTCGCGAGCACTCGGCCTGCAGCCGCGTGGTGTGGAAGTGCTCGAGCGCCTCGGCGCGCTCGGCGATCTGCGCGAGCGCGCGATGCCGATCATCAAGGTGGTGATGACCGTCGACGGCCGTGAGCTGGCCCGGCTGCGGGTCGGCGCCGCCATGGAACGACTGGGTGTCAAGCCCGCACTGATCATCTCCCAGGCCGAGATCGAAGCGTCGCTGCGCGATCGGCTGGCCGAGCTCGGTGCAACGGTCGAGTGGAGCCACCGCGTCACCGGCGTCGACGCCGGAACCGACCGCGTATCCGTGCGTCTCGACGACGCCGGCGACATCGACACCGGCTGGGTGATCGGGGCCGACGGCGCCCACAGCGTCGTCCGCAAGGCGATGAACGTCGGATTTCCGGGAGTACCGCTCGTCGAACGATTTCTGCTCGCCGACGTACACGCCGACCTGGCCCGGCCACACGATGCGGCGTCGACATGGATGCGCGGAGCCCAGCTCCTCGCCGCGTTCCCGTTGCCCGGCGACGACTTGTGGCGGGTGATGGCGCCGGCGCCGCCCGAACTCGGCGACCAGCCGCAGCAGGACACGATCGTCGACTACCTCGGCGGCCGCCTGCGCGACGAGGCCGGCGGATCGATCCGGGCGGCGGAGTGGACGTCCACCTTCCGCATCCAACGACGGCTGGCCGACGGCTACCGGCGGGGACGCGTGCTGTTGGCAGGCGACGCCGCGCACATCCACAGCCCGCTGGGAGGACAGGGCATGAACACCGGGATCGGCGACGCCGAAAACCTAGCGTGGAAGCTCGCTCTCGTCGTCAACGGCCGCGCCGGCGACAGCCTGCTCGACACCTACGAGGCCGAGCGTCGCCCGATCGCCGAGGACGTACTCGAATCGACAAGCGGCCTCACCCAGTTGGTGCTGAGCGACAGCCGGGTTGCCCGGTTCGTGCGAGACCGCATTGCGGTCCCCCTGTTGAACCGCACCTGGATGCAGCGGTTGATCGCGGAGAAGGCGTCACAGCTGCGGGTCACCTATCGGAACGGACCACTCGGCGCGGGTCGTCGGCGCCTGCTGCCCGGGTTGCGGCCCGGTGATCGCGTGCAGGACCGGGACGGAATGTACGACGCGCTCGGTCCGGCCTGGGCGCTGATCGGTCCCGAGTCGCTGGCCGATGTCGCAAGCGAACGGCTCGGCGACGTCGTCTCCCTCCCCGGTCAGGGCGACGCGCTGCTGGTCCGTCCCGACGGGCACCTGGCATGGCGCGGCACCGACCCCGCCGCGCTAAGCGCCTGGCTCGACGGCGCGCTCGGTCGGTCCGCAGGGGTTCCCGCCCGGTGACCGAGGATTGGCGGGAACGGAAGAAGGCCGCGACCAAGCACGCGATCCAGGACCACGCTCTGCGCCTGTTCGTCGAGAAGGGTTACGACGCAACCACTGTCGAGGAAATCGCGGCAGCGGCAGGCGTTTCGCACATGACGTTCTTCCGGCACTTCCCGCGCAAGGAGGAAGTCGTCGAGTACGACGAATACGATCCGCTGCTGGAGGACCTGATCGCGGAGCGGCCACCGCACGAGGCGCCGATCACCGCGCTGCACAACGCCATCCGCGTCGGACTGGAGCAGGTGCTCGCCACCGACCGCGAGGCGCTGCTGGTCCGGACCCGGCTGATCCTCAACAACCCGGTGTTGCGCAGCCGAAATCTGATCGCCCAGGACACCACCCGCGACCTATTCGCCAGGGCGCTGTCCCGCCGCGCCGGTCTGGACGAGCCTGACCTCACCGCCACCGTCCAAGCCTCCGCCGCGCTCGGCGCGATGGCGCCAGCCTTGGTCGCGTGGGCCGACGGCGGCGAGGAGGACCTGATCGAGCTCGTTGACAACGCGTTCACAGCACTGGAATCTGGCGTATCGCCGCGACAGCAAAGTTAAGGTGGCGCGATGGCGGATAACAGCGTCGCGTCCCTCCTTCTGGACGTGATGGAGAGCGACGTCCTGCCGATGACCGAGCGCGGTGTGGCCGCGGGGAACAAGGTTTTCGGCGCCGCGCTGCTGCGCAAGTCCGATTTCTCGGTCGTCATCGCCGGCACGAACAGCGAAACCGACAACCCGCTGCTGCACGGCGAGATCAACACGCTGAACCAGTTCTACGAGATGGCGGAGCGGCCGTCGACCAGCGATTTGGTTTTCCTGTCCACCCACGAACCGTGTCCGCTGTGCCTGTCGGCGATCACCTGGTGCGGGTTCGACAACTTCTACTACTTCTTCACCTATGAGGATTCGCGTGACGCCTTCGGCATCCCGCACGACCTGAAGATCCTCAAGGAGGTCTTCGGCGTCGATGACGGCGCCTACCGGCGAAGCAACGTGTTCTGGACCGCGTACTCGATCTCTGCTCTTATCGAGACCGAGCCCGAGCCGCTGCGCACCCGGCTGCGCGAGCAGGACGGGCGGATCCGTGACGTCTATGCGGCGTTGTCCGAGCAGTATCAGAGTTCCAAGGGCGATAACGACATTCCGTTCAACTGACCAAAATTTGTGCAAGAGGGCCTCTGCGCCGCCCATACGCTAATTACATGGCTGAACTGAAGGTCGATGAGGCACTAACACTCGACACTTCGCATGCTGTCAACGGCGACGCCGAAGAGTTGCGCGCGGAATTGGCGCGCATCGCTCGGGGGTGGGACAACGTCGTGTCGGGATGGTCGGGTGCTGCCGCGTCTTCGTACGCCGCCCTTTGGGAGGAATGGCACGACGGTGCCGCCAAACTGGTCGAGATACTTGCGGAATCCACACGGCGGCTTGAGCATGCCGCCGCGGCTTACGAGGACAGGGAAGACAGATCCGCGACGATGTTGCGGACAGTGCCGGTCGAGATCGGTCTCTGATGCGCTATCGCGTCGAACTCGAGGCGTTGCTTGCGTTCGCCGACACGCTTCAGGACGTTCGAAAACCGCGCAGATTCCATCGCCGCACGAGTCGACGAGCAAGTCGCGAACCTGCACACGTCCTGGTCCGGACACGGAGCGTCGGCCCACCTTGCGCAGCACCAGGAGTGGATGACGGCCAGCCAGCAGATGCGAGAAGCGTTGGCGTCGTTGCGGACAACCGCACACAACGCACATCGCAATTACACCGATGCCGTCCAGCTGAACACGGCGATGCTGACGTGACTCAGGACGTCGACTCAGAAACGTTCTACTCGGTCGGCAGTCGGTTGTTCGAGTTGCAGGTGATGTCTACGACGCATTCGCGGTGAACGTCAGGATCCTCGGTGAAACGGGGGCGATGGCCGGCACCGACGATGCGGGCACCGCGTGGGCGACGTCGTATGACGGGCGGGCGACCGAGGTGCTGGGTGCGGTCAACGATCTGACCAAGGCGCTGGAGAACTACGGCGGCGTCGTCATCCAGGCCGGATACAACCACGCCGTCGCCGAGTACAACGCGACACCGGGCAACCAGGGTTCGCCGCCGCAGCGTCCGCCCGAACCGGCGAGCGTGGCTGGTGTGCTCGCGACGCCCCCGTCGGCGGGCGGCCCTGGCGAGGGCTTGTTGGATGACGCGCTCGGGCTGGTCGAACAGGTCGGTGTGCCGGTTCCCGATGGAGACACCGTCAAGGTCGAGAAGGCCGCCCAGACGTGGGATCGCTTGGCGACGGTGTATCAAACGAAGACGGTGGTCGAGGCGCTGGACGTCAACGCCAGAGCGTTCAGCGACACGCAGTCGCCAGAGGTCGAATTCATCGTGCGGGACCTGCGTGAATTGAGCGACGCAACGTCCGCAATCCTGGCGGGCTGCAGCGAACTGGCCCAGTCGTGCAAGGAATACCGGTCGGCGCTGGACGACCTGCGCAAGCAACTGGAAGACATCCTGACCGATCTGGCGATCGAGTTGGCAGCCACGGCCGTTATCTCGATTTTCGCCGCATGTGTCAGCTTCGGTGTCGGAGCGGCGGCAGGCACCGCCAAGGCCGCGCACACGATCAGCAAGTTCGCCACGACGATCAGGTCGGCTGTCGGCGCGTGGAAGATATCCAAGCGGATCAGCGAGGGCGTCAAGAAGGCCCACGACATCGCCGGCATCCGCAAGCGGCTGGAACGCATCAAGAGTCTGGGACGGAAGGAGAAGCCGGAGGAACCTGGCCGCCAGTACCACGGACGGACCCTGAATTCGATTACAACGTCCGGTCCGAGCGGTTGGACCACACTTTTCAGCCAAAGCACAAGCTGGACGCGATCGTTGGGCAGGCTGGTGGTCGAGAAGAGGCGATGCGTTAGATACTGGATGGACTTAGAGGGCGAGTTCCGCACGACGGCAGATTCGTGACCACGATCGAGGTATTTGGAGAGCAAGTGACGGTTCGCGGCTTCGTAGACGGCGGCATCATCAAGATCGGGACGGCTTTCATTCCATGACAGACAACTCCGAGTGGCGGGCGATCTCGCCCGAAGAAGTGGCCATGGTGACCACCATCATTGCGACATCTGGGATCCCCGAAGGTCAGGTCCTTCTCGAGGATCTAGATGGGGCTATCGTCTTACAGAGAACCCAGTGGATCTTTGACCTCAGTACCCCAAATACGGCGTCGATGTCAACGCTTCCGAACGGCCCTTTTCCCGTATACGCGTTTGTGCCAAACAGAGTGGCCTACCAAGGCGAGATTCTCATCTGGATTGAAAGTGGGCACCTATCCGGACTGGAGTACGCCTGGGTCACCGATGACCCGCCGACAAGGTGGCCGCGTCCGGACGAGATGGAAATCGCCGCTCAGTGACGCTCACGCCAGCGCACGGCGCAGCTCACGAACGAGATCACCGCGCCGCCCCACCGTCACGTCACTCAGCCCTAGCCACGACGCCATCGACCGCAACTCCCCCGCCAGCGCGTCAGCCACACGCCCCGCATGATGGCCCGGTTCGGTGAACGCGCCAACCACGTTGAGCGCACCCGACGCCCGTTCGGCCTTCAGGTCGACACGGCCGACGAGCTGCCCGTCGAGCAGGAACGGCCATACGTAGTAACCGAATTCGCGTTTCGGCGCAGGCGTGTAAATCTCGATGCGGTACCGGAACTGGAAGAGTCGCTCGACGCGCGGCCGGAAGAAGATCAACGGGTCGAACGGGACACAGCAGCGCCGTCCCTCGCTCCCGACGCGAAATGATCTGCCCCGCACGCAGATAGCCCGGAGCCATCCAGCCGTCGACGTCGACGCGTTCCAGCTCTCCGTCTGCGACCAGCTTGGCCAGCGCCGGCTTGACCTGCGCCGCGCCCAGCCGGAAATAGTCGCGGATGTCTGCCTCGGTCCCGACCCCGAGCGCGGTGGCCGCCCGCAACGTCAGCTCGCGAATGGCTTCGTCGTCGTCCACCTCGCGCGCCAGCACCTCCGGCGGCAGCACGCGCTCGGTGAGGTCGTAGTGCCGCGCGAACCCGACCCGGGTCGCGGTGGTCAGCACCCCGGACGACCACAGCGCCTCGGTCACCCATTTGGTGTCGCTCCTGTCCCACCAGGGACCCTTCTTCCCACGCTGCTCCTCGCCGACGTGCACCTCGATCTGGCCTGCCGTCAACGGGCCGAGGTCCGCCACGGCGGCGACCACGTCTTCGGCCAACCGCTCACGCTTCCTGACGACCTCGGTGCGCCACCGGCCATGGGTGTACTCGCGCATCCGCCATCGCATCAGCGGCCAGTCGTCGACGAACATCAGGGCGGCCTCGTGCGCCCAGTACTCGACGAGCAGCCTCGGTGACCGCGCGCTGTGGCTCCAGGCCGCTCGGTCCACCAATTCTCGGTCGTACGGGCCGAGGCGGCTGAACACCGGCGCGTAGTGCGCCCGCACCGCGACCGACACGGAGTCCAGCTGCAGCACCTGGATACGCGAGATCAGCCGTCGCAAATGCGCGCGATTCACCGGCCCGCGCGGCCCGGGCTCGTGGAACCCCTGCGCGGCGACTGCGACCCGGCGGGCCTGCCCGGCGGTGAGCTTCATGCCCGCTGGTAGCTGAAGAACCGGTACCGCAGCCCCGACGTGCTGGTCATCCAGTCGCCCTCGACGCCGACCCACGCCTCGTCGAGCACCGGCGCGACGGCGTCGTCGTCCTCGCGGCGCAGGTCGACTTCCACCTCGGTGACTTCGCATCGGGTGGCAATCGGAAGGGCGAGCGTGTAGATCTGCTCGCCGCCGATCACCCATGTCTCGTCATCGGTGAGCGCCTCGTCCAGGCTGCCCACCACCGTCGCTCCGTTGGCCATGTAGTCAGCTTGCCGGGTCACTACGACATTTCTGCGGCCGGGCAGCGGCCGCACCTTCGTAGGCAGCGACTCCCAGGTCAAGCGGCCCATGACGACGGTGTGCCCCATCGTCAGCTCCTTGAAGCGGACCAGGTCCTCGGGCAGCCGCCACGGAATACCACCGGCACGTCCGATCACACCGGAGGGCGACTGGGCCCAGATCAGGCCCACCGTCATACGGCTACAGGTGCCTTGATCGCCGGGTGTGGATCGTAGTTCTTGATGACGACGTCGTCGTAGGTGTAGTCGAAGATCGAATCCCGCGGCGCCAGAACGAGTTCCGGATACGGCCTTGGCTCCCGGCTCAGCTGCTCGGTGACCTGTTCGACGTGGTTGTCGTAGACGTGGCAGTCGCCGCCGGTCCAGACGAACTCGCCGACGTCGAGGCCCGCCTGCGCGGCCATCATGTGGGTGAGCAGCGCATAGCTGGCGATGTTGAACGGAACGCCGAGGAAGAGGTCGGCGCTGCGCTGGTAGAGCTGGCAGCTCAGCCGGCCGTCGGCGACATAGAACTGGAAGAACGCGTGGCAGGGCGGCAACGCCATCTGCGGGATCTCACCGACGTTCCACGCCGAGACGATGTTGCGGCGCGAATCAGGATCCGACTTCAGCAGCTCCAGCGCGGCGCTGATCTGGTCGACGTGCTCGCCCGACGGTGTCGGCCACGACCGCCACTGCACGCCGTAGACGGGCCCGAGATCGCCTGTGTCACTGGCCCATTCATCCCAGATGGTGACGCCGTGGTCCTGCAGCCAGCGCACGTTCGAGTCGCCGCGCAGGAACCACAGCAGCTCGTACACCACCGACTTCAGGTGCACCTTCTTGGTGGTGATGAGCGGGAAACCGGCCGCCAGGTCGTAGCGCAGCTGGTGGCCGAACAGGCTGCGGGTGCCGGTACCGGTGCGGTCTGATTTGGGTGTGCCACGGTCGAGCACCACGCGCAGCAGATCCTCGTAGGGCGTGGCGATCGGCACGCCGCCCAGCTTACGTCCAGAGCGGTGGCGTAGAACGGAAGCATGCCGAGTGTTTCTGCCTCCGTCACCACGCCAGACGGCACCTGCCGCGTCACCCTGCACACCCCGGCGGGCTCCGGCCCGTGGCCGGGGGTGGTGATGTACGTCGACGCGGGCGGTGTCCGCGACACCATGCACGACACGGCCCAGAAGCTCGCCGACAAGGGCTACGCGGTGCTGCTGCCCGACGTCTACTACCGGCACGGCGACTGGGAGCCGTTCGATATGCGGACGGTCTTCAGCGACCCCGAGCAACGCACCCGGCTGATGACGATGGTCGGGTCGGTGACACCGGACATGATCGCCGGCGACGCAGGCGCATTCTTCGACTTCCTCGATTCTCGGCCCGAGGTGACGGGGTCGCGGTTCGGGGTCTTCGGGTACTGCATGGGCGGCCGGACGTCGGTGATCGTGGCGGGGCGACAGCCCGACCGCGTCGCGGCCGCCTGCTCCTTCCATGGCGGCGGCCTGGTCACCGACGATCCGAACAGTCCGCATCTGCTCGCCGACAAGATGAAGGCGACCGTCTATGTGGCGGGTGCGGAGAACGACGGCGGCTTCACCACCGAGCACGCCGAAACCCTGGACAAGGCGCTGACCGCGGCCGGTGTCGAGCACATGGTCGAGTTCTATCCCGCCGCGCACGGGTTCGCGGTGCCTGACAATCCGACATACGACAAGTCGGCCGCCGACCGGCACTGGGCCGCGTTGGAGAGGGTGTTCGGGGCCTCGCTGCCCTGATCTGGACCGGACCCGCTGTTGGCCCGATGGCCGCGGTGCGCGACGATATTCGGGTGGACAACGAGGTCAGCACCACCCAGGACGACGCGGACGTCGGCTCGCGGATCAATCCCGTACTCGCCAGGAGCTGGCTGCTGGTCAACGGTGCGCAGTACGAGAGGTTCACGCCCGCCGCGAAGTCCCGCGCCGACATCGTGGTCCTCGACATCGAGGATGCGGTCGCCCCCAAGGACAAGGCCGCCGCCCGCAGCAACGTGACCAAGTGGCTCGGCGAGGGCAACGCCGACTGGGTCCGCGTCAACGGCTTCGGAACGCAGTGGTGGCAGGACGACCTCGACATGCTGTCGGGCAGCTCGGTCGGCGGCGTGATGCTGGCGATGGTCGAGTCCGTCGACCACGTCACCGAGACGGCCAAGCGACTACCCAACGTCCCGATCGTCGCACTCGTCGAGACGGCCCGCGGCCTCGAGCGGATCACCGAGATCGCGGCGGCGAAGGGCACCTTCCGACTCGCCTTCGGTATCGGCGACTTCCGTCGGGATACCGGCTTCGGCGACAACCCCATGACCCTCGCCTACGCGCGCTCCCGGTTCACCATCGCCGCCAAGGCTGGGCACTTGCCGGGTGCCATCGACGGGCCGACCGTGGGCTCCAGCGCCTTGAAGTTGAGTGAGGCGACCGCGGTCTCCGCCGAGTTCGGCATGACCGGCAAGATCTGCTTGACACCGGATCAGTGCGCGACGGTGAACGAGGGGCTATCGCCGTCCGTGGACGAAATCAACTGGGCCAAAGAGTTTTTCCTCGAGTTCGAGCGCGACGGCGGCGAGATCCGCAACGGATCAGACCTGCCCCGCATCGCCCGCGCGAACAAGATCCTCGATCTGGCCCGCGCATACGGCATCGAGCCGTCCGAGTTCGACGACGTCGACGACCCGGCTCACATCCCGGCGCCGTCGGACACCTACCACTACTGAGCCTTCGGCGGTTCCTCGTCGCGATCGTTCCTGTGCAGGAAATTGGCTATTGCGCGCGCGATACCGCGACCCGCATAGATGGCAGCCAAAACCGACAGAATGATCATCGCGATGAACATCAGCAGCCAGTTGCTGCGGCTGTGGTTCACGTTCCACCAGATGATGGTGAAGAGGATCGCGCAGATGAAAACGACGATGTCGCGCCAATTGCCGCCGTAGGACACCGCGGCTTCACGCAGGGCACGACTCTTCTCCGTCGCCGCGATCAGATCGTCGATCCGGTCGTCGATGCTGGCCTTCAGCCGGGCTTTCAGCTCGGGCTGATCATCCGGAATCCGCTCGAGAAGGTCCATGTCCTTGGCGATCAAGCCCCGCATGTCGGGTCCCTTGAAGCTTCCCGCAGCGGCACCCAACAGCGCACCGCCCGCGATTGGTGCTGCACCCAAGGCGAGTTCGGCGATACCTGGCATAGCTAGCTTTCTACCGCGTTGACGAACCCACGGTGCCGTTATCGACGCCCAGCCATGCGGTCATTCCATCAGCTGAGCGGCGACCGTGGCACCGAGGTTCCAGCACGCCTCCAGGTCGTCCTTGCTCGGCTTGCCCGACACCACGACGGTATCGGCGGCTTTCGTCCAGCCGAGTCCGGTCGTGATCGAGTCGATGCCCCGCTCGGCGCCTTCGGTGCCCTCGTTGCCGTGGATGTAGACGCCGAACGGGCGTCCGCTGGTCGCGTCAATGCACGGGTAGTAGCAGACATCGAACGCGTGCTTCATCGCGCCGCTCATGTAGCCGAGGTTGGCAGGGGTGCCGAGCAGGTACCCGTCGGCCTCGAGCATGTCAGTCGCCGACACCGTCAGCGCCGGTCGCCGGACGACCTCGACGCCCTCGATCTCGGGGTCGGTCGCACCCGACAGCACCGCCTCGAACATCTCGTGCGTGTGCGGCGACGGCGTGTGGTGAACGATCAACAACCTCTTGGTCATTCCGCCTCCTGCAGTTCGACGGCCTTCTTCATCGCCTCTCGCGCACGGCTGCGGTCGCCCGCATAGTCATACGCCCGTGCGAGCCGGTACCACCGGAGCCAATTGTCACGGTCCTGCTCCAGCTCGTCACGGACGCTCTCGAACAACGCATCGGCCGCGTCGCGCTGGATCCGGCCGGACGGCATCGTGGGCAGGTCGCTGACATCGAGCTCCATGCCCTCCTCGCGGGCGAGGCGCGCCAACCGTTGGTGCGCGAGGCCGGCCTGCAGCGTGCTGACCATCACCCAGATGCCGATCAGCGGCATGACAAGTATCGCGACGCCGAGGCCGATCGCGGCGCCGCTTCCGGACGTGATGAAAGCCCACGCGATCCGGCCGAGCAGAAGGAAGTAGACGACCATCGCGACGCACATGAAGCCGATGAGCAGCTGGATGCGCAGCGCACGCCCGCCCTCGGATGTCATGTCAGGTCGAGCAGCGGCTCAATGCCCACGGTGAGCCCGGGGTGTTCCTTCACCTTCCGGACCGCCAGCAGCACACCGGCCACGAACGACGTGCGGTCGAAGCTGTCATGCCGGATCGTCAGCGTCTCGCCCTGGGTGCCGAACAGCACCTCCTGGTGCGCGACGAGCCCCGCCAGCCGGACTGAGTGCACGGGTATGCCGTCGACGTCCGCGCCCCTCGCTCCTTCCAACCCCGTGCTGGTGGCATCGGGGTTGGGCGGCATGTCTTTTCGCGCTTCGGCGATGAGCCGCGCCGTGCGGGCCGCGGTACCCGAGGGCGCGTCGGCCTTGTGCGGATGGTGAAGCTCGATGACCTCCACCGACTCGAAGAACCTCGCTGCCTGCTGGGCGAAATGCATCGACAGCACGGCGCCGATCGCGAAGTTCGGCGCGATGAGGATGGCGACGTCGGGGCTAGCGGTCAGCCAGCTGCGGACCTGTCCGAGCCGTTTGTCGTCGAACCCGGTGGTGCCGACGACGGCGTGGATGCCGTTCTCGATGAGGAACTTCAGGTTGTCCATCACCACGTCGGGGTGGGTGAAGTCGATGACGACCTCGGTGTCGCCGTCGGTAAGCAGGCTGAGCGGATCGCCGGCGTCGACCTCGGCCGACAGGGTCAGGTCGTCGGCCTCTTGCACGGCCTGCACCATGGTGGCGCCGACCTTGCCCTTGCTGCCCAGCACTGCCACTCGCATGCGCTCACCATAGTTTGTCGGTGGATTCATCTATGATCGAACATATGTTCGACACGATGGCAGCTCCGACTGAGTTGGCTCCGACCGAGTTGGTGCTGGCGATCGCCGACTCGCAGCGCCAGGAGTCGATGCTGATTGCGCGTCGGATGGCTGACGTCGCCGCGCTGTTGGCGCAGCGGACCAACGAGGTCTACAACGAGGATCCCGATCCGGGCTACATGATGGTGACGGGATTTCAGCGCACCAGCGCCGAGGTGGCTGCGGCGATGAACCTCTCCCCTGCGGCGGCCAGCATCCTGGTCTCGCATGCCGACACGCTGGCCGAGCGATTGCCGAAGGTGGCGGCGGTGCTGGCGGCCGGTGATACCGACTGGCGCACGGTGCAGGTGATCATCACCCGCACCGAGTTCGTCAAAGACTCGGTGATCAGGGGGCTTGATTGGCGGCTGGCTGGTCGGATCTCGAATTGGCAGTGCTGGTCGCGCAGGCGGATCATCGACACCGTCGACGCCGCGGTGCGCGAGATCGATCCCGACGCGATTCGTGAGCGGGTGCACCGCGAGGATAAGCGTCACGTCTCTGTGACGGCGATGGGCGATGGCACCGCCAAGGTGGACGGGGTGCTGGCCGCCGAGGCCGGAATAGCCGTCGACAAGCGGCTGACCGAGCTGGCGAATGCGGTCTGTCGCGACGATCCGCGCACCGTTGATCAGCGCCGCGCCGACGCGATGCAGGCGATGTCGGAAGGCCGCACCCTGGCCTGCCTGTGCGGCGCCGAGGACTGCCCGAACCGATCCGATGACGCCGCCCCGGCCACCAGGATGGTGATCAACGTCATCGCCGGCGAGGGCACCGTGCTGTGTGGCGGCGATCAACCCGGCTACATCGAGGGATACGGGGTGATCGACGCCGAGCAGGTCCGTTCACTCGCCGAGAACGCGACGTTGCGCATCCTCGAGGAGCCGGTGGTCAGTCCCGCCGAGGCGCTGCGGTACCAACCCACCGCCGCGGTCGAGCGGTGGGTTCGGATGCGGGACTTGACCTGCCGGTTCCCGGGCTGTGACCGTCGCGCCGTGGTCTGCGATGTGGACCACACCATTCCGTTCAATAAGGCCGATCCCCGCAATGGCGGCCTGACGGTTCCATGGAACCTCAAATGCCTGTGCCGTCAACATCACCGAGACAAGACCTTCGTGGAGGGCTGGCGCGACGAACAACTCGCCGACGGCACGGTGATCTGGACAGCGCCCACCGGTGAGGTGTACCGAACCATGCCCGGCGGCGTCGACCTCTTCCCCGACATGGCTTCACCACCCGCTTGCCAGGAGCCGAAACCGTCTCGCAGCAACAGGTCTCGCGATCGGGCGGCCCGTATCGCGCGCATTCGCATCCGTAACCGCATACACCGACCGATTAACGAGGCGCATCGCCGGCTCGAACGCGCCCGCCGCCAGGAGATCGCCGACCGCAAGCACCGCAATGAGATGCGCAAGATGTTGTTCATCCTCAAGGGCCGACCCAGCACCAGCCCGTACTGCACCTGGATCAACGAACCGATGGAACCCGAAGAGCTACCATCGGACTGGCGGCCCCCACCCGTGCAACCGCTGCCCGACGACCCACCCTTCTGATCAGCACGCGGCGGCGAACAGCTGCCATTCGCCAGGCACGCCCTTGAGCTCATGAGCGCCGCGGTCTTCGAACTCCAGTCCGGACCCGATCACGAGATCGCGCAGCGTGCTCGACACCAGCACGTCGTTCGGCCCGGCCAGTGCGCTCACCCGCGCACCGATGTGCACGGCGATCCCACCGATGTCATCGCCGCGGACCTCGCACTCACCGGTGTGCAACCCCGCGCGCACCTGGATGCCGAGCGCCTGTACCGCGTCGCGAATTGCCATGGCGCAGCGGATCGCCCGCTGCGGGCCGTCGAACATCGCCAGGAAACCATCTCCCGAGGTATTCACCTCGCGGCCCCGAAACCGGGCCAGCTGCGACCGCACCACGGCGTCGTGCGCGTCAAGCAGTGCACGCCAGTCGCGGTCGCCGATCTCTGCGGCCCGGCGCGTCGAGTCCACGATGTCGGTGAAGAGCACGGTGGCGAGAACCCGATCGTCGGTTACCTCGGGCTGCTGCCCGGTGAGGAACTCGGCGATCTCCTGGAAGGAATCCCGCCACGGTTCAACGAAGTGATGCATGTTGCGCCCCGGCAGCTCAACGTATTTCGCGTCCGGTATGTGATCAGCGACGTACTTGCCCATCACGGGCGTGACGAACGGGTCGTCAGCGTGTTGGACAACCAGGGTTGGCACACGGATTGTCGGAAGCACTGCTCGAACGTTCAATTCGGTCGCCAGAGGGAACATGACGGCGAGTGTCCCCGGGCTCGCCGCCAGGCGTTGCATTCGAGCCCAGGATGCACGGATCTCCTCGTTCCACGGCATGTCGGGGTTCAGCAGATGTTGGAACTCGCCAGTCCTCCACGTGGCGACCGTCGCAGCGAGGGCTTCCTCTCCAACCAATTCTGTGCGATCTGCGGCATCCGCGTAGCCTTCGAGCACGACCAGGGCGGTGGTGCGCGACGGATGTGTTGCTGCGAAGAGTGCCGCCGCTGCGAATGCGCCGTCACCTGCTAGGAGAACCGCTTCGCTGCTCCCGAGATCGTCGAGCACCGCGGTGATGCTGTCAGCCCATTGCTCCAACGTCGGCAGCGCGCCAGCGGTGACTGGATCGGAGGCTCCTGTGCCCGGCTGGTCGAAGAAGATCAGCCGACCAAGCGATGTCATCGCCTCGGCCCACCCTTGAATGGACGGCAGCTCCGGAACGACCTCACAGTTTGTGAACCAGTTCGGGACGAACACGATGTCACGCGGTCCTTCGCGTGACGTGCGATAGGCGACGTGCAGGTCACCGTTCAGCGCGTAACGCGTCTCCGAGAACATTGCGGAAGTCTAAGCCGAGGAGCGCCACCGTTCTAGAGGATCGCGAGCATTGCGGCGGCCATCGTCGCCAGACACATCGACGGACCATGCGGCACAGTGGTTTCCGCACGTCGAGCAAGAGCGACTAGAGCGATCACGGCGGTCAGCAACGGCGCCGCCATGGCAGCCAGCGCCCACACATCGACGCCGAACGCACCCGACAATCCCCCGATCCCTGCCGCGAGTTTCCACGTCACCCGCACCCATCACCGCAGGCGCAATCACGTGGACAACGAGGTACAGGCCCGCAAGAGCGGCCGCACCCACCAACGCAGGAACACCACGGCCTGCCGCCGCCGCCACCGCGAGAATCACGAGGGCACCCGGAACCGTCAACGAATTCGGCAACCGCCGCTCACGAATGTCATACAGGCTCAGCACCACAAGCCATGCCAGCACCGAGATGCCGGCCACCCCCGCCCCCACATTTCGAGGTTAATCGCCCAGAAGGGCGGCTCTCATCGCCTCTTTCGGAGCGGGCAGACCGGTGAACTGTTCGACCTGTGCGAAGGCCTGGTTCAACAGCATCTGCAGGCCGCTGATGACCCGGCCGCCTTCGGCCTCGACGGCCGCGGCGAGCGGCGTCGGCCACTTGTCATAGATCGCATCGAGAAGCACCGGCGTCGACGACAGCACCGTGGCGTACTGTGCAGCGACGTCGGCCGGGATCGTGTTGACCACCGCATCAGCGGACGCCACCACGTCCTTCACGTCCGGACCGTTGATGTCACACCAACGACTCTCGACACCTAGCCTGCCCGCGAGATCCACCACCGCAGCGACCTTTTCCCGATCGCGTGCGACCACCGTGATGCGTTGCACGCCGAGTTCGACGAGACCGACCACGACGGGGGCGCAGTTCCGCCGGAACCGACGACGATCGCGTGACCCGACGCCTCGCCGAGCGCGCCAGTCACCCCGTCGACATCCGTATTGTCGGCACGCCATCCGGATTCCGTCCGCACAAGGGTGTTGCCGCCTCCACCAACTCCGCGCGCGAGTGTGCCCGTTTGGCGAAGCGCAGCGCCGCGAACTTGTTCGGCATCGTCACCGAGACGCCGACCCACTCGGGGCCGAAACCGCCTACTAGACCGGGTAATTCGTCGGCCGTGCATTCGATGCGGTCGTAAGTCCAGCTGTCGAGCCCCAAGGCCCGGTAGGCCGCCAGATGCAACTGCGGTGAGCGCGAGTGAGCGATCGGCGAACCGAGTACCGCCGCCTTGCGAGCGTCAGCGTGCGCTGTCGAGGACACCGTTGCGCTTCGCGAGTTCGATGTTCGCCAGGTGCTGTGGGTAATCCTTGGTGAAGAGCGTCGTGCCCTGCAGATCAATCGTGACGAAGTAGAGCCAGTCGCCTGCCGCGGGATGCTCGGCCGCTGCCAGCGCCTCTGCACTCGGCGAGCAGATGGGGGTGGCGGGAAGCCCTTCGCGCACATACGTATTCCACGGAGTCTCACGTCCGCGGTCGGAGTCCGTGGTGGCCACTTCCTGGCGGTCCAGCGAGTAGTTCACCGTCGAGTCGAACTGCAGCCTGCGGTGATCGGGTGCGACAAGTCGGTTGTAGATGACCCTGGCAACCTTGTCGAAGTCCTCGGGTTTGGACTCCCGCTCTACCAGCGACGCCACCGTAAGGATCTGATACGGCGTCATATTCAGCGACTTGGCGGTGTCCAGCAGCCCACCCTGTGCGTATTGATACGCACTGGAACCGACCAGCGACGACAGAATGTCTTTCGGCGAGGCCGACGGGTCGACGTCCCACGCACCGGGCGCGATCAGACCCTCCAGCCTGCGATGGTCATCACCCATGGCAGCGACCGGCTTGGCCGCCCAATCGGGTACAGACAGTTCCTCGAGCGACGCAGTGCTCGCCGCGTCTCTGAGGGTCGTCGGCCGACACACAGTGCCGGTCGCCATCGAGATCGACACACGTCGCATTGGCGATCAGCGTGAAGATGCCCTCGGTGACATTGTTGGTTTTGACGTCCTGAATGTCGTCGAGCTGGCGGCCCTCGGGAATGACGAGCTTGCCGACGCGATTCTGTGGATCGGTCAGGCGCGTGACGGCATCGGCCGCCGATATCTCGGTGCGCATTTTGTAGAAGCCGGGCTGAATGGCCTGGATGGCCGAATTGCCTTCAGCGGCAGCGATGAACGTGGTCGACTTGGCGACCACCTGTTGATCTTCGAGCGTCTGCCCGATCACTGTCGTCGAGTCACCGTCGTGGACCTGGACGACGACGTCGGACTTGCCTTCGCCCGAGTAGTCGGAGCCCGCGCCGAACACGGTGTGCCACAGCCGCGAACCGAGGAAGACAGCTCCGATCACGATCACTACGAATACGCACAACGTCACGCTGCGGACCAACCGACGCCTGCGATGGCGACGCGCTTCGCGTGCCCGATCTGCGCGGCTCAAACGTTTTCGCGGCGGGCCGACCGCCACGGGTTGGGGACGTTCGCGGTCCCAGGCGTCAGGCATTTCCGACCTCGTTGCGTATCGCCCGACGCTGATCCAGCCAGCTCTGCAAATTTCCGACGGCCGCGGCCTGGTCGATCATCGCCTTCTGTCCCCTTGCTCGGACACCGGCTTCCCGCAGCGAGCGTTGTGCGGTGACAGTGGTAAGCCGTTCGTCAGCCATCCGCACCGGCGTCGGCGCGACACGTCTGGCCAGATCCTCCGCGAGGTCGATGGCGTCCTCCGCTGACGGACCGGTTCGGTCCGAAAGCGTACGGGGCAATCCGACGATCACTTCGACGGCCTCCAGTTCCTCTGCAAGCTGAGACAGTCGTCGCAGGTGGCGATCTGTTCTGTCACGGCGGACCGTCTCCACCGGTGTGGCCAGGATGCCGTCGGGATCGCTCACCGCGACACCGATGCCGACACTTCCGACGTCGATGCCCAGCCGACGACCCCGTCCGGGATCGTCGCCTCCCGGCCGATCCGGCGAACGGTGTTCTGTTTTCGGCACCTCGTCAGCTCCGGCCTATCTCCGCGCGTAGGGCTGCCAATGCCGCATCGATGCCTGAGGCGCCCTTGCCGGAGCCCTGCGCCATATCCGCCTTACCGCCGCCGCGACCGTTCACCGCCGCGCCAAGACCCTTGACCAACTCGTTGGCCGCCAGACCCAGATCCTGGGCGGCCTGGTTGACCGCGACCACGAACGGCACCGAGTCGTTCTCACCCTCTGCGATCAGTGCGATGACAGCGGGATCGGAGCCGACCTTGCCGCGTATGTCGCCGACGAGACTGCGAAGGTCGGCGGCCGATGTCCCACCGGCCATCCGCTGCGCCACGAGACGGACCCTACCGATCTGCTCGCCACCCGCTGCGGCGTTCACCGCGGCCGCACGCGCGTTCGCGAGCCGCATCCGGTCGAGTTCCTTTTCAGCGGTCTTGAGCCGGTCGACGAGCTGGGCCACTGCTTACCGGAACCCTCGTCCGACGGCACCTTGAGTGACGACGCCAGCCCGGCCATCAGGGCCCGTTCCTTCGCGAGGTGCCGGAACGAATCGAGTCCGACGTATGCCTCCACGCGCCGCACGCCGGAGCCGATCGACGATTCACCGAGAATCGTGACGGGGCCGATCTGCGCCGAATTGTGGACGTGCGTGCCGCCGCACAGTTCGAGCGAGAACGGCCGCCGATCTCGACCACGCGCACCTCTTCGGGATAGGCCTCGCCGAACAGCGCCATCGCGCCCATCGACTTGGCCTTCTCGAGATCGGTGGTGAAACTGTTCACCGCGTAGTCCGCCTCGACCGCCTGATTGGTGACTTCTTCGATCTGCGTCCGCTGGTCCTCGCTGAGCGCACCCTGCCAGTTGAAGTCGAATCGCAGATAGCCCGGGCGATTCAGCGAGCCCGCCTGAACGGCGTTGGGCTGAAGCACCTGTCGTAGCGCGGCGTGCACCATGTGGTGGTGCCGGAGTGTCCCGGCGTTGCGCCGTGGCGCCACCGCGGGTCGACGGCCGCGACGACGGTGTCGCCCTCGACGAACTCCCCTGACTCCACGTTGATGCGATGCGCCCATAGCGTTTTCGCGTCTTCCGCACATCGGAGACCGCAGCCTTCGCCTGCCGGGACGTGGCCGTCCCCGCGCGGCCGCTCGATCGGCGTTTGAGCCGATTCCCGACTCCGCATACAACGGTGTGTGGTTACCCTCAGCTCGACGCGCTCTGTTCTTCCAGCTGACCGTCGGCGACACGAGCCGGAGCCGCGCTTTACCGTCGACGAGATGCCGAGAGATTTCTGCTTCGGTGGACAATTCGTCGAACTCGCTGAACTCGTCGGTCCGGACTGATGTAGCTCGGTATGCCGACAGATCATGTGCGCCTGCTTGCGGGTGGCCTGCGTCGGCCTTGCGCGGCGCTGTTTCGGCCATCAGGCCGCGGAAGCCTTCTTCGTCGACGCTCAGGTCGGATTCAGCCGCCATTTCCAACGTCAGCTCGATCGGAAAGCCGTACGTGTCGTGCAGCGTGAACGCATCGGTCCGGACAACACCGAGGCACCCGATTCCCTGGTTGCGCGGGCCGCATCGTCGAAGAGCCGGTGAGCCCGAGACAAGCGTCCGGTTGAACGCCGTCTCCTCGGCCACCGCGATGCGCTGGATCCGGTCGAAGTCGCTGACCAGTTCCGGATACGACGGGCCGTTTGCGTCGCGGACCGTCGCCATGATGTCGGCGACGATCGGCTGTTCGATGCCCAGCAGCTTCGCCGACCTGATCATCCGGCGCAGCAGGCGGCGCAGCACGTAGCCACGGCCGTCGTTACCGGGGCTGACGCCGTCGGCGATGATGATCGCCGCGGTGCGACTGTGGTCGGCGATGATCCGGTACCGGACGTCGTCGCCATGGTTTCCCGTGCCGTAGCCGCGCGGTGCGATGCTCGCGACGAGGTCGATCACCGGGCGCAGCAGATCCGTCTCGTAGACGTTGTCGACATCCTGCAGAAGGCAGGCGACACGTTCGACGCCCATGCCGGTGTCGATGTTCTTGCGAGGCAGCGGTCCGAGGATCTCGAAGTCGTCCTTCGACGTGCCCTCACCGCGTTCGATGTTCTGCATGAAGACGAGATTCCAGATCTCGATGTAGCGGTCCTCATTGGCTTCCGGGCCGCCTTCGACGCCGGCGCCGTACTCCGGACCACGGTCGTAGTAGATCTCCGACGACGGGCCGCACGGCCCGGGGATGCCCATCGACCAGTAGTTGTCGGCCATCCCGCGGCGCTGAATGCGCTCAGCCGGCACGTCGGTGAGCTCCAGCCATAGATCGGCGGCTTCATCGTCATCGAGATAGACGGTGGCCCAGAGCTTTTCCGGATCAAAGCCGTAGCCGCCCTGGTCGACGGGGTTGGTCAGCAGCGACCAGGCCAGCTCGATGGCGCCCTTGAAGAAGTCGCCGAACGAGAAGTTCCCTGCCATCTGAAAGAACGTGTTGTGCCGCGTCGTGATGCGGACTTCGTCGATGTCTGGCGTGCGGATGCACTTCTGGACACTGGTCGCACGTTTCCACGGCGCTGGGCGCTGGCCGAAGGAAGTACGGCACGAACTGCACCATGCCCGCGTTGACGAAAAGCAGATTGGGGTCGTCGAGGATCACCGAGGCGCTCGGCACCTCAGTATGACCCGCGTTCACGAAGTGATCGAGGCATTGTTTCCTGATCTCATGTGTCTGCACTTCCCGCTGTCCTCTATGTTTCGGAGCGTTTCTCGGTGCTGTCCGCGAACACCGACCGCACTACAGTACCGGTCACATTCGTCGCGTCTGAATGAGCCGTTTATGAAACTCAACCGGACGGATCGCCGCGGGTTATCCCTGTTCAGGTCGACGAGGACGATGCTCTGCCATGTTCCGAGCAGAGGCTCACCGCCCTGCACAGGCACCGTGACAGACGGCGCGATCAATGCGGGGAAGCACGTGGTCGGCGCCGTGCCCGGCGAGCCGTGGGCGTGGCGGTAGCGGTCGTCGCGAGGGAGCAGGTTTTAGTGCGTCGACGAGGTCGTCGTCAGATCCCGCACTGTCTCGATGATCGCCACCCCCGCCGTCGCGTGCGGGACGAAGACGTTGCAGAGGCCGTCCTGGTGGGGAGGCGCAGAACTCCCGCACTTCCTCGGTGAGGTCGACGATGCGTCGCCGTGATGAGTCGATCTCGAGTACGTCGGTTTCCATGCCGTCGAGCCTACGAGCCGAGCAGGACGATTGACGCGCGCGTTTATTTCAAGCGCGGCTCGGGTATTTCAGACTGCACCTAACTACCGCCCCTGGAGGATAGAGATGACCATCACCGGTGTTATCACCGCAGAAATTCTGATCGGCATTGTGGTCGGCGTGCTCGGCCGCCTACTGGTGCCGGGCAAGCAGCCCATCGACAACTGTAACGATCGTGATCGGCATCGTCGGCGCCTTCCTCGGCACGGCGTTGGCCCAGTGCTCGGCATCCCGACGATGACCAACGGCATCGACTGGCTGGAGCTTCTGGTTCAGGTCATCGTCGCGGCCGTCGGCGTCGCCCTCGTGTCCTCGTTGATGGGCGGCCGTAGGCGCGGCGGCGTCGTCGGAGGCCGCAGGCGTTCGAGCTTGTTCCGCTAGAACAACCAGACAGCGAACCCGGCGGCACCCCCTGGCCGCCGGGTTCGCTCATGTCTGTGGGTCGGCTCGCGCTCGGATCTCTTGCACCACCCACTCATTGCCGTCGGGGTCGGTGAACCCGAACATCGTTCCGCCGTCGCGTTCGTCGATGACCTGGATTGCGTCGGCGGCCACACTGCGTGAAGAGCTCGTCGCGAGCGCGATACGCGTCGGCGACGACGAGCTGGAGACCCCGCAGCGATCCCGGCGGCATCGGAGAAGGGTCACTGAGAACGATGGAACATCCGGATCCGGGGGGTGTGAGCTGCGCGAAGCGCTGAGACCCTGCATGGGTGTCGTGGTCGAGATTGAGCCGCCTCCGTCCCCGTAGAACGCGATGGCCCGGTCGACATCGGCGACCGGGACCACCACCACCTCGAGTGTCCAGTCCATCACAGCGATTTCAGCAGCACGTCGAGCTTCTCGTAGCCCTCGGTCATGCCGCCCTCCATACCGAGGACAACAGTGCGTCGCGGGCCTCGGTGTTGGGGCAGATGGGACTGGCCGCGAAGGCGGCTGCGGCCGTCACCGAGATCCTCGAACCACATGAACTCGATGTTCACCATGTCAGGGGCGCCCTCGAATTCGAAGGTCTGGATAATGAACTCGTTCTCACGCACGGTGTGAAATGTTCCGTTGAACCAGAAATCGCCGTGCTC
>CAVQTL010000016.1:0-332997 GCA_963716505.1 uncultured Actinomycetota bacterium
ACGTCGAGACCGTCGTAGATGCCCGGCTTCTGCGTCGCCAGCCATCCGATGGCGCCGAGCAGACGGTTCGCGGCCGTGGTGTTTCCGCCGTCGGCCCTGGTGCCGCCCGGCACGTCGGCACGGCTGACCAGCGTGAGCTCGGGATCGCCGTGCGACGATGACGCGGTGGTCGCCCGCGCCCTGGTCGGGCTGCGGCCAGTCCGGCGCGCACGAGGGATGGATCCGGGTGATGTGGTCGATGACGATCCGTTCCCGTCCGCCCTACCTTCCCGATCACCTTCAGCCAGAACGCGCCCTGGGTGCCCTTCTCGAACGGCCCCATCACGGTGTCGACCGACGTTTCGAGCGGACGACGCTCCACTTCTTCGGTGATCTCGTCGATCTCCAGGCCCAGACCGCGGCCGATCAGCCGGAGGTTGCCGCCCCACACCATGGTCGGGATCGACGGCAACAACATCATCGGGACCTCATCCATCGACCCGCCGAACCCGCACAGCACCTTCACCGCGTGCGGCTGGTTGTAGGTCGAGTAGTCGAAGATCTCCTGGCAGTGGATGGACCGGATCCGGGTGCACAGGCCCGCGGCGATCACCGCGAGCGCGTCGTTGCCCCAGCCCGGGTCGACCCCGCTGACGAGCAGCGTCGATCCGCCCTCCTCGGCGGCCGCGGTCAGCCGCTCGACCCATTCCGCCGGTGCTGAGCGGGGGTCGTAGAGCGAGTACAGCGACGGCGTGACGACATGGCTGCCTGCGCGCAGGCAGCGCTCGATGTCGTTGACGGCCTCCTCGGGCCGGATGTCGCCCGACGCCATGTAGGCGACGGCATCACAGTCGGCAAGGACGGCGTCGACGTCCGTCGTCGCGACGACGCCGGTCGGGGTGTCCAGGCCGACGAACTCGGCCGCATCCGTGCCCTCCTTGGACTCCGAGGAGGTGATGATCCCGGAGAGCGCCAGCCCAGGAAAAGCCAACGCCGATCGGATGGCCGTCGACCCCATATTGCCCGTTCCCCACACCGCTACACGCTGTTGCATACGTTTACCTTAGTGGTGCGTGTGACTCGCCTGTGGCGGGTATCACAAGCGGCCGAATCCCCACGTCATTCGCCGTTTTGCCCGGTAGAACGCGGCCCAATCAACCGCTGGGTTACTTAGCTGGTGGAAATTGCTCGTGGACGCTTTGCGTTGAAGTTACCGGGCGGTATATTGAGCCACAGTTACTGGTGGGTAACTTAGCCAAAGTACCCAACCGATGTGGCGTTCTCGATGAGGAGGAAACGTGAGCCACTACAAGAGCAATGTTCGTGACCAGGTATTCAACCTGTTCGAGGTGTTCGGCCTCGACAAGGCACTGGGTGAGGGCGAGTACGCCGATCTGGATGCCGAAACCGCCAAGGAAATGCTCGGCGAGATCGCCCGGCTGGCCGAGGGGCCGATTGCCGAATCGTTCGCCGACAGCGACCGCAACCCCCCGACCTTCGATCCCAAGACGTTCACGGTGACGCTGCCCGAGCCGTTCAAGAAGTCTGTTCGAGCGATGCTCGACGGCGGCTGGGACCGCGTCGGCCTCGACGAGGAACTCGGCGGCGTACCCGCGCCCAAGGCGCTCATGTGGGCGCTGCACGAGCACATCCTCGGCGCGAACCCGGCCGTGTGGATGTACGGCGGCGGCGCCGGCTTCGCCAACATCGTCTATCACCTCGGCACCGACGAGCAGAAGAAGTGGGCCACCATCGCCGCCGAGCGCGGCTGGGGCTCCACGATGGTGCTCACCGAGCCCGATGCCGGTTCCGACGTCGGCGCGGGCCGCACCAAGGCCGTCAAGCAGGACGACGGCTCGTGGCACATCGACGGCGTGAAGCGCTTCATCACCTCGGGCGACTCCGGCGACCTGTTCGAGAACATCTTCCACCTGGTGCTGGCCCGCCCCGAGGGCGCAGGCCCGGGCACCAAGGGTCTGTCGCTGTTCTTCGTGCCGAAGTTCCTCTTCGACTTCGAGACCGGCGAGATCGGCGAGCGCAACGGCGTCTACGTCACCAACGTCGAGCACAAGATGGGCCTGAAGGTCTCGGCCACCTGCGAGCTGTCGCTGGGCCAGCATGACAAGCCCGCCAAGGGCTGGCTGGTCGGCGAGACCCACGAGGGCATCGCGCAGATGTTCGACGTCATCGAGCAGGCCCGCATGATGGTCGGCACCAAGGCCATCGCGACCCTGTCGACCGGTTACCTGAACGCGCTCGACTACGCGAAGAACCGCGTGCAGGGCGCCGACATGACGCAGATGACCGACAAGACCGCGCCGCGCGTGACCATCACGCATCACCCCGACGTGCGTCGCAGCCTGATGACCCAGAAGGCATACGCCGAGGGCCTGCGCGCGCTGTACCTCTTCACCAGCACCTACCAGGACGCCGCGGTGGCCGAGGCGGTGCAGGGTGTGGACGCCGAGTTGGCGGTCAAGGTCAACGACCTGATGCTGCCGATCGTCAAGGGTGTCGGTTCCGAGCAGGCCTACGCGAAGCTGACCGAAAGCCTGCAGACCTTCGGTGGCTCCGGCTTCCTGCAGGACTACCCGATCGAGCAGTACATCCGCGATGCCAAGATCGACTCGCTGTACGAGGGCACCACGGCCATCCAGGCGCAGGACTTCTTCTTCCGCAAGATCGTCCGCGACAAGGGGGTGGCACTGGCGCACGTTGCCGGCCAGATCGAGCAGTTCGTCAAGAGCGAGTCCGGCAACGGTCGGCTGAAGGCCGAGCGTGCTGCTGCTGGCCACCGCGCTGGAGGACGTGCAGGCGATGGCGGCCACGCTGACCGGCTACCTGATGTCGGCGCAGGAGAACCCCGAGAACCTCTACAAGGTCGGCCTGGGTTCGGTGCGCTTCCTGATGAGCGTCGGCGACCTGGTCATCGGCTGGCTGCTTGCGCGGCAGGCCGCGGTGGCGATCGAGGCGCTCGATGCGGGTGCCGGCGGTGGCGACCGCGCCTTCTACGAGGGCAAGGTCGCGGTGGCGTCGTTCTTCGCCAAGAACATGCTGCCGCTGCTCACCAGCACGCGTCAGGTGATCGACACCGTCGACAACGAGATCATGGAACTGGACGAGGCGGCCTTCTAAACCCTTCTCAGCCGCTTCGACCCAAAAGGCCCCCGGGACTCTTCCCCGGGGGCCTTTTGCATTGTTTCGGCAGACTGAAGCCGTGATCAACGTCCGCCTCGTTGTCCTGTTCGTCTCGCTGGTGGCCACCACCGGGCTCACGTTCGCACTCGGGATCACCGATCCGGCCACACCGCTCGACTACCCCACCCGATTTCTCGTCTGGAACCTGATCCTGGCGTGGATGCCGGCCTTCTTTGCCGTATGGTTCGCCACCGTCGGCCGCCGCATCTGGCTGGTGCCGCTTGGCCTGGGCTGGCTGGCGTTCCTGCCCAATGCGCCGTATCTCGTCACCGACCTCATCCACCTGGGCGAGGGTGTCGAACTCTGGCGTCACGTCCTGCAGTACGGCTTCGCGGCGTGGACGGGCATCCTGCTCGGGGTCGTGTCGATGCGGCTGGTGCATGCGCGTATCGAGCGGGAGGTCGGTCCGGTTCTCGGCTGGACGGCCGTCGTCGTCTCGGTCGGGCTGTGCGCGATCGGGGTCGTCATCGGACGTTTCCAGCGATGGAATTCCTGGGATCTGGTCACCCGGCCGGACGCGGTGATGGCCGGGACGTTCGAATGGGTGCGCTCGCCGTTCGCCTACGTGCAATCGACCGGGGTGGCCGTCGCCGTCGCCGCGTTCTTCGGCCTCGCCTACCTGACGATCTGGGGTCTTGGCGGGCTGGCCCTGACCGCCGCAGAGCGCCCGGGTTTACTTGTGGCGATGCGACGAGGCGGAGCCATTGCGGCGGCGATCGTGGTGCTTTCCGTGGTCATGCCGCTCGGCGCGCCCGCGCCCGCGCAGGCCTCGCCGATCGACGGTATGTCGGTCTTCCTCGACCCCGGCCACAGCGGTGCCAACGACGCCTCGATGAGCAGCCAGGTGCCCAACGGCCGAGGCGGCACCAAGGAATGTCAAACGACGGGAACCGCAACCAACGCCGGGTATCCCGAGCACACCTTCAACTGGGACGTCGCAACGCGTGTGCGTGCCGCTCTCGAGCAGATGGGCGTTCGCATCCAGATGTCACGGGCGGACGACTCGTCGGTCGGGCCGTGTGTCGATGAGCGGGCAGCGGCGGCGAACCGAATGCGTCCCGACGCCGACGTGAGCATCCACGCCGACGGCGGACCGGGTTCCGGGCACGGATTCCACGTCAACTATTCGGCGCCACCGCTCAACGACGCACAAAGCGGGCCCTCCATCCGACTGGCCAACACCGTGCGCGACTCCATGGCCGCCGCCGGACTGCAACCGTCCACCTACATCGGCTCGGACGGGTTGTACGGTCGCGCCGACCTCGCGGGTCTCAACCTCGCCGAGTATCCCGCCGTCCTCGTCGAAACAGGCAACATGCGCAATGCCGACGACGCGGCCCAGATGGAAACTGCCGAAGGGCGCCAGCGCTATGCCGATGCCATCACAGCGGGCATCGTCGCGTTCTTGACCCAGACATAAAAGGGCGGGTTCGGGAGGACATTTGAGGTGCGTCTCATTAGTCTCGCGCGGTCGGCTTTCACCTCTTGCCGACTCTTTGGATCGGTCACTCCCGAACCCGTCGTGCGATCGACTGTACGCCTGTGACTGCGGTCACACCAGAGGGAATTTCGACCGTCAGGAGTCCTTGCTGAGCAGCAGCGAGCGGGTGCGTTCGCGCACCTCGGGAGAGGCGTCGAAGACGACCGCGGAGAACTCGTCGACGCCGAGCGCACCCAGCTCGTCGAGCCGGTCGGACACCGTTTTCTCGTCGCCGATGATGGCGGCGTCCTCGGGGTTCGCGTACCCCTCCCGGTCGAGCATCGCGCGATAGGACGGCAGGAATCCGTACATTCCCGAACTGTTCGGCGGCCTGCGCCCGCGCACCGGCGACGTCGTCGGTGACGCCGATCGGCAGGCCGGCCACCACCCGAACCGCGCTCTCCGGACGACCGGCTTCCGCGGCCGCCTCGCGCAGGGTCGGGCCGACGTGCTCGCCCAGCGTCTTGGGTCCGCACATCCACGTCAGCGTCCCCGACGTGCGCCGCCCCGCCAGCTTCAGCATCTGCGGCCCCAGCGCGGCGAGATACACGTCCGGCGTCGGTGCACCGGGTATCTGAAGCGCCCCGCGCGCCGTCACGGTCTCACCGACCGCGTTGACGCTTCGCCGGCGAGCAGCGGCTGCAGGCCGTCGAGGTATTCGCGCATGCGGCGCACCGGCTTGTCGTAGGGGATTCCCCACATCCCCTCGGTGACCACCTGATGCGTCATGCCGAGGCCGAGAATGAACCGGCCGCCCGCGATCGTGTTGAGCGTCAGGGCGCGCTGCGCCAGCTGCATCGGGTGCTGGTTCTGGATCGGTAGCACCGCGGAGCCCACTTCGATGGTGTCGACTTCACGCATCGCCACCGCGAGCACGGTCAACAAGTCGCCGTCGTAACGGCATCTGGGCCATCCAGACTCTCCGGAAACCCTCGTCGCGCATTTTCGCGAGGGCGTCCACCGTGGAATCGATCGGCGACGCACCGACGGCGCTGACGAGGTTGAGGCTGATCCGCATGACCTCCATCGAAGCACGCGCGTGAAACGATGGTCAGCGATGACCACTGAACCGGCGCGGCTGCAGAATTTCGGGCCCAATTGGTTCGCCTCGGTCATGGGCACCGGCATCGTGGCCACTGCAGGCGCCACGCTGCCGGTGCACGTGCCCGGGCTGCGCGCGTTCTCCCACATCGTGTGGGTGGTCGCCGCAGTGCTGCTGGTGGTGCTCATCGTCGCGGTGACCGTTCAGTGGGCACGCCATCCCACGGTGGCCCGCAGCCATGCGCGCAATCCCCAGATGACGCACTTCTACGGGGCCGCGCCGATGGCACTGATGACCGTGGGTGCCGGTGCGCTGCTGAGCGGCACGGACCTGATCGGCGGGCGGATCGCCGTCGACCTGGCCTGGGTGTTGTGGACCGCGGGCACCGTGGGCGGGCTGTTCACCGCGGCGACCATCCCGTATCTGATGTTCACGCAGCTCAACGTCGAACCGGACGCGGCGTTCGGCGGTTGGCTGATGCCGGTCGTGCCACCGATGGTTTCGGCGGCGGTGGGCGCCTTGCTGATACCGCACATGGCTCCGGGCACAGGGCGCACGACGATGCTCTACGGCTGCTACGCGATGTTCGGCCTGTCTCTGGTCGCGGCGCTGATCATCATCGCCATGATCTGGAGCAGGCTCGCGCTTTACGGGACGTCAGGAACGACGCGGGTGCCGACTCTGTGGATAGTGCTCGGCCCGCTCGGCCAGGGCATCACGGCCGCCGGTCTGCTCGGTGCGAACGCCGCGTTGGCCGTGCCACCTGAACTGGCCAACGGGATGAACGTTTTCGCGGTGCTGTTCGGCGTCCCGGTGTGGGGGTTCGCGGTGCTGTGGATCGCGCTGGCCACCCAGCTGACCGTCCGCACCCTGCGTCGCGGCATGCCGTTCGCGCTGACGTGGTGGAGCCTGACCTTCCCCGTCGGGACATTCGTCACCGGCACCACGCAACTGGCCAATCACACCGGGCTGCCCGCGTTCCGCGTCGCGGCGGTCGTCGCGTACGCCGGCCTGTTGTTCACCTGGGGCCTGGTGGCGGTGCGCACGGCGCGGGGCAGTCTGCGGGGAAACCTGTTCGCGCCGCCGCCGACGGCGGGGCCGATCAAGGCGGTGAAGGACCCGCCAAAGTAGTCGCCCCGTGTTGCCGTCGGGTCGGGGGGTCAGACGACAACACGGAGCTATCCCGTGTATCGACCGCCGCCGCGGACGCGTTACACGCCGGTGGAACCGGCTGGTCAGGCCTCGAGAATGGCGGCGACGCCCTGCCCACCGGCCGCGCAGATCGAGATCAGCCCGCGTACCGGCTTGCCCGTTTCCTTCTTTTTCTCGGCGAGTTGCTTGGCCAGTTGCGCGACGATCCGGCCGCCGGTTGCGGCGAACGGATGGCCCGCCGCCAGCGACGAGCCGTTGACGTTCAGCTTGGACCGGTCGATCGAACCGAGTGCCGCGTCGAGGCCGAGCCGTTCCTTGCAGTACTCCTCGGACTCCCAGGCCTGAAGATGCGCAAGCACCACCGATGCGAACGCCTCGTGGATCTCGTAGAAGTCAAAGTCCTGCAGGCTCAGGCTGTTTCGCGCCAGCAGGCGCGGTACGGCATACGTCGGCGCCATCAGCAAGCCGTCCTTGCCGTTCACGTAGTCCACCGCAGCGGTCTCGCCGTCGACGAAGTAGGCCAGCACCGGGTGCCCGTGCGCCTCGGCCCACTCATCGGTGGAAAGCAGCGACACCGACGCGCCGTCGGTCAGCGGCGTCGAGTTACCCGCCGTCATCGTCGCGTCGCCGGAACGCACCCCGAACACCGGCTTGAGCTTGGCCAGCTTTTCCGCCGAGGAATCGGCGCGCAGGTTGTTGTCCCGGTACAGCCCGAGGAACGGGGTGACCAGATCGTCGAAGAAGCCGCGGTCGTAGGCGGCCGCCATATTGGCGTGGCTGGCTGCCGCCAGCTCGTCCTGGTCGACGCGTTTGATGCCCATTTCCTTTGCGGTCACCGCGGCGTGCTCACCCATCGACATGCCGGTGCGCGGCTCGCTGTTCACCGGAATCTCCACGCCGAGCGCCGCGGGCAGCTTGCCGACCAGCTTGAGCCGGTCGAGGTTGGACTTGGACCGGCGCAGCCCGAGCAGCACCCGGCGCAGGTCGTCGCCGAACGCGATCGGTGCGTCGGATGCGGTGTCGACACCGCCGGCGGCCGCCGCGTCATACCGCCCGGCGGCGATGCCGTCGGCCGCGGCGATGGTGGCCTGCAGACCGGTGCCGCACGCCTGCTGGATGTCGAAGGCGGGCGTGTAGGACGACAGCGAGCTGCCGAGCACGCACTCGCGCATGAGGTTGAAATCGCGGCTGTGCTTGAGCACCGCGCCACCGATCACGGCGCCGAGTTTCTCGCCCGCCAGATCGAAGCGATCGATCAGCCCGCCCAGCGCGGCGGTGAACATGTCCTGGTTGGAAGCGTTGGCGTACGCGCCGTCCGAGCGCGCGAACGGAATGCGGTTGCCGCCGAGAACGGCGACGCGCCTGCTCGTGGTGTTGGCCATGGGGGCCATCCTACCCACCCTTATTACTCTGGAGTAAGTTCGGTGTCGTGGCTACCGACCTGTACTCGCAACTCGTCCATTCGGCGCCGGGAAACTTCCTTGCCAAGCAGCTCGGCATCCCCCAGCCCGAGACGCTGCGCCGCTACCGGGCAGGCGATCCGCCGCTGGCAGGCTCGCTGCTCATCGGAGGTGAGGGCCGCGTCGTCGAACCGCTGCGCAGCGCGCTTGCCGAGGACTACGACGTGGTGTCCAACAACCTGGGCGGCCGCTGGGCCGACTCCTTCGGCGGGCTGGTGTTCGACGCCACCGGCATCACCGAGCCCGCCGGGTTGAGGGGTCTCTACGAGTTCTTCACGCCGCTGCTGCGCAACATCGGGCCGTCGGGCCGGATCGTGGTCGTCGGCACGACGCCAGAAGAGGCGGGCAGCCCGCACGAGCAGATCGCGCAGCGGGCGCTGGAGGGCTTCACCCGGTCGCTGGCCAAGGAGATGCGGCGCGGCGCCACGGTATCGCTGGTGTACCTCTCCCCCGACGCGAAGCCGGCCGCAACCGGGCTCGAGTCGACGTTGCGGTTCATCCTGTCCGGCAAGTCGGCCTACGTCGACGGGCAGGTGTTCCGCGTCGGTGCGGCCGATGCGGCGCCGCCCGCCGATTGGGACAAGCCGCTCGACGGCAAGGTCGCGGTCGTGACCGGTGCGGCGCGCGGCATCGGCGCCACCATCGCCGAGGTGTTCGCCCGCGACGGCGCGCAGGTGATCTGCATCGACATGAAGGCCCCAGAAGGCGCCCCCGATCAACTCGGCGTCACCGCCACCAAGGTGGGCGGCACCGCGCTGACGCTCGACGTGACCGCCGCCGACGCCGTCGAGCGCATCACCGAGCACGTGCGGGAGCACTACGACGGTCGGCTCGACATCCTGGTCAACAACGCGGGCATCACCCGCGACAAGCTGCTGGCCAATATGGACGACTCGCGGTGGGACGCTGTGGTCGCGGTGAATCTCCTTGCCCCGCTGCAACTCACCGAGGGGTTGGTCGACAGCGGCGTTCTCGGTGAAGGCGGCCGGGTGATCGGCCTTTCGTCGATGGCAGGCATCGCAGGCAACCGCGGCCAGACGAACTACGCGGCCACCAAGGCGGGCATGATCGGCCTCACCGATGCGCTGGCCCCCAAGCTCGGCGAGAAGGGCGTCACGATCAACGCCGTCGCGCCCGGGTTCATCGAGACGAAGATGACCGAGGCCATCCCGCTGGCCACCCGTGAGGTCGGCCGCCGGCTGAACTCGCTGTACCAGGGCGGCAAGCCCGTCGACGTCGCCGAGGCCATCGCCTACTTCGCGAGCCCTGCGTCGGTCGCTGTAACCGGCAACACGATCCGGGTCTGCGGCCAGGCCTGGCTGGGGGCCTAGGGTAGGCACCGTGACACAGCCGTCTGGCCTGAGGAACCTGCTGCGCGCCGCGGCAGGAGCGCTGCCGTTCGTGCCGCGCGGCGATTCGCTTCCCGACCGCACGCTCACCGTCGACGAACTCGAGATCGACGGAGCCAACGTCGCCGCGTACGCCAACGTCACGGGGCTGCGATTCGGTGACGCCGTTCCGCTGACGTACCCGTTCGCGTTGACGTTCCCGACCGTCATGGCGCTGGTGACCGGCTTCGATTTCCCTTTTGCCGCAATGGGTTCGGTACACATCGAGAACCACATCACGCAGTACCGCCCGATCGCGGTCACCGACACGGTCGGCGTGGCGGTGCATGCGGAGAACCTGCGCGAGCACCGCAAGGGCCTGCTGGTGGACATCGTGACCGACATCAAGGTCGGCAACGACACCGCGTGGCATCAGGTGACGACGTTTCTGCACCAGCAGCGCACGAGCCTGTCGGATGAGCCGAAACCGCCGCCGGAGAAGCAGTCGAAGCCGGGCCCGCCGAACGCCGTGCTGCGCATCACGCCGGGACAGATCCGCCACTACGCCTCGGTCGGCGGGGATCACAACCCGATCCACACCAATCCGATCGCGGCGAAGCTGTTCGGATTCCCCACCGTCATCGCGCACGGAATGTTCAGCGCCGCAGCGGTGTTGGCGAACATCGAGGGCCAGCTGCCGGATGCGGTGAAGTACTCGGTGCGGTTCGCCAGGCCGGTGGTGCTGCCGGCGCAGCGCCGGACTCTACGTCGACCGCGTCTCCGACGGCTGGGAACTGAAGCTGCTCGATCTCAAGAAGGGCGAGCCCCACCTCAAGGGCACCGTAACGGCTCTCTAGCCGGCGACGTTCTGCGCTTCGTACAGCCGCTTGTAGAGACCGCCCTCAGCGATCAGCGTGTCATGGTCGCCCATCTGCGTGACGCAGCCGCCCTCGAGGACCAGTATTCGATCGGCAACCGCGGCAATGAAATCCATGTCGTGACTGATGACGATGCACGTGCGTGCGCGTGCATAGTCGCGGATCACGCCGGTCAGCCTGGCGCGCTGGTCGGCGTCGAGATTCTCCGTCGGCTCGTCGAGCAACAACACCTCGGGCTCGCGCAGCAGGCAGCGCGCCAGCGCGATGAGGCGCTTCTGGCCGCCCGACGGCACCTGCACGTCCATCACCGTGTCGTAGCCGTCGCGCATCTTCGTCGGATCGCTGATGATGGAATGGACATGGGCTTTCTTGCAGGCCTCCTCGACGTCGTCGTCAGCCGCGTCGGGCCACGCGAGCCGGATGTTCTCGCGGACCGTGTCCTTGATGAAGAACGGGAATTGGGCGAGTTTGGAGACCTGGTCGCGCAGCGATGCGATGGTCACGCCCGCGATGTCGTGACCGTCGAGCAGAATCCGCCCGCGTTCCATCTCCAGGAATCGCATCAGCAGGTTGATCACCGTCGATTTCCCCGACCCGATGCCGCCCACCAGGGCCACCGTCTCGCCCTCCGCGATCGAGAACGACAAACCGTCGAGTACGAGTTGGTCCGGCCCGTAACCGAACGCCACGTCCTCGAAGACAAGGTTGCCGTGAATGTCCCCGAGTGCCACCGCGTCCGCGGCCTCCACGACCGAGGGGCGGGTGTCGAGCAGTTCATAGGTGGACGCCGCATTCGGGGCCACCGAGTGGTAGGTGGTGTATGCACCCATGACCCGCTGCGCGGCAAGGAACATCGTCGGCACCGACGCGGTGAACACCATCAGGCCCGCGAAGGTGAGGTCGAAGCTTGCACTGTAGGCGATGCCGATCACCAGCACCACAACCGTGCTGAGCGCGACGAACACCTGCGAACCGTTGGCCATCGCCTGCATCCACACCACGGAGGTCGCCGTGCTCTTCGCGGAGTGATCCGAGACTTCATGGAATCGCTTGCTGCGCAACGGCTCGGCGTTGAACGTCTGGATTTCGGCGATTCCGCTGACCGTCTGTTCGGTTTCGGAGACCATCGCCCTGTCGGCGTTCATCACACTGCGCATGGCCTCCTGCAGACCACGCCCGGCATACCTCAGTGTGAACAGCGCCAACGGGGTGAATACAAGTGCGGCCACCGTCATCTGCCATGAAATCATCATCAGGTAGCCGATCGCCGCGATCATCACGACGATGTCGATCAGCGGCGGGAGCAGACAATCCGTCAGAAGCCGTTGCACACCGGCCGGTTCGACCGTTACGCGCTGGATCAACTCCCCGCCGCGCGACCGGTTGAAGAAGTCGAGCGACAGCCGTTGCATATGGTCGTGAACGCGTTGCCGGATATCCACCAGAAGCACGCGGTCGACGCTCGCGCTGACCCACGCGTTCACGAAGTACATCAGCTGGGTCAGCAGCAGCGAGCCCGACCATATCGCCAGCAGCACCCCGAATGGGACCGGGTCCGCAAACAGCCCGAGGATGCCGTTGTCGCCTGCGACGATGGGTCCTCGCATATCCCATACGCCGGCGAGGTTTCCGCTCTCGCCCGCGTCGGCGACGACCTGCATCATCGGCCCGAACGCCGCCGCCGAGACGTACGGCAGGGCCGATGCGATCACACCGAGAACGACAGAGACCACGATTGGGCCGCGTACGGCGCGCAGCATGCCCAGACTGCGCCACACCAGCCCACTCGACGTCACGCGTACAGAATGCGGGAAGCGTCGCCTTCCTGTCTTAGAGTCGAACGGTGACCGCGCAGAAGATGCCGCCCGCCAAGCTCGTCCGCGTCGTCGAACGCGCCCGCCACATCGTCGGCCGTGTCCACCAGCGCACCGCACCTCCCGCGGCCGCCATGATGGACATGATTCTTTGGGCGTGGCGCGTGCAGGGCATCTCCGTGGCCGCCGAACTCAAGGTCGCCGACGCACTCGGCGACGGGCCGCTGACCGCCGACGAACTGGCCCGACGTGTCGGCGCCGACCCCGACGCGCTCGCCCGGTTGATGCGGGCGCTCGTCAGCGAGGGCATCTTCACGCGGCGCGCCGATGGGCGGTTCGCTCTCAACGCTCTCGGCGAGACTCTGCGGTCCGATGCGCCGACGTCGATGACAGGCATGGCGCGCATGGTCGGCCATCCGCTGTACCGCGAACACTGGAGCGGCTTGGTCGACGCCGTCAGGACCGGCGAGGCCTATCCACCCAAACTGCGCGGTATGAGCTCGTGGGAGTGGCTCGACCAGCAACCTGAATTCGCCGCGATCTTCAACGATGCGATGACGAGCGTGTCGGAGTTCGCCGTCGCACCCGTCGTCGCCGCCTATGACTTCTCACCGTTCTCGACGGTCGTCGACGTCGGCGGAGGGCACGGGCGATTACTCTCGGCGATCGTGGCGGCGACTCCCGGCACCCGCGGCGTCCTCTACGACCTCCCCCAGGTCGTCGAGGGTGCACCGGAACTGCTGCGAAAGCACGGGGTTGCCGACCGAGTGCAGATCGAAGGCGGCTCCTTCTTCGATGCCGTACCCGAGGGCGGCGACGCGTATGTGATGAAGAACGTCATCCATGACTGGCCGGACGCCGAGTCGGTGACGATTCTGAAAAACGTCCGGAAGGCGGCGCGCACCGGCGCCATGCTGCTGCTGATCGAGTTCGTGATCCCCGAACACGACAGGGAGTTCATCGGCAAGTGGGCAGACATGGAGATGCTGGTACAGGTCGCCGCCAGGGAACGAACTGCAGAAGAATACCGAAAGCTGTACGAACAGGCCGGTTTTCAGTTGACGCGGGTAGTGCCCACCGCGGGCCCGATCAGCCTTGTCGAAGGCAAGGCGGTCTAGCCGCCTGCCGCCGTCGCGGCGGGCGTGTCCTTATCGCTCGGTGTCGCCCTCAGGCCGCGCCAGAACAGGTTGATCATCAGCTCGGCGGCCTCGTTGACGTCGGCATCGCCTGCGCTGACGCGGTTGGCCACCGCCTCGCCCGCACCCACAAGGGCGACGGCCATCATGTCGAAGTCGGTGTCCGGCTCGGGGTTTCGGGTGCCCGACTGCAGCAGCCTGCCGACCAGATCGATGATCCGGTCACGACCCTCGCGCACCGTGTGCGCGAACGCCTGCGAGCTGGTGGCCTGGGTGTACAACACGATCCACGAGGCACGGTTGGTATCGATGTAGTTCAGGAACGACAGCACGGCGTTGCGCAACAGATCTTTGGGGCTCTGCTTGAAATCGATCTCGGCCCGCACCGTTTCGACGAACCGGCCCAGTTCGCGGGCCAGGCAGGCGCCGAAGAGCTCCTCCTTGCTGCCGTAGTAGAGGTAGAGCATCGGCTTGGAGATCTCGGCCTGTGCGGCGATGGCGTCCATCGATGTCTCGTGATAGCCGTTGATGGAGAACATCTGCACCGCGGCGTCCAGCATCTGCTGCTCACGGACGGCACGCGGAAGTCGTTTGGTACCACCTGCCATTACTCGAGAATAGCTGGTCAGGGTAGAAGCTCGGTCCGGCGCTGCTCCTCCCACAGCGCCATCCGCGTGCGCGCCGGTTCGCCGAGCGCATCCATCACCAGCGGGATCAGCAGCTCGGTGAGCAGGAAGCCCGCAGCCATGCTCTGGTACGCGGTGCCGACGGTGCTGGACGCGGCGAGCACCACCTCGGCCTCGGGCGCGACCGGGCACGCCAGGTCGTCGGTGATGAGCACGACCGTCGCCCCCGCGCGGTGCACCCGCACCGCGAGGTCCGCGGCGCTGCGCTGATAGCGGTGGTAGTCGAACAGCACGACGACGTCGGCGCGCGACAGTTCGAGCATCGCACCCATGTCGCCGCCGTCCGGATCGGCGAGCAACCGCACCCCGGGACGCAGCTGTTCGAGGTGGGCGGCCAGGTGCACGGCCAGCAGATGCGAGAAGCGTCCGCCGTGCAGATACACGGACCGCCCGGTGTCCGACAGCAGCGCAACCGCAGCATCGAGCGCCGAGGTCGGCAGCGCCGCGAGCGTATCGACGGCTCGCTCGTTCTGGGCGCGCGCCTGCTGCAGCAGCCGGTCGAGAAGACCGCCGGCGGGCGGCGCATCCGGCAACCGGGTGATCGGGCCGTTCGACTGGGCCGACAGCTCGGCGCGCAACGCGACCTGCAGATCGGTGAAACCGTCGTAACCGAGCGACTGCGCGAACCGGAGCACGGTCGGCGGACTGACCTCGGCGCGTTCGGCGAGTCGGGCGGCGCTGGCCAGCCCGGCGCTCGGATAGTCGGCAAGAAGGGCCCGACCGACCCTGCGCTCGGCCTTGCTCAGCGTCGGCAATGCGGAACTGGTCCGCACCGCGACGGTTTCGTCGCTCATGGTGTCGAGGGGGTCATCAGCGGCAGCGTCGCCATCGACAGGTCATTCATCGAGATCGACGTGACGCTCTCCGACTCCAGCGGTCGCCAATCGAGGTCGCCGAAGCCCGTCGACGCGATGACGACCCTGTCCTCGGCGGGACGTGCCCAGCGCATCCCGAAGTAATCCTCGAGGTGCTCGGCGGGGAGATCCGCAGCCGTGATCTCCGCGATGTCCTCATCGGGCAGCCGGCTGCGGGCGTGTGCGTGCACGGCGATCAGCTGGTCCTCGCCGAGGATCAGCGAGTTGAGGCTGGCGTCGGGAAAGAGCTCACGAAGTTGGGATACCGCCCGACGGACGGCCTCGGCCAGATCCGGCGACGAGGCGCGATGCTGGCGGATCAGGCCGAAATAGCGCTCGCTATCGGTGGAGTCGCGGATTGTTGCGGCGATTTCGGGTGTGAGCAGCTCCTCCAGCTGTTCGATCGGTTTGATGGAACCGTTGTGCGCCATGGCGATTCGCTGCGCGAGAAACGGATGCGAGTTCTCCGGCCGCACGGCGAGCCCGGTCGTCGCCCAGCGCAGATGGACCAGGCTCGCGGCCGACCGGTGGTCATGTGTGGCCGCGGCGAAGTGCGGATCGTCCAGCGCGCTGCCCGCCGACACCTCGATCTTCGGCTCGTGGCCGGGCAGTCGGACGCGCGCGATGCCCCATCCGTCGCCGTGGATCTTGGTCAGCGCGACGAAGTCCGTCAGCACGTCCTCACCGACGGCCCGCGACACCGATATCGGGGTGGCGGAGACGACACCCAAGAGTCGGCACATGGCGACGCCCCTTTCGACGGATCGAGAAGACGAAATTTAATGAATCAATCCTCTAGCGCAGATCTTAGAGATTATGAAACATTTATGACATACACGGCTCGCACACTCGTGGCGTACGAGGAGGTTCAATGCCGCTGCCCATCGACGTCGAGGAACTGCGTGCCGAGGGCGTCGCACTGGTAGCGGGTTCGATCACCGACCTGGCGGGTGTGACCCGCGCGAAGTACGTACCGCTGCGCCGACTCGAGTCCTTCCAAAGCGCCGGTACTGGCGTCTCCCCGTCGTGGAGCGTTTTCTGCGTCGACAGCGGCATCGCGTTCACCCCGAATATCGGGGTGGACGGCGACCTCCGGATCCGCATCGATCCCGCTGAACTTCGGCTGGTCGAAGACGGCATCGCGTGGGCGCCTGGTGACCTCACCGACCAGGGCGGCGCCCCCGCGGCGCTGTGCACGCGCTCACTGCTCAAGCGCATCGAATCAACCCTGAGCGCAAAGGGTTTGACCGCGATGGTCGGCACCGAGCTCGAGTGCACGATGCTGTCCGCAGACGCCGGCCATGCATCGGCTGATCCGTGGTCGCCGTACGGTGTGCGCACATCGTTGGACCGGTCGGCATTCCTCGTCGACCTTGCCGCGGCCGCCGAGCGCGCCGGTCTACCCGTCGAGCAGATCCACACCGAGTACGGCCACGACCAGCTGGAGGTGTCCCTCGCGCCCAACACTCCCGTGGCCGCTGTCGACACCGTCGCCGCGGCGCGCATCGTGATCGGCCGTGCCGCCGCCCGGCACGGCCTGCGAATCTCGTTCTCCCCGGTGCCGTTCGAGGGCGAGGCAGGCAACGGCGCGCATCTACACCTGTCCCTGGCCGACGACGACGGGCCGCTGTTCTCGGGCGGCCAGGGCCCGCACGGCATGCGACCGGCCGGTGGGTCCGCGATCGCCGGGGTGCTGCAGACGCTGCCCGACCTTCTCGGCGTGTACGCGGGCTCCGTGCTGTCGGCGGCACGGCTGAAACCCGGCAACTGGGCCGGCGCGGCGCAGTGCTGGGGCCTGGAAAACCGCGAAGCCGCAGTGCGATTCGTGGCGGCCACCCCGGGCACCCCGCACGGCGCCAACATCGAGCTCAAGCTCGTCGATCCCAGCGCCAATCCCTACCTGGCGGCCGTGTCGCTCCTCGGCAGCGCCCTGCGTGGCATCGACCAGGGACTCGACCTGCCCGTCGAGGTGCCGAAGGATCCGTCGAAGGCCGCGCCGCCACCGCCGATGCTGCAGACCGACCAGCAGACGGTGATCAAGGTCCTGGAGACGTCGCCGGTCGCCGCGCAACTGCTGACCCCTGCGGTGATCGAAGGGCTGGTCGCCGTCCGTCGCCACGAGATCACCACCTTCGGCGACCGGCCACTTGCCGAAACCACCAAAGCTCTGCGGCTGGCCTGGAGCTGCTGACCACAATCCCTGCGCACGAAGGAGACATCGATGACTACGAGCACACCGGCAGGCCCATCGGACGACGTTGACCAGATCCCGCGGCGGCAGCTGCCGTTCTGGGTCGCGCTGGCGCTGTCTGTCGCGCTCGTCGGGCCGACCCTGGCGATGTCGGGAAACGGTCAGGGCCTGATCGGCACCGTGGGTAAGTCCATCCCGCTGGTGTTCCTGATCGGCCTGGTCGGCGTGTCGCTGGTCGGCTACAGCTTCGTCCGGCTGACCCGGCACCTCAATCACGCCGGCTCGTCATACGGATTGGTCGGCGGCACCATCGGACCGAGGACCGGGTTCTTCGCCGGCTTCGCGATGCTCGGCGCCTACTGGGCCTTCTCCATCGGCACCCTCGCGTTGACCGCGGCGTTCACCAACGCGTTCATCGCCGAGCTGCAACCCGACAGCGAAAACCCTTACCAGCCACCGTGGGTGGCGATCGTCGTGATCGCCGCCGTGATCTCGTTCCTGCTGTCCGGTCGCGACATCAGGCTGCTCGCCAAGATCCTGCTCGTCATCGAGGGCATCGGCATCCTGGCCATGGTCGTGCTCGTCGTCGTGATCTTCGGCAAAGGCGGTGCGCCGTCGACGGGTATCGACTTCTCCGTGTTCTCGTTCTCCGGTGGCGTCGAGCCCTCGGCGGTGCTCGCAGGCGTTGTCGCGGCGTTCCTGTCCTGGGCGGGCTTCGAGGCGTGCGCGTCGATGGGCGAGGAAACCGACAATCCCGGTCGTAATATCCCGCGGGCGTTGGCCGGAACCCTGCTGCTGACCGGTGTGCTGTTCGTCGTCGTGATGTTCGCCCAGGTTGTCGGCTTCGGCACCGACCAGGCCGGGCTGGACGCGTTCCAGGGTTCGGGAAACACGTTGGGCGACTTGGGCGGCACCTATGTCGGCCAGTGGTTCGGCCTGGTGGTCATCTTCACCGCGATCGTGTCCGCGTTCGGCTGCCACCTGGCGACGACGGCGACGTCCGGCCGGATGCTCTACGCATTCGCCCGCGACGGCTTCGGCCCGAAAGCCCTGGCGCAGATCCACGCCGACACCGGCGGCCCGCGCCGGGCCACCTGGCTGGTCGTCATCGTCGCTCTGGTGGTCAACCTGATCTGCGCCGCTGTCGGCTGGCCCGATATGGGTACCGGCAACGACGCGATCGACACGTACTTCCTTTTCGCCGTTGCCGGTTCCGTCTGCCTGATGGTGTGCTACCTGCTGGTGGAGATCGCCGCGGCGTGGTTCGTCGGCTCGCCCAAGTTCCTCGACGTGCACGGCGGCAAGGGCAAGGTGCCCGGGTTGGTGCTGCCGCTCCTCGGCGCGCTGGTGATCGTGGTGGTGCTGTGGTTCAACGTCAAGGATGCCGAAACAGCCTCCGCCGCACCGCTGCTCGGCCTCTACTGGTGTGTGATCGGTTTGATCATCGCCGTCGCCGCATCGGGTATCGCCAAGCGCGTCGGCGAATCACTGTCCGCCGAACTGAATCTGACGCCACAGTGAGCACCCTCTACGAGCGCGACGAAGCCGCCATCGCAGGCATCGAGAAGCTGCGCTTCTTCCCGCTCGAGGTGGTGTCCGGACACGGCTCGACCCTGGTCACTCCCGATGGCCGCGAACTGCTCGACCTGTCGGCCACCTGGACGGCCTGCGGGCTGGGGCACGGCCACCCCGCGGTCGCCGAAGCCGTCAGCCGGGCCGTGCGTACGGCGCCGGGAGCAGGCGGGCTGTCGGCGGTGCATCCCGATTCCGTTGGCCTTGCCGAGGACCTGCTCGCGCTGGTGCCGGGGAGTGGCGAACGGCGAGTCTATCTGGGCCACGCGGGATCTGACGCCAACGATGTCGCCCTGCGGGCCTGCAGGCACGCGACGGGCAAGCGCACGGTGGTCGCATTCGAGCACAGCTATCACGGCGGTGTCGGCGTTGCGATGGGCGTCTCGGGTGTGCACGTCGATGCCGGGGCGGCACCGGACGCCGACGTCGTTTTCCTCCCGTACCCCAACCCTTTTCGGCCCGCGGGCGGCGATATCGACGCCGACGTCGCCGAAAGCCTGGATCTCGCAGCCAAGCACCTGGCGACCGGGGCCATCGCCTGCCTGATCGTCGAGCCGATTCTGTCCGACGGCGGGCTGGTGGTGCCGCCGGACGGGTTCCTGGCGCAACTGCACGAACACTGCCGTGCTCATCGCGTGCCGATGATCTGCGACGAGGTCAAGATGGGCCTCGCCCGGCCGGGCACCATGCACGCCTTCGAACACGACGGCGTGGTGCCCGAGATCGTGACGTTCGGCAAGGTGCTCGGTGGCGGTCTGCCGCTGTCGGCGGCGGTCGGCCCGGCGGAGATTCTCGACGAACCGCCCGCCGCGGCGCTGCTGACCACCGCGGGCAATCCGGTGTGCACGGCGGCGGGCCGGGCGGTGCTGGCCACCATCGTCGCCGACCAGCTGGCCGACCGCGCGGCGAAAGTCGGTGCGGCCCTTCAGGATGCGTTACGGGGGTTGGCCGGGCTCGCCGGGCGCGGACCGGATCGGCGAGGTGCGCGGCCGCGGGCTGGCGATCGGGCTCGAACTGGTCGACCCGCAGACGGGCGACCGCGATCCACGGTTTGCCGCACAGGTGGTCTACCGTGCCTGGGAGTTGGGGGCGGTCGTCTTCTACGTCGGCGGCAACGTCCTGGAGATCACCCCGCCGCTGGTGCTGACCGAGGACGAGGCAGGCAGGGCCGCTGCCATCGTCGGCGACGCCATCGCGGACGTCGCCGCGGGAAAGGTCGACGCCGAGGAGGTCGCGCGGTATGCGGGCTGGTAATGCTCCCGACGTCTTCTCCGGCGTCGAGGACCGGGTGCCCGACGCGCTGGCCGATCGTCTGCGCAACGTTGCGTTGGTCGACCACCACGTGCACGGCGCGTTCAACAAACCCGTCGACCGCGCCGGATTCGAGGCGTCGATCAACGAGGGCTCGACGGACCCCGTGCCGGATTTCATGACGATGTTCGACTCGCCGCTCGGTCTCGCGATCCGGCGTTGGTGCGCACCCGTTTTGGGGTTACCGGGACACGCGCCCGCCGACGACTACTGGGCCCGCCGCAGCGAACTCGGCCCCGACGAGTTGACGGCGGCGATGCTGCCGCAGGCGGGGGTCTCGCGCTGGATCGTGGACACCGGGTTCAAGGGCGACCTGCTCACCACCCCCGAACAGCTCACCGAGCTCAGCGGCAGGCCGGCGTCGGAGATCCTGCGGCTGGAACGTCTCACCGAGGATCTGCTCGAGACCGGGACGGATCCCGACGACTTCCCCGCCGCGTTCCGGTCGGCCCTGCAGGATGCGGTGGACTCGCCGAACGTCGTCGGCACCAAGACCATCGCCGCCTACCGCACCAATTTCGACATCGACTGGTCGCGCCCGACCGATGTCGCGGTCGTCGAACACGCCCGCTCGCTCGCCTCGCAGGGCAGCGGGTTGCGTGTCGACAGCCCGGTTCTGATCGCCTTCGGCGTGCACGAGGCCGCAGAACACGGGCTGCCGGTGCAGGTGCACGTCGGGTTCGGCGACCGGGACCTCGATCTGAACCGCACCGATCCCCTGCTGCTGCTGCCGCTGCTGCGCACCATGACACCCGTCCCGATCCTGCTGCTGCACTGTTACCCGTTCCACCGCCAGGCCGGTTATCTGGCGCAGGCGTTCGATCACGTGAATTTCGATGTGGGCCTTGCCATCAACTACCTCGGCAGCCGATCGACCGCTCTGGTCGGCGAGGCGCTCGACACCGCACCCTTCGCCAAGCAGCTGTACTCGTCGGACGCCTTCGGCCCACCCGAGTTCCATCTGCTCGGGGCCGTGCTGTGGCGGCGCGCCATGGGACTGGTCCTCGGCGAGTGGGTGCGCACCGGCGACTGCGGTGAACAGGATGCGATCGCGATCGTCGACATGATCGGCGTGCACAACGCCACCCGCGTCTACGGCCTGTAGCGGACGCTCAGCCCGTCAGCACTTGGGATTCGGGCCCTTCTGGCCCGCCACCTTGAGCACCGACTCGTCGACGCGGCCCTGCGACAGTTCGCCTGCCGCCAGCGCCTTCTCCAGCCGGTCCAGCACCGCGGGCACCTCGTCGGTGGTGACCCACAGCGCGACGTCGGCACCGGCCTGCAGCGCCCGCAGCACCGCGTCGGCGACGCCGTAGCGCTGGTTGATGGCGCCCATGCTGGACAGGTCGTCGCTGTAGACGAGGCCGCCGAAGCCGGGACCGCCGTAGCCACCTGAGCGCAGCAGCCCGTAGGCGGCTGGGCTGAGGCTGGCCGGGTCGGTGCCGGTCAGGCCGGGCACCTGCATGTGGCCGACCATCACGGCGACGGGCGCCTGAGTGGTCAACACCCCATACGGGATCAGGTCGTTGGTCTTCAGTTCCTCGAGCGGCGGGGTGACGACGCCGCCCTCGTGCGAATCGCCGGAGGCGTGCCCATGCCCGGGAAAATGCTTGAGCACCGGAAGCACGCCGGCGTCACGCAGACCCTGCGCGTATGCGCCCGCGTACTGGATCACCTGCTGCGGGATCCGAGCCGAACGAGCGATCGCCGATCACCTCGTCGTCGGATTCGGTCGTGACGTCGACGACGGGCGCGAAGTCGATGGTGACGCCGAGGCCCCGCATGGCCTGGCCGCGCTGGAAACGCGATGCCGCGAACTTCGTCGGGTGTCATACGTCTGGGCGAGCACCCGCGGCGATGGCTGCTCGCCGATCAGGCCTGCTAGACGGGACACCCGTCCGCCCTCCTCGTCGACGCTGACCGCAAGCGGCAGCGGGCTCGCCGAGGAGGCGATGTCCGCCAGCGGCGCGCCCATCATCGACAGGTCGGTCCAGCTGCCGATCATGATGCCGCCGACGTGGTGGTTGTCGACGACGGCGCGGGCGTCGTCGGCCCCGGTGACGCCGACCATCAGCAGCTGCGCCAGCTTGTCGCGAATCGACATCGAGGCGAGCACATCACCGCAGGCAGGCGGTGCGGGTGCGGCGGGCAGCGGCCGATCCAACGACGTGTTCGATGGGTTGGGTCCTGGCGACGCGGCGGGCTTCTCAGCGGCGGCAGAGCAGGCGACCAACAAGCCGGTCAGCGCCGCGAGCGCACCCAGTACACGGGGCAGTGCCATGGGGCAATGCTGTCATGGCGCTATCAGACCGCCGCATGGGCCGCGTGTTACCTTGGCCGCATGGACCGGTTTCTGGTGCCCGCTGCGGCAAGCATCGTTGTCGGCCTATTGCTGGGCGCGGCCGCCATCTTCGGAATCACGCTGATGGTGCAGCAGGACACCAAGCCGCCAGTGCAGGCAGGCGATCCGGCGTCGGCCGTGCTGAACCGTGTCGAGTACGGCAACCGGAGCTAGTTCCGCGCGCTCGCTCGCCGCTGGCTGTGGTTGGTCGCGGCGGTATCGCTGGCCCTGACGTTCGCGCAGTCGCCGGGAAAGATCTCGCCGGACACCAAACTCGACCTCACCGCCAACCCGTTGCGGTTCCTGGCGCGCGCTGCTCAACCTGTGGAACAGCGAACTGCCGTTCGGCCAGGCGCAGAACCAGGCCTACGGCTACCTGTTCCCGCACGGCGCCTTCTTCCTGCTCGGCGACATCCTTGGGCTGCCGGGCTGGGTGACGCAGCGGCTGTGGTGGGCGCTGCTGCTCACGGTCGGGTTCTGGGGCCTGCTGCGGCTGGCCGAGGCGTTGGGCATCGGCTCGCCGGGTTCGCGGGTCATCGCGGCCGCGGCCTTCGCCCTGTCGCCGCGCGTGCTGACCACGATCGGCGCGATCTCTTCGGAGACGCTGCCGATGATGCTGGCGCCGTGGGTGCTGCTGCCGGTCGTCGTGGCGCTGCGCGGTTCCGGCTCGGTGCGGATGCTTGCCGCGCGGTCGGCGCTGGCGCTCGCCCTCATGGGCGCGGTCAACGCGGTCGCCACGCTGACCGGGTGCCTGGCCGCGCTGATCTGGTGGGCCTGTCACCGGCCGAACCGATTGTGGGTGCGGTTCACCGCGTGGTGGGCGCTGGGTGCGGTGCTGGCCATCACGTGGTGGGTGGTGGCGCTGGTCATGCTTGGCCGGATCAGTCCGCCGTTCCTCGACTTCATCGAGTCCTCCGGTGTGACAACGCAATGGACGTCGCTCACCGAGGTGCTGCGCGGCACGGACAGCTGGACCCCGTTCGTCGCGCCGAACGCCACCGCGGGCGCGACTCTGGTCACCGGCACGGTCGCGGTGCTGGCCACCACGCTGGTCGCGGCGGCGGGCCTCGCCGGGTTGGCGATGCGCACGATGCCTGCCCGCGGCCGGCTGGTGACGATCCTGCTGATCGGTATCGCCCTGTTGGCGGCCGGGTACGCCGGCGGCCTTGGATCGCCTCTGGCCCACGCGGTTCAGACGTTTCTGGACGCAGGCGGAACCCCGCTGCGCAACGTGCACAAGCTGGAGCCGCTGATCCGGTTGCCGTTGGTGCTCGGCCTCGCGCATCTGCTCGGCCGCCTTCCGCTGCCGGGAAGCGTGCCGCGGCGGGAGTGGGTGCACGCCTTCGCGCACCCCGAGAACGACAAGCGGGTCGCGGTCGGCATCGTGGTGCTGGTTGCGTTGGCCACGGGCACGTCGCTGGCGTGGACGGGGCGGCTCACCCCGCCGGGCGCGTTCGACGCGATCCCCCCGTACTGGCACGAGACCGCGGCCTGGCTCGACGAGCACAATTCGGGTTCGCCGCCCGGGCGCGTGCTGGTTGCGCCCGGCGCCCCGTTCGCCACGCAGGTGTGGGGATCCAGCCACGACGAACCGCTCCAGGTGCTCGGCAGCAGCCCGTGGGGCGTGCGCGACTCGATCCCGCTGACACCGCCGGAGACGATCCGCGCGCTGGATTCGGTGCAGCGGCTGCTTCGCCGCCGGGCGGCCATCCGCCGGACTGGCGGATACCCTTGCCCGGCAAGGAATTTCCTATGTCGTCGTCCGCAACGACCTGGATCCGGAGACGTCGCGGTCGGCCAGGCCGGTGCTGGTGCACCGCGCGATCGACGGATCACCTGGGCTGTCGAAGGTGGCCGAGTTCGGCGAACAGGTCGGACCGGGCACGTTGCCGGGATTCATCTCCGACAGCGGGCTGCGGCCTAAGTACCCTGCCGTCGAGATCTACCGGGTGCAGACACAAGGCCAACCCGGTGCGCCGTACCTCACCGACACCGAAGCGATGGCCCGCGTCGACGGCGGACCCGAGGCGCTGCTGCGGCTCGACGAACGCCGCAGGCTGCTGAACCAGCCGCCGCTTGGGCCCATGCTGCTGACCGCGGACGCCCAGCGCGCCGGGCTTCCGACACCGGTCGTCACCGTCACCGACACCCCGCTGGCGCGCGAGACCGACTACGGCCGTGTCGACGACCACCTGTCGGCGATCCGCGCGGAAGGCGATGCGCGGCATACCTTCAACCGCGTGCCCGACTATCCCGCGGGCGATACCCGCATGGTGCACGGCGAATGGACCGGCGGCCGGATCACGGTGTCGAGTTCGGCGGCGGACTCCACCGCATTGCCCAACGTCGCGCCCGCGACCGGGCCGACCGCGGCCATCGACGGCGACTCCTCGACGAGCTGGGTGTCCAACGCCCTGCAGTCCGCCGTCGGGCAGTGGCTGCAGGTCGACTTCGACCACCCCGTCACCAACGCCACCATCACCGTCACACCCAGCGCGACGGCGGTCGGCGCGCAGGTCCGCCGGATCGAGATCTCCACTGTGAACGGCACCAGCACGCTGCGCTTCGACGACCCGGGTAAGCCGATCACCGCGGCGCTGCCGTACGGCGAGACACCGTGGGTGCGCATCACCGCGGTCGGCACCGACGACGGGTCGCCCGGCGTGCAGTTCGGCCTCACCGACTTCACGGTCACCCAGTACGACGCCTCCGGGTTCGCCCAACCGATCGAACTGCGCCACACGGTGTCTGTGCCGGGACCGCCGGCGAACTCCGCTGTCGCACAATGGGATCTCGGTTCGGAGCTGCTCGGCCGGTCCGGCTGTGCCGACGGGCCCGACGGCGTGCACTGTGCGGCGACGATGGCGCTGTCGCCGGAGGAGCCGGTGAACCTGAGCCGCACGCTGACGGTGCCCGAACCGATTTCGGTGACCCCGACGGTATGGGTGCGGCCGCGCCAGGGCCCCAATCTCGCCGACCTGATCAGGCAGCCGGGTACGGCGAGGGCCGAGGGCGACTCCGACCCGATCGACGTGCTCGGCTCCGTCTACGCGGCCACCGACGGAGACCCGCGCACCGCGTGGACCGCACCGCAGCGCGTCGCGCAATACCGCACCCCGCCCAATCTGACGCTGAAGCTGCCGTCCGCCCGTGAGGTGGGCGGCCTGCGGCTGACGCCGAGTTCGTCGACGCTGCCCGCGCATCCGAAGTTGGTGGCGATCGATCTCGGGGACGGCCCGCAGGTGCGGCCGCTTTCCGGCGACGGACCGCAGACGGTGTCGCTGCGGCCGAAGGTCACCGACACGGTCAAGGTGTCCATCCTGGACTGGGACGACGTGATCGACCGCACGGCACTGGGTTTCGACCAGATCAAGCCGCCCGGGCTGGCCGAGATCACCGCACTCGACGCGCAAGGCCGGCCGATCGCCGCCGCCGACGCCGCGCGCAACAGCGAGCGTGCGGTGACGCTGCCGTGTGGCCGCGGGCCGATCATCGCCGTCGCAGGGCAGTTCGTCCAGACCGAGGTCGACACCACGGTCGGCGCGCTGCTCGACGGCGATCCGATTCCGGCACGGCCGTGCCGGCAAGACCCCATCGCGCTGCCCGCAGGCCAGCAGGAGCTGTTGATCAGCCCCGGCGCGGCGTTCGTCGTCGACGGCGTGCAGCTCGTCGGGCCTCTTGGCCGTCAATTGCCAAGCGCCGCAACGAACCCTGTTCACACGGGGGCATGGAGTTCCGATCACCGCGAGGTGGACGTCCCCGCATCGCAGGCGTCACGCATCCTCGTGGTGCCCGAGAGCATCAACCCCGGTTGGACCGCCCGCACCGCCGACGGCACCACGCTGAGCCCGGTGACCGTCAACGGCTGGCAGCAGGGTTGGGTCGTCCCCGCCGGCGCCGCAGGAAGCATCACGTTGTCGTTCGGCTCCAACGCCGTCTACCGCGCAGGCATCGCGGGCGGGCTGACGCTGCTGCCGATCCTCGCGCTGTTGGCGCTGGTGCCGGCGCGCCGCCCACCGCCGGCCGCCGACCCGCCGAGGCCGTGGCGACCCAATGCGGCCGCGACGGGGGTGGCGATCCTGGCCGTCGGTGCCGTGATCGCGGGTATCGCCGGTGTCGTGGTCATGGGTGCGGCGATCGGCGTCCGGTATCTGCTGCGCAACCGGCCGCGGCTGAACGACGCCGTCACCGTCGGCACCAGCGCGGGCGGGCTGATCCTGGCAGGCGCGGTGTTGTCGCAGAACCCGTGGCGTTCGGTGGACGGTTACGTCGGGCATTCCGCGGGCGTCCAACTGCTTGCGCTGATCTCCATAGGCGCGCTTGCGGCGTCGGTAGCATCGGCGGAGTGCCGCAGCTCAATACCGTCCGAGGAGCGATTGACACCGCCGACCTCGGAGTGACGTTGATGCACGAACACGTCTTCGTGCTGTCCCCCGAGATCCACCACAACCACCCCGAAGTGTGGGGCGACGAGGCCGCCCGCGAGGCCGATGCGATCAACCGCCTCAACGAGCTCAAGTCCCGCGGCGTCGACAGCATCGTCGACCCGACCGTGATCGGCCTCGGCCGCTACATTCCGCGCATCGCGCGCATCGCCGCCGAAACCGACATCAACATCGTCGTCGCCACAGGTCTTTACACCTACAACGACGTGCCGCTGTACTTCTCCCTGCGCGGGCCGGGAACGTTGCTCGACGGCCCCGAGATCATGACCGAGATGTTCGTCGGTGACATCACCGAGGGCATCGCGGGCACCGGCGTCAAGGCGGCGATCCTCAAGTGCGCCACCGACGAACCGGGTGTGACCCCCGGCGTCGAGCGGGTGCTGCGGTCGGTCGCTGCGGCGCACCGCGAAACCGGTGTGCCGATCACCACGCACACCCATGCGGCCACCCGTCGCGGCCTGGAGCAGCAGCGCATCTTCACCGAGGAGGGCGTCGACCTGTCCCGCGTCGTGATCGGGCACAGCGGCGACTCCACCGACATCGGCTACCTCGAAGAGTTGATCGGCAACGGCTCCTACATCGGCATGGACCGCTTCGGCCTCGACACCTTCCTAGACACCGAGGCGCGGGTGAATACGGTGGCGACGATGTGCGAGCGCGGGCACGCCGACAAGATGGTGTTGTCGCATGACGCGTCGTGCGTCCTCGACTGGCTGCCAGACGGAGTCGTGCCCGTCGCCATGCCGAACTGGCACTACCTACATATCCACAACGACGTGCTGCCCGCCCTGAAGCAGCGCGGGGTGACCGACGAGCAGATCACCACCATGCTCGTGGACAACCCGCGGAAGATCTTCGCCGCACAGGGTGGCTACTGACATGGCCGACGAGACGCCACCCATCAGCACCCAGGTGTCTGCGCTGGCCGCAGCCGATCCCGACGCACCCGCGGTCACCTGTTCGGGCGAGACGATCACCCGCCGCGAACTCGACCTTTCGACGAACCGGCTCGCCCGTGCCTTCGCCGAGCGCGGGGTCGGCGTCGGCGACTACGTGACGATCGTGCTGCCCAACTCGATCCAGTGGGCGCAGTCCGTGCTGGCCGCATGGAAGCTCGGCGCGACGCCGACGCCGCTGTCGGCACGGCTGCCCGACGCTGAACTCGAGGCCCTGCTGGATCTGCGGTCGCAGGCACTCATCGTCGGGCGGGACGATCCGCGCGGGCAAACACCAAGTGTGCCTGCGGGTTTCACACCGGAGCCGACGCTGTCGGACGCCGAGCTGCCCGAGGTGGTGTCACCGGTGTGGAAGTCGATGGCGTCGGGCGGCAGCACCGGGCGGCCCAAGCTGATCGAGGCAGGCGGCGACAGCCGGTTTCCGGCGTTTGCCGGTTACGGGCTCGGGGCGCAGGAGGGCGACGTCAACCTGGTCTCGGTTCCGCTGTCCCACAACACCGGCTTCACCACGTTCGCCGTCGGGCTGGTGCAGGGGCACCACCTGGTGTTGATGCCGCGCTTCGAACCACACGAGTTCCTGACGCTCGTCACGCAGCACCGGGTCACGTTCCTGGCGACGGTACCGACGATCATGCAGCGACTGCTGCCCGTGTACCGCGCGGACCCGGACGCCTACGACCTGTCGTCGATTCGCCGGTTCTGGCACCTCGCCGCGCCGTGCCCGCCCGCGATCAAACAGGCGTGGATCGATCTTGTCGGGCCCGAAACCGTCTGGGAACTCTACGGCGGCACCGAACTTCAGGCGCTGACGTTCATCCGGGGTGATCAGTGGCTGACCCACCCCGGTTCGGTCGGCGTCGTCGTCGCCGGGGAGATGAAGGTCCTCGACGACGACGGCAACGAATGCCCACCCGGCGTCAGCGGGGAGATCTACATGCGGCCGGCGCCAGGCACCCCGCCGACCTACCACTACATCGGATCTGAGGCGAAGAGCCGCGACGGCTGGGACTCGCTCGGCGACCTCGGCTACTTCGACGCCGACGGCTTCCTCTACCTCAACGACCGGCGCGTCGACATGTTCACCGTCGGCGGCCGCAACACCTATCCCGCCGAGATCGAGTCCGCACTCAGCGCACACCCGAAGCGTGTTGTCCTGCTTGGTGGTCGGCGTACCCGACGACGACCTGGGCCAGGTGCCCTACGCGATCGTCCAGGCGGACGGGCTCGACGAGGCCGCCGTCATCGCCTTCCTCACCGAGCGGATCGCCGGATACAAGGTGCCGCGCACGGTCGAATTCACCGATGCGCCGCTGCGGGACGACGCGGGCAAGGCGCGGCGGTCGGCCGTGCGCGACGAGGTCATCGCGCGACTGGCTCGGGCGCACTCCTGACGGCGTCCCCCTTGCCTTCGGCGGGGAGGTGCCCCCAGTCCAGCGGCGGAGCCGGCTCGTCGGGGCTGCTGCGACGATACTCCCAGCGCCGCAACGCAACCCGGCACGGCGACTCGACAAGCGCGTAGCTGACCGCCGCGATCGCGAAGCCGATCACCACCGTCAGCACCAGCACGACCGGCATGTGCCCGTTGAAGGCGAACTCGCCGATGATGGGGAACACCATCCACAGCGCAGCCAGGTGCCAGATGAACAACCCGTAGGACCACCGGCCCAGCGTCACCATCGCGGTGTTGCCAAGGATCCGGTGCGGGGTGCCCGGTGCGTCGAGGACGAGCGGCGCCAGCAATGCACCCGACAGCACCGCGCCCATCGCGGCCTTGACGATGAACTGGTGCGCGGTGCCAGGCGTCAGGCCCTCCGGGCCCGCCAGCGGCGAGGCCGCGACCAGGAACGCCACCACCGCGACGGCCGCCATCAGGACTCGTCTCCTTGCCAACCGGTGCGGCCAGCCGACCGGGGTCACCGTCAGCTCGGCGAGAAGCATGCCGGCGACGAACCACGACAGGAATGCGGGCGGCCAGTTCAGCGAGCTGACGCCGACGGGGGTGTCGATCGGGATCAGCGCCCAGCCCAGGCTCAGTACGCCTGCGGCGGCGAGCACGGGTATGCGTGCCCGCACCGGCACCCGCCGCACCAGCAGTGCGAACACCGGCAGCGCGAGGTAGAAGCTGACCTCGACGGCCAGGCTCCACATCTGGGTCAGCCCCGCGGTCAGCGTCAACGGCACATAGATCTGGGTCAGCGACAGGTTGGCCAGCCAGACCGTCAGGTCGGCCTTGGCGTCGGGAAGCAGGGTCAGGATGACCACGACCGCCACCAGGTATGCGGGCATGATGCGGATCAGCCGGGATCGCAGATAGTGCCCCGTCGCAGGTACCTCACGCAGGCCACGGGCCGCGGCGGCGTGACCCCGCCACAGCAGGAAGCCCGAAAGCGCGAAGAACACCGCGACGGCCAGGTCAAACCGGCCGAAAAGCCGTCCCACCACCCCGCCGGTGTGCCCGGTCTGGAACGCGACGTGCGTGACGACGACGCCCACGGCCGCGCAGGCCCGCATGCCCTCGACCGGGGGCAGGAAGCCACGGGTACCGCCGACGCCTTGCGAAGCTGACACGCGACCAGTGTGCCCGGCGCGTAAGCCGTCGTAGTAAGTGAGGGGCTTAGTCTGTGCTGTTAGGGTCGCTAGCCATTGGGTTCGCCCAAACCGACGGAGCCGGGTGACCGGCGACATCAAACCAGGGAGGAACGGTTTGAACCGCGCAGTGGCGTTGCGTATCGCGGCGTGCGGGATCTTGGGGCTCGGCGCCGCCCTGTTGATAGCCGCGCTGCTGCTCATGACCTACACCAAGAGCAAGATCACCAAGATTCCGTTGGACCTGGACGCCACACTGGTCAGCGACGGGACGGGGACCGCTTTCGACCCGGCATCGTTGTCGGCGCCCAAGTTCGAGGTCGGCAAGAACGTGCCGGTGTCGCAGCAACGGCAGATCAGCGTCGAGGCGCCGTCGAACGCAGAGGTCGTGACCCTCCAAGTGGGAACGACGCTGCGCCGCACGGACAAGCAACAGGACACCGGGCTGTTGTTGGCCCTCGTCGACACCGTCACCCTTGACCGCAGCACCGCGATGGCCGTCTCGAGCGAGAGCAATCCCGGTGGCGCCGTGCAGAAGCCGCGCACCATGGAGGACGACCAGCCGCCGACCAACATCGCGCTGCCGCACGACGGCCTCACGTACCGCTTCCCGTTCGACACCGAGAAGAAGACGTACCCGTTCTTCGACCCGATCGCCCAGAAGGCCTTCGACGCCAACTACGACGGCGAGGAAGACGTCAACGGCCTGACCACGTACCGGTTCAGCCAGAACGTCGGCTATGACGCCGACGGCAAGCTTGTGGAACCGGTGAAGTACGCCTCGCTGTACGACGACGACGAGGACAGCCAGGTGACCGCGAGCGCGGCGATGTGGGGCGTGCCCGGTGAGCCCGAGGAACGGATCACGATGACCCGCTTCTACGCGGCCCAGCGCACGTTCTGGGTCGACCCGGTGTCGGGCACCATCGTCAAGACCAAGGAACGGGCCAACCAGTACTACGCGCGCGAGGCGCTGCGACCTGAGGTGACGTTCGTCGACTACACCGTCACCTCCAACGAACAGACGGTGGAGTCGCAGGTCGCCGCGGCCCGCGGCGAGCGGGACCGGGTGGCGCTGTGGGGACGCATCCTGCCGATCACCTTCACCGCCATCGGCCTGGTGTCGCTGATCGGTGGCGCCCTGCTTGGTTCGTTCAGCCTGCGGGCCGAGTCGGCGCTGATCGACCCCGGCCTCGACGAGGCCGATCACGGCTTCTTCGACACCCAGGGCATCAAGGTGCCCGGCGCCGAGGCCAAGACCGAGAAGATGCAGTTGCCCACGCAGCGGCCCAGACAGCCACCGGACCGATAAGACGCCATCTCGCGAAGTTCTGGGCGCCGGCCTATGCGTTGGCGCTCGCCCTTGCGGTGACCGCCCCACTGCTGGCACCCGGCTATCTGCTGCTTCGCGACGCCGTCTCCACCCCGCGTTCCTACTTATCCGATGCGGCGCTTGGTCTTTCGGATGCGGCGCCGCGGGCCCTGCCGCAGGATTTCGCGGTGGCCCTCGCATCGCACGTCCTCGACGGCGGTGTCGTGGTGAAGGTGCTGTTGATCGCCGGGCTCTGGCTCGCGGGCTGGGGCAGTGCCCGGCTCGCCGCGGCGGTGCTGCCCGACGCGGGGGTGCCGGGCCAGTTCGTCGCGGCGACGCTGGCGGTGTGGAATCCCTATGTCGCCGAACGCCTTCTGCAGGGGCACTGGAGCCTGCTCGTCGGCTATGGGTGTCTGCCGTGGGTGGCGGCGACGGTGCTGCGGATGCGGTCAGATCGCACGGTGCCGCTGTGGATCGAGATCGGCGCGCTTACCTTCTTTATTGCGCTCGCCGGGCTGACACCGACGGGCCTCTTGCTGGCCGCGACGGTGGCGCTGGTCTGCTCGCTGGCGCCCGGCTCCGGTCGGCCCCGCAGGCTGTGCGCGAGCGTCGGGGTCGGCGCGGCGGCTCTCGCGGCGCTGCCGTGGTTGACGGCCGCGGCCGTGTCGGGGTCGTTGTCGTCGTCACAGGCCGAGGGTGTCCCGGCCTTCGCGGCCCGGGCCGAGCCCGGCCTGGCCACGCTGGGTAGCCTGGCCAGCCTGGGCGGCATCTGGAACGGCGAGGCCGTACCTGCTTCCCGGACAACGCTTTTCGCGGTGGTAGCCGCCGTCGTGCTGCTGGGTGTGGTGGCGGCGGGTCTACCTGTCGTGGTCCGAACGCCTGCCGCGGTCCCGCTGCTCGTCCTTGCCGCCGCGGCCGTCGTGGTGCCCACGCTGATGGCGACCGGCCCCGGGCTGGCGGCCGTCGAGTCGACGGTTCGGGCGCTGCCGGGACTGGGCCTCGTGCGCGACGCGCAGAAGTGGGTGGCGTTGGCGGTGCCGGGCTACTCGCTTGCGGCCGCGGGCGCGGTGGTGACGCTGCGGCGGTGGCTGCCCGGTTTCGCCGCGGCGGCGCTGTGCGGGCTCGCCTTGATAGCGACCCTGCCCGACCTGGCGTGGGGGGTCGGCGGCAAGGTCGTCGCGGTGCAGTATCCGCCCGGCTGGGCGGCCGCAGCGGCGGTGATCAACGCCGACCCGCGTCCGGTCGCGGTGCTGCCTGCGGGCAGCATGCGGAACTTTCCGTGGGCCGGCGATGCACCCGTGCTCGATCCGCTGCCGCGCTGGGTTCGCGCCGACGTGTTCACGACCGGGGACCTGACGATCTCGGGACGCCTCGTCCCGGGTGAGGGCGGCCGGGCCAGGGACGTCGAGCGACTGCTGACGACGGGGGCCGATCACGACGCGCTGTCCCGTGCGGGCGTGGGCTGGCTGGTGGCCGAATCCGGCGACAGCGTCACGGTCACCCGTATCGGCGGCGACCACCCCGCCGCATCCGGCCGCGGGTTGATGCTGGTCACGCATGCCGTTTGGCTGGCGATGCTGGTCGCTGGAGGCGTGGCTGCACTGGTCGGGCTGGCGCGTCGGCGACTGGAGTAGCGCACTACGCTATTGACCCACTTCACACGGCAGAACCATGATTTTCATGACCATCCCGAGCGTGTTCGAAGCCGACCTGCCGACCGTCGAGTACGAACAGGCGGCAAGCCCCGACGAAGCTCATCGAAACCTCCGCAAGGCTCTGGAGCAGGCGCCGATCGCCATCGGTGCACACGGTCCCGAGATCCTGAGCTACGAACTGGTGCGCGTCACACTGCGCGACGGCCGGTTCGTCGTTCCCCCGGGTCTGGGACTCGAGACGCAGGGCATCACGTCGGGCCCGCTGTGGCACCGCGCGACCACCACCCTGCTGGCCATGAACGGCGAGGACCACGCGCGGCTGCGCCGGCTCGTGTCGAAGGCGTTCACCCCGCGTTCGGTCGCGCGGCTCGACGACGTCATCGTCGACGTGATCAACGGGGTGATCGACCAGATCATCCCGCGGTGCCGCTGCGAGATCGTCACCGACGTCGCGCGGCCGTATCCGGTGCCGGTCATCTCCGCACTGTTGGGCGCTCCCCGTGAGGACTGGCGGCTGTTCGACGCGTGGGCCGACGACTTCTTCAAGCTGTTCACCTGGAACGTCGCCGAGCACCAGGACGTCATCCTCAAGGCGTGGGGGGAACTCGACGACTACATCGACGACATGGTCGCCACCCGCCGCGGATCGCTGACCGACGATCTGATCTCCGAACTGATCCGCGCTGAGGACGACGGCGACCGGCTGACGCCGGATGAGTTGCGGATGCTCGCCGCCGGAATCCTGATGGCGGGCACGGACACCACCCGCAACCAGGTGGCGGCCGCCGTCGACGTGTTCTGTGACCATCCCGAGCAGTGGCAGCTGCTCGCGGAGCGTCCCGAGCTGGCGATGAAGACCGTCGAGGAAGTGATGCGTTTCTCGCCAGTGGTTTTCGGTGCGATGCGGATGACGACGGAGGACGTCGAGCTCGCGGGCGTGATGATCCCGACGGGGACATTCGTCATGTGCAATACGGCCGCCGCCAACCAGGACCCCGACGTGTATGTCGAGCCGGAACGCTTCGACATCCTGCGCGAGGACGCGCCGCCGATGCAGACCTTCGGCGCGGGTGCGCACTACTGCCTCGGTGCGAACCTGGCGCGACGCGAACTCGCTACGGCACTATCGGTGATGGCGCGGCGGATGCCCAATCTGCGGCGCGACGGCAGGGCGCAGTGGAAGCCGATGGTCGGAATCTCCGGTCCCGCAACGCTTCCGGTGGCCTTCGACCCAACCTGGGGTCTCATCTAGCCCCTCTCCCCCTTTTCGCCGAAACCAACGTTTGGGCGCTAGGCGGTCGCCGAGATCACGCCGCTGACGCGCCTGCCTGCGAGTAGCGACTCGAGCACCTTGTGCATCGCCTCGGCGCTCTGCCGCCAGGAGAACTCCCCGCTACGGGTCTGCGCCTTAGCCCCGAGCTGATCGCGCAGCACCGGATCGGTCAGCAGCCGCTCGAGGCCGACCACCAGTCCGTCCTGGTCGTCGACGAGCAGTCCGGTCACGCCGTCGACGATCGAGTCGGTCAGCCCGCCGGAGGACCGGTAGCCGATCGTCGGCACGCCGTGCTGTGCGGCCTCGGTGACCGCGAGGCCCCAGCCTTCCTTGCGCGACGGCAGCACATGCACCCAGCTCCGTTGCAGCACTTCGTGTTTGGCCGCATCGTCGACGTGGCCATGGAACGTCACCGCATCGAAGACACCGAGCAGGCGCGCGTGGTCGACGAGGCGCTCACGCCACCAGCCGCCACCGACGATGTCGAGATGCAGGCCGGGCAGCTGTGGCCGCAGCGCGGCGACGGCATTCAGCGCGTCCTCGATCTGCTTGTGCGGCACCAACCTGCTGAGCAGGGCGATGCGCGGATGTTCGGCACGGGGCAGCGCGAGCGTCTCCGGCGGAGCCTCATCGAGACCGTTGCGAACCACCGCGATGCGTCCGGCATCGACGCCGAGGTCGGTCAGATCCCGCGCCGACGGCAGGGACACCGTGACGTACTGGTTGCGCCGGTGCAGCCATGGCGACAACCGCGACTCGACGAACCAGCCGAAGCGACCCTTCAAGCGGCCGGCGACGGGCCACAGTTCGCGGTGGCAGTGGTGCACGAGCACGACGACGCGGCGGCCGTAGGCGAGGCGTGCGAGAAACGGCAGCCCGTTCTGGGTGTCGATCACCACGTCCGGCCGCACCCTCCGCAGCGGGCCGACACCGAAACGGGCCGCCACCATCGCCAGGCCCGCCCAGATGTAGATCGAGTAGGCACCGCCGGCCCGGTCGATACGCACCCCGTCGACGACCTCGCGGCGGGCCGAGCCTCGGTAGCGCGCGGTCCGCAGTGTCACATCGACACCCGACGCGGCCAGCTGTGCACCGATGCGCTGCAGGTATGCCTCGCTGCCGCCGCCCTGGGGATGGCCGGTATCCCGCCAGCACAACAGGAGCACGGAGCGTACCCGCGGACGTGAGGAGCAAGGGCGGCTCCAGTGGCCAGACATCCGTGCCAGAGTAACCGCTGCATAAGGTCGGGTTATGTCCGCCACCGACGTCTTCGCCCGGCGGGCGACGCTGTCCCGGTCGGTGCGGCTGTTGTCGCAGTTCCGCTTCGAGCGCAGCGATCCGGCCCGGTTCTACACCGCGCTCGCCGAGGACACCGCCGCGATGGTCGGCGACCTGTGGCAGGCGACTCATCGTGAGCCCGCCGCGGGCCGGATCCTGCTCGACGTGGGTGGCGGCCCCGGCTACTTCGCGACGGCGTTCGAAGACGCCGGGTTCACCTACGTCGGCGTCGAACCCGACCCCGCAGAGATGCACGCCGGCCCCGCGATCGGCGGGACGGGTACCTACGTGCGCGCCTCCGGCATGGCGTTGCCGTTCGCCGACGCGAGCGTGGACATCTGCCTGTCGTCGAACGTCGCCGAGCACGTGCCCGAGCCGTGGCGCCTGGCCAGGGAGATGCTGCGGGTCACCAGGCCCGGCGGCCTCGTCGTGCTGTCCTACACGGTGTGGCTGGGCCCGTTCGGCGGCCACGAAATGGGCTTGACCCACTATCTCGGCGGGGCCCGCGCCGCGGCCCGCTACACCCGCAAACACGGCCGTCCAGCCAAGAACAACTACGGATCGTCACTGTTCGCCGTCTCCGCCGCGGACGGCCTGGAGTTCGGCGCAGGCTCCGGCGCGCTCGTCGCCGCATTCCCCCGCTACCACCCCCGATGGGCGTGGTGGATGACCAGGGTGCCGCTGCTCAGGGAGTTTCTGGTGAGCAACCTGGTGCTGGTCCTCCGCCCGCCGGTATCACGCGACTGAAACATGTTCTCGTTTTGCCGGTTCGTGGGTAGGGTGGCGCCATGACACAGAGCACGGCGTTCAAGACCGAGTGGGACAAGCTGTTCATCGGCGGCAAGTGGACCGAACCCGCGACCGCCGACGTCATCGAGGTGCACTCGCCTGCCACCGGTGAGCTCGTCGGCAAGGTTCCGCTGGCGAGCAAGGCCGATGTCGACGCCGCCTGCGCGGCCGCCCGCAAGGCCTTCGACGAGGGGCCGTGGCCGCATATGTCGCCCCACGAGCGGGCCGCCGTGCTCGCCGAAGCCGTCAAGCTGATGGAGGAGCGGGCCGACGAGCTGAAGTTCCTGCTGGCCGCCGAGACGGGTCAGCCGCCGACCATCGTCGACATGATGCAGTACGGCGCGGCGATGGCGGCGTTCCAGTACTACACCGGTGCCGCCGACAAATTCACCTGGCGCGACTTCCGCGAGGGTGTGTACGGCGAGACGATGGTGCTGCGTGAGCCGATCGGCGTCGTCGCGGCCGTCACGGCGTGGAACGTGCCCTTCTTCCTGGCCGCCAACAAGCTGGGCCCGGCACTTGTGGCGGGCTGCACGATCGTGGTGAAGCCGGCCGCCGAGACCCCGCTGTCGTTGTTCGCGATGGCCGAGATCTTCGCCGAGGCCGGGCTGCCCGAAGGCGTGCTGTCCGTTGTGCCGGGCGGGCCGGAGACCGGGCGCGCGTTGACCGCCAACCCCGAGATCGACAAGTTCACGTTCACCGGTTCGAGTGCGGTGGGCAAGGAGATCGGCAAGCTCGCGGCCGAGAAGCTCAAGCCGTGCTCGCTGGAACTCGGCGGCAAGTCGGCGGCGATCATCCTCGAGGATGCCGACCTGGATTCCACGCTGCCGATGCTGTTGTTCTCCGGGCTGATGAACTGCGGGCAGGCCTGTGTGGGTCAGACCCGCATCCTGGCGCCGCGGTCGCGCTACGACGAGGTCGTCGAGAAGGTGTCCGCCGGGGCGGCGGCGATGCCGGTCGGGCTGCCCGACGACGCAGGCGCCATGGTCGGCCCGCTGATCAGCGAGAAGCAGCGGGACCGCGTCGAGGGTTACATCAAGAAGGGCATCGAGGAGGGCGCGCGGCTGGTCGCCGGCGGCGGCCGGCCCGAGGGCCTGGACAGCGGATGGTTCGTCCAGCCAACGGTTTTCGCCGATGTCGACAACTCGATGACCATTGCCCAGGAGGAGATCTTCGGGCCGGTGCTGGCGATCATTCCCTACGACACCGAGGACGACGCGGTGCGGATCGCCAACGACTCGCCGTACGGGCTCGCGGGCAGCGTGTGGACCACCGACAACGACAAGGCGATGAAGATCGCGTCGAAAATCCGCACCGGCACCTACGCGGTGAACATGTACGCGTTCGACCCGGGTTCGCCGTTCGGTGGCTACAAGAACTCGGGCATCGGCCGCGAGAACGGGCCGGAGGGTATCGAGCAGTACACCCAGGCCAAGAGCGTGCTGCTGCCGTTCGGCTACAAACCCGAGTAGCCGCGCGCCCTAGGCCCCTCGCGAGCAGACGTAAAAGTGCCTTAAAACCGGCGTCCGAGGGCACTTTTCCGTCTGCTCGCGAGTACGGGGATCCCTTTGGTCGCGAACGACTTCTGACGCTGATCCGCGACTACATCGACTCCCGCGGTGGGATCATTCGCTGATGGAGGAGGACGACCTCGAGAAGCGCATCGCCGATCTAGAAGGTCGACCAGCGCAACCCGCCGACGACCCCGGCGAACACAGCGCGATCAGGCGTGCGATCAAGACCTATTGGATGCCGGTTGCCATCGCAGTCCTCACACTTTTGGCGTATTCGCTGACAACTCTCGAGCGCTACTTCCCTGTGTTGAAGAACCCCGCGCCGTCGTGGGTGGGCTTACTCGTCTTGATCACACCGTTCGCGGCGATTGCCATTTACTTCGTCGTGCGGTGGCGGCGGCGGAAGTAGCGGGAGCCGCAATGTTCTCGGAGACGCGCTACGCGCTGAACGGCGACTTGCGCGTCGCCTACCGCGCGTCACCGCCTGGCGCTCGTGACCTCGTGTTCGTCCCGAACTGGTTCACCTGCTGCGAGGCTCTTCCAGAGTTACCTTCCACGCAAGGATGGGTGGAAGCGATGACGTCGCTCGGTCGGCTGATCTTCTTCGACCAGCCGGGCACGGGAGTGTCCGATCCGGTCACTGCGGGCGCGCGCCCGACGTTGGAGCAATGGGCCGACAGCATCACCGCAGTGTTGGACGAACTCGGGAGTCTCGAAGCGGTCCTCGTCGCGTACGGCGGCGGGTTGGCAACGGCGGCGCTGTTCGCGGCGACACATCCGTCTCGCACCACCGCGCTCGTCGCTGCTCGAGTGCTTCGCGGATATGACGGCTGAACGCCCCGATGGTCTCACCACAACGGATTTGTTCGATGCCTGGGTAGCTGTGTGGGGAACGGGGCAGGTGCACCATCTCCTGAATCCGGATATGCCGTGGAACGAGGAGATCCGGGCCGGGTGGGCTCGAGAGGAGCGCCTGTCGGCGAGCCCCGCGACCGTAGCTCTCATGAGGCCGCTCCTGTCCGAATTGGACGTGCGAGCGGTGCTTCCCACAGTCCGCGTGCCCACCCTCGTCGTCCAACACACCGACGACCCCATCATCCCGCGGGCGGGGGGCAAGTACCTCGCCGACCGCATACCGGGTGCGAAATACGTTGAACTGCCGGGACGCAACTTTTATCACTTCGTCGAACCGTGGCGCGCGTGCTTCCAGGAGATCGCCGAGTTCCTCACCGGCGAGCAGGCCGAGGTGGCCGACGACCGAGTTCTCGCCACGGTGCTGTTCACCGACATCGTGGACTCGACGCGCCGCGCCGCAGAGATCGGCGACCGTGACTGGCATGCCTTGCTTGATGCGCACGACGCCGTCGTCCGGTCGCAGCTCGCACGTTTTCGCGGCCGCGAGGTGAACACATCGGGCGACGGCTTCCTCGCGATGTTCGACGGCCCTCAGCGAGCGATCCGCTGCGCCATGGCAATCCGCGACGCGGTGCAGGCGCTCGGCATCGAGGTGCGCGCCGGGTTGCACACCGGCGAGTGCGAGGTCCGCGGCGACGACATCGGCGGGATCGCCGTGCACATCGGGGCGCGCGTGAGCGCACTGGCAGGGCCGAACGACGTGCTCGTGTCCAGCACGCTGCGCGACCTCGTGATCGGGTCAGGACTCGAATTCGACGATCGCGGAACTCACGAGCTCAAAGGCGTGCCCGGCGAATGGCGCCTCTTCGCGGTCATGTCTCCGTAGCGGGCCCAGCTCAGTCGTCGATGTGCGTTGGCGGGTCGGCGAAGGCGAGATCCCATGAGTTCCGGTCGGGACCCATCACATCGCAGTGCTTCTCCGGCACTAGGTGGGAACTGAGGCCGCTAGGAATCCAGCGGGCAACGGCCACGCAACGTTGCCAGGTGCCGTCAGGCTGGACCGGTCCATCGCACTTGCTGAGAACGGGTCCTCCGTACTGGCAGCCGGCGCTGGCCGGCGGCGCTGAGGTGATCAGCCCCGCGGCCATCAGCAGGGCAGCCAATCCTCCGACGATGCAGCGCTTCATGGTTGCCTCCGGTCCACAACGCCGCTGGGGCATTGCCGCGCGCTTGGGGTGGCAAACACCGTCGACAGCCCAGCCAGCAACCACTGACGCTACCGCTTAGGTACGCGCGCTCCAAGATCCCGCCCAGCAGGGCCGCCTTTGGTGTCGGAATCACCCAGGCCGACTCGTGTGACGGTGGCCGCTGCGCGCGGCTGTTCAAGAGAATGCTGACAGCGGCGTTTAAGTTTCGGCCGCTACGGTGACCCTTCCGTTGTCACCAACAGAAGGGGATAACCATGGCTGTATCTGTCGATCTGACAAAGTCTCTCGAAAGGCATTCAGCATCAAGACGGTCCGGCAGTTGGGCGAGAACAAGTACTTCGCTGTCGCGGCCGCCCTTGTGGCCGTCGACAAGGCCGGCTAGAACAACACCCGCACGATCGTCTCGGCGACTGCGGCGGGTTTGTTGGAGCCGTCGAGTTCGATCGTGTTCTTCACCGTCAGGTTGACGGTGTTGTCGTCGACCTTGGACGCATCGATGAGTTCGGAACGTGCCCGGATCCGACCGCCCGACGGCACTGCGGCAATGAACCGCACCTTGTTCGACCCGTAATTGAGCGCCATCTTGGCGTTCTCGACGCGGTAGTTGTCCTTGGTCAGCGTCGGGATCATCGACAGTGTCAGGAAGCCGTGCGCAATCGTTGTGCCGTAGGGGCTTTCGGTCTTGGCGCGTTCAGCATCGATGTGGATCCACTGGTGATCCCCTGTCGCATCGGCGAAGTCGTTGATGCGCTTCTGGTCGATCTCCTGCCACTCGCTGACACCGAGTTCCGATCCGACCGTCGCGACGGCATCGTCGATCGACGTGATCACCTTCATCAGAATGCTTCCTCTCGTAGGTCCATGACCGTCAGGTCTAAACCCTCGACGATCTTGCGGTCGGCGGTCAGCCGCGGCAACACATTCTTCGTGAAAAAGTCTGCGGCGGCTATCTTTCCGGAATAGAACTCGCGGTCGCGGTCGGACGGGTTCGCGTCGAGCGCGTTGAGCGCCACCTCGGCGTGCTCGAGCAGCAGCCATCCGATGAGCAGATCCCCGACCGCCAGCAGGTATGCCACCGAACCCAGACCGAGCCGATACAGCTCGCGGGCGTTCGCCTGAGCACTCATCAGGTATCCGGTCAGGGTGGCCGTCATCGCCTGGGCATCCGAGAGCGCCGTGGCCAGCAGCGTTCGGCCGACGGCCAACTCCGGCCTTGCTGTCTCGCTGTCCAGGAACTTCTGGATCTGCGTGACGACATGCTGCAGCGCGACGCCCTGATCGCGCGCGATCTTGCGGAAGAAGAAGTCCTGGGCCTGGATCGCGGTGGTGCCTTCGTACAGGCTGTCGATCTTGGCATCGCGGATGTACTGCTCGACCGGATAGTCCTGCAGGAACCCCGATCCGCCGAACGTCTGCAACGACTCGGTCAGGCACTGGTAGGCCCGCTCGGAGCCGACCCCCTTGACAATCGGCAGCAGCAGGTCGTTGACCCGCTCGGCTAGCTCGGCGTCGGCCCCCGACACGATCTCGGCCACCGACGGGTCCTGATGCGCGGCGGTGAACAGGTACAGCGCCCGCAGGCCTTCGGCGTAGGACTTCTGAGTCATCAGCGCCCGGCGCACATCCGGGTGATGGATGATCGTCACCCGTGGCGCGGTCTTGTCGGTCATCTGGGTCATGTCGGCGCCCTGCACCCGCGTCTTCGCATACTCCAGTGCATTCAGGTAACCCGTCGACAGCGTCGCAATCGCCTTGGTACCGACCATCATTCGGGCATACTCGATGACCTTGAACATTTGCGCGATGCCGTTGTGGCTGTCACCGACCAGCCAGCCAACCGCGGGCGTGCCATGTTGGCCGAACGTCAGCTCGCAGGTCGCCGAGGCCTTCAGCCCCATCTTGTGCTCGAGGCCGGTAACGAACACCCCGTTGCGCTCACCGGGTTCGCCGGTCTCGATGTCGGGCATGTACTTCGGGACGAAGAACAGGCTGAGGCCCTTCGTTCCCGGCGCCGCGCCCTCCGGTCGCGCGAGCACCAGATGCATGATGTTCTCGAACATATCGTCGGTGTCGCCGTTGGTGATGAACCGTTTGACGCCGTCGATGTGCCAGGTGCCGTCGGGCTGCTGCACCGCCTTCGTGCGGCCGGCACCCACATCGGAGCCCGCGTCGGGTTCGGTCAGCACCATGGTGGCGGCCCAATTGTGTTCCATCGCAATCGATGCCAGGTGCCGCTGCTGCTCGTTCCCGATGTGGTAGATGATGTCGGCCATGACCGGGCCCGCCATGTAAAGGAAGACCGGCGGGTTGGCGCCCAACGGCAGTTCGTTGATCGCCCACGCGACCATCGCGGGTGCGGGCACACCGCCGAGCGACTCGTCGAGGCCGACCCGGAACCACTCACCCCGCCGCCAGGCGCGCAGCGATTCCTTGAACGGATCCGGCAATGACACCGTGTGGTTCTGCGGGTCGAAGGTCGGTGGATTTCGATCGGACTCGGCGAACGACTCGGCGACGGGTCCCTCGGCAAGCCTCGCCGCCTCGTCGAGCATCTGGCGTACGGACTCCCCGTCGAGGTCACCGAACTCACCGGTCGCCAGCGCCTTCTCGAGTTCGAGCACCTCGAAAAGGTTGAACTCGAGATCGCGAACATTGCTCTTGTAGTGGCCCATGGCTAGCCCTTCTGCAGCGACTTGGCCGAGCGTAACCCGTTCTAGGAGCCCTGGAACCGCGCTTCGCGACGCTCGATGAACGACTGCACGCCCTCGGCGGCGTCGGCGGTGCCGAACAGCTGCGTCATGTCGGGCCGCAGCCGCTCGATCGCGGCGCTGTCGCCTTCGGTGCGGACCAGGTGCGCCGACGCCAGCACCGCCCGGACTCCGAGCGGGGCGGCTCGGTCGGCGATGGTGTGCGCGATGGCGCGGGCGGTGACCTGCGCCTCCGTGGCGTCGGCGGCGACCTCCTGGAGCAGCCCGATCCGCAGGGCCTCCTCGGCGTCGAATTCGTCTCCGGTCAGCAGCCATCGCATTGCGTTGCCCCACCCGGTCTGCTGCGGCAGTCGGATGGTGGCGCCGCCGAACGGATAGATCCCGCGACGCACCTCCATCTGCGCGAATCGGGTGCCCGCGGCCGCGACCCGGATGTCGGCGGCCAGCAGTAACTCGATGCCGAGCGTCATGCACCAGCCATGCGCGGCGGCGACGACGGGCTTTGTCCACGTCCCGTCCAATCGCCACGGATCGCGACCGTCGTCGGGGAACGGCAGCTCCCCGCTCACGATGTTCGGTCCGACGTCGACCAGGTCGAGGCCGGCCGTGAAGTGGTCACCGTGTGCGAAAAGGACACCCGCCCGCAGGGTGTCGTCGGACTCCAGCAGCCCGTATGCACGGGACAGGTCGGCGAGCATCGCCTGGTTGAACGCATTGCGCTTGTCGGGTCGGTTGAGTCCGATGGCCAGCACGTGGCCATCGCGCTCCAGCGTGACGGTGTCGAGGGTCAGCTCCTGTGCTGTCATCAGCCGAGTCAAGCGCGTCGCGGCGGATTATGCAATGACTCATAATTCGGCTCTGGCCGAGCCGAACCCCTGACCGGCGGCTTGACACGTGTTCACCTGCTGTTTACCGCATTCGGAGAAGAATTCCGCCGGCACGGGATTGCACGTGGGCCAGATCGGTTCTATGGTCGAAACCATAATCAGCGAGTGGGCAACGGCGCCGCTCAGCATTAGGAGGCACCCGATGTGGGTCATTGAGCTCAACTTCGCCGGCCACCAGTTCACGCACCGTATGCCTGACCGTCGTCAGCGGCTTTACCGGCTGGCCACCCGAACCGTGGGGTGGCGGCCGTCGCAGCTGCGAAACCGGCAGGCGGCGTGAGGACACTTCAGACCGTGCCGGCGACCAAGCCGCGAACCAAGCGGGGTTCGACGCGCAGCAACATGCTGATCAGTGCCGCCGAGGTGATGCGCGAGCGCGGTACCGCCGGCGTGACGATCGACGAAGTGCTCGCCCGCAGCGGCGCCCCCCGCGGATCGGTGTACTACCACTTCCCCGAGGGCCGGAATCAGATCCTGGCCGAGGCGTTGCGCTGGGCCGGTGACGCGATCGCCGAAAGCATCGACGCCGCCGCCGAGCGGGGCGCGCTGCCGCTCGTTCGCGGATTCACCGAGTTCTGGGAGCGGACGCTGCAGGAGAGCGACTTCGGTGCGGGCTGCCCCGTCGTCGCCGCGGCGATCGGCTGCACCAACGACGAAGCGCAGCTGACCGCAATCGCGAGCGACATCTTCGGGCGCTGGCGCGATGCGTTGACGCGCGCCTTCATCGCCGACGATTTCGATGCCGCCGAGGCCGAGTCGTTGGCCGTCACCTGCATCGCGTCGTTGGAAGGTGCCGTGGTGCTGTGCCGTTCCATTCGCAACGCCGAACCCTTACGCCAGGTCGCGTGCCAAATGGAATTCCTCATCAAGTCAAGGGAATTCGTCCGTCGTCACGGATTGCCGACCGGCGACCGCTAAGCCTTCCGCCATCTGGCGCAGATGAAGTCGCCGTTGACACCCGACTCCTCCAGCTTCCACTCCGTGTGCGAGGGCATCAGCCGCCCGCCGGTGCCCAGCGTGCACGGTGCGTAGCTGACGATCATCTCGTCGATCAGCCCGGCCCGGGCGAACTGTGCGGCCGCATCGCCGCCACCCACCACCCAGACGTCCTGATAACCGGCCGCCTGCACCAGCTGTGGGTGCAACTCGGTCACGTCACCGTGAAAGGCGCGCACTCCATCGCCGGTCCGAACGATGTTCGGTCGGTGGGTCAGTACCCAGGTGGGCTGCTTGTACTGCCACTCGTCGGGGTCGTTGGCCAGGATCCACTCGTACGTCGTCGCCCCCATCACCAACGCGCCGACCGAATTGCTGAAAGCCTCGTAGCCGAAGGGTCCGTCGACGTCGATGTTGCGGGTTATTAACCAGTCCAAGCTCTCCCGGTCGTCGACGATGAACCCGTCGATGCTGGAGGCCGTGTAATAGATCGTCGCCATGTCAGTTTCCTCTCATCCAGTCGAGCGGATCACCCGAGCGGGTGTGGACACCGTGGCGGGCCAGCATCGTGCGAACCAGTTGCCTGCGGTGTGCGGAATACGTCAGTACGTGCGCGACGATGCCGTAGAGCTGAAACGACTCCGGGGGATCGCAGAGCGCATCGATGATGGTGTCGTTGAGACGACCCTGGGCGGTGTACTCGGACACCATTGCAGCCCAACGGTTCCCGAGGTCATGGTGGTGGATGGCGAGCTGCGCCGCCGAGGTCGAATCCGGCTGGGTGGCCTCGCGACCCGGAAAGTCGCGGCCCTCGATGGTGGCAAGCCAGACTTCCTTCGTCCACACGATCGCGCCGAGCACGGCCCCGACGCTCGGTTCCCGGCCGTCCCACTCCAAGATCACCTGGTCGGGCGAAATCTCGTCGAGCCACTGCGCTTTCGACAATCCGGTGGCCGTGTTGATCAGATACGCGGTGTCGGCGATGTCGTGCGCCACCATCAGCTGTGAAATGTCTGGCTCCTTCGTATCGCCGTCGCTGTCCAGCCATAAGGATTGCGGCGGATGAAAGTGCAGGCCGTTGGGCGCGGGCAGCCGGAACTCGACGTCGACGGCCCGCGACGGCGGTACCCCGAACGTGCGGCGGAATGCCCTTGAGAACACCTCCGCCGACGACCAACCCTCCTCGGCGGCGACCGCAGACACCCGTTCGCCACCGCGCAACCGCCAGGCGGCGCGCTCGAGCATGATCCGACGCCGCAATGCCGCGGGCGACTCGCCGGTCAACCGTCGCACCTCCCGCGAGAAGTGGAACTCCGACGCGAAGCTGCTGCGCGCCATGTCGCCGACATCGGTGTTACCCGCGTCGACGACGGCGTCGAGCAGTTCGCGCAGGCGGTCGCGATGAGCGGGATCGGTCACGTTCACCGAGTATGGTCGGCCGCCGCCAGGTTGGACATGACAATTCCTGCTGCGAGCACCCGGGATCTCGTCGTCAGCTGTCCAGCACCTGGCTGACGCGGGCCTCGACATCACCAAGCCCGGTGAGGTCGATGCCGAACCGATCAGTCAGCGCCTCGACGACCTGCGCCGCGTTGTCGAAGCGGATCCGCTCGCTCTTCCCCTTGCTGTGGATGGCGAGGTTGCGCCCGCGCAGGTTCCACCGAGCATCGTCGGTGACGAGCGCAACGGACAGGCCGACGACGAAACCCGACTCCGGATATGTCGAGACATACCAGCTTCCGACCCGCCGGTCGATCATCGGAAACGGTCCGGTGCTGAACAGGTAGAGCGGTTCCCATCTGCCGCGGATCTCGCTTTCCAAGACGTATCCGTCGTCGTGCGCACGGATGCGGTAGGGCTCGTGGCGGGTCTGCTGCACTGTGTCGGTTTCCAGCCGGATCGGCGACGACAGGGTTTGGCCACCGAACCCGACGTCGACCAGGTATCGACCGTCTTCACCGGGCACCGTCACCGCCACCACCTGATGCGTCTGCGCGGGTAGCTCACCACTGGTGTTCATCCAGACCACGCGGCCACCAAGCACGTCGACCCCGAAACCCAATTGCGACAGCACATACGCCATCACGCCGTTGTGTTCGAAGCAGTAGCCGCCGCGGCGGCGTCGCACCAATTTGTCGACGAGAGCCTCTGGACTCAGGTCGACAACGGGGACGCCCATCACCGGGTCGAGATTCTCGAACGGGATCGAGCGGTTGTGCGCGGCCACCAGTGCGGCCAGCACGTCCGGCGTCGGATCGGTCGGGCCGGTGTAGGACACGCGGTGGAGATACTCGGCGATGGTGTCGGCGGTCATGACTGCATGCTGCGCCATTAACCGCGCTTCAGGTCAAGTCCGGTGCAGATACCCGGCCCTCACCGGGTCGCGGTGGCGACGACCATGGGCTGCTCGACAACCGTCGCACCGTCGACCACATACTGCTGGGCTCCATCGACGAACCGACGCTCCAAAGCCGCCTTCGCGTCATCGGGAGCTTGGTCGACGAACGAGGCCATCGGCGTGAGATTGATATACATCCACAGGAACTCGGCGGGTGCGGGCAGGCGGAACGGGACCGTTGTCTCGTTCGCGGACACGTCTTGCAGCCCGGCATCCCGAAGCAGCGCGGCGACGCCGTCCGGATCGTGCATCGAGAACACGGAGCTGACGAAGCCGCCGAGGTCGGGACTGATGTGCTCGACAAGCGCTTTCTCCATCAGTTCGTAGACGGGTTGTATCCGGCCCGGGGTGTTGACAGCGACCCGGCCCGACGGCACGAGCACACGTCGCATCTCGGCGACGACGGCGGCCCGGTTCTCCATGAACATCAAGCCCATCTGGCACAACACCACATCGACCGAAGCATCCGGTACCGGCAGCGCCGCGGCGTCAGCGATGCGCCACTCGATCTCGGCGCCCTTCGGCGCGGCGACGGCCTTCGCGACGTCGATCATGTCCGGGGCGATGTCGACGCCGGTCACCCCGCCTTCGACACCGACGCATTCGGCCGCCAGCCGCGAGATCACGCCGGTACCGCACGCGACGTCGAGGACAAGCTCGCCCGGCCGGAGGTTGGCTGCGCGCAGCAGGTCTCGGGATACTGGGGTGGCGATCGCGGGCACGAAGTCGCGCTGGTAGTTCTCGGCGGCCGTACCGGTGAACCTTCGGTATGAAACGGACATGGCGACACACTACGAATCGCGTCATGCCTTCGGCATCGGGCGAACATCCCATTGTCGAATATGGGTCGAACGACCAACGGACTCAGACCAGCTGGTGCTGGAAGGCGTAGGCGGTTGCCGCCGATCGATTCGACACGCCGAGCTTGGCGTAGATGTGCTCGACGTGGCGGGCGACGGTGTGCGGGCTCACGACCAGTCGGTCCGCGATCTCCCGATTCGTGCGGCCGGCCGCCAGCAGTGCCAGCACCTCGCGCTCGCGGGCCGACAGTTCCGCAGATCCCTCCGACATCCCGACGGCGGCCAACTTGTTGACCCGCTCCAGATCTGGCTCGGCACCGAGTTTTGCGAAAATGTCTCTGGCACAGTCGAACTCCACCTTCGCACCGGTGGAGTCCCCAAGTGCAGCGCACGCCAGCGCCAGCAACACCGCAGTGCGGGCGGTCTCGTAGTGCATGTGCAGCGCCCGCCAACTCCTCGCGGCGGCCCGTAGCTCGGGCAGGGCTGTGGTCAGCTTCCCCTCCCCGAGCAGCACCGATCCCACGGCTTGAGCGGCCATCGCCTCAAGCACGTCCGAACTCGACCGGGCAGCGATCGCCGACAGCTCGTCGGTCAGCTCCCGCGCCCCCGCGACATCACCCGTGGACCGCAGGATGTCGACGCCGGCGAACAGCAGGGCCGCGCGCGAACCCGACGTACCGGGTTCTGTCAGAGCCCGTCGGATCGTCGCGGCTGCGGCCGCATCTCGACCCTTGGCAAACTCCAACAGCGCCATTCCCGGCACCGGATCGTGACCATGCCGACCGGCGTCCCGGTAACACCGCTCGGCCGGGCCGAAGTCGCCGACCAGCCGATGAAGCTCGCCTTCCTGGTAACTGGCCAGTCCGAGCGCCGGGTGCAGCGGGTCGGCCAGCCGGCGGCATGCACTCTCCGCACTGGAAAGCGCCCCGACCCAGTCCCCGCCGGCCTGCTGAAGCTGCGATCGGTGCACGAGGCACTGGCCGCGGAAGGACACCAGGTCCGGCTGGGCCTCACACCATGCCCCGAGCGCGTCCGTCCACTGGGACGCCCGGCGCAGATCCAACAGATTCATGTACTCGAGAATCACGGCGCAGTAGGCGATGCCGGTGGTGATCGGCCCGAGTTCACCGGTCGTCGCCGCCACCATGACTTCGTCCAACTGGGCGACACCGGCGTCCGCGTCGTCGAGTGCGATGAGTGCCTGGCCTTGGCACAGGGTGCCGAAGGCACGCAGATCGGCATCGCCGAACCGATTGCCGGTTTCAGTGGCTCGAGCACCCAGACGCAGCGTCCGACGAGGATCGCCCCCCTCGAGCGCGGTCAGCGCCTGCGGAATGAGAACGTAGCCGGCGGCGCGACACGGCGTCCCAACCTCCGCGATCAAGCTGTCGGTCCTGGCGAGCCAACCGTTGCCGAGCGCCGTCCGACCGGACAGCAGGAGGACAAAACCGAGCCAGAACGCGTAGCGGGCGGACTCGGCCCGATGTCCGTCGGCAAGGGCGGCCCGATGTGCGGACTCCCAATGCTTGGCGCACTCGTCATCGGCGCCGTGCAGGAATGCCCGGATCGCCGCCTGTTCACAGTCCGACGCGTCGGCCGACGACGTCATACCTCCAGTGTCAGGTGCCGGTCCACTTCGGCGGCCGCTTTTCGGCGAACGCCACCGCGCCCTCCCGTGCGTCGTTGGACATGAAGACCGGCGCCAGGATCTTGGTCTGCTCGGCCCACATCTCCTCGGGGCTCCAACCGCGCGATTCGACGATGATGCGCTTGGTGGCCGCAACGGCCAGCGGCCCGTTCGCGGTGATCTTCTCGGCCAATGCGATGGCCGCGTCCAGCACCTGGCCGGGTTCGGCGAGGACATTGACCAGACCGAGTTCGTGCGCCCGGACCGCGGGCAGGAGGTCGCCGGTCAACGCAAGCTCCATTGCGACAGCGGGCGGGATGCGCTGCGGGAGCCGAAGCAGACCGCCGCCACCGGCGACGAGGCCGCGCTTGACCTCGGGGATACCGAACGCCCCGTCCTTCGATGCCACGATCAGGTCGGTGGCCAGCGCCAACTCCATCCCACCGGCCAGCCCGTAGCCCTCGACCGCCGCGATCAGCGGTTTGACCGGCGGCCGTTCGGTGAAGCCCATTCCGCGGCCCTCGACGATGACGTTCTCGCCCCGCGCGAACGCCTTGAGGTCCATGCCGGCGCAGAACGAGCCACCCGCGCCGGTGAGGATGCCGACCGACAGATCGTCGTCGCCGTCCAGCCGATCCATTGCGTCGGCCAGACCCCTGCTGACCGCGGCATTCACCGCGTTGCGGGCCTGCGGGCGGTTGATGGTGATGATCAGGATGCGGTCGCGCTGTTCGACAAGGACGACTTCTTCGTTGTTGGCGTCTTCGCTCACGCGGGTGATGCTAGCGACCAGGCGAATAGCCGCCGCAGCGACTGGGTACTATAGAAAACTAGAACACGTTCTAATTCGACAGGGGGCCCATGGCCACGACCGATATCGAGCCGTCGGAACTCACCAAGTGGGATCCGGGGCTGACCGAGCGCGTCATGGGGATCTTGCGGCCCTTCCTCAAGCGGTACTTCCGGTCGGAGGTCCGCGGCCTGGAGAACATGCCTGCAGGCGGCGCGCTGCTGGTGTCCAACCACTCCGGCGGGATGCTGCCGATGGACGTCCCGATCCTCTCCGTCGACTTCTACGACAAGCACGGCTACGACCGGCCGCTGTACACGCTCAGCCACGACATGCTCTCGGTCGGCCCGACCGGAGACTTCTTCAAGAAGATCGGCTACATCAGCGCCAACCACGAGAACGCCGACGAGGCGCTGCGGTCAGGCGGCCTCGTCGTGGTGTTCCCCGGCGGCGACTTCGACGTGTACCGGCCGACCCTGTCGGAGAACAAGATCGATTTCGGCGGCCGCACCGGCTACGTGAAGGCCGCTTTGAACGCGGGCGTGCCGATCGTCCCGACGGTCGGCATCGGCGGCCAGGAGACCCAGCTGTACCTGACCCGCGGCACGTGGCTGGCCAAGCGCCTCGGCCCGATCGCCAGGCTGGCTCGCACCAAGATCGTGCCGATCTCGTTCGGGTTCCCGTTCGGCCTGAGCCTGGTGATCCCGCCGAACCTCCCGCTGCCCGCCAAGATCGTCATGCAGGTGCTGCCGCCGATCGACATCATCGCCGAGTTCGGCGAGAAGCCGGACATCGACGAGGTGGACGCGCACGTCCGGCATGTCATGCAGCGCGCGCTCGACGAACTGGCCTCCGAACGCCGGCTGCCGATCCTCGGCTGACCATGGTGAACTTCGCTCCTCGCGTGCGCGGGACGCTGCTTGACCGACTGAACGACACCGTTGGCCTGGTCGCCACCATGCGGCGGGCCGGGATGATCGCGCCCCTGCGGCCCGACAAGTACCTACGCATCGCCGCCGCCATGCGCCGCGAGAACGTCTCGGCCGTATCGGGTTTCGCCTCCGCCGCACAGCGATGCCCGGACCGGCCGGGACTCGTCGACGAGATCGGCACGCTCACCTGGCGCGAAATCGATCGGCGGTGCGACGCGTTCGGCGCGGCGCTGCAGGCTCTCCCCGGCGGGCAGCCGCGGGTGATCGGGATCATGTGCCGCAATCATCGCGGCTTCGTCGAAGCCGTCGTCGCGGCTAACCGCATCGGCACCGACCTGCTGCTGCTGAACACCTCGTTCGCCGGACCGGCCCTCGCCGAGGTGGTCGCCCGCGAGGGCGCGGACGCCGTCGTCTACGACGAGGAGTTCACCGAGATCGTCGACCGGGCGCTTGCCGACCGGCCGGCCGCCACGCACATCGTCGCGTGGACCGACGACCCGTCGGCGCACAATGACTCGCTGACCGTCGAGAAGATGATCGGCGCGCACGCGGGGCAGGAACCGAGGCGTGCCGCCGAGAAGCCTCGAACGATCCTGCTGACGTCGGGCACCACCGGTACCCCCAAGGGCGCCAAGCTGACCGGTGGCGACCCCAGCGCACTCAAGGCGATCCTGGACCGCACCCCGTGGCACACGGAGGAGGCGATCGTCGTCGCGGCGCCGATGTTCCACGCGTGGGGCTTCTCGCAACTGATCTTCGCCGCGACGATGGCGTGCACGATCGTCACCCGGCGCAAGTTCGATCCCGAAGCGACGCTGGAGTTGGTCGACCGGCACGAGGCGACGGGGCTCGCGGTCGTCCCGGTGATGTTCGACCGGATTATGGAACTGCCCGACGGGGTAAGGAATCGGTACAGCGGACGGTCGTTGCGGTTCGCCGCCGCGTCGGGGTCGCGCATGCGTCCCGATGTGGTGACGGCCTTCATGGACCAGTTCGGTGACGTCATCTACAACAACTACAACGCCACGGAGGCCGGATTGATCGCCTCGGCTACCCCCGAGGATCTGCGGGCGGCGCCCGACACCGCGGGCAAGCCCGCCCCGGGCACGGTGATTCGCGTGCTGGACAAGGACTTCCGTGAGGTCCCGACCGGGGAGGTCGGGCAGATCTATTGCCGAAGCGGCACGCTGTTCGACGGTTACACCTCGGGCAACACCAAGGACTTCCACGAAGGCTTCATGGCCTCGGGTGACATGGGCTACGTCGACATGAACGGCAGGCTGTTCGTCGTCGGCCGCGATGACGAGATGATCGTCTCCGGCGGGGAGAACGTCTACCCCATCGAAGTGGAGAAGACTCTGGCGTCGCACGCCGATGTGGCCGAGGCCGCGGTCATCGGGGTGGACGACGAACAGTACGGTCAGCGGCTGGCCGCGTTCGTCGTCCTGCGCGACAACGCGGGCGCAACACCCGATGCGTTGAAGCAACACGTACGCGAGAGCCTGGCGAACTACAAAGTGCCGCGGCAGATCACGGTGCTCGACGAACTCCCGCGCAGCATCACCGGCAAGATCGTGCGCAAGGACCTACATGCACTGGTCGACAATGGGTAAGCGCAGGCCGCTGCTGCGCGCAGGCGTCGAGCTTGCGAATGCCGCGAACGGCGTTCGGCCGTTCGGGCGGGACGGATACGCCACCATCCCGGCGTTCTTCGTGGGCTGGCCGACCACCGAGATGGCGCCGCTGTACCTGGCGGGCTCGATGCTCGGCGCGGTCTGGCGGTGGTTGCGTGGTGACTACAAAACCAGCGGTGGTCGAATCGCCTTGCTGCTCAAGGTGATCACCTGGGGGCTGCTGTATCTCATCCACCGCCGCAATGTGGAATCGGAGCCGTACTTCGACGGACCGCTGCGGGAAGCCCTCGGCGACGATTACGAAGCCGTCGCCGCGCAGTCGCAACCGATCGCGCGCCGACGCCTGAGCCGCGTACTTCCGAACGAGTACCTGCGTCGCCGGTACGTGGAGAAGGCCGACGTCGTCCGCTACGGACCGCACCCCCGCGTCAACTACGCCGATATCTGGCACCGTCGCGACCTGCCGCGGGACGGCAAGGCGCCGGTGCTGCTGCAGGTGCCCGGCGGGGCGTGGTCGATCGGCATGCGCCGGCCGCAGGCGTATCCCATGATGAGCCATTTCGCCGAGCGCGGGTGGGTGTGCGTGTCGATCGACTACCGGGTGAGCCCGTGGAACACGTGGCCGGACCACATCGTCGACGTCAAGCGGGCGCTGGTCTGGATCAAGGAGCACATCGCCGAATACGGCGGCGATCCCGATTTCGTCGCGATCACCGGTGGTTCGGCAGGCGGACATCTATGCGCGCTGGCCGCCCTGACGCCCGATGATCCGCAGTATCAGCCGGGATTCGAGGACGCGGACACGTCGGTGGTGGCGGCGGTGCCGATCTACGGGCGGTATGACTGGTTCACCACCAAGGGACCCGGCCGCTGGGCGTTCGTCCTGATTCTGCTGCAGCAGCTCGTCGTCAGGAAGCGTCTGACGAAGCACCTGCAGGTCTACCGGGACGCGTCGCCGATCACCAGGGTGCGGCCCGACGCCCCGCCGTTCTTCGTGCTGCACGGAACCGACGACTCGGTGATTCCCGTGCCGGAGGCGCGGGAATTCGTCGCCGCGTTGAAAAATGTCTCCAAGGAGACGGTCGTCTACTCCGAGATCCCGCATGCGCAGCACGGATTCGACTTCTTCGGGTCGCCGCGCGGCTACTACACGGCGCACGCCGTCGAGAAGTTTCTCTCCTGGGTGCACGCCACCCGAGACAAGAAGTAACTACTGCGCCATCGCCTTCTCGATCACCGTCAGCTCCTCGGAAAGCCCGGCGGCGCGGCGGATTTCGACGAACGCCTCGATCATCGCGTCGGTCAACTCGTGCGGGTCTGACAGCGTCGCGCCATCGGACAGCACCGAGATGTTCAGCTGGTCGACGTAACTCCACACGGTGATGTTCAAACCGCTGCCGGTCGTCAGCGGACCGACCGAGTAGATCTCGGTCACCAGAGCGCCGCCGACTCGGCCGTACTCGCGAGGGCCCGGCACGTTGGAGATCGGAATGTTGAGCACCTTGTTCTGGCCATCCTTGTCGGCGAGCCATCCAAACAGCTTCTCGGCGGGGGCGGGCGGGAAGTAGGCCGCCCACCGGCTGACGAGTTCGGGCCCCATCAGGTGGTGCGTCTCCTTGGCTTCTACCGCGGCGTCGTGGGTGGCCCGCACCCGCTCCAGCGGATCCTCGAGGTCGATCGGCACCACCATCATCACGCCGGTGAAATAGTTTCCCGAGATCCGATCCCGGGAGAAGTCGAAACTCACTGGGACGGAAGCCAACAGCGGATGGTTGGCGTGGTGGTCGTACTTCAGGGACAGCTTGCGCAGTGCCCCGGCCGAGATCGCGAGCACCATGTCGTTGATCGTGACGTCGAGGTGCTTGGCCGTCTCCTTGACGTCGGCGAGGGCGAGGGTGGCGGTGGCGAACCTGCGTTGTGCGTCGACGCGGTGGTTCATGAACGACGGCGGCGGGGTGAACGGCCTGGTGAGCTTGGAGGAGAACTTGCGGCCCTTGAGGTCGCCGATCTCGATGACCGCCAACTTGAGGGTGTGCATATGCACGGTGGGCGTCTCGGAATACAGCAGTACCGCGTCCCAGCCGCTGAGCCTCTTCACCCCTGATACCTCCTACCGGAGACGTCTATATAACCTCTTTGGCCGACATCTGCGACCGGTTTCGGTGAATCTGGTTGAGGAACAAGCCGATTGCGGTGGTCACCGAACCCGTGCGGGCGCCGTCGGTCATGTCGAACCCGTGGCCTGCACCCGGCAACTCGATGTAGCTCGCAGGCGAACGGGACACCGCGCACAACCGCTCGACGAAGCTGCGGGCCTGTGCGACCGGGATGACGGAGTCGCCGGAGCCATGGATGACCAGGAACGGCGGGGCGTCGGGATGAATCTGCGCGATCGGCGAGGCCTTGCGGAAGATCTCGGGATGGCGGTCGATCTTGCGCTTGACCACCACCCGCTCGAGGAAGTCGACGAACCGGTCGCGTTCGGGGGTGGAGCGGTCCTCCCAGTCGTAGCGGCCGTAGATGCAGACGACGGCGTCGACCGACGTGTCGGAGCCCTCGGGCAGATCGGTCTGCATCTCGGGGTCGTTGGGGGTCAGACCCGCCAGTGCCGACAGGTGGCCGCCGGCCGAACAGCCCGCTATCGCAACGAAATTGCGGTCGCCGCCGAAGCGGTCGACGTTGGCGCGCGCCCACGCGATGGCCGTCTTCACATCGGTGATGTGCTGCGGCCAGCGATTGTGCGGCGACACCCGGTAGTTCACCGAAAGGCACACCCAGCCCTGCTGTGCCAGATGCGACATCAGGGCGTAGCCCTGCAGTTGCGTGCCGCCGTGGATCCACGCGCCGCCGGGGACGAAGATCATCACCGGTGCCGGTTCGACGGGCAGATCCTTCGGGCGCCACACATCCAGCAACTGCGACGGGTGGTCACCGTAGCGAACCGAGGCACGGTGCAGGCTGCGCCGGTGCTGCCGCATCTTCAACACGGGTGCGGACCGCTCCGGCGCGGGCCAGTCGATCGCCAGATCGGCCGCGGGCACGATCCCGCGCAGCGCGGCCTCGATGACTGCATTGGTGGAGTCGCGTTCCTGGTTGCGAATCGCCGCCTGGTCGGAGGTGTCCCGCGACCGTGCGTTATTTGAGAAGAAATCCGGTACGTGCCGATACCCCCAGATGCCTATCGCGGTCGCAGCACCAAGGGGCTCAAGGTGTTTCCCGATAACGGGCAGCGACGCCGACGCGACGCTCATCGCGAGCATGTAGTCCGACGGCCCGGCGCGCAGAATCCAGCGAGCGCGTTTCCGCAAGGATTGCGCGGAGTACCGGGCATCCGGCCGAACCGTCATTGGCCGAATGTACCCCGCAACCCCCGCGTGAGACGGCAACATCCGGAGGTTGTCTACTAATTGCATGCCGACGCCCCGAATACGATCTGGATCACAGCGCGTGGCCTGCAAGAATGCGGGTTAACTTTCCTCCGACACCCGTCAATGGCAAAAGGACTTCCACCGTGAGCAAGTCAGCGCTAGCCATCACCGACGAACACCAGGATCTCGCGGACGCGGCGATCGGCCAATTGGCGCGCCTGTCGACCAGGGCAGCTGCCCGCGCCACGCTCGAGGGCGGATCGTCGAATCCCGAGAACGTGTGGAAGGCGGCCGCCGAACTGGGCTGGCTGGGCCTCGCCATCGCCGAAGAGCACGGCGGTTCGGGGTTCGGGCTCGCCGAGTTGGCGGTGGTCGCGGAGGCGCACGGCCGCGAGTTGACCCCGGGACCGTTTCTGCCGACCGTGGCGGCCTCGCTGGTGATCGACCGCTGTGCGACCGATTCGCTTCGCGCTGAACTGCTTCCAGGACTTGCCGATGGCACGTCGGTCGGCGCGCTCGGATTGTCCGGCAGCGTGGTCGTCGGCTCGGACCTGGACGTCACCGGGGAAAGCCCCGCGGTGCTCGGCGCTCCCGACGCCGACGTGCTGGTGCTCGTGGCCGGTGACGACGTGGTGGTCGTCGACTCCGCAACCGACGGCGTCACCGTCAACGCGCTCGAGGCTCTCGACACCTCGCGAAGTGTCGGATCGGTGGCGCTGCGCGGCGTGACCGTCAGCGAGGACCGGGTGCTGCGCGGCGCAGCGCGGCGCGCCCGCACGGTGTTCCGCATCCTGGCCTCCGCCGAGGCCGTCGGGGTGGCCTGGACCAGCCTGGAGATGGCGGTGGAGTACGCCAAGGTCCGCGAGCAGTTCGGCAGGACCATCGGCACTTTCCAGGCCGTGAAGCATCACGCCGCCAACATGCTCGTCGACGCCGAGCAGACAACGGCCGCCGTCTGGGACGCGGCCCGCGCCGACGATCTGGACAGCGCATGGTTCCCAGCCGCGGTCGCGGCGTCCCACGCCATCCGCGCGCAGATTTTCAACTCGCAGAACAATATTCAGCTGCACGGTGGAATCGGGTTCACCTGGGAGCACGACGCGCACCTCTACCTGCGCCGCGCCCGCACGCTGGCGGCGCTGATGGGCGAGGACGCCGACCCGTTGCTCGACGTCGTCGAAGGCAGGCGAAGCGGTCAGGCGCACGGCGCGTCGTTCACGCTGCCTGCCGAGGCCGACGAGTATCGGCGTCAGGCCGCTGACGCCGTCGCGCAGGTCCGAGCGCTGCCCGAGGACAAGCAGCGCGACTTCCTCGTCGACTCCGGATACCTTGTGCCGCATTGGCCGAAGCCGTGGGGCCGGGCGGCGGACGTGCTCGAGCAGTTGGTCATCGAGGAAGAGTTCGCCGACGTCGACCGGGCGGACATGGGCATCACCGGATGGGTGGCGCTGACCATCGCGCAGGCAGGCACCGACGACCAGCGTGAGCGATGGGTCGAACCCGTGCTGCGCGGTCAGGTGATGTGGTGCCAGCTCTTCTCCGAACCGGGTGCGGGCTCCGACGCGGCCGCGGTGCGCACGGCGGCCAAGAAGGTCGACGGCGGATGGCGGATCACCGGACAGAAGGTGTGGACCAGCCTCGCCCAGCATTGCCAGTGGGGACTGGCCACGGTCCGCACCGACCCGGACGCACCCAAGCACGCAGGCGTGACCATGATGGCGATCGACATGAAAGCCGAAGGCGTGACGATCAATCCGCTGCGGGGCATCACCGGCGACGCCCACTTCAACGAGGTCTTCTTCGATGATGTCTTCGTTCCCGACGAAGATGTGGTCGGCGATGTCAACAAGGGCTGGCTGGTGGCAAGGGCCACGCTCGGCAACGAGCGCATCTCGATCGGCGGTGGTTCCGGCGGCCAGACCGGTTTTGACGCCGACGATCTCGTCAAGCTGCTCGACAGCGTTCCCGCCGACGTCGCTGCCCAGCATGTGCGGCGCGCGGGTGAGGTCATCGCGGAGCTGCATACGCTGCGGCTGCTGAACCTGCGCCGGGCCAGCCGGGCCATCGCGGGCGCTGAACCCGGACCCGAGGGCAACGTGACCAAGCTGCTGGTGGCCGAATCCGGCCAGCACCTGACCGAATTGGGTATCGCGCTGGCGGGCTCGGCGGCCGTCGTGGGCGCCAACCAGAAGCTGATCCGCAGCTATCTGGGCAGCAGGGCGATGACGATCGCGGGCGGCACGTCGGAGATCACCCGCAACACCATCGCCGAGCGCATCCTCGGCCTGCCCCGCGACCCGCTGCTCAAATAGCCACTCAGCGCAGGGCGGCGCGGCCGCGGATCCGGCCGAGCAACACCAGCGCAAGCAGCGTCACCAGCAGCAGGATCGTCGTACACGCGGCGGCCTGGAACGCCTGCCCGCGGTCGGTCAGCGCGAAGATGGTCACCGGCAGCGTCTTCCACGTCGCCGGATATACCATCACCGTGGCGCCGAGTTCACCCATCGACAGGGCGACTGCCAAACCGGCCGCGGCGCCGAGGGCGGGCAACAGCAGCGGCAGGGTGACTCTGCTCAGCACCCGAACCGGCCCTGCGCCAAGGGATTCCGCCGCCTGCCGGTAGGCGGGGTCGAGACGGTCCAACGCCGCAGACACCGCGCTGAACGCGAACGCCAGCACCAGCACGGCGTGGGCAAGGATGACGATCCACCTGGTGCCGCCCAACAGCAGCGGCCGGGAGTTGAACGCGATCAACAGCCCGAGGCCGATCGCGACGGAAGGCACGGCGATCGGCAGATGGAACACCGCGTCGGTCACGCGACTCAACCACTGCGGCGTCTCCCTTGCGGCCAGCGCAGCCCAGGTGCCCAGCACCAATGCGAGGGCGCCGGCGATGAAGGCGGTCTGCAGGCTGACCGAGAGGCTGGCGAGGTTCTCACCCGACAACGCATCCTCGAGGCGGCCGAATCCCAGCTCCGACGGCAGTGCCTCGGTCCACGAGCCCGCAAGTCCGGCGACCACCACCGTCGCAAGCGGCGCGACGAACACGATAAGCACCACGACGGCGAAGCCGATGAGGACCGCGAGCCTACTTCGCCTGCTCCACAACAACATCGGCCTCCCCCTTTCCTCGTCCACTCATCATCCGCGCGAAGATCAACCGGTACAACGAGTACAGGACAAGCGACAGCGCGATCTGCACGGTGGCGATCACGGCGGCGCCGGGTAGATCGAATGTGACGATGCCTCGGGTGTAGATCAGCACCGGAAGCGTGATCACGCCCTTGGCGCCGGTGAAGAGCACGATGCCGAATTCGTTGAGCGTCAACAGCAACACCAGGCTGCCGCCTGCCATCAGGGCGGGCCACGCCTCGGGCATCACCACAGAGCGCAGCACCCGCAGCGGTGACGCGCCAAGACTGGCTGCGACGTCGAGCTGGGCACGAGGTAGCACCGAGAACGAGGCGAGCAGTGGCCGCACCACGAACGGCGTGAAGAACGTGATCTCCGCGGCGATGACGCCTGCCGGTGTGTAAAGGAAGTTCAGCGCGGGCGATGTCCCGCCGGTCAGGCCGGCGATCGCGGCGTTCACCGCTCCCGCCGTGCCGTAGAGAAAGGTGAACGCCAGCGTGATGAGGAACGACGGCAACGCGAGCACCGTGTCGATGAGTCGGCCGATCAGCCGCGAACCGGGGAACGGCACGAACGCGAGGACGATCGCAAGGAACGTGCCAAGCACCAGGCAGCCGACTGTCGACGTGACCGCGATCGCGACCGTGCGCCACAACGCGTCGCGGAACATCTCCGACGCCAGCACCGTCGACCAGGTTCCCCAGCCCCGTTGCCCCTCACCGACTTTGACGGACTCGAGACAGACCCGGACCAACGGGTACACCGCGGCGATAAGCACGACGAGCAGTGGCGGGACCGCCCACAGCGACGCGAGTGAGCGCTTCGGGGCCGCCGAATCCGGCGCGTCGGCCTCCGGTGCCGGCTGTTCGAGCAGCGCGGTCATGCCTGGACCAACACCCCGGCGGGCTCAGGCAACCGCACCCCGACCTCGGTGCCGATGTCGATCTGGGCGTTGCCCGGCACGTCGATGTCGACCAGCTGATCCGGCAGCCCGCCGATCGAAAGCACAAGGCGGGTGGTGGCACCGCGCCAGACGGCTGATTTCACGGTGGCCCGCAACGCATCACGGTCACCGAGCGAGACGATCTTCATCGCGTGCGGACGAATGCACAGCAGCGCCTTGGAGTCCGGCGCCCAGTCGATCTTGCCGACGGTGGGCTGCGGGGCCTCCGCACTGATCGTCTTGTGCGCGATAGTCACCAACGCCGATGTTCCGATAACGCGGCCCACCGTGCACGGGATGAGGTTCGCGCCGCCGAGGAAGGCGGCGGTGAAGCTGGTCGGCGGTCGCTTCCACAGGTTCTCGGCGGTGTCGACGTCCATCAGCCTGGCGTTGTTCATCACCACGATCCGGTCGGCGAGCGCGAGCGCCTCGGACTGGTCGTGGGTGACGTAGAGCATCGCGGTGTCGGGCAGTGCCTCCTTGAGCCGCTGCAGCTCGGCGAGCGTGGACTGGCGCAGCTGCGCGTCCAGTGCCGCAAGCGGCTCGTCGAGAAGCAGCACCTTCGGCTGAATCGCCAGCGCGCGGGCGATCGCCACCCGCTGCTGTTGGCCGCCGGAAAGCTCACGGGGCAAACGCTTTCCGTACGACGCCATGCCGACCATGTCGAGTGCCTCGGTGACCCGCGGCCCGACCTCGCTGCGCGGCACCCGGTGCGCCTTCAGCCCGAACGCGACGTTCTCGGCCACCCGCATATGCGGGAACAGCGCGTAGGACTGCAGCACCACACCGATGCCCCGCCGTGCCGGCGGCAGGTCGGTGACGTCGAGGCCGGCCAGCCGAACCTTGCCGGTGCTCGGCCGGACGAAACCGGCCAGCGCGTTGAGCGCGGTCGATTTGCCCGACCCGCTCGGACCGAGCAGCGCGACGGTCTCGCCCGCCGCGACCCGCAGGTTGAAGTCGATCAGCGCCTTCGTCGCCTTGCTGCCGCGCCCGTAGGACACCCCGACCCGGTCGAACGTGATTGCCGGAGTTGCGGTTTCCCGCGCCCGCGACTCGACCTTGCCTGCGGTGGTCTGCGCCCGGCCGACCTGCACATGCCTCGGCCCGCTCGCTCCGGTCCTCGCGCGCTGCGATCCCTCGCGCTCGCCTTCCGGCTCCTATCAGTTCCGGTCGCCTTCTGATAGGCGGCCAGATCGGCGTCAAGCTCGGCGAGCACGGTGTTCCAGTTCGGCACCCACACGTCGACGCCGTCCAGGACCGCGGCAGGCGTGTTCTCCGCGGGGGTTTGCGCTGCGGCGGTGCGGATCTGGTCGCGTACCGGGATGCCGAGCGCATCCGGCTCGACAGTCTTCTGCACGTCGTCGGAGAGCAGGAAGTCCAGCAGCTTCTTCGCCGATTCCTCGTGCGGCGCACCCTTGGTGACGCCTGCCACGTAGGGAACCGAGATCGTGGTGCGCGTTCCGTCGGCGCCTGCCGGGAAGAAGATCTCGAACTTCGAGCCGTCGCTGCGGATCGAGTCCAGGTTCATCTGAACGTCGCCGTTGGCGACCAACAGCTCGCCGTTGCTGACCTTGGGCTGCAGCTTGCCCGTCGACGACGACGGACCGACGTTGTTCGCCTGCAGCTTGGTGAGGTAGTCGAGCGCGCCCGGCTTGCCGCGCAGCTGCTGCAGCAGCACGAGCACCGCGGTGCCGTCACCGGCCTGGCCGGGCGTGGAGTACTGCAGCTTGCCCTTGAACTGGGGCGCCAGCAGGTCATCCCACGTCTTCGGCTTGGGGTTCGCACTCGGGTTGACGATGAAGCTCAGCGCATTGTTCACGATCGGCACGTAGTTTCCGCCGGGGCCGACCTGATCGGCGGGAATCCCGTCGGTGTTCACACCGCTGGCCACCAAGAGCCCAGATTTGTCGGCCTTCTGGATGAATGGCGGGAGCGTCACCAGCAGGTCGGCCTGCGGGTTGGACTGTTCCTTCTCCACCCGCGACACCACCTCACCGGAGCCGGCCTCGACGAGGTTCACCGCGATGCCGGTGTCGGAGGTGAACTTCTCGAATTGCGGCTTGTACCAGTTGGCGAGGCCGTCGGCGCTGTAGACCGTGAGCGTCTCGCCCGAAGCAGAGCCGGAGGAACCGGTGCCGCCGCACGCCGCGGTCATGGTGGTGGTGGCTGCTATCACCGCTATCGCGGCGGCGCGCAGGATGTTGTGTCGCTTCATGTTTCCTTCTCTTGGTTAGCGGTACTGCAGGATCAGGTCGGCGAATTCAGACACCGAGCCGACGACGTGGGTGGCTCCCGCGGTGCGGAGTTGGTCTTCGTTGTGGGCGCCGGTGAGAGTGCCTGCGGCCACCGCCGCGCCCGCGCGCAACGCGCTTTCGACGTCACTTCCGGTGTCACCGAGCGCCGCGACGTTGCGCACACTGTCGACCTCCAGCCGCATCAAGGCGGTGAGGATCAGGTCCGGGTGGGGACGGCCGCGCACGCCGTCGCCGGGCGCCAGCACCAAGTCGGCCAGCGACTGCCAGCCGAGTGCGGCCAGCAGCTTCTCCTGCGTCGTCCCGCTGAAGCCCGTCGTGAGCGCCACCTTGACTCCGGCGTCGCGAAGGCGCGCGATCGCCTGTGCGGCACCGTCGATGGGCTCGGCGCGGCCTTCGTCGATGAGCTCCGAGTAGGCGCGCTCGAAGGCCGCGTTCGCCTGTTGCGCCAATTCCTCGGTTCCGAACAACGCGCGAAAGACGCTGATCTTGGACTGGCCCATGGTGTCCAGCACGTATTGCCGCGCGTCGTCCCGCTGCTGCCCCGACTCCGGCACTCCCGCGGCGGTGGCCGCGGACTCGAACGCGCTGACGACCAGACCGTCGTCGGCGACGGTGGTGCCTGCCATGTCGATCACAGCCAGCTGAATAGCATTGTCCTGCATATGCTTCCTCGTGTTCTTCTCAAAGGCCGATCAGATCGGCGGTCTGCTCGGCGATGGCGGGACCCAGGGTCATGCCGCGACCGCCCGGGCCGGTGACCACCCACACGCCGTCGTCGGGTGACGTCCTGCACACCAGCAGGTCGGGATCGACGCACTGGCTGTAGACGCCTGCCCACCGCAGGCGGACCGGAGGCAGTGGCCGACCGAGTAGCTCCTCGACGACGTCGACGAGGTACGCGTATGGCGCCTCGGTGACGTCGAAGTCGAACGGTTCGTCGTAGGAGTGGGTGTCCCCGATCGTCAGGCCGCCGTGCAGCCGCTGCACGCACAGCAGCTGCATCCGGTGTTCGATCGGCCACCACGTCCTGAGACTCGTTGTGTTTCAGGGAGTTCAGCGCCGATCCGGCGAATCCGGGGTAGTAGCGGAAGCTGTCGCCGTCGGCGATCGCGGTGGTGAGCGGTTCGTCGAGGGGTTCGGTCTGCATCATCTGCAGACGCACCCGGCGCAGCGGCAGCTCGCCAGCGATCTCGCGGACGAGGCCCCCGTGTGCTGCGCCCGCGCACACCATGACCAGGTCACCGTCGTGTGTGATTCCGTGATCGTCGACCACCGCGGTGCCTGTTACGGACCTCGCCTCGGTGCGGGGAACGAAGGTGTATCTGCCGCTGGCGGTCATGTGTTCGCGCATCGCGGGCAGCGCCTGCCGAGATTCGACAGCGGCGTCGTGCGCACAGTGCAGCCCCGCCAGGTATCGGCCGCGCAGCGCAGGGTTCAGCGCCCGAACGTCCGCCGGGTCGAGCAGCGTGAAGCCGCGGCATTCGGCGTCGGCCCGTGCCACGACCTCTTCGGCGACCGCGAGCTCACCGGGTGTTCGCAGCAAGGTGATGGATCCGGCGGGCCGGAATCCGATTCCGGGGATCTCGGCGCCGAGCTTTTCCCACAGTTCGCGTGATCGCATCGCGGCGGCGAGCTCTCCACGGGCCCGACCGGATACCCACACCAGGCCGAAGTTGCGGACGGTCGCGCCGCGGGCCTCGGCCTCGCGTTCGAGCTGGACGACTTCGTGGCCACGGGCGACCGCCTCGAGAGCGTGCGCGGTGCCGAGGATGCCACCTCCGACAATCGTCACGCGCATGGCGGTTGAGCCTTCCGATCTCTCGCGAAGGCCGTCCGACCTGCGGGTGTTGCGGCGCCGAACAACAGGTTAACAATTGGTATAGACCAATTTCGGGTACGCTGATCCCGTGTCCGTGGTCGACGAAGTCGGTGCCCTACTGCACTCGCTGCACGGGGTTTGGGATGAGGAATCGGTCGACGAACTCGTCCACGCCCTGCAGGCTGCCGCCCGGGCGATCGACGATGGCGCCGACGACGAACTCGTGCTGGCCGCCGCGCTTCACGACATCGCGCACAGCCCACTGTTCGGCGACGTCGCGGCTGGACGGCACGACCAAGTCGCACAGGACTGGCTGACTCCCCGGTTCGGCGAACGGGTGGGCTGGCTGGCTGGCGCGCACGTCGCCGCCAAGCGGTACCTGGTGGCGACCGACCCGGACTACGCGACGACGCTGTCCGACGTGTCGGTCGACTCGCTGCACCACCAGGGCGGTGCCGGTGTTGATCCCGCGTTCGTCACGCACCCGTGGTGGCCCGACGCGCTGCGCCTGCGCCGCTACGACGACGCGGCCAAGGATCCGCGGGCGAGTGCAACGACGATCTACGATGTGTTGCTGGTGGCCAAACGTGTTCTGCAGCACAGACTTCAGGCATGACCGCACCCGATCGGCTGCCCAAGCCGTACCTCGTCCGCACGGCCGTCGACGACATACTGGCCAACCTCGACGAGGGCGATGCCGTCCCGCCCGAGCGCGAGCTGGCGGTGCGGTTCGGGGTGTCGCGCGAGACCGTCCGGCAGGCGCTGCACGAACTGCTCGTCGAGGGTCGTATCGAGCGGCGGGGTCGAGGCACCGTGGTATCGCGGCCCAAGCTCATCCAGCCGCTGTCGCTGCGCTCCTACACCGAGGGCGCACGGGAGCGGGGCCGGGTTCCCGGGCGTGTGCTGGTCACCTGGGAGGACATCGACGCGACCGCGGATATGGCTGAGGGACTGGGGATTTCACCCGGTGACGGGGATCATGCATCTGGAACGCGTGCTGCTCGCCGACGGGCAGCGGATCGGGCTCGAAAGCAGCTACCTGCCCCGGCACCGCTTCGGCCACCTCATCGAGTCGTTCGACCCGACCACGTCGTTGTACGCGGCGATCCGTGCGGGCGGCGTGCAGTTCGGCTCGGCGGTCGAGCGAATCGAGACCGCGTTGCCGTCGCCTCGCGAGGCCGCGCTGCTGGAGTCGACGACGGCCACGCCGATGCTGCTGCTCAATCGCCGTTCGCTCGACACCGAAGGCCAGCCGATCGAGATGGTCCGCGCGCTGTACCGCGGGGACCGCGTCGCGTTCGAGACGCTGCTGACGTAAGCCGTTTACCCGGGGACGGTGAGGTCGGGCACTGCGCGAACGTCGGGAAGTTCCATCAGGCGCCAGCAGGTTGACGCGATCTCTTCCGCGCGTGCGCTGCCCAGCACCGGGGTGGCGAGGCCGACGAACTTCCCCTCCAGTTGCTCGTCGGTCATCGGGTTGTCGGGGGTGCCGAGATTGTGGGCGACATGGCGCTCGAGCGTGCGACCGTCCCGCAGCGTCAACACGATTCGCGCGGAGTCCTTGTGCTGTTCGACGTCGGTGTGGACGTGCACCCGCTGCCGAAGCCCGGCCAGCTCAGGGTCGGCCACCCGCTCGTCGGTGAACTGGTCGAGCAGCGCCGCTCCGTCGGCGAGCGCGACCGCGAGCACGTGGTAGATGCTGAACTTCCCCTGCAACCCGGTCTGCGGCTCGGTCAGCCCGGTCGTCGTCTTGACGTAGTCGTGCACGTAGGCGTCCACGGATACGACGTCGTCAGGGCCGAGGTCGTGCTCGGCGCGCAACTCGAGCAGCGCCTGCGCGGGCGGATGGGTGAGCGAGCCGCATGCATAGGGCTTGAAGCCGTCGCGGGGCAGGTACCAGGTCGTGCCGAGGCCGTCGACGGCCCGCGTCGGCACCGGGTCGGGCGAGAACAGGTGCAGGAACCCGCGATGACCCTCGATGGACTCGGTGCTGGAGGTGAACCCGTCGCGTGCGAGGAATCCGGACAGCAGCCCGTCCATGGCGGCCTTGCCGGGATGCAGCGACTTGCCCATCGATCCGTAGACCACCTTCATCCCCGCCGCCTGGGTGGCGCCGGTGCCGATCGCGGCGAGCATCTGTTCGGGTGCGAGGTTCAGCAGCCGCGCGGTGGCCGCGGCGGCACCGATGTGTCCGACTGTGCCGGTGACGTGCCAGCCGGCGTCGTAGTGCCCCGGCCCGGCGGCGACGGCGACTCGCGCCTGCACTTCGAACCCGGCGACAAACGCCTCGACGGCGGCCGCACCTGAGACGGGGACCCGTTCGGCGGCGGCGACGATGGCGGGCCACAGCGGGGCGCTGCCGTGGATCGTGGTGCGGTCGGGGTTGAAGGTGTCGTCGAAATCGAGCACATGCGCGGCGATTCCGTTGGCCAGCGCGGCATAGCCGACCCCGGCGCGTTGGCGGGTGCCGACGATGGCCGCGGTCCGCGATCCGTCGCCGGCGTCCAGCGCGCCGATTCCCGAGCGGACCCGTCGCCCCTCCGCGGTCGCCGAGCCTGCGAGGGTGCAGCCGAGCCAGTCGACCAGGCACCGCACGGCCTGGTGCACCACATCGGCCGGAAGGTCGTCGATCCGCAGCGCCGACGCGAAACCGGCCAGCGCGCGACTTATCGCCTGCTCATCGGTCACCGACAGCTCCCGTTCGATTGAGTCTGTGATACGGAAATTATTTCTGTTATACAGATTACATGGCTAGCACCCAGTCGGACTACGACGATCGGACTTCCGGCGAGACGCGGACACTGCTCGATTTCGTTTCGCGTACACCGAGCGACGCGGTACCCGCCGACGTGCTGTACGAGAGCACCCGATGCCTGCTCGATCACCTCGGGCTGGCAATCGCGGGCGCGGCGGAACCGGCCGCCAGCATCGCCAGGGATCAGTGCCGAATTCTCGGAGGTGACCCGCAGGCCAGAGCGCTCGGCACAGCTGAGCGGCTGCGTCTCACCGATGCCGCGCTGGTGAACGGAATCGCCTGCCATGCACTGGATTTCGACGACACCCACGTCCCCACCATTCTCCATCCGACGACACCGCTGTACGCCGCGGGCACAGCGCTGGCCGAGTGGCGGGGCAGTCGCGGCGTCGACCTGCTGGCCGCGCACTCGTTCGGATACGAGCTGGCCGCCCGGGTCAGCAACGCGCTCTACCCCGAGCATTACGATGCGGGCTGGCACATGACAGGAACCACCGGCGCACTGGCGTCGGCGACGGTGTCGATCAGGCTTCTCGGCCTGGAGGGTATGACCGCGACGCACTGCCTGAGCATCGCGGCGACGCAGGCGGCCGGTCACCGCGAACAGTTCGGCACGATGACCAAACCGTTCCACGCCGGGCATGCCGCCCATGCGGGCGTCTGGGCCGGCCTGCTGGCCGCTGGGGGATTCACTGGTGCGCCGGATCCGCTTCAGGGTCGCCGCGGCATGTTCGCCGTGATGTCGTCGACGAGCACGCCTGCCGACCTGGTGGACGGCCTCGGCGAGCGGTGGCAGATCTTCGACAACGGGGTGAAGCCGTATGCGTGCGGCGTGGTAATCCACCCGGCCGTCGACGCGGTCCGCGACCTCGCCGTTCGCAAAGGCCTGACCGCCGACCGGATCGACGGGATCAAGCTGCACGTGCACCCGCTGGTTCGCGAACTCACCGGAAAGACCGATCCCCGAACCGGTTTGGAGGGCAAGTTCTCGGTGACGTTCGCGTGCGCCATCGCGTTGCTGGACGGCAGGGCGGGCGAGGAGGAGTTCTCCGACACCGCCGTGCACCGCGACGACGTCCGTGCGCTGATGGCCAAGATCGAGGTGATCCCTGACCCCGACGTGCCGCACACACAGGCCGGGGCGACCGCGCTGACCAGCGACGGCGAAACGGTGCAGACGTGGGTCGATCACGCGCGCGGCACCCCGGGTAACCGGCTCAGCGACGACGAGCTCAAGGATAAGTTCCACGGGCTCGCCGACGGCGTGATCGGGCGGGAGCGCGCGGAAAGGCTTGCCGATGCGGCCTTTTCGCTCGGGTCGAACGGCAGCGTCGAGGCGATGCTCGAACTCACCACGCCTGCGAAGCGCTGACCACTTCCGCGCCGTCGCAGTCGACGTGCACAACGGTCCCGGTCAGCTCGGCGACGTCCGCGAAGGCGAGACGCGCTACCTGGGAGGCGATTTCGCCGCGACACCGGTCCAGCTCCGGGCAATCGGAATCGACTCCGGGCGACACGGCGTTCACGGCCACCCCCTTGTCGCGCAGAGCCTCAGCCAGTGCCACGGTGAGCCCCAGCAGACCGTGTTTGGCCGCCGAAAGGTGCACCCGCTCCGGGTCGCCTGCCAGGGCGTTGCGGCCGAGGATGTTGACGATGCGCCCACCGGGAATGAGGGCGGGCAGCGCGTGCCGGACGCACCGGAATGCCCCGTCGAGCGTCACTGAGCGCACCTGATACCAGTCGTCCTCGGTGATCGCCTCGACGCGCTGACGCGGACGGTAGGACGCATTGTTGACGAGGACCCGCAGGCGGCCGCGGGCGGCGATGGCGTCGAACATGTGCAGTACCGCCGACGGGTCGGTGACGTTGGCGGTGACTGTGAACGCGCACCCGCCGCCGGCGCGGATTGCCGCGGCCACGGCGTCGGCCTTCTCGGTATGGGCCCTGGTGTTGACGGCCACCGTAAAGCCCTCTGCGGCAAGGTGTTCGGCGATCACGGCGCCCAGACCGCTGCCCGCCCCGGTGACCAGGGCGATCTCTGGTGTGGATTCAGCCATCGCTCGGCACGGTCTGCGCGAGCAGTTCCGAGACGTCGTCGAGCTCGTCGAACTGCCAGCAGGTTGCGAGCAGCCGCTCGGTGCGCTCGGCTCCGAGCACCGGGCCCACCAGCTCGCGGAACTTCGCGTCGAGCTCGTCGTCGTCGAGCGGCGCCGACGGTGTTCCACGGTTGCCCCGCACCTGGACGGCCAGCGACTGGCCGGAGGCCAGCGTGATCTCCACGTCGGCGTCCTGCTTGCCGAGCGCCGGATCGCTGACCACCTTGACGCGGTCGCGCAGATCGACCACGTCGGCGCGGGTCAGGATCGCATGCGCCAGCTCCTCGGGGCCGAGCCGACGGAAGATGGCTGCCGCAGCCGCGCAATGACGAAGGCTGAATTTCGCCTGCATGGGAGTGGTCGGCTGCGGCAGGTCTGTGAAGCGCGCCGCCGGTCCGGAGACGCGGATGTCGATGACGGTCACATCGCCCGGTGCGACATCGTTCTCCGCCATCAGGGCGATCACGCCGTCGATCATCGGGTGGGTCAGCGACCCGCTCGGGTAGAGCTTGTATCCGTTGCTGGTCAGGTTCCAGGTTTTCCCGAGGCCCGCGCTGATCTTCTCGGGCGCCGGTTCGTCACTCATCACCGCCAGGTAGCCGTAGTCGCCCTCGAGCGCCTTGGCACCCGACGTCAGCTGTTGTGCGGCGAGTGTCGCCGCGAGGACACCGTCCATCGCCGCCTTGCCCGGATGCATGCTCTTGAGATCGCTGCCCGCCATGATCCGCAGGCCGGCCGCCTGGGTAGCGCCCGCCGCGATTGCATGCTCAATCTCCTTGTGGCCCAGTCCCATCGTGCGCGCTGCGGCTGCCGCCGCACCGACGTGACCGGACGTGCCGGTGACGTGCCAGCCGACGTCGTAGTGGGTTTGCCCCGCGGCGTGTGCGACCCGCGTCTCGACTTCGAACCCGACCGCGAAGTTCGCCAGTGCGTCGCGTCCGGCGACCGTCCTGGTGTCGGCGACCGCGAGGATCGCCGGCCACACCGAACAGCTCCCGTGCACGGTCGTCCCCGGCGGGTTGTACACGTCGTCAAGGTCAAGAACATGCGAGGCGAACGCATTGAGGAAGGCGGCGAACGGAGGGGACACCCGCATGCTCGCCCCGACTACGGTTGCCGCGCCACCGCTTTCGCCTGCCGCGACGGCATCCCGTGCCCGGCGGGTCGCTTCGTCCGTCGACCCGCTCACCGTCACCCCGATGTGGTCGACCAGGGCGCGCCGAGCGGCGTGCAGAACCGGTTCAGGTATCTCCTCGCGCTGATGCTCGGCGACGAACCTGGCCAGAAGCGCCGTTGGACCGTCTTCTCTCACTGATCCTTCCTCAGGCCTAGTCCCTGCAGCAGGCCACCGACGATGTCGGTCTGTTCCTTGAGGTACGCGACGAACTCGTCGTCCTGCAGGTTCTGGGTGACCAGGCCGTCAGACTTGGTCAGGGTCTTCCAGTCCTCCGTCTCGACCATCTTCGACAGGTCGTCCTGGTATCTCTGGACGGCGTCGGAGGGCATATCGGGGGCGCCCATCACGGCACGGAACTGCACCGGGACCTTGGCCGAGTCGATGCCCTGTTCCGTGGTGGTGCTGACATCGGGGAAGGTGTCCAGCCGCTTGTCGCCCACGACCGCGATCACCTTGAGCTGACCGGCCTTCACCTGCTCGGAGACGTCGGAGGCGCTACCGAGCATGATGTTGGCGTCGTTGCGCAGCAGGGCGGTGATCCGCGAGCCGGTGTCCTCGAAGGACAGGAACTTCCATTTCGCGCCGAGGGTGTCCTGGAGCACGAGGCGGGTCAGCGCGTCGTTGGCGGTGCTGGAGCCGCCCGCCTGAACCAGCGTGTCGGGCGCGGCCTTGGCGGCGTTGACGAAGTCGGAGAACGAATTGAACTGCGACGTCGCGTTCGTCGCGATCACCTGCGGCTCGGTGGCGACCAGCGTGATGGGTGTCAGGTCCGCAAGGCTGACCTGCGCATTCGCGACAGTCATCGGCGTCGCCAGCCAAGTGGGCGTCACCTGAGCGATCAAGCCCTCGTTGCCTTTTCGCTCGACCATGTACGACATCGCACCGATCGAGTCGCCGGCAGGCACGTTGCGGACAGGCCAGTTGGTGTCGATGATCTTGTTCTCGTACATCACCTTGATCATCTGCCGGGTGAACACGTCGCTGCCGCCGCCGACGGCGTTGTGCGTCACGACCTCGACGGGGCCGGACTTACCGCCGCCGCTGCCACCACCTCCCCCACTTCCGCACGCCGCAAGGGCGACGAGTGCGATGGCAGCCAGCACGACGGTGAGCAGTTGCCTGATCCGGATCAACATCGGCATTCCTTCCTGATAAGGGTTGGTAGATAGAGGATTTGGGGCTATGCATCGATTTCTATTACCTGCTCGCGCACCTTGCGGGTCCGGCGCCCGAAGGTCAGCAGGAGCAGGAGCAGGACCGCCACACCGATGAGCACTGCCGAGATCGGTCGCTGCAGATAGATGATCGGGCTGTTGTCGGACAGCAGTAGCGACTGCCGGATGGAGTTCTCCGCGATCGGCCCGAGGACGAACGCCAACACCAGTGGCGCGGGCGGGATATCGAGCTTGCGCATGATGTACCCGAGAAGTCCGAACACGACCAGCAGGCCGACGTCGAAGATCGAGAAGTTGACGCTGTACACGCCGACCACGGAGATGAGCAGGATCGCCGGGTAGAGCACCTTGTAGGGCGTGTTCAACAGCTTGGCGAAGAACGGAACCATCGGCAGGTTCATGATGAGCAGGGCGATGTTGCCCAGGTACATGCTCGCGATGATCGGCCATACCACGTCCGCGTGCTCATGGAAGAGTAGCGGACCCGGGTTGAGCCCGTAGAGCACGAGTGCACCGAGAAGCACAGCGCCCGTGCCGGATCCGGGGATGCCCATGGTCAGCAGCGGCACCATCGCGCCACCGGTTTCGGAGTTGTTGGCCGCCTCCGGAGCCGCGACTCCCTCGATCGAGCCCTTGCCGAACTCCTCCGGTGTCTTCGACGTCTTCTTGGCGATGATGTAGGAGACGAACGAGGCCACCGTCGAGCCTGCGCCCGGCAGGATTCCGATCAGGAAGCCGACGATGCCTCCCTGCAGCATCGCAGGCGTCGACTTTGTGATGTCTTTCTTGGACGGCAGCAGTTCCCGAAGCTTGCTCGGCACCTCGAACAGTTTCTTCTCGGTCTTGTCCTCGATATTCACCAGCACCTCGCCGATCGCGAAGATGCCGACCGAGAGCGCGATGAACTCGATACCGCCTGCCAACTCGATCTGGCCTCCGGTGAAGCGCTGCTCACCCGAGAACAGGTCGGTGCCGATTGTGGCGAGGAACAGCCCGATGAACATCGAGATGAAGCCCTTGAGCATCGAGTCGCCCGCCAGCATGATCACCAGCAGCAGTGCGAACACCATCAGCGCGGAGTACTCCGGCGGTCCGAAGTTGACCGCGACGTCGGCGGCAAGGGGCGCCAGGAATGTCAGCCCGATGACGCCGAGGGTGCCTGCAACGAAGGACGCGATCGCCGCGATGCCGAGTGCCTTACCCGCCCGGCCCTTGTTTGGCCATCTCATAGCCGTCGATACACGTGACGACCGAGGAGGATTCGCCCGGGATGTTCAGCAGGATCGATGTCGTCGAGCCGCCGTACTTGGCGCCGTAGTAGATGCCGGCCATCATGATCAGGCCGGTTGCCGGTTCGAATCCGGTGGCGATCGGCAGCAGGATCGAGATGGTGGCAGGCGGCCCGAGGCCGGGCAGGATGCCGACGAGCGTGCCCAGTAGACAGCCGACGATCAGCCACAGCAGATTGGTCGGCGTGATGGCGGCCTGAAGACCGTGCAGCAGCCCCTCGAACGCGTTCACCGGCGGCCTCCCGTTCCGCCGAACTCACCAAAGTCGTTCAGTACCACAGGGTTCCTCCGGGGAGTTGCACTTCGAGCAAGGTGTCGAATAGCAGATACATCGCCGGCGGCAGCAGAAGCAGCGTGATGATCAACGGGATGGAGCGGATCCGCTCGATCACCAGGATCACCAACAGCACGAACACTTCACCGGCGAGGAGGAATCCGAGCGGCTCGATGAGGAATGCGCTCAGCCCCAACGCGAGCCAGACGAGCAGGGCGCGGCCCATCTGGCGCGGCTCGAGGGACAGCGTGGGTGCATCGCCGTGACGCGCCCGTGCTCCGAATACCCATACGGCGGTCAGTAACAGCCCGAGGCCGACCAAGCACAGCGTCAGCATGACCGGGAGATATCCGGGTCCCGGTTCGCCGTTCGGACCGCGGAACGCGAGCTCCGTCCGGCTGCGGTAGAGCAGCCACCCGCCCAGCGCCGCGATCACGAGTCCGAGGACGATATGCACCGACCGGGTGATTCGCTCGTCGCGGGCATGGTCGGCATCGTCGACGACAGGCTTGTCGACGACGGGCTGGTCGACGTTGGGCTTGTCGACGTCGCCGCCACCCAGGGTCGGGACGGCAGCGTCATCCGGCGTGGCTGGTCGGTGGGCGTCGTCGGGCGAGGCTTTCGCCTTCGGTTGAACGTCCTGATCCATGCAGAACCTCTTTGCCGAACTTATTCTTCATGATGGACATGATTTCTGTCTGTAGGAAAAAGCTAGGACTCTGACGGCCCTGTGTCAAGCGTCACGTTGAGACGAGGTCGTGGTGTGGCGAGTTGGCAAACACCTGGACGAATGACGGTAGGCTTCTTCTATGCAGAAGTCGCGACCGGAGAGCGAAACCGGACCCGCCTATCCCATAGCATCGGTCAACAACGCCCTGCTGCTGCTGTTGCTGTTCCGTGAGCAGCCCAGGGTGCGGCTCACCGACGCCTGCAAATACCTCGGCGTTGCCCACTCGACGGCGCACCGATTGCTCGCGATGCTCGCCCACCACGGTTTCGTCCAGCAGGAGCCGGTCACCCGCGCCTATATCGCCGGTCCCGCGCTGGTTGAGGTGGGCTTGGCAGTCGTCGGATCCCTTAACGTCCGCGAGCAGGCCCGCCCAATGATGGAGGAGCTCGCCGCCGAGACCGGTGAGACGGTCCACCTCGGCGTTCTGGAGGGCGATCAGGTCCGCTACGTCGACGCAGTGGAGTCCGAGCGGGCCCTTCGGGTGGTGGCACGGACGGGCACCCTGGTGCCCGCGCACTGCACATCGTTGGGGAAGGCCCTGCTGGCGCAGCTGACCGATCAGCAGGTCGCCGCGCTGTATCCGACGTCTGCCGAGCCGTTCAGCGCCCGGACCGAGAAATCGGTCACGACGCAGGCGAAGCTGATCAAAGAGGTGTCGCGCACCAGGGCACGCGGATACGCCGTGAACGCGGGCGAGACGGAAGACGATGTGGGCTCGGTGGCCATCGCGTTCCGCGACTTCGCCGGACGGCCCGCCGCCATCGCGGTGGCCGCACCCACGAGTCGGCTTACCACACCACGGATTTCACACATCGGAGATCTGATGATCCAGACGATATCCCGCGCCCCGGAGTCGCCGGTGATCGCTCAGCTGCCCTCGGACTGAGCACCGCGGCGCGCGCTGAGCGCGCCTGCACCCGCCGTCACCAACATCACGAGCGCCAGAAGCGCGAAGGCCGCCTCGACGCCGAACCACTGCGAAATTGCACCCGCCGCAGCCAAGATGAATGTCTGCCCGACGCGGTTGGTCGCCACGCGCATACCGAGGGCGGAGCCGCGGCTGGTGTCGTCCACCAGGTCAACGACCCAATCCATCGTGGTGGTCTGGGTGAGCCCGATCGCGAAGCCGAGCACCGACATCGCCAGCATCATCGGGGTCAAGTTGTTACTCAGTCCGACGATGAGGAGGCACAGCGCCGCGATGACCGTGGCGACGACGGTCAGGTTCACGCTCGGGATCCGGCGGACGAACCACGGCGTCGCCGCCCGAGCCAGCAGGGCACCACTTGAGCTGATGCCGAGCAGGATGCCCACTTGCGACGACGTCAGCCCGACGGACGCCCCGAGCAACGGCACATAGACAAGGAGAAGGTCGTTGGCGCCCTTCGCCGAGAAACTCGTCATCAACGCGGCCGGCATACCCCGGCGGCGTAGCAGCCCCCAGACCCGCTCGGGCTTGCCGGTACGAACGGTTGATTTCTGCATCGTGGTACGCATCGCGATCGCCGCGGCGGGTAGACCACCCACGAACACCCAGGCCGCTACCTGAAGTGCCGACGATGTCGACGCCAGGCTGGGGTCGTCGCTGTGGCCGATGATGAGGCCGCCGAGTACCGGCCCAACGATCTGACCGAGCGCTGAAATCGTTGTGAGAGTGCCGAATCGGCTGATGCGCGTAAGCGAGCTCTGAGCCTGGGCCATGATGCTCTGGCCGCCGATGGTGCCCGACATGTGGCCGATACCGAGCGCGGTGGTCGCGAGCGCGAATACGGGGATGGCCTCGACGACGACGAGCGCGAATGCGCCGACAGCGGCGACGACGAAGCCGAGCACCATAAGTACCGCGGGGTGGTGCCGCTCGGCCCAGCGACCGAAGCTGATCGCGAGCAGCATCGGCGGTACGGCGAAGCAGGCCGCCGTCAGGCCGAGGGTGGTGCCGTCGGCACCGAGCGCCAGTAGCCGGTAGGTCGATACCGGCCGCGCCAATGTGACCGCGACCTGCAGCAAGAAGATGCTGGCGACGGTGCCGACGAGCCAGAGCGGCGGAAGGGAACGTTCCTTGAGGTTCACCACGGCTGCGCCGCGGCGGTCAGAACTTCCAGCCACGCTCCGGCGTGGCCACATCGACCTCAACACCATCAGGATCGCGGAACTTGAAGAACCGGGGCGGGTCGGCCTGCTCGGCGCCGTAGACGTCGATGCCGCGTTCCTTCAGCTTGGTGACCACGGCGCCGGTGTCCTCGATCGTCACACCGATATGGTTGGGGCCCATCGCGCCGTATGTCCATTCGGAGCGTTCGATGTCTGGATTCGGCTGCAGCAGCGAGTAGTTGACCTCGCCGTCGCTGAGATCCAGCGCCTTCCCAGGGTAGTGGCCGGGGGTGCGGACATCTCCAAGGCGCCTGAAGCCCAGCACGTCTTCGTAGAACTCGGCGGTCCGGTCGAGGTCCTGGACGACGATTCCGAGGTGTCGGATGCGCACTACTTCCTCCTCTTTCTTCTGGAGTCTTACCATCTTCCGTAGTGTAGAAATTATTTCTGCAAATCAGACTGTAAGCCGCAGGGCAGCTCACGTCAATGGGCAGAGCAGCGCACGTCAATGGACGGCGGTGGGTCACCTTTTCCGCCGAGCAGACGCAAGCTCGCACAAAATCGCCTCGAAACGTGCGACTTTGCGTCTGCTCGCGGGGCCTAGCTCGCGGTCAGAACTGGAGGGCGGTGAAGCGCCAGTCCAGCACTTGGCGGTCGTCGGCGCCGTCGCCTGCCGCGTAGACCAGCGAGCGCAGGTTCAGCACACCGCCGCGGTGATCGGGCAGTGGCACGGCGCCGTCGACGTGCAACTCGCTGTAGAGCGTGTCGCCCTCGTGCACCGGCCCGACATGGTCACACGACTCCCAACCCAACACCGTGGCGATGTTGGGCAGCAGCCGGGTGGCCTGCGCGAGGGCCAGCCCGATGGTGTGGCCGCCGTAGACCAGGCGCTGGCGGCCACCGATGCGTGAATCATGGTGCGTCGCAGCGATGTTCAATGTCAGCCGGGCCAGTTCAGGCGCGCTGCTCACGACGTCGGCGGTGCTGTGCAGCACCGCGCCTGCGATTCCGGAGTCGAAATGGGTGCCCGGCACCCTGGTCCGGAATGCGTCGGCATCCCATTCAGCCGTCGGGTCGGGCGCGGGCGCGGCGTCGGTCCCGATCACCGACATCTCGTCGGCGTGGCCGGTGTCGGCGGCGATATTGCGCAGCGGCAGCATGGCGCAGCGGTGGAAGTCGAGGACCAGCCTGCCGATCTGGTCGATCGTGGTCATGCGCATCGCCGCCAGGCCGGTCGGGGCCCGCCCGGGTTTGGCCGAGTTCTGCTTGAGAGCGACGACCTCGGTGCGGGTGAACAGTGTGTCGCCGATGACGGGGAACCGGTGGAAGGACAGCCCGCGGTAGAAGAGGTTGGCCTTCACCCGCTGGGTGACAAGGGTGGTCTGCCCGATGGCGACGTCACAGACCAGTGCCGGATGCGCGAGTGCGGAGGTCGACCCCGTCACCGCCGTCGCGAGGTCGGCGTCCAGCGCCAGCCGCAGCCGGTCGCCGATGATCGATTGGTGCACCGCCGCGGCGCCGGCCGTCAGCGTCATCGACGGTGCCCAGTCGAAGACCTGGCCGACGTCCAGATCGTCGAAGTAAGGGCCGCCGGGCTCATGACCGTGCATTGTCACAGCTTGCCTTACGCGTATTTGACTATCAGCTTCTGCTTGTACAGCTTGCCGGTATCGGTGCGCGGTAACTGCGCTTCGAACGAGATCGAGCGCGGACATTTGTAGTGCGCCAGTCGATCCCGCAGCCAGGTGAGCAACTCGTCGGCGAACCCGTCGGTGGCGTCGGCGGGATCGACCGTCTGAACCACACCCTTGACGCTCTGCCCCATGTCGTCGTCGGGGATGCCGAAGACCGCGGCGTCCATCACCTTGGGATGGGTGACCAGCATGTTCTCGGCCTCCTGCGGGTAGATGTTCACCCCGCCCGAGATGATCATGTGGTGGCGCCGGTCGGTCAGGTAGAGATAGCCGTCCTCGTCGAGATATCCGATGTCGCCGACGGTCTTCCACCCGTGCTTGTCGCGTGACTTCGCCGTCTTCTCAGGGTCATTGAGATATTCGAAGTCGAAGCCGCCCTCGAAGTAGATCTCCCCCGCCTGTCCGGGAGGCAGTTCGTTGCCGTCCTCGTCGAGGATGTGCAGCGGGGTCATCATCGACCTGCCGACCGACCCGGGGTGAGCCAGCCATTCGTCGGCGGTGATCAGTGTCGAGCCGATCGCCTCCGAGGAGGCGTAGTACTCGTCGACGATCGGTCCCCACCAGTCGATCAACTGCTTCTTGATCTCGACCGGACAGGGTGCCGCGGCATGCATCACCCGCTTCAGACTGGACAGGTCGTACGAATCACGCACGGATTGAGGAAGTTTCAGCATGCGGGTGAACATGACCGGAACGAACTGGCCGTGGGTGACCCCGTTGCGCTGGATCGCGGCCAGGCAGCCTTCGGCGTCGAACTTGTCCATCACCACCGTCGTGATGCCGCCCGACTGGATCGTCATCGACCACACCGACGGGGCGGTGTGGTACAGCGGGGCGGGGCTGAGATAGATCGCTTCGGGGTCGAGCCAGAAGCTCACCAGCGCCGACATCATGCCCGGCGCCTCGGCCGGTGGGACGTGCTGCAATGCTCGCTTGATGCCCTTGGGTCGGCCGGTAGTGCCCGAGGAGTACTGGAGCAGATCACCTTCGATTTCGTCGTCGATGGGTGTATCGGGTTCATCGGCAACGCATTCGGGGTAGCGGTGCCAGCCGTCGAGATCGTCGTCGGCGATGATCAACAGCTGGGGCAGCCCGTTGGGCGGCTCGGCGTCCAGACCCTCAAGGGTCTTTCGGAGTGCCGCCGCGCCGACGATGGCCTTGGCGCTGCTGTTGTCGATGATGTAGGCCGCCTCGGCCGCGGTGAGGTGGGTGTTGATCGGGACGTAGTAGAGGCCGCTGCGGCGCGCCGCCCACATCACGGCGTGGTAGTGCTCGTTGTTCTCCATCAGGATTGCGACCGCATCGCCCTCGCGCAGGCCATGCTTCCGGAAGAAGTGCGCGAGCCGGTTGGCGCGGGCCTCCAACTCGCCGAATGTCACCGTCGTGCCCGACGGATACATGATGACGGCGGGCTTATCGGGGTGCGCCTGCGCATGCTCGCGAATCTGCATGGCTGAGACTTTACGATGCGTGAACTTGACGGGTGTCAAGAGGGTAGAAAACGCAGGTCGGGCCTTGATACGGACATACCATGGCGTGTCCGGTCTAGTCGAGGCTCCGAGGTGCGCCGATGAGCATGGTCGCGCCGTCGGGAGTCGTCACATTTCTCTTCACCGACATCGAAGGATCCACGCGGCGCTGGGAGGCGGACGCCGACGGGATGCGGGCGGCACTCACTGCGCACGACGCCCTGATGCGCGCGACCGTTGCTGCGCACGACGGCTGGTTGTTCAAGCACACCGGCGACGGTGTATGCGCTGCGTTCTCGTCGCCGCGGTCGGCCGTCGATGCCGCGGTGGCCGCGCAGCGTGCGCTGGAGTTGCCAGTCCGGATGGGCATCGCGACGGGAGAAGCGGAACTACGCGGCGAGGACTACTTCGGCGCCGTATTGAACCGCTCGGCACGTGTGATGGCGGCCGGGCACGGCGGACAGATCCTGCTCGACGAGACGACAGCAGCGCTTGTCACCGGCATCGACCTTCGCGATCTCGGGCCGCGGAGACTGCGCGATATCGTCAAGCCGGTCAGCGTCTTCCAAGTCTGCGCAGACGACCTGCGTTCCGAATTCCCGCCGCTACGGACACTGGACTCTACGCCCGGAAATCTGCGCACTCCAACGACCAGCTTCCTCGGGCGCGAGGCCGAAATCATCGATCTGAATCAAGAACTGAAGGCGCATCGGCTAGTGACCTTGACCGGCCCCGGCGGAGTTGGCAAGACCCGTCTCGCGCTGGAGGCCGCATCGCGGTTGGCACACGAGTTTCCCGACGGCGTATGGGTAATCGAACTCGCGCCTGTTGGTGATCCCGCTGCGGTAGCTGAAGCCGTCGCAGCCGTGCTTGGTGTCGTGCAACAGCCGGGCATGAGCCTGGCTGACAGCATCGCCGCTGCACAGGACGGCCGCATCCGGCTGTTGGTGTTCGACAACTGCGAACACCTAGTGGACGCGGCAGCGGTGATGATTGAGAAGATTCTTCAGCAGTCGGCCACCGTGGCTATCCTGGCGACGAGTCGCGAGGGCTTGCGGCTCCCCGACGAACAACTTCTGTCCGTTCCGTCACTGGACGTCCAGTCAAGTGCGGCAACGCTGTTCGTCGAACGCGCTTCAGCAGTGGGCGCCGACATATCCCCCACGGAAGACAGCGGTGATTGTGCGCCGCGCGACCGCGCGCAATCCCCGCATCCCACGGATACTTTCGCAGGCTCTGCTGACTTGGGCGCTGATCAACTCCGGCGCCACCGAAGAAGCGCTCGCAGCTGTCGAAGGCCTGCCCGCCGCCGCTGACAAGTCCGACAATCCGCAATACAAAGTGTTGGCGCTCACTTCTTACAGCTGGGCCGTCAGCAACATCGACCCTGCCGCGGCGTACGAGACCGGCCGTCGTGCAATGGCGATCGCCCGCGATAGCGGCAACCGATACGTCGAAACAACTATTTACCTTGGTGTTTCAAGATTGGCGGTCAGCCACGGCGATCCAATCGAAGCCATTGACCTTCTGATCCATGCCACGAACAGCTACTTCGACACAGGGAGTTCGCTACTGGTACCGGGACCGCTGGCATTGATCGGCGTTCTCCTCGATCGCTTTGGCCGACACGAAACCGCCGCGATCACAATGGGATTCGCAGAACGACCGGCCACGAGCACCACCTTCCCTGAGACTGCCGCGACGATCACCCACTTGCGTGAAGTGCTCGGAGGCGAGACCTACGAGTCGTTGGCGAGTGATGGAGCAGCCATGACAACCGCCTCGGCTGTGGCATACGCGTTGGATCAGGTCGCGCGCATGCGTGCAGACCTACTGCGCGAGCAGGGGAATGGCTAGTCGGCGGCGAATACTCGCCATTCGTCCGGAACGCCCCTCAACACGTGAGATCCGCGGTCGGTGAACGTGATTCCGGAGCCCGCCACCAGATCCCTGACTGTGGACGACGCAAGCACTTCGCCAGGTCCGGCGAGTGCTGACACGCGTTGGCCGATGTGAACGGCGATCCCGCCGACGTCGGCGCCGCGCAGCTCGATCTCGCCGGTGTGGAGCCCGGCACGCACTTCGATGCCCAGCGGTCGCACGCCCGAGCAGATCGCTTGCGCGCAACGCACGCCTCGTGCGGGCCCGTCGAAGGTGGCGAGCATGCCATCACCCGTCGTCTTGATTCTGCGGCCACGATGACGCTCGACCTCGCGGGCAGTCAACGCGTCATGGTGGTCCAGGATCCGCGTCCACTCGTGGTCGCCGAGGACAGCCGCGCGCTGCGTCGACGAAACGATGTCGGTGAAGAGCACGGTCGCGAGCGCACGATCCGGCGCAGGTACGGGACGAACTCCGGTGAGGAACTCCTCGATCTCGTCGAGAATCGCATCCTGGTCCCCTAGATATGGGAAGTATTCGTTGCCTGGAAGCTCGACGACTTTGGCGCCAGGGATGTTCGCGCCCATATAGCGGCTGCCGGTGGCATGTGCGAGATCCGCCCTCCGAAATGCCACAAGCGTCGGTACGCGGATCGCCGACAGCACATGGCGTACATCCACCTCGATGATCATCTGCTGAATAGCGACAGCAGCGCCTGGGCTCGCTGACAAGCGTTCCCATCGACCATGTTGTCGACGCCATGCGGGATCATCGGCGCGGTCGGGAGTGAGGGCGTAGAGAGGCAATCCACCCTCTTCCCCGCGGCCCCAGTTTGCTTCGAGATAGCGCATACCGTCGGCCCACGCATCCTCGGGGACGCCATCGGGGTAGTCCGGCGCCCATGCCATACGCGGATACGCCCCGTACAACACGAGGGCGGAAACACGCTCGGGGTGCGTCGTGGCGAAAAGCGCCGACAGCGCCCCACCTTCCGAGCTTCCGTACACCGCGGCGAGCTGTGAGCCGACATCGTCCATCACCGCGCGCAGATCATCCATCCGCTCCTCGAGCGTCGCGACGGCGACCCGATCGGACAGGCCGGTGCCGCGCTTGTCGAACATGATCAGACGGCAGAACGACGCGAGGCGCTCGAAATATCTCCGCTCGTCGGGATCCTCCCATTGCAGCTCGAGGTTCGAGACGAACGGCGGAACGTGAATGAGGTCGAAGGGTCCGTCGCCGACAACTTGGTAGGCGATGTTGACGTCACCCGACTTCGCGTACCGGGTCTCGGGAACCTCGATCACAGGAAAAGTCTGGACGAACAGACGCAAAATCGCCCAATTTCGAGGCGAAATGGGCGATTTTGCGTCTGCTCGCGCGAAGAAGGTGACTAGTCGGCTTCGGCCAGGCGGTGCTTCAGGGCATCGAACTCGTCCTTGATGCCGGTCGGCAACTTCTCGCCGACGAACTCGAACCACTCCTCGATCAACGGGATTTCCGCACGCCACTCGGCGGCGTTGACCGCGAGCGCCTCGTTGACGTCGGCCGCGTCGACGTCCAGACCCTCGAGGTCCAGGTCGTCGGCGGTCGGTACGGTGCCGATCGGCGTCGTCTTACCGCCGGCCTTCTGCTCGATGCGGTCGATGATCCACTTCATCACGCGGCTGTTCTCGCCGAAGCCCGGCCACAGGAAGCGGCCGTCGCCGCCGCGACGGAACCAGTTGACGAAGAAGATCTTCGGCATCTTCGACTCGTCGGCGTTCTTGCCGATGTCGATCCAATGCGCGAAGTAGTCGCCGACGTTGTAGCCGAGGAACGGCAGCATCGCCATCGGGTCACGCCGGACCGTGCCGACCTTGCCTTCGGCGGCCGCGGTCTGCTCGGAACCCAGTGTGGCGCCGATGAATACACCGTGTTGCCAGTCGCGGGCCTGCGTCACGAGCGGGACCGTGGTCTTGCGGCGGCCACCGAACAGGATCGCCGAGATCGGCACGCCCTGCGGGTCGTCCCACTCCGGGGCAAGCGTGGGGCACTGCGACATCGGCGTGCAATAGCGCGAGTTCGGGTGGGCGGCCTTGCTTTCCGTCTCGCGCAGGACCCAGTCGTTGCCCTTCCAGTCGATGAGGTGGTCGGGCTCGCCCTCCAGACCTTCCCACCACACGTCGTTGTCGTCGGTCAGTGCGACGTTGGTGAAGACGGTGTTGCCTGCCGCGATGGTCTTCATCGCGTTCGGGTTCGATGACCAGTTGGTGCCGGGTGCGACACCGAAGAAGCCGAACTCGGGGTTGACCGCGTAGAGCCGGCCGTCCTTGCCGAACCGCATCCACGCGATGTCGTCACCGACCGTCTCGGCGCGCCAACCCGGGATGGTCGGCTGCAGCATCGCGAGGTTGGTCTTGCCGCACGCCGACGGGAACGCCGCCACGACGTAGTACGACTTGTTCTCGGGAGAGATCAGCTTGAGGATCAGCATGTGCTCGGCGAGCCAGCCCTCGTCGTGCGCCATCGCCGAGGCGATGCGCAGCGAGTAGCACTTCTTGCCAAGCAGCGCGTTGCCGCCGTAGCCCGACCCGTAGCTCCAGATCTCGCGGGTCTCGGGGAAGTGGCTGATGTACTTGGTGTCGTTGCAGGGCCAGGGCACGTCCTTCTGGCCGGGCTCCAGCGGGGCGCCGATCGAGTGCAGCGCCTTGACGAAGAAGCCGTCGTCACCGATCTTCTCCAGCGCGGCCTTGCCCATCCGGGTCATCGTCCGCATCGACACGACGACGTACTCGGAGTCGGTGATCTCGACGCCCAGCTTCGGGTCCTCGGCGCCGAGCGGACCCATGCAGAACGGCATCACGTACATGGTGCGGCCGCGCATACATCCGCGGTACAGGTCGGTCATGACGCCGCGCATCTCGGCGGGGTCCATCCAATTGTTGGTGGGACCGGCGTCGATTTCGCGCTCCGAACAGATGAAGGTGCGCGATTCCACGCGCGCCACGTCAGAGGGGTCAGACAGCGCCAGGTATGAGTTGGGCTTCTTCTTCTCGTCGAGCTTCCTGAATGTGCCCGCCGCCTCGAGCTGATCGCAGAGGCGGGCGCTCTCCTCATCGGAACCGTCGGCGAACACCACCCGATCGGGCTGGGTGAGCTCCGCGACCTCCTGAACCCAGGCAAGAAGTCCTGCGTGTTTCGTCGGTGCGGTGTCCAGACCGGGAATGGTCGCTGACGTCATCAAAATCTCCTGCGTAGGTTTTTCCGCCAGGACGCAGGCAATCGCGTCACTGGTGCTTATCGCCCTCTTAACCAGGTTAACGCGGGTGACATACCCGGGGAAATTCGGATCCGTGTCCGATCACTCACAGGAACGATTCAGAACGGCCTGATTACCGGGGTTCGCCACCCACCAGCTCCGCGCGCACGGTGTCGAGAGCCTTCTGCAGAGGAGGGCGGCGGCGATCCCGCAGCGCTGCGGCCCTCGCGGTCGCGACGGCGTGCTCGCGCAACTCGGCATCGATTTCGGAAACCTGACCGGCGGTCACCTCGGCGTCGGATTCGTCGCGCCGCGCGACATCGGCGGTCAGCGCGGCCTCGGCGGCCAACACCCGGGTGGCGACCCGCTCCTCGACGGTCGACTGCAGCGTGGCGGTGACCTCGTTGATCCAGCGGTCCAGCACCGTCCGGTCGCTCAGCAGCCCGCGCATGCCGACCACCCACACAGTGAGCAGCAGGCCGATCACGCCGCCCGCAACGAGCCCTGCGATCGTCAGGCCCGGGGCGAGGCCGGCGAACAACCGGCTGACACCAAGCGCGACGCCGAGGCCGAACCCCGCACCCAGCACCATCATCAGCCGGGTCTCCAGCCGGCGGGACTTCAGCGGCGGCGGGGGCACGGTCGGCGGCGGCGGCGGCGGGGGCGGCTCAGGCGCGGCGAGTTCGAGTTCGGCCGCGACGTCCGAAAGGTGCTGGGTGATACCCGCTTCCACCTCGCCGACGACCTCGTTGGCCCGGGTGCCGACGTAGGTTTCGAACTCCGGAAGGCGACGTCGCATCATCGTCGACGCATCCTCCTGCAGCTCGGAGCGCACCGACGTGCAGCGGTTGCGGGCGAAGTACGCCAGCTGCACCCGCGCCTGCTGAATCTGGCTGCGCAGTGCGATGGTGCGCTCGGACTTGGACATCCTGCGCTCCCGCAGCGCAGTGTCGCGCCGTTGCCGCAATGCCGTCACCCTCGCGTGCCGGTCGGCGCCCGCGCCGTCCTTTTCGTACCGAGATATCACGTTCTGCAGACGAGACTCCCACGCCCGCAGCCTGTTTCGGCGCTTCATGTCGACGTCGTCGAGGCGCGACCGCAGCAGCTCGACGAGCTCGTCGACTACCGGTTCGCCGAGATCGGGCGTCGCCGCGACACCCACCCACGACACATCCCGGTAGCGCTCGGCGTGGGCGCCGAGTCGGGAACGGTCCTCGGCGAGCACATCGCGCCAACTGCGGTGAACGTCGATCTTCGACACCACACCCACCACCAGGTCGGTGTGTTGAGCGGCGAGATCGATCAAGGCGCAATCGGATTCGGCGATCGGAGCCACAGCGGACACCACGAACACGACTGCCGCCGGGGCGTCGGATTGTCTGATGTCCTCGGCTTCGACGAACTCGTGCTCGGGCAGTCGGTCCCGCAAGACGGCGATCAAACCGGTCGCACCGGCCAGCCACGGTCCGGTGACGAGCACGACGTCGCGGCTCTCCACACCGGGTGAGTTCAGCCCCGGATCGACGCCCGCCACCAGCGCGTCCACCGCACCGACCGGGTCGCCCGCCTGATCGACGTCGGTCACCGGGCCTCCACCCGCCGCAGCAGCCTCAGCGAGCCACGGCAGATGTCGGCGCCACACTGGCGGTGCAGGCGGTTCACGGGTCCACGGCTGTAGCGATGCCAGTGCAGCGCCCGTTGGAGATGCGCCGACGGCTGATTGTCGGTGTCGACCGGGATACCGACCGCCTGCACCACGTCGACCGCGGCGGCCATCACCGCGATGACGGCTTCGTCCCCGGAAAGAAATTCAGCGATTGCGGGTGCGCCGCGCGCCGCCATCGTGCGCAGCTGGGCCAGTGCCGTGCGCACCCGGCGGTATCGCACCTCGGCGCCCACCACGGCGAGCCGTGCCAGCACGCGGTCGATCTGGCTGAGCCGTCGCATCACGGCGGGCAGCGCGGCGGCTTCGGTGCCCTGCTGCAGCGCGAGGACGCTGTGGGCGATGCCGAACAGGTCGAGGGTGTCCAGAAGCCGCGCGCGCACGCTGCGCGGCAGGCTGTGGCCAGCCGACAGGAACCCGTCAGTGGACGTCAGGTCGGCGGGCTCCGCGGTCAGCGTGTGCAGCGCGGTGACGAGTTCGTCGTCGAGCGCGGCGACAGCCAGCAATCCGACCATCGACACCGTCGACACCGTGGTCAGCGCCTGCATTTCGGCGGCTCGGCGGTCGGCAACGGCGATCGGGCCGCCGGCTCCGAAACCGGCCAGATCCGCCTTGTTCAGCACCACCAGCGTCGGGCTTCGAGGACGTGTGGGGGTACCTCCCGCCCGAAGGGTAGGGGGAGAGCAATTGGAGCCCGAGCCGAGCATCGCCCGGTCCTCGGGCTTGAGGGCCTCCGCGACGACCACGACGTCCACATCTGCGGTGGTGTCGTCGTCGGCGACGGAAAGCCCGGCGGCGGCGAGAGCGGCCGCAACGGTCCCCCGGCCCACGCCGTCGCGCCCACGAACCGCAACCCCCAGCGGGCCCTGAATCTCGCCGATGAGCGCGGTTATCCGCGAATCACCTGCTCGCTTCGCGAACCGTGTCAGCTCGGTGGTGAAAATCTGATGGCCTTCCCTGGTCGCCGTCTCGCACACGCGCATGCCCTCGTAGTCCCCCACGCCGGACTCTTGCCCCGGCCCCCACCGCAAATGGTGGCATCTCCGTGGCCCCTGTGCGAGCGCTTGTTTTCGCCCATGCCAGGTAGCAGCGCTAGGCAACTGTTGGATATCAATCTGCACCACGATGCGGGTTCAGCGCCGTTGATGCGGGACCATGGACGGATGCACGGGCAGCGCTGGGGTACCAGCACGCCGTCGTCCGCGAGGCGGCGATGACTCGACCTGCGTCGCATCTGCATCCCCGGGTCACCGCCTACCGGTCCCGGCGATCCGCGGTTTCCACCGGCCAGCAAGAGACCTGGGACCGGCTCTGGCCGGAGCTTGGTGCGCAAGCCCGATCGCCCGAAGGGCCCGCCGAGCTGCTCGACACCCGGACGTGGTTCGGCAGGTCGGGGCCGGTGGTGCTGGAGATCGGCAGCGGAACCGGCACGTCGACGCTCGCGATGGCCAAGGCCGAGCCGGATGTCGATGTGGTCGCGGTCGAGGTGTACCGGCGCGGGCTGGCCCAGCTGCTCAGCGCGATCGAGCGGGAAGCGGTTCGCAATATCCGCCTGGTCCGCGGCGACGGAGTCGACGTACTTGAGCACATGTTCGGACCCGAGTCACTGACCGGCGTGCGGGTGTTCTTCCCCGACCCGTGGCCCAAGGCCCGCCATCACAAGCGCAGGCTGCTGCAACCCGACACCGTCGCCTTGATCGCCGACCGGCTGCGCCCCGGTGGCGTCCTGCACGCCGCCACAGACCACGCTGGGTACGCCGAGCAGATCGCCGAGGTCGGCGACGCCGAACCCCGTCTGAGGCGCGTCACGGCCCCTGACGACGTTCCCGTCTCGGTGGCGCGGCCGGTCACCAAGTACGAGTCGAAGGCGCGCGACGCGGGCAGCACGGTCGCAGAACTGCTCTGGGAGAAGCGGTCGGCGTGAGCATCACCGAAGAAATCGTCAAGGCGCCTGCGCTGGCGCCCGGCACGTCGCGCGTCCTGCTGGTCTGGGACGCCCCCAACCTCGACATGGGCCTTGGCTCCATCCTCGGCGGCCGTCCGACCGCCGCACACCGGCCCCGCTTCGACGCTCTGGGCCGCTGGCTGCTGAGCCGCACCGCCGAGCTGTCCGCCGGCCTTGAGGGCGTCTCGGTGGAGCCGGAGGCCACCGTATTCACCAATATCGCCCCCGGCAGCGCCGATGTGGTCAGGCCCTGGGTCGAGGCACTGCGTAACGTGGGTTTCGCGGTGTTCGCCAAACCCAAGATCGACGAAGACAGCGACGTCGACGTCGACATGCTCAACCACATCGCCCTTCGCCACGGCGAGGGGCTGGCCGGGCTGCTGGTGGCCTCGGCCGACGGACAGGCATTCCGTCAGCCGCTGGAGGACATCGCCCGAGCGGGGACCCCTGTTCAAGTGCTCGGATTTCGCGAACATGCGAGCTGGGCGCTAGCCTCGGATACTTTGGAGTTCGTCGACCTCGAAGACATCCCCGGTGTCTTCCGGGAACCGCTACCGCGAATCGGCCTAGATTCGCTCCCCGAACAAGGGGCTTGGCTGCAGCCATTCCGGCCGCTGTCCTCGCTACTGACGTCTCGTGTGTGAACAATTGAACTGCGCGAGGCGCAAGAAGACTTGATCAAGTGTTAGGAGCTTAGGTGTTCGCCTGGTGGGGCCGAACGGTCTACCGCTACCGATACATCGTGATCGGTGTGATGGTCGCACTGTGCCTTGGTGGCGGCGTCTACGGCATCAGCCTGGGCCAGCACGTCACGCAGAGCGGTTTCTACGACGAGGGCAGCCAGTCCGTGCACGCCTCGGTTGTCGCAGACGAGGCCTATGGCCGCGACACGTCAGGCCACATCATCGGGATCTACACCGCGCCTGAGGGCAAGACCGTCGACGATCCGGCGTTCCAGAAGAAGATCCTGAACAATCTGGCCCAAGTCGAAAAGGACCACCCCGACCAGATACTGCGGTCGATCGGCTATTTCAAGAATCCCGACGTGCTGACGACCATGGCCGACGCGGACAAGAAGCACGCGTTCATGTCGATCCAGCTCAAAGGTGACAACGACGACGCGATCCTGAACAACTACAACAAGAACGTCGGCGAGGACGGCAAGACGGTCAAGGAGGCGCTGAACATCCCCGGCGTCGACGTTGAACAAGCCGGCCTGCAACCGCTGGCCAGCGAGCTGACCGGCAGTATCGGCGACGACCAGAAACGTGCGGAGGTCGCCGCCATCCCGCTGGTCTGTGTGGTGTTGTTCTTCGTCTTCGGTGGCGTCGTCGCCGCCGCCCTCCCCGGCATCGTCGGCGGCCTGACCATCGCAGGCGCGCTTGGCATCGTGCGGCTGCTCGCCGAGTTCATGCCCGTGCACTTCTTCGCCCAGCCGGTGGTGACCCTGATGGGGCTCGGTATCGCGGTCGACTACGGCCTGTTCATGGTCAGCCGGTTCCGTGAGGAGATCGCCGAGGGCTACGACACCGAGGCCGCGGTTCGAAGAACGGTGATGACGTCGGGCCGCACGATCATGTTCTCCGCGGTGATCCTGGTGGCATCGTCGGTGCCGCTGCTGCTGTTCCCGCAGGGCTTCCTCAAGTCCATCACCTACGCGATCATCGCCTCGGTCATGCTTGCCGCGATCCTGTCGATCACGGTGCTGGCCGCAGCGCTGGCCATCCTGGGCCCCAATGTCGACGCACTCGGAATTCGGACTCTGCTGCGGGTTCCGTTCCTTCGTAATTGGAAGCTGTCCAACACGATCATCACCTACCTGGCCGAGAAGACCCAGAAGACCAAGACCCGCGCAGAGGTCGAGAAGGGTTTCTGGGGCAAGCTGGTCAACCGGGTGATGAAGCGGCCCGCTGCGTTTGCCGTGCCCATCGTCATCGTGATGATTCTGCTGATCATCCCGCTCGGGGCGCTGGCGCTCGGCGGTATCAGCGAGAAGTACCTCCCGCCCGACAATTCGGTGCGCCAGGCGCAGGAGGAGTTCGACAAGATCTTCCCGGGCTTCCGCACCGAGCCATTGACGATGGTGATCCAGAACAACGACGGCGAGCCCGTCACCGACGCGCAGATCGCCGAGGTGCGCAGTAAGGCGATGGCGGTCCCCGGGTTCATCGATCCCGACAACGACCCGTCGAAGATGTGGCAGGAACGCCCTTACCTCGACGGGGCCTCCAAGACTCCCAGCGTCCGCGTCATCCAGAACGGTCTGGAAGTCCGCAATGACGCGCCCAAGAAGATCGAGGAGCTACGGGCGATCCAGCCGCCACGCGGACTATCCGTATCTGTAGGCGGCACACCGGCTTTGGAGCAGGACAGTATCCACAGCTTGTTCGCCAAGCTGCCGTTGATGGTGACGCTGCTGATCATCACGACGACGATCCTGATGTTCCTGGCCTTCGGATCGGTGGTGTTGCCGATCAAGGCCGCGGTGATGAGTGCGCTCACGCTCGGATCCACGATGGGCGTGCTGACGTGGATGTTCGTCGACGGGCATGGCTCCGGGCTGATGAACTACACCCCGCAACCGTTGATGGCGCCGATGATCGGTCTCATCATCGCGGTGATCTGGGGTCTGTCGACCGACTACGAGGTCTTTCTGGTGTCCCGCATGGTGGAGGCGCGAGGACGTGGCATGTCCACCGCCGAGGCGATCAGGATCGGCACCGCGACCACTGGCCGGCTGATCACCGGCGCCGCGCTGGTCCTGGCCGTCGTCGCCGGGGCGTTCGTGTTCTCCGACCTGGTGATGATGAAGTACCTGGCGTTCGGCCTGCTGCTGGCGCTGCTGCTGGATGCCACGGTGGTCCGGATGTTCCTGGTGCCCGCCGTGATGAAACTGCTCGGCGACGATTGCTGGTGGGCGCCGACGCTGGATGAAGCGGCTGCAGGAACGGCTCGGCCTCGGCGAGACCGAACTGCCCGACGAGCGAAAGCGGCCCGCCGTCCGCGATCAGGAGGAGGCACTGGTCGGCGCGGGCGCACCGCTGCCACCGCGACCGCTGCCGCCGCACGACCCGTCGCATCCCGCCGTCGAGGGCTCGTCACGGCCAGGTGCCGCGACGACGCGGATCCAGACCGCGCCCGCCCGTACGAACGGACCGTCGGTTGCGGGCACCACCCGCATGCGGACACAGCGACCGACCCCGGCGGGCGAGCCGCAGACCACCCGGATACCGGCCGCCAACAGCCGTAAGCCCCGCAACGCGGTGAACAACGCGAACGCGGCGCCGCAGCGCACCAAGCGGGCGACACCGCCGCCACCCGTGCGTGAGGACCGCGAGATCGAGTCGTGGCTGGGCGAATTGCGTGGCAACGGCCCTGCGGCGGCGCCACCGCCCGCACCGAGGCACCGTCCGCAGGAGGGCGCAGAGCCCACCACCGCGATCCCGGTGCAGAATCCGCGCGGCGGCAAGCCCGCCCATCAGGCTTCGGAGCCGACGACCGCGATTCCCGCGCAACGGCAGCCGGATCCGGAAGCGACCGAGAAGCTGACGGCGCAGCAGGCCGAGGAAGAGGGCAGGCGTCGCGGGGACGGCGTCAGCGCCGCTGACCTGTTGCGCCGGGAGGGCCGAGGGCGCTAGTCGCTCTTCGCAGTTTCGATGTCGTCGGCGTCGGTTTCGATGTCGTCGGCGTCGGCCTCGATGACTTTGCCTTCCTCGGCTTCCTGAGCCGCCAATTCGGCCTCGGGTTCCCTGGCGACCAGGACCCGCACGGCGCTGTTCAGGAACGCCACCGTCGGCACCGCCAGCAGCGCCCCGACGATGCCCGCCAACACCGCACCAGCGGCGATGGCGAGCACGATGGCCAGCGGGTGGATCGACACCGCGCGGCCCATCACCAGCGGCTGCAGCACGTGGCCTTCCAGTTGCTGCACGGCGATGATGAGGCCAAGGGTGATCAGCGCGTAGACGAGGCCCTTGGCGAGCAGCGCGACGACAACGGCGAGGAAGCCGGCGATGACCGCACCGACCAACGGGATGAAGGCGCCGAGGAAGACGAGTGACGCCAGCGGCAACGCCAGGGGAATGCCCATGATCGCCAGGCCGGTACCGATCCCGACGGCGTCGACGAGCGCGACGAGGAATGTCGCTCGTACGTAGCCGATGAGCGACTGGAATCCTGCCCGGCCGGCATCGCGCACCCGCTCCTGGACGTTCTCCGGGAAGATCTTCGTCACGAACTGCCAGATGTTGCGACCGCCGTGCAGGAAGAAGATCAGCGTGAACAGCACAAGCAGTGCGCCCGTGACGATTTCGGTCACGGTCGCCGCCGTCGACAACGCACCGCTGGTCAGCTTGGCCTGGTTGTTGCGCAGCGCCTCGATCGCCGAGTTGCCCGCATTGGTGATCTGGTCCCTGCTCAGGTGCGGGGGACCCTCGATCAGCCACGTGCGCGCCGATTCGATGGACTGCGTGACCTGCTCGACCAGCCCGGGCAGGCCGGTGACGAACTGGCTGACCACGAACGTCAACATGCCACCGACGATCGCGACCCCACTGAGCAGCACCAGCGCCACCGCGCCGCCGCGAGGAGCGCCACGGCGGTCCAGGAAGTCCACCGCCGGGATCATCAACGCGGTCAGCATCAGGGCAAGGGCGATCGGCACCACGATGACCTCGAGCCGCATGATCACCCACATCATCGCGACCCCGAACGCAAGTATCACGAGCAGGCGCCATGCCCAGGCCGCACCCTTGTGGATCACGGGCGGGACCGCGTCGTCGTACCCAGATCCGATGGGGGCCATGCCGGTAGCGTAACGGCCGGTAGGAGGCGGCCACCGCTACCCTTTATGCGTGTCCCACGACGCGGCGCCGAACAACGCCCGCAGCCAAGAGGGAACCCCCCGCGGCAAATACTGGTGGTTGCGCTGGGCGATCATCGGCGTCGCAGTGGTGGTGCTGACGGTCGAGGTCACCCTCGTGTGGGACCAGCTGGCCAAGGCCTTTCACAGCCTCTACGCCGCCAAGTGGCTATGGGTGCTGGCCGCGGTGGGTGCGGCGCTGGCATCGATGCATGCATTCGGCGAGATCCAGCGGCAACTGCTGCGCTCAGCCGGGGTACCGGTGCGGCGATGGCGCTCTCAGGCCGCGTTCTTCGCCGGTAACTCGTTGAGCACCACACTGCCGGGCGGCCCGGTTCTTTCGGCCACCTTCATCTACCGCCAACAGCGCATCTGGGGCGCTTCACCGGTGGTCGCGTCCTGGCAGCTGGTGATGTCCGGCGCGCTGCAGGTGATCAGCCTGGCGTTGCTCGGGTTGGGCAGCGCGTTCTTCCTCGGCGCCATGCACAACCCGTTCTCACTGATCTTCACTCTCGTCGGGTTCGCCATGTTGATCGTGCTGGCCCAGGCGGTGGCATCGCGGCCGGACCTCCTGGACGTGGTCGGGGTGCGGCTGCTGTCGTGGGTCAACTACCTGCGTGCCAAACCGTCGGACAACGGGCTGCGCAAGTGGCGCGAAATGCTCGAGCAGTTGGAGTCGGTCAAACTGTCCCATCGCCAGTTGGGCGTCGCGTTCGCGTGGTCGGTGTTCACCCTGTCCACCGGTGTGGCCACCCTGTTGTTCGCGTGCTATGCGGCGGGCGGGCGACCCTCTCTGCTCGGCGTCATCGTCGCGTTCGTCGCGGCGCGCGCCGTCGGTTCGATTCCATTGATGCCCGGTGGGCTGCTGGTCGTCGAGGCGGTGCTGGTGCCGGGTCTGGTGACCAGCGGTATGCCGCTGGCGTCCGCGATTTCCGCGATGCTGATCTACCGCCTGGTCAGCTGGATCTTCATTGCCGCGATCGGCTGGGTGGTGTTCTTCTTCATGTTCCGCACCGAGAAGGACATCGACCCCGACGCCCCGATTGACGGAGCGGATTCCCCCGAACCCGCGTCCGAACCCGAGCCCAGGCGCCAAACCGATCCATAGGAGACATGTGAAACGCCGATCTGTACCTATCTCAGCGGCCTTCGCCGTGCTCACACTGGTGGCGGGATCCTGCTCGACGTCGGAAGCACCGCCCGACAACACCCCGTCTTCGCCGGCGGCAACCACGTCAGCCGCCTCACCCGCACCGATCCCGGCGGCCGGTCCAGCCGTCGCGACCCCGGTGGTGGCCGACGTCGTCGCGGCTCCCGTCCCGGTACCCGGCACTGACGGCAAGGTCCACCTCGCTTACGAGCTGAAGCTCACCAACGTGCTCGACCAAGAGGTGACGTTGACATCGGTCGGCGTCCGCGGGGGCGACCAAACGTATTTGAACCTGTCCGGTGATCGGCTCCCCTACTGGACACGAATCATCGGAACACGGTCTCCGACAACCAAGCTGGGTCCGGCACAAACCGCGATCGTGTGGCTCGACGTCGCGCTGGACAAGGCTGCGACCATTCCCACCGAGTTGGTGCACATGGTCGGCATCTCCGTACCCAAGCCTTCGCCGCCGCTGATTCCGGCCACCATGACCGAAGCCGTCGCGCCGGTCACCGTGCAGACCCGCAAGCCGGTGGTGATCTCGCCGCCGCTATCGGGGCCGGGATGGCTGGACGGCAACGGTTGTTGCGACATGGGAGCACACCGCATGGCGCTCAACCCGATCGACGGCGGACTGTGGGCCGCCGAACGGTTCGCGATCGATTACGTGCAGCTGGGTGCCGACGGTCGGGTGTTGACCGGCGACCAGACCGAGCTGGAGAGCTATCCGTACTTCGGTGCAGATATCCACGCGGTGGCCGACGGTCCCGTTGTGGCAGCCGTCGACGGGATGCCCGAGCAGGTACCCGGTAAGTCCCCGACCGGCCTTGCTCTCAACGAGTACGCCGGAAACCACATCGTGCAAGACCTCGGTGACGGAAACTATGCGCTTTATGCACACATCAAGACCGGCGCCGTCAAGGTCAAGCCCGGAGATCAACTGAAGGCGGGACAGGTGATCGGCTCGGTGGGCAACACCGGCAATACCGATGCGCCACACTTGCACTTTCATGTGATGAGCACCCCGGACCCGCTGCGCTCTGACGGTCTGCCGTTCGTCTTCACCTCGTTCACGCTTGACTCCCGGATCACCAATGCCGACGCGCTCGGCCCGCTCCTGGACGGAGTGCCAGCACCGCTGCAACCCGGCGTCGCGAAGCGGGAGGAAACCGAGGTGATCCCAATGGATCTCGACGTAATGACCTATGAAACGAAGTAGCGCGCTGGCCGCGCTCGCCGACGTCGTCGGTGTGCTGGTGTTCTGCACCGTCGGACGCCGCAGCCACGCCGAGGGACTCACCGTTGCGGGCGTCGCCGAAACAGCGTGGCCGTTTCTGGTGGGCACCGCGGTCGGCTGGCTGCTGGTCCGCGGCTGGCGCCGTCCGACCGCCGTCGCCCCGACCGGACTGGTGGTGTGGGCGAGCACGGTGGCGGTTGGAATGCTGTTGCGCAAAGCCACTTCCGCAGGCGTCGCGGTCAGCTTCGTCGTGGTGGCATCCGCGGCGACGGCGGTGGTCCTGCTCGGCTGGCGCGTGGCCGTTGCGGCTTTCGCGCGCCGACCCGGTCAGTCCTGATCGCCCGAATCCCACGGCGGCTCATCGGAAGCCGACACCGTCAGGGTGGCGCGCAGCCCACCGAGCGGGCTGTCGGAGAGCACGATGCTCCCGTCGTGCAGTGCGGCCTGCTGGGCCACCAGCGCCAGCCCCAGCCCCGAACCCCCTGGCGCAGCGGTGCTTCCGCGCGCGAAACGGCCGAGCACGTTGTTGCGCTCGTCTGCGGGCAGTCCGCGTCCGTTGTCGTCGACGGTGATCGTGATCGAGTGGTCGATCCGGCGACCCGACAGCAGGATCCTGGTCGCCGTTCCGTGCGTGACGGCGTTGCGCACCATGTTGTCGACGGCCAGCCGCAGACCGCCCGGCCAACCCCAGATGGTGCCGAGGTTGTCGTCGGCTTCCACCACGACCTGCACCGACCCGCCAGGGCGCATGTTCTCCCGCGCCACCCGGTCCAGCAGGTCGGTCACGTCGATGACCTCGCGGTCCTCGGCCTGCGCGAGCTCGCCGGAGGCGAGGTGGCCGAGCGCGGTGATGATCGCCTCGACGCGTCGCTGAGCCCGCGACAGGTCGTTGACCACCTCGGCCAGCTCATCGGCGGGCAGGTCGTGGATGCGCAGCGTGTCCAGGTCGGCCCGCATCGCGGTCAACGGCGTACGGAGTTCGTGAGCGGCGTTCGCCGCGAAATCCTGTGCGGCCTGCAGCGAGTTCTGGGTGGCCTGCTGTGCGGCGGCGATCCGGCTGAGCATGCCCGTCATCGCCTCGGACAGTTCCTCGGCCTCGCGGACACCGCGTACTTCCGGCATCTCCTCGGTCCCCTTGCCCAGGCGCCTGGTGTGTTCGGTGAGCCTGCGTAGCGGCCGGATCGCGGGCCCAGACAACAGCCAACCCACGCCTGCGGCGATCAACACCGTCACCAGACCCACCGCGACGTAGAACGGGATCCGCGCCCGGCTCAACAGGATGCTGTCGGCGCGAATGCCGATCGAAATCAGCACGCCGCCTTGCTGTTCAACGGGAACGGTGCGCACCCGGTAGTCCACGCCGTTCACCACGACGTCTGCGGTGCCGGGCTGAAGGGGCGGCAGCTGGAGCCCGCGCTGGAAGACCACCTGACCGGTCGACTCCATCCGGCCGGTGGTCAGGACGCCCTGACGTGGGTCGGACAACTGGTCGGGATACATGCTGGCCTCGATGATCGAGTCCAGCCGCCGATCCAGTTGTGCGGCATCGTTATTGGCCAGTACCACCGACGTCAGGATCGTGAACACCGCGACGACGGCGGCGGCCGCGGTCGCGGCGGCCAGCGCGACCCTGGTGCGCAGCGAGGGGGAACGGACCAACGGTAATCGGCGCACTCACTGCTCGTCTCGGTACAAGATGCTCGAGCTCCGCTACGCTTCGTCTCGCAGCACGTAGCCGATCCCGCGAACCGTGTGAATGACCCGCGGCAGCCCGTCGCGTTCGAGCTTGCGCCGCAAGTAGCTGATGAAGACGTCGGCCACATTGGTGTCCACGTCGAAGTCGTAGCCCCACACCAATTCGAGCAGCCGCTGGCGGCTGAGCACCACACCGGCGTTCTCGGCCAGCACTGCCAGCAGGTCGAATTCACGCTTGGTCAGATCGACTCGCTCGCCGTCGACGAACACCAGCCGCCGGGCGGTGTCGATGGTCAGCGGGCCGACCGTCATGGTGTCCGACGATTGATCGGACTGACTCGTCCGGCGCAGCAGGGCATGCAGGCGCGCCACCAGCTCACCCAGATCGAACGGCTTGGTCAGATAGTCGTCGGCGCCGGCCTCCAGACCGGCGATCCGGTCGTTGACGGTGTCGCGGGCGGACAGCACACAGATGGGTATGTCGTTTCCGAGCGCGCGCAGCGCGGTAACCACCGCGACGCCGTCGAGTTCGGGCATTTGGACGTCCAGAACCAGGGCGTCGTGCTTCTCGTTGGACAGGAGCCGCAACGCCTCTTTCCCGGTTGCCGCGACCCGAACGTCAAAACCCGAATGCCGCAGCCCGCGGGCCACGGATGTTCTGACGTCCGGATCGTCGTCGACCATCAGCACCATCCGACCGGTGCTCTCCGGCGCGGGCGGCTCTCCCCCGACCCGCACGCCGGTTACGGGGTGTCAGCGATGCCGTCGCCGTTGGTGTCGCCGCAGCGATTCTTGATGTCCACCAGCGGCTGGCGGATGCCGGTCAGCTCGCCCTTTTGAATGGGGTTGGCGTTCATGTACTTGTCCACCTCGGTGCGCACCTCGTCGCGGTTCTTGCCCTCGAGGCTGGTGAAGAAGTAGTTGACGTCCGGGTGGCTGAACAGATAATCCGACGTCGCCTTGGAGACGCCTGCGGCCGTAAAGGCAAGGTCGGCAGCGGTGCAGTTGGCCGGCTCCTCGGCCATCGCCGACGGAAGTGCGCCGAACAGCATCGCACCGGCGAGCGCACCGGCTCCGACGGCGCCGGCTACCGCACGCCGCGCGGTACGGGCAGAGAGCAACATCTAAAGGCTCCTTCATCGAATGGGTTGTGGCAGTAACCATCGCGGTTACAGACACCGAAAGCTAATCAGAATCGCTGCCGACTTTCCTGCCTTGCGACGAAACCGATAGTTAAAAGTTCAAAAACCCCAGCTCAGGGCGGCAGCTGTCGTTGTGTAGTGGCGCCGCCAGCTACCGCGTGGCGACGGTCCCCGGACCCGGCAGCGGGCCGGTGCCCTGCACCACGGCCGAGGCCGGTGAGGACTGAGCAGGCAAAGAAGCGCCGGGCAGGCCGACGGACTGTGCGCCGGGCAGCGATCCTGGCAAACCCCCGGGCAGTCCGCCGCCCTGCTGCGCGCCCTGCAGCAGGCCAAGAATCTGCGGCACGGTCACCGGCAGCCTGCATTCGCCCGACAGATCCGTCAGCGGCTGCTGCAGCCTCTGCAGATCCTTGGCCACCTGTGGGTTGGCGTCGAAGTACGACTTCAGCGCGACGAGCGACTGGGGCCCGCCCTGCTGTTGCGAGATCGTCGTCAGGGCCTGATTGGTCTGCGGATGCGAGTCCAGGTAGGCACCCGTCGAGTTGGCCACCGTCCCGACGGTCTTCGCCACCGAGCTGGCCGCACACGGATCCGGTGCGGCGGTTGCTGACGGGGATGACGGCACAGCCAACGCGGCGATCGTGGCTCCGCCTGCGGCGCAGACAGCGAACGCAGCCAACAGGCTGCGACGGGCAGTCACACGGGTCGGGGTCATCGATGAACTCCTTACGATTTGCGGACATCGAGTGCCTCGCAAACGGCTGCGATCGGACGGCTTAGGGCGCCGACGGGGGCGCCGACGCGGTTGCGGCCAAGGTGACATAATGCCATCGGGGCTCCACCCGGGCCAATCCAGCAACGAACCAGCAGGTGAACGCCAGGTGATAGGAAGCCAACAGGAAGGCCCGCGCTATTCACAGGGGCTGGTTAGAGCAGCTTAAGGCGTCAATTAGGGCGCGTCGGGCCAGCGCACGCTGATATATCCTCACGCTACGTAACGCGGGCCGGGGAGAAAGCAGGACAACCATCCAGCAGTTCATGATGCGCATGAGCAGTGGCCTGCGCAGATTCCGCTGGGCAGTGTTCGTGGTCTGGCTACTTCTCCTAGCGCCTGCGGTGTATCTCGGGATGAACCAGTCCGGCCACCTCACCGGCGGCGGCTTCGAGGTCGCTGGTTCGCAGTCGCTGTACGTCCAGCAGGAGCTCGAGGAGCAGTTCCCCGACCAGGGGGCGTCACCGCTTGCCCTCGTCGCTGCGCCGCGGGCCGATGCGTCCTTCGCGGACATGGACGCCGCCGTAGCGCATTTGGAGCGGCTTGCTGGCGAGGTGCCCAGCGTCAAGGTGGTGCCCAACCCGCAGCAGCCGCCGCCCCAGCCGGACCGGCCCTACGTCGTGACGTTGCAGCTGGACTTCGACAACACCGGTGCGGTCGACGTCGCCAAGCAACTGCGCCAGAAGGTCGGGATCAACGGCGACCGGCCGGGCGAGTTCGCCGACGGCAAGGTCAAGCTCTACGTGATCGGGCAGGGCGCACTCGGCGCCGCCGCGACATCCGCCACCAAGCACGACATCGCCCAGGCCGAACAGTGGAACCTTCCGATCGTCCTGATTGTCTTGCTCGCGGTGTTCGGCTCGCTGGCCGCTGCCGCCATGCCGTTGGTGCTCGGCATCTGCACGGTCGCGGTCACCATGGGCCTGGTCTATCTGCTGTCGATGTACACCACGATGTCGGTGTTCGTGACGTCGACGGTGTCGATGTTCGGCATCGCACTGGCCATCGACTATTCACTGTTCATTCTGATGCGGTTCCGTGAGGAACTGCGGGCCGGCCGCGAGCCGGACCAGGCCGCCGACGCCGCGATGGCCACGTCGGGTCTGGCCGTTGTGTTGTCCGGTCTGACCGTCATCGCTTCGGTGACCGGCATCTACCTGATCAACACCCCCGTGCTGCAGTCGATGGCGACCGGCGCGATCCTCGCGGTGGCCGTCGCCGTACTCACCTCGACGACGCTGACGCCCGCGGTGTTGGCGACGTTCGGGCGGGCGGCGGCGAAGAGGTCGTGGCTGCTGCACTGGTCGCGACGGCCCGAGACCACCCAGTCGCGGTTCTGGACCAGATGGACCGGCGCGGTGATGCGGCGGCCATGGCTGTCGGCGCTCGGCGCGACGGTGTTCTTGCTTGCGTTGGCCGCACCGGCGTTCTCGATGGTGCTCGGCAACAGCATGCAGCGGCAGTTCGACCCGACGCACGAGATCCGCGGCGGCGTGAACGCGGCGGCGGATGCGCTCGGCCCCGGTGCGCTGGGCCCCGTTCGCGTGTTGGTGACGTTCCCCGATGGCAACTCCGCGTCCGCGCCGACGAAGGAACCGCTTCTGCAGGCCGTACAACAGCGAATGTCGCAGGCGCCCAACGTCGTCACCGTGCAGCCCGCGGTGTTCGGCAACGATTACCGCAGCGCGCTGGTCTCGGCGGTGCTCTCTGTTGACCCCGAGGACCTGGCCTCCCGCGAGTCCGTCGACTGGCTGCGGGCGGAGCTGCCGCCGGTCGTCGGCGACGACGCGAGGATCGACGTCGGCGGTCCGACCGCGCTGATCAAAGATTTCGACGACCGGGTGAGCAAGACGCAGCCCGCAGTATTCGGGTTCGTCGCGCTCATCGCGTTCGTGATGCTGCTGGTCTCCATCAGGTCGGTGTTCCTCGCGTTCAAGGGCGTGCTGATGACGGTGCTGTCGGTGGCGGCCGCCTACGGCAGCCTCGTCGTTGTCTTCCAATGGGGCTGGCTCGAGGCACTGGGCTTCCGGCCGATCGCGTCGCTCGACAGCACGATCCCGCCGCTGGTGCTGGCGATGACGTTCGGGCTGTCGATGGACTACGAGATCTTCCTGCTGACCCGTATCCGCGAGCGGTTCCTGCAGACCAACAACACCCGCGACGCCGTCGCCTACGGCGTGAGCACCAGTGCGCGCACCATCACCAGTGCGGCGCTGATCATGATCGCGGTGTTCATCGGCTTCGCGTTCGCAGGCATGCCGCTGGTCGCCCAGCTTGGCGTCGCCTGCGCGGTGGCCATCGCCGTCGACGCCACCGTCGTTCGACTGATCCTCGTGCCTGCACTCATGGCCATGTTCGACCAGTGGAACTGGTGGCTGCCCGGCTGGCTGGCCCGCATCCTGCCGTCGGTGGACTTCGAGAAGCCGCTTCCCAAGGCCGACATCGGCGATCTGGTCATCATCCCGGACGACATCTCGACGCTGGCGGCGTCGGGCATCGACATCCGCACGGTGGTCAAGTCGGCGGCCAGGCTCAAGAACATGGCTCCGCACACGATCACCGTCGCCGATCCCCTTGCGTTCAGCGGCTGCCTGCCGTCCAACGGTTCGAATTGCGTCAACGCGCGGGGCGGCCACACCAACGGTCATTCGCATACCAACGGAGTGAGCAACGGCAAGACGGTCAAGCTGAAGCGCGGTCCGCGGCCGATGCATCCCGTCACGATGTGGCGCGGCCGGCTGTCGGTGGCCCTTGACGCGCTGGAGACCGAGGCCGAAACCGACCGCCCGACCGTCGAACGCAACAGCCCGATGGAGACCACCAACGTTCAACTGCCGACCGGCGACCGGCTTTCGATACCGACCGGTGCCGAGACGCTGCGGCTGAAGAGCTACCTGATCATGTGCCGGAACAGCACGAAAGATTTCGCTGAGTTTGCCGATTTGGTCGGCTCAATGGAGACTCAAACCGCTGCTGTGGTTCTGGCCGGAATGGATCGGTACTACTGTGGTGAGCCATCCAGGAAGCAATGGGTGGCCACCCAGCTGGTGCGCCGACTGGCCGATCCGCATCCGTCGGACGAGTTCGACATCCCGATGTCGGGCCCCGAGGCGGAGGCTGATTGGGCCAAGGTCAGGAAGCGGTGCCTGTCGGTGGCGGTCGCGATGCTGGAGGAGGCGAGGTGACGTTGACTGTGGACGCGCGCCGCGACGCTGCCACCGCACGCATACCCACCGGTGCGCCGAAGCCGGCGCGCCGCCCCGCCAACGACGACCAGCCCGTGGAGTTCTGGCCGACGGCCGCGATCCGCGAGGCGCTGGAAACCGACGACCTGACGGTATGGCAGCGAATCGTCGTCGCCATCAAGCGCGACCCGTACGGCAGGACCGCGCGCCAAGTCGAGGAGGTGTTGGAATCGACACGGCCATATGGGGTTTCGAAGGCACTGTCAGAAGTGCTGACCCGCACCAGGGATAGCCTGGAAGCCAACGAACGCGCTGAAGTCGCCCGTCAGATTCGGGTGCTGCTCGGCCGCTCGGGGCTCAAACCACAGGAATTCGCGTCGCGCATCGGTGTGCCCGGTGAGGAACTCGCGGGCTACATCGAGGGCAAGACCAGCCCGCCTGCCTCGCTGATGGTCCGGATGAGCCGGCTGTCGGATCGCTTCGCGAAGATGAAGGCCCACCGCACCGGCGGCACTCACTGAGCATCGATATCGATCGCATCCACGCCCGCGCGTCAGCGTGAGTTGATCGGTGTCACGTCGTCGACGAGCCAGCGGCCGCCGTCCTTGGACAACGTGATCCGCAACGCGAGCACCGCGATGTCGGGCGGCTGACCCGGCACGTTCTGCGTGCCGCGCATTACCACGGCGACGCTGGCGTTCTGCGGGCCGATGGCCTCGACCCCCGCTGAGATCGTGCTGGCCGAAGCGGAGACGTTCTTCTTGGTCAATTGCTGTGCCACAGCGGCGAATTCGGTCTTGTACTTCTGCGCCCGGTCCGGTGACATCAGCTCGGTCGCCCGGTCGATGGCCGCCGTCGGACTCGACGGTGTGAACGTCGCGCTGGCTTCGGCGACGCTGCTGGCGATGCCGAGCACTTCTGCGCTGTCGTCGTGCAGGTTGCGGTCGGGCACCGTCCACTTGGTGTAGCCGATCGCCACCGCGGCGACCAACGCGACCGTGGCCAGCCCGACGACGCGCCAACCGCAGTCCTGGGCCGTCGTCGTCGGTGCCGACCGTCACCCCGTCGCGCCGCGCCAGCACCGCGTTGACGATGACGCCTTCGACGATCAGCAGACACAGCACCGACGCCAGCGACACCCACCACAGCGGCCACGCCAACGCGATGCCGATGTAGATCAGGGCGGCGATCGCCGCGAGCGGGGCGGCGACGTCGAACGCCAGCACCCGAAGGCGGTTCCTCAACGGAGCTGCTCCAGCCGGGAGATCAGCAACTTGCCGTCGACATCGGAGACGTCCATCCGAAGGTTCCAGCGCACGGTCTGCGGTTTGCCGCCGACGTTGTCACTGATCGACGTCGCCACCACGATCACGGTGTCGGTGCGCTTGACCATTTCGGCGAGCGCAGGCTGCGGGGTCGGTTCAGGCGCGGGCCTGCCGTCGGGCAGGGTCTGCGGGCGGTGGTAGATCGACTCGATCGCGACCGAGTCGATCTGGCCCTTGGTCTGCGACTGCAGCGTCTGGACCACCTTCTTGTACGGCTCGACCACCGACTCGAACTCGTTGTTCAGTTCGCCGACGGTGCCGTCGTGCAGCTTCTGCAGGCTGGCGTCGATGTCGTCCTTGTTCATGTTGATCAGGACGGTCGTCCAGTCGGCCGCCGTCGTGATCACCTCGGTCTGGTAACGGCGCTCGTCGGCGTCGGACCTGTGGCCGGACCAGATGATCAGCGCGAGGACGATCGCCGCCACCGAGAGCAAGCCCAGCGCTGCGGATGCGACCCCGAACCCGGAGATGACGGGGCCGTCGTCCTCGGCGAGGTCGTCGTCGGTGCGGTCGTCGTCGGGCATGGCCGTGAGGGTACCTACCGACCTTCTGGCACCCTGTTGGGGTGACGGTAGAAGCAACTCACTCCGGTATCGACCTCAGCCACGTCGATGAGCAGGCCCGCCCGCAAGACGACCTCTTCGGCCACGTGAACGGCCGCTGGCTGGCCGATCACCCGATCCCGGCGGACCGGGCCACCGACGGCGCGTTCCGGTCGCTCTACGACCGCGCCGAGGAGCAGATCCGCGAGCTCATCGACGAGGCGGCCGCGGCCCACGCCGAGAAGGGCACAGACCAGCAGCGCATCGGGGACCTGTACGCGAGCTTCATGGACGAGGCCACCGTCGAGCGGATCGGTGTGCAACCCCTGCTCGACGAGCTGGCCGCGATCGACGCCGCCGCCGATACCGTCGCGCTGGCTTCGGTGATGGGCACGCTGCAGCACACCGGCGTCGGCGGCGGGACCGGCGCCTACATCGACACCGACTCCAAGGACTCCACCCGCTACCTTCTGCACCTGAGCCAGTCGGGGCTGGGACTGCCCGACGAGTCCTACTACCGCGACGAACAGCACGCCGAGATCCTCGCCGCCTATCCGCGCCACATCGCCGCGATGTTCGCGCTCGTCTACGGCGAAGAACCCCAACCCGGCGAGTGGGCGGCCACCGCCGAGCGCATCGTCGCGCTGGAGTCCAGGCTCGCCGCCGCGCACTGGGACGTCGTCAAGCGGCGCGACGCCGACCTCACCTACAACCTGCGCAAGTTCGCCGATCTGCCCACCGAGGCACCCGGCTTCGACTGGGCCGGCTGGATCGGCGCGATGGGGGCCACCCCGGAGAGCGGTCGCGGAACTCGTTGTGCGCCAACCCGACTACCTCACCGCGTTCGCGGCGCTGTGGGCCAGCGCAGACCTCGAGGACTGGAAACGGTGGGCCAGCTGGCGGCTGATCCATGCGCGTGCGTTCCTGCTCACCGACGACCTCGTCGCCGAGGACTTCGACTTCTACGGCCGCACGCTGAGCGGAACCGAGTCGATCCGGGAACGGTGGAAGCGCGCCGTCTCGGTGGTGGAGAACCTGATGGGCGACGCGCTCGGCAAGCTCTACGTCGAGCGGCACTTCCCGCCCGGCGCCAAGGCCCGGATGGATGAACTCGTCGCCAATCTGCGCGAGGCCTACCGGGTCAGCATCAACCAGTTGGACTGGATGACACCCGACACCCGGCAGCGTGCCCTGGCCAAGCTGGACAAGTTCACGCCGAAGATCGGCTACCCCGCGAAGTGGCGCGACTACTCGAAGCTGGTCATCGAGCGCGACGATCTGTACGGCAACTACCGCCGCGGCTACGCGGTCAGCTCCGAGCGTGAACTGGCCAAGCTCGGCGGCCCGGTGGACCGCGACGAATGGTTCATGACGCCGCAGACGGTGAACGCCTACTACAACCCCGGCATGAACGAAATCGTCTTCCCCGCAGCGATTCTGCAGCCGCCGTTCTTCGACGCCGATGCCGACGACGCCGCCAACTACGGCGGCATCGGGGCGGTGATCGGACACGAGATCGGCCACGGGTTCGACGATCAGGGCGCCAAGTACGACGGCGACGGCAACCTGGTGGACTGGTGGACCGACGACGACCGCAGCGAATTCGGTGCGCGCACCAAGGCGCTGATCGAGCAGTACGACGAGTTCGTGCCCCGGGCGCTGGCCGACGGCCACCACGTGAACGGCGCGTTCACGGTCGGCGAGAACATCGGCGATCTCGGCGGGCTGTCGATCGCGCTGCTGGCCTACCGGCTCTCGCGCAACGGCGAGGCTGCGCCCGTGATCGACGGCCTGACCGGCGTGCAGCGGGTGTTCTTCGGCTGGGCGCAGGTGTGGCGCACCAAATCCCGTGACGCGGAGGCGATCCGGCGGCTCGCGGTCGACCCGCATTCACCCCCGGAGTTCCGCTGCAACGGCGTGATCAGGAACATGGACGCGTTCTACGAGGCGTTCGACGTCGACGAGGACGACGCCCTCTACCTGGAGCCGCAGCGGCGGGTCAGGATCTGGAACTGATCTCCAGCTGGCCCTCGCCCGCCGTGTAGAACGGGCGGATGGCGAGCACGTAGATCCCGAACACCGCAAGCGGAGCGAGCAGCGGTAGCCAGGGCAGTTCGAACGGGAACGACGCCGCCAACACACCGACGAAGGTAAAGCCAAGGGCCGCAACCATTGCCGGTGTGGACGCGCCGAGCACGCGGGTTGAGCCGCCCTCGGTGTACCGCAGCACCAGGTAGCACGCCGCGGAGAGGCCGGCGAGCGCGGCAAGCATCGGTGGCGCGTCGGAGACGACGAGCGCCGCGGCGGCCAGCAGGACAGCCGCCGTCGCCGCGACGCGAACCGGAATGCCCGCCAACACCGTGGCCGCCGCGAGCATCGCGAGAATGAGTGCGGGCCCGGTGGTTTGGAATCCTGCCGCCGCGACCATCACCAGCCCGAATGCCGTCGACAACAGATGGGCCTTCCGAATGACGTTGGTCATCGCCGCCCCCGCACCGGCCGTCGATGCTCGGGGACCAGCCGCATCGACTGATCGAGGGTGTTCTCCGACGGCCAGGACACGACGTCCACACCGACGGTCGCCATATCGCGGTACATGAACGACCTCTGCATCGCCCACATCCGCGTGAACAACGGGTCTTTGTCGGCTGCGAACGGTGCGCCCTCGAGAACGTCGACCGCGACGACGGTGTGTCCGCGCTTGCGCAGGTCGATCAGCGACAGCGCGAACTCGGTGTCGAGCATGGTGGAGAAGGCGACGACGATCGCGCCAGGCGGCATGGCGGCGCGGGGCGCCAATGTGCCGGTCGTGGTTTCGAATTCGTCGCCCGCGCCGAGCAGCGTGTCGAGCACCCGGTAGAACTGCCGACGCCCGATGTCGGCGCCGAGCCAGCGCGGCCGACCTCCGCCGAGCGTGACGATCCCGGCCCGGTCACCGCTCCGCAGTGCGCTCTGCACCACCTGGACGGCTCCGCGAAGCGCACGTTCGGTCGCCTCGGTCGCCGGGCCAGGCGGTTGCGCGTACATGTCGATCAGCACGACCACGTCGGCGGCCCGGTCGGTCAACCGCTGGGTGATGTGCAGGCTGCCGCGGCGGGCGCTCACCGGCCAGTTGACCGTCCGCAACTGGTCACCGGGGACGAAGGGCCGGATGTCGGCGTACTCGACGCCGGGCCCGATGTGCCGGGTCAGGTGCGTGCCAAGGCGGTCGAGCAGTTCCGTCTTCGGGATGGCGGTGGATTGCGGTGGGGCCACTGGGAACACGAACACGTCGGTGGCGTCGACGGTCGCGGTGCCCGACAGAAGTCCGCCCGGTGCGACGACGTCGACCGTGGCGCGGATCGGGTAGCGGCCCCACCGGTCGGCCGCGACGGTGACCGTCTGCCTGCCTGCGGGATGGCCGTCCGCGACGTCGAGTCGCATGCCTTCCACACCGGTTATCGCGAGCGCGACGGCGACGTCGCCGGGTTCAGCGCTCGCCCATACGCTCACCTGCGTCTGCTCCCCTTCGAAGCAGCGCTGCAGGCCCGGCTCGGCGTGCACATAGACCTTCGGTAGCGTGCGCTGCCAGCCGATCGAACACAGCACCCCCAGCAGTGGCGCGACGAACGCGATCAGCTGCCAACGCGACCCGATCAGCGCCGCGGCGAGAACGACACCGGCACAGGTGGCGACCGCACGTGTCAACGGCGAGGCATGCCAACGCAACCCGGGTTCGGTGCGGCGGGTTTCGATCACGCCTGGGCCCGCGGAACCGGCAGCCGGCGCAGGAGTTCCTCCACCACGTCGGCACCGTGCACTCGGCGCACCCACATCTCCGGCTTCAGGCTGATCCGGTGGGCCATGGTGGGAACGGCAAGGGACTTCACGTCCTCGGGTATCACGTAGTCGCGGCCCATCAGAAGTGCGCGCGCACGCGCATGCTGGACCAGGTCGATCTCTGCCCGCGGGCTGGCGCCGACAGCGACCTGCGGATGTTGGCGGGTGGCGTTGGCCAGCGACACGACGTAGGCCAACACATCGTCGTGCACGGTCACCTGCTCGACCGATTCCCGCATGGCGATCAGATCATGGGAATCCACAACCTGATTCACGGTCGGCTCGGCCGATCCGCGCTCGCAGGCGGCGGCGCAGCATCGAGGTCTCCTCCTGTTCGGACAGGTAACGCAGTTCGAGCCTGATCGCGAAGCGGTCCAGTTGCGCCTCGGGCAGCGGATAGGTGCCCTCGTACTCGATCGGATTGTCGGTGGCGAGCACGATGAACGGGTCGGGCAGCCGGTGGGTGACGCCGTCGATGCTCACCTGCCGTTCGGCCATCGCCTCGAGCAGTGCGGCCTGCGTCTTCGGCGGCGTCCGGTTGATCTCGTCGGCGAGCAGCAGGTTGGTGAAGATCGGTCCCGACCGGAATTCGAAGCGGCCCGACTGCATGTCGTAGACCGTCGAGCCGAGCAGGTCGGCGGGCAGCAGGTCCGGTGTGAACTGCACGCGGGTGAACCCCAAACCCAGTGCGGCCGCGAAGGACCGCGCGATCAGCGTCTTGCCCAGGCCGGGAAGGTCCTCGATCAGGACGTGTCCACGCGCGAGCACCGACGTCAGGATCAGCGCAAGCGCCCACCGTTTTCCCACCACGACGCGGCCGATCTCGTCGAGCACCGCTTCGCAGTTGGCAGTGGTCGTCGCCGCCGGCAGTAAGGGGCCCGTCATACCTGCTCCAACCTCCGAAGGATTTCGTCGAGCGCGTCCCGGCCGGGACCTGGCACGTGTTGGTTGGTGCGCGCGACGTTCTCGGGATCCACCCAGGCCCACAGTTCGTCGCCGAAGAGCATCCGGCCGGTGGCGCGGAACCCGTCCGGGTTCTTGTTCTGCTTCTGGCCGGTGGCGATGCCGAACTGCCGTGCGAGCATCGGGCGGAGATGGCGATCCCAGTCCGACCGGGTGGATTCTGACCACGAGATCAGCGTCTCGGTTCGAGACAGCCAGCGGCGCAACGATTCTTCCGCGTCGTTGATCGGCGGCGCCGCCGGTCCGTCGGCCGTTCCGCGCACCAGGTACCAGCGCAGCGCGAGCAGCGCCAGGGCCACCGCAATCCCGACGATCACCAGAACGAAACGCCGGTCGGGCGACAGCAGCGCCAGCACCTGCACGCCGATCACCAGGCACAGGCCCGCGGCCACCAGCTTTTTGAGGGTCATGCGGGGCTCCGCAGTTCGCCGAGGACGAGGCTGAGCACCCGCACCGCGACCTCACGGTGTTCCTCGGTCATCACATGCGGGCTGAACCGCGCCTCTTCGAAGAGTTCGACGAGCTCGGTTGCACTATCGGCCCGCAGAGCGTGGTGTTCGACGGCACGGGCCAACACCTCCGACGGTGTATCCGACTCGCGCGGAACGACATCCGGAGAGTTCTCGAGTTCACGCTCCATCGCGGCGTAGCACGCGATGATCGCGTCCCGCGGTTCGCGGCTCAGGTCGCCCGCCTCGGCCAGCCCGACCTCGGCGGCCCGGGCCAGCTGGCCGGACCCGGGCTCCGTTGTCGCAGGCCGGTATTCATCGCCGGACGACACCGGTGCGATCGCGCGGCGCCGCTGCCTGCGACCCGCGATCGCCGCACCGACGAACACCGCCATCATCAGCACCACCGCCGTCGTGGCCAAGAGCGAGAAAATGTTGGACGACGGCTCGGGTTCACCCGGCTGCTCCGCCGGGGGCTGGGGCGTGCCGGACGGCGGCGTGCTCGCATCGGGTGGTGGCTGCTCGATACCCAACTGCGCGTTCATCCGCGACAGCAGCGCGACCAGGAGCAGCCATGCGATGACCACGGCCACCGCGATGATGATCGTGCGCCACGTCAGCGGCCGTCGCTCGCCCGCCATCTCGCGCGGGGGTTCGCCTGCACCGTAGGAGACGGCTCGATTCCGCGACTGCGTGACGATCGCGATGACGATGATCGCCATCGACACCACGACCATCGCGATGACCGCGAACAGGCTGCCGAGGCTACTGGTCGGCCGGTCGCGCGGCGGGGTCTCGACGCCTGGCAGGTATCCGTGCAGCGCGGCGGCGGCCACGATCAACAGCACGATCACGGCGACGACGCGCGGCCGGTGGGCCATAACCCATCCTGGGCGCGGTCAGGTCAATGCCGCAACGAAATGCCTTAGATCTGCCAGTCCTGGGCGCCGTCGTTCTGGCTGTAGGTGCCGACGGAGTTCTTGATGACGATCGGGTCGCCACTGCCGAAGTTGTCGTAGAACCACTGCGCGTTGGCCGGGCTGAGGTTGATGCAGCCGTGGCTGACGTTGCGCTTGCCCTGGTCGCCGGTCGACCACGGAGCGCTGTGCACGAACACACCGCTGTTGTCGATCCGGACCGCGTCCTGGACCTTCAGCTTGTAGCCCTCCGGCGATGTGTTCGGAACCCCGTAGGTCGCGGAGTCCATCACCATGTCGGCGAACTTCTCCAGCACGTAGTAGGTGCCGTTCTTGGTCTCGTGCTTGCCGTCCGGCTTACCCATCGACACCGGGAACGTCTTCTCCACCTTGCCGTTGCGGCTGACAACCATCTGATGCGTCTTATCGTCGATGGTGGCGACCAGCGACTCACCGGTGCGGAAGCTCGACTTGACGCCGCTGGCGTCGATGAGGACGGTCGTGTCCTTGGGCCAGAAATCGATTGGGCGCCAGCGCACCTGGGTGTCGCTCATCCAGTAGAACTTGCCAGGCACGGCCGGGGTCGACGAAATGTGGATGGCCTGCTCGGCCATCGGGCGGTTGACGATCGGTCGCTGGAAGTTGATGATGATCGGCTTGGCGACGCCGACCATGGACCCGTTGAGCGGGTTGAACGACGGCGGCAGGAACACCGGGTCACCGGTGTACGGGGTCGGGTTCTGACCGGCAGGGGTGCCTTCGGGAATCGTCGTCGGCCGTGCGGCGAACGGGTCGACCGGCGGAGCGGCCGGGTCGGCAGGCGGAGCGAGCGGGTCGACCGGCGGGGCGAGCGGATCGGCGGGTGGCGGGGCGGGAGGCGCGGCCAGCGGATCGACGGGTGCCGGGGCGGGAGGCGCGGCCAGCGGATCGACCGGGGGCGCGATCTCGGCGGGACCGCTCGGCGGGGCCGGCGGCGGCACGATGGCGGCGGCCGGATCGACCGGAGCCTCGGGCGCGGGCGCCTCGGCGGCCGGAACCGGGCCGGGCAGCGGACCGAACGGATCCGGAACCGGTTCGGGATCGGCAAATGCCGAGGGGCTACCGAACGCCAGTCCCCCGATCAGACCAACCGCGATCGTCGCGGTCACAAGCTTCCGCATCTTGCGCTGCGGCATGGAACACCTCCAGTCAAAGCTTCGACCAGTCTCGCACAGCGGGAGGACCGGCTAACGCCGTAGAAGGCTTCCCCGACCCGGACAACTGTCCAGAGAATGACGCTGAGCTGCTGTGTTCATCGACCGAGGGTGTCTTATGTTACTTCCTGCTGGTTACCTGAACGAAGTGCGAAAAGGCCACGGGTGGCCGCGACGCCCCCGAGGGCGACCGCCACCAATGCGGCCGACGCGCCGATCATCACCGCCAGTCCGGCCTGCTCGTAGAGCAGGCCGCCGAGAAGCGCACCGGCCATGATCCCGACCTGGAACGCCGTGACGTAGACGCCGGAGGCTCCGTCGGGGTCGGTGGGCGCGGCGCGCATCGCCGCTGCCTGCAGTACAGGCGCCAGTGCCGTCGACGCGGCACCCCACACAATGATCGCCGCGGCGCCGACCGTGATCGTCATGGCTTCGATATGTCTGCCGCTCGCCAGCATGGTCAGCGCCGCGAATGCGGCCGCCATCGCGGCGAGGCAGCCGACGACCGATGCCGTGGGGTGCCGATCCGACGGTCGGGCCATCACCGCCATCCCGAGCAGGCCCGCGATGCCGAAGCCGGCGAGCAGCCACGCCAGGTGTGGTCCGTGGACGCCGACCACGTCGCGGATGATCAGCACGATGAACGTGTAGGAGATGAAGTGGCCGGTGACCCCGAGGAGCGTCAGCACACTCAGCGTCACCAGGCGGCTGTTGCGGTGGTGGTGTTCGTGGGTCCGCGCGGTGTCGACTTCGGCAGCCGACAGCACCATCGGCGGCAGCGTCGCCCAGGCCGCGATCGTCACGGCTGCCGCGGCGACCGTGACCACGACGACGGCCTGCCGCCAGCCCCACACCTCACTCATCGCCGCAGTGAGCGGGTTGCCGACGACGAGCGCGAGGCTCGTTCCGACGTAGACCGCGGTGGTCGCGCGCCCCGCGTGCGTCGCAGGCACCAGGCGCGCGCCGATCGGCGCGATCACCGACCACATCAGCCCGTGCGTCACCGCGCACAGCACCCGGCCGCCCGCGAGAACCGCGAAGTCGGGCGCGAGGGCGGAGATCAGTTGGGAAGCGGTCAGACAGACCAGGGTGAGGATCAGGGTGCGACGCCGCGGCCAGTGCGCGGTCAGCCGGACTAGTGGCACGGTCGTCACCGCCGCGACGAGGGCATAGCTGGCCAGCAGGGTGCCGACGAGGGCCTCGCTCACGCGGAGGTCGGACGCGATGTCGGGGAGTGCGCCCACCGGAACCATCTCCGCCGTGACGTAGACGAAGGCGGCCGATGCCAGCACCGCCAGCTGCACGGCGATGCGTGGTGTCCATGCCCGGCCCGGCAATGTGGGGACGTCGACGGTCATAGCGGGTACATCACGGTAACGGCTCGGGATGCAGATACCCCGGATGCTGGTTGTCTTGTGGAGTCGAGCCGCCGCCGAAGAGAGGATCCCGATGGCCGAAATTCCGAAGGGTTACGAATCGCTGCTGGAGCGCCCGTTGTACGGGCACCTCGCCACCATGAGGCCGGACGGCAATCCGCAGGTGAACCCGATGTGGTTCGCCTGGGACGGCGAACTGCTGCGGTTCACGCACACCACCAAACGCCAGAAGTACCGCAACTTCGAGGCGAATCCGAACGTCGCGATGTCGATCACCGATCCGGACAACCCGTATCGGTATCTCGAGGTCCGCGGCGTCGTCGAGGAGATCATCCCCGATCCGACCGGCTCGTTCTATCTCCAACTCAACGACCGCTACAGCGGCCCGATGACCGAGCCGCCGCCCGACAAGGCCGACCGCGTGATCATCGTGGTGCGCCCGACCGGTTACACGAAGCAGTAACCGATGCTCGTCGCGTTCAGCGTCAGCCCCTCGGGCGGCGACGAAACCGGCGGCGTGGGATCGGCCGTCGCCGAGGCGGTCCGTATCGTTCGCGCATCGGGCCTACCCAACGAGACCAACGCGATGTTCACCAACATCGAGGGCGAATGGGACGAAGTGATGGCGGTCGTGAAGCGCGCGGTCGATGCGGTTGCAGCCGTGGCGCCTCGGGTGAGCCTGGTGCTCAAGGCCGACATCCGTCCCGGACATACCGGTCAGCTGACGGCCAAGGTCGAGCGGATCGAGCGGGAGCTCGGCACGTAGGCAGTCTTCGTCGTGCCCGCCTTCGAGCGAATGTTTCGCTAGTACCGAGACGCTTTCCGTATCAGCGATTTATTCGCTCTGAGGCGGGTATCGCGGCAGCCACTCCCGGTCCTAGGACCGTACGAGGCGGGCGATCGCGGCCGACGCTTCGGCAAGTTTCGCGTCGGCCTCGCCGCCACCTTCGGCGACGGCCTGGGTCACGCAATGGCCGAGGTGCTCGTCGAGCAGACCGAGTGCGACGGACTGCAGGGCGTTGTTGACGGCACTGATCTGGGTGAGGACGTCGATGCAGTACTTGTCGTCGTCGATCATCTTGGCGATACCGCGGACTTGGCCTTCGATGCGGCGCAGCCTTTTCGCGTAGTTGTCCTTGTTGGACGTGTAGCCGTGTTCGGCGGTCATGCGTCGAGTCTACCGCGATACCCCACTGGGGTATCGCATAACCATTTTGGCCGCCTAGCAGGTCAAGCGCATAATCGAGCCCATGCCCTCAGACACCACTCGGCTCGATTCTCTTCGCGCAAGCGGCTCATCGCCCATCGACATCAAGCCGCGCAGCCGCGACGTCACCGATGGCCTCGAGAAGACAGCCGCCCGCGGGATGCTCCGCGCCGTCGGTATGGGTGACGACGACTGGGCCAAGCCGCAGATCGGCGTCGGTTCCTCGTGGAACGAGATCACGCCATGCAACATGTCACTGCAACGACTGGCGCAGTCGGTCAAGGGCGGCGTGCACGAGGCGGGCGGCTATCCGCTCGAGTTCGGCACCATTTCGGTGTCCGACGGCATCTCGATGGGCCACGAGGGCATGCACTTCTCCCTCGTCTCCCGCGAGGTGATCGCCGACAGCGTCGAGACGGTGGTGCAGGCGGAGCGCCTCGATGGCACCGTGCTGCTTGCCGGCTGCGACAAGTCGATTCCCGGCATGCTGATGGCAGCCGCCCGGCTCGACCTTGCGTCGGTCTTCTTCTACAACGGCTCGATCATGCCGGGCGTCGCCAAACTCACCGACGGCAGCGAGAAGGAAGTCACCATCATCGACGCCTTCGAGGCGGTCGGCGCGTGCGCCCGCGGCCTGATGTCGCGCGAGGACGTCGACATCATCGAGCGCGCCATCTGTCCAGGCGAGGGCGCATGCGGCGGTATGTACACCGCCAATACCATGGCCAGTGCCGCCGAGGCCCTGGGACTGTCGTTGCCGGGCAGCGCATCTCCGCTCGCGATCGACAAGCGGCGCGAGGAGTACGCCCGGAAGTCCGGTCAGGCGGTCGTCGACATGCTGCGCCGCGGCATCACGGCCCGCGACATCCTCACCAAGGAGGCCTTCGAGAACGCCATCGCTGTCGTCATGGCCTTCGGTGGTTCCACCAACGCCGTACTGCATCTGCTGGCCATCGCGTGGGAGGCCAACGTCAAGCTGTCACTGGAGGACTTCACGCGGGTCGGGCAACGAGTGCCGCACCTCGCCGATGTCAAGCCCTTCGGTCGTCACGTGATGAAGCACGTCGACGAGATCGGCGGTGTGCCCGTCGTGATGAAGGCGCTGCTGGATGCCGGTCTGCTGCATGGGGATTGCCTGACCGTCACGGGCCAGACCATGGCCGAGAACCTCGCTCACATCGAGCCACCTGACCCGGACGGCAAGGTGCTGCGGGCGATGAACAACCCGATCCACCCCACCGGTGGCATCACGATCCTGCACGGCTCGCTGGCGCCCGAAGGTGCCGTGGTGAAGTCGGCGGGCTTCGACTCCGACGTGTTTGAAGGCACCGCAAGGGTTTTCGAGCGCGAGCGGGCCGCGCTCGATGCGCTCGAGGACGGCACGATCACCAACGGCGACGTCGTCGTCATCCGCTACGAAGGGCCCAAGGGCGGTCCTGGCATGCGCGAGATGCTCGCCATCACCGGCGCGATCAAGGGCGCGGGCCTCGGCAAGGACGTGCTGCTGATGACCGACGGGCGGTTCTCCGGCGGCACCACCGGACTCTGCGTCGGGCACATCGCGCCCGAGGCGGTCGACGGCGGACCGATCGCGTTCCTGCGCGACGGTGACAAGATCCGGCTCGACGTCGCCAAGGGCACGCTGGACGTGCTGGTCGATCCGGCCGAATTCGATTCGCGCAAGGCCGGATTCGAGCCGCTGCCACCCGTCTACACCACCGGCGTGCTGGCCAAGTACACCAAGCTCGTCGGCTCGGCCGCCACCGGCGCGGTCTGCAGCTGAGGCGCTCGACAGCACCGACCACCGCAGCCACCCCGACTCAAAGATCCGGGCGCCCAGGCGCATCGAGCCAGTCCCCGACGACGGCGAGATCCGCTTCGGTCAACCCCGACCTCGGATCGACACGATGAAGCAAAGCCGGCCCTGCGTGATGTGCGCCCACCCATGCACGATCGATGTCGGAGATCTCGTCGTCGACCCAGACAAAGCGACGCCCAGCGGCGGCTGCGACCAGCGCCGCCGTCTTCCAGTGCGGGGTGCCGATCGGATCCTCCAGCGGCGCTTCGGGCAGATCAGCCACCGGCAACGGTGGCAGCCCGAGCAGCGGGGCGATCACCTCGTTGGCGTCGTGCATCCAGGCCGTGGCCCAGACCAGATCGCACGCAAGGGCAAGCAGACGTCGACCATGCGTGCGGTCCATTCGCGCCAACCGCGGGTTGCGGCGACTCTGCCATTCCTGCCAATCGACAAGCGCCGCATCGAGCTTCGCCCCATCGCTGGGCAACAGGGTGCCATCCACGTCCAGGAACAACAGCGCACGGCCGACCACCACGGCAAACTATCAAGCTCCGTCAGGTGGTGGTTGGGGCTGGAAGGGCTGATACCACCACCAGTCGGCGCGTTCGCCGCTGGAGCCGTGGCATGGTGGGACTGCGGGTGGGGGTTTGGTCGGTGGGCGCGCCAGTGATCCATCGCTCAGTGGTCGGCCAGCGCTGTCGGTGACGACCAGCTGGTGGGCGGGTCCGGTGATGGTGATGATGCCGCGATGGTGGGCCCGGTGGTGGTAGGGACATACCAGCACCAGGTTGTCCAGTTCGGTGAGGCCGCCGTCTTCCCAGTGCCGATGTGGTGGGCGTGCAGACCGCGGGTGGCCCCGCAGCCGGGCACCACGCAACAGCGGTCGCGGTGTTCGAGGGCGCGGCGCAGCCGACGGTTGATCAGCCGGGTCTCCCGCCCGGAACCGATGACCTGCCCGTCACGTTCGAACCAGACTTCGCAGGTGGCATCGCAGAGCAGGTAGCGGCGCTCGGACTCCGACAGCAGCGGACCCAGATGCAGCGCCGCGACGCGCGCCTCGAGGTCGAGGTGCACGAGCACGGTGGTGCGCTGTCCGTGTGGTCGGCGGGCCACGTCGGTGTCCCAGCCGGCCTCGATCAGGCTCATGAAGGCATCGACGGTGTCCGGTAACGGCGGCGCCTGATCGGATACGCCGTCGCCGTCGGCGTCGCCGATGCCGTGGTCGCGCTTCCAGTCGGCGATCAACGCATCGTGGTGGGACTGCACGGCGGAGTCGAACGTCGCCGCTTCGGCGTGCGGGAGGGTGATCCGCCAGGTGGTGGACTGCTCGCCGTCGGTCTTAGTCTTGTAGGGTCGGCCACGGGCGCGGTGACAGCATTGCTGCTGTTCCGTTTCCCGTGGCCGCCCACCGAACCGGACGTGCGACTCTCACCGCATCCGGCTCTCCACGTGTCGCGCTCGGTGCTCACCCAGTGGCTGATGAGGTGAGGGTCCAGGGGGTCGGAATCCGGTTACCGCGGTAGCGGTAGCGGGTGACGGTGACGCTGGATGCGCCACGGAAAGCGACCCCGTTATGGGCAAACCGCCAGCCGACATCGCAGAAGCGACGTCGCAGTTCCGCCCGGACATGGTGCCGTGTTTGCGGTGCAGCCATACTCGGATTCGACGCCACGCGTGCGAATCGAGTTGGGCGAACACCGCTTTGGACACGCCGTGGCGGAAATAGTTGGCCCACCCCTGTAAGGACATGTTGAGCTGCCGTAGCAGAACATCGAAGTCCAGATGCAGGGTTGATCTGTGGGTGATCCGTCGAAGCCGTTCCCGCGCAGCCGCTTTAGCTTTGCGGGACGGGACTGTGTAAACGTAATGCCGGTTCGTTCCGCGTTTGCGCATCCGGCGGATGTGAAAACCGAGGAAATCGAACCCGTCGTCGATATGGACCACCCGGGTTTTCTCCGGTGCCAGGATCAGCCCCATCGAGGCCAGAACCTGAGCCACCTCACTACGCAGAGCACGGGCATGGTGTTCCTCGCCCCGGACGCAGATGACGAAGTCATCGGCGTAGCGGACAAGTTTCCAGCAGCCCAACCCAGCATCGATGCGGCGTTGCCGCTGATAGCCGTTGTACATCGTGTCGTGCCACTGACCGATGAAATGTTCATCCAGTGTCGATAACGCGATATTGGCCAACAGCGGGGACAAAATCCCGCCCTGCGGGGTACCGGTCAGAGTGTCATCATGGCGACCATCAGCGGTGAGCACACCAGCGGTCAGGAACGCCTTGATCAACTCCACCACCTTCTTGTCTTTGACCCGAGCCCGTATCCGATCCATCAGTGCGCGGTGGTCGATCGTGTCAAAGCACGATTGGATATCGGCCTCCAGCACCCACTGATAGCCGCGTGTGGTGAAATGCTGGATTTCTTCGATGGCGTCCTGTGCGCGTCTGCGGGACCGAAACCCGTACGAACACGGCAGGAAATCCGCCTCGAAGATCGGTTCCAGAACAAGTTTGAGCGCCCCCTGCACGACCCGATCAGCCACGGTCGGGATCCCCAACGCCCGCATCTTGCCGCTGGCTTTGGGGATCATCACCTGACGCACCGGCATCGGGCGAAACGTCCGTGCCTTCAGCTGCGTCCCGATGTCCTCCAGGAAATGCTCCACCCCGATACGGGACTCGATGAAGGCCACCGTGGCCCGATCGACCCCCGCCGTCTTCGACCCCGCGTTTGCGGCCACCCGCTCGAAAGCGTGCACCAGAAACGCCGGGTCGTAGACCAGGTTGTACAGATCATCAAACCGGCGAGTCGAATCCTCACTCGCCCAACGATGCAACTTGAGTTGCATACTCCGTACCCCCAGGAAGGCCGCGTCACGCTCCGGCCACCCAGTGACACCGGGATTCCCCGATGTGTCTTCGGACATTGCCTACCTCGCCTTGCTTGACACGCTGTCGCCCTTCCCGATGTGACCGGCTTTCCCGGTCTCGCAGTACTACGACGACTCCGCCCCACTTACCGCCTTCAGCCGACGACGCACCTATCCATTCCGGACCGCCTGGCTGGCGGCTCACGAAAAGGAATGCACGCAAGTGGTTCCCACGTTCACTGACATTCGATCGACAGGTCCGGCACCCGGCTATACCCCTGCGGCATCGTCATGGCTACGCCGTAGCCCTTCACCATGACCTCCCAGGCCAAGCCTGCGGAACCCTCCCAGGAGTTCCCCGACCCACCAACCTCGTGCATCGGGTACGCACCGCAAACCAGCCCACATCCACCGGGTTAGAGCTGGCGACGCATCAAGAGGCCTCAAACACCGGTTCCTCGCGTATACCGTCCCGTCTCGCTCACCAGACTCGACCCATCCGGCAGTATCGGGCCGATCTGACTTTGTCGCGGCTGCTCCCGCCCTCCCCGCCGTCCGGCGGATCAGGCTGCCGCCAGCTTCACCCCGTCACTACGATGACGAAGCGATGAAGGTCTCCCACCTCCATTCGAACAATCAGCGCCTCGTGGCGCACCGCAGGTGGCATCGCAGAGCAGGTAGCGGCGCTCGGACTCCGACAGCAGCGGACCCAGATGCAGCGCCGCAATCCGCGCCTCGAGGTCGAGGTGCACGAGCACGGTGGTGCGCTGCCCGTGCGGACGGCGGGCCACATCGCTATCCCAGCCGGCCTCGATCAGACTCATGAAGGCATCGACGGTGTTCGGCAACGGCGGCCTTGTATCTGACTCCCGCTTGCCGGTCTCGGTCTCGGTGTTGTGGTCGCGTTTCCACTGGGCGATCAACGCATCCTGGTGCGACGCCAGGCCTGCGTCGAACTTGGCGGCGTCGAGGTGGGGGTGCTTAGTCCGCCAGTAGGTGAACTGCTCGTCGGCGGTCTTGGTGATCGAGCCCTGCGGCTCGGAAAGCGGACCAGGATCAGGCGCGGGGTCGGGTGGCGGTTCGAGCTTGACCGCGGTACGCAACTGGGTGACCGACGCGCTGCGCGCCAACTCCGCGTAGTGGTCATCAGATCCCGCACCCGCCCGCTGCGCAATGACCCCGACCTGATCCAGCGACAGCCGACCCTCCCGCATACCTTGCGCGCAACGCGGCAACTCGCCCAGCCGGTGTGCCACGGCGGCAATTGTGTTCGCGTTCGTCGATGACGTGCCGGTTTTCCAGGCCACCAGGGCCGCGATCGAACGGGCGCCGGTAAGACCACAGAACTCGTCGCGGTCGACCTCGGCGACGATCTCCACGATGCGTGCATCGATCGCGTTGCGCTGCCCGGTCAACTCCGCCAACTCATCGAACAACATCTCGAGACGATCCTTCGGGCGCACCTCGTGGCGCCAGCAGATGTGCTCGAGGACATGACGCCATCATGGCACCGAGGTCCGAGTTCGGCCGGTCTGCTCCTAGCCGGGCGGGGGCTCGATCGGGGTCATGCTGATCGGCACCCAGTGGGTGCCCGGTCCCTCACCGGGGCACCCAGCCCCGCCGGTGACGAGCGTGCGCTCACCGTGGAAGCTGCCGTCGCCGTTCGGAATCCAGTAGTCCGAACGCGTGGAGGGCACGCCGCTATTGGCGTCGGTCCGGTTGCACAGGTAGGGCTGCTCACCGCTCGTCTCCCAGCGGCCGTTGTTCCATCGGTACTCGAATTCCAACGGGGCACCGGGGTTGCGCTTCTGGTCATCACTGTTGTCCATACGCACGACGCAACCGTTCACGTCACAGTGGGTGGTGAATAGGACGGGAAAGGTTTTCGACTCCATCGGTGTCGGCATGCCGTTGAACGTCTGCTTCGAGAAGTCGACGAACACGTTGTAGTACCCGTACACCGGTGGTGGTTCAGCGCGATCCGCGTGAGCGACCGGCGACACGATCGACCAGGCGCTTGCAGCTAAGGCGCCGACCAGGGCTACTTTCCTCATTGTGCCGGGGTAGCACATCAACGCGTCACGCGTCGGCGAATCGATTGACCTCGCCGCGGATCAGCGCGTCGACTTCGGCCCGTTGCTTGGGACCCCACGTCTCCTTGGTCGCGATGACGCCGCCGAGTCCGACGAGTCCGACCGCCACGTAGAAGAGGGCGGGTCCGATCCAGCCCCACGAGTTGGCGAGTAGCACGGCAAGGAACGGCGCGAACCCGGCAATGGACGCGGCGACCTGGTACCCGATCGACGCACCGGAAGTGCGGGTGCTGGTTCTGAACAGTTCGGCGAACCACGCTCCCTGCGTGCCGGTGAGCACGGCGTGAATCACGCCGATAGCGATGATGAACAGCAACACGATCAGGAACGGCTGGCCTGTGTTCGCCATCAAATACATCGGGATGCCGAAGGCGATCGCCAGCAGGCAGCCGGCCAGGTACACGCGCCTGCGTCCGACCCGGTCCGTCATGCGGCCCGCGTACAGCGTCGTTCCGACCGCGATGACGCTGGCGATGACGACTCCGGTAAGCGCGATGGTTCGGTCCGCGGGGTCGCGTTTGGCGATGTAGGACAACAGGTATGTGGCTGTGAGGTAGTAGGCGCAGGACTCGACTACCCGCAGCGCGATCACCCGCAGGATGTTGCGCCAGTCCTGGCGGATAACGGTGAGGAACGGGTTCCGGACGACCTTGCCCTCGGCCTTGACGGCCTCGAACTCGGGCGACTCCGCCAGCCTCATCCGCACGAACAGTCCGACGCCGATGAGCACGGCGCTGGCGAGGAACGGGATGCGCCACGACCAGTCGCTGTCGAGCGGTGCCGCGGCCAGGAATGCGATGTTGGCCAGCGCGATGCCAAGCGGGTTGCCCGCCTGGGGTATTGCCGCGAACCGGCCGCGTTGGCGCCACGGCGCATGTTCGAAAGCCATCAGCACCGCGCCACCCCACTCGGCGCCGAATGCGAGACCCTGGATGACGCGAATGGTGACAAGCAAGGCCGGGGCCAGGACGCCGACCTGCGCGTAGGTGGGCAGGCAACCGATCAAGACGGTGGCGATGCCCATCATCAGCAGCGCCCCGACGAGGACGGGCTTGCGCCCGAATCGGTCCGCGAGGTATCCGCCGACGCTGCCGCCGATCGGGCGCATAAGGAATCCGACACCAAGGGTGGCGAACGACAACAGGGTGCCGGTGACGGGATCCGACTCGGGGAAGAACGCGTCGCCGAAGTACAGCGCCGAAGCGGTGCCGTAGGCGACGAAGTCGTAGTTCTCCACGCACGTTCCGGCCGCCGCACCCAATGCGGTCTTGACCTTGCCGGGCGAACCGTGTTCGGCTTGCCGCCGGGTGTCGTCCATGGCGGTGCTCATCGTGTTATCTCCTTTGATAATTCGTCAGCCAGTTGCCGAGCCGCATTGCGCTCGAGCTCGTGCAGCTTGTGGACGCGACGGACGGTGTCCTCGTCATCGTCGAATCGTGCGTTGAGGAAAGCCTCGATGACCTCACCTGCGGTTGCCTGCCCAATGACCCACGCGCCCATGGCGACTGCGTTCGCGTCGTCGTGCTCAACACTCTGATGCGCGGAGTACACGTCGTGGGCGAGCGCACACCGGATACCGGGAATCTTGTTGGCCGCCATGACCGCGCCTTGACCGGTTCCGCAGACGAGCACCGCGCGGTCAGCTTCGCCGCTGAGCACGAGCTTGCAGGTGTCCCAAGTGATGTCCGGGAAATCGACGGGTGCACCGCTCGACGTGCCCGTGTCGACGACGTCGTGGCCGAGTCGCTCGATCACCCCGCGCACATGCGCCTTCAGCGGGTAGCCCGCGTGGTCATTGCCCAGTGCGATTTTCATCGCTGTCCCTCCACTGTCGTTGCGTCATTTCCGAGTTCGTTGCGATACGGGATCGAGTCGATGGCGCCGAGCCTTGTCACGGTGACTCCGGCTGCGCGGACGGCGGCTGCGGATCGCACCAAGGACATCGCCGGGCGTGATGGCCAGGTGCGCCGCGAGGTAGCCGATGAAGGTGTCGCCGGCCGCGGTGGTGTCGACAGCCTCCACCGGTGATGTCGTGATGTGCTCGACACGTTCGCGCTGTGTCACGAATGCGCCCTCACTGCCCGCCGTGCAGACAACCGTCACTTCGGCTTGTTTGGCCAGCATTGTCATCGCGGCTTCGCGAGCCTCGGGTCCGACGTCGTTCGCGATGTCCAGAAGGCCAGCGACACGGGCGAATTCGTGTTCGTTGACGATCAGCATGTCGACGTTGTCGAACAAGTCATCTACCGAATCCGGCACCGGAGTCGGGTTGAGGAGCACCACACCGCCCGCATCGCGTGCCAGGCCCGCCGCGTACCGAACCAACGGCCCCGGTGTCTCCAGTTGAAGCAGAATCAGATCACCTGCCTTGACGTCACTAAGCCCGTCGTCGATATCGTCAGAGGTGAGCTTCTCGTTGGCCCCGGGGGAGACGACGATCGTGTTCTCGCCGCGGATGTCCACCGTGATCAGCGCCCGCCCCGTCGGTGCTTCCGGGATGCGCCGCACGTGCCGCGAATCGATCTCCTGCTCACCGAGTGCCCGTTCGACGATTGCCGCGTCGCCGTCGTCACCTATTGCGCCGATGATCGTCGTGGTTGCGCCTGCCCGTGCGGCAGCGACCGCCTGGTTGGCGCCTTTGCCTCCCGCGGCGATGACGATGTCAGATGCCGGCACCGTCTCGCCTGGCTGCGGAATCCTGGCGACGTGAACGCGGTGGTCGGCGTTGAGGCTGCCGACCACGAACACTTGCGCGGGTCGGTGATTGTCAGTCACGGCGCCGCCCTGACGATCTGTCGATGAAGGTTGTTGGCAGCACTATTGATTCGGGATCGTCACCGTTGATGACAGCCATCAGGAGTTCGACGGCGCAACGTCCCACCGCGCCGGCATCCTGGGCGATGACCGATATCGGCGGATCAAAGTGCGCGAGCCACTCGATGTCGTCGTATGCCACGACATCGATATCAGAACCGAGCCGCAGGCCGTGTCCGCGGATCGCCGCGAGAGCCCCAAGGGCCATCAGGTTGTCGGCGGCAGGATGACGGTCGGCCGGTCTCGTCCGGAGAGCAGTTGCTCGGCGGCCCGGATACCGCTTTCCTCCTGGAAGTCGCCGAACGTGATCAATGCCGGGTCGATGTCGATTCCGTGCCGTGGCAGAACATCGACGAAGGCTTCGTACCGCTGGCGTCCGGTGGAGATCGACTGGGGGCCGCCGATATAGGCGATGCGGCTGTGGCCGGCGGCGGCAAGATGTGCGATAGCTTCAGCGAGGCCGGCACGGCTGTCGGTGGTGACGCTCGGTACCTCGAAACCGTCGACCGTTCGGTCAACGAACACAACCGGCATCTGGCTTTCGATCAGCGCCTCGAGGCTTCCCGAGCCTCGCCCCTGCGGCGCCAGCACGACGCCGTCCACACGCTGCGTGAGGAAGGTCTCTATATAGCGGTCCTGCTGGTCGACGTTCTCGTTGGCATTGCCGAGAAGCGTGACGTAGTCAGCCCCAAGGGCGGCCTGCTCTGCGGCGTGCGCGACATCCGCGAAGAACGGGTTGCGCACGTCGGACAACAGGAGGCCGATGGCGTGCGTGCGGGTGAGTCGCAGCGAACGCGCTTGAACATTGGGCCGATAGCCGAGGGCGGTGACCGCTTGGGTGACGCGAGACCGCGCTTCCGGCGAGGTGGCGGGGTGGCCGGACAGCACCCGGGACGCTGTGCCGAGCGAGACGCCCGCGTGTGCGGCGACGTCTCGTATGGTGACTCCCCTGCCTGCCAATTTGCACCTCACGACTTCTGTGGGAACGTTTCCATGGGAACGTTTCCACGTAATTTAGGTCACAGTGTTGGCCGAGTCAACCCTCGGAAAACCCGCTGGGCTACTCGTCGTCCTCCGGCCAGAGGATGAACTCGTCGAATGCCCGCAATGCGGGCTCGGGACCGACCTCGTCGAGGGCGGCGCGGATCGCGTGCAGATGCGCCACGGTCATTTCCAGCGGTGGCTCATCGGGCTGGTAGGTGGTCCGGACCGGATAGTCGACGCCCGCCTGGCGGGTCATCTCGATGTGACATCCGATGACGTGCGTTACCGGATGAGCCTCACAGAATTCGATGAGCCGGTCGATGCTGTGTGAATAAGCGGCCCAGTCCACGATGTAGAGCCGGCCCCGGTAGACGGTGTCCCCCGTCAGCAGAATTCCAGTCCACGGGTCGTAGAAAGTCACCGCGGCGGCGTGATGCCCTGGCGTCGCGAATGCTTGCAGGACGCGGCCACCCAGATCGACGGGTCTGATTTCGCTGGCGTCGGTTGAAAAGCCGAGGAACTTCCACGCCGCATCCTTGTCGGCCTCGACGAGCACGGTGGCGGCGCGGTCGGCGAATTGTCCGTCTCCGGCGACGTGGTCACCGTGTGCATGCGTGTGAAGGACCAAGAGTGCGTACTCACTGCGGGAGTTGCGACTGAGCCAGGACTCGATGAGCCCGTCGATGACCCGGCGGAGCGGAAAGAAGTCGGGTGAGGCGGTTGCACCTGTGTCGAGCAGTACTGCGCGCTCCTCCCCAAACAGCAGGAACAAGAACGGCGCCTCGTAATCGATCGCCTTGTTCTGCCGGAGGATGACGGTGTTCTCGTCGTACCAATAGGTCTGCAGATCAGGATCGGTGTTGTGTTTCGAGGACGGCGAGCCGTGAATCCATTGCACGTCAAGTGGCTTGGCGATGACTGCTGAGCTCGGTTGAGCGACACCGGACATGGTCCTCCGATGCTACGTATTCCGACCGCCGTTCACGCCGAGAATCTGGCCGGTGATGTAGCCGGCCTCCTCGGAGACCAGGAACGCGCACGCCGCGGCGATGTCTTCGGGCCTGCCCATGCGGCGCACCGGCGTCATCGCCATCGCCTTCTCGACATTGGTGTAGCCGCGCTCCTCAGCGACGCGCAGCATCGGGGTGTCGATGAAGCCCGGCGGGACCGCGTTGACGGTGATCCCGCTCGGGCCGTACTCCAGCGCCAGCGACTTGGTCAGCCCGTTGACGGCGGACTTGGCGGCGACGTAGTGCGCCATGCCGGCGACACCTGAGTGCGTGCTCGACGAGCTGATGTTCACGATCCGTCCCCAGCCGGCCTCGACCATGTCGGGCAGTACGGCCTGGCAGCAGTGGAAGACGCCGTTGAGGTTGACGTTGATCACCCGCTGCCAGTCCTCGAAGGAGATGTCGGCGAAACGTGAAAAGCCGTCCAGCCCAGCAGCATTCACCAGAATCGACACCGGGCCGAGCTGAGTGCGGATCTTGCCGAGCGCGGTGTCGACCTGTTCGCGGTCGGTGACGTCGGCGGTATAGGCGAACTCGGCGTCCGAGCGCCGCAGGTCGATCGTGGCGACGTGATGACCGTCGGCCTCGAGTCGCTGCGCGATGGCGCGGCCGATGCCCGATGCTCCACCGGTGACGACGGCTGTCTTCATGAGAGGTTTCCTTTCCTGCGCAGCCCGAGGGTGCGCCGTCCTGTGTCCACGAGGTGCCGCAGCAGGTCGTCGTCGCCGACGGCGATCCACGCCGGTCCGACGGCACTCGAAATTCCTGCGAGCACGACGGTGGCCTTGATCAGGCCGCCTGCACCCTGCTCATCTCCTGCGAGCAATGCCAGCTGCCGATTGATCAACTCCGCCCAGTGCGGCTGGTCGCGCAGCAGGGTCGTCACGCTCGGATCGCACGCGAGCACCGACACCAGCGCACGGTTGGCCACCGCCAGTTCGGCGTAGCCGCGCAGCATGTGGTCGGCGCGGGCGCTGGCGCTGCGCTGCGATTCCGCCGCGCTGATGATGCCGCTCAGCTGCTCGAAGATCGGTTCGACGACGGCGGTGAGCAGTTCCTCGCGGGTACGGAAGTGGTAGTAGATCGCGGCCTTCGTGAAGCCCATCTCGTCGGCGATCATCTGCAGCGAGGTGCCCGCGAAGCTGTGCCGAGTGAACAGGTCGACGGCGACGTCGATCAGGCGCTGCCGGGTGTCGGCGGCACTCGCTGTCTGTACCGCGGCTGTCTCCATACTTTACGATCGTACAGCAGACTACTTGCCGATCGTAAAGTGGGTCTGGGACTGGCCAAACGCCAAGGATGCCTTCTTCGCACACGATGTCTGTGCGTACGCACATTCATGATGTAACTTAGCGGAGTGGATGCTTCCGAGCGCGGTATGTGGTTAGTCGAGCAGCTCCGACAGCGGGGACGCGTTGATGTCGCAGCGGCGGCCGCCGAGTTCGGTACCGCGGAGATGACGATCCGCCGGGATCTGGACGCGCTGGTGCAGCAGGGGGTGGCCCGCCGGGTTCGGGGTGGCGCGGTGAGCCTGCTGATGCGCGGTGAGGAGTTGCCGTTCGCGATGCGTGAGATGTCCGCCGCGGCGGCCAAACAACGGATCGGCACCGCGGCGGCCGGGCTGATCGCTGACGGCGAGGCGGTGGGGCTTGACGGGGGCACGACGGTACTCGAAACGGCGCGGGCACTACGCGGGCGGCGGTTGACGGTGTTGCCGGTGTCTCTGCACGCGGCGATGGCACTGGCCGAATCGTCCTCGGTGCGGCTGCTGTTGCCCGGCGGTGAAGTCCGGCCCGGGGAACTGTCAGTTGTCGGGCCCTCAACGCTGGCGACGATCGCGGCACTGCGTTTGGACACGGTCGTCCTGGCATGTTGCGGGATCTCTCCAGAGGGTCAGGTGACCACACACGATCTCGGCGACGCTGCAGTGAAACAGGCCCTGATCGGCTGCGCTCGTCGCAGCATCCTGGTGCTCGACGGATCGAAATTCACCCACTCAGCCATGGCCGTGGTGTGCGACGCAACGAGCCTGGACGTCGTCGTCACTGATGAAACGGCTCCCGCTGAGGCGATCGCGTCGCTCGAGACGGCGGGGACCGTCGTGCATCGTGTCTAGCCCGGCAGGCGACGTGGAGAGTCGGCCCGACGGTGCCGCGACGCGACTCGCCCTCAACGGTGCCGCAGCGGCGCGGATCGCAATCACTGTCGTGTTCGTGGTCCACGGTCTGCTGTTCGCGTCGTGGACCGCGCACATCCCGAACGTCAAGCAGTCACTTGGTCTGGACGACGGCACATTGGGATTCGCGCTGGTGGGCGCCCCGGTGGGATCGGTCGCCGCGATGTGCCTGGCTGCAGTGCTGGTGCCACGGTTCGGGAGCCGATGCATCATCCAGGTCGCGTTGTGCGGGTACTGCGCGGCAGGCCCGCTCGTCGGCCTGACCGGCACCCTGCCCGCGCTGTTCGGCGCGCTGGTCCTGTGGGGTGCGTTCCAGGGCACCCTGGACGTGGCGATGAACACGCAAGCCATCGCCGTCGAAAAGACCAGACGGCGACCCCTGATGTCCGGTTTGCACGGCGGCTGGAGCATCGGCGCATTCGCCGGTGCCGGGATCGGTGCCCTGGCCGTCGGCGCCGGGATCGCGTTGACGCCCCAGCTGCTCATTCTTGGATCGGTGGCCCTGCTCGGCGCGGGGCTGCTCAGTACGCGACTGCTCCCCGACCATCGGGCTGGCTCCAGCAGCGAACCATTCCCGTCCGCACCGGGCTCGGAAACCGAAACCGCAACCGCCGAACCGGAATCCGGCGGCGGCCGGTCGCGGTGGTCGACCGGGATGCTCACCCTGGCCGCGATAGCCTTCGCCAGCATGCTGTGTGAAGGCGCCGCCGCGAACTGGGCCTCGGTCTACCTGTCGGGCCCGCTCGGTGCCACCGGAGCCGTCCCCGGGCTCGCCTACGCCGGGTTCGCCCTCGCCATGGTCGCCGTGCGACTCTCGGGCAACCGACTGTTGGCCCGGTTTCGCCCGGATCGGCTTCTCCCCAGCCTCGCCCTCGTTGCCACCGTCGGCTTCACGGCCGCCCTGCTGCTCGACCGGCCCCTGGCCGCCATCGTGGGCTTCGGGTGTCTGGGCTTGGGATTGGCGTCGGTCGTGCCCGCGGTGTTCAGTGCCGCTGGCCGGCTGCCCGGACTGCACCCCGGTACCGCGGTCGCCACCGTCTCGGCGTTCGGCTGGGCCGGGTTCGTCATCGGGCCACCGATCATCGGGCGCCTCGCAGCACTGACCTCGCTCCCGATCGCCCTGGCGCTCCTACCGGTGCTGACCGGGTTCGTGGCCCTCGGCTCGTGGTTTGCACACGGCCTGAAAAACCCTCAGCGCCAGGACGACCGACCCCTTCGAGCAGTGGGCACGCCGTGATCGACTGGCTGTTGGTTGACTACGGCGAAGTCCTCAGCAGGGCACTACCCGAAGCCACGTTCACCGAACTTGCCACGATCGCCGACTTGGGCCACGACGAGTTCCGCGAACGGTACTGGCGATGCCGGCCCGACTACGACCGGGGCCAGACCCCGCAGCGCTACTGGTCGGCGGTTCTCGACCGCGACCTGACCCGGCAGCATCGCCTGGTCGAACAGCTCACCAACGTCGACGTCGATGGGTGGTCTCACTTGAACTCCACGACTCTGCGCACGACGCTGAACTTCGCCCGCCGCAACCGCTTACGCTTGGCACTGCTCAGCAACGCCCCCGATCCACTGGCCGACGCCATCGAACACAGCCATTGGGTCCGCCACTTCGACCACCGTTTCTACAGCTGCCGGCTGCGGCGACTCAAACCCGAACCAGGCGCATTCACCGACGCGCTAAGAATCATGGACGCCGCACCCGAACAAGTGCTCTTCATCGACGACCGCCCCGAGAACACCGCCGCAGCAGCCGATCTGGGCATATCCACCGTCACCTTTACCTCGGCCAGCGCGCTACGCCACCAACTCGCACGCGCCCTATCCGAGCCGGACCCTACGCCGCGGAACTGCTCAGACGTAATTGCTTCGGCCGATGGCTGAATCCGTTGCAAGCGAAAAACATTCGACCGCGCACGGACTCTCGGCAGGTATCTGCCACCGCTTGTGCCGTTTCGCCGTCGATGTCAGACGCCGAGGGGCGCAATATCGTCGGCACCGCCGCCCTGCCAGCCTTCACGGCGCAGACGATCACGTCGGTCGAGGACCTAGCGGAGGAGATCGCGCGCACCCGTGACCGTGGTTACGCCATCGACAACGAGGAAGCCGACGAAGAGCTGTGCTGCGCGGCGGCCGTCGTGCCCGCCAGACCGGGACAAACGCCCGAATACGCGTTGAGCGTCAGCTTCGTCACCCACCGGCTCGCACCCGACAGCTTGGCTCATGCCGGCGAGAGGGTGAGGGAGGCTGCCGACCAGATCGGCGCCAAACTCTGTTAACGCCAACGCTTCTCGGCGGCCTTGGCGCCGAGCGCGTCGACGTTGGGTCATGCTCGGCGGCGGCGGGCGTCGCTCACGGTGAGCCATACTGCTGAGATCAGGAAGTAGAACGCGCCGAAGGCTGCGTAGGGGGCGATGGTGGTGATGTGGGGCGGCTCGGCCGCATTCGCCTGGACCAGGAACATGCCACCCGCTGCTGTCGATTGAATTCCGCTGAGAATCATGAGCCACTGCGCGCCGTAGCTCTTCCAGCGCCGCACGGCGGTAGCGAGCTGGAGCAGGCCCGCCAGCGCTGCCCACACCCCGAACACGCCGAGCACGGCATTCATGCTCTCGGCTAGGGCAACGGCGACAGCGATGGTTGTCACCAAACTGACTGCGGCGTTGAAAGCCTGAGTGGGATTGCGTCGCAGTCCTCCATTGCGTTGTGCGTCAACGAAGTTGGCGATCGCATCCCACGCCGGATAGATCAGAAGCAGCGCCGCGACGACGGCGGTCTTGCTGTTCGCCAAGCTGATGGCGGCACCCACCCACACGATGGAGAACGCCGCCCGGGTGAAGTAGTAACGCTTGAGCCACGTGTCGCCCACAGCGGCGCCTTGTACTTCGCTAATTGTCTTGGTCATGTCGTGCTCCTGTCGTCCGAATGAAGACACGGGCAACCGGAACGTGGGTGTCATCCATGTTCTACCCGCACCAAAGACCCGCGCGTGACGGGTCAGCCGTAGCCGCATGGATCGCGGCTACGGAGTTTGTTACCTACCTACTAGAAGGTTGTTTTCACGTGTGACCATCTGATCGGAGCCCGTCGATCACCGGCTGGGTGATCGCGGCGAAGACCTGCGGGTCGCCGTAGGCCCGCGCGGACAACATGGCGCCGTGCACGGTAGCCATCAGTGCCTCGGCCTCGGAATGGGCGTCATCGGTCAAGGTGATGCTGCCCTGGCGCGCGCCGCGTTCCAGTACTGACGTCAGCCAGGCCGAGAGAGCCCGGAAGTAGGCACGCAGCTCGAACACGATCTCATCGGGAAGAACCGGGATCTGCGTCGCGAGCAAAGCGCACAGACAATAACTGGTTTCCGGATCTCCTATGCACGACTCCCAATACCCGGTGTAGCTACGGAGCTGGTCAAGCGGATCCGAAACATGACGCTCGATTTCGGCGATTCCCGCTTCAGCCTCTAGGCGGTAGTTCTTCACCAGGGCGCGCACGAGGTCGACCTTCGTGGGGAAGTGATGGTGAATGCTTGCCTTGCGGATGCCGACGACCGCGGCGATGTCAGCGTAACTGAAGCCGTTGTAGCCGCCGGCGATGATCGAGGAGCGTGCGGAGCGGAGAATCGCTTCGGCTGTAGGAGCGGCGGTGACCATGCGAGTCAGGCTACCTTTTGGTAGGTAGTTTGATCAACTCCGACATCGTTCTGGGCCGAACCGCTGATCAAACCCTCCTTGTCATGAATCTGCACTTAGTCGACTTAAATCAGCGCAGTGTTGATTCTGGTGTTAGGCTCGCAGTGATCCAGTCGAAGTGAGGAGACGCCCGGTGAAGACCTTTCTAATCACGGGGGTGAGCAGCGGCCTGGGGCGCGCGTTCGCCGAAGGCGCACTGGAAGCCGGGCACACCGTCGTCGGCACCGTCCGCCGGCGGGCAGACCTCGACGCGTTCGAAGCGCTGGGCGCAGGAGCCCACGGTCGCCTGCTGGACGTGACCGACGAGAAGGCAGTGTTCGCCGCGGTCGATGACGTTGAGTCGACCGTCGGTCCGATCGACGTGGTGATCGCCAACGCGGGCTACGGGCTCGAGGGCATCTTCGAGGAGACACCCCTAAGCGAGCTGCGAGCTCAGTTCGAGACCAACGTGTTTGGGGTGGCGGCCACCGTCCAAGCCGCCCTGCCGTACATGCGCGAACGCCGCAGCGGTCACCTCATGGCTGTCACGTCGATGGGCGGTTTGATGGCCCCGGCGGGCTTGACCGCGTACTGCGGCAGCAAGTTCGCGCTAGAGGGACTGCTGGAGAGCTTGGGCAAAGAGGTCGCCCCGTTCGGCATCCACGTCACGGCGATCGAGCCGGGTTCGTTCCGCACCGACTGGGCCGGCAGATCCATGAGACGCGCAGACCGATCCATCGCCGACTACGACGATGTGTTCACGCCCATCCGTGAAGCGCGCTTGCAGGCGAGCGGAAAGCAACTCGGTGACCCCGCGAAGGCCGCCGTCGCGGTGTTGCAGGTTCTTGAATCAGCCGACCCGCCACGGCATCTGGTCCTGGGATCTGACGCCTTGCGACTCATCGGGGCCGCGCGTCAAGCTGTCGACCAGGAGATCGACAAGTGGGAATCCCTTTCTCGCACAACCGACTTCCCTGACGGGCATCAGATCGCTGCCAGCTAGCCATGCCAGCGCAATCGAAGCCCACCCGACGACGTGCAGCCACGCCCCGAAAAGGGGATATGCGGGAACAGGCCATTCTCGACACCGCCGAACGACTGCTGGGCGAGCAAGGCTACGAAGCGATGACGATCGCCGACATCGCTTCGGGCGCGGGGATCACGCGGGGTGCCCTGTACTTCTATTTCGGGTCCAAACAGGACGTCATCACCGCGCTCGTCGCGCGCACCGTGGAAGCCCTGCGGGAGAAATCGCGCGCAGCCGCGCACGATGCCGCATGCGGTGAGCACGCCATCGACGAGGCGATGGCCAGAACCGAGGCACTGTGGCGCCAACACGGGGTCGTGATGCGCGCGGCGATCGATCTGGCATCGTCGGTGCCCGAGATCGACACACTCTGGACCGACACCGCCGACATCTTCATCGACGCCATCACCGAGATACTGCGGCACATGGGCCCGACGAGACGCGAGGCGAGCCACGACACCGCCGCCATGGCGCGGGCCTTGTGCTGGATGATCGAACGCAGCTTCTACCAGGGCTCCCGGATTTCGAACGCCGAGCTGACCCGGGCCAGGAAGGCCTGCACCGAGATCTGGCGTCGAGCCGCCCGCTGACGCGCTGGCCAAGAGCTCACTACCTTGTCGCCGTATCCTTGCTGGCATGGCTGACGCTGCCCCAAAAGCAACGGCGGCCGCTAAGGGGATCGCGGTGCCGACGCGCCGCCGGCTCTGGCTCGCGTTCGAGTACCTGATCCTCTTCTTTGGAGTCGTAGGCGTCTATGCGTTGCTCGGCAGCCCGGGCAGCCCGATCCCGTTTCTCCTCGTACTCGGGGGAGCAGCGTGGCTCTACCTGTGGCGGCAGCCCACCTTCGACCGCGGCGACCTTTGGCGGGCCGGCGCGTTGCGCTCGGCATTGCCCTCGATCCTGGCGCTCTCGGCGGCGGTAGCGGTGCTGATGATTGTGGCGGTCGCAATTTGGGATCCCGACCGGATGTTCGGGCTTCCTCGCGAGGCGCCACTGAGGTGGCTCCTGATCGCCGTCTTGTATCCGCTGCTTTCGGTGTACCCGCAGGAGTTACTGTTCCGCGCGTTCCTGATGCACCGGTACGGGCCGACGTTCGGCAACGGCACAGCGGCTGTGGCGGCGAGTGCCGCGGCGTTCGGCTTTGCGCACATCATTTTCGGCACGGTCATCTCGGTCGTGCTCACCGTGGTCGCCGGATGGATGTTCGCGCGGCGGTACCAGCGCACACGATCTCTGCTTACTGCCTCTGTCGAGCACGCGCTCTATGGCGTGCTGGCGTTCAGCGTCGGGCTTGGTGTCCTGTTCTATCACGGCGCGGCGGGCGGCTGATCCGGCGTGGACCACGTCGACAACTATTGCGAGCGAGTCGGTCCTGGACCGTGGGGCGAGCCGGCCAACGCATTGACCAACGTCGCATTCCTGATCGCGAGCGGCGTGTTGTTCTCGTTGCTTTCGCGACAGCATCGACGGGTACCGGTCGGTATCTGGCTCCTGCCCGTGGCGACAGCGGTGGTCGGGCTGTGCAGTCTCGCCTTCCATGTGTTCGCCACCCGGTTCACGGGCTTGCTCGACACGCTCTCCATCGTCGTGTTCATCCTGATCGCAGCGGTCGTCACGGTGCACCTGATATGGGACGTGCCATGGAGGTGGGCCTGGCTGGCCGCCCCGGGCTATCTGGCCTTCGCGCTGGGATTCACTGCGGCTCTTGCCACGATCGGTGGCGTGCGCACCGTACTTGGAGGCTACATTTCCGCCTTGGTCGGCCTCGTCGTTTTCGGGCTGGCGATACGCTTGACCGCGCCCACCGAGTCGAGGCGCTTCGGCACGCTTTTGCTATGGACGGCAGCGCTTTTCGCGGTCTCGCTCACGCTGCGTACGCTTGACGGCCCGCTGTGCGGTAATCTGCCGGTGGGTACACACTTCCTGTGGCATTGCTTCAACGCGACAGTCATGTTCCTCGTCAGCTACACAGTGATCCGGTGCTGGCAGGCGCAATCGAATTAGCAAATCTGTTGCCTAAGAACAGAATCCGCACGTTCGAGCCATCGGCAGTCGGGGTGTCGATCGCCGTCGACGTGCTGCGACGTACGTCGACGTCGCCGAGTCCGGCGGCCCACAGCTGCTACGCCTTCGCCATGTTGGTGAAGCGCGACAGGTGCAGATAATGCGCGACCGTGATCGTCTTCGTCGGGCCGTTGCGGTGCTTGGCCAGAATTAGGTCGGCCTCGCCGCCGGAAACCCGCAGCGGTGTCGTCATCGTCGGCGCGAAGTCCGACGGCAAGAAGATCTCCGGACTGGCGACGTTGGACGTCCGCTTCCGCCGACCTGGCGGTCCTGGCGACGGCAGCGGTCACGGCCAAAATTTCGAGTAGTCGACTACGCGTGCCCTCTTCCACGCGGTCATCCACGCTGAGAAACACAGTTCACCAAACGATCCCAACCAGCAGACGTACCACCGCATCGGCCACGCCACCCTGGCGGTCCGGACACAAACCGGAAGGTCGCCGGCTCGAACAACGAAGGGGCGGGCCATGTCCCACAACCTCGGACGCGTCGTCACCGACAATCGGACCGTCACCAACTCCTCCGGCATCGACCTCACGCCGACGTCGGGACCGCACGGACCTGCGCGGTTTGTGATCTTGCACTTCGACAGCGTGAACCTCACCGGTGGGGCCAAGCTGACCGTCGACCTGGGCTACGGGCAGGACGTGTTCACCGCCGGCCGCAGGCTCGACCCTATGGACCCGACCCGCCGACCCAGGGCCTGGGCCGATCAAGATCCGCATCGTCGGCGGCACCGGCAGCGCCCGACTGCACGGATTACGGCGTTGGCGAGCCGTTCGTCAGCGCCCGGTAACACGCCCGGAACCTCGGAGGGCAGCCAAACCAACCCCGACGTCTTCCTGCACACCAACCCCTACCAGGAGCCGATCTACGAGACGCGCCTGAACTGCGAGCGGGCTTCGACTGGCGCAACGCCGCCTGCTCGTTGGCGCCCACCGTGCCGGACCTGGTGAAGGACAAGGTCAAGGCGACCACCGGCATCATCGTGGAGGTTCATGCCGGCCACGTGTCCAGCTGCTCCGGCACCCTCATCGGCGCCTGACCTGTTCCTCACCGCCCGCCACTGCCTGACCGACCCCTCTGCGTGAGGACATGCGCAGCGCCTCGGTCACCTTCGACTACCACACCAACTGCGACGGTTCGCGGCCCGGCGGCCACGTCACCCGCTTCTTCAAGGTGCTCGAAGAGGTCGCGTCCGGCAGCCGCACCGGCCGGCGACGCTCCGGTGCCAGTCGCCACTGACTGGGTGGTGCTGCGGCTCGACGCCGCCCCCGGAGCCCTGCCGGCACCGCTGCCCATGCGCAGCGCCGCGCTGATGACCGGCGAGACCATCTTCACCATGCACCACCCCAACGGGGCGGCAAAGAAATGCCAGGCCGGCGTGCACGACGGCGGCACCTCCATCTCCGGATTCGACTACGCCGGAGGCAGTTCCGGATCGTCACTGTTCGACGTCAACGGCCAAGTGGTCGGCGGACCACTCGCCAACGGCGGGGGATGCAGCGTCTTCTACGCGCCGATCACCAACGTGATCGCCGGCCTCGCGACGCCACCCCCACCGCCGGCCCCGTAGACGTGATGGTGGTGTTCGACCGCTCCGGCAGCATGTCGAGCAGCGCCCCGCCCGATCGGCCGCACCAAGCTCGACGAAGCGCGCGACGCCGCCGTCGCTATTCGTACAACTGGTGCGCTCGGGCGCCGGTGACCGCCTCGGCCTGCTGACCTTCTCCACGACAGCGAGCCTCGACGCCGCACCCGCGCCAGCAGCGACAGCCAAACCCGACCTCGTCGGGCCCGCGCCATTCACCACCGGCAAGATCGGCGCGATCAGCCGCCGGCGGGGCGACCAGCATCGGCGCCGGCCTCGGATGGGCCCATCTCGCACTTGGCGGCGGACCTACCGACAACGCCATCCTGCTGCTCACCGACGGGCTACAGAACACCGCCCCGATGATTCAGGAGATCGAGCCGCACCTGGGCACCACCAAGATCAACGCCATCGGATTCGGCTCCGACGCCGACATCGACGGGCCGCTGCTGAACCGGGTGGCCCACGACCATGGCGGTCACTTCACCCGCGCGATCGACGGCCTGTCCTTGCGGAAATTCTTCGCGCTGGCATTCGGCAACATCTTCGAGAGCGGCGCACTCGCCGATCCGGACTATCCTGCTGCCGGCTTCAGAGCCGCAATCCGACCCACATCAATTCGACGTCTGCGGCGAGGAGCGGATCACTGTCATCCTCGGCTGGGACGATCCGGCCACACCGCTGCGGGCTCAGGTGCGCACACCCTCAGGCAAGGTAGTCAGCGAACGCCGGGTGCGGCCGGTGCGCGGCCGCAGCTGGCTGTTCTGGCGCATCGACCTGCCCTACCAGTCCGAGCGCGACGGGACCTGGGACTGCATCGTCGAACGCCTGCCCGGGGGCGGCGAGTTTCCGCCGCCACCCGCCGACGTGCGCTATTTCTTCCTCGTGGTCTGCTCGGGCGGGCCGAAGCTCGTGCCACTGGCGGGCAGGCGCCGGTACTACACCGGCGACCCGATTGATCCAATGGTCGGGCTGCACTACTCCAACCGGACAACACCACAACGCGCGACCGTCAAATTGACCATCGACGCCCCCACTGTGGCACTCGGCCAGCTCACCACCCAGGCAAAACTATCGGCGCCGATAGTCTCGGGCGACGCGGTGGATGCGTTCCACGCCACCTTGCAGGCGATCGCCAAGTCGGCCGGCGGGACACTGCCGGTGGCACCCTCAACAATCGACGTGCCGCTATTCGATGACGGCGCTCACGATGACGGCGCCCTGGAACCCGACGGGATCTTCAACAATCCGCTCAAGGAGCTCACCAAGGCTGAGGGGACCTACCACTTCCGCGCCGTGGCGACCTACGGCGAGGACTGCCGGGCCAGCAGAGAGGCGCATTGGTCGATCCATGTAGAGCCCGGCATCGATCCGGATAAGACCGGTGTCGTTGTCGACGGCGCCGGCGGCAAAGGCGTGCTGGTGATCACCCCGCACGATCCTTACGACAACCCGATCGGGCCCGGCCGCGGCCACATCTTCGAGATCTTCCCGCTGCCCGGCGTCACGATCGACGGCAAGGTCATAGACCGCGGCGACGGCTCCTATGAAATCCCCGTCACCTGGGACGAGACCATCACACCAGTTCCCGGCGTCGTCGTGCAGCAGCCTGACCGCGATCCGGTGATCGTCACACCTCCCGGCGGCAAGCATGCCCGGTGGAGGTGACTGCACCGAGGCAGCTGAAGATCTCCTCGAATGCATCGGTCTCGAGGACCCCGATGTGAAGCGGGTGCGAGTCAAGAAGATCGTGCTGGAGGTCGACCTCAAAGGCGACGACTGCGGCTGCTAAGGGCCGTTGATCACATGCGCTCAGCCGTGGCCACAACAACGCGAACTGGGTTGTGCGCGGCGACGGCGAACTACTGCAGCGGATTACATCCCTCACGGGCACTGTCATTCGATTGTTGCCCTCTACCGATGGGCGCTTGAGGCAGGAGAAGCCCGGTCGCTACCCGGCTGCTGCTGCTGGTGGTGCTGCTGCCGCCGTAACAGCTGTACCGATAACACCCGATTATGTCGTCCAAACCGCGACAAGTGCAGCTGATCGGCGCATGAGGTTCGTGGCCGCCATGTCGCCGCTGACCCGGCTACTTCACCAGCGCCACCGCGAAGCCGTCCCAGTCCTTCGTCCCCACCGTCTGAATCGCCGCCGCATCCAGGTGCGGGCTCTCGCCCATCATGTCGAGCATGTCGCGGACGGCCTTGGCCTGGTGGTCGTCGTCGGCGGGGTTCAGCACCCGACCCATCCGAGAGATGTTGTCCACCACGATGACTGAACCCGGCCTGCCCAGTTTGACGGCCCATTCGACATAGCCGACGTTGTTCTCCTTGTCGGCGTCGATGAAGAACATGTCGAAGGCCTCACCGCGTTCGGCCAGCCGCGGCAGCGTGTCCAGCGCGGCGCCGACGATGACCTCGATGCGGTCGGCGACGCCGGCTCGCTCGAAGTTCTTCCGCGCCACCTCCGCGTGCCGTGGTTCGAATTCGAGCGTGACGACGCGGCCGTCCGGCCCGACGCCGCGGGCGAGGTTGATGGTGCTGTAGCCGGCCAGCGTGCCGATCTCCAGCACCCGCCTCGCATTCGTCATCCTCGCCAGCAGCGACAGCAGCCTCCCGTGTTGAGCCGACACCTCGATGGCAGGCATGTCCGCGGCCGCAGCGGATTCCCGCGCGGCGCGCAGCGCGTCGTCCTCGGTGCGCAGCACCCGGTTGAACACCTCGTCAAGGGATTTCGGGATCCGGCTTCGTCACGCGTCCGACGTTACCGCCTAGCGCACGCCTTCCTTGGCGTAGACGACCCGCAGCACGTGGGCGACCTCCGGACCCATCACCGCCTCGGCGAGTTCGCAGAACGTCGCGACGAACTCCGGCCCGTGCGGCGGGTCGGCGTCACACAGGTGATGGGCGACCTCGTGCAGCACGACGAGTTCGCGAAGCGCCCAGTTGGTCCGTCGCTCGGGCACCGCGATCGTCGCCCCCGTCGTCGTCACGTTCGTAGTGCGCAGCGGTCAGCCCGCGCCGCGGCCGCGCAGTCAGCGCTGCGCTACCCGGCCACCGCTCGCGGACGGACCCGAGGGCGAGCACGTCGTCGACGTAGCGCTGCACGGTCTCCACGGAGGCGAACCGGGCTTCGGGCGGCAACGTGAGGTTGGTGCCGAAGAACTCGACGCTGCGGTTGCCGTGCTCGCTCGCACGGTCGAACAAGGTCCGGACGAACTCTTCGGCTGCGTAGACCTTGGAGCGCTGGGTGTCGCGCGAGGTCACCGGTTCAGCGCGTTAGCGCGCGCCGTTGATCTCCTGGCTGTTGCCGAGCGGCGCACGTCGGCCTGCGCGGTCACCGGCACGCCGCGCCGACGACGAGTAGCCGGCCGTTGCGCTGGTGGCCCGCCAGGTGCCGCGCGCCTCGGACGTCTCGCGGTAGAAGTTCTTCAGCTCGAGGTCCTTGTCCCGCAACGCGATTGCGGTGCCGGGACGGCTCTCCTCTGCTCCTGGTCGCTTCTTGCAGTGCCTGCTCGCGAGCCTCCGCCAACCGCTTCCCGATGCGGGTGCCGAACGCCAACTGGAAGTTGATTCGCGCGGTGATGGTCGGGGTGGGCCGGTGGTTGCCGGAGGCGATGTAGGCCTCCGACGCCCTCACCATCTGCATCACCAGGCCGGCGTAGAGCGCGTGGCTGGCGTCGATGTCCTCGGCGAAGCCGTAGGCGTAGACGAACGTCGAGTTGGACGCGATGTCGCACTTGACGTCGTTGGCGTTGGCGATCAGCACGAACAGCTGCACATAGGTGCGCAGCCCGCGTGCACCCGCGTTGCCGATGGTGATCGTGCGCTGCACCGGCGTCTGGGCCTTGGTGCGTTGGTCCGAATGCGACCGCGCGACGGCGAGATCGATCGACGTCGCGGTGGCCAACCGCTGCGCGGCGGCCATGAAGGCCTCCGCCTCGTGCGCGTTGTCGGTGCCCTCGGCCTGGCGCAGCAGCGCGGCGATGCGGGCCAGCATCTTGTCGTCAGTCATCGCCCAACAGACTAAAACTACTTCGCGACAAATCCGTCGAGCGCTGTCACGAGCTGTGGAGAAATCGGGCCTTCCTTCGAGAGGTTGGCGATGTTGTCTGTCGGGTCGTCGCGCAACACATGGTTGACGCCCTTGAGTTCGACGACGGTCAGCGCGGTGTGCTTGAGCGCGTCTTTGAGCGGCTGCATGGTGTTGCAGGGGGCCTGGCGATCGGTGTCCGAGCACGTCAACAGCACCGGAGTGCCCGCGGGGATGGCAGCGGCAAGCGACAGCGGATCAATCTTGTCGGCTTCCTCGATCGCCTTCGCGTTGCCCGGGTTGAGGATGGCGCCGAGCCCCTCCGGCAGGTTGGGCGGCACCGTGCCCTTGGTGCGGACCTCGTCGACGGCGGCCAGCCAGGTGTTCAGCGTCTCGGGGCTCGCATCGGAGCGCACCCGGTTGGTGATGATGTCGAGGTACCGACCCGACAGCGGCTGCAGCAGGCCCAGCGAGTGGATCTTCGGCGCGCCCGGCGAGGTGTCCGACGCCAGCGACATCGCGTGCACCGTGCCCTCCCCGACCGCGTACACCGACAACCGGGCCTTGTCGGTGCCCGGCTGGTCGGCGAGGAAGCGCGCGGCGGCCTTGGCGCCGGAGGTGTAGACGGCGCTGCCGACCTCGTTGGGCCGCTGCGAGTAGGGGCCGAGGCCGGTCTTGCCGGTGCCGATCTTGTCGTAGCGCAGGCTCGCTTCACCGCGGTCCGACAGCAGCTCGGCGAGCTGGCGCATGTTGCCGATCTTGCCGACGACGATGTTGTCGCCGTTGCGGTCGGTGTTGCCGCTCTCGGAGATCAGCAGTGCCGCAGGACCAGGCGCCGCGTCCTTCTGGTGGCGGTAGGTGCCGTGGATGGTCAGGCCGTCGGCGTCGAAGCTGACCTCGTCCTCGACCCACTGCTGCTGCTTCTCATCCGACGAGCAGCCGGCCGACAGCAGCAGCATCAGGGAAAGCGCCAGGGCGGCAAGAGCTTTCAAATCTTGGCCTCGATCCACGATGCGACTTCGTCGAGCACCACGGCGCGCTCGGGTTCGTTGAACACCTCGTGGTAGAGCTCCGGGTAGACCTTGAGGTGCGCGTCTTGTGGACCCCACGCACTCCATCAGGTGCCTGCTGCCCTGCACCGGGATCAGCTTGTCCTGCTCGCCGTGCACGACCAGCAGCGGCGCGGTCAGGGCGGCGCGCGCGCTGCGGCATGGTCTCGCCGACGCCGATGAGCGCCCGCGCGATGCCCGCGGGCAGCTTGCCGTGGTGCACCAGCGGGTCGGCGTTGTAGGCGGCGACCACCTCGGGGTCGCGGGACACGGCGTCGGTGGGCAGCTGTTCGACGGGCAGGCCGGGCAGGAGCTGGCCGAGCGCCTTCGCGACGAACACCATCACCGGTGACACCCCGTCCTGGGCGTCGACCGCGGGACCCGACAGCACCATCGCGGCGTAGTCGTCGGGGTGCTCGACGCCGTAGGCGAACACGACGCCGCCGCCCATGCTGTGGCCGAGCACGACCACCTTGAGCTCCGGGTACTCGGCGGCCGCGATGCCGACGAGGGTGTGGAAGTCCTCGGTGTATTCGGAGATGTCTCGCAGGTAGACCCGCTTGCCGCCGGAGCGGCCGTGTCCGCGCAGGTCGAGGGCGTAGACGACGAGGCCGGACTCGCCGAAGCGCTGGGCGACGTGGTTGTAGCGGCGGGCATGCTCGGCGTAGCCGTGGCACAGCACGACCACACCGCGAGGGTCCTCGTCCTCGGGCTCCCACACGTCGTAGACGATGCGGACGCCGCCGACGCCCTCGAAGGACCGTTCGAGTCGGCTACTGGCCATCAGCGCAGAGTAGCTAACCCACCGAAATCGCTCGGTGGCAGTTGTCGGTGCGCTGCGTAAGCTCGACGACGTGAGCGTGCTCGCCGAAAGTCTGGAACCCGCCGACGAGACAGCCGCCGCAGATGCATTTCTTGCCGATGCCCAGCGGTATCGCCGGGAGCTGCTCGCGCACTGCTACCGCATGACCGGCTCCGTCCACGATGCCGAGGACCTGGTCCAGGACACCTTCCTGCGCGCCTGGAAGTCCTACAAGAGCTTCGAGGGCAAATCCTCGGTGCGGACCTGGCTCTACCGGATCGCGACGAACACCAGCCTCACCGCACTGGAGGGCAGGCAGCGCAGGCCGTTGCCCTCCGGTCTGGGTCAGGCGGCGTCGGACCCGACCGGCGACATCGCCGAGCACCGCGAGATCACCTGGCTGGAGCCGCTGCCGGATTCGCCGAACGACGACCCGTCTGACCCGTCGGTGATCGTCGAGTCCCGCGAATCGGTGCGGCTGGCGTTCGTGGCGGCCATCCAGCACCTGTCGGCCCGACAGCGCGCGGTCCTCGTCCTTCGCGAGGTGCTGCAGTGGAAGGCGGCCGAGGTCGGCGAAGCCATCGGCGCATCGACGGCCGCGGTGAACAGCCTGCTGCAGCGTGCGCGGGCACAGCTCGACGCCGCCCAGCCCGCACAGGACGATGAGGTCGCCGCGCCGGAATCGCCGGAGGCCAAGGATCAGCTCGCGAACTACATCGCGGCGTTCGAGGACTACGACATGGACAAGCTGGTCGCGTTGTTCACCGAAGACGCGGTTTTCGAGATGCCGCCGTTCGACGGCTGGTACCAGGGCCCGGCGAACATCGTCGCGCTGTCGAAGACCCACTGCCCCGCCGAGGGTCCCGGCGACATGCGTTTCATCGCCATCACCGCCAACGACCAGCCCGCAGCCGCGCTGTACATGCTCAACCGCGAGACCGGTCGGCACGAGGAATTCCAGCTGCACGTCCTCGAGGTGCGCCCCGGCGGCATCTCGCACGTGGTGGCGTTTCACGCCGGCGACGGGCTGTTCGAAAGCTTCGGTCTGCCCGCGGCGCTGGGTGCATGACGGCATCCGTCGACATCCGCCGCGCATCCGACCGCGGCACGAGCACCACGGACTGGCTCGACTCCAAACACTCGTTCTCGTTCGCCGGCTATTACGATCCGTCGAACACCCACCACGGGCTGCTCCTCGTCAACAACGACGACTGGGTGCAGCCGGGCGCTGGGTTTGACACTCACCCGCACCGCGACATGGAGATCGTCACCTGGGTGCTGCAGGGGTCGCTGGAGCACCGCGACTCGACGGGAAACGCGGGCGTCATCTACCCGGGCCTGGCGCAGCGGATGTCGGCCGGGACGGGCATCCTGCACTCGGAGAAGAACGGATCCGCCAGCGAGCGTGTGCATTTCGTGCAGATGTGGGTGGTGCCCGACGAACCGGGAATCGAGCCCGCATACCAACAGGCCGAGATCGACGACGGGCAGCTCACCGGCGGGCTGATGACCATCGCGTCGGGCATCCACGGCGACGCGGCCATCAGCATCCACAACAAGAACGCGGCGCTGCACGGTGCTCGGCTGCAGCCCGGCGACGCCATCACCTTGCCGGATGCGCCGTTCCTGCACCTGTTCGTACCCCGCGGCGAGGTGACGCTCGAAGGCGCGGGCGCTGTGCGCGAAGGGGACGCCGTCCGGTTCACCGCCGCGGGCGGTCAGCGCGTGACCGCGACTGCGCCGTCGGAGATTCTGGTCTGGGAGATGCATGCGGATCTGGCCGCCGCGTAGCGCGCTCGTCGTCGGACTCGTCGGCATCGCCGTGCTGGCGGGGTGTTCGTCGGAGTCACCTCCGCAGCCGTCCCCGGCGCCCGCGTCACCGAAGACCCCGGCCGCACCCGCGCCCGGGTCCGCGAATCTGGTGTCCGACGCCGGTCGACGTTCCCGGCGATCTGGCTCAATCGCCGCTCGACGAGCCGCGGCAGGCGTTGATTCCCGACGGCTGGACGATCTCGGTGTGGGCCCGGATCCCGAAGGCGCGCCTGGCGACGTGGACTCCGGATGGCGCGCTGCTGGTCTCGGTGCCGGCCAGTGGACAGATCCTGAAGCTGACACCGAAACCCGGTGCGGCGCCGGAACAGTCGACGCTGCTCGACGACCTCGACCAGCCGCACGGGATGGCATTCGCGGGTTCGACGTTGTACGTCGCCGAGAGCGACCAGATCGACGCGTACGACTACGCCGACGGGGCGGCCACCAACCGGCGGACCGTCGCCGCCGATCTTCCCGACGCGCGCAGCCCGGAACTGCACGGCGCCTACGCGCATGCGCTGAAGAGTGTCGCCGTCGGACCCGACGGCGCCGTGTATTTCTCGATCGGTTCGACCGGCAACATCTCCGCCGAGGACCGCGAGGCCAATCCCCCGCGCGCGACGATCATGCGGATCCCGCCGGGCGGCGGTCCTGCCGAACCGTTCGCGACGGGCGTCCGCAACGGAACCGGCCTCGCCGTCGCACCCGACGGTTCGGTGTGGACGGCGGTCAACAACCGCGACAACGCGCCCGATCCGGACGGCAACGTCGACACCCAGTACGTCAACGAGCATCCGCCGGAGGCGTTGGCACGGCTGACCCCGGGTCGCGAATTGGGTTGGCCCTACTGCAATCCCGACGGCGGCCCGGCCGACCTCCCGTTCATCCGCGATATGTCGACGAACAAGGACGGGTCGCGCATGGACTGTGCCGCGCTGCCGCCCGTCGAGCAGAGCTTTGGCGCCCACGCCGCGCCGCTCGGGCTCTCGTTCACGACCGGGGTGTTGCCGCAGCCGTACGCGGACGGCGCATTGGCGGCGTGCACGGCTCATGGAACCGGCAGCCACCGCGCGCACCCGAGGTTTCCTTCTTCCCTTGGCGGGACGGCACTCTCGGCGACCAGCAGACGCTCGTCGGCGGTTTTCAGGCCGACGACGGATCGCGGTGGGGCCGACCGGTCGCCGCGGTGGTGGGACCCGACGGCGCCGTATACATCACCGACGACTACGCAGGCGCCGTCTACCGACTGGCACCGCCGGGGCGTTAACGAACCGTCGGTGCTCTTGGTGCCGCGACGCCCGGTGATGCCGACGTAGATCGCGATCAGGACGATCGCCACGATGATCCCGACGAGGAACGGGATGATCTGCCATCCGCCGTTGGCGTTGCTGTATCCCAGTTGGTAGGTCAGCCAGGTCCCGACGAACGAGCCGAGCGCACCGAGGATGACCGTCATGATCACGCCGATGTTCTGCTTGCCGGGCATGATGAGCCGCGCGAGTGCGCCGACGATCAAGCCGACCACCAATGCGCTGAGAATCGTTCCGATCATTTCTGCTCCTTCGATGGGTTCCGCCTCAGACGGGATTACCCACTATGCAGCGGAATCCACGTCCGGACAGGCCGATACCGAATCGTGACGACCCTGTTACTGAAGTTGACTGTGAGGTTGATGTGATTAGAGTTGTTTCATTTCCTGGGCTTTTGCTAGAGAGGCAACCGTGCCGACACCAGCCGACGTCTGCCGGCGCTTCGCTGCGCGCGCCGCTGCGCTGATGCTGTGTGCTGCGCTGGCGGTGACGGCCGCGCCGGTCGCCAGGGCCGACGGACGTTCGTTGCTCGCGGGAGCGATCGCCAACACCAGGGGGTCTTACCTCGTCTACAACTTCGGCGATGGCCACCCGGCGCCGATGCTCAACGCAGGCGGCGGCTGGTACGAGATGAACAACGGCGGCCACTTGATGACCATCAAGAACGCCTCCGGCCGACTTCAGCCACGACTGTTGGTCGACAGCCACCAGGGCTCCCAGGCTCGGTGCGAACGCGATGGCGGGGCGCGCACTGGCGAGGGTCTGTGGCAGGCGTCCGAAATCTATGCGCCGCTGCAGGCGTGGCAGGCGCTCGGTCAGCCGACGATCGCGATCAACGCGAACTTCTTCGACGTACGCGGCCAGAAGGGCGGGTCGTGGCGCGACACCAACTGCAGTTCGCCGCTTGGTGCCTACGTCGACAACACCCGCGGACAGGGCCGGGCCAACGCCGCCGTCACGGGCACTGTCGCCTACGCGGGCAAGCAGGGATTGTCTGGCGGTAGCGAACACTGGTCGTCGCTCGCCACCATGATCCTTCCGGCCGGCGGACAGCCCTACGTCGTAATGCCCAAGGGCGCAGACGATTACGACTCCGCGTCGCCGGTGATCCAGAAGCTGCTCGATCAGAACGCGCGCTTCGTCGCGGTCGCAGGCATCGGCCTGCTCGCGCCCGGGAGACACCGGCCAACTCAACGACGGCGGCCCGAGCGCGGCGCGAACCGCGATCGCCTACAACCGGACCAACGATCAGCTGTACGTCTTCCAGGGCGGCAGCTACACACCGGACCAGATTCAAGACCTGTTCCGCGGGCTCGGCTCCGACACCGCTGTGCTGCTGGACGGCGGCGGCTCGTCGGCCATCGTGCTGCGACGTGACACCGGCGGGATGTGGAGCGGCGCCGGTGTCCCCAAGGGCAGCTGCGATACCCAGCAGGTGCTCTGCGATTCGCGTGAGCGCGCGCTCCCGAGCTGGCTCGCCTTCGCCTGACGACGATGCAGGAGTTGACGCGCCGCTCGGTCTTGCGGCTGGGCGCCGGACTCGCCGGTGCGTGCGCGCTCGATCCGATCTGGCAGTTGGGGCTTGCGACCGCGTCGGGCGCTCCGCCCGACCAGCCGTCGCCGTCGTCGGCCAAGGGGTTGCCGACGCTGATGTCGGGCTCGTTCGTGTCGGCGGCGCGCGGCGGCGTCGAGACGGAGTGGTTCATCGCGCGTGCCGCCCGGCCAGGTCGGGCCCGCTGCGGCCGGTGATCGCCTTGCACGGTCGGGACATGACGGCGTCGGGTGTGATGGACATGGGCGTCGAGCAGGGCCTGGCGCAGTTGGCGAGGGCCGGCTACCCGCCGTTCGCGGTGGTCGCCGTCGACGGCGGGAACAGCTGGTGGCACCGGCGGGTGACCGGCGAGGACTCCGGGGCGATGGTGATCAACGAGCTGCTGCCGATGCTGGCGACCGGGGGCCTGGACACCTCGCGGGTCGGGTTCATCGGCTGGTCGATGGGCGGCTATGGCGCGCTGTTGCTCGGCGGCATGCTCGGTCCGGCGCGCACCGCCGCGATCTGCGCGGTCGCCCCGGCGCTGTATTCGGACTACGGCGAGGCCATCCAGGCGGGCGCGTTCGACGGGCCTGCGGACTGGTTCGCATACTCGGTCTACGGGACGCCCGCGCTCTCCGAGATTCCGCTGCGCATCGACTGCGGTGACAGCGACCGCTACTACAAGGCCGTGAAACAGTTCGTCGCATCGCTGCGCAAGCCGCCGTCGGGGGTGTCCTTCGAGGGTGGGCACGACGTGGCGGCGTGGCGCCAGAAGCTGACCCGAGAGCTGGCCTGGCTGGCGACGTAGCGCGTTGATCCCGGGATACGCCTGGGTCTCGTGAGACGATCGTTGCTCGAGTGAACAGAGTTGCGACTGCGCCCCGCCCTGCCTCCCGACGTGGTTCTCCTGCGAGCGGGCGGACGGCTCTGCCGCAGAAGCAGTTTCGGCCCGACATCGAAGGGTTGCGGGCGGTCGCCGTCATCGCCGTCGTGCTGTTCCACGCCGGCCTTCCCGGAGTCGGCGGCGGATTCATCGGGGTCGACGTGTTCTTCGTCGTCTCCGGATTCCTGATCACCGGCCTGCTGTGGCACGAAGCGTCGAACACCGGAACGGTGCGGCTGGCCCGGTTCTACGGTGCGCGGGCGCGACGGCTGCTGCCTGCGGCGGTCACGGTGGAGTTGCGACGTGTGTCGGGTCGGCGGTGCTGCTGCCGCCGCTGCAGGCGCGCAGCGTCATCGGCGACGGCATCGCGAGCGCGCTGTATGTCGGCAACTACCGGTTCGCGATTCAGGGCACCGACTATCTAGCGTCCGATGCGCCCCCGTCGCCGATGCAGCATTACTGGTCGCTGGGCGTGGAGGAGCAGTTCTATCTGCTCTGGCCCGCGTTGATCATCGGAACGGCATGGCTTCTCGCGCGGGTTGCCCGTCGTACCGGCGGGGCTGCGACGCGGTCGGTGGCGCCGTACGTTTTGGTGCTCGGAGTCGTGGCTGCGGTGTCGTTCATGGTCTCGCTTGCGTGCACCGACAGTTGGCCGTCGTGGGCGTTCTTCTCGCTGCCGACGCGTGCGTGGGAGTTGGCGGTCGGCGGACTGGTGGCGTTGACGGCGGGTGCGTGGCGGCATCTGCCTGGCCCGTCGGCCGCGGTGGTCGGCTGGGGCGGGTTGGCGCTGATCGTCGTCACGTGCACGCAGATCGGTGAGGGGACGCCGTATCCGGGCACGACGGCGCTGTTGCCGGTGCTGGGCACGGCGTTGGTGATCGGTGCGGGTTGTGCGACACCGGATTTGGGCGTGGGGCACTTGCTGTCGAAGCCGGCGATGCGGTCGATCGGTCGGCTGTCGTACTCGTGGTACCTGTGGCATTGGCCGGTGCTGCTGCTCGCTCCGGCGCTGTTCGGGCAGTCCTCGGGACTGGCCGGTCGGTTGGCGATGGTGGTGGTGTCGTTCGGTCTGGCGATCCTGACGCTGCATCTCGTCGAGAACCCGGCGCGGTTCGCGCCGTCGCTGAAGTCCTCGGCGAAGCGAAGCCTGGCGGTGGGTGGAGTGCTGACGGCCGTAGGCGGTAGGGGCCTGCCTGGTGTTGTTGATGGTGCGGCCGGTGCCGGTTGGCCAGGGAACGGCGGCGGCGCCGGTCGTGCCCGTTGCTCCTGGTGCTCCTGCCGCCCCGTCGGCGGAGGCTCCCCCGCCGATGTCGGTGCGGGATCAGGTGGTGGCGGCGGTCGCGAAATCGACGGAACCGCACCCTGTTCCGGCGAATCTGACTCCGGCGCTCAATGCGATCTCAAAGCCGGAAGTGTTCGTCAACGGATGCGTGCTGTCGTGGCGGGACGTTCAGCAGCCGGACTGTGTGTCGGGTGATGTCGGGTCGCCGACGACGGTGGCGCTGGTCGGCGATTCGCATGCGGCGATGTGGCAGCCGGCGCTGGAACCGGTTGCGCGGGATCGGCATTGGCGCTTGGAGACGATGAGCAAGGTGCTCTGTCCGCTGATGGACCTGCCGATCAACAGCCCGTATCTGGGCCGCAAGTTCACGGAGTGCGAGCAGTGGCGGGGTGACGTCATGGCCCGGCTGGAGAAGGAGCGGCCGCAGCTGATCGTCCTCGACATGTCACGGCGGTACGGCGCGGACTTCGGGTTCACGAGCTACGACCAGGCATGGCTGGACGGTTTGACGATGCTCGTGCACCGGCTACGCGCAACGGGCGCAAAGGTTTTGGTGCTGAGCCAAGTGCCGGATCCGCACGGGACGGTGCCGACGTGCGTGTCGGCGAATATGGACAATGCAGTGGCGTGCGCGCCGGCGAGGTCGGAGGGACTCAACGATGGCGGCATCGCGGCGGAGTCGGCGGCGACGGCAGCGGGCGGCGGTCAGTACGTGGAGCTGTCGGAATTGTTCTGCACGGCGGACCGCTGCCCCGTCATCGTCGGCAACACGTTGGTGTTCCGCGACGACAACCACATCACGACGGAGTACGCCCAGGTGCTCGCACCACTGCTGACCGAGATGGTCGAACGGGCGCCTGGTCAGCGACTTAGATGGCCTCTAGCAAAACGTCGACGCATGGTTAGCTGGCTACCGCTAAAGCACTCGCCGCGGCGGCCTCAGCCTGGCGCCCATAGCCCCCTCCGAACAGCACCACATGCGCCAGCAGCGGATACAGCTGATGCAGTCCGACCCGGTCCCGCCAGCCCTCCCGCAGCGGCCGCACCTCCTGATAACCCGCCCGCACGGCATCAAGATACGGGCATCCGAACAACGCCAACATCGCCAGGTCCGTCTCTCGGTGTCCGCCGTGCGCCGCGGGGTCGATCAGCACCGCGCCGTCTCGCGTCCACATCACGTTGCCGCTCCACAGGTCCCCATGGATCCGCGCCGGTCGCGTCGCCATCGTCGAAGTCACCCGCCACACAGCGGTCAATCACGGCATCGACCAACCGCCTCGCTTCGGTGCTCAACCGCGACTCTGCGAGGGCGGCCATCGGCCGTAGTCGCTCCTCGGCATAGAACTCGCCCCACGTCCCGTGACCCCGCAACGACATCGGCAACGGCTCCGAAAGCGGGCCGAAGTGGCCGTCGCCGTACCACCCGGCAGGTCCCGAACCGAACAGCGGCGCCCCGGCGTCGTGCGTCACCGCCAGCCGCGACCCGAAATCTGTTGCCGCAGCACGTGTTGGCGCCACCGACTCCAGGCGCTGCAGCGTCAACGACGTTTCGTCGTGCGCAAGCACCCGTGCACACGGCACGCCACCGTCCACAGCGAGCCAGCGCAACCCGGCCGCCTCGAGCGCGAAGAAACCCGGCGGCGCGCTGCTGTTGGTCTTGACGAAGTCAGCCACGCGGGCGGCGTGGCAGTCCGACCAACATCGTCATCACCCGATCACGCAGCGCCGTCGGCAGATTCGGCACCACGGCCGCCTGCACCTTCGGTAGAAATGCCACCACGTAGCGGGCCTTCGGCCGACGCGCGGTGAGCGCCTCCTCGACGACCGCGACCACCTTCGTCGTCGGCGATGCCATCTTGCGGGCTGTCGGCACGAACTTCTTCATCCCGGCGATGTGCTTGGCATACAGGTCGCGGTGCTCCGGCGACATATCCGCTTCGATCTGCAACACCATATCGTCTGCAGTGCGCCACATATCGGTGTCCGTCTGTGCCGGCTCTATCAGCACGACCGGGATCCCCCAAGCCTTCAACTCGACCCGCAACGCATCGCACCCGGCCTCCAGGGCGAACTTCGACGCCGAGTACGGCCCCAGCATCGGTGTGGCGATCCGGCCGTTCACACTCGAAATGAACACGACCCGGCCGCGGGACTCCCGCAACCGGCGGCAGCGCGGCGCGTGTCACCGCGAACTGTCCAATGACATTGACTTCCAGTATCTTTCGCCAGTCGTCCGGAGTCACCGTCTCCACCGGGCCTCCGACGGCGACGCCCGCGTTGTTCACCACCGCGTCGAGTCGCTTCGGCAGCGCATCAGACAGCTTCGCGATGTGATCGGCGTTGGTGATATCGAGGATGACCGCAGATACCCGCTGCGGGTCGACCTTGGTGATCGCCGTGGCGTCCTGCTCGCTGCGGACACCGGCGATCACATCCCAGCCAGCGGATGCCAGGTGCTCGACGATCGCCCTGCCGATGCCCCGCGCCGCACCGGTGACGAGAACTGATGGCATACCCGAGACCTTAGTCGTCGGCCGGAACCGGTGGCCCGAACCAGAAGAGAACGGCGGCGGTGGCCACGATGAGCGCAACCATCGTGATCACCGGCGCCACCATGAACCGCGACAGCGTCGCCCCGACCACCGCGCCCGCGCACATCGTCAGCACGACTGAGAAGCGCAGCTTCTCGCGCTCCCCCGTTCCGCCTGCCAGCCTGCTGTCCACGCCGATGCCGACGATCGTCGACGTCAGCACCGTGGTGCTGAGCTCCTGGATGCCGAACTGTCGGGCCGTCGCGTTCTGGCTACCGAACGCCACCGCCAGACCCGCGATCAGGATCAGCTTCGTGTCGTTGTGGTAGTCGAGCACACCCGTGCCTGCGAGGATCGACAACGTCAGCAGAACAACGCTTTCCGCAGCGAGCGCTACGGTGACCCAGCGCCGGGTGTCGTGCTCGAGGTGGCGAGCGAAGCGGCCGCCGATCACCGTTCCGACCAGAAAGCTGACAAACGCCACGACGCCGGCCGTCATGTCGACGACGGTGTGCGGCACTAACCAGAAGCCGAGAAAGATCACGTTGCCGGTCATGTTGGCGACGAACACGTGACCGAGGACGAGCACGCTGATCGCGTCGATCATCCCGGTCCCGAAGGTCAGCAGCAGCAGCCCGGTAACCGTCAGTCGATGGGAGACCGGAGAGGTGACGGGCATGGTGCTGCCTACAACTGCGGGGTGAGATCCAGGGTGGTGATCGTCGTCATGCGAGTGATGCGCCAGTCAGAGCGGTCGCGCTTCATCTCCAGCCGGTAGGACAGATACCGCAGCGACGGAATGTTCTTCGACACGGGGCTTGTCGCAATCGAATTGGTGTAGACGACGGCCGAGGCGTCTGTTTGATTCACCGATTCGACCGCGGTGCCGAGCACCGAGGTGGTGTTCGTGACCTGCGCCTGCTTGTTGGTGGCCACGATCGAGTCGATGAACTTCCTGTACTGGAACGCGAAGTCCCCGGTGAGGTAACCGGCCGATCGGTCGGCGAGCGAATCCATGTTTTCCGGGGTGTACGACCACAGCGTGGTGATCGCATTCGCGGCCGTGCGGGCGATGTTCAGCTTCGTCTCGACGAGGGCGCGGTTGGCGATCACCGGCTGCGCCGTGGCACCCAGGAAGGCCCCGCCGGCCACGAACAGCACGGCTGCCGCCGCGGCGGCGATCTTCAGTCGCCTGCCCGCAGGGCGGTGCGGGACGAGAACGGGCTCCTCTTTCGCCTCCGCCCCCTCAGCTTCTGCGGGCTCCGCGACCTCGTCTGCGGATTCGGTTGCCTCGCTGACGGTTTCCTCATCCGCGGTTTCCTCATCCGCGGTCGCCTCATTCTCGGTGGCGGGCTTGTCGGCGGCCGGCACCTCGGGCGACACCTCGTCGACCGTCGTCACCTCGTCGGATTCGGCCACCTCGGATGCCGCCGGTGCTGGCTCATTCTTGCGGCGCCGCAGGAAGTTCCGGCGCCGACGCTGCTTGGTCGGTACTTCCTCAACGGTCGGCGCGGTCAGTTCGACGGCCGCGGCCGACTCTTCGACAGGGGTCTCGTCGACGTGCGGCGTATCCGCCGATTCGTCCGACTCCGGTTTGGCGGCACGCAGTTTCTTGCCGCTCGGCATCCGATGTCGACCATGCGGCGTCGAAGGTGCCTCGACCGCGTCCGTGGTCAGATCACCTGAATCAGTTGGCTGATCTTCCACAGCTGCCCTTCCTTCTTTGCCGTTACGACCCAACGACTTCCACTCTCGATGGTGTTGCCGTCAGGGCCTTTGCTCGAGACCTTGGTCGCGACGAGTACGTCGGCGCTGCCGTCATCGTTCCAGCGCTGGACGCCGGCCTCCACCACGGTGCCCTGCGTCGGTTCCACGCGAGCCACCTGAATGAGGATCTCGTTGATCTTCTCCTTGAACGCCTTCGCGAAGTCGCCGGTGGCTTGCGACCGGATGCGGTCGCCGTAGTAGTTGGCCTGGAACGGATCCAGCGTCGTGTACGTGGTCATGAACGACCGCACGTAGCCGAGGACGTCAGCGTCGCGCACCTGGGTATTGCGGTCGGTCTCGTGCGACACCAACATCAGAGTGCTGCCGGTGATCGCCGCCGCGATGAGTACCCCGGCGAGACTCGCTACGAGTGGAAGTCCCCACCGGCGTGGGGGTTTCGGCGCCGGAGCCGTGTAGAGTTCCGGCTCCTTGGCATCGATCTTGCGGCGTGGGCTCATTGCGGCGCCTGCCCCATCAGCGGCTTCTTCAGCACGCTGAGGCTCGCTACCCGCCACTTCCCGTCGCTGGACTTGTCGAAGTCCACCCGCACCGTCGCGGTGATGAAGCGCAGGTCCTGTGGGTTGGTGCCACGCTGACCCTGCATGGCCAGCAGCATCGCCGCTCGCTCGGGTTCAGCAGAGAGCACCGCGCTGCTCACCGCCCAGTACTCGTTCGACGTGGCGCCTGCTTTCTGCACCGCATCCTGCTGGGCGACCAACTGCGGGCGATAGCTGTCCGTGGCCAGCGACTGGGCCCGGTTGAAGTCGTCCTTCAACGAGTCGACGTTGTAGGTCAGCAACTGCTCGACGATCCGCGGCCCCTCGTTCGCGATCTCCTGGCGCGCCTGATCGACGGCCCGCTCATGGCGATAGACCACCAGATAATTCAACGCCACAAGGGCCGCACACACCACCACAGCAATTGCGAGCACCTTCGCCGCGAACCGGCGCATATCCCGCACGGGTGGATCCACCCGGCGAACCTCGGTGCGCAGCAACAGATCTGCGAACGTGCGGTTGCGGGAGTCCCACAGCGGCCACAGCCAGCCGACGAACAGCGCCGCGGTGTCCAGCAGGTGGGCGAGGTCGCGGGCCAGCAGCCGGCCGAAGCCCACCTCCCCGCCATCGCCGCGCACGACCCTGATGCCGACCAATGCTCGGCCGAGGCTCCATCCGTTGGTGGCAGGCAGCAGCCACCGATTCGCCAACATCAGCAGGACAATCACAGCCGCGGTGGCCATGTACACCCACCACAGCCAGCCGCGCTCTGGCGCAGTCAGGGCGACCGGCACCAACACCGCGAGCACGCCGAGGCCGAGCAGCACATCGAGGCACAGGGCGCCGGCACGGGCCGGCCACGACGCCAGCGGCTGCGTCGGCGACGCACCGTCGGGCGCCGCGTTCGCGCTCGCGTGGAGAACAGCCGTCACGACGTGACCTGTTCCATCTTGTCGATCCGGTACCGGCCCTGGTCGGGCGTCATCGTCACCCGTAGCCGGTAGCCCGACTCCTGATCTTTCACGTCGGAGTTGGTCACCTTGATCCGCACCGCCACCAATACGTCCACCGATCCATTGGGATCGTGGCGCTCGACGGCGGCTCGCATGTCGGACACCTGAACCTTGACGTTCGCGGCCTGGTACGCCTCGACCAGGATCCCGCCGAATGTGGCGGCCTGCGCCCCGAACGCGCCGGTGGAGCATTCCATGATCTTCATCTGGGCCGCGGACATCGCCGCGGTGTCCGGTGCCTGCAGCGCTGAAACGCAGTCCTTGGCGGCCTGCACAGCGGCCGCATCGTTCCGGTTGACCTCGTCGATGCCCCGGCTGTCTCGGATGAACAGGACACCGCCGACCACCGCGGCAGCCGTCAGCGCCACCAACGCCGCACAGATCCCCGCCAGCCATCCTCGCCCCAGCCGTGGCCCACGACGATCGTCGCCCGTTTCCTCGGCTACCTCAGTGGCTGGACTGTCTAGGTGCTCTTGGCCTGTCTGCTCTTGTTCGGTTACCGCTACCGAATCGTCTGGCGCGTCCTCAGCATCGGTGGGGTTCAGCTGGCGGGTGCCAGCATCTCCTTCCATCCGTCGTCTCCTGGGTTATTCGAATTGCTGACGGAGTACTTCACACCGTCGGGCCCGACGACCTCACCGCTTGACGGGCTGTAGACCGCACTGCCTGGTGCCGGAGTGTACGTGCAGGGGTTGGGCTGTTGTCCACTGCACTGGACGCTGCCCGTATTGGGCGGGGTCAGCGGGTCGCTGACCGGTTGGGGTGAGCCGCCCGGCGGCAGTCGATCGGCGGGCAACGGGTTCACCCCGCTGTTCACCGATGGTGCCGGTATCACGAAGCCGGGTTTGACCGGCTGGTCGCAGCGCGCCGCGGGCGCCGGGCAGTTCACGATCTGGTTCGGGTCGCCGTACCAGGGGTTGGTGCCGAGCGGGATGTACGGCTCGTTGCTGCGGCATTCCTTCGGGGTCGCCGCGCGCTTACCCGGCACATCGGCGCACGGGTAGTTGCGGGCACCGCGGACGACGTTCTGGACGTCCTTGGGGATCTTGCAGTACGTGCCCGACGGCAGCGGCGCCATGCTGGTGTCTGCCGGTGACCGCCACTCCGACGCCGGCAGGAAGCCGGTCAGACACGGCGGCGGCTGGTTGATCGACAGGCCGAAGTGCAACAGGCCTTCGTTCTCGAAGATCGTTCCGGCCTGCGCCACCGCGGCACCCTGAGGAAAAATGACCAGGGCCTGCTCGACGCCCTTGTGGTAGCGCTTGAGCATGTCGATGACGACTTCCAGATTCGCCAACGTCTGCGGCAGTGATTCGCGGACGTCGCTGAACGTGGCCGCCACCTGATCCAGCGTCGGGGCCGCTTGCTGCAACCCACTGCGGAGCGCCTGATCCTCCGAGGCTGACTGCGCCGCAAGGATATTCAAGTTGCGTGACCACTGCTCGATCGCATCACCGGACTGCACTTGGCTGTCCAGGATCGGCGCCGCGTTGTCGATGATGTCGTTGACTTGCGGCAGGTTCTCCTGGAAGCCCTGGGCGAGGTTCGTCGTGCCGTCGACCAGGCGTTGCAAACCAGGGCCCAATCCACCGACCGCTTTCGACGTCTCGGTGAGGAGCGCGTCGATCTTCTCTTTCGGCAGCACCGCCAGGCCTCGGTTGGCAGAGTCCAGCGCCGGGCCGACCTCACTGGGCACCGTGCCTGCGGTGATCGTCTGCCCGTTGCTGAAGTACTGACCGGGGTTGCCGGTCGACACCAGGTCGAGGTACTGCTCACCGATCGCGGACACGGAGTGGACGTTGGCCGTGGCATCTATCGGGATCTTGAACTGGTTGTCGATGCTCATCGTCGCCCGGACGCCGTCCTCGGTCGGCTCGACCGCCGTGACCTTGCCGATCTGAGTGCCGCGATAGGTGACATTCGCCGTCGAGTAGAGCCCACCGGAGCGGGGCAGGTCAGCGTAGAGCCTGTACTGCCCGACGCCGACCAGGCTGGGCACCCGCAGGTAGTACAAGCCCAACACGGCCAAGGCGATGATCGTGAGGATCGTGAACAGCACCAGCTGGAACTTGATGAACCGTGTCAGCACTAGCTCACTCACCCCTTTCCACCAGTGGTCCGCCCGGCGCGTCGTGCGGGTTCGGCGTGAAGCGCACATCCGGGATCATCGTCGCCGGGTCGCGGCCCCACGACTGCTCGAGTGCGCGCAGCATGCCCGAGACACCGGTGCCGGACAGGATGCCGTTGTCGAGAGCGCTCAGTGTCAGGTCGATGTTGGCAGACAGGTTGATGTAGTCGCCGCGCACCACCTTCGGCACGTTCTCGATGCTGAACGGTGCGGTGAGCAACAGCTTGAGCGCGCCGAGGAGGTACGGCGACGCCTTGCCCAACTGCTTCAGCGGCCGCTGCAGGTTCGCCAAGTTGGTGTGCAGGTTGGCACTCGTCGGGGCGAGCGCCGCGTCGGCAGCGTTGCTGATCCGGCCCAGCGACACGACGGCGTCGGCGAACAGATCCCGGGTGTCGGCGAAATGCTTGATCAGCGGCGGGAATTCGGTCAGCACCCGGTCCAGGGTGTTGTTCCGGTTGGCCACGATCGTCAGCAATCTGTTGGTCGAATCGATCGCCCGGGTGATGTCGTTTCGCTGCTGGTTCAGGTTGTCGGTGAAGGTGTCCAACCGGTTCAGGAACTCACGAATCTGATCGGCCCGGCCGGTGAGCAGGTTGTTGACCTCGGTCTGGATCACTTCCAGGTTCGGAATGCCGCCACCGCGCAGGATCGTGGCGATGCTGGCCAGCGTCCGCTCGGTCGTCGGGAACGCCGACGAGTTCTTCAACGGAATGGTGTCGCCGTTCTTCAACGGCTGCGGCGACGGATCCGGCGGCAGGTCGAGCTGCACGTGCTGGCGAGCCCAGCAGGCTGGTCTGCCCGATCTTCGCCAGCGAGTTCGCCGGCAGCTTGACGTCGGGCTCCAGGTCCAGGGTCAGGGTCGCGACCCAGTTCTTCAACTCGATCGAGCGCACCCGGCCGACATAGACATCGGCCACCCGGACGCGGCTGTTGACGTTGAGCGCCAACGTGTCCGGCATCTGCACGTAGATCGTCGTCTTCTTCGACCCGGTGCCAGGACCGCCCGGCAGCGGCACGTTCGCAATGCCGCGCCAGCCGCCGCAGGAGGTCAGCACAATCGCGATCGCCAACAGCGCCACGGCGCGGAGTGCGATCCGGCTCCACTTACGCGCGGTCATCAGCCCCCTCCAGCTTCAGCGGGCAGCGGTGGTCCAGCCGGCGCCGGTGCGGCTGCAGGCGCGGCTGCCGGTGCCGGCGCGATGGCGCCGAGCGGATCACCCGGGATGACGCCCGGTGCCGGACCAGGCGACGGGTCCCGGCTGCGGGTACCACGGCGGCGGCAGCGGGTTGTTCTCGTTGTATGCGTTCGGCGAGCCGGGCAGCCTGCCGTCGTTGACACCGAAGGCCGGTGGCGCACCCGGGATCACACAGTCGGGTCCGCCAAGCAGCTCAGCGAGGCACTCCGGCGTGAGGTTACGTTCGGTGTGCGGCTGCACCTCGATGCCCTGCATACCCGGTGCGGCGACCCAGCCAGGCTCGTGGTTGCCGTGCGAGAACAACGTGTCGCGCGACCAGATGCCGGGCACCGTGGTGTCCTTGTAGCCCGGTAGCGGCTGCAGCCGTTGCTCCGAGTACGAGATCTGCTTCGGCAGTGTCATGGCGCCCATCATCTGATTGATACCGATCGGCGGGAAGTTGAACTTGATCGCGTCCAGGATCGGCGCCAGGTACTGCGCACACAACTCGGCGGACTCCTGATAGCCCAGCCGGCTACCCGACTGAATCGAGCTGCAGATGAACTGGATCGGGTTGGCGAAGTTGGCGACGACCGGCAGACCGACGATGCCGCCCGCGTTCGGAGTGGTGATGTTCATCAGGTTGGCCCCGAGGTTCGGGAACACGTGCAGGCCGGTCTCCAAACCGTTGAGGGGTTCCGGCTGCAGGATCGCGTTGGTCACCTCGGCGAGATTGTCGACGTCGTGCGCAAGCACCTCGCCGTTCTCGCCGATGAACTTGCGGGTGGTCGTCAGCAGATCGTTCAGATCGTGCAGCGCCGTGGCGAGTTCGTTGTCGGTGTTGGTGAACGAGTTCGTGAACTGGGCGAGGTCGTTGTTCAACGCCACGAACTGCTGGTCGCTCTTGTGCAGTGCGTTGACGAACAGCGCCAGGCTCTTGATCACCGCGAAGAAGTCGCCGCGGCCCTCGTTGAGCGTGGTGACCGCCTCGGACAGGCCGGCGAGCGTCTTGTTGATCTGGTCACCCTTGCCTGCCAGCCCGTCGGAGAAGGACTCGATGACGTCACCGAACGGGCCCTTGGGCTGCTCGGGCGTCGGGCCCAGGTCGGTGAGGATCCGGTCGATCGAGTCGCGCAACTCGTCGTACTCGACCGGCACCTGCGTGCGGTCGAGTGGGATGGTGGCGTTGTTCTCCATCGCGGGCCCGCCGGTGTAGGGCGGTGACAGCTGGATGGTGCGCGACGCGACCAGGCTCGGGTTCAGGATCGACGCCGTCGCGTTGGCAGGCACCTTGTACTTGTTGTCGTAGTGGAAGGTGACCTTCATCTTGTCGCCGGCCGGTTCGATGGAGTCGATCGAGCCGACCTTGACGCCCATGATCTGGATCTTGTCGCCGGGGTACAGCGCGAGCGTGTCCGTGAAGTAGGCCACGACGGTGTTGTTGGTCAGCTTCTTGTAGAGCTGCCACCCGACGACGCCCGCGACCAGCGCGAGCACCGCGACGACTGCGCCGATGATCGCCGCTGTCCGAGATACGTTCGGCAGCTTCAGGTTTCGCACGTTGAAGATAGTCGACATCGCTTCGCCCCTACCCGCTCTGCGAACCTGGTGGAAGGAACGGCGGATTGCCCGGCAGCAGAGGCACGTCGGCGGGCCCAGGCGCAGGCCCCGGTCCCGGCGGCGGCGGTGGCCCGTCGAGCGCAGGCGGCAGTGGAGCGATGCCCGGCGTGAAGTCAGGTCCCTCGGGTGGCAGCGGCCCGACCGGCACGGTGCGCGCGCCCGGCGGGGCCGGCGGCAGCGCCCCGGGCACACCGGGCATATCCGGCGGTAGCTGACCCGGAATGGCCGCGGCGGGAACACCCGGAGTGAAGCCGGGGCCGTTCGGGTTCGGCGGTGACGTCAACACATCCGGCAGCGTGTAGCCCTCACCGGGTGGGTTCGAGTACGGGTTCGGCCCGAACGGACCGGTGGACAGGTGCGAGCACGGCAGCGGATCGTTCGGACGCGGCAGGTTTTCCGGCGTCGGGGTGTACGAGCAGGGGTGACCCGCGACCACGGCGGGGCCCGGATTCGCCGGCGTACCTTCAAGAACTTCCGGTCCCGGCGCGGGTGCACCGTTCGGGAAGCGGGCGGCATTCGGATCGGGGAACCGCCACGACGGCAGACCCGCGTCGCCCCAGAACTTCTCGGGGTCGATGCCGCGCTTCTTGAACGCTGAATCGACGAACGGCTGCAGCAGCCAAGGGGGCAGGAGGTTGACCACCATGGTCTTGAAAAAGGGACCGGACGCGAGGGCCTCGGCCAGCGACGCGGTGAACTTGCTCAACGTCGACAGCGTGTCGACCAGGTCGAACTTGCGGTCCTTGAGGATGTCGCTGATCTCGCGCAACTGCTCCAGCACATGGTTGAGGTTCGGGTTGTCGTTGACGAATCCCGCGACCTGAGTCGAGAACTGGCCCACCCGCTCCAGCAGCATGCTCACCGCGTAGCTGCGCTCGTTGATCGCGGCGAGCAGGGTCTGCGCGTTGGTCAGCAGCGCGTTGATCTGCTCGGATGCGGTTGCCGAGAACGCCGGCGATCTTGTTGGCGTTGGCCAGCAACGTCCGGACGTCCTCGTCACGCTTGCCGATGGTGTCGGAGAACCGCGCGACACCGTCCAGGGCGGCACTCAGGTGCGGGTAGGTCTGGTCGATCGTCTCCGACAGCACGTTCAGCGACCGCTTGACCGTCTCGGTGTCCCAGCCCGGACGCGGCCTTCGTCACGTCGAAGAATGCGTCGTAGATCTGGTACGGCGTGGTGGTCTGGCCAAGCGGCAGAACGCCGTTCGCGGCCAACGCCTCGGTCCCGCGCGGCTCGATCTCCAGGTTCTTGCGGCCGAGGATCGTGTCGGTGCGGATGGCTGCCCGGCTTTCGGTGCCGATCTGGGTCCCGTTGAGGACGAAGCCGATCTTGACCTTGTCGCCCTCGATCTCGAACGAGCGCACCTCGCCGACGTCGACGCCGGCGATGCGCACCTTGTCGCTGGCGCTCAACCCGCCGGTATCGGAGAACTGCGCGTAGTACATCGGCTGGGCGAACAACACCGGGACGCTGGCGAAGCTCTGTCCCACCCCGATCACCAGGAGCAGGATGAGGACGCCCATCAACCCGTTGCGGACGCGGTTCGAACCCTCCAGGACTCTCATTGCGGCGTGCACCGACCTGATGGCTGCGACCAGACCTTGACCGAGCGCACCGGTCCGCCGGGCTGCAAGCCGTTAAGCTTGAGCGTGACGTCGCAGAAGTAGAAGTTGAAGAAGTCGCCGTAGACGCCGCCTGCCCGGCCGATGATCTTCAGCGCGGTAGGCAGCCTGGTCAGCGTGTCGTTCAACTGGTCCTTCTGATCGACGAGCGGCTGCTGGATGACCTCCAGATAGCCGACGGTGTCCTTCAGCAGCGGACGGTTGTCGGCGAGCAGATCCCCGACGGTGCCCGCGGCGTCGCTGATGTCGGCGACGGAACTCGCGATCGGGTCGGCCCGGTTCTTCAGGCCGGTGATCAGCTTCTCGAAGTCGACGACCGTCTCGTCGAACTGTTTTTGGTGTTTGACGGTGGTGTCCAGCACCGTGTTCAGGTTGCGGATCACCTCTCCGATGGCCTGGTCCCGGTCGGCGAGCGCAGACGTGAGCTGGCCCGTCTGGTCCAGGATGTCGTTGATGGTGCCGCCCTGGCCCTGGAAGATCGTGATGATCGACTGCGCGATGTTGTTGATCTTGTCGGGGTCCAGCGCCCGGAACAGCGGCCGGAAGCCGCCGACCAAGTGCGTCGAGGTCGAGCGCGGGCTCGGTGCGCTCCATCGGAATGGTCGAGCCGGCGGGCAGCCGCTGGTCGTCGTCGCCGCGCTTGAGCTCCATGTACCGATCGCCGATCAGGTTCAGGTAGCGAATCGACGCCGTCGTCCCCTGGAACAGCTGGAGGTCACGCTCGACCTCGAAGTCGACCTTGGCCTGCCTGCCGCCGTCGAGCAGCTCGACCTTCGAAACCTTGCCTACCTCAACGCCCGATGCGCGGACGAACTGGCCGGCGCGCAGACCGCTGGCATTGCTGAAGATGGCCGAGTAGCCGGTCGTGCGGTCGAACCGCATCTGACCGAACACCACGATGATGATCGCGGTGAACAGCAGCAGCACCAGTGCAAAGGCGCCGAGCTTGATGGCTGTCCCGGTGATTTTCATGGGTTGATCGTGAACTCCCCCAGCTGACGGCCCCAGATGTATTCGCTACCCGGGAACAGGAGTGGAATCGGCGCAGGGAGGATCGGAATAACGCAAAGAGTGCAACCGAACGGCGATGCGGCCTCGATGTGGTTGTAGGGCGCGATCGATGCGCCGGTGTCCATCACCAGGTACGGGTTCGGCCACAGGTCACGGGTGATGGGCTGCCAGCAGCCCGGCCTGCCCTCGGGTCCGCCGTGCGCGTTCACCCGCGGCAGGTTGTCCGGGATAGACGTATCCGTTGGCGGGGAACAGGATCTGCGAGTGCGTATTCAGTGAGTAGCCGTTGCCGCCGAGCGATGCGGCGACCTTGGGCTGGACGTCGTGGTAGTTGCGGATCGTGCAGAACAGGGCGGGGCTGTACTCGTCGAGCAGTTCCGACGTCGGGATCAGGTCCTGGGCACCGCGGATCAGATAGGGGCCGCCCTTCTCGAAGATCTCGGCGCCGGTGTTGCCGAACCCGATCGAGGCCATCAACGCCTGGTCGATGTTGCCCTGCTGTTCGTTGAGGGTGCGCGCCGTGGTGACCGCGTTCTCGAGGCCGTCGAACAGGTCGGGGGCGGCGTTGGCGTACACGTCGCCGAGGTCGGCCAGCAGCTGGTTGTCCCGCCGCAGCTGAGGCATCCGGGGGTTCAGATCAGCGAGGATCTCGTTGCCGTTGATGATCGACTGGCCGAACCGGTCACCGAGCCCCTGCAGAGCCTGGGCGGTCGCCGTGAGTGTCTGGTTCAGCTTGATCGGGTCGACCTGCTCCGAGATCGAGGTGATGGTCTCGAACAGCGTGTTGAACTCGGTGGTCACGCCCGTCGCATCGATGACGTCAGCACTCGTGATGCGTTGTGGCGAGGGGTCTTTCGGCGATGTGAAGGAGATGTACTTGTTGCCGAACACCGTGGTGGCACTGATCGCGGCGTTTACGTTGGCCGGGATCAGGTGGATGTACTTGGGGTTCACGTCCATCATGATCTTGGCGCGGGGCTTATCGCCGACGGTGACCTGGTCGACACTGGCCACCCGGCCGATCTCGACACCGTTGTAGGTCACCTTCGCACCGGGGTCCATCGAAAGACCGGCCCGGTCCGACATCATCGTCAGCTGCTCGCGGGGCAGGAAGTCGCCGCGGAACTGGAAGTACACCAGCACGACCGCGGCGATCATCAATAGGGACAGCACCACACCGGCCAGCTTGTACGGCGGGACGCGAGGTTCGTTGATGGGGGCCGTCATGCGCTACACCGTGAGGTTGAAGTTCGGGTCGGTGCCGTAAAGCGCCAACGATGCGAACAGGACAACGATCACGATGGCGGTCAGCGAGGTACGCATCGACCGGCCCACGGCCTCGCCGACGCCGACCGGGCCGCCGCTGGCGTAGTAGCCGTAGTAGCAGTGGTTGAGCATGACGATCACCGAGATGATGATCGCCTGCACGAAGGACCAGAACACGTCGTCGGGGCGCAGGAAGGTCCGGAAGTAGTGCTCGTAGGTGCCGATCGACTGGCCGTAGAAGAACGTCGTCGTCACCTGCGCGGACAGGAACGACATGATGATCGCCATCGCGTACAGCGGGATGATCACGATGAAGCCGGCCATGATTCGGGTGGACACCAGGTACGAAATCGACTTGATACCCATCACCTCGAGGGCGTCGATCTCCTCGCTGATCCGCATGGCGCCGAGCTCGGCGGTGGCGCCTGCGCCGACGGTGGCCGCCAGCGCTTGACCCGCCACCACCGGTGCCGCGATGCGAACGTTGATCAGCGCGGCGAAGAAGCCGGTGAAGGCCTCGACACCGATGTTGCCGAGCGATGCGAAGCCCTGGATCGCGACCAGTGACGAACCGGACAGGGTGACGAAGCCGACGATGGCCACGGTGCCGCCGATGACGGCCATCGCCCCGGTGCCCATCCCGATCTCGGCGATCAGCCGAAGCGTCTCCTTGCGGTAGTACCGAAGTGCGTGTCCGATCGAGCCGACGGCCGTGACGACGAACCACGCGACGTGCCCGAGGCTGTCGAGGAATCGGGCAGGCGCGGCGACGAGATGCTCTGTGCGGGAGTATCCCCGCGGAAACCGAGAGCGCAGAACGTTCGAGGTCGCCATGTCAGCTTCCCGTCCCGAACCGCACACCGATCGTCGTCAGCACCACGTTGACAGCGAACAGGGCGATGACGCAGAGCACAAGCGTTTCGTTGACCGCGGTGCCGACGCCCTTCGCGCCACCGGAAACGGTCAGGCCGCGGTAGCACCCCACGAGGCCGGCGATCAGGCCGAACGTGGTGGCCTTGACGACCGATATCAGCACCTCGGGCAACCCTGTCACGAGAGTCAGCGTCGTCACGTACGCGCCTGCTGAGACGTTCTGCAGGTACACGCCGAAGATGAAACCACCGACAAGGCCGATGGTGATCACGGCGCCATTGAGTAGAAGTGCGACGAACGTCGAGGCGACCACACGGGGCACCACCAACCGATGGATCGGATCGATACCGAGCACTTCGAGTGCGTCGATCTCCTCGCGGATGGTGCGGGCACCCAGGTCGGCGCAGATGGCTGTGGATCCGGCGCCTGCGACGACGAGCACGGTCACCAGCGGCCCCAGCTGAGTGACGGCGGCCAGTGCCGCGCCCGCGCCCGAGATGTCGGCGGCGCCGAACTCCGTCAGAAGGATGTTGAGGGTGAAGATAAGGAGCACGGTCAACGGAATCGAGACGGCGAGCGTGGGCAGGAACGAGACCTTGAAGAGGAACCAGCTCTGCAGGATGAACTCCCGCCACTGGAACGGCGGACGGAACAGGGCTTTGAAGGTGAGCACGCACATCCGCACGAACCCGCCGACGGCCTCCATCGCCGGCCGGGTCTGGTTGGCGATGTAGTCGCCGATCCCAGGTTGCGTGGCCGTCACCAGCGCGCTCCCACGCCAAGGCTGATACGGCGGTACGGCAGCCCGTGTCGCACGCCCCCTCCTTGCACTGAACCCCTGTCTGTGACCACCGTCTCCCTACTGACTGGTAGTAAGGCGGACCACAGGAATGTACACGATGCCGCCCTGGGGTTGCACCGCATCCGGCGGATTGACCCTCTAACCGTTAGCAAACCCAACCCCCCCAGTTAACTTTCGACCTTGACGGCAGAAACCGTTGCCGCAGAAGAACTTTCGCCGACGTCAACCGATTTGCCCGCGCCGAATCGGTTTCTCAGTTCCGTTTTGAGGACTTTGCCGGCCGGATTGCGCGGCAAGGCGTCGACCACCTCCAGATGTTTCGGATGCTTATAACGCGCAAGCCGTTCGGTGAGGAATTCGGCTAGATCACCGAGTTCGAGGTCCGGTTGCGTCACTGCGGCGACGGCGACGGGCACCTCTCCCCATTTCTCGTCGCTTCGCCCGATCACCGCCACTTCGACGATCGCTGGATGGCCGGCGAGGACGTTCTCGACCTCCGCGCAGTAAATGTTTTCTCCGCCGGAGATGATCATGTCCTTCTTGCGGTCGACAACCCAGATGTAGCCCTCATCGTCGCAGCGCACCAGGTCGCCCGAGTGGAACCAGCCACCGGCAAACGCGGCGGCGGTGGCCTTCTGGTTGTTCCAATACCCTTCCATCAGTGTTGGCGCGCGGTAAACGATTTCGCCGACCTGACCGACGGGCACGTCGTTCATATCGTCGTCGACCACCCGTGCGCTCACGGTCGGGATCACCTTTCCGACCGAGCCGAGTTTGCGAATTGCATCGTCACCCAACAACATGCACGTCACCGGGGACATCTCTGTCTGACCGAACGCCGCGAGGATCTGGGTTCCCGGGAAGGTCGCCGACATGCTGCGCAACAGCGTGTCCGATGCCGGCGCTGCACCCCACGACAGCACGCGCAGGCGCAGCCGACGCGGGTTGGCCTGTTGTTCGGCGCAAACTGCCTGCCACTGCGCAGGAACCAGGAAAATGCTGGTGACCTTCTCGGCTTCGAGGACGTCGAGCAGCGCGCCGGGATCGAAATCACCGAGCGGGTAGACCACCGTCGGCAGGCCGAGCAGCAGCCCGATGATCATGTTGCCGATGCCCGCGATATGGAACAGCGGGACCCCGATGAACCCGACGTCGTTGTTGATGTCGGCGCCGTTGGTGAACAGGAACGTCATCGCCTGCCCGGCGAGGTTGGTGTGCGTGAGCACCGCGCCCTTGGGCCGCCCGGTGGTGCCCGAGGTGTACATGATCAGCGCAGGGGAGTCGTTGGGGATGTCGGCAGGCGCTGCGGGCTCGCCGTCCTCCCCCAGTAGGTCGTCGTAGCCGAGCACGCCTTCGTCGGTCGCCCCGCCCGCGACGATCACCGTTGCCAGCCTCGGTTCCAGATCCCTGACCGCCGTCGCCACCTCGGCCAGCACCGCCTCGGCGATCATCACCTTGGCGTCGCAGTCCTCGACGAGGAACGTGATCTCCCTGGGTGTCATCCGGAAATTGACCGGGACCGCAATCGCGCCCAGCTTGTTGGCGGCCAGGAACGACTCGATGAACTCGGTCCGGTTGAGCATCAGGATCAGCACCCGGTCGCCGAAGCGGACGCCGCGACGGGCGAGCGCATCCGCGAGAGCCGCCACACGACGGTCGAGTTCAGCCCAGGTGGTGGTGCGGCCCAGGTGTCGAAGCGCGGTCGCGTCGGGCTGCATCAGCGCGTGCCGGGCCAGCTGGTTGGTCCAGTTCTGCCTTCTCGCGAGATACGGCTGATCGGTCGATGACGCCTGAATGTCGTCGCCAACGCGACTCCGTGGCTGAATGTCGTCGCCAACGCGACTCCGTGGCTGAGCGGTCAACGGCAGGAGCTCCCCGGGGTTGCGCAGGTTTGACATTTGATCAAACATTGGATTGCTGCGGTCACACTATGGCCTCGGCGGTCAGGGGACAACCCCTGGAATGGAGGCCGAGTGAACGCACCGGCGAGGCCCGTTCGTCGCCGTCGACGCGCCGTGCGCCGCGAGCAGATGTCCGATGAGGTCGCCGGGCACCTGCGGGCCGCCATCATGTCCGGGACGTTGTTGCCGGGCACGTTCATTCGGCTCGACGAGACCGCCGCTGCGCTCGGCGTCAGCATCACTCCGGTGCGCGAGGCGCTGCGCACGCTGCGCGGTGAGGGCATGGTGCTGCTGGAGCCCCACCGCGGCCATGTCGTCGCCCCGTTGAGCCGACGCGACGTCGAGGACATCTTCTGGCTGCAGGCCGCGATCGCGAAGGAACTCGCGGCCGCCGCTGTCGGCCGGATCACCGAGGACGGGATCGCCGAGCTGGAGCGGCTCAACGACGAACTCGCCGCGGCCGTCGAGACCGGCGAGGCTGAAGCCATCGCCGCTGCCGAGTTCTGGTTCCACCGCTCGCTCAATCACACGACGGGCCGGATCAAGCTGGCGTGGTTTCTTCTGCACGTGGCCCGCTACATGCCGCCGTTGATCTACGCGGCCGACCCGCAGTGGGGCGTCGAAGCGGTGCAGAACCACCGGCTGTTGATCGCTGCGCTGCGTCGTCACGATGTCGCCGAGGTGGTGCGCCTGACCGACTGGCAATTCACCGACGGCGCAAGGCGATTGACCGAGCGACTGGAGCAGACCGTCATCTGGAGCTGAGCGTCTCGATTCGGCTCCGTCGAACCGACTGCCGCGGTGCCCGGCTCTGAGCGAAAGTTTCGCTGTTACGGAAAAGCCGTCAGTAAGAGCGAAAGATTCGCTGCGAGGCGGGCATCTCGAAACGCTCCGCGCCGGCGGCGTGATCCACAAGCGAAGCAGATCGGTCTGCGCTCATGTCGGTCTGCGCTCATGTCGGTCCACGGTGGCACTGTCCGCCTATGACGGGCACACCGACCGATAGCACCGGCACACCTACCGACAGGTACGCGCTGCGCGGGATCGAACTTCGTTACGCGCTCACCCTCTACTTGTTTCAGCACGGTCCTCTACGCGTGCCGGACCTCATCGACGCGCTCGACTTTCAGGGCTTTGATATCCCCGGTGGAGCGAAAGCCGTATCCGACTCGCTTCGGTGGGAGATCGGACACGAAAGAGTGCGGCGGCTGGAGCGGGGCAAGTACGGACCCGTCTCGATGCCGCGCGGCACGGAGCACCGCATCAACACCCGTGTGATGGCGCTGCGCGACGAGGCCGCAGCGCGCACTTCCAAATCCAGCAAGGCCTTTTGGGACGCGCTGCTAGGAGCGTGACCGATTACTTGGCGGCCAGCTGCTCGGCGCGGGTCTTGAGGTTGCCTGCGAGGTAGTCGAGCGTGTCCCCGATGGCCTTCTTCACCATCGCCTTCGGGATCGGCAGTTTGGTCTCCACGTCGAGGTCGACGGTGAGCAGCGACGTCGCCCCCATCGGCACCACCGAGAACTTCTGCTCCTGCTTATCGAAGTGGTCACCCTGCTGCAGCACCGTGTAGATCTCGTTGGGGGTCGGGTAGTAGACCGCCGTGATGAAGGTGCCCGACTGGCCCTGGACGACGACGTCGAGCCGGAGCTGGCTGGGCCGCCCGTCCTCGTAGCGGGCCAGCACCCAGCAGCCCTTGATCTCCTCGTTCCACTCCGGGTACGCCTCGAAGTCCGCGACGATGGACATGATCGACTCCGCGGACGCGTCGACCTCCACTGTCTTGCTCACCAACGGCATCTACTTTGCCTCCGTGGAGACGTCGAGGCCCAGCGGGGATTCCACCCGCACGGCCTCGTCGCGGATCAGGCCCCGCAGCAGCGCGGTGCTGAACTCTGCGGCGATCTCCTGCGCCGTGCGGCGGCCCTGCGGGCGCAGCCAGCGGTAAGAGCCCAGCGTCATGCCGATGTAGCCCAGCGCGAGCACGTGAGAGTCGCAGTCGTAGAACTCGCCGCTGGCGATGCCGCGGTCGATGACGTCGCGCACGTGCTCGTAGACCTGGGTTTCCTTCTCCCGGATGTAGGCGACCTGGTCGTCGGTGAACCACTCGGTGATATAGGGGCCCTCTTGGAAATACACGGCCGCCCGCTCGAGGTCGCGGGATATGCCCACCAGGAGCCTTTTGGTGAAGTGGTAGATGGTCTCGCGGGCCGACGCGGACGGATCGTCGTGCAGTGCGGCGACAGTGAAGTCGGCGGCGCCCTGGTAGATGTCGTAGAGAATCAGCGACTTGCTGGCGTAGTAGTGATACACCGTGGCCTTGTTCAACCCGACGGCGTCGGCCACGTCGTCCATCCGGGTGCCGTGGTAGCCGCGGGCGGCGAACAGCTTGGTGGCGACGGCCAACAGCTCCTCGCGGCGGGACATCCCATTCGACGCTGAGTCAGATGGTCTTCGCGCAAGCGGCTCATCGGAGGACATGGCGACTCACTATAGGCAGGCAGGCCCGGACCGTATCCGGGGGTATCAATCAACTGGTTGGCCAGTCTAGGTGCAGACGGTGTCGCCGCCGTCGCGGCGGGTCTAGACTCCAGTGAAGGGACTGCGAAACGCGAGAGGGTGGGCACATGGATCCGAACCCGGATTATGACGCCAGCGACGAGGTCGAGTACGGCGCTAACTGGTTCGCCTGGATCCTGCGCGGCGTGTATCCACCGCCTGCCTATCCCCCGGTTTAAGCAGCTGTTCTAAAGAACTCGCCGGTCTACCACGTCGGGCCGGTGAAGAACCCGTCAAAGCGGATCCGCTGCCGACGCAGCATCTCCAGGTCACCGTCCTTGGGCAGTGCCTTGACCGTCGACTCCTTCAGCTTCGGTGGCTGTCCGTGCAGCACCTCGTTCGGTGTCGTTTTCATGAAGCAATCGTTTCCGGTCTGACCGGCGATGGCATGAGTAGTCCACTACTCCACTTTGGGCGGTGCGCGCATGGCAGTGCCGCGCTCTAGGTATACGCCGACCTAGAGCGCGGCACTGGGCTTGGTTACCTGCGCTGAGATTCCTGCCTGGCGGCATCTTGCTGCGCTGCGGCCTGATCGACGCGGTCCTGCTCGACGACCTTGTGGTCCACGGCTTCGTCGTCCACGCGGGTCTTCGGATCGAGCTCGTCGGCGTGCCTGCGACGCTCCTCGATGTCTTCGCGCGACGCGGCGACGGCGTCATGATGGCTGGCGGCCTGCCCCTTGAGCCGGGCCGCTTCTGCCGCCTTGGCTTCGGCTTCGGCCTCTGCGGCGCGGGCCTTCGCTGCCGTTTCGTCGGCAAGCGCCTGTCGCTTGTCCACCTTTTGGACGTGCGTGGTGAGCTCCTCGCGCATCTCCTCGGCTTGCACGTGCCTGTGCTGGTTGCGCTTGTTGCGCGCGGCGAAGACGAGCGCCGCGAGCACGATCACCGCCGCCACTGCGACAACGATCCAAACGACGGTGGTGCTATTCATGACGGTGCCTTTCGTGGGAAACTCCCGGGAACGTCGTTGACGGACCCGCTAATTTCGGATTCCCTCCGAGGCGGCCGCCGAAACCCCGGCATGTGCCGCACAGGGCGCGCCGCCGATTTGAGCCGACTCTTACACTGACGTATTCCACTCGTTTCACGACGAGCTGTGTCGGGGCGCCTTATCACGCTCCGGCCGGACCGTGACAGAAACCAAGATCGGATCGAAATCGATGATCATCGGGATCCCGAGAGAGTCGCTGCCTGGAGAAACGCGCGTCGCCGCGACGCCGCAGACGGTCGGCCAACTCATCAAGCTGGGCTACGAGGTGGTGGTCGAGGCTGGCGCGGGCGCCGCCTCGAGCTTCTCCGATGCGGCGTTCACGGAGGCCGGTGCCGGTGTCGGGCCCGCCGAGCAGGTCTGGGCGGCCGACGTGGTGCTCAAGGTGAATGCGCCGGACAACGCGGAGATCGCCGCCCTCGGCGACGGCGCCACCCTGATCAGCCTGATCTCCCCCGCGCTCAAGCCGGAGCTCGTCGAGCAGCTGGCCACCCGGCCGATCACCGTGCTGGCCATGGACGCTGTGCCGCGTATTTCCCGGGCCCAATCGCTGGACGTGTTGTCCTCGATGGCCAATATCGCGGGCTACCGCGCAGTGGTCGAGGCCGCGCACAGCTTCGGCCGGTTCTTCACCGGCCAGGTCACCGCGGCGGGCAAGGTACCGCCGGCCAAAGTGCTGATAGTCGGTGCCGGTGTGGCCGGCCTGGCCGCCGTCGGCGCGGCGGGCAGCCTTGGCGCCATCGTGCGCGCTACCGACCCTCGGCCCGAGGTCGCAGATCAGATCAAATCGCTTGGTGGGGAGTATCTTTCGATCGAATCACCGGAGGCGCAAGTATCGGCCACCGGCTACGCCAAGGAGATGGACGACGACTACAAGGCCCGCGAGGCGCAGCTCTACGCCGAGCAGTCCGAGGACGTCGACATCATCATCACCACCGCGCTGATCCCCGGTAAGCCGGCACCGCGGATCATCACCGCCGACATGGTGGCCTCGATGAAGTCCGGCAGCGTCATCGTCGACATGGCCGCAGCCAACGGCGGCAACGTCGAGGGCACCGTCAAGGACCAGGCGATCGTCACCGACAACGGCGTGACGATCATCGGCTACACCGATCTGGCCGGTCGGCTGCCCGCAACGGCCTCCCAGCTCTACGGCACCAACCTGGTCAACCTGCTCAAGCTGCTCACCCCGGAGAAAGACGGCAAGCTCACGCTGGACTGGGACGACGTGGTGCAGCGCTCGGTGACGGTGGTGCGGGACGGCGAGACCACCTGGCCGCCGCCACCCGTGCAGGTGTCGGCGACACCGGCCGCTGCGGTCGCGCCGGTAGAGGTCAAGCAGGCCAACCATCCCATGACCACCGCCCGTCGTCTCGGGGTGACCTTCATAGCCGCGGCGGTGCTGTTTGCGCTCATCGCGCTCTCGCCGTCCGCGCTGCAGGTGCACCTGACGGTGTTCGCGCTGGCCATCGTGATCGGCTACTACGTGATCGGCAATGTGCACCACGCTTTGCACACCCCGCTGATGTCGGTGACCAACGCGATCTCCGGGATCATCGTCGTCGGTGCGCTGTTGCAGATCGGGCACGGCGATGTCGTCATCACCGCGCTGGGAACCCTGGCGATCCTGCTCGCCAGCATCAACGTCTTCGGCGGTTTCGCGGTGACCCGCCGCATGCTGGCCATGTTCTCGAGGAGCTAGAACCATGTTCACGCTGGAAACCACCGCAACCGCGGCGTACGTCGTCGCGGCCATCCTGTTCATCCTCGCGCTGGCCGGACTGTCCAAGCATGAAACATCGCGCGCCGGTAACACTTTCGGCATCGCCGGAATGGCCGTCGCGCTGATCGCGACGATCGCGCTTGCACTCGCCCGTCACATCGAACCCCTAGGCCTCGCGCTGCTGATCGGCGCCATGGCCATCGGTGCCGCGATCGGTCTGTGGCGCGCCAAGGTCGTCGAGATGACCGGCATGCCCGAGCTGATCGCCCTTCTGCACTCGTTCGTCGGTCTGGCCGCCGTGCTGGTCGGCTGGAACGGCTACCTGCACGTCGAGGGTGACCTCGCCAGCGCCGAAGCCCTGCAGCTCGCCGGCGAAGGCATGCTCGGCATCCACTCGGCCGAGGTCGTCATCGGCGTCTTCATCGGTGCCGTGACGTTCACCGGTTCGATCGTCGCCAACCTGAAGCTGTCGGCCCGCATCAAGTCGGCGCCGATGATGCTGCCCGGCAAGAACTTCCTCAACGTCGGCGCGCTCGTCGCCTTCGCCGCGCTCACCGTCTGGTTCGTGATCGACCCGCAGCTGTGGCTGCTGGTGGTGGTCACCGTGCTGGCGCTGCTGCTCGGCTGGCACCTGGTCGCCTCGATCGGCGGCGGTGACATGCCGGTGGTGGTGTCGATGCTCAACAGCTATTCCGGCTGGGCCGCGGCGGCGTCGGGCTTCCTGCTCGGCAACGACCTGCTGATCATCACCGGCGCGCTGGTCGGATCCTCAGGTGCCTACCTGTCCTACATCATGTGCAAGGCGATGAACCGGTCGTTCATCTCCGTCATCGCAGGCGGCTTTGGGATCGAGGCCGGTCCAGCCGAGGACAAGGACTACGGCGAGCACCGCGAGATCAACGCCGACGGCGCCGCCGACCTGCTCTCCTCGGCCCACTCGGTGATCATCACGCCGGGGTACGGCATGGCCGTGGCCCAAGCCCAGTACGGCGTCGCCGACCTGACCCGCAAGCTGCGCGATCGCGGAGTCGACGTCCGGTTCGGCATCCACCCCGTCGCGGGACGCCTGCCCGGCCACATGAACGTGCTGCTGGCCGAGGCCAAGGTGCCCTACGACATCGTGCTGGAGATGGACGAGATCAACGACGACTTCGAGTCCACCGACGTCGTCCTGGTCATCGGCGCCAACGACACCGTCAACCCCGCGGCGTCGGAGGACCCGAGCAGCCCGATCGCCGGCATGCCGGTGCTCACGGTCTGGAACGCCGCCAACGTGATCGTGTTCAAGCGGTCCATGGCCTCGGGCTACGCAGGCGTGCAGAACCCGCTGTTCTTCCGCGAGAACACCCAGATGCTGTTCGGTGACGCCAAAGACAGGGTCGACGCGATCAACGCGGAGCTCGCGGTCACCGAGAACGTCTGACGCCGCACATGCCGGTGGACCGCCTGCTGCCCTCCGACGACGCCGCAGATTTGATCGCGCTGACCCGCGACATCGCCGACAAGGTGCTCGACCCCATCGTCGACGCCCACGAGAAGGCCGAGACCTATCCCGAAGGGGTGTTCGCCCAGCTGGGGGCCGCCGGGCTGCTGAGCCTGCCGCAACCCGAGGAGTGGGGCGGCGGCGGCCAGCCGTACGAGGTGTACCTGCAGGTGCTCGAGGAGATCGCGGCGCGCTGGGCGGCGGTCGCGGTCGCCGTCAGCGTGCACAGCCTGTCGTCGCACCCGCTGCTCGCCTTCGGCACCGACGAGCAGAAGAGGCGCTGGCTGCCGGGGATGCTGTCGGGTGAAAAGATCGGCGCCTACAGCCTGTCCGAGCCGCAGGCCGGGTCGGACGCCGCGGCGCTGCGGTGTGCGGCCACCAAGACCGACGACGGCTATGTCATCAACGGGTCGAAGTCGTGGATCACCCACGGCGGGCGTGCCGACTTCTACACGCTGTTCGCGCGCACCGGCGAAGGTAGCCGCGGGATCTCCTGCTTCCTCATCCCCGGCGATCTGACGGGCCTGAGCTTCGGCAAGCCGGAGGAGAAGATGGGCCTGCACGCGGTGCCCACCACGTCCGCGTTCTACGACCAGGCCCACGTGGACGCCGACCGCCGCGTCGGCGACGAGGGGCAGGGTCTGCAGATCGCCTTCAGCGCACTGGATTCCGGCCGCCTCGGCATCGCCGCCGTCGCCGTCGGGCTGGCACAGGCAGCGCTGGACGAGGCCACGACCTACGCCAACGAGCGAACGACGTTCGGCCGCAAGATCATCGACCATCAGGGGCTGGGGTTCGTGCTGGCCGACATGGCCGCGGCGGTGGCCAGTGCGCGGGCGACGTATCTCGACGCCGCGCGCAGACGGGACCTCGGCAAGCCTTATTCGGCGCAGGCCAGCATCGCCAAGCTGACCGCGACCGATGCCGCGATGAAGGTCACCACCGACGCCGTCCAGGTGTTCGGCGGGGTCGGGTATACGCGGGACTACCGCGTCGAGCGATACATGCGCGAGGCGAAGATCACCCAGATCTTCGAGGGCACCAACCAGATTCAGCGGCTCGTCATCGCGCGGGGGCTGACGGTCACCTAATCTGCGCGAACAGACGCAAAACTGCCCTATAAAGCCCTCGCAGAGGCAGTTTCACGTCTGCTCGGCAGGAGTGGTGACCGGTTCGGGCGGCGAGGTGACGGTGACCCGGGTGCCGCCGCCTGCCTGCGAGTCGATGTCCATCGCGCCGCCCATCGCGTCGAACCTCGCCAACAGGGAGCCAAGACCGATGTGCCCGTCGGCGACCGACTGGCCGACGACCGCGGGATCGAAACCCCGGCCGTCGTCGGTGATCGTCAACTTGAGCCGGTTCCCTTTACGCTTCAGCCCGACGTGCACGGTCTTCGCACCGGCGTGCTTGCCGACGTTGGTGAGCAGTTCGCGGCCGGCCCGATACAGCAGCTGCTGGGACTCCGGCTTACCCACTTCCTCCAGGTCGGCATCGACGGCGATCTGGGTGCGAGCCTCGAACTGCTTCAACATCTCTCGCAGTGCGGGGGTGAGCCCGAGTTGGGCCAACACCTGCGGGTGCAGCTGCGTGACGGTCGACCGCAGACCGGTCGCGGTTTCCTGCAGTGCCGCATAGACCATGTCCAGCGCGGGATCGGGGTTGCGCTCGCGGGCTTCGTCGAGTTCCAGGCGCGCGGCGAGCAGTGTCTGCAGCGGGCCGTCGTGCAGGTGCTCGGCCACTTCGCGGTTTCGTCGTTCGTCGGCCTGCATCGCCTCGGAGACCAGCTGGCGACGCACTTCCTGTAATGCCTTGACGCGCACCGACCGTCGAGCAAGCACAAAGCACAGCGCCGTCGTCGCCACAGCCAGCCACAGCAGGAAACCGAAATGTGTGTACACGATGTCCGGCAGGCCGATTCTGTCGTCGCGCTTCGAGTAGAAGATCCACACGGCGAGATAGCCCACCGCGGTGACGACGCCGAAAATCGCCGTCAGCGCAGGCCGATCGCCGAACGCCACCGAGATCGGCAGCAGGAAGAACACCGGCAGAAGCGCCGACGTCGCACCTCCCGATACCAGGCACAACGCGACGATCACCAGCAGGTCGACGATGGTCGACGCCCAGTCGGCCCACCGGGGAACGGGCCCGCGTAACACGGCGATCAGCCACAGCAGCGCCGCCACCGCGTAGACACCGAGAATCACCGCGTACAGCTCGGGCAGCCAGTGGTCGACCTCCCATATCCACACCAGGACGGCGATCAGACCGATCAGCGGCAGGCGCAGAATCGCCGAGACGCGGACGGGTTCCGTGGCGAGATGGTCGATGAACGAGTGAGACGGGTTGTCCACGCTAATCCAGCAGTTTGCGGCGCATGGCTTCGGCCACCGCGGCGGCGCGGTCGTTGACGCCGAGCTTCTCGTAGAGCCGTTGCACGTGGGTCTTCACCGTGGACGGTGCGAGGAACAACTCCTTGGCCATGGCGGGGATGCTGCTGCCGCCGGCGATCAGCTTGAGCACCTCGCGCTCGCGCGGGCTCAGCGCGGGTACGTCGGGTTCGTTGCGGCGCCGGATCTCCGACGCCAGGCCCGCCGCGAGTTCGGGGGTGATGACGTCCTTGCCCTTCGCGCATTTCAGGACGGCGCTGACCAGTTCGCTTCGGCTCGATTCCTTCGACAGGAACCCCGCCGCGCCCTGCTGCAGCGCCTTGTAGACGATCGCCGACTCGTCATGGGCCGATACCAGCAGCACCCGGGTCGACAGCTCGTCGCGGGTGACCGCGGCGGCCACTTCCGCGCCGTCCATGCCGGGCATCCGGTAGTCGAGCAGCGCCACCTGCGGCTGGTGGGTCCGGATCAGCTCAAGGGCTTCCAGCCCGTCCTCGGCCTCTGCCACCACGTCGATCTCGCCGCTGGACACCAGCGCCCGCACGACGCCCTCGCGGAACATCGGATGGTCGTCACCGACCACCACCTGCACCTTTTCGCTGGTCACAGCTTCAGCTTGGCACAGCAACCGCTCCGGTTCCCCCGATTGGGGGACAACGAGTTCCCCCGTGTCACCGGCCGGTCGGCGGACAGACCCCGCGGTCGCTCTCCGGCATTCTTATGTCATCGCCGGAAAACACCGGCGGACAAACACGAAAAGTCAACGCAGACAAAGGAACTGAAATGAACATCATCATCGCCCGCATCGCCCTCCCGATCGTCTCGGCCGGCATCCTCAGCGGCGCCGCCCTCGGCCTGGCGGGTATGGCCAGCGCCGAAGTCACCACCACCCAAAGACGCGGCTCGCACACCTCGATCGTGGTCACGCCGGACACCTACGCGAAGCCGGCGACCCACCGCGATGCCGGGCTGGCGCTACCACCACGGCCACGGCCACGCCTACCTCGGCCAGTAGACCCACAACTGAATAACAACACGAATAACAACTGAATAGATCTCCCTCCACAGAGGCCCTCCCCGGCGGCGTACCGGGGAGGGCCTCACTCGTCGGGCCTCACCAGAGCGGAAAGTCCTGGCCGTACTCCGATTCGGGTCGCGGACCGAAATAGCGGCGCTCCGACACGTCGATCTTGACGTCGTTGATGCTGGCCTCCCGACGCGCCATCAGCCCCTCGGGGTTGAATTCCCACAGCTCGTTGCCGTAGCTGCGGTACCACTGCCCGTCGGCGTCGTGACACTCGTACTGAAAGCGCACCGCTATCCGGTTGTTCCGGAATCCCCACAGGCCCTTGCGTAATACGTAATCCAGTTCGCGCTCCCACTTCTGGGTCAGAAACGCGACGATCTGCTCGCGTCCGACGATGTGCTGGTCGCGATTGCGCCACTGCGAATCGGGGGTGTAGGCCAGGCTGACGCGCTCGGGGTCGCGGGTGTTCCAGGCGTCCTCGGCGGCCTGGACCTTCTGCTGCGCGGTCTCGAGCGTGAACGGCGGAAACGGGGGACGGCTCTCGGTCATCAGCCCATTTTGCGCACCGTTTAGTGTGGCTACATGGACTTCGCGATGTCGGCCAAGGCGCAGGATCACCACAAGCGCCTTTCGGCTTTCATGACCGAATTCGTCTTCCCCGCCGAGGCCTCATACGAGGAGTACCGGCGTGCGGCGGGCCCCGACGACCACACCGTCCCGCCGGTCATCGAGGAGCTCAAGCCGCTGGCCAAGGAGCGCGGGCTGTGGAACCTGTTCCTGCCGTCGATCTCGGGCCTGACGAACCTGGAGTACGCGCCGCTGGCCGAGCTGACCGGCTGGAGCATGGAGATCGCCCCCGAGGTGACCAACTGCGCCGCGCCGGACACCGGGAACATGGAGACGCTGCACCTGTTCGCCACCGAGGAGCAGCGCAAGCAGTGGCTCGAGCCGCTGCTTGACGGTCAGATTCGCAGCGCGTTCGCCATGACCGAGCCCGCGGTGGCATCGAGCGATGCCCGCAACATCCAGACGACCATGCTGCGCGACGGGGACGACTACGTCATCAACGGTCGCAAGTGGTGGATCTCGGGTGCGGCCGACCCGCGCTGCAAGATCCTCATCGTGATGGGCCGGACGAATCCCGACGCCGCGAGCCATCAGCAGCAGTCGATGATCCTGGTGCCCGTCGACACCCCCGGTGTGTCGATCGAGCGGTCGCTGCCGGTGTTCGGCTGGCAGGACCAGCACGGGCACTGCGAAGTCGCCTTCGACAACGTCCGGGTGCCGGTGTCGAATCTGCTCGACGAGGAGGGCAGCGGTTTCGCGATCGCACAGGCACGCCTCGGCCCCGGCCGGATTCATCACTGCATGCGGGCGATCGGGGTGGCCGAACGGGCGATGGCGCTGATGATCGATCGGGTGCAGAACCGCATCGCGTTCGGCAAGCCGCTGGCCGAGCAGGGTGTGGTACAGCAGCAGATTGCCCTGTCCCGCAACGAGATCGACCAGAGCCGGTTGTTGTGCCACAAGGCGGCGTGGACCATCGACCAGCACGGCAACCAGAGCAGGGAAGCGCGCCAATTGGTTTCGATGATCAAGGCGGTTGCGCCGCAGATGGCGTGCAACGTCATCGACCGCGCGATCCAAGTGCACGGCGCGGCCGGGATCAGCGATGACACCGTGCTGGCCCGGCTGTACGGCTGGCATCGGGCCATGCGGCTGTTCGACGGCCCCGACGAGGTGCACATGCGCACCATCGCGCGCGGGGAACTCGGCAAGGAGAAGTCGGCCTTCGCCGCGGCGGTGACGGGCTAGTGCCGACGCTGTCGGGGGGATGGAACTTTCGCGACGTCGCCGAGAAGGCGGGAATCCAACCCGGCAGGCTCTTCCGGTCCGGCGAGCTGAGCAACCTCGACGATGCGGGCCGCGAAACGCTGATCCGGTTCGGCATCACCGATGTCGCCGATCTCCGGTCGGCGCCGGAACTGGACCGCCACGGCAAGGGGCTGGTGCCCGACGGCGTGGTGATCCATCATCTGCCGTTCGTGGAAACCCTTGCGTCCGACGGCGATGCGCCCCACGAGAATGCGTTCCAGAAGATGCTGACCGAGAAGCCGGACGACGAGTCGGTCAGTCACGCCGCCAGCCGCTACATGATCGAGGAGTACGGCCGGATCGCCCGGTCGACACTTGCGCAGCGCGCCGTGCACAAGGTGGTCACCATGCTCGGCGACGACGATCGCGTGCTGGCGCACTGTTTCGCCGGTAAGGACAGGACGGGGTTCACGATCGCGGTGGTGCTCGAGGCGGCGGGCGTCGACCGCGACGCCGTCATGGCCGACTACCTGGCCAGTAACGCCGCAGTACCGGAGTTGCGCGCCCACATCGTCGAGACGATCAGGGCCAGGATGTCCGAGACGCCCGACGTCGCGGAGGTGGCCGAAGCGCGTCTGACGGATGCGGTGCTCGGCGTGCAGGAGGCCTACCTCGACGCGGCGCGGAGCGCGATCGTCGAGGACTTCGGCTCGCTGAAGGCATACCTCGACGCCTCGGGTGTGACGGCCGACGACGTCGCGAAGCTGCGCACCGCACTGCGGGGTTAGCCGCCGCGCTTTCTCATCGAGCGTGGGTGTTGAGGATGGAAATCCGGCAATTTCTCGCCGTACGGCCCACACTCGCGGTCAGAAGGGTCAGCCGCCGCCCTTTTCGGCCTCGTACTTCTGCGTCATGTGCTCGATGGCGCTCAGCGCGCTCTGGGCCAGGCCCTCTCGCACGCCGCTGGCGCGCTCCGCGGCGACCAATGTCGGTTGCGCCTGACCCTGGAAGTGCGGAATGACCTCTGCGGCAAACAGTTCCGCCGAGCGACGGGTGGCTGCGGGGTTGGCCCACTCGTGACCCATCTGCAGCATGCAGCCGAATCCGCCCGACTGGTCCCACAGCCGCTGCACCTGCGCCCTGGCCGATTCAGGCGTGCCGATCACCCCGGCCCCCGCCTCGTTGATGATGTCGATCATCTCGTCGACCTGGTCGCCGGGCATCGTCATCTGCGGGAAGGCCGCGACCTTCTGGAAGTAGCGGAACCACGGTGCGATGCCGAAGCGGACGTCGGCGCGAGCCTGCTCCTCGGTTTCCGCGATGTGCATGGGACAGACCAGCGACCAGTTCTTGCGGTCGACGGTGGTGCCGAACGCGGCCGCGCGTTCCTCGGCGATGCCCCAGTGATGGGCGAGCGCGTCGAAACCCTCGACGATCGAGGGTGGCGCCGATGGACAGCAGGCCGATGCCGTGCTTGCCCGCGAGCCGGGCGCCGGTCGGCGAGGCCACCGCCGCGACGGCAAGCGGGATCCCGTCATCGGAGTACGGCGCGAGCTGAAGCTGGGCGTCGAACAGTTCGTGGGTCGCGGTCTTGGCGGTGACGGTCTCGCCCGCCAGCAGGCGAACGAGGATGTCCAGGTTGGTTTCCAGCAGCTCGCGCGTGTCGGTTGGGGTCAGCCCGATCATCGACGAGTCGGTGGGCAGCGAGCCCGGTCCGACGCCACCGATGATGCGGCCGTGGGTGAGGTGATCGAGCAGCATCAGCCGGTCGGCCGCCCACAGCGGGTTGTGGTACGGCAGCGAGATGACACCTGTCCCGAACCGGATCCGCTTGGCCCGTTCGGCCGCCGCGGCGATGAACACCTCCGGTGAGCTGATGATCTCGCTGCCCGCGGAGTGGTGCTCGCCGATCCACACCTCGTCGAAGCCGATCCTGTCGAGGTGTTCGACGAACTCGAGGTCGCGCTGCAACGCGAGGGTGGGGTTGGTGCCTGCGCGGTGGAACGGTGCGATGAAGTATCCGAAACGAAGCTTGGCCACCACTGGAAGCTACCCGCGATTTCGGCGTGATTGGTTGCGCTCAGCGATACTTTTCACGCCGAAATCGCTACGGCGGCGGCCCACGCCATGGTCGCCAGCAGCGCGCCGGCCAACTCGACGCCGACCGACAGCGCCACTCCTTTGAGCGCGTGCTTGGTCGACGTCCACGCCGCCCGCTGGTCGCGGCGGTTCGCCAGCTCCGCGAGGTAGACGCCGAGCACGAACCCGATGACCAGCCCGACGACCGGGATCACGAAGAAGCCGATGATGCCGAGCACCGCCCCCGCCAGCAGAGTGGTCGTGCCGACGTCGGCGGCGCGCATGCGCTTCATCGGCCACATGTACTTGATCAGCGTGGTGGCGCCGATCAGCGCCGTCACGACGCCGAGCGTCACCCACGACGTGACGTTGTGCTCGACGACCGCCCACACCAGGATCGCCCCGTACACCAGCACGATGCCGGGCAGCAGCGGCACGATGATGCCGATGATGCCGATGGCGATCACCAGTGCGACGAGGACGATTCCGCCGGTGCTCACGCGTCGAATCTACGGTGTAGGTCCGCTCTTCGCGCAAGCGCTCATCGCCCCGTCAGGGCCGTCTGCCGCGCACCCATTGGATGTTGCCGAGCGTCTTCGTGCGCACGCCGACGAGGCCGAGGTCCTCGAAGGTGTCGCCGAGCTCGTCCTCGGCGAAGAAGTGGACGCCGCCGTTGGGCAGCCACTTGAGGAATTCGCCGCCGCGGCCCGCGGTGGGCACCATGATCGCGACCCGGCCGCCGGGCTTCAGAACACGCACGATCTCTGCCAGGGTGTCCGACGGGTTGGGTATCAACTGCAGCACGGCCAGGGAGGTCACCGCGTCGAACGTCGCATCGCGGAAGGGCAGCCGTTGCGCGTCGGCGCGGAGGAAGCCCACGTTCGGACCTGCTTGAGCCTCGACCGCACGGGCCAGCATCGGTTCGGAAATGTCGACGCCGAGCGCGAGACCGTCCGGGCCCGTGGCGCGGGCCAGCGATGCGGTCACATTGCCGGGGCCGCTGCCGATGTCGAGTGCCACGCCACCGGTCGGGATGTCCAGCCATTCGATGGGCAGTTGCCATGCGCCCACGTATTTGCGCGCGAAGGCCTGCGCGTTGTCGTACAGCATCGAGCCGAGCCCGGAGGCCCATGCCGCCTGGATGGCGCCGGTGTTCTTCGGGGTGGCGTCCGTCACCGGAGCGTCGACGATCAGGTCGAGGTAGCCCTTACCGACGTCGGGGTCCGCAGGCGGATCGGCGAGAAGGTCCAATGCCCTGCTCAGCGCGGGCGGCAGCTCGGTAGTCACTTGGTCGGTCACCCCTCCACGTTACGCCGATAATTCAGGCACCCAACTGGTCGGCGACGTCGGGAAAATCCGTTGCCGTGAAGTCGAATTCGCCGTCGTCCATCCTGTGAGCCCGCCGGTTGGGCCCGTACTCCAGCGGCCGCGCGACGTAGGCCGTCTTCAGGCCGACGCCCCGCGCGGCGCGCAGATCGCCGGGGTGGGCGGCGACGAGCATCAGCTCCTCCGGTCGCACGCCGAGCAGGTCGGCGCAGCCGAGATACGCCTCCGGGTCGGGCTTGTAGTGACCGAACAGCTCGGCGGAGATCACACAGTCCCACGGCAGCCCTGCGCGTTTGGCCATGTTGGTCAGCAGCGAGACGTTCCCGTTCGACAGCGTGGTGATGACGAACCTCTGCTTGAGCCGGGTGAGGCCGGCCACGCTGTCCGGCCACGGGTCGAGCCGGTGCCAGGCCCGGTTGAGGTGGTCGATGTCGTCCTCGGCGATCGACGTGATGCCCGCAGCCGTGAGCAGGTCATCGAGGATCATCCGGTGCAGGTCGTCGATGCGTGTCCAGGGCAGTTCCCCGCGACGCACCCGGTCCATCGCGGGGGCGTAACCGGCGCGCCATGCGTCGGCCATGGCCGGCCAATCCCCGTCGACGCCGTGCGCGCGGCCGAACTCGTCGAGCTCAGCAATGATGCTGGAGCGCCAGTCGACGACGGTGCCGAACACGTCAAAGGCCAACGCCTTCGGGGGCGTCACGGCTCCAGCACGACCTTGCCGAGCACTCCCCCGTCGGCCAGGCTCTGCAATGCCGCGCTGCCCTCGGCGAGCGGATACCTGATCGGTGGCGGCGGCCGCAGCCCGGCCTTCACCAGTTGGGCGACGCCGAACTCGAACACCGACTGGGATCCGGGTTTGCGGTTGACGTATTCGCCGTATCCGACTCCGATGACACTGACGTTGCGCAGCAGCAGCCGGTTCACCTTGACCGTCGGGATGCCGCCTGCCGCAAAGCCGATCACCAGCAACCGGCCCTCCGTGTCCAGCGCGCGAACCGCGTCGTCGAAGGCCTCGCCACCGATGGGGTCGACGACGAGGTCGACCCCGCGGCCGTCGGTGTGGTCCTTCACCGCCTGAAGCCAGCCGTCGGTCAGCGGCAGCACGACGTCGGCGCCCAACGACTCCACGAACTCGAGCGCCTGCGGGCGGTGCACCATGGCGATCACCCTGGCGCCCAGCGCCTTTGCGATCTGGACGGCCGCCGTCCCGACGCCGCCCGCCGAGCCGAGCACCAGCACGGTCTCGCCCGGGCGCAGGGCGCCACGTTTGGCCAGCGCGAAATACATGGTCTGGTAGTTGCCCAGCAGCGCAACGGCCTCGGCGTCGTCGAGGTCATCCGGTGTCGGCGTGAGGTTGGTCGGTGGCACGACCACCTGTTCGGCCCATCCGCCGAGCATCGACAGCGCTGTAACCCGTTGGCCCGGCTTGAATTCGGATTCGTGGGGTGCCGACCGCACCACCCCGGCGACCTCCATGCCGGGGATGAACGGCGGCTCGAGCCGCATCTGGTACTCACCGCGCAGCAGCAGCAGGTCGGGAAAGCTGACCCCGGCCGCCCCGACGTCGACGACGACGACGTCGTCACCGCCGACCCCGTCTACGTCGGTGTAGTCCAGCCCCGCCGGCCCGGAAAGCTTGCGCGCGACAAGTGCTTTCATCCGACGGCGATCAGCCGATGCTGAACGTGGCCCGCTGCGCCGCCGACAGATCGGTGATCTCGCCCCACTTGGCGGCGATGTCGTCGATCGACGGCACGCCATCGGAGAACGTGACACCGTCGTTCTGGAACAGCGCAGCGCGCTGCACCTTGCCGCCGCCGACGATGAAAACCGCTGCGGTGTCTGGGTTTTCCTCGCTCATCAGATACGCCACCACCGGCGCCACGTACTCCGGTGTCAGCTTCTCGAACACCTCGGGCGGCAGGATGTCCTGCGTCATCCGGGTGGCCGCGATCGGCGCGACGGCGTTCGTCTTGATGTTGTACTTGGCGCCTTCTTGGGCCAGCGTGTTGATCAGGCCGACCAGACCGAGCTTCGCGGCGCCGTAGTTGGCCTGCCCGAAGTTGCCGAACAGCCCGCTGGTGGACGTCGCGACGACGACCCGCCCGTAGCTCTGCTCGCGGAAGTGCGGCCACGCGGCGCGGATCACGTTGTAGCCGCCGTACAGGTGCACCTTCAGCACCGCGTCCCACGCCCCGAACTCCATCTTGTGGAAGGTGCCGTCACGCAGGATGCCCGCGTTGCTCACCACGCCGTCGACCTTGCCGAACTCGTCGAGCGCGGTCTTGATGATGTTCGCGGCGCCCTCGGACTCGGCCACCGAGTCGTAGTTGGCCACCGCACGACCGCCCGCGTCCTTGATCTCCTTGACCACCTCGTCGGCCATGTTGTGGCCGGCGCCCGTCCCGTCGCGCGCACCGCCGAGGTCGTTCACGACGACGCTGGCGCCCTCCTTGGCGAGCGTCAGCGCGTACTCGCGCCCCAGTCCGCCGCCGGCTCCGGTGACGACGATGACGCGATCCTGCACTCCAGGCACTAGGTGTTCCTCTCTGATAGGGGCGGGCGCGGTGTCAGATCAGCTTGCGCGCCAGCTTCTTCGCCGTCTCTGTATACGGGGGGTACATGAAGCTCATCGCGTCGGGTCGGGTCGGCTTGGTCATCACGGACTTCTTGTGGCTGAACTCCTCGAAGCCGAACTTGCCGTGGTAGGCACCCATCCCCGACGGTCCGACGCCGCCGAACGGCAGCTTGTTGCTCGCGAACTGGAAGAGCAGGTGGTTCACCACCATGCCGCCGGCCGAGACTTCCTTGATCACGCGTTCCCGAATGCTCTTGGCCTTGGTGAAGAGATAAGCGGCCAGCGGCTTGGGCCGTGCGTTGACGAATTTGATTGCCACGTCGAGATTTTCGACCGTCACGATCGGCAGGATCGGCCCGAAGATCTCATCGGTCATCAACGGCTCGTCGGGATCGGGGTCGACCACCACCGTCGGCTGGATGGAAATCGACGACGCGTCCGAACCGCCGCCGATCGCGATGGTTCCCTTCGTAGCGGCAATCGCGGCGGTCAGCCGGTCGAAGTGGCGCTGGTTGACGATGCGCTTCCCGCCCGGGTTGTCGGCCTCGAATGTCGTTACGGCGTTCTTGATCTTGTCGACGAGTTTGTCGCGGACCTTCGCATCGACGAGGACGTAGTCCGGGGCGATGCAGATCTGTCCCGAGTTGATCAACTTGGTCCAGGCGATCCGCTTGGCCGCCACGTCGATGTCGGCGTCCTCGGCGACGATGACCGGGCTCTTGCCACCCAGTTCCAAGGTCACCGGCGTCAGGTGGGCGGCCGCGCCCTCGTAGACCTTGCGGCCGATTTCGGTCCCGCCGGTGAACAGCAGCCGGTCGAAGCCCTGTGCGATCAGCTCCTGGCTGACCGCGCCGTCACCCTCGATCACCGCGATCGCATCGTTGTCCAGATACTTACCCACCAGCTCGGCCATCACGGCCGACGATGCAGGCGCCACCTCGGACGGTTTGAGTACCAGGGTGTTCCCCGCGGCGATGGCGGCGACGGCGGGCCCCAGCGTCAACACGATCGGGAAGTTCCACGCGCCGATGACCAGGACCGTGCCGTACGGCTCGTACTCGATCCAGCCGCGGCCGGGCAGCTGCGACATCTCGAGAAGGCGGTGCTTGCGCCGCATCCACTTGCGGACGTTGCGCTCCGCGTCCTTGGCCTCCCCGACCGTTGGGGCGATGTCGGCGAGCCACGCCTCGAACGGTTTGCGGCCGAGATCCTGCTCCAGCGCGGCGGCGATGGCGGCTTCGTTCTCACTGACCATCGCTGAAAGCGCCTTGAGCTGCTGCTTACGCCACTCGACGCTGCGGGTGCGGCCGCTGGCGAAGGTCGCGCGCAGCCGGGCGACGGTCGCCGGGATGTCAGGGGCTACCGGTGCGGGTACCGCGGGGGCGGCCTGAGGAATCGAATCGGTGGTCATGGTGGACGTCCTTCCTGACCCGAGGCGCAGTGATCGGTGCACCTGACATGCGTCCCGATCCTAACCAACCGGTTGGGGCGCCCGGCAGGCCGCGATCAATCCGCGCGAGCGACCCCTTTTGTACGTGCTTTCGCGGCGTGTCGGCGTACAGACACGGCCGCTCGCGGTGCGTGGTTAGAGCCTCTCGGCGGTGACGAACGTGGCGAAGGCGTCGTCGTCGGCATCCGCCAGTTCGGTGAAGCGGCCGAGCCGCCGCATTTCGTCCTGGGAACGTCACGGCCTCGGCGCGCCAGCCGTGCGCGTCCAGCCACTCGGCGACGTTCGCGCGGTCGGGATCGTTGTACATCAGCTCCTGCACGTCGAACTCCCGCTCGATACCGAGTTCGTCGGCGATCTTCTCGAACCGCGCCTGCATCTGCGCGCGCCGCTCGTCGGAATGAACACCGACCGTCTCGGCGGCGATCCGGCTGCCGGCGGCGCTGAGCTCGGTGATGAGTTCGAAGAGCCGGTCCTGTGCATCGGCGGGCAGATACATCAGCAGGCCCTCAGCCAGCCACGCGGTGGGCTGGGCGGGATCAAAGCCGTTCTCGCGCAACGCTGCCGGCCAGTCGTTTCGCAGATCGACGGGCACCTGGTGCAGCGTCGCCGTTGGCTTCACATCGTTGTCCGCCAGCGTCTCGGCCTTGTATTCCAGCACCTTGGGCTGGTCGATCTCGAACACCGTCGTGCCCTCGGGCCACTGGATGCGATAGGCCCGCGAATCCAGCCCGGAGGCCAGGATGACGATCTGGCGGATACCTGCCGCGGCGGCCTCGGTGAAGTGCTTGTCGAAGAAATGCGTGCGGACCGCCTGGTAGTTGCGCATGTGCCGGAAGATCGCGGCGACCTCGGGGTCGATTGCGGCGGCTTTCTCGACGACCTTCTCGTCGAGCATCGTCGTCCACGGACCGGTGCCCGCCCCGTCGACGAGGACCGCGGCGTACGGATCGCTGATCAGCGCGTCGTCGCGGGCGGTCTCGGCGGCACGCGCGGACGCCACCATGACGGCCGTCGTGCCGACACTGCTGGCGATGTCCCAGGTGTCGTCGTGGGTGCGCAGCGAGCTCATCGGGCCTCCTTGGCCAGTTCGGCGTTCAACAGCACGCTGGATCGGCGTCATGTAGATCAGTCATTCCGAAGCCATGCTACTTAATAAGTTAGCTGATCTATATGCATCTGTGGCAGACATCACCCCAGGTCACCCAGCAGATTGCCAGGAACGGGTTACTCGACCAGCTTCCAGAGCTTGTTGGCCAACAGCAATTCGAGCTTGTCGACGATCGCCTCGAGCTGATTGTGCGAGCCGACATAACCCGCGTAGAAGCCCATTCCCCACATCACCGCGACGAGCATCTCGACCAGTTGCGGAACGTCGGTGTCGGTGGTCAGCTCGCCCTTCTCGATCGCGTCGCTGACCGCCCAGGACACGAACGCCCGGGAATTCTTCATCGAGTCGTGCTCGTCGCTGCGAAGCTCGGGGTGCCGTTGCCCCTCCAGCACCGAGGTGACCAGAAACGCTGCCGCCGAACGATCCTCGCTTTCGGCCTGCATCGCCGCGGAGAAGAACGCCGACAGTCGGCCGAGCAGGCTGGTCTGGCCATTGGCCTTCGCCATGCCCGAGCTAACCACCAATGCATTGGTCTGCTCGACTACTTCCCGGTACAGCAATCGTTTGCTCGCGAAATAGTGGTTGATCGCCGGGCGCGTCAGATCCGCGCGAATCGCGATCGCCTGAAAGGTCGCAGCGTCGTAGCCGAGTTCGCTGAACACTTCGCGAGCGGCACGCAATATGCGCTCACGTGTTTCAGCAGCCTTCGCTGCTGGTGGACGGCCTGGCCCCCTGCTTGCCGTATGCGGCATAGTCAATATCTTGCCATACGACATCGGGCGGCTTTGCAAACCCCCGCTTTGGATGACAGTTCAGCAAACTGTGCGGAAACTCGTCCGATTTCCTGATGTTGCTACGGATCTGTAAAGCAGATGGCCGACCCGGCTCCGTAATCCGCCATAGACGCTAGGGTTCCCACCCATGGCGGGCGTCGTTTCGCGCGAGGCTTACTTCGAGACCGGCCTCGATGTGCTGTCCGACCTGGGCTACGGCGGACTGAAGCTGGCCGAGGTGTGCAACCGCCTCGGCGTCACGACCGGGTCCTTCTATCACTACTTCTCCGGCTGGCCTGCCTACACCCGCGAGCTCGTCGAGAACTGGATGAAAGAGCGAACGGTTCTGGCTATCGAATTCGCCAAGAACGAGCCCGACCCACGTCGTCGAATCGACGCCCTCATTCAAGTCGGTCTCGCGCTCCCACACAGCGCCGAGGCCGCGATCCGGGTGTGGGGCTCGATCGATGCCGACGTCTACGACATTCAGGTAAAGGTCGACCAGCAGCGGTACGACATCATGTACTCCTCGGCCCTGGAGATCCTGCAGAACCCCGGCCAGGCGCAGATGTTCGCGCGCTGGGCCGTCTACCTGCTCGTCGGACACGAACAGACCACCCTTCCGCGGGACACCGCCGCGCTGGCGTGGATCGCCAAACAGCTCACCGACGCACTCGACAGCGGTCGATTCGCTTCCGTTCCCACAGATGGCTGACGCGCCGGCCGGACTGGTGCGCCGGGCCGTCGCCCGGATTCGCGAACGCGATCCCGAGTTCGATGCGCTGCGGCGCGCGCTGCGCGCGGCGGTGGTCGTCCCGCTGGCGGCCGCCCTGAGCTTCGCCGTCGCGGGTAATACCGAGACGCCGCTGTACACGCTCTTCGGTTCCTTCGCATTGCTGGTGCTGGCCGACTTCCCCGGCAACCGGCAGACCCGCGCCGTGGCCTACGCCGGGCTGGGCATCAACGGCGCGGTCCTGATCACGCTCGGCACCTTGGTGTCGCCGCACGCGTGGCTCTCCGTTGGGCTGATGTTCGTGCTCGGCGTGGCCGTCATGTTCTCCGGTGTGCTCAGCGAGACGATCGCGGCAGGCCAGCGGCCCACGCTGCTGACCTTCGTGCTGCCCGCGTGCACGCCACCGGGCCCGATCGACGAGCGACTGATGGGTTGGGCGATCGCGCTCGCGGTGTGCGTGCCCGCCGCACTGTTCCTGCTGCCACCGCGCCACCACGGAGAGCTGCGCAGGCATGCGGCCAACGTGGTCACCGCATTGGCGGACCGCCTCGAGGGCAAGGCCACCGGCAGCGAAGTGGTGGCCGCGATGCTGGCCCTGCGGGAGAACTTCCTCGGCGCGGACTTCCGTCCGGTCGGGCTGTCCGCGGGCAGCCGCGCCCTTGTGCGGGTGGTGGAGGACCTCGAATGGCTCGCCGATCGGGTCACCGACCAGGCGGGCCCGGCGCTGCGGGACATGCAGGCACCCGGCATCCGGGTGCTGCGGTGTGCTGCCGCAGTGCTTCGGGAGACCCGGTCGGCTGACCGCACGAACGACCGCGCGGATCTGGAGGCCGCGCTTATCCACCTGCGGTCGGTGGCGCGAGGCCGCTATCGACAGGACGTCGAACGGATCCTGGCCGCCCCCGACGACGCGGCCGCCGTCACCATCGGCCGCGCATTGCTGAACCGACGGACGATGGCGGCCACCATCGGGGCGACCGGCCGGGTGATCGCCGCGGCCGCCGCAGCCGATGCCCGGCCGGTGTGGGCAAGGGCGCTCGGGCTGCGGCTGCCTCCCACGACCGCGACCGACCGGCTGATTCCGGAGACGGCAGCGGTCACGTCGACGACGTCGGGGTTCCTCGGTGGCCGGTCGGTGGCCGTGCGCAACGCGCTGCGCACCGGCCTCGGGCTTGCGCTCGCGGTCGCGGTGACCCACTTGTTTCCGGTGGAGCACGGGTTCTGGGTGGTGCTCGGCGCGCTGTCGGTGCTACGCAGCAGCGCGCTCACCACCGGCACGAAGACGCTGCGCGCCGTTATGGGCACCGCCATCGGATTCGCACTCGGCGCGGTGTTGATCAGCGTGGTCGGCGTCGACCCCGCGGTGTTGTGGATTCTGCTGCCGTTGGCCGTGTTCGGGTCGGCGTTCGTGCCCGAGATCGCATCGTTCACCGCGGGGCAGGCCGCGTTCACGATGATGGTGCTGATCTTCTTCAACCTGATCGTGCCCACCGGATGGAGCGTCGGCCTGATCCGTGTCGAGGACGTCATCGTCGGCGCGCTCGTCGGCATGATGGTGTCGCTGCTGTTGTGGCCGCGCGGCGCCACCGCGTCGGCGGAGGCGGCGGTCGAGTCGGCCCGCAACGTCTTCGCGAAGTATCTGGAGGCTGCCGTGCTGAGGATCACCCGCGGTTCGTACGAGCAGATGGCCGACAAGTTGGCGATCCTGAGCCACGATGCGCTCGCGTCGTCCCGGGTGGCCGATGACGCTGTGCGGCAATACCTTTCCGAGGGTGGCGGTACGACAGATTTCCGCGGTCCCATCGTGCGCGCGTTCAACAGGGCGATCCGCGTGCGCGCGTCGGCGGACCTGATCATGGACATCCCGACACCGCCACCACTTGGCACGTATCCGAGGGTCCGCGAAGTGTTGGAGTTCCACGCGAACGCGATCCGCCATCGGCTGTCGGGCAAGTTGGGCACCGGACAGGATTGGACGCCGATCGGCGAGGAGTTCGTGCTGGCGCTGCGGGCCGAATCAAGTGGCGTGGGGGTGGGGGAAATGGCGATCTCGGCCGCGATGCCGTTGGTGACGGTCGCGGCCGCGATCGGAGAACTGGAACTGGTCTACCCGCATCCGGTGGAGCTCGAGCCCGCCCACCGGTAGCCGGTTCGTCAGCGAACCCTGTGCGGCATCAACGCATTCGGCGGGATGGTGCCGAACTTGCCCGCGTTGTAGTCCTCGAGCGCCTTGACCAGTTCGGACTTGGAGTTCATCACGAACGGGCCGTAGGCGACGACCGGCTCGCGGATCGGCTTGCCGCCGAGGATCAGCACCTCCATCGTCGGCCTGCGCGACTCTTGCGTCGAATCGGCGGCCACCGTGATCCGGTCACCTGGACCGAACACGGCCAGTTGACCCTCGTGGATCGGATGCCCAACGGGGCCGACGGTCCCGCGGCCGGACAGCACGTACACCAATGCGTTGAATTCGCGGTTCCACGGCAGGCTCAACCGGGCGCCGGGCTCAATGGTGCTGTGCGCCAGTGTGATCGGCGTGTGTGTTGCACCCGGACCACCATGGCCGTCGACGACACCCGCGATGACTCGCACCAGTGCGCCGCCGTCCTCCGACGACAGCAGCCGAACCTGATTGCCTTCGATCGCCTGGTACTTCGGCGTTGCGAACTTGTCTGCGCTCGGCAGGTTCACCCACAGCTGGATGCCGTGGAACATGCCGCCGCTCTCGACGAGCTCGGCGGGTGGAGTCTCGATGTGCAGGATCCCCGACCCGGCGGTCATCCATTGCGTGGCGCCGTCGGTGATCAGGCCGCCGCCACCGTGGCTGTCCTGGTGGGCGAAGCGGCCGTCGATCATGTACGTCACGGTTTCGAAGCCGCGGTGCGGGTGCCAGTCCGTGCCCCTCGGTTCACCCGGCTGGTATTCCACCTCGCCCATCTGGTCCATGTGGACGAACGGGTCGAGGTCGGCGGCGCTCACCCCGGCGAACGCGCGCACGACGGGGAAGCCCTCGCCTTCGAATCCGCGCGGGCCGGTGGTGATGGAGCGGACGGGCCGCTCGGTGTCGGACGCCGCGGGTGCTTCCAGGCGCGGCAATGTCAACGTGTCAGCAGTGATAGCAGGCATGTCAGGGATAACCGGACTGCGGTCCGATTAATTCCTCAGACCAGCGCTGCCATGGCGGCGGCACGCGCATCGGCCGCGCTCGCAGTGCCCAGCACGGCGTCGGCCGCATCGTGGCACTGCTGCAAGGTCACCTGCGAGAGCTTGGCGCCGACGCCGTGTGACCGCCGCTGCGGCCGCGGACAGAGACGTCACACCCAGCCCGGCCAGCACGCACGCCAGCAGCGGGTCCGCCGCCGCTTCGCCGCACACCCCGACGGGCTTGCCGACGGCAGCACCTGCCCGGACCGCCATCGCGACCAGAGCGAGGACCGCGGGCTGCCACGGATCGGTCAGCGTCGCAAGGTCGGCAGACATGCGGTCGGCGGCCATCGTGTACTGGGCCAGGTCGTTGGTGCCGATGGACAGGAAGTCGACGTGTTCGAGGATCTTGTCGGCCAGCAGTGCCGCGGACGGCACCTCGATCATCACACCCGGTGTCAGGCCGCGGATGCGGACCTGGGCGGCAAAGCGTTTGGCTTCGTCGGCAGTGGCGATCATCGGTGCCATCACCCACGGCGCGTTGCCGGTGGCCTCGGCTGCGGCCGCGATCGCGTCCAGCTGCCGCGCGAGCAGCCCGGGGTTTCCCTCGGCGATCCTGATCCCCCGCACGCCGAGCGCCGGGTTGGCCTCCTCTGGGTGCCCTGCGAACTTCAGCGGCTTGTCCGAACCCGCGTCAAGCGTCCTGATGACCACCTTGAGTCCGGAGAAGGCCTGCAGCACCTCGCCGTAGATCTGAGCCTGCTCGTCGACGCTGGGTTCGGTGTCGCGGTTGAGGAAGCACAGTTCGGTACGGAACAACCCGACGCCGTCGGCCGGTGTCTCGCGCGCGCTGCGTGCGGCGGCGCCGTCCTGGACGTTGGCGAGGATCGCCACGGCGTGCCCGTCCGCTGTCGCACCGGGCCCGGTCCAGCCGGCCGCCAGTTCGGCCTCACGTTTGGCGTCCGCCACCGCCTCGGACGGCGACGGTCGCGTCGGGTGACACGGTCACGGTGCCGCGGGTGCCGTCGACGAGCACCATGGCGCCTGCGCCGACCGTGTCCAGTCCGTCGACGGCGACCACGCACGGCAGCCCGAGCTGGCGGGCGATGATCGCGGTATGGCTGGTCGGGCCGCCCATTGTGGTGGCCAACGCGATGACGAGGGACGGGTCAAGGCCTGCGGTGTCGGCAGGGGCGAGGTCTTCGGCCAGCAGCACCGACGGCACGTCGGGCTGTGGAACGCCCGGCTCCGGCAGTCCGCTCAGCTCGGCGATGACGCGGTCGCGGATGTCACGCAGATCGGTGACGCGTTCGGCCATCAAGCCGCCGAGCTGCGTGAAGAGATCGACGAACTGGTCGACGGCGGCCACCACCGCGCGCGCCGCGGGGGCGCCTGCGTTGATGAGCTTCTCGGCCGCTTGAAGCCAGGCCCGGTCCTGCGCCAGCGTGGCGGTCGCGGCCAGCACCTCAGACGCCGCGCCCGTCGCATGTGCAGCGCGGTCTCGCAGCCGGGTGGCAACGGCGTTGGCTGCCGTGGTGAAGCGGGCCGCCTCCGCGGGCCGGTCTTCCTCTTCGACCTCGGGCGCCACGTCCACGTCGTCCAGCGCGGGTAGCCGCCCCGGCCGGATCACCGGTCCGTACTGGACCCCGGCGACGACGGGGACACCTTGCAGAACCGAGCCTGCCTGCGGGGCGGCGGCGCGGTCGGACGGCAGTGACGTGAGCGGCGATGAAGCGGTCATGTGAAGCAGATTACAAACGAACCATTGACAAGTCAACACGTTCAGGAGTAAAACAACATATATCAACATTAATACGGGCCAATACCCACACAAACGGAGTCCTATGTATGCCGAAGAGCGTCAGCAAGCGATCGCCTCGCTGGTGATCACCCAGGGGCGCGCCTCCGTCACCGAACTGGCCGAGACCTACGACGTCACCACCGAGACCGTCCGTCGCGACCTGGCGGTTCTGGACCGGGCGGGGTTGGTGCGGCGCGTGCACGGCGGCGCCGTTCCGGTGCGGGCACTTCGGCTCGTCGAGCCCGGTGTCGGCGAGCGCGAGAACACCCGCGCCGAACATAAGGACGCCATCGCCGCCGCCGCCGCGGAGTTCTTTCCGCTCAGCGGGGCCAGTGTGCTGCTCGACGCGGGCACTACGACGAGCCGGATCGCGGCCGTGCTGCCGTCCGACCGCGAGCTCAACGTCGTGACGAACTCGGTACCCATCGCGGCGCGCCTGGCCGGGATGCCATCGATTTCCCTGCAACTGCTCGGCGGACGCGTCCGTGGCCTCACTCAGGCCGCCGTCGGCGAGCAGGTGCTGCGGGTGCTGGACACGCTTCGCGTCGACATCGCCTTCATCGGCACCAACGGCATCAGCCTCCGGCACGGCCTGTCCACCCCGGACAGTGACGAGGCCGCCGTCAAGAGGGCGATGATCGAGAGTGCCAACTACGTTGTGGTGGCGGCGGATTCGTCGAAGGTCGGTCGCGAGGACTTCGTCAGCTTCGCGCCGCTGTCCAGTGTCGACGCGTTGATCACCGACTCCGAACTCAGCAACGCCTACCGCGACCAGCTCACCGAGCAGGGCATCGAAGTGGTCGTCGCATGATCGTCACGGTGACGCCGAATCCGAGCCTGGACCGCACTGTCACGCTCGCGACTCCGCTTACCCGCGGTGCGGTGCACCGGGTCAGTTCGGTGACCACCGAACCCGGCGGCAAGGGCGTCAACGTCGCACGCGCGCTTTCCCTCGCCGGTGTCGACGCGGTGGCGCTGCTGCCTGCGTCGGACACCGATCCGATGGTGACCGCGCTGCAGATCAGCGGGGTGCCCTTCCGCTGCGTGCCGATCACGGCGCCGGTGCGGACGAACATCGCCGTCACCGAAATGGACGGCACCACAACGAAGATCAACGAGCCCGGTGCCGAGTTGAACGAGGCCGCCATCGACGCGCTCACCCGCTCTGTCGTCGGCCACGCCGAGCACGCCGACTGGGTGGTGATGTCCGGATCGTTGCCGCCCGGCATGCCCCACGGCTGGTACGCCGAGGTCGTCGCGCTGCTCGCGCCGTATGGCTGCAAGGTCGCGATCGACACCTCCGATCGCCCGCTCGCGGCCCTCGTCGACGGATTCGACCGCGCCGCACCCGACCTCATCAAGCCCAACGCCGAGGAGCTCGCCGGGGTCATCGGCTATTCGCCGCAAGCGCTGGAAGCGGCGGTCGCCCAAGGCGATCCCTACCCCGTGGTGTCGGCGGCTCAACGACTGGTGGACCGCGGCGTCGGTGCAGTGCTGGCCACCCTCGGCGCCGCAGGCGCGGTGTTGGTCACCGACTCAGGCAGCTGGCTGGCCATTCCGCCGCCGATCGTGCCGCGCAGCACTGTTGGTGCAGGCGACTCGAGCCTCGCAGGCTATGTCCGCGCCGACGTCGGTGGCGCCGAGCCACCGCAACGCCTGCAGATGGCCGTCGCCTACGGCAGCGCCGCGGCCGCACTGCCCGGCTCCGCACTGCCCAGCCCCGCCGAAATCGACCTCAATGCCGTTCGGGTAGAGCCGATTCCGGCTGTTCCCCCCGTCCATACAAACGTCGCCAGTTCGTAACAACCAACCGAAGGTATCGCCATGACAAGCACCGCCTCCCGACCCCTCATCGACGCCGATCTGGTTCTGCTCGATGTCAACGCGGGCGCCGATAAGCAATCCGTGATCGGGCGCCTCGTCAGTAGTCTCGCCGACGCCGGACGCACTGCCGACGCCGACGGGCTGATCGCCGCGGCGATGGCCCGCGAAGAACAGTCCGCGACCGGTTTGCCCGGCGGCATCGCCATCCCGCACTGCCGCTCGCCGCACGTCGAGACGGCGTCCATCGGGTTCGCACGGCTCACTCCGCCCGTCGACTTCGGCGCACCCGACGGCCCGGCCGATCTGGCGTTCCTGATCGCGGCACCCGAAGGCGGCGGCGCCGAGCACATGAAGCTGCTGTCGAGCCTGGCCCGTGCGTTGGTGCGCAAGGATTTCGTCCAGTCCCTCCGCGACGCGAAGACGGCCGACGAGGTCGTCGGCCTGGTGGACGAGGTGCTCAACCCCTCCGAAAAGCCGAAGCCAGCAGTGCCTGCCGAGAAGCCCGCAGCCGACAAACCGAAGACCCTGGTGGCGATCACCGCCTGTCCGACCGGCATCGCGCACACCTACATGGCTGCCGACTCGCTCGTCGCCGCAGCGAAGGAGGCCGGCATCACGCTGCATGTCGAAACGCAGGGCTCGTCGGGAAGCACACCGCTGGACCCGTCGACGATCGCCGGGGCGGACGCCGTCATCTTCGCCACCGACGTCGGTGTGAAGGACAGAGGCCGGTTTGCCGGCAAGCCGGTCATCGCGTCCGGCGTCAAGCGGGCGATCAACGAGCCGGCCAAGATGGTCGCCGAAGCCCTTGCCGCCGCGGACAATCCGAACGCCGCCAGGGTCGAGGGCTCCGCCGCAGGCGCGCCCGCGAGCAGTGCGCCCGCAGGGGGTGTCGGCTGGGGCACCCGCACCCGGCAGATCCTGCTCACCGGTGTGAGCTACATGATTCCGTTCGTCGCCGCCGGTGGTCTGCTCATCGCGCTCGGCTTCCTGTTGGGCGGATACGAGATCGCCAATTCCCCTGACGGCGAGAAGCCTTCGCTGCCATACGGTTTCGGCTCGATCGGCCACGTCATCGCCAGCAGCAATTCGCTGACGAATCTGCCGTCCGGCGGTCTGATGCAGTACCTCGGCGGGGTGCTGTTCACTCTCGGCGGCCTGGCATTCATGTTCCTGGTCCCAGCACTGGCCGGCTACATCTCGTTCGCGATCGCAGACCGGCCCGGCATCGCACCGGGATTCACCGCGGGCGCTGTCGCAGTGTTCGTCGGCGGCGGCTTCATCGGCGGCATCGTCGGCGGCCTGATCGCAGGTTTCACGGCGCTGTGGATCAGCCGGATCGAGGTTCCGAGGTGGCTTCGCGGCCTGATGCCGGTGGTGATAATCCCGCTGGTCGCTTCGCTGGTCGTCGGCCTGCTGATGTTCCTGCTCCTCGGTCGCCCACTGGCCGCCATCACGTCGGGCCTTGGCAACTGGCTGAGCGGAATGTCGGGAACTTCGGTCATCATCCTCGGTGTCATCCTCGGCCTGATGATGTGCTTCGACCTCGGCGGACCCGTGAACAAGGCGGCCTACGCCTTCGCCACCGCCGGCTTGAACGTCGCCGACCCTGCGTCGCTGCGCATCATGGCCGCTGTGATGGCCGCAGGCATGGTGCCGCCGCTCGCGATGGCTCTGGCCGCCACGGTTCGACCGGGTCTGTTCACCGAGCCGGAGCGGGAAAATGGCAGGGCGGCTTGGCTTCTCGGCGCATCGTTCATCTCCGAAGGCGCCATCCCGTTCGCCGCGGCCGACCCGCTGCGGGTGATTCCGTCGATGATGTTCGGTGGCGCAATCACCGGCGCACTGATCATGGCCTTCGATGTCACGCTGAAGGCTCCGCACGGCGGGATCTTCGTGTTCTTCGCCATCGGCAACCTGCTCTGGTTCCTGGTCGCCCTCACGGTCGGCACAGTGGCGGGAGCGGTGGCCGTCATCGCCGCCAAGCAGTTCGCGAAGCCCAGCGTCAAGGTCGACGAAACTCCCGCGCTGGCCGCCGCCTGATCCGCACAATCAACCCAACAAGAAGGAGAATCCCATGGCATCCAAGACCGTAACCGTCGGATCGGCGATCGGCCTGCACGCCCGGCCCGCGGCCATCATCGCCGAGGCCGTCGTCAACGCCGGTGTTCCGGTGACGCTTTCGATGGACGGCGGCGAGCCCGTCGACGCCGGCTCCGCGTTGATGATCATGACGCTCGGCGCAGCCAACGGCACTCAGGTGACCGTGCATTCCGACGACGAAGCGGCGCTCAAGCAGGTCGCCGAGCTCGTCGAGCAGGACCTCGACGCCTGATCGCACTTAACCCTTCTGACGCCGAGCGTGCGTCCACTGCGAAATCCGACGGCATATCTCGCAGTGGGTGCACGTTCGGCGTTTGTTCGTCTGGCATCAGTTTGCTCGCGACCTGAAAATTGCCGCGGAAAGGCCTCCGTACTGCGGGTTAGGCTGACGGGCGACGGAAGGGGCGGACGTGGACGGATGGCTGCTCGGGCAGGTCAGCACCGTGCTGACGGCGCTGTCGCATGCCCAGGAGCTGTTCGACGGCGCGGGTCGCCCGACGTTGCCTGCGGAATTCGCGCCGCGTCCCGACCTCCAGGACAACCTCGGCGGCGGGTTGCTGTGACACAGCCTTCGGTCGACACCACGCAGTCCGGCGCGGCGGCCGACGCGGTCCGCACGCTGCAGGCCGGGCTGAGCAATGACTACTCCGAAATTCGCTCCGCGGAAATCCAACTCACCGACGCGATTCTGTCCGCGCACGCGGTGACGGTGTCCGGCCGTGCCGCGCTACAGGACATTCAGCGGCAGCTGATCGAGGCCATCAACAACCCGGTCGGGGCGCTCGATACCCCTGCGGGTGAGCGGCACTTCCTGATGTTCCTGCGCGGCAAGGTCGCCGAGATCCAGGGCATCGTCGAAACCGGCGCGCTGACAGACGAGGATCACGCGAGGCTCACCCGCGCACTCGGCAGCGGGTATCTGCTCCCCGCATCCGTGCGTGACGTGCCGCCCGCCACCGCGTCCGGCGGCGCACCGACGAGCGATCAGGGCGCGGGCATGCTGCCCGCTGTCGGCTCGGCGCTGGGGGCGTTACCCCAGGCGGCCCAAGGCACGGCAACCGCTCCCGCCCAGGGCGCGGCTGGTTTGGCGGGAGCGGCCGCTCCGCTGGCCGGCTTGGCTTCTGGACTTCTGGACCGCAGCGATGAACCCGGCCTCACCGACGAGCGTGCCGAAACGCCGACATCCGATGGGGCCGAGGACGAGAACCACGAGACTGACGCCGAGGACAAAGACGACCCAGAGGACCGGCGCGACGGGCCGCCGCCACCCAACGTTGACGAACCACGCGACGAGGACGGACCCGCCCAGACCCGGCCTGCCCGTCTGCTGTAGGAGCACCCATGACGACCATCCGCATCACGCCTTCCCTACTGAACCAGGTCGCCACGTCGCATGACGGGGTGGCAGACGAGATCGCCGTTGCCCGCAGCGCGGGATCGGAGATACTCGCGTCCGTGGCGACGCACGGGCCGATCATGCATCAGTTCAAGGCCGCGGCGAACGACGTCGTGCAGCGCCGTGATGCGGCCTTCGCCGACCACGAGGCGGCACACCGCGCGGCCGCCGACAACCTGCGGTCCATCGCGGTGCGATTCAGCGACCAGGAAGAGATCAACGCCTCGGAGCTCCGCCTTGAGTGAGGAGTCGTTCACCGCCGCGACACCCGACAACACCATCTTTGTCCGGGTGGCACTGGCCGGTCACACGCTCGGTGTGCAGATCGAGCCCGCCGCCATGAAGCGACCGGCCATCGAAATCGCACGGGGGATCATGGCGTGCAACGATGTCGCGTATCTGAAGGGGCAGCTGGTGATCCGTGCCGAGCTGGAGGGGAGGGCGATTCCTGTGGACGATATGCCAACCGAGCAGGACCTCGCCGCCGCCGAACGGAAGCTCGCAGAGCTGTAGGCCGCTGATGAAGGTCGATGTCGCTGGGCTTGCCGCCGCCGCGCAGAAGTTGCTTGGCCTGGCGACTTCGGCGCAGGGTCTGCTCGCCGAAACGGCGCCGCTGGCACTCGATCCCACATCGGGCGGCGCCGCGGCGCGCCTCGACATGGCCTCCATGCAACTGTGGGGGGCGGCGTGTGCGCAGGCCTACAGCCTGCACAAGGCCGCAGGGCACCTGATCATGATCGCGCAGAGGTTCGGTACCCAGGAGGAGCTCAATGCGGCAGGCCTGAATGTGCTGTTGCCGGGGGCGGCGGTGATGGACGACGCGGCGCTGGCCACGCTGGAACCCGTTCCGCTGATCCCGCCGGATGTGCGGGTGCCGTTACCGCCCGCAATGCCCCTCAGCGGCGAAGGCTTCGCCGAGCTGGTCCACAACGGCTCAGCTGACAGAGGGATCTCCTTCAGCACCACGGCGACGAACAATGGGACCGCGATCGACACCGCGGCGACCTCGGTGCGCGAGGTGGCCGCACTGGTGCCGGAGCTGTGGGAAAGTCCCTTCGGCACAGCCGCACTCGCAGGTCGGCTCAACGAACATGTCACCGCACTCAACACGATTGCCGACCGGTGGTTCGAGCTCGCAGGCCAGGCGCGCAGGCACGCCGACGATTACAGCGAAACGGTCTCAGCGACGCCGAGGCCGCAGGAATTCAAGGACGCCGAGGATGCCTTCCAGCGGGCGAGCGCGGCCAACGACCAGATCGGCATGTCTCAGGCGAAGTTCGCGCACGGCCAACTGGAAGCGCGCGCAGCCGCCGAGGCAGTGCGATACGCCGGGGTGACCGAGGCCAGCACGGCACCGACGGGGACGGGCGCACCACAGGCGCCTGGCGTTGGCGCACCCGGAGGCGGCGCCCCGGCGGGTGCGGGCGCGGCGACGGGCCAGGCCGCGAACGCGCCTGCGCAGGCTCAGCTGGCCAAGGCGGGTGGGGCAGAGGCCGGCCAGGCGGGAGAGGGTGTGGGTCAATTGGCGCAGATGTTGCCGTCCGCACTGGGCGCGATCGGGGGTATGGCGGGCGGCATGGCCGGCATGGCCGGTCAGGTCCCACAGGCATTGATGCAGACCGGTCAAGGTTTGGCGCAGGCCGCCACCCAGGGGATGTCCGGCTTGGCGTCGAAGAAGCCGACGGACGAGGCGCTGTCCCAATACGCCAGTGACCTCGGCCCCGCCGGGCGCTCCGAGGCCGAGGGCGGCGGAGCGGGAGGCGGTGGCGGCGGCGACACTCATCCGGCTGGAGCACTGGGACCACCCGTCACCCCGTCGACCTTGCACACGCCGCCGACCATCCCGGCTGGAGCGGCACCTCCCCCGACGACCCCAGCCCCCGCGGGCGGCACCGCGATGGGCGGAATGCCGATGGGTATGCCGATGGGCGGAATGATGCCGCACGGCCAGGGCGGGGACGCCGGTGCCGACCGGGTGCCCGCGGACAAAAAGGTGGTCACCCCACCCCAGCCGCACACGGAGCCGGTCACCGGCAGGGTCTCCGATCGCACCGCGGCCGCGGCCGAGGCCTCCCGCACCCGCGCTGACTCCGACGCCGCCGCCGACGATCCGCCGCCTCGCGGCCCGGTGCTGCGGCGAATCACGTTGGCGCCGTTGAATGATGAGCGCACGTGACCGGATTCGACGAGCTCGACGACGCCGGCAAGGTCAAGTACAGCCAGGCCGAACTGGCGGCCACCTACGACGAGCTGACGTCCATCCTGGACCGGCTGGCCGCGCTACGCACCGACGCCCTTGACCCCGATGGGGACATTCGCATCCAGCTCGGCCCGGACGGGCGCCTGCTCAGCCTCTCCATCCACGAGTCGGTGCCGGGCAGGCTCACGCATCTCGGTCTCGAGGAGAAGCTCAACGATTTGCTTGCTAGAGCCAATGTCGTTGCTCAAGAATCCTGGAAGGCCAGCCGCTGATGGCGTCCGAGAAGTTGCCGACGTACTCACCGCAAGATCTCGGTTAGGGTTACCAAGTGACCACCCGCCCATTCGTGCCACCAGCGCGTGTGCCACCTCCCGAGGCCGGTGGGGGCAAGATCGCGGTGGAGCCGCCGATCGCCGCGCCGGTCCCGCCGCCCCGCGGCATCTGGGGCATCGTGCTCCCGATCGGCCTCATCGTCGGCGTCCTCGGCTTCATCATCGCGATGTACGTTTCCGGTCAGCGGTCGCTTGCTACCGGGTTTGCTATCTTTCCGCTCATCATGCTGATGAGCATGGGCGGCATGCTGTTCCGTGGGCGCGGCGCCGCCCAGAAGATGCCGTGGAGTCAGCTCGAGCAGTACCGCCGCGAGTACTTCGCCCGCCTCGACGAGGTGCGCGATGAAGTTGCCGAAGCCGCGCGCAAGCAGTGGGAGCACCGCGAGCACAGCCACTGGGCGCCTTCGGAATTGATCAGCGTCGCGGGCTCGCCCCGGATGTGGGAGCGCCGCCAGGGCGACCCCGAGTTCGGTGTGGTGCGACTGGGCACCGGACGCGTCGACCTCGCGATGGCCATCGACAAGCCGCAGATCGCGGCGGCCTCCAAGATCGAGCCCGCGACGGGCCACGCGCTGCGCAAGTTCCTGCTCGAACAACGTCATGTCCGGCGCATGGCCCGGGTGCTGTGGCTGGAACGCAACCCCGGCATCTCGCTGATCGGTGAGATGGACTCCGTCCGTGGCGTCGCCAGGTCGATGGTTTGTCAGCTGGCGGCGTTCCACAGCCCGACGGATCTGCAGATCATGATCGTGACGTCGGCACCCGAGCGCTGGGATTGGGTGAAGTGGCTCCCGCACTGCCAGCACCCCGAGGCCCGCGACGGATGCGGTGAACGTCGGCTGGTGTTCACGTCGCCCGCCGGTCTGGAGGCCTTCGCCGGCGACGAACTCCTCGATCGCAAGGAGTGGACACCGCCCGCCAGTGGTCTGCACGGCGGCCCCGACCCGTCGGCCCCGCCGCTGTGGGTCATCGTCGACGACAACTGCGGCGCAGCGGAGGACTGGGCAGGCGCCACCGGCAAGCGCGGCGTCGGCCGAGTGTGCTTCCTGCGCCTGGCGCCCGAGGTCGGCGTCGGAGTCGGCTTCGATCCTGACACCACCTACCGGCTGTCCGAGGGTGTGCTGCGCAAGCGGGTGGGGGTGGGCTATCGGTGACGTCGCTGCCCGAAGAACTCGACGACGCCTTCTACGCCGTTGCCGACACGATGAGCATCGCGGAGGCCGAACGGTTCGCGCGCACCCTGGCCCCATGGCGGCCCGTCGGCGCCGCGACCGCAGTCACCTCCGACGGTCCGGCCCGAGATCTGTTGGAAGTGTTGGGCATTCGCGATGCCCGGAAACTGGACGTGGACCGGCTCTGGTCGGCGCGCCGAACGCAGAACCGGCTCTGGATGCGCTTCCCGATCGGCCTCGACCCGACCGGCGAAGTGGTCGAACTGGATCTCAAGGAGACCTCCCAGTACGGAATGGGCATGCACTCCGTGTTGATCGGCTTCTCGGGTTCCGGCAAGTCCGAAACGATCATCAGCGAGGTCACCTCGCTGGCGCTGACCCATTCGCCCGAGACGGTGAACGTGGCGTTTTTGGACTGGAAGATGAAGTCCGCAGGCATTGTGCTGGAACGGTTTCCGCACGTGGTCGCCAGCGTCAGCAACCTCGGCGACGAGATGCATCTCGTCGAGCGCATGCTCGAGGCGCTCGAGGGCGAGCTCGACCGGCGCGGCGCGTTGTGCGCGGCGACGAACTGCAAGGACCTCAACGTCTACAACGAGAAGCGGATGGTCGATCCGTCGTTGGAGCCCGTGCCGGGTCTCGTGGTGATCATCGACGAGTACCAGGAGCTGTTCCGCAGCGAACTGGGAGCCGAGTTCGTCGACCTGTGCTGGCGCATCGTGCGGCAGGGCCGGTCGATGCACGTCTTCCTTCAGCTGGCCGGACAGACAGTTGATGCGCACCGGCTGATGAAGATCCGCAGCCTGATCGGCTTCTTCATGGCGCTGCGCACCGGCACCGAAGAAGACTCGCGCGAGGCGATTGGCTCGTCGATCGCCGCGCACCTGCCCGAAAAGGGCAAGGAGGGCACCGGCTATCTGCGTGAAGGCATGCGTCCTCCGCGCGAGTTCCGCGCGTTCTACTCGTCTCCGCCTTACGTGGCGCCGCCCGAAGACGGCGGGCCCGCACCGGTGGCGGCCGCGGGGACCTGGTTCACGCCGCGATCGTTCACCGCCAGCGAGGTGCCCGACGAAGACGGCCTGCTCGCCCCGCCGGAGCGCAACGGCCACGAACCTACGCCAGTTCAGGAGCAGGCCCCCATGCCGCTGGCCCCCGGCGAGCTGCCGCCGACCGTGGTCGACACCATCGTGGACTCGTTGCGGGCGACCGGAGCTCGTCCGCCCCGCAAGCTCTGGCTGCCACCGCTGGAGAAGCCGGCGACGGCCGACGAGTTGGTGAGGTTGGTGCGGGGCAAGCCGTGGGATGTCGACTACGGCAAGACGCCCGGCTTGGCGTTTCCCGTCGGTATCGAGGACCGGCCGCGTCAGCACCGCCAGGATGTGCACTTCGTGGATCTGTTGGGCGCCAACGCATTGGTGATCGGCGGACCGCAATCCGGTGTGACGACGACGCTTGCCACGATGATGACGACCGCGGCGCTGATGTACCGGCCCGAGCGTGTGCAGTTCTACTGCGTGGCTGCCGGCGGTCCGAGCCTCGCCGCCGTGGGGGCATTGCCGCACGTCGCGGGTCTCGCCCCGGCGGTGGACCGGGAGGGCGTCGGCCGCATCATCGCATCGGTGCAGGGCATGGTCGCCGAGCGCGAAGCGGTGTTCGCCAAGACCGGACTGGATATGGACGAGGTTCGGCGCCGCAAGTTCAGCGAGAAGCCTGAGCCGGTCCCGGTGGCAGGCGGCGATGTCATCCTGGTGATCGACGGCTGGGCGACCTTCGCCAGCGAGTACCCGCAGTACGTCGACCACATCGTCGCGCTGGCGCGCAGCCTGAGTTACGGCGTGCACGTGGTCATCTCACATACCAGCTACCTACAGGGGTTCAAGCAGGCCCTCAAGCCGCTGGCCACCGAGCGCATCGAGCTGCGGCTGACAGATCCAGGCGATACGGAGATGAACCGGCAGCTCGCCAAGAAGGTGCCGCGCGGGGTGCCGGGCCGCGGAATCACCAAGGCGGGCATGCACCTGTTGATCGGCGTACCCGAACTCGGTGAACGGCCCGGACCTGAGGTCGCCGACCAGGCGGCTCCCGACGGCCGCGTCGCGACACGCGATATCGGCCCGCTCATTGCCCAGGTTTCCGGTATCCAGAAGGCGGCGACGGTCAGCCGGCTGCCCGAGTCGGTCCCGTTCGAAGAGGTTCAGCGACTGGCTCAGCCGGTTACCCGGCGGACCCTCGTTCCGTTCGGTCTGTCCGAGGCCAACCTTGGACCCGCCTATCTCGATATCGCCGATCACCCGCATGCGATCGCGGTCGGCGCACCCCGCTCGGGCCGAAGCAATTTCCTGCGGGTGCTGTGCCAGTCCATCACATCGCTCTACCGCCCGGACGAGGCGCAGATTCTGGTCCTCGACCCGCGCCGGACACTGCTCGGTGTGGTGCAGGGCCCACATCTGCGCGACTACGCCTACACCCAGACCGCCATCCGGGAAGCGATCAAAGATCTCGTTGCTGAGCTCGACAGCCGGCAACCTCCTCCCGGCACGACGCAGGCGGACATGATGACGAAGAAGTTCTGGTCCGGAGCCGAAATCTTCGTCATCGTCGACGATGCGGGCGTGTGGTCGACGATGGACAACCCGCTGATGCTGCTTGGGCCGCACATCGAAGGCGCACGGGACACCGGGCTTCATGTATTTGCCGCCACAGCTGTCGCAAACTGGAACCAGGTGGCGATCGGCAGCTCGGTTCTTGGCAAACTCCGCGCCTCGCTTGCGCCGACCCTGGTGCTGGACGGGCGGCGTGACGCAGGCAAGATCGTCGCCGACATCTTCGCTGAGCCGCAGCGTCCTGGCAAAGCGACGTATTACACAAGATCTGGTACAACAGGTGCACTGACCGGGTGGAGCAATCCACCTGCGTCACCGTCTCAGGCGGGTCCGCAAACTTAGAGGTACAGTGGGGGCGATTTGGAATTTGGTGCACACGGGTAGTGCGAACCAGCCTTAGACTGCAGACAGCAGCTACGTCAATCGGGAGACAGCATGTTGATTAACGTCGATCCGGCCATCCTGGCCGCGGCGGCAAGTGCCGAGACCGGAGGCACCGCCACGATGGCGGGCGCGACGGCGGGCGCAGCCGGGCCCACGTGTGCCGTCCTGCCCCCGGGCGCGGACGACGTTTCGGTGCGCGCCTCGGCGGCGCTGTGCGCCCGTGGAGCCGCGACCTCGGGCATTCTCGCCGAGTACATCGCGATGCGCGGAATGTTCGCTGGCGCGATCGGTACCAGCGGCGGAACCTACGAAGCGGTCGAGGGCATCAATCTGATCACGTCCACGCTCGGAGGTTAGCCGTCTATGGCGGCCGGATCCTGGTCTGCGTTTCCACCTGAGGTCAACGCGGGCCAATTGATGCTCGGCGATCAAGGCGCCAGCATCGAGGCGGCCGCGATCGCCCACAACGTGCTCGCCGCAGCCCTGATGGCCGAGGCCGCTCAAATGGCGGCCACCACCGGTGCCACCGCCGCAAACGGGTTCATCGGCGCGGGCGGCGCCGCCATGACGGCGACCGCGATCCCCTACATCGCCGCGCTCGAGGCGCTCGCGGTCTGGGTCGAGCAGTCAGCGGCGTCCGCGGCGGCGATTCTGCAGGCGTATCTCACGGCTAAAGCCGCGATGATTCAGGTCCCGGTCTGTGAAACCAACCGGGTCTCGCAGGCCGGTTTCGTCGCGACGAACATCATCGGGCAGAACACCCCGATCATCATCGGGCTCGACATGGAGTACTACGACTTCTTCTGGCCGGTGAACGCGTCGAACATGGGCGGTTACGAAGGCATCGTGCAGACCGTCATCATGACGCTCGGTATCCCGCCGCCGCCGGCGCCGCTCACCACCAACCCGGCGGGCTTCGTCGCCCAGGCGGCCTCGGTCGGCGCGGCAGCCGCCGAGGGCGGCGCCAATGCCGCGATGTCACAGAGCCTGAACGTCGTCAACCAGGCCTCCGGCACTGTCGGCGGAACCGCCCAGACGGCGGCCGCCCCCGCTCAGTCGATGGCGTCGATGGCGCCGCAGATGATGAGCCAGCTGGGTCAACTGCCGCAGATGTTCGGCCAGATCCCGCAGATGCTGGGCCAGTTCCCACAGATGCTCGGCCAGTTCCCGCAGATGGCGATGGGCATGCTGGGACCGCTGACCAGCGGTATGAACGGCGGTGGCGTGAACGGGCTGGAGAAGGCGGCGGGTGGACTGGATCAGAGGACGCTGGCCGCAACGACCGACGCAGCCGCGCGCGGCGGAGGTGGCGGCGGCGCGGGCGGCATCGGCGGCGGCGCCGGCGTGATGTCCAGCTTCACCCGACCTACCGGCAGCTTCAACGCGCCGGGACCGCCGAAGCTGCCGACGGGCTGGGCGCCGGGCAGCGCGATGGCGCCCGAAGTCCCGAGTTCGGTCCAACCCACCGCGGGGGCAGGCACCGGAGGGTTGTACGGCGCTCCGGCCGCTGCCGGACATGCGGCGCGCGACGACCGTGGCCAGGGAGGCTCGGCCGAGGGCAGGACCATGCAGTTGACGGTCGGCCCTCGCACCGGGAGGGAGGATTAGCCGAAAAATTGGTGAAATGACCACCGCCCGGGGCGGAATACGCTTAGCAGAATCAAACCGACCAGTTAATGAAAAGGAAGAATTGTGGGAGACATAATCCTCGTTGGCGCCGACAAGGTGCGCGCCGTCGCATCGCAACTCGAGCACCTGAAAAGCGAAGCCGAAGGCGCCATGCACAACTACTTGGGGCACTCACAGGATGCCAACGCGCCGGGCATCTGGCAGGGGATGGCGGCCATGGCAAACGTGAACGCCTCTCAGGAGATCAACGACTCCACGATGCGGCTGACCACCACGTGGGCCCAGCTGATCCAGGCGCTTCAGCAAGCCGCGAACACGTTCGAAGAGCAGGAAGAGCAGTCGCGCGCTGCCGTCGCCAGCATCTCCAACCCGATGTGACCTGAAAGGAAACTGACACATGTTCGAATACAACCCGGCGGCAATTCCCGATCTGGTTCACTCCGTTGCCGTCACCAGGGGGCAACTCGAGGACATCCGCCACCAGGCTCTCAACGCGCTCACCAGCGTCCGCGAGGAGCTGCAGGGCTCAGGCGGTATTTCGTTCGAAGAGTCCCAAATGATGGTCAACAGCGGCATCGATGGTTGCGAACAAACGCTGAATCACCAGTGCCAGGTGATCAGCCATGTGCTCGAGTCGATGGTCAACACGGATCTGGGTGTGGCCAAGACACTGACGATCTAGCGGGGGCGAAACTTCAGTCAGGGGAGGCCGACCGGCGGTTGGCCTCCCCTGAAAGATGTTGGGCGGTAAAGGAAGTGCAATGGCTGAGCTGACGACGACGCCGTCGGGAATCTGGGTGCTGCAGGCACTTCTCGGCATCGAGAAGATGCCGACCGCGCTGCGGCTTCGACCGTTCGTGCCGTCGGTCGACGGCGGCGGATCCGTGGCGACCGACATCGGCGAGATTCCGCTGGAGCGGACCGCCGAGTACGCGTCGCTGGCCGCCGCCGGTGTCATCGACGACCGCGGTCAGGTCGACGAGGCGGTGCGGGACTGGATGGCCGTGGTCGGCCGGCCGCAGCGGGAAGTCGTGGTCGTGATTCGACGGCCCAAGCCTTTCGACGGCAGTGCGCCGGTCGGCGACGACCCTGGAGTCCTCGTGGAGGAACGCACGATGTCGATCTGTCAGCGCGAACGCTGGCTTGCCATGATCGCCCGCAGCGACGATCAGGTCGTGCTCGCACCGCTTGGGGAGGCCGCGTACGCCGACGCTGCGGTCGAGTTGATCTGCGACACCCTGCTGCACGCGTTCTCCGCAGGCCCGCCCGCCGCGATCTCCGGGTTCAACCTGCCCAGCGCCGCATTGGAGCGAGCGCTCACCGACACCGTCGGCAAGGAGCAACCCCTGGTCGCATCGGCGCTGGCGCGGCTCGGCCTGACACCCGATCAGGTCGCGGTGATGGCGGCCGCGATGCGGCTCGATGAATCGGCCATGGCCGTCGTCGCGGTGATCGATCACGGCATCAAACCACAGGTGCACCCCGACGTGATCTCGGTGATCGACTCCGAGCACGGGCGCATCACCATCAGCTACACGACCGGTCCCGACGGCACCCGCTGGACGAGCGTCTGGCCCACCTCCCCCGACGCACTGCGACAAGACATCGGCAAGCTACTGAACGCGGCGAAGGCGCCGGCGTAGCCGCCGCGGCATCCGCTCAGCAAACGCGAACTAATGCACCCATGAATGACAACATGCTCCGGAGAATCTGCGGTTCGACGGGACCCGACCCGCAAGTAAGGTATTGAGTCATGGCTTTGAATTTGGCCAGCGGACTTCAGGTGTCGGCACACTTTTTCTGGAACCGGCGAAATGCCGCAGCCCTGTCGCATCACGGTGTGCGAATGGAGTTCGATCCGGTGCAGCGCCAGCGCGCATCGCTGCTTCTCGGCTTCATCTTCGCGCTCCTTGCCGTCGCTTTGATGTTCGTGCTGTCCTGGTTCAAGCCCGCAGGGCAGGTGGGACAGTCGGCGATCCTCGCTGACCGCGATACCGGCGCGGTATTCGTCCTCGTCGACGGCAGGCTGCACCCGGCGGTCAATCTGATCAGCGCGCGGCTGATCGCGGGGCAGTCGAGTAACCCCACCTTCGTCAAAGCCAACGAGCTGGCGAAATACCCGCAGGGCCCGTCGGTGGGCATCGCGGGTGCGCCCTCGACCATGCCGCTGCGCACGGCCGACAGCTCGCAGTGGACGATCTGCGACAGCGCGTCCGACAATCCGAACGCCGCGCCCGTCGTGACGGCCATCGGCGGACCCCTCACGGTCGGGTCCCGCGCCATGCCTCTCGAGCCGCCGAAGGCGGTGCTCGCCGAGCACGCCGACAAGACCTACGTCGTCTGGGACGGGCAGCGGTCCGAGATCGACCTGTCCAACAAGGCGGTCAGCCTCGCGCTCGGCGTCGACACCGACGCCCCGCGGCCGGTGAAGATCTCGACGCCACTGTTCGACGCGTTACCCGCAACCGAACCGCTGAACACCCCGGCCGTTCCCGGAGCAGGCGCCCCGTCGCAATTCAATGTGGCGCGGGGTGCGGTGGTCGGATCGGTCCTTTCGGTGCGCGATCTGCAGACCGATGCCGACAACTTCTATGTGCTGCTGCGCAATGGCGTCCAGCCCATCTCGCCGTTCGTCGCATCGCTGTTGCGGTCCGCCAACTCGTTCGGCGACGAACTGCCTGTGGTGGTCGCGCCGGATCGGCTCGCCAGCGTTCCCGTCGTGGAGACGCTCCCGGTCGACTACTACCCCACCACCAGGCTCGAGCTCGTCGACACCGCGTCCAACCCTGTCACGTGCCTGAGCTGGTCGAAGGGGTCCACCGACCGATCCTCGGAGACCGTCGTGCTGTCCGGTAAGGGACTGCCGATCCCGATCGGGTCGGACGACCGGTTGTTGCGCCTGGTCAAGAACGACCGGTCGGCCACGAGTATCGAGGCCGACCAGGTATATATGTCTCCTGGGGCGACCAACCTGGTGATGACCACCGGCGCCGCGCCGGACGCCACCAGCCGCGAGTCCATGTGGTGGATCAGCGACCAGGGCGTGCGGTACGGAATCTCGCTGGACGACGAAACGCTGCGGGCGCTGGGCATTTCACCGCCCATGGCGCGACAGGCACCGTGGCCGTTGATCCGGGTGTTCGCTCCCGGGCCTGCGCTCAGTCGCACCGACGCGATGACGCAGCACGACACCCTGGCGGCGCCCGCCGACGCGGCTCCACTCACCCAGGCGCAGAAACCGCAATGAGCTCGACGATCACCCTCAGACAACGATATTCACCGGAGGAGACCATGGACACGCAGTCAGGATTGACGCCGTGACCGAACGCGATGACTTTTTGCGGGAACACCTTTCGCCGCCCTCGGATTCCGGTGATGAGCCCGCGGGCCGCCCGCTCGAGCCGCCGCGCCCGGCGGGGCAGGATGACACACCCACGCGCAACGGGGTCGACGACGGGCCACGGCCGACCGGCCCCGCCAGCGATGGGACTCGGGTCGGCGACGACGCCGTCCGCAGGCCGGAAGAGCCGGGCCGGCCGCCGTTCGGCCCCGATGATCGCCGCCCACGTTGGACGCCGGATTCCGGCCGGACCCACACCGTCCCCCAGCGCATACCGCCCGGCGGCTTCAGGCAGGGGCCGCCGCCACGACCGAGCGAACCGACCGCGCCACCCGGTCGCAGCGGAGAACCGGGCACGGGCGCTCATGCCGAAGGCAGGCCAAGGGAGGAGACGGCAGCCGAGTACACCCGGGTGATGCCGCCGAGCGGTGCGGACGCGAGGGGCGATTTGGCTTCGGGCCGTCCCGGACCGGCAGGCTGGCAGCAGGAGCCGCCCCGCGACCGCGAGCGTGAACGCTCCCAGCGTCCGGCAGGCCAGGACTGGTCGTCACAGCCGTCGTCGTCACCGAACTGGGCCGTCGCCCCTGCCGCCGCGCCGCCGTCGACCGGCTACTCCTACGTCGACAGCATCCGCACGAGTGAACTGGTGCCGTCCAAGAAGATGCCACCACGAAAAGGCTGGCGGCGCTTCTTCTATCGCGGCACGTTCGGGCTGATCAACCTGGGACCGTCACCCGACGAACAGCGGTTGGCCGACCTGGAGCTCAAGATCCGTTCGCTGCTGCGCGGGCACTACAAGATCGGCGTGTTCGGCAAGGGCGGTGTCGGAAAGACGACCGTCGCGGCCAGCGTCGGCTCGATCTTCGCCGAGATGCGCCAGGACGACCGCGTGGTGGCCATCGACGCCGACACCGCGTTCGGCAAGCTCGGCAGCCGCATCGATCCGAACGCGGCGGGTTCATATTGGGAGCTTGCGGCCGACGAACACCTCGACACCTTCGCCGACGTTCGCAGTCGCGTCGGCAACAACTCCGCGGGCCTGTTCGTGCTCGCCGGTGAATCCAGCACGGCCCGGCGGCGGGTGCTCGACCCGGCCATCTACCGCGAGGCCACCGCGCGGCTGGACAGGCACTTCACCATCTCCATCGTGGACTGCGGCTCGACGATGGACTCCGCGATCGCGCAGGAGGTGCTGCGCGATCTCGACGCGTTGATCGTGGTGTCCTCGCCGTGGGTGGACGGCGCATCGGCGGCCGGTCAGACGATGGAGTGGTTGGCCAATCGCGGATACACCGGCCTGCTGCATCGCACCGTGGTGGTGCTGAACGACTCCGACGGGCACGCCGACAAGCGCACCCGCTCGATCCTCGTGCAGCAGTTCGCCAGCCGCGGCCAGGTCGTCGTCGAGGTTCCGTTCGACTCGCACCTGCGTCCCGGCGGCGTGATCGACGTGACCTCCGAGATGTCGCCGGTGACCAGGCGGCGCTTCATCGAGATCACCGCGGCGCTCGCCGAGCACTTCGCGTCCACCACCGACGGACCGCGGGACCGCCGGTGACGACCGTTCGCGAACCGGCAGCCAGCCCGGCCAGCCGCACTGCGCCTGGAGTCGAGGTGCCGCCGTCGTGCCGGGTGTCGATACTGGCAGGCGATTCTCATCAGATCGATCTCGTGTTGCCGTCGGCTGCGCCGCTCAACACCTTGGTCGATCCGACGGTCATCGCGATCAACAAAGTGCTACGCGGGCGGGGTGCCGCCGAATTGCCCCCGGCCGCTTATGAATTCGCGCGGGCAGCGGGCATGTCCGCGTTGGCGTCGGACGTCTCGCTCGCCGGTCACAACATCGCCGACGGCGACGTGTTGGCGCTGGTGCCCGCCGGCAGGGCCGAGCGCTACGGGCCGGTGGTGGAGAACGTTTCTACGGCACTGGCGCAGTACGCCTCCGACCACTTCGTCCGGGTTACGGCGCAGACCGCGTTGACGGTCGCCGCGGTGATCATCGGCGGTGCGCTCGGCGTGGCCAGCATGCTGCTCTGGCGGTTGCGCTGGGCGCACGAGAGCGCACTGTTGGTGCCCATCCTGTTCGCCGCCGCCACCATCGGCCTGCTGATCACCGCCGCGATCGGTGCGCGAGTCGGCGCAGGCCGCGTCGTCACCGACGGTGCAGCATGGGCAGCGCTCGTCGCAGCGGGGTTGGCCGCCGCGACCATTCCGCCCGGCGGTTCCCCCGGCGCACCGCACGCATTTCTTGCCGCGGCCACCGCGCTGGCGGGCGTGTGGCTGCTGGTGCGGTTCACCGGCCGCTATTGGACGGCGGCCGCGGCGATCATCACGGCAGGCTTCGGCGCTGCCGTGGTCGCCCTCGTGCGGATGTACTGGGACGTGCCGGGGCCCCGGATCGCCGTAGCCGTATTGATCGCTGTCCTGGTCGCGGTCTCCGCGGCCCCGACGATCTCGCTGCGGATGGCGAATGTCCCACGGCAGACGTTCGGTTCGATCACCGGCCGCGACATCTTTGCGCGTGCTCCCGGCCAGCCAGAGGACACGGTCTCACCGGTCGAGGAGGGCCCGCCGTCGGATGTCACCCTCTCCGGCGCGCAGGTGGCGGCCGCAGCGCGCAAGTCCAACACCGTGCTGACCGGTGTACTGCTCGGCGTCGCCGCCGTCGCGGTGCCCGCGTCGTGGGTCGCGGTGACGCCGCACGGCGAGCGGGAGTGGGCGCAGCTGGTGGTGCTCGGGGCGGTTGCCGCCGTTCTCATCCTGCGCGCCAGGGCTTTTCGCGACCGGCGACACGCGATCATCCTGGTCGCCATTGCGGTTACCGGTCTGATCGGAGCCGCCACAAAATACGGGTTGCAGGCCGCACCGACCGACACCTCCGCGACGCTGATCGCGGCGGGCACGGCTCTTGGCATCGCGGCGCTTGGCCTGGTGGCCGCGACCGTGGTGCCGCCACGGGTGTTCTCGCCGCCGGTGCGCAAGATCGTCGAATACACCGAATACATCCTGTTGGCCCTGGTGGTTCCGTTCGCCGCATGGGCGCTCGGCATCCTGCAATACATCCGCTATCACTGATGCATCGACTGACCCGCGGCGCGCGGACCACTTCTGCGGCGGGACTGGCTGCCGTGCTGCTCGGTGCCAACGTGATGATGCCCGCGGCGGCGGTGGCCATCGAGCCGCCCGGTGTGGACCCGGCCGCCCTGCCGCCGGACGATACGCCAGGTCCCGACCAGGAGATGAAACAACAGAACACCTGCGCGGACCCGTTGACGGTGGCGAATCCCGACGTCACCCAGGCCGCGCCGGGCAACGTCATGCTGGACATCACCAAGGCCTGGAAGTACTCCACCGGCGCGGGCGTGACGGTCGGACTCATCGACACCGGCGTCACCCCGAATCCGCGATTCCCTGCGCTTTTCCCCGGCGGCGACTACGTGATGGGCGATGAGAACGGCGGCCTTTTCGACTGCGACTCGCACGGCACCGTCGTCGCGTCGATCATCGCGGCGCACCCGTCCGACCCGGCCGTCAAACCACCGCCGATGCCCCCCGGCGTCAACGCACCGCCACCCCCGCCCGACGTCCCGGCGTCACCGTTTCCGACGACACCGCCACCGCCGCCACCGAAGCCGAGCACGGTAACGGTCACCGCGCCACCGCCACCGCCACCGCCGCCACCGCCGCCCGAAGAGGCGCCTCCCCCGGAAGAGCCCGTCGCTCCCGCAGCCGGGCCCGGCGGAGGCGAGGTGCCACCGGTGCCAGGACCGCCGCCCGGCAGCCCCGACGGGGTCGTCGGTGTCGCCCCGGATGCCGCGCTGATCTCGGTGCGTCAGTCCTCGTCCGCGTTCGGGCCGGCCAGGCCGCAACCCGGCGACAACGAGGAAATCCGCCGCAAGGCAGGCGATATCGCGACGCTGGCCCGGGCGGTCGTGCACCTGGCAAACCTCGGTGTCAGGGTCATGAACATCTCGGTGACGGCCTGCATCAACGCTGCACAGCCCATCGATCAGGCCGCGCTCGGTGCCGCGATCCGCTACGCCGCCGTCGACAAGGACATCGTCATCGTGGCCGCCGCGGGCAATGAGGGCGAGGGCTCCTCGTGCGGACAGAACCCCCTCTTCAACCCGCTGCGGGCCGAGGACCCCCGCGACTGGCATGACGTGTCAACCATCGTCACGCCCGCCTGGTTCTCCGACTACGTCCTCACGGTCGGTGCGGTTTCCCCGGACGGCCAGCCGCTGCCGCAGAGCATCGCGGGTCCGTGGGTCGGCGTCGCGGCACCCGGCCTCGAGTTGATGGGGCTGTCGAGTGTCAACGGCGCACCGATCAACGCGCTGCCTGCGAGGGACCCGGGCAAGGCGATTCCGTTGTCCGGCACCAGCTTCGCCACGGCGTACACCTCCGGGGTGGCCGCGCTGGTGCGTGCGAAGTACCCGCAGCTGTCCGCGCACCAGATCATCCGGCGGATCACCGAGACCGCGCACAACCCACCGCGCGGCATCGACAACAAGGTCGGCTACGGCGTCGTCGATCCGGTCGCTGCACTGACGTTCGACGTGTCGCCGGGCGATCGTCTACCTCCCGAGCATCTGACCACGTTGTTGCATGTCCCCACCCCGCCGCCGCCCCCGGATCTCCGGCCGCGGCACACCGCACTGATCGGTGCCGCGGTCGTGGCCGGGCTGGCGGCGCTGGTCGCCGCGGCTGCGGCGGTTCGGCGGAGGCGGTCATGAAGGCGCGCGCGCTCGGCATCAACGCCACGATTCCCGCGGTGGTAGGGGTGGAGGTTGCGGTGCTCGCCGCGATCGTGATCTTCCCGCCGGCACGGATGTCGTTGTGGCCGACCGCTGCGGCCGCTGCGGTGGCGATCGCCCTGCTGATGGTCACGGTGTACCGACGCAACGCCGTCAAGTGGTTCACTCACCGGGTTCGCTGGCGGCGTCGGCGGCGCCGTACCGACTCCCCCACTGCGGCCGTCGACATCCCGCACGGCGCTTCGCTTTACGGCGTTCGGGTTCCGGACAGATTCGACGGCGAAGCGATCACGATGATCGAGGTAACCGGCCAGGCCTACTCGCCGACGCTGCTGACCGGATCGGCGACTGCGCTGACCCCCAACCGGCTTCCGCTGCAGGCGGTGACCGATCTGCTGGATCAGCCAGGCGGCATTCGGCTGTCGGGTGTCGACGTGGTGTCCAGCGGCCTGCGGGTGCGCCGCGGCACCGGCTACCCGCCGCTGTATTCCACCCTGCTCGCCGACCGGCCCGCCGCGGGGCAGCGCCGCACGTATCTGGTGGTGCGTCTCGACATTGCTAACTCGGTGAGCGGACTGGCCTATCGCTCGACGGTCGGCGCGGCGGCCGCAGCGGCGACCGAACGCATCGTGAACGCACTGCTGCAGCGCGGTGTGCGTGCTAAACCGTTGACCGCAAAGGATCTCGACGCCGCGCTTGTCGAGCTCGGTGCGAGCCTGGCCGTGGTGCCCGCCGAAGCCGAACCCGACAATGCACCCGTCGGTGCACGCATCCCGACTCCGGTGGCTCCCACGGAATTGTGGAAGTCGATCGAGGCTCACCCCGGCTATTTGACGTCCTACTACTTCTCCCCCGAGGACATCACCACCAACACGCTCAACCAGATGTGGGCGCTGCGTTCCGACGCTGTCGTGCAGACGATTTCGTTGACCAAGAACCGCGGGCCCACCGAGGGGCGCACCTGGGTGTCGGCCATCGTTCGGGTCAACGACCCGCAGGCGCCGACAAGGCCGCCCACGCTCTACCTCAACCCGCTGCCCGGTCATCAGGGTCCCGCGGCGACCCGGTCTGCCCCGCTGCAGCGCCGGTTCGACGCGATGCCCGCCCGACCGCTGGACACCTCACCGCTCGAGCTGCCGGTCGGCTCCTCGGGTGTGCTCGTCGGTACCACCCAGCGCGGCGACCTGCTGCTGCTGTCGTTGACCGACCCGGATCAGGCGACCCGCATCGCGCTGCACACCGGCATGCCATACGCGTGCCAGCTGCTGGTGCGGGCGGCGGCGGTCGGCGAACGCATCGCGATCTACACCGACAAGCCCGCCAGGTGGCGCCAGCTCGAGCAGCCGTTGATCGCGGTGGTCGATCGCAGGCATCCCCCTGAGTTCGTTCCGTCGATCATCGTCAGCGACCGCGCAGGCGGACCGCCGCCCGCCGGGCTGGCTTCGTCGGTGATCACGATCGGTGATGCCGAGCGCAACGCGCCGACACCGGATCTGTCGTTCACCCAGATATCGGCGTCGACGGTTCGCATCGCGACGTCGGCCTTCACCACCGATGTCCAGATCGCCACCTTCAAGGCGGAGCAGCCCTTCCTGGGCGCCGCGGGCCAGACCGCATAGGAGAGCGCAGATTTCGATGACTGCCCCGACCGATCAGCGCCGCTCGTTCGACACTGCGATCGAGCGCTTCAAGGCCGGCGACGCTCGTGCCGCGTTGGCCGGATTCGTCGCGGTCACCACCGCACAGCCGACCATGTCGGACGCCTGGCTCGGCAGGATCGCGTGCGGGGATCACGCCATCGACGTGCTCGTGGCGGCGCACCGCAATTCGCGGTCGCTGTACCGGGAAACGCGGCGTATCGGCTTGGTGGACGGCGACCTGCACGCCCGCCTCGACGCACCGCTTTACGTCACGATGCCGGTCTGGTCACGGTCCACGATCGCGCTGGCATACGCCACCGCCCTGATCGCCGACCGTCGCTTCGCCGAGGCGGTCGACGTGCTCTCCGATCCCGTCGTCGCCGACGACGCGATGGCGGCGCAGTGGGCTCAGTTCGTCGGCGCGGCCGCTTATCACCTGGCGCAACGGTGGCCCGACGTGCTGAGAAGCACCGCCAAGTCGCCGCCCGCGCACGCCACCCACGTCGTCGACGACCTGACCGCGGCGGTCGACACACTTGCCGCGGCGGCCGCCGCCAGCATCGGGCAGTTTCAAACCGCGCTTGATCGTGCCAACACGGTCACGACGAAGAACCAGTACATCGCCGCGGACGCCGCACTGACCAGGGGATGGTGTCTGCGCGAGCTGGGTCAGGAAGACGCCGCACGGGCGTCGTTCGAGCAGGCGACCAGCAACGGTGTGCTGCTCGACGCCGCTTCGGAGGCACTTTCCAACCCGGGCTACCGATTGATCGTCACCGACTCGGAGACCATCGCCACCCGCACCGACCCGTGGGATCCGAGCACCGAGACGTCCAAGGCGCAGCGCGCGGCCGAGGCGCTCGAGCAACAGAAGGACGCGGTGCTCGCGCAGGCGCAGCGAAAGCTGGACGAGCTGATCGGACTGACAGGTCCGAAGGAACAGATCACGGTGTGGCGCACCGAGATCCAGATCGACCAGATCCTCGCCGACAGGGGCGAGGAGACGTCGGTGACGAACGAGAACCACATGGTGCTCGAGGGTCCGCCCGGCACGGCGAAGACGTCGTTCGCCCGCATCGCGGCGGAGTTCCTGTTCGGCCTTGGCAAGATCGAGCATCCGACCGTCGTCGAGGTCACCGAGGAGGACCTCGTCGTCGGATACATCTCGCAGACCGCGGCCCGGATGAAGGAAGTGTGCGAATCCGCCTTGGGCGGTGTGCTTTTCATCGACGAGGCGTACCGGCTGGCGCCCGAGCACGAGGGCCACTCGTTCGGCAAGGACGCGATCAACACCCTGCTGAAGTACATGGAGGACTTCCGCGACCGGCTGGTAATCATCGTGGCCGGCTACCCGAAGGAGATGCGGCGGTTCATGCAGGCCAATCCGGGCCTGGCGTCGCGCTTCCATCTGACCCTGTCGTTCACCAGCTACACACCGGACGAGATCGTGCAGATCGGTCAGCTGATCGCGGGCAAGGAGAAGATCGCGATCGCCGACACCGCATGGCCGCTGCTGCGGGCGGAGGCGCGCCCGGTTGCGCGACACTCCGCATCGAGCAGGGCACCGCGCTGGATACGGCGGGCAACGGCCGGTTCGCGCGCAAGGTCATCGTGCACTGCAAGCACGAGCGCGCCCGTCGGCTGAGTAGCACTCCGCCACAACTGCTCGCGCAGGCCGCCGACACCGATCTGGTCGTCAACGAGGACGACATGCGCCGCGCCATCGCAGCGGCACTCGCCATCAACTGAGCCCACGCCCGCACCGCGAGCGGCCGTGTCTGCACACGACACGCCGCGAAAAGCTGTACAAAAGCGGACACTCGCCGAAGAGTGCTCACCAGGTGTCGACGAACCGCCTCGGCGGCGGCCGCTCCGCGTGTGCGGTCGCGGCCGTCAACGTCTCGGCGATGATCCTTCTCGTGTCGGCAGGATCGATCACATCGTCGATCTCGAACATCTGAGCGGCGTTGAGCGCCTTGGCATTCTCCTGCGCGGCCGCGGTCGCCTGGCGGACGCGTTCCTCGCGCTCGTCGTCGTCGGCGATCGCCTCCAGCTCCTTGCGCAGGCCAAGCCGCACGGCGCCCTCGAGCCCCATCGGGCCGAGGTGCGCACCCGGCCACGCCACGGTGAGCACCGGCTCGTGCAGGCTGCCGCCCGTCATCGCCTGTGCGCCAAGGCCGTAGCCGCGACGCAGCACGACCGCGACCAGCGGCACGCGCAAGGCGGCGCCCGCGACGAGCATCCGGGACGCACGGCGCACCAGCGCTTCGCCCTCGGCAGCGGGGCCGACCATGTAGCCCGGGCAGTCGATGAGCGACAACACCGGAATCCCGAAGCAGTCGCACAGCTGCAGGAAGCGGGCCGCCTTGTCGGCCGCGGCGGCGGTGATCGCGCCTGCCATGTATCGCGTGTCGTTGGCGATCACCCCGACCGCCCTACCCTCGATCCGCGCGAATGCAGTCACCATCTCGCGGGCGAACCGCGGCCGGAGGAACGTCACCGAACCCTCGTCGGCCAGCGTCTCGATCACCGGGCCGACGTCGTAGGCGCGCCGGTCGCGCTCGGGAATCATTGTGCGCAAGGGTATTTGGTCGCCGCCGCCGCCACGCGCGGTCGATCCCTGGAAGTAGCCGAGTAGCCGCTTGGTGACTGCGACCGCTTCCGCCTCGTCGGCGACGACGACGTCGACGACGCCGTTGGGCTCCTGAACCGAGATCGGCCCGACCTCGTCGGGGTGAACGTCGCCGAGCCCGCCGCCGGCGATCATTGCCGGACCACCCATCCCTATCGACGCGTCCCGGGTGGCCACGATCAGGTCGGAGGTGCCCGCGATGACGGCATTGCCCGCGAAGCAGCGGCCCTTGACGATCGCGATGCGCGGCACCACGCCCGACAGCTGTGCCCACAGCTTGAATGCGCGCGTCTCGAGCGATGACACCGTCGGATGGTCGGTGTCGCCCGGGCGACCACCGCCGCCCTCGGCGAAGAAGACGGTCGGCAGCCGCATCCGCTCGATCAGCTCGAACAGCCGGTCCTTCTTGCGGTGCCCGAGATAGCCCTGGGTCCCGGCCAGGACGGTGTAGTCGTAGGAGAGCACGGCGCTGGCGCTGCGCTCGTCGCCGAACAGATCGCCGTTGATGCGCGCGGTCCCTGCCACCAGCCCGTCGGCGGGCGTGCGCGCGATCAGGTCATCGAGGTCTCTGCGGAACCGCTGGGCTGCGATGGCGAACCGGCCGTACTCGACGAACGAGCCGGGGTCGACGAGATCGTCGATGTTCTCGCGGGCGGTGCGGCCGTTCGATGCGTGCCTGCGTGCAACGGCCTCGGGCCGCGCCGCGTCCTCGGTGAGTGCACGCCGACGCAACAGTTCGGCGTGGTCGTCCCGCACCGGTGGGTCGCTCATACCCGCCGATCCAGGGCCGCGATCGTGGCTTCGGCCTGCTCGAGAAACGCGTCGACGTCGTCCTCGCTGTAGCCGCGCTTACCGATCGATGGCTTGGAGAACGCGACGATGTGGACGTCGGCGGCCGTCAGCCTGCCGCGCCCCTCGAGCCGCGCGACGACCAGTTCGAGAAACGCGTCGACGTCGTCCTCGCTGTAGCCGCGCTTACCCCACGGCGGCTTGCCGAAGGTCGTTTCACGAACCTCATTCGCCGTCAGCCCACCAGTCATGGCGCTGAGCGTAACAATGCCTGGGTGAGCTCCATCACCCTAATAGTTAGTGCCCTAACTATTAGGGTACGATCTCACTTATGACCGTCCTCGACGCGGAAGTCGACCCGCTGGCCCTCGAACGCCAGGTGTGCTTCGCGCTGGCTGTGACCAACCGCGCCGTGCTTGCGGTATACCGGCCCCTGCTCGACCCTCTCGGACTGACCCATCCGCAGTATCTCGTGATGCTGGCTCTTTGGGACCACTACCGCACCGACAGGAACGGTCGGCCGCTATCCGTCAAGGAGATCGCGTCGTCGCTGCAGCTCGACTCGGCCACCCTGTCGCCGATGCTCAAACGCCTCGAGGCGTTAGGCCTGATCACCCGCACCCGGTCGGCCACCGACGAACGGGCAACCGACGTCGAACTCACCAAGGCGGGTGTGCAGCTGCGGCGCAAGGCCCTGAGGATTCCGCCCGCGGTGATCGAGAGGCTCGGGGTGGGTCTCGACGAACTCGAACACCTGCATTCGGTGCTGATCCGAATCAACGCCGCCGCGCTCGCGGCAGGTGCCCTCGAAGGAGAACGCGCATGAACCGACCGAAACCGGCCCAGTACCTCGGCTACATCTTCGGCAGAAGGCTGCCCGACGAACTGCGGGACTGGGTGCGCAACGACCTCGCCGGGCCGGGGGCCGTCCGGCGGCACATGATCCGCTGGGCAATACCGCCGCTGCTGGTGCTCGGACCGTTCTGGCTGCTCCCGGCATCGTTTTACGTGCATCTGGAGATGACGGCGCCGATCTACGTCTGGTCGCTGTTGATGGCGCTGGCGCTGAACAAGGTGTGGCGCCGTCACCGACTCGCCCAGCACGGTCTGGACCCGAAGCTGGTGGACGAAATCAACCGCAAGAAGAACGCCGCCATGCATGCCGCCTATGCCGCCAAGTACGGGCCGCGCCCCGAGGAAGCGCGCTGGCAATCCAACAGCAGCCCGTTCTAATCGAAGTTATCCACAGGCGGTCTATCGAGCAGCCCGCGGTGTCGGACCCGCGACTTAGCGTGCGGACATGACGAACTGGATCAACACTGTCAGCCGCGACCACGTCGAACGTGGCGTCCGCGGCCGTTTCACGCAGGCGAACCACGGTAAGCCGAACATGTTGCGCAAGATGGCCCGAGGCGACTGGATCGCCTTCTACTCGCCGCGGACCGTTCACCCCAACGGCGACCCGTTGCAGGCGTTCACCGCGATCGGGCAGGTGGCCGACGATGAGCCCTACCAGGTGGAGATGTCCGACGACCTCCAACCGTGGCGGCGCAACGTCGATTTCCTGTCCTGTACGGAGACGCCGATCAAACCCTTGATCGAGCAGCTCGACTTCATCGAGAACAAGACCCGCTGGGGATATAAGTTCCGCTTCGGGGTCTTCCGGATCGACGACCACGACCTGGATGTGATCCGCTCGGCGATGACGGGATAGCGCTACTGTGACGGGGTGAGCAACACCGATACCGCACCCGCCGAAGTGGCTTGCGGGGCATCGGCATTCACCGGTGTGCTGCATCCCCGGGAAGTCCCGTTGGGCGGCCCGCGGGCCATCCGTGTGCGGCGTACCTTGCCGCAGCGGGAGCGATCGCTGATCGGGGCGTGGTGTTTCGCCGACCACTACGGGCCACACGACGTCAGCGACGGAGTCGGCATGGACGTGCCGCCGCATCCGCACACCGGGCTGCAGACCGTCAGCTGGCTGTTCGAGGGCGAGGTCGAGCATCGCGACAGCGCCGGCGTGCACGCCATGGTGCGGCCGGGTGAGCTGAACCTGATGACGGCGGGCGCGGGCATCTGCCATTCGGAGGTGTCCACCGCCGCGACGACGGTCCTTCACGGGGTGCAGTTGTGGGTCGCGCTGCCCGACTCCGATCGCGACACCGGCCGCGACTTCGCGCACTACGCGCCCGAACCCGTCTCCGTGCCGGGCGCCGCGCTGCGGGTGTTCCTCGGTGAGCTGGCGGGTAGCCGATCACCCGTGCACACGTTCACGCCGCTGCTCGGTGCGCAGGTCGATCTCGACCCTGGCGCACGGGTGGACCTCGGCATCGACCCGTCCTTCGAGCACGGCGTGCTGCTGGACCAGGGCCGCCTCGAAACAGCCGGCGCCGCTCTCGATGTCGCCGACCTCGCGTTCCAGGGCACCGGCTGCGATGTCCTGACGCTGCACAATCCGGGGAACGTGCCCGGCTCGCGCGGTGCTGCTTGGCGGCCCACCGTTCGGCGAGGAGCTGGTGATGTGGTGGAATTTCGTCGGCCGCAGCCACGACGACATCGCTACCTATCGCCGGCTGTGGGAGGCGTACGACGCCCGCTTCGGCGCCGTCGACGGCTACCGCGGCGCCGTCGAGCGGTTGCCCGCTCCCCCGCTGCCCAACGCCACGCTGCGGCCACGGCCGAACCCGAAGGGAATGCATGAGCAAGACCGACAAGACCGGCGCACCCACCACCGTGACCGCCGAACCCGATCAGTTCACGATCGCGGTCGAGGGTAAGAAGGTCGGGAAGGCGGAGTTCCTGGACCGCGGCGAGAAGCGTGTCTTCACCCACACCGAGATCGACAAGAACTACGAAGGACGCGGTCTGGCAACGATTCTCGTCGGCGAGGCATTGCAGCAGACTCGCGCGGCCGGACTGCGAATCGTGCCCGAGTGCCCGATGGTGGTCAACTACGTCTCCAAGCACGACGAGTACCAGGACATTGTTGTCGACTAGCCCTGCCAATTAGACCCGCTATCGTCTTTGGCGATGACGAGTCATGACCAGGCGTTCTTCACCGCCGACGGAGACGTGCTGGTACCAAGCCCGCTCGCGCGCGGGCCGTGGGGTTCGACGATCAGCGGCACCTACATCGGCGGCCTGCTCGGACGGGCCGTCGAGCGCGCGGGCGGCGACCCCGAATTGCAGCCCGCGCGGCTGACCGTCGATCTGCTGCGGCCGGTCGCGCTCGCCGACCCGGTGCGGGTGGACACCACGCGTCGAGCGCGAGGGCAGGCGAATTCGGTTGGTGGACGCGACAATGCGGCAGAACGACACCGTCGTCGCCCGGGCGAGCGCACTGTTCCTGCGCCGCGCCGAACAACCTGCGGACTCGGCGTGGACCTTGCCGATCGAGATGCCGCCGCCGCCCAACCGGCCTGCCGACGTGTCGGGTGACTTCACCATGGAAATGTGGGCCTACAGCGCGAGTTCGGAGTTGACCGCCCCGAGTAACGATCTCAGCGAGTGGCGGCACGGCGGCCAGAAGTACGCGTGGGTGCGCGACGTGAAGCCGCTCGTCGACGGTGAAGTGGTCTCGCCGTTCGTCCGCGCCGCCATGGCAGGCGACGTGACCAGCTCGCTAACCCATTCCAGCGCAAGCGGTTTGAATTACATCAACGCTGACTACACATTGACCCTGAGCCGGTTGCCCGACGGAGAATACATCGGCCTGGCGGCGCTGACGCATTACAGCGACGCCGGGGTCGCCACCGGGACCGCGACGCTGTTCGACCGCCTCGGCCCGATCGGTACAGGGGTCGCGACGGGACTCGTCAACCCCGGGTTCCGGCCACCAAGTCGGGGTTAGCGCGGCTTCAGGATGAACACCGGGATGTCCCGGTCGGTCCACGCCTTGTATGCGTCGAGGTCGGCGTAGGCCTCGACCAGCTTGGGCCAGAGCCGGTCCTTCTCCTCCGGGCCGGCGAGCACGGCATGCACCGGCCGCCTGTCGCGACCGAGTTCGATGTGAACGTCGGGGTCGGCGATCAGGTTGTGGTACCACTGCGGGTTCTCGTCGCGACCGCCCATCGACGCCACGATGATCACGTTGTCGCCCTCGGTGATGTAGATCAGCGGGGACGCGAACAGCTTGCCGGACTTGCGGCCCCGGTGCTCGAGCAACAGCGTCGGCACCGGCTTCTTGAACGCTGCGCCGCCACGCCAGTTCCCGCCGATTCTGCCGCCGGTCCGGCGATACAGCCACGCGACAGCCTTGCTCGAATATTTCATCCCCGCTCTGACGAACGGCGAGTTCAGCTGTTTGGGCTTCTTGTCTGCATCCATGACATCAACCTAGGTACTGCGCGGTGCTGCCGCCGATCGGCATCGGATCCATGCCGAGCTTGCGGTGATCCCAGCTGCGCATCCGGCCCGGCACCACGCGCACGCAGATCCGGTTGCGCATCATCTGGTCGACGAACGGGCGCATCTCGTCGGTGTAGGGACCCGTGTAGCGCTCCCACACGCTCTTCCCCACGCGCAGATTGGTTTCCGGGTCGTCGACGATCTCGGCGCGGCCGTCGATCGACACCCCGCGCAGGGTGTCGTAGCTCTGCCCGTCCTCGATCATCACCGTGATGGTCGGATCGCGGCGCAGGTTCACCGCCTTCTGCGATTTGGCCTTGGTCTCGAACCAGATCTCGCCGTCGACGACGGCGTACCACATCGCGACCAGGTGCGGTCGCCCGTCAGGCAGCACGGTGGCCATCGTCGCCGTGCGGCTGCGGTCGATGAAGTCGGCGATCTCCTCGTCGGACATGACGATCTTCGCCCGTTCGTTGTTGCCCACGCCGTCGATACTTTCAGGCCCGCACTGCGGCGACCGTCACCGGGATACCGTTCAACGCCCCGTTACCGGACGGCTCGTCGATGAACGTCGGCGGTGACAGCACGTTGGTGTTGACGCCCGGTGATCCGTTCGCGATCGCCAACCGGGTGCCGTCCTTGCCGTGGCCCCAGCCATGCGGCATCGACACCACGCCCGGCATGATCGCGTCGGTCACCTCGACCGGCACCTCGATATGGCCGCCCGCCGACGTCACCGTCACCAGGTCACCGGTCTGCACCTCCCGCCGTTTCGCGTCGTCGCCGTGCATCAGCAGCGTGCAGCGGTCCTTGCCCTTCATCAGCGGTCCCACGTTGTGCAGCCACGAGTTGTTGGACCGCAGGTGGCGCCTGCTCACCAGGACCAGCTCGGCGGGCGCCCGCTGCAGGCGCTCGGCCAGCCGGGGCAGGTCGTCGAGCAGGTACTGCGGGGCCAGCCGGATCTTGCCGTCCGATGTTCCCAGCACGTCGGGCACCTGCGGGATCATCGGCCCGAAGTTGATCCCGTTGGGCCGGGCCTTGAGCTTTTCCAGCGTCACCCCGTCGGGGTTCTCCCCGTACCGATCGCCGAACGGGCCGGTGCGCAGCGTGAAGTCGAGGATCCGCTCGGGGCCGCCGCGGTTGTAGAGCTTGCGGATCTCCGCACCGTCGAGGCCCTTCGTGAACGCCATGTAGTCGAAGAAGCCGTCGTCGATCGCGGCGACGTCGACGTCCTCGGCGGGCATGCCGGTGCACAGGCCGGTCAGCCGGATCAGGATCTCCCATTCCTCCGGCGCGTCCGGATCGGGTCGGGCGAACACCGGCGCCGAGTAGTTGGCGATGCTGTTGACCGCGAAATTGAGGATCAGGTCGTCGTGGTGCGGCTGCTCCAGCGGCGACGAGCCCGGCAGGATCACGTCGGCGTGCCGGGTGGTTTCGTTGAGCCACAGGTCGACGGCGATCATCGCGTCCAGCGTCGGCAGCACGTCGTCGAGCATGTGGCCGGCCGGCGTGGACAGCACCGGGTTGCCCGCGACGGTGATCAGCGCCTTGATCTGCCCCTCACCGGGGGTGGCGATCTCCTCGGCCAGGCAGGACACCGGCACCTGGCCCAGCACTTCCTTGGCGCCGCGGACGCGGGTGCGGAAGCGGCCGAACTCCGGGGCGCCGTCCTCGAGGCCGGGTATCGGCTGGACGGTGACCGACCACGCGGCGGCCCGCGGGAACATGCTGCCGCCTTCGACGTCGAAGTGGCCGGACAGGATGTTGACGACGTCGACGAGCCAGCTGGCCAGGCTGCCGAACTCCTGGTTGCACGTGCCGATCCGGCCGTAGACGACCGCACGTGGGGTGGCGGCGAGTTCACGCGCCAATTTGCGGATGCGCTCGGCGTCGATGTTGGTGACGGCCGCGACCCGGTCCGGTGACCACTGCGCGGCCACCTCCCGCATCCGGTCCAGCCCGTCGATGTGCGGTGCGACATCCCCGAGGTCGACAAGATCCTCGGCGAACAACGTGTGGGCCACGGCCAGGAGCAGCGCGGCATCGGTGCCCGGCGTGATCGGCAGCCACTCGTCGGCGCGTGCGGCGGTCGCCGTGCGCACCGGATCGATCACAATCACCTTGCCGCGCTTACGGATTCCGTCGATGATGCCCATCACGTCTGGGCGCGGCGAGCAACGACCCCTGCGACGCGGCGGGGTTGGCGCCCATCACGACGAGCAGGTCGGTGCGTTCGACGTCGGGGACGGGGAAGCTCCACCAGCCGCCGTACATCAGGTGCGACGACAGGTTCTTGGGCCACTGGTCGACGGTGCCGGGCGAGTAGCTGAGCGGGATGCCCGACATGCCGAGCAGCACACCGGTGTAGCGGCCGAGGGAGAACGAGTGCGCGAGCGGGTTGCCGGTGTAGCACGTCACCGCGCCGATGCCGTGCTTCTCGACGACCGGGGCGAGCAGTTCGGTGCAGCGCCGGAAGGCGGCGTCCCAGCTCACCTCCTGCCACTGCCCGTCGACCTTGACCATCGGGCGCCGGATCCGGTCGGGATCCTCGTGCAGGGCGCCCAGCGTCGCACCCTTGGGGCAGATGTGCCCGCGGCTCCAGGTGTCGTCGCGGTTGCCTCGGATGCCGGCGACCTTGCCGTCCTGCACCTGAATCTCCAAGCCGCACATGGCCTCACACAGCGGGCAGGTGTAGAGGTGCCTGCCGTCCTCTCCAGTGGCGGCCACCGGCAGAGGCTTAGTCAGTCCCGCGGTCATGAACGCCTCCTCTTTCCCGCGAAATAGCATTCTGGTCGTGATCTCGGCTGAAACGACAGCCAGGACTGCTATCTCGCGATAGACGTGACACACTGTATCGACAAATTAGGACGGAGTGAAGAGAATGGCGGGCACTTCGCGGCACCGACGACAGGGCTCGCGCCGCGATCCGGCCATCGACGAAGCGGTGTTGGCCGCGACGCGAACACTGCTGGTCGAGCGCGGCTACTCGGCGACGACCATCGACCTGATCGCCGCCACGGCCGGGGTGAGCAGGCCCGCCGTCTACCGCCGGTGGAAATCCAAGGCGCAACTGGTGCACGAGGCCGTCTTCCCCGATCTCGGCCCGGTACCTCCTGAGGACGACTTCGTCGCCGAGATCACCCGGCTCTGCGCGGGCGCCGTCCGGATGTACGGCGATCCGGCTGTGCGCGAGGCGATTCCGGGTCTGATGGTCGACCTTCGCTCCGACCGGCGGCTGCGCCGGGTGATCAGCGACCGGCTGGAAGCGGCGGCGCGCAGCCAGCTCGCGGCCACGGTCGGCGACGCGGCAGCCGCGGGCGTGGCACGCGGCGGGGTCAGTGCCGACACCTTGATGGACGTGATCGCCGGTGGCGCCTGGTACGCGGTTTGCGTGCGACACGTGACCAACACCGATCGCGCCGCCGAGGAGTTGACCGATCTCGTTCTAAACGGTGTGCTGAGCGTGTGCTCAGAGACATCCGCGAACTGACCGACAACCCCGAGGCGTACGCCGCCGAACTTCGCAGGCGCTGGGGCGGGCTGCTGAGTTACCGCTACATCGGCCGCTTTCACGCATCGATGGACAACGGGGTCGCCGACGAAACCGTCACCGTGCGCCGCGACATGCGCAACCCGAGCGGCGGCCTGCTGCTGGCGGTGCTCGGCATCGCATCGCCGGATAGCGGCGGCGTGTCGGATCTCGAGGCGGTTCCGAATCCCGTCATCTGGTCCTGCCAGGTCCTCGATCCGGGCCGTCGACGTCAAGCGCTTCGAGGTGAATACCGAGGTGCTCAAGCAGGGACGACAGATGGCCTACAGCCGCTCGACGATCGTCGACGCCGACAAGCCCGGCCGCGTACTTGCGCTGACCGAAGGGCAGGGCGTCAGCATCGGTGTCCCGCCCGAAGGCTTGGAGAAGATGGAGCACGTCCCGCTCGAGGTGGTCGACTCCCCCGATCTGCCGCCGCTGTGGCAGGCGTTCGGCGGCGCCTGCCGGCCCGACGGCCACTGGGTGTTGCCGGAGCTCTCGGCCGAGGTGGCCTCGCCCGACGCCGCGCTGCACATCGGGCCGCAGTTCGTCATCCTCGAGACCGCGGTATTCGACGTGGCGTGCGGCGCGGCCGGAACCGATCAGCTGCAGGGCACGTCGTCGCACGTAATGTTCCTCGCCCGCGGGAAAGTCGGCCCGTTCCGGGTCGAGGCGCAGCCGCTCGTCGGCGCCGACGGCACCGTCGCCGCGCGCGCCGTAATCCACGACGAGGGCAACGGCGACAAGGCGATCACGGCGGCTCCTACGTCTTTCATTGCGACTCAATGTAATTGCGGCCCGGCCGGAGATGCATGCCAACGCGGGTCCTGCCGTCACGACCGGCGCAACGACGAACAGCGCTCCGCATGAAGTCGCGACAATTGCGCGCGGAGATCGAAATCGATTGGCCATCGGCGCCGCGCTCTCGTCGTCGTCGACGTGTGCATACGCCGAAGGACCGTCAAATCTCACGGGCAGTGCTGCTGCCCGGATTTATGGTCTGTCCCGCGGCGGACTGGAGGCCGTCGACTCCTGCAGCCCGCGAGCGCTCACCCGGTACGGTTTCAGGCGAAAACATGTACGTGGCCGAGCGCTCGGCCCCATCGGCCCCGGCCGCAATCAACAAAGCGCGCCGGCCGATGGCCCGGGCTCCCGATAGCGGCCTCCGGCACGCCGTTCGCGTAGGTGCCGGAGAGGACGAAAGTGCCTGCTGCGCGGAAACTTGCCGAACTGCTCTCGGTCCTCATCTACGTGCTGGCCGAGTCTCACCGAGTGGATCGGCGAATACACCCTGCGAATGACAGGCGAGGTCGTGGACAGCTAGCGGCCGGCGGCCGTTGATTGTGGGCGAAGGGGGACTTGAACCCCCACGTCCCGAAGGACACTGGCACCTGAAGCCAGCGCGTCTGCCATTCCGCCACTCGCCCCAACAACCGGGGGAGCCTATCAAACAAGCATCCCCGATCCCCAACCGTACCGATTCGGCCCAGACGCCCGCCACCAGCACCTAGACGATTCTCAGAGTTCTGTTGGTCCCGAATCCCTGTGGTGTGCCGATACCATGCAATGTGACAGGTGTGGTTACACGACACGCGGGTGACCGGGCATCTGATCGGACATGGTCGACGACGGCGAGTGAGGCGGGCGATTAGATGGGTCTTGTTGACCGCATCGAGCGCAAGCTTGAGTCGACCGTGGGCGACGCCTTCGCGCGGGTGTTCGGCGGATCGATTGTGCCGCAAGAGGTCGAGTCCATGCTGCACAGGGAAGCCGACTCCGGTGTGCGGGAATTGGCGGGCGGCAGGATTTTGGCGCCGAATGAGTACGTCATTACCCTCAGCGTGGCCGACTACCAGAAGGTGAGCGCTGACCCGGACCTGACTTCGGCCACTTTCGCCCGGTACTTGGAGGGTTACATCAATGAGCAGGGGTGGCAAACGTATGGTGATGTGGTCGTTAAGTTCGAGCAGTCAGCGAACCTGCACACCGGACAATTTCGCGCTCGTGGTGCCGTCAACCCCGACTCCACCACTGGAAAACCCGCCCCAGTACAACGAGACCGCGCGTACACCGCAGAACCAGGAGTACAACCGATGACCGACAACCCGAATCACCGCGGAGGCCAGGGACAGGGGCGGCCTGACGACTATTACGACGACCGCTACGGGCGCCCCGAGGACCGGGAAGGCGGCCAGGAACCCCGCGGTCAGGAACCCCGCGGCCAGTACCCCCCGCCGGACCAGCGGGGTTACCCGCCCCAGGGCGAACCCGGCTACGGCCAGCGGCCGGGCTATCCGGAACAAGGTGGCGGCTACCCCGAACAGGGCGGCGGCTACCCCGAGCAGGGCGGCGGTCACCCCGAACAGGGCGGCGGCTACCCCGAGCAGGGCGGCGGTCACCCCGAACAGGGCGGCGGCTACCCCGAACAGGCCGGTTACCCGCCGCAGCAGTACGAGCAGCGCCCGCCGGCCGGCTACGGCCCGCCGCCGGGTGGCGGCTACCCCGACCAGGGCGGCTACCGGCAGGCACCCGGTGGTTACCCGCCGCCAGGCCAGCCGGGCGGCGATTACGGCGGTGGCGACTACGGGCGCCCACCGGGCGCCCCGCCGGCTGCTCCCCCGGCGGCCCCGCCGCGTGGGGACGACTATGGCCGTCGGGAGCCCGGGCGGCGGCTACCCCGACCAGGGCGGCTACCCCGACCAGGGCGGCGGCTATCAGGACCAGGGCTACGGCGGCCAGCAGTATGGCCGCCAGGACTACGCGCAGCCCGACTACGGCCGCTACGGTGAGCCGCCTGCGGCAGGCGGCTACGCCGACCAGGGCTACGGCGAGCCCGCTCCCGGTGGGTACGACTACGGTCAGCCCGCCGGTGCACCGGCGGACGGCTACGGCGGCTACGGGCAGGGCGACTACCCCGCGGGCGGCGCCAACATCACCCTTCAGCTCGACGACGGCAGCGGCCGGACCTATCAGCTGCGCGAGGGTGCCAACGTGATCGGACGCGGCCAGGACGCTCAGTTCCGGCTGCCCGACACCGGCGTCTCCCGTCGGCATCTGGAGATCCGGTGGGACGGTCAGGTCGCACTCTTGGCCGACCTCAACTCCACCAACGGCACCACCGTGAACAACGCGCCGGTGCAGGAGTGGCAGTTGGCCGACGGCGACGTGATCCGACTCGGGCACTCCGAGATCATCGTCCGCGTCCACTGACGGTCACGGCCGGTCACAGCACGGGTACAAGCTGTCTGCTTCCCCCTCACGCTGGTGGCTGTCCAAGTATCGTGACGTTGCCGAAGTTCGCCGCGCACGCGAGGAGCGGGGTAAAAACTGCACTGGCCGTGTTGTCGGCGCGACTGGACCGGGGCGGGCACGGAGAGGACGTCAGATGCAGGGAATAGTGCTGCAGCTGACGCGCGTCGGATTTCTGCTGTTGCTCTGGGTCTTCATCTGGTCGGTGTTGCGAATCCTGCGCACCGACATATACGCACCGACCGGAGCGGTGATGGTCCGGCGCGGACTTGCACTGCGCGGTTCACTCCTGCCGTCGCGGCAGAAGCGCAACATCGCCCGCACCCTCGTCGTGACCGACGGCGCGCTATCCGGCACCCGGATCACGCTCGGCGGCCAACCGGTGCTGATCGGCCGCGCCGACGACTCGACTCTGGTGTTGACCGACGATTATGCGTCGACCCGGCACGCCAGGCTGTCGCAGCGGGGTTCGGAATGGTATGTGGAAGACCTAGGATCGACCAACGGCACATACCTTGACAGGGCGAAGGTGACTACGGCGGTACGTGTTCCATTAGGCACGCCGGTTCGAATCGGCAAGACGGTAATCGAGCTGCGCCCGTGACGCCGCGCACGCGAGGAGCGGTATGACCCTCGTGCTTCGTTACGCCGCGCGCAGCGACCGCGGCCTGGTCCGTGCCAACAACGAGGACTCGGTGTATGCGGGCGCTCGCCTGTTGGCGCTGGCCGACGGCATGGGCGGTCACGCGGCAGGCGAGGTGGCCTCCCAACTGGTGATCGCCGCGCTGGCGCATCTCGACGACGACGAGCCCGGTGGCGATCTGCTCTCCAAACTCGACGGCGCGGTCAGGGAGGGCAACTCGGCGATCGCCGCGCATGTCGAGGCCGACGCCGAACTCGAGGGCATGGGCACCACGCTCACCGCAATCCTGTTCGACGGCAACAGACTTGGGCTGGTGCACATCGGTGACTCGCGCGGTTACATGATGCGCGACGGAGAGCTGGCGCAGATCACCAAGGACGACACCTTCGTCCAGACTCTGGTCGACGAGGGCCGGATCACCGCGGAGGAGGCGCACAGCCATCCGCAGCGCTCGCTGATCATGCGGGCGCTCACCGGCCACGAAGTCGAACCCACGCTGATCATGCGGGAGGCCCGTGCCGGGGACCGCTATCTGTTGTGCTCGGACGGGCTGTCCGATCCGGTCAGCCACGACACGATCCTCGAAGCCCTGCAGATATCGGATGTGGCCGAAAGTGCCGACCGCCTCATCGAACTCGCGCTGCGCGGCGGCGGTCCCGACAACGTCACGGTGGTCGTCGCCGACGTCATCGACTACGACTACGGGCAGACACAGCCGATCCTCGCGGGCGCGGTGTCCGGAGACGACGACCAGGTCGCGCCGCCCGACACCGCGGCGGGGCGGGCATCCGCCTTCAATCCCCGCCGCACCGAAGCCAAACGTGTTGTGGCGCAACCGGAAGAGATTCCTCGTCGCCCTCGCTCCCGGCGCAAAATGCTCATCGCCGCGACGGTGCTGTTCCTCGTCGTGCTGGCCGGGCTCGCCGTCGGCAGGGAGATCGTCCGCAGCAACTACTACGTCACCCAGCACGACGGCACCGTCTCGATCATGCGCGGTGTTCAGGGTTCCTTTCTCGGTTACCAACTCCAGGAGCCGTACCTCCTTGGTTGCCTGAACGAGCGAAATGACCTGTCGCTCATCAGCGCCGGGCAAGCCAACGACAACCTCGACTGCCGGATGCTCAATGTCAACGACATGCGGCCGTCGGAACGTGCGCAGATCGTCGCCGGCCTGCCGTCGGGCAGCCTGGACAACGCCATCGGTCAGATCGAGGAGCTCGCGCGCAGCTCAGTGCTGCCGACGTGTCCAACCCGCACCCCACCGCCGCCGACGCCGACGCCGACCGCTGCGCCGCCTCCCCCGCCTCCTGGCCCGCTGCAATCACTCAGTCCCGCACCGGAAACGCCTGCCGATCCCAATAGCCCGACGCAGAGCCCGACCCGCGGACCGCTTCCCGGTCCGGCTCCCGAGACGCCCACCACTGTCACCGCTCCGCCGTCGCCGACAGCCACCGCGCTGCCGCCGCCCCCCTCCGAGCCGGGCAAGACCTGCCGGACCGTGTCATGACGACACAACCCCAGCCAGCCGTCACCGTATTGCCGCCGTTGCCCAACCGGCGCAATGCCGAACTGTTCCTGCTGGGGTTCGCCACCGTCATCACCACCGTGGCCCTGCTCATCGTCGAGGCGAACCAGGAGCAGGGCCTGAGCTGGGATCTGGCCTCCTACGCGCTCGCCTACATGGCGCTGTTCGGCGGCGCACACCTGACGATCCGGCGCTTCGCGCCCTACGCGGACCCGCTGCTGCTGCCTGTGGTGGCACTGCTGAACGGGTTGGGGCTGGTGATGATTCACCGCCTGGACCTTGCCGCGGGCGACGTCACCGCCGGTGGGCTGCGCGGGCCGAGCGCCAACCAACAGATGCTGTGGACCCTTGTCGGGGTCATCGCATTCTCGGTGGTCGTGGTCTTCCTGCACGACCACCGGATCCTGGCCCGCTACGGCTACGTGTGCGGTGTCGTCGGCCTGGTACTGCTGGCGATTCCCGCCGTCCTGCCGCGGTCGGTTTCGGAACAGAACGGCGCGAAGATCTGGATCGAGTTGCCCGGCTTCTCGATTCAGCCCGCAGAGTTTTCCAAGATCCTGCTGCTCATCTTCTTCGCCGCGGTGTTGGTGTCCAAGCGCAGCGTGTTCACCAGTGCCGGTAAACACGTACTCGGCATGGACCTGCCCCGTCCTCGCGACCTGGCGCCACTGCTCGCGGCATGGATCATCTCGGTCGGCGTGATGATCTTCGAGAAGGACCTCGGCACCTCACTTCTCCTCTACGCGTCGTTCCTGGTGCTGGTGTACGTGGCGACCGATCGGTTCAGCTGGGTCGTCATCGGGCTGGCGTTGTTCGCGGCGGGAAGCGTTGCGGCGTATTACCTTTTCGCCCACGTCCAGATCCGCGTGCAGAACTGGTTGGATCCGTTCGCAGATCCCGACGGCGCCGGCTACCAGATGGTGCAGTCCCTCTTCAGCTTTGCCACCGGCGGGATCTTCGGCACCGGTCTGGGCAATGGTCAGCCCGGTGTGGTGCCCGCGGCATCGACGGACTTCATCATCGCCGCGGTCGGCGAGGAACTCGGTCTGGTCGGGCTGGCCGGTGTGCTGATGCTGTACACGATCGTCATCATCCGCGGCCTGCGCACTGCGATCGCGGTGCGCGACAGCTTCGGCAAGCTGCTCGCCGCAGGCCTGGCATCCACCCTGGCGATCCAGTTGTTCATCGTCGTCGGCGGCGTGACCAAACTGATCCCGCTGACGGGTCTGACCACGCCGTGGATGTCCTACGGCGGTTCGTCGCTGCTGGCCAACTACGTGCTGCTGGCGATTCTGATTCGAATCTCGCACGCCGCGCGCCGCCCGATCGTGACCCGGCCACCCAACAAGTCGCCGATCGCATCGGCAAGCACCGAGGTGATCGAGCGCGTATGAACACCTCGCTGCGCCGGATCTCGGTCATGATCATGGTGTTGATCGTGTTGTTGCTCGCCAATGCCACACTCACGCAGGTCTTCACGGCCGACGGCCTTCGCGCCGACCCACGCAACCAGCGCGTACTACTCGACGAGTACTCGCGCCAGCGCGGCCAGATCTCGGCGGGCGGTCAGCTGCTGGCCTACTCGGTGTCGACCGACGGCCGCTTCCGGTTCCTGCGGGTCTATCCGAATCCCTTCACGTACGCGCCCGTCACCGGGTTCTACTCGCTGCGATTCTCGAGCACCGGCCTGGAACGCGCCGAGGACACCATCCTCAACGGCTCCGACGAACGGTTGTTCGGCCGCCGGCTGGCCGACTTCTTCACCGGTCGCGACCCGCGCGGCGGCAATGTGTCGACCACCATCAATCCCCGGGTGCAGCAGGCGGCGTGGGACGCGATGGAGGAGGGCTGCGACGGGCCGTGCACGGGCGCCGTCGTCGCACTGGAACCGTCGACCGGGAAGATCCTGGCACTGGTCTCTGCCCCGTCGTATGACCCCAACCTGCTGGCCAGCCACGACCTCGACGAGCAGGCCGACGCCTGGCAGCAGCTGCGGGACAACCCCGGCAACCCGCTGCTGAACCGGGCGATCTCGGAGACGTACCCACCGGGGTCGACGTTCAAGGTCATCACCACGGCCGCGGCGCTGCAGGCCGGGGCGACACCCGACATTCAATTGCCGTCCGCTGCCCGAATTCCGTTGCCGGACAGCACCGCAACGTTGGAGAACTTCGGCGGCACCCCGTGTGGCGGCGGACCCACCGCCTCGCTGCGGGACGCTTTCGCGAAGTCGTGCAACACCGCCTTCGTCCAACTCGGCATCGACACCGGTGCCGACGCACTGAAATCCACCGCGCAGGCGTTCGGCCTGGATGCCAGCCCCGAGCCGATTCCGATGCAGGTCGCCGAGTCCACCGTCGGCCCGATCAGCGATGCCGCCGCCCTCGGGATGTCGAGCATCGGGCAGAAGGACGTCGCACTCACACCGCTGCAGAACGCGCTGGTGGCCGCCACCATCGCGAATAAAGGGCTGACGATGCAGCCGTACCTGGTCGACAGCCTCAAGGGGCCCGACCTGTCGAACATCGCGACGACGACGCCGCACGAACAGCGCCGTGCAGTGTCGGGGCAGGTCGCCGATACACTTACTGACTTGATGGTCGACGCCGAGCAGGTGACGCAGCAGAAGGGAGCCATCGCCGGCGTGCAGATCGCATCGAAGACAGGCACCGCGGAGCACGGGACTGACCCGCGCAACACTCCGCCGCACGCCTGGTACATCGCGTTCGCGCCTGCCCGCGCGCCCAAGGTGGCGGTCGCGGTACTCGTGGAGAACGGCGGTAACCGGCTCTCGGCAACCGGCGGCGCGCTCGCCGCGCCCATCGGCAGGGCCACCATAGCGGCAGCATTGCGGGAGGGCACATGAGCCCCCGCGTCGGCGTCACCTTGTCCGGCCGCTACCGGCTGCAGCGGCTGATCGCCACCGGTGGCATGGGCCAGGTGTGGGAGGCCGTGGACTCGCGGTTGGGCCGCCGTGTCGCGGTCAAGGTGCTGAAGGCCGAGTTCTCGTCCGATCCCGAGTTCGTCGAGCGCTTCCGCGCCGAGGCGCGCACCGTCGCCATGCTCAACCATCCGGGCATCGCCAGCGTGTACGACTACGGCGAGACCGACATGGACGGCGAGGGTCGCACCGCATACCTGGTGATGGAGCTGGTCAACGGCGAGCCACTCAACTCGGTGATCAAACGCACCGGCAGGCTCTCGTTGCGGCACGCACTGGACATGCTGGAGCAGACCGGCCGCGCCCTGCAGGTGGCCCACACCGCAGGCCTGGTCCATCGCGACGTCAAGCCGGGCAACATCCTGATCACCCCGACCGGTCAGGTGAAGCTCACCGACTTCGGCATCGCGAAGGCCGTCGACGCCGCGCCGGTCACCCAGACCGGGATGGTGATGGGCACCGCGCAGTACATCGCACCCGAACAGGCGCTGGGTCATGACGCGACCGCCGCCAGCGACGTCTACTCGCTGGGAGTCGTTGGCTACGAGGTGGTTTCGGGCAAGCGGCCGTTCACCGGTGACGGGGCCCTTACGGTGGCGATGAAGCACATCAAGGAGACGCCGGCCCCGCTGCCCAGCGACCTGCCGCCCAACGTGCGCGAGCTGATCGAGATCACGCTGGTGAAGAACCCGGGCATGCGGTACCGCTCCGGCGGCCCGTTCGCCGATGCGGTGGCCGCCGTTCGGTCCGGCCGCCGCCCGCCGCGCCCCAATGCGGCGCCCGCCCTCGGACGTGCCGCACCGACCGCCGTTGGATCCGCTCCGCCGAGTGCGGCCATGACCGCGCGGGCACCCGCGACCGCCGCGCGCGCCCGGCCCGTGACCGGCGGGCACCGGCCGCCCCCGCCGCGACGGACGTTCTCGTCGGGACAGCGGGCGCTGCTGTGGGCCGCGGGCGTGCTCGGAGCGCTGGCGATCGCCATCGCGATCCTGATCGTGCTGAACGCCCAGGACAAGAAGGACCGCGAATCCCCGCCGCCGACGGTCACCGACACCGTCACACAAACCACCCCACAAGGGGCTCCGCCGCTGGTCACAGTGCCGGGCTGGACCGATGAGGGGTCCATCGGTCATGGTGGAGAGCAAATCGGGGTATACCGACTCAACGCGATCGCGCCGTCCGCACCGATGCGGGCGGCGTCCTCGGATCTAGAACAGACATTGGAATGACTACCCCGCAGCACCTGTCCGACCGCTACGAACTCGGCGAGATTCTCGGCTTCGGAGGCATGTCCGAAGTCCATCTCGCGCGCGATCTGCGCCTTCATCGAGACGTGGCGGTCAAGGTGCTGCGCGCCGACCTGGCCCGCGACCCGAGCTTCTACCTCCGGTTCCGCCGGGAGGCCCAGAACGCGGCCGCGCTGAACCACCCGGCGATCGTCGCGGTGTACGACACCGGCGAGGCCGAGACGCCGAACGGCCCGCTGCCCTACATCGTGATGGAGTACGTCGAGGGCGTCACGCTGCGCGACATCGTGCACAACGACGGGCCGATGCCGCCGCAGCGCGCCATCGAAACCATCGCCGACGCCTGCCAGGCACTCAACTTCAGCCATCAGCACGGGATCATCCACCGCGACGTCAAGCCGGCCAACATCATGATCAGCAAGGCGGGCGCGGTGAAGGTGATGGACTTCGGCATCGCCCGCGCGCTCGCCGATGCCAACAGCGTCACGCAGACGGCGGCGGTCATCGGCACCGCGCAGTATCTGTCGCCGGAGCAGGCCCGCGGCGAGAAGGTCGATGCTCGCTCCGACGTCTACTCGCTGGGTTGCGTGCTCTACGAAATCCTCACCGGCGAGCCGCCTTTCGTCGGCGACTCGCCCGTCGCCGTCGCGTACCAGCATGTGCGCGAGGATCCGATACCGCCGTCGGAGCGCCACCCCGGCATCTCTCCCGAGCTGGACGCCGTGGTGCTCAAGTCGCTTGCCAAGAACCCCGACAACCGCTACCAGACCGCCGCCGAGATGCGCGCCGACCTGATCCGCGTGCACAGCGGCGAGGCACCCGATGCGCCGAAGGTGCTCACCGACGCCGAACGCACCTCGTTTATGGCGGCCGGTCCGACCGACCGGACGCCGCCCACCGAGCACCTGCCGGCGCACCAGCCCAACTACGGCGAACGCGAGCGCGGCCAGTCGGTCGGCCGGTGGCTCATCGCGGTCGCGGCGCTGGCGGTGCTGACGGTGGTGGTGACGATCGCGATCAACATGATCGGCGGCAACACCCGCGACGTTCAGGTGCCCGACGTGAGCGGCCAGGCGTCTGCCGATGCGGTCGTGGCACTGCAGAACGGCGGCTTCAAGACCCGCACACAGCAGAAGTCCGACTCGACGGTCCAACCGGACCATGTGATCGACACCGAACCGGGTGCAGGCGCCGAGGTGGACGCCGGCGACGAGATCACCATCAACGTTTCGAGCGGCCCCGAGCAGCGCGAGATCCCAGAGTGCGCGAACTTCACCGCCGCGCAGTGTGTCGAGAGTCTCAAGGACGCCGGTTTCGGGCGATTCAAGCAGGCGCCGTCAGCGTCTACTCCCGAGCAGAAGGACAAGGTGGTGGGCACCATCCCGCCGGCCAACCAGACGTCGGCCATCACCAACGAGATCACCATCATCGTGGGCCAAGGCCCGGCGTCGAGGCCAGTCCCCGACGTCAAGGACCAGACTGAGGACTCAGCCAGGCAGATTTTGACTGCCTCCGGGTTCATGAATGCGATTGCCGGTTCAAGTCGACAGCACCGCGCCGTGCGGCCAGGTTGTCGGCACCAGTCCTCCTGCGGCACAGCAGGTTCCGGTCGACACCGCGATCCAGCTGCAAACATCGCGGTGCAATCAGTTCACGATGCCCGATCTTCGCGGGCAGTTCTGGACCGACGCCGAGCCGCGGCTTCGCGCGCTGGGTTGGACCGGCGGCCTCGACAAGGGTGGCGACGTGCGCGACAGCGGACAGCGCACCAACGCGGTGGTGACTCAGAGCCCGTCGCCGGGCAGCACCATGAATTATGAGGCGACGATTACGCTGAGCTTCGCTGCGTAGCTGCGCGCACGGTATTGGCGACCTCGTCCTCCAGGGTCCGCACCAGGGACTCGGCCGGGGCGCTGCCACAGTAGGCCAGCCAGTTGGCCAGCATCCGGTGTCCGCCCTCGGTGAGGATCGACTCAGGATGGAACTGCACACCGTGGATGGGTAGCTCGACGTGCCGCACCCCCATGATGACCCCGCCCTCGGTGCGGGCGGTGACCTCGAGTTCTGCGGGCACGGTGTCGGGCAGAATCGTCAGCGAGTGATACCGCGTCGCGGTGAACGGATCCGGAAGGCCCTGCAGCACACCCACATTGGCGTGGAAGACGGTGCTCGTCTTACCGTGCAGCAACTCCGGTGCCCGGTCGACGGTGCCGCCGAACGCCACCCCGATCGCCTGATGTCCAAGGCACACGCCGAGCAGCGGGGTCCTGGCCGCGGCGCAGGCCTTGACCAACGGGATGGACGCGCCTGCCCGCTCGGGCGTGCCGGGACCCGGGCTGAGCAGTACACCGTCGAAGTCGTTGGCGGCCGCGGCGATGTCGGCATCGGCGGCCAGCCGGTCGTCGTCGTTACGCCACACCTGCGCGTCCACACCCAGCTGCCCGAGGTACTGGACCAGGTTGAACACGAAGCTGTCGTAGTTGTCGACGACCAAGACCTGCATCAGCCCAGGTTACTAGGCGCGCTTTCGGGTGCTCAGTAGCCGATCGGGCCCGCCGGCTTGGCGAACCGCATTCGCACCGGCTCGGTGTGCCCGACCACGTCGACCGACGCCCGGGGTTCCTCCGAATAGCCCAGCCCGAACCGCACCACGTACTGCTTGTAGAGCGTCACCAGCGGGGCCGCCGCCAGGGCTGTCTGCATCGCGACGGGGTCGCCGACCGCGGTGATGACGTAGGGCGGGCTGTAGGTGCGGCCGTTGAGCAGGAGCGTGTTGCCGACGCATCGCGGCGCGGACGTGCCGATGATCCGCTGATCCTGCATCTGGATACCTTCGGCGCCGCCCCTCCACAACGCGTTGAGCACCGCCTGGATGTCCTGCTGATGCACGACCAGATCGTCGGGGGACGCGTCGCGCGGGAAGCGGCCGTTGGCGTCGCGCTGGGCGTCGGTGAGGGTGACGACGAGTCCGGGGCCACCGATGGGGTCGAGGCCGACGTCGGCGGCCAGGGTTTCGTTGCGGTGCTGGATCGCCGCCAGCGCGGCGTCGGTGCCCGGTGACCCGCCGTGATGGGTGTCGATCTCGGTGACGAGGTCGTCGCGCTGGGCGCTGAGCCGGTCCACCGACTGCTGGGCTTCCCTGACCAGGTCCACCAGACGGGGAGCGTCGCTGCGCCTGATCTCGTCGCCCCCGGAGACCCCGTGGGTGGCCGCCAGCAGCACCCCGGCCAGCAGGCAGACCAGGGGCACACCGAAGCGCCAGGCGGACCGGGTGGACTCTGCCATCGGTTCCTCCCCCGTCGCATTCTCTTTCTGCGGCTCACCTACGTTAACCTCGTAGGCGAGTCCCGCGTCATCGTCGCACCAATGGCGCCGAGTGTTTGTGAAGGTAACCATGCCCAAGTCCAAGGTCCGTAAGAAGAACGACTTCACCGTCAACCCGGTCAGCCGCACTCCGGTCAAGGTCAAGGCCGGTCCGTCGAGCATCTGGTTCGTGGTCTTTTTCCTCGGCCTGATGGTGATCGGCCTGGCCTGGCTGTTGGTGTTCCAGCTCGCGTCGTCGTCGATTCCGTTCCTGGCCGAACTCGGCCCGTGGAACTACGCGATCGCATTTGCCTTCATGATCACCGGCTTGTTGCTAACTATGCGCTGGCGGTGACAGTCCCCTACGTCCTGATGAATTCAACTTGGACTCGGCGCGTTACCCGTTTGGCAACTTGATGGTCACCCAATCACATCGATGTGATTCATCCCCATTGGGGATAGCACTTGTGGATAACCCCATTAGCCGGGGTAAAGAGGTGTGGATTACGCGTGCAGCAAACTGAGTGGAGCCCACCGGCGCTCGGAGTCGCAGCGTGCGGCGTACTCGGACTTATGATGGCTACCGCCGCTGTGACCCTTGTCACAGATGCTCCCGGGCGGGTTCTCTCATTCATTGCCGCGGCCGGACTTCTCTTGTTTGCAACCCTTTCGTGGCGTGCCCGGCCAAAACTGGCAATCAGCGACGACGGTCTATCAATTCGCGGACCGCTGCGCACACACCGGCTGGAGAGGGCGGATATCAAGATCATTCGGATCACCGAATTCCGCCGGATCGCCCGAAAAGTGCGGCTGCTCGAGATCGACACAACCGACGATCGACTATTCGTCCTGACCCGGTGGGATTTGGGCACCGACCCGCTGGACGTACTCGATGCGCTGACCGCGGCCGGGCTCGCCGGCCGCTAGGTCAGCCGTCAGGAGACGGTGATCGACTCGATCACCACCGGCTCGGTGGGCCGGTCGCTACGGTCGACCCCCGTGGTCGCGATGGCGTCGACGACCTTCTGCGACTCCTGGTCGACGACCTCACCGAAGATGGTGTGCTTCCGGTTCAGGTGCGGCGTCTTGCCGACGGTGATGAAGAACTGGGAGCCGTTGGTGCCCGGCCCGGCATTGGCCATCGCCAGTAGGTACGGCTTGTCGAACTGAAGCTCCGGGTGGAACTCGTCGTCGAACTGGTAGCCGGGTCCGCCGCGGCCGGTTCCGGTCGGGTCGCCGCCCTGAATCATGAAGCCGTCGATTATGCGGTGAAACACGGCGCCGTCGTAGAACGGGCCGGAGGTGCCGCCTGTCGCGTTCTCGGTGCTGTAGTCCTTGGTGCCCTGTGCCAGGCCGACGAAGTTCGCGACGGTCTTGGGGGCGTGGTTTCCGAACAGTGCGATCTTGATGTCACCACGATTGGTGTGCAGGGTCGCGGTCGCTGTCTGAATGGGGCTCGTCACGGGATGTCAGTCTGCCACGCGCGGTTCACGCCGAACCGGGCACCGTAGGGTTGCCGTCGGTGGCAGGGTGGGTATCGACTGCAATCAGGGCCGCGAAAGAGGTGGAGATGAGCTCGAAGACGGAAGCTCGGCTGAGCCCAGGTGCTCGGCTGAGCCCAGGCCAACGCTTGTCGCGCGGCCTGCGCTACACCGCGCTGGGGCCGGTCGACGTGACGCGGGGCACGGTCGGACTGAGCTGGCAGGGCGCGTACTCCGCCGCCAGCAGCCTGCGTCAGCGCCTCGAGAAGAGCAGGCTCGCCAGGGAACTAGAGGACGCGCAGGACACGATCGCGCACGAGCTCGCCGCGGCACAGGAGGTGCTCGCGAACCTGCCACAGGCGATCGCGGATGCCCGCAGGCCCAAGCGGCGGCCCCGGCCGCTGGTCCTCGCGGCGGTCGGCGTCGCGGTGGTTGCCGTTGGGGCGGTTGCGTTTTCGATCATCCGGAGGTCGATGCAACCCGACCCGTCGCCGCGACCGCCGAGCGTCGAGGTCACGCCGAAGCCTTGATCGGCTGGGCCTCATCGATCCGCGACTTCTGCAGCACGTGAGAATCTCGATTGTGGAGCCTAGGGGATTCGATATCTCTAGGTGGCTCTGAACTGGCGTTGACGTCCACGACAATGCCGAATTCTCATGGGCTCCGTCGTCGTGGACGGGTTATCTCTAGGAATTCGTCGACGGGGAGGGTCTCAGTATGAGGGGTCGGACTCCACCGCCGGACGTCCGGACAGACAACTTGCGTTCATCATTCCTGACTCGACGTGGCGCGGTCCACGATTGCGGTGTTGCTGGTCATGGTCAGACCCAGTTCGCGGGCGCGTTGCCAGCCGGCGGCGAGGTTGGCTACGCGGCTGTCGGCTGAGACTTCGCAGAGGAATTTGCTGTGCCGCTTCTTGTTGATCTGCCAACGTAGTTCGGCGTAGATGCGCAGGTTTCGGCGTTGGAGGACTACCCGTCCGAGAGCACCGCTGCCTTGCGTGACGCGGCTTTCGCGGCCGCCCGCGGCGCGGTCCTGTTCGAGTAGTTGTGACAGTGCTCGTGGAGGATCCCGGCCCGCTGGGTCGGCCGGTGTCGCGCAAGCAGGCGAATCGGCTACTGCGGCAGGTCACGGTCGGGGTGTGAGCGATACTCCTGGCCGCCGTCGATGACTGGAACGCCATGGCGGAACGGCATTGCGCCCACCTACGCACCGCCATGCATCCGCTCTGCCGGGGCGCCTACGTCGCCGCCGCAGCGGCGGCATGCACCGATGTGTGGTTGAGCACCCACGGTATGCACCCACCGGGGCACGTGGTCTCCAAGCCGTATCAGTGGCCGGCGATCAGCAGCCACGGCAAGACCTACCTGACCATTCACCACAACGAGACGGAGCCGACCAACCCGCGACGTACGGCGTTCTGCAACCAGGATTCCGAGACACTGGGTCTGGTCGGTGACCCGACGCATTGTGAGCTGACCTGGGACTATGACGCGCTCACCGAGTCGCACATCGTCAGGATCTGGGTCAGCGCCCCTGGCGTGGCCTGGGACCGGTTCGAAGTCCCGATGGCCAAAGCGCAGGCCCAGCTGGGGTCGTGGCGCAAACGCGGGATGAAATGGCTGCCGGGCACCTTCCGGACCGACGTCGCAGACGTGGCTGCCATGACTCCTCGCGATGGGGAAGAACGGCTCCGCCCTGGAATCGAGGTCCGGCCGCCGCAGCGCCCCGAGGACGCCCGGGACGCCGAGTGAAGGCGGCGCCGGTGACCGTGCACGGACGCTCGTCGTGGACGGTGGTGGATCCCTGCGGGCTGCCCATCGTCGAGATCGAGCAGTTCCTGCATTGGCTGCGCGCCGTCGGACGGTCCCAGAACACGGTCCGGTCCTACGCACGGCATCTGAGCCTGTTCTACCGCTGGCTGTCGGCACGCGGAATCAACTGGGACAAAGTCGTTTTCAACGAGTTGTGCGACTTCGTCGGTGCACTGTCGGTGGGGTTGCCGCCGCTGCAGACCTGGCGCGGCGGCCGGTCACCGGCGACCGTGAAGGCCGTCAGCGCCGGTGTGCGTGAGTTCTACGAGTTCCACCGCGTGGAAGGACGTGGGCCAGCCGAGCTGGTACTGACCCGCAATCCCTCGAAGCTCCCGCGCCGGTCGCACAGTTTCCTCGCCCACGTCGAGCGCCGCCGCCCCAGCGAGGTGTCGCGCTTGACCAGGCCCGGCAAGCAACCCGCCGAGACGGTGCAGGTGATCGACTTCGAGGCCGACTTCGAGCGGCTGCTGACGGCAGCGTCCACCGAACGCGACCGCCTGCTGCTCTCCGCGCTGTACGACCTGGGCCTGCGGGTGGGACAAGCGTTGGGCCTTCGGCACGGTGACCTCGACCCGATGCGCCGACGGGTCCAGGTCTGCCGCCGGGACGACAACCACAACGGGGCACTGTCCAAACAGCGAGCACAGTTCACCGTGGACGCCCCCAAGCGCTTCTTCGACCTGTACGCCAACTACCTGCTCGGTGAAACCGCCCAACTGGACAGCGATTACGTGTTCGTCAACCTATCCCGACACCCGGTTGGCCGCCCGCTGTCGTACTCCAATGCCTACCAGCTGATCGAGCGCATCGGAAGCTCCGCAGGCATCCACGAACTGCACCCGCACACGCTGCGGCACACCCACGCCACCGCACTGGCACGAGCGGGCTGGACCGCTGCGGAGATCGCCGCCCGACTCGGCCAATCGCATGCCGCCAGCGCAGACGTGTACATCCACCTCGCCAGCGATGATCTGGCCGAACGGCTGCGCCGCACCGAGCACCTCGTGTGGCGGCCACCGCAGAAGGGGGGCACCGATGGCCGGCGGTAGATCCGGGACTTCACGCGGCCACCTGCGACCGCATCCCACACTGCGGGTGCCCGACGGTCCGTGGTGCCAGCCGACCTGGCCTGTGGTCGACGTGGCCGGGGACCGCCGCCGGCACACTGCGGACCCGTGCTCCGTCGACAACTGCGACGGCCCGCGGTACTGGCTCGGCGGACCTCGCGGCCACTCCACTGGCAGGTCGGGGTTGTGCTACGCCCACTATTTCCAATGGTTCCGCGCCGGCCAACCCACCGACTTCGACGCCTGGGTCGAAGCCGGGTCAACGCCGGTAGGCCCACCACGCGGGCGTCCCTCCACGCAGACGGTCGACTTCCGTCGGCTCCCGCCGATAGCCGCCGACGAAATGCGGTTCGTGGTGGCCACCAAGGTCGGCAGGGGCGACTGGACGTGCAACGCCAGCCTGCGCCGGGTCCTCATGGCGCTCGTCGACGCCGCCGGCGGCCGCATCACCAACTCACTGACCGAACGACCCGTCGCGGACTGGCTCCTGCTGTGCCGACAACACTGGCCCTACGCAAGCTCATTCGACGCGCTGTGCGCCCCCTACATTCGCCGCTTCTTCCGGCTCCTGGACGGCGCCACCAACCCCGACCCGTGGGCCAGTGATCACTGGCACTGGCGCGACGGCTTCGAATTCGTCCTCGACGCCACGCAATCAGGATCGACACACACCGCCGTCGACTGGTCCTCGGTACCGGTGCCCTGGCTCAGAGCCGCTGTCAAAGAGCTTGCACGACAACAACTCAGCACGGCGACCTTGTCCTGGGGAACTCTGACCCAATGGGTACGCGCCACCCGCCAGCTCGCCCGATTCCTCAGCCACGACGGCACCGTGCCCGATCCGCCCGCCGTGACCCGATCGGTGTTCCTCGACTACCTGGCCTGGGCCCGCCGCCCCGACACCGACGCCGACGCACGCTTGGCCAACACCGGCGCATACCTGCTGGAGTCGCTGCACGACACCGGTCTCGTGCCCGACCTAGGCTCGACGATGTTCCTGCGCCGAGGCGAGAACGTGCACCGCAAGACCCGCAACCCCCGCCCCTTCCCGCCGGACGTCATCGAACGCATCGACACCCTGATCGTCGACAACCCCGCGACCGACCCCACGCTGCGGGCCATGATCGCCACGACCCGCTGGGCCGGTTGCCGGATCTCCGAACTGGTGGCCCTGCCGCTGGACTGTCTGCACCACTCCGACGCTGGCCACTGGATCGAATACTGGATGACCAAGACCAACGCCTGGCGCCGGTTTCCCATCCCCGACAGCCTCGCAACGGTCCTCCTCGCCCAGCAGGCCCGCGTCCGAGACACCTACGGCCCCGAAGCGGTCCACCTGTTCCCCGGAGCCCGATCAAGCGCCGCCGCCGGCCGCACCCAACCCTGGTCCACCAGCGGACTGCGGCACCGCCTCGCCGCACTGTTCCGCGAACACGGCATCACGTCCTCGACGATCACCGGTGAGGCGATCTCCGGTGGAGACGTCCACCGCTTCCGGCACACCGTCGGCATGACGCTGCTCAACAACGGATGGACCCAACAGGAAGTGCGCGACTTCCTCGGCCACCACAGCGACACCATGACCTCGACATACGCCCGGATCACCGACGACACACTGGCCCGCAAGGCCCGCGAGTTCTGGGAGAACCGACCAGAGAACAACACTGACGGTGACCCCGGCGTCGAGCGGCTACGAGCACGCTTCACCACCGCCCTGCCGAACGGGTTTTGCACCTTACCGTCGGCGCAACGCTGCGAGTTCCGGCCCAACCCCTGTCTAGACTGCTCGTTCCACGACCCCGGTCGCCGGGTTTTTCTCGGCGCCCACATCGTTCATCGAGATCAGCTGCAGCGCCTCGCCGAGGACGCTCGTGAACGCGGTGACACCAAAGCGGTCGAGCTGAACACGACCATGCTCGACAAGGTCACCAAGCTGATCGCCGAACTCGACCCTGACAGCCACCCGGAGGTCCCGTGACGACAGACGACCGCGAGCAGCGCATCACCCGTCTCGCCGAAGCCGCCGCAGCCCGCACCGCTGACGCGACCGCCCGCGCCCGCCGGGCAATCACCAAACTGAACCACAGCGGGCAACCGATCACGTTCGTCTCCGTCGCGCGCACGGCGGGCGTGTCGACCAGCTTCCTCTACCAGCACACGGCCCTTCGGCGCGAAGTCGGCGAGCACCGTCGTCGCGCACCCAACCCTCATACGCCGAACGCTGCCGCGACCACAGTCGAGTCCCTGCGCACCAAATTTGCTGCGGCCGTGCAACGTAACCGTGACCTGACCGAAGAGATCGCCGTCCTGCGCACCGAGAACGAGGCCCTGCGCAGCCGACTGCTCGAACAGCGATGCGGGCCAACCAATCAGCGGCACCGTCATCCTGACCAACTACTACTCGCCCGAAATGGAGACTGCCTCATGGCGATCCCGATAAATCCAGAAACCTCTAACTAATTCGTCGGTCCCGGGAGGGGTGGCCGAGTGCTCTCGCTGTGAGTATTGAGCCGGGTCCGCGGGTGGCAACCTGGACCGAACTGCGCGGGTGAACCTACTCCGAGTCGGCGTTTCCTGCGGTGCGGGCCAGCCGCCTCGACAGCGGCAGCAGAACGAGCAGGCTGACGATGGCTACCACGACCACCATGACCACCACGCTGGGATCGGTGAAGCTTTGGCCGCCGACCACGAGTGCGGCGGCGATGTTGCGCTGGGCGGTACCGAGACCCAGGACGGGCCGGGTGGCGGCGGTTGGGCCGCCCAGTGCCCAACCCAGGCCGTAGCCGATTGCGATGAACAGTAGTCCGGCCAGGATGGCGCGGGTGCCGAACACCGACAGCACGTTGTGGAAGTTGACCACCACCAGCAACACCACCACCGCGACGAGGCCGAGGCTGGACAACCGGTCGCACCAGGGTTTGACGGCCTTCGCGGCACGGGGCAGCTTGGCGTTCACCGCGAGCGCGACGGCCAGCGGGACGAGCATCAGCACCACCAGGGAGCGGGCGATCTGGCCGGGGTTGACCGAGACCCCCGGCAGCATGAGGGGCAGCACCAGCGGCAGGTAGGCCACGGTGATGACCATGAGCACGACCATCAACGCCACCGCGAAGGCGAGGTCTCCCTTGGCGATCTGGGCCAGCTTCGGCAGGAATGGCGCGCCGGCCGCGACACCTAGCAGCAGCAGGCCTACTCCGAATGGTTCGTCCAGCCGCAGCGCCTTGGCCAGCAGCACCGCCGCGGCGGGCATCAGCACGAAATTGGCCAACAGAGACATCAGTACCAAACGCAGATCGCGCAGCGGAGCGGTGATCTCGCTGATCTTGAGCCCCAGCCCCATCGCGACCATGCTCGACACCACGAAGATCAGGGTGGCGATCGGCACGGCGTGCTGCAGTACTGCCATCATGGCGCTGACCTCGCTTCTCTTGCGCGGATTCGGTGCTGGCCGTTGGGTAGTCGTTCTCTCAAACCTTAAGGACGCCTTGATGATCGGGCGGCGGCAGCGAGGGGATCGGGTCTGCCGCCGCAACCGTACTGTACTCAGCCCGCGGTGTCTGATCGTGTTTTCCGCCCTGCGGTGTGACACAGCTGTTCACGATGACTGGATTCTTGAACTTGCAACAACAGCCGGTGGTGGGGGTGGCGGTGGATCGGTGACGTCTCAGACAATTTTGCACGCCATCGCCGGATGCGGCGGCGGCGGCGGTGCTACTGTCTCGGCTCGTCGGGGTCGTTTTGCTGCGAGGAGTCCGTTGATGTCGAACAATCAGGATTGGTCCAGGCCAGCTGCAATGGCCATCCCCAAGGGGGGCTATCTCGAGGAGCAAAACGGCCGCTACGGCCCCGTTTTCCCGAAAACACCTGCGTGCTATGGGTTTTCGATCATCGCCAAGGTAATACCGGGCCGCGAAGACGTCATTCGTGAGCACGGGAAGGTCTTGGAAGCCGCGGTGGCGGCCGATCCCACCGTGCTGGCGGTGTTGAAGCTGCACTACCTGCGCTGGCAGGTCTTCCCGATCGGGGATGATCTGTACTTCCAGTACCAGGGCATCTTCGACACCGACTTCGACAAGTACACCGAGGACGCGGTGTCATTGTTCAGCGCCACCGGTATCGACACGGTGTTCACCAATCTCGAAGGTTTTCCGGAGGACTGGATAACCAATCCTGCCGCGTTTGTCGAGTTCGTCCGTGAGCACCACGTGCCGAGCTTCCTGGAGTACGGCGAGTACCCGTACGTGTCGGCCGACGAGGTCAAGAAGGCACTGCGCCTGAAGGACGCGTTCTCCACCATGCTGGACCAGATGCAGTGAGCGAGACACCACTGCAAGCCGTTCAGGCCTATCTGGCGGCGTTCAACGCCGGTGACCCGCAAGGGATGTCCGACGCATCCATCCCGGAAGCCACGATCCTCGACGGCATGGCTCCCCACGTGTGGCTGGGGCCCACCGCTGCCGTGGATTGGTACCGCGACGTGCTGACCGAAGGGGAGCACCTGGGCGCCTCCGGGTACCAGGTCAGCATCGGTGCGCCCGAGCACAACGACATCGCCGGCGATGCCGCCTATGTCGTCGTGCCGGCCACGATGACGTTCGACCTGAACGGCACCAAGATCGTCCAGACCGGGGCGAAATTCACCGTGGCGCTGCGCAGGCTCGACGACGGATGGCGGGTCGCAGCCTGGGCGTGGGCAAAGGGCCAGCGCGCGATATGACGAGCGCGTCGGCTCTGCATCTCGACGATATTCAGCACATCCTGCTCACCCGCACGCCGGCGATCACCGGACGCTACGAGTTCCTGACGTTCGACACCCCGGCCGGCGGGCGGGCCTGGCTCTCGGAGCCGCTGGACAAGGTCCAGTCGGCGTCCGGATGTCGGGCTCGTTGATCGGTGATCCGACGCCCGGCGACGGTTTTGGATCATTGGTGATCTCCGCACCGCTGAAGGTTGCCGATCAGTCCCTCACATCAATGCGCACCGTGTTGATGGTCCCGGTGAATGCGTTGTCCCCCTTGGCGTAGTCGGGGGTGACCGGCGTGTAGAGGTCCACACCTACGTCGGCTGTTTCCGTTCCGAAGATGAACGGGATGGTGCGCTCGATCCGTCCGGTGGCGACCTGTTTCCCGTTGACTGACAGTGTGGCTGTGCCACCGGATCCCGGTTTGCCGCCGTCGTAGGCGAAGTCGTAGCCGAGGGTGACTCGCCCGCTGGGTAGTCGCTCGTCGCCGGTGATCGTTGTCACCTGACCGAGGAAGTTGTAGCCGAACTTGGGTAGCCCGTCCTTCACGTAGAGGGTCCAGCCGGCGTGCGCGCCGCCCTGAGCGACGATGACTCCGGAAACATCGTCCGGCGGTACTTCGACGTCGGCGGTGATCGAGGAACTCCGGTTCTTCACATCGATGAAGGCGTTCTCCTTCATCCCGACCATGCCGGGATGCAGCGTCAGTGACATCCGGCCCGCCATCAGGTCCGGGCGCCCGGCGATGCTGGCGTTCATGCGCTCGTGGAAGCGGTCGTCGAGCGGTAACACGTTGTATTTCAACGCTTCCGCCATGAACGCGTCCTGCATCTCCGTCAACTTGGCGGGTTCGGTTGCGGCCAGGTCGTTGACGCAGGCGAAGTCCTCGGCGGTGTTGAACAATTGCCATTGATCGTCTTCGTAGGCACTGCGGGCGGCCTTTTCCCAGGAGAGTTTGTGCAGGGTGGCGGCATACCAGCCGTCCTTGTAGATGCCCCGGTTTCCGGCGAACTCGAAGTACTGGACGGTGTGTGTCGAGGGCGCCTCGGCGTTGTCGAACGAGTAGGCCATGCTCACCCCTTCGAGGGGCTTTTGCCGGATGCCGTCGACCGTCGTGGGTTGCGGCAGTCCCGCCAGCTCCAGCACGGTCGGGGCGACGTCGATCAGATGGTGAAACTGGGCCCGTATCTCGCCGTGTGCGGTGATCGCGTTGGGCCAGCGGATCACCGCACCGTTGGTGGTGCCCCCATAGGGGGTGTGGAACTGGGAATAGGCGAACGGCGTGTTCTCCGCGATCGCCCAGCCCAGCGGCGGCGTCATCGCCGAGTGCGGCCCACCCATCTCGTCGAAGTGATCAAGTTGGTCGGCAAGGGTTTCGGGCACCTGGTTGAACGAGCGCAACGTGTTGAACGTGCCGAGCGGACCGCCGTTGGGGGTCGCGCCGTTGTCCCCGGTGATGTAGATGATCACGGTGTCATCGATGGCTCCCAGGTCCTCGATGGCCTGCACGACCCGGCCGATCTCGTGATCGGTCAGCTCCGCGAACGCCGCGAACAGCTCCTGATGTCGGGTGCAGAGCTTCTTCTCGTCGGTGGACAGGGTGTCCCAGTCCGGCACGGTGTCGGGTTTCGGGGTGAGTTGGGTGACGGGTGGGACGACGCCGAGTTCTTTTTGGCGCGCCAGGATTTCGTCACGGTAGGTGTCCCAGCCCTGCTCGAACTGGCCCTTGTACTTGTCGCGCCACCCCTCAGGGACCTGCACCGGGTCGTGTGTGCCCTGAGCGGCGTAGTAGACGAAGAACGGCTTGTCGGGAGTGAGCGCCTTCTGGGTCTTGATCCAGGAGATGGCCTTGTCGGCAATATCGGTTTGGTAGTAGTAGTCCGGGTCTGTCGAGGGGGCGACCGGCGTGGTGTTGTCGTGCACGACCGGATTGAACTGGTCGGATTCGCCGATCACGTTGCCGTAGAACCGTTCGAATCCCAACCCGGTCGGCCACTGGTCGAACGGCCCGGTCAGCCCGGTCTCGGCGGACACGTATTCATGGGACTTACCGAACATCGCCGTGCTGTAGCCGTTGAGTTTCAGAATCTTCGCCAACGGCGCCACGCTCCTGGGAAGCACCGACGTCACCCCGGGGAACGGTGTGGCCATCTCCGAGAGCGCACCCATGTTGGCACTGTGGGAATTACGCCCGGTGAGCAGCGCCACCCGGCTCGGGGAGCACGCCGGCGTCACCCGGAAGTTGTTGTAGATCAACCCATCCGCGGCGAGGCGTTGCAGCGTGGGCATGTTGATGGCACCGCCGAAGGGTTTCGTCGCACCGAATCCGAGATTATCGATCAGGATCACCATCACGTTCGGCGCGCCCGACGGCGCTGTGACCTCGAAACGCGGCGGCGGTGTGGCCTTGCGGGCATCGATCTCGGTGATCGGCGGATACTCGGGCTCCGGGATCGGCAACACCGTTCGATCAACGTCATCGACGACACCGTTCACCATCAGCATTCTCCTGTTGTTACCGCGACCGTCCCTCGCGTGCGACAGTACTTTGGCCGCCGGTTTCGGCTGACGCTTTCCCGCCGACCGAAGCTGCCGCCGACACCACCCTGAGGTGATCGGCGGGAAAACCACCATTGCTCACCGACTGGGGCGCGTGTGCCGCAGTGTCGGATACATCTACGAGGCGCGGCGACGACCACAATCGTCACATCTGCAAGGAACCGGCATGGCACTGCAGAGACAATTCGGATAGTTCCCGATGCGAGGAGAGAACTCTGATGGCACTGGATTTTAGTGGGCAGGCCCGCCGCCTGCGCGACGGGTTGGAACCGCTGGCAGGCGGGGTGTATGTCGCCCCGGAGGCGTACGCGGCCTACGTCACCCTGGGCTTCGATGGCCCCGTCGAAGGCCCAGACGGCGCTACCCGCCCGGACCCCAACGCGTACTTCACGAGTCGTGGCGCCTGCATGGGCCGGGTATCGGGGGAAGTCGTCGCTGCCGCGTTCGGCTGCTTCAATCCGAAGGTCGTCGTGCCGGCTGTCGAGGCCGGCTGGCAGATCACCAGCCGGGAGGCCGTCCTTGAGGCTCGGGAGCGGGGCGCCACCGCGATGCTGCAACGAGTCATCGGCGAGCAACCCGACGGCCACGAGCGGATCACCGACGTGCTCCGCCGTGCGGCCGAGGTGGCGCCGTGGGCAGGCCGCCCGATCTTTGGGGGCCTGCTCTCGCAGGGCTTCCCCGGCCACCCGCTGGGTGATCTGTGGCGAGCCGCGGACCTGCTGCGCGAGCACCGCGGGGACAGCCACGTGATCGCCTGGGCGGTCGGCGGCGCCGACGCCGTAGAGATCCTGCTGCTCACCGAAGCGTGGTGGGGGCTACCCGCCCGCTCCTTCACCCCCAGCCGGGGCTGGACCAAGGCCGACATGGACGCCGGCTTCGACCGGCTCAAGCGCCGCGGGCTGATGACTGAGGATGAGAAGATCACCGACGCCGGCCGGGCCTTCCGCGAACAGATCGAGGTCCGCACCGACGAGCTCGAACGGCCGGTACTCGAGGCCATCGGCGCCGACCTCGACGAGGTTCTTGACCACCTCAACGTCTGGAGCGACGCGATCACCCACGCCGGACTCGTGCCCCCGAACGGTGCGCCTCCTTCCGCTGGCGGCGGACCGCATTTCGGCACCGGGTTGTCCATCGACACTGCCGCCGATCTGTACACCAGACGGACATGACATCGTCAAGGAGCGTTCGGGTCGTCCTGGTCGCCGGTCGGATGTGCGGGTGCACCGGTGGCTGATGATGTTGTGCCACAGGATGGTCCATGCTGCTAGCCAGCGCCAGTGGCGAGGTAGTAGGTTGCAGAACGGGCCGGCGGTGGTGTGTGTCGGCCAGGGGTGACAAGGTCGAGGGTAGAGCCTTTGGCATCCGCCCCACAGCGAAGCGCGTCAGCTCGGCTCCGCTAGCGCCAACGCAACGAGCCTGCAGACGTCCAGACTCGTGCGATTCTCCCGGCTGTAAACGGGACAGGTTCGAGTCCTACCTCGAATACCGAAACGAATAGCGGCGCGAACACTACTGGTGGAGCCACGGGGAATCGAACCCCGATCTGAGCCTTGCAAAGGCCCCGTTCTACCGTTGAACTATGGCCCCGTCACGGACATGACCGCGACGGTATCACCGCTGGTCACACCCACTTTCAACTCTCTCTCCTACAGATAAATGCCGAACCCCTGACTTCTGCCTTGCAAAGGCAGCGCTCTACCAACTGAGCTAAGGCCCCGTTTCAGGAAGGTTGATCGGCAGCTGCGTGCCACACCTCGACGCCATGTCGCGACCGCACCACGAGTACCGCCAACGCCACCGCGACCACCAGTACAGCCAGCCTCATGGTGACCCTTTCCGTGGGCCTAGGAGGACTCGAACCTCCGACCTCTTCGTTATCAGCGAAGCGCTCTAACCACCTGAGCTATAGGCCCGTATCGCACATGGCCGAGCGACGAGATTACCGTAATTGCGACGCTCGGCCCAAACCGGATTAATCGCGGTCGGCCAACGTCACCTCGATACCGCCGACAAGGTCGGTGGTCAGGTTGTAGATGAACACGCCGACGGTGGCCATCGCCGTCATCAGCACGATGTTGACCAGCCCGATCAGCGCGGCGCCGCCGAAGATCGTCCCGCTGGACACCAGCTCGCCACCCGCCTGGCCGCTCGCGCTGGTGAGCAGGTCGCCGACGTTGCTGTTGAGCTTGCTCCACACGCCCATGCCGCCGAGCACCAGGTACAGGAACGCAACGGCGATCATCCAGACGAAGAACAGCGTCACCGACAGCACCAGCGAGACCTTGAGCGCACTCCATGGGTCGATCCGGCGGATCTGCATGGCCGCCCGCACCGGGCCCGACTGCGTTCGACTGGCCACCTGGACGCGGACGGCCGGCGTCGTGCGCATCGGTGGCTCGGTGCGCTCGGGTACGGCCATGCGCTGCGGCGTCCGCGGCGGATGGCCGGAGAGGTCGGGCAATTCACTCGCGTACGCCTCGCTGATCACCGGCTCTTTGCGCGGCGGTGCGGGTTCGGCATCGGGGGCCGCTGCCGGCGCCGCCGACCCGCCGGAGATGAACCGGTTGAGGCGGGCGTCCGCCCCCGGAGCGTGGCCACCGCTGCGATGGGGCTCCGGGCGGCCGGGCTCCCGCGGTGTGCGGGGCGACTGCTTCTGTGCCGCTCGCGACGCCGGCCCGCGTTGCCACGGAGGAACGTCGCCGCCGCGACCCACCGCATTACCCAGCGAGCCGGTATCGGGGTCGTCGGGCACGGAACCGTTGGCACTACCTTCTCCCGAGTGCGGATAGCCCGCCTCGTTCGGTGAAGTCACTCCGGCTCCTTACCGTCTGTCGCGTCGCCGGCCTTACTCGGCCACCTCAGCCTCGCCGTCGCTCTCCTCTGCATTGCGAGCGATCGCAATCAGTGTCGCGCCCTCACCCAGGTTCATCAACCGAACACCCTTGGTCTGCCGTCCGGCCTTCCGAACCTGGCGCGCCGTGGTGCGGATGACGCCTCCGCCCGACGTGATCGCGTAGAGCTCGGTTTCGTCATCGACCACCAACGCACCAACCAGACTGCCACGTCGCTTGTCGAACTGGATGGTCAATACCCCTTTGCCGCCGCGGCCCTGCACCGGGTACTCGTCGATGGCGGTGCGCTTGGCGTACCCACCTGCGGTCGCGACCAGCAGGAAGGTGTCCGGAACGACGACGTTCAGCGACAGCAGCGCGTCGTCGGTGTTGAACCGCATGCCCTGTACACCCGAGGTCGCCCTGCCCATCGGCCGCAGCGCCTCATCGGTTGCCGAGAACCGGATCGACTGGCCCTTGGCCGACACCAGCAGCAGGTCGTCTTCGGCCGCGCACAGCACGGCACCGACAAGCTCGTCACCGTCGCGCAGGTTCACCGCGACGATCCCGCCGGAACGGTTGGAGTCGAAGTCGGTCAGCTTCGACTTCTTCACCAGCCCGTTGCGGGTGGCCAGCACCAGGTACGGCGCGTCCTCGTAGCTCTTGATCTGGATCACCTGGGCGATGCGCTCCTCGGGCTGGAACGCCAGCAGGTTCGCGACGTGCTGGCCGCGGGCGATGCGGGACGCTTCGGGCAGGTCGTATGCCTTGGCCCGGTACACCCGACCCTGGGTGGTGAAGAACAGGATCCAGTCGTGGGTCGAGCAGACGAAGAAGTGGTTGACGATGTCGTCCTGTTTGAGTCCCGCGCCCTGCACGCCCTTTCCGCCGCGTTTCTGGCTGCGGTACAGGTCGGTCTTGGTGCGCTTGGCGTAGCCGGTCTCGGTGATCGTGACGACGACGTCCTCGCGGGCGATCAGGTCCTCGTCGGATACCTCGCCGTCGGCTGCGATGATCTTCGTCCGCCGGTCGTCGCCGTACTTGTCGACAAGCTCGGTGAGCTCGTCGCGCACGATGGCGCGCTGGCGCTCCGGCTTGGCCAGGATGTCTTCCAGGTCGGCGATCTCGGCCTCGATCTTGGCCAGGTCGTCGACGATGCGCTGGCGCTCCAGGGCGGCCAGCCGGCGCAGCTGCATGTCCAGGATCGCCTGCGCCTGGATGTCGTCGATGTCGAGCAGCTCGATCAAGCCCTGCCGGGCGACGTCGACGGTTTCCGATGCCCGGATCAGCGCAATGACCTCGTCGAGCGCGTCGAGCGCCTTGACCAGACCGCGCAGGATGTGGGCCCGTTCGTTGGCCTTGCGCAACCGATAGGTGGTGCGCCGGACGATGACGTCGAGTTGGTGGTCGACGTAATGCCGGATCAGCTGGTCCAGCCGCAGCGTGCGGGGCACGCCGTCGACGATCGAAAGCATGTTGGCGCCGAAGCTGGTCTGCAGCTGGGTGTGCTTGTAGAGGTTGTTCAGCACCACCTTGGCCACGGCATCGCGCTTGAGCTCGACCACGATGCGCAGGCCGACCCGGTCGCTGGACTGGTCCTCGATGTTGGAGATGCCCGCCAGCTTCCCGTCGCGGACCTGCTCGGCGATCGAGGTGATGAAGTTGTCGTGGTTGACCTGATACGGCAACTCGGTGATGACGAGCGAGGTTCTCCCGCGGGAGTCCTCTTCGATCTCCGCCACGCCGCGCATCCGGATCGAACCCCGGCCGGTGGCATAGGTGTCGTGGATGCCCTGCGAGCCGACGATCAAGCCGTACGTCGGGAAGTCGGGGCCCTTGACGTGTTTGGTGACCGCCTTGAGCGTCGCTTCCTCGTCGGCGTCGTAGTTCTCCAGGCACCAGAAGACCGCCGCCGCGAGCTCGCGCAGGTTGTGTGGCGGCATGTTGGTCGCCATGCCGACCGCGATACCGCCTGACCCGTTGGCCAGCAGGTTGGGGAATCGGCTGGGCAGGACGGTCGGCTCCTGCACCCGTCCGTCGTAGTTGGGGATGAAATCGACTGTCTCCTCGTCGATTTCACGCAGCATCTCCATCGCCAGCGGCGTCAGACGCGCCTCGGTGTAGCGCATCGCCGCCGGGGGATCGTTGCCTGGCGAGCCGAAGTTGCCCTGGCCGTCGACCAGTGGGTAGCGCAGCGACCACGGCTGGGCCATCCGCACCAAGGTGTCGTAGATCGACGCGTCGCCGTGCGGGTGGTAGTTGCCCATCGTCTCGGCAACGGAGCGTGCGGATTTCGCGTGGCTGCGGTCGGGCCGGAAGCCCGAGTCGAACATGGCGTAGAGCACGCGGCGGTGCACGGGCTTGAGGCCGTCGCGAACCTCCGGCAGCGCGCGGCCGACGATCACGCTCATCGCGTAGTCGATGTAGCTCCGTTGCATCTCCTGCTGGATGTCGACGGGCTCGACGCGATCTCCTGCTTCGTCGCCGGGCGGCAACGTGGTGTCAGTCATTTGGTTTCAGTCCTAGTGGTGGTTAAACATCAAGGAAGCGAACGTCTTTGGCATTGCGCGTGATGAAGCTGCGGCGGGCTTCGACGTCCTCGCCCATCAGGATCGAGAACAACTCGTCGGCGGCCGCGGCGTCGTCCAGGGTGACCTGGCGCAGCACCCGCACCGACGGATCCATGGTGGTCTCCCACAGTTCCTTTGCGTCCATCTCGCCCAGGCCCTTGTATCGCTGGATGCCGTCGTCGGCGTTGATCCGCTTGCCCGCCTTCTTGCCCGCCTCGAGCAGGCCGTCGCGCTCCCGGTCCGAGTAGGCGAATTCCGGCTCGGTGCGCTGCCACTTCAGCTTGTACAGAGGCGGTTGCGCAAGGAAGATGTGTCCGTTCTCGACAAGCGGTTTCATGAACCGGAACAGCAGGGTCAGCAGCAGCGTCGAGATGTGCTGGCCGTCGACGTCGGCATCGGCCATCAGCACGATCTTGTGATAACGCAGCTTGGCGAGGTCGAACTCGTCGTGGATGCCGGTGCCGAGCGCAGTGATGATCGCCTGGACTTCGGTGTTCTTCAGCACGCGGTCGATGCGGGCCTTCTCGACGTTGATGATCTTGCCGCGCAGCGGAAGGATCGCCTGGAACATCGAGTCGCGGCCGCTCTTCGCCGAGCCGCCCGCGGAGTCGCCCTCCACCACATACAGCTCGGATTTGCGCGGATCGGTGGACCGGCAGTCGGCCAGCTTGCCGGGCAGTCCGCCGATGTCCGTCGCGCTCTTGCGCCGCACCAGCTCGCGGGCCTTGCGCGCCGCCAAGCGGGCCTGCGCCGACGAGACCGCCTTGTTCACAACGGTTTTCGCTTCAGCCGGATTGGCCTCAAACCAATGGCTCAGCTGCTCGTTACAGATCTTCTGCACGAACGACTTCACCTCGGTGTTGCCGAGCTTGGTCTTGGTCTGGCCTTCGAACTGCGGTTCGGACACCTTCACCGAGAGAACCGCCGCGAGTCCCTCGCGGATGTCGTCGCCCGTCAGGTTGGGGTCCTTCTCCTTCAGCAGCTTCTTGTCCTTGGCGTACTTGTTGACCACGCTCGTCAACGCCGCGCGGAACCCTTCTTCGTGAGTGCCACCTTCATGGGTGTTGATGGTGTTGGCGAAGGTGTGCACCGACTCCGAGTATCCGGCGTTCCACTGCATCGCGACCTCGACCTCGTGGCCTTCGCCCTTGCCGTCGAAGTCGATGATGCTCTGCTGGATCGGTGTCTTGGTGCGGTTGATGTGCTTGACGTAGTCGACCAGGCCGCCCGGGTAGTGGAAGGTGCGGTTCTTCGTCTTGTGCGGGGCCGCCGCCTCGGCCGCCTTCTCGTCGGCTGACTTCGGCGCCTCGGCGGTGTCGCTCACCACCTCGTCGACCACTTCGTCTGCCGTCACCCGCTCGTCGGCGAGCGTGATGGTCAGCCCCTTGTTGAGGAAGGCCATCTCCTGCAGCCGCCGGGCCACGGTCTCGAAGTCGTAGTTGGTGGTCTCGAAGACATCCGGGTCCGCCCAGTACCGCACCGTGGTGCCGGTCTTCTTGGTGGCGTCGCCCTGCTTGAGCGTGCCGGGCATCGCGCGGTCGTAGGACTGGAACCATTCATGGCCGTCGCGGGAGATGTCCACCTCGAGCCGGGTCGAAAGCGCGTTCACCACGGATACGCCGACGCCGTGCAGGCCGCCGCTGACGTTGTAGCCGCTGTTCTCACCGCCGAACTTGCCGCCGGCGTGCAGCTGGGTCATCACGACGTCGACGGTGGGGGCACCGCTGGCGTGCATCTCGACCGGGATACCGCGCCCGTCGTCGGTGACCTCGACGCCGCCGTCCTCGAGGAGCCGGACGTCGACCTTCGCCGCATATCCGGCCATCGCCTCGTCCACCGCGTTGTCGACGACCTCCCAGACGAGGTGATGCAGGCCACGCTCGCCGGTCGACCCGATGTACATGCCCGGGCGTTTGCGGACCGCCTCCAAACCTTCGAGCACGGTGATGGCGCTCGCGCCGTATTCCTTCTTCTTTGTGTTCTTCGCGGCAGGCGCAGTCTTCTTAGCGGCAGGCACGGTCGCCAGCATCCTTACTTCTCGACGGGGGTGGGGCCCTGGCGGTGTTGGTACCGCCGGCAAGTCACTCCATCAGTCTACCGGGAACTCGCGACAGGACCGATTCTGAGGCCGCGTTTCTACACACCTATTTGCGCCGCCTGTGGAATTTCTCGATCCGAGGTGCGTCAGGACGCTTGACGACTAAACTCGCGGCGTTCTGGCGGCTCTCAGCCAACTGGCCGGAGGGCGCTCAACCGTATGTGTCGCGCGGTCCGCGCCCGGCGATGTGGTAGCGGCCCTTGCGCCACGACGGGGCCACCGGCCCGACGATTTTCAGCGATGTCACCACACCATCGCCGACTGCCGCCGCGATTTTAGCCAGCAGCTGCGCTTGAACCATCCGTAATTGAGTCGCCCACGCCGTCGATTCGGCGGACACACTCAGCACCCCTTCACGCAGCGCCGTCGGGGTCGCGTGGGCGGCGATCTGCTCCCCGACCACCGTCTGCCACTGCCCCAACACAGTGCCCTCGGCGACCCGCCCCGACCAGCCTCGCGTCCGTGCCAGATCCCGAGTCGCCGCGGCCAGCGTCTGCGGATCCCGCATATCGGGTCCCGGCCCCGACCACGCCCTCCTGCGGCCGGCGATGCGTCGGGGAGTGGGGGAGTTGCGGCCACGCCCGACGTTCTTGCCCTGGCTGCGGGCCGCGCCGCGCGCCTCCTCGAGCGTGCGGCGCACCAGGTCCATGCCGGTGAGCCCGGCCAGGTGGTCCGGCGGTCCGACAGCGTCGTCCCGGTCGTCTTGCTCGTCTTCAGTCATTGCCTCGACTCACGCTCGCTCCGGTCCTCGCTCGGTCCTCGCTGCGATCCTCACTCACGTTCGTTTTCGGGTCACGCTTCCACCACCGAGACTCGCCCGCTGTCGTCATCGCGCATGCCGATCCCGATCCTGCGCGCGTCCCAACCGCTCGGGATGTCATCGCCGACGGCCGCCGTCACCAACACCTGCTCGGCTGACGCCGCCACCCCGGCGAGCGCGCGGCGGCGTGCGGAATCCAACTCGGCGAAGACGTCGTCGAGCAGCAGGACCGGATCGCCGCCTTCGGCCCGAAGCAGTTCGTATGCCGCCAGCCGTAAAGCCAGCGCCATCGACCACGATTCGCCATGGCTCACATAGCCTTTCGCGATCTGGTCGCCGAGGCGAAGTTCTAGATCGTCGCGGTGTGGGCCGACCAGGCAGACGCCCCGTTCGATCTCGGCGTCGCGGCGGCGGGCCAGGGCGTCGAGCAGAGCCGCTTCGAAGAACTCGACGGTCTCGTTCTGCCCGTCGATCTGCTCGACTTTGCTGCGGTAGTGGATCGATGCGGGACGAGACGCCGGCGCCAGCAGCTGGTATGCCTTCTCCACCTCGGGGTACAGCTCGTTGACCAGCTCGACCCGCGCCGCGATCAGTTGCGCTCCGTGCTCGGCCAAGTGGCCGTCCCACACATCGAGGGTGTCGGACACACCGCGGTCGCCGCGATGGCGCGCCCCGGCCGCGGTCTTGAGCAACGCGGTCCGCTGCCGCAGCACCTTGTCGTAATCGGCACGTACCGCCGCGATCCGCGGCCGCCGGGTAGTCGCAAGCTCGTCGAGGTAACGCCGCCGCTCGGCGGGGTCCCCGCGCACCAGCGCGAGGTCTTCGGGCGCGAACATCACCGCGCGGAGCACGCCGAGCACCTCGCGCGCCGAGCGGACCGGGGAACGGTTCAGCCGCGCCTTGTTGGCCCGCCCCGCCACCACCTCGAGGTCGATGGCGAGTTCGCGGCCGTCGTTCACCACGATGGTCGAGATGATCGCCCGCTCGGCGCCGGATCGCAACAGTGGCGCGTCCGCGGCCACCCGGTGAGATCCCAGCGTTGCCGAATACCACAGTGCCTCAACGAGATTGGTCTTACCGTATCCGTTCGGTGCGACGAATACGGTGCGGCCCGGCTCGAGGTCCAGATCGACCTGTGCCCATGACCGGAAGTCCTGTAGTCCCAGGTGGCGGACGTACACTGCGTTGATTCCCCGAGTCGCTCGCTCCTGCCCGCCGGTGCTATCCGGACTCGCTGATCCGCTTCACCGCGTGGCCGCCGAACTGGTTTCGCAGCGCCGCCACCGCCTTCATGGTCGGCGAGTCGTCCTGGCGCGAGAGGAACCGGGCGAACAGCGACGCCGCAATGCCGGGAACCGGCACCCGGAGCCGGATCGCCTCCTCGACGGTCCATCTGCCTTCACCGGAGTCTTCGGTGTATCCGGAGATCTCCTTCAGCTCGGGATCCTCTTTGAGCGCCTTGGCCAGCAGCTGTTGCAGCCACGACCGCACCACCGTGCCGTTCGTCCATGCCTGGTAGACGGCCTGCGGATCCTTGATCAGGTCTTCGGCGGAGAGGACTTCGTAGCCCTCGGCATATGCCGTCATCAACGCGTACTCGATCCCGTTGTGCACCATCTTGGCGAAATGGCCCGCCCCGACCGGGCCCGCGTGCACGAACCCGTCTTCCCGCGGTCCCGGCGGGCGCAGCGTGTCGAAGATCGGCATGGCCCGTTCGACGTCGGCATCGCTGCCGCCGACCATTAGGCCGTACCCCTCCTTGAGCCCCCAGATACCACCCGATACTCCGGCGTCGATGAAGGCGACGCCCTTCTCGCCCAACAATTCCGCGTGCGGTTTATCGCCGGTGTATCGGGAGTTGCCGCCGTCGATCACCAGGTCGCCCTTCGACAGCTCCTTGGCGAGATCGGTGATCGTTCCGTCGGTGATCGGGCCCGACGGCACCATGACCCACACCACGCGGGGTGGTTCGAGCGCCTCGGCGAGAGCCGCGAGCGTCGGCACGTCGGTGACGTCCGGGCGGGGGTCGTAGCCGACGACCTCGTGTCCACCTTCGCGCAGGCGCTCGCGCATGTTGAAGCCCATCTTGCCCAGGCCGATCAAACCCAATTGCATGTAGCGCCTCTTTCCTCGCGGTCGGCGCCCTAGCCCGGGAGCCGCACCGGCATCAACAGGTAGACATAGTCGGTTTGCGCCGCCGGGAACGGTCCCGCGCCGCCGCCAACCGTGTCGTCCTCATCGTCGCGTGCCGGACGCAACACCGCAGGACGGCTCGGTGTCGTAAAACCAAACGTCACGCGTTCCGAGTGCAACGAACCCAAACCGTCGGTCAGATACGTCGGGTTGAACGCGATGGTCAACGGTTCGCCCGCGAACTCGACGGGAAGATCTTCTTCTGCGCGGCCGACGTCGTCGGCGCCTGCCGACAACTTGAGGGCATCGGCGGCGAACTCCATCCGCACCTGCGCCCCGCGGTCCGCGACGAGCGCGACGCGCTTGATCGCTTCGGTCAGTTCAGCGACGCCGATCGAAGCGACGGCCGTGTGTTCCGCCGGCAGCAACTGACGAAACTTCGGAAACTCCGCATCGAGCAGTCTGGTGGTGCTGCGTTTCCCGTCGCTTCGGATACCGAGCAGCCCCTCCTTGCCGACGGCCGATCCGGCGCCCAACGACAGATGCACGTCGCCCGCACCCGTGCCCGCCTTCGCGGCTTCCGCCAACGTCTTGGCCGGCACCAGCACGGCCGCTTCCACGTCCGCCGAATCCGTCGACCAGGTCAGCTCACGAACGGCGAGCCGGAATCTGTCGGTGGCAGCCAAAACCACGCTCTCACCGGAGATCTCGACACGGATACCCGTCAACATCGGCAGCGTGTCGTCCCGGCCCGCGGCCACCGCGACCTGGCCGATCGCTTCGGCGAACAGGTCCGCGGAAATGACACCCGTCTCGTCGGGCAGGGACGGCAACGTCGGGTAGTCCTCGACAGCCATGGTCGGCAGGGAGAACTTCGCACTACCGCAGTTCAGCAGCACCCGGGTGCCCTCGACGCTGACATCCACCGGCTTGGCCGGAAGCGCCCGGGTGATATCTGACAACAGCCGACCGGAGACCAAAACGCTTCCAGGAGAAGCTATCTCGGCTGCAACCTGCACTTCGGCCGACACCTCGTAGTCGAATCCCGAGATCGTCAGACCCTCGTCGGAACCTGTCAGCAGCACGCCGGCCAGCACCGGAACCGTCGGCCTGGTCGGCAGGTTGCGGGCCACCCAGGCCACCGCGTCGGCGAAGTCTTCGCGCACCAGCCGGAACTTCAAATCGGAGAGACCTACCGTCGTTGTCGCCACGTCCATGGTGTCCCTTCGATCAACTCACAACTTATGCCCTAACCAGCGCTTTCGGGATGCTTTCGGATCGGTGCCCCAATGTCGCTGCGACGACCGTAACGGCTGTCGAAGAACCACCGTAGATCTTTCGGCTCCATCATGAAAGCTAATCGATCGGGGTGACAACGGAGTTCAGCGACGTGCCGCGAACGGTCTGCGGCCCGGTGTCCCCAAGACTTCTCTTCTGAGAGAAAACTACGGAGATAGATAAGTAACAGTAATAGGTCCTGTGGAAGCTGTGGATGAACCACGCTCGGCGCAGGACGAAGCTCGTATGTGGTTGTGAGTTACCTGTGGACGGCTGAGAGCGGCCGCTCGGATGGCTGGGGAGGCAGTCGACGCTGTGGAGGAAACGGCGTCGGGGCGGACGGCCATTCAGTAATTCTCCACACAGGTGTACACAGCCACGGGATGTGACGGCTGTTGCGGTGGTGGCAGGAGTTTTTTGAAGAATTCTCGCGATGTGGTCAGCGCTTGGCGCGTTGACGGATGCGAGTCGTCAGTTCCTTGACTTGATCGAACACCTCGCGCCGCTGGGCCATCTCGCCGCGGATCTTTTTCTCGGCATACATGACCGTGGTGTGGTCGCGGCCGAACGCCTGCCCGATCTTGGGCAGCGAGAGGTCGGTGAGTTCGCGGCACAGGTACATGGCAATCTGCCGGGACTGGGCCAGCGCCCTGGTCTTGCCGGGACCGCGAAGTTCCTCGACGGTGGTTTCGAAGTATTCGGCGGTGGCGGCCATGATGCCTGCGGTGCCGATCTGAATGCTGTTGACGTCGGCGATCAAGTCGCGCAGCACGATTTCGGCGAGCGATTTGTCGATCGGGGTCTTGTTCAGTGATGCGAACGCGGTCACGCGGATCAGCGCGCCCTCGAGTTCACGGATGTTGCGCTCGATACTGCTGGCGATCAGTTCGAGGACGTCGTCGGGAACGTCGAGCCGATCCATCTGAGCCTTTTTGCGAAGGATCGCGATGCGCGTCTCCAGTTCCGGTGGCTGGACGTCGGTGATCAGTCCCCACTCGAACCGGGTCCGCAGTCGGTCCTCGAGGGTCGCCAGCTGTTTGGGCGGACGGTCCGATGAGATGACGATCTGCTTGTTCGCGTTGTGCAGCGTGTTGAACGTGTGGAAGAACTCCTCCTGGATACCTTCCTTGCCCTCGATGAACTGAATGTCATCGACGAGCAGCACATCGATATCGCGGTAGCTGCGCTTGAACGAGGCCTTGCGGTCATCGCGCAACGAGTTGATGAAGTCGTTGGTGAATTCCTCGGTCGAGACGTACTTGACGCGCATGCCGGGAAACAGCCGCTGGGCGTAATTGCCTGCCGCGTGCAGCAGGTGGGTCTTGCCGAGGCCGGATTCACCCCAGATGAAGAGCGGGTTGTAGGCACGGGCGGGCGCCTCAGCGATCGCGAGGGTGGCGGCGTGAGCGAACCGATTGGACGCACCGATGACGAAGGTGTCAAACGTGTAGCGCCGATTGAGGCTGACCGAGTTGTCGTCGGCCGTGTCGGAGTTGCGGGGTCCGCGGGAGAAGTACGTCGGCCAACTCTCCTCGGCGCTGGCGAGTGCCTCGCTGACTTCGTCGATCTCGTCGGAGTCGGATTCTCCGTAGATGTCGGCTGTGGCGGCGTGACCGTCGTCGGGATCCTCTGGATTCGGGCTGGCGATTCGCACACCAAGTTCTACGCGTTGGCCGAGCTGACGGCTCAAGGCGGAGATGATCGGCTCCCGCAGGTGCCGCTCGATCTCGTTCTGCACAAAACTGGTCGGGACCGACAGCAGGGCAAAGCCCTCGGTGATGACGAGCGGCTTGACGAGCTTCAACCAGGCCCTTTGCTGTGGGGTCAGATTGGGTGGCGGTGGTTCGCCGTTGAGCGGGCCGGCTGCGCGAGTTTCGCCGTTCAACTCGGCAAGCACCGTGTTCCACACGGCGACAAAGGGAGGGTCGGGGTCAGCTGTCAATGACGGGTACCCCCTCGAGCTGGTCCAAGGGACCACCAAGAGAACGCAGACGAACTTTCCACATAGTTATCCACAGCCTGTGGATAGGGACAGCCGCCGTCGCTCTGGTTGTCTACCGGCGGGGACGCCGCGGGGTCTGGGCTCGTCACAGTGGTTCCGCACTCTGTGGGCTCGCGACCTGTTCGGGCATCCTCGCTTCGTTGTCTGGTCGCCGTCCCGTTGTGGGAACGGCATTGGCAGAAGCTAACAGTTTTCTGCCTGAGTGCCAACCGTTCTGCAACATTGCCTGGGGAGACTTTTCGGCTACGCCGGCCCGGTGACTGCTGTGACTGATGTCAACATTTCGGCTGCGCCGGCGCAGGTTTGACCTAGGGAAATCTCGTCAGTACCCTCGAACAGTCGTCCGAATGTGGCGACACGGCTGCGATCCGCAATTCCCGGAGACCGCGCCGGCTAGCGAGCGAGACGAAGCTTACCAACGGCGATCGCGTACGGACCTGCGCGTCTGATGCGGTTGCCAAACGCAACGAGGAGTGACAGCCGTGGCCAAGGGCAAACGGACCTTTCAGCCCAACAACCGGCGCCGTGCGCGGGTGCATGGGTTTCGGCTACGGATGCGGACCAGGGCCGGCCGGTCCATCGTGTCCAGCCGGCGTCGCAAGGGCCGCCGCTCGCTGACTGCGTAATTCGACGCAGGATCTAGCGCGGTGCTTCCGGCGCAGAACCGGATGACGCGGTCTACGGAATTCGGTGCCACAGTCAATCAAGGGGTGCGGGCGGTGCAGCCCGACATCGTGGTGCACGCACGCCGGTGCGGCGACGCCGATCAGGCCGGCCCGAAGGTGGGGCTGGTGGTGGCGAAGACGGTGGGCAATTCGGTGCAACGACACCGGGTCGCCCGTCGGCTGCGGCACGTCGCGCGGTCCGTTATCGCGGATCTGGACCCGGCGGACCGTGTCGTGATCCGGGCACTTCCCAGCAGCAGGTACGCCATCTCGGCTCGGCTCGAACAGCAACTGCGGGTGGCACTCAAGCGTGCGCAGCTGCTCGACGGGACCCGGCGATGATGGCCCGCGCCCTGATCTTTCTGATCGAGCTATATCGCAACACCGTCTCTCCGTTGCGCTTGCCCACGTGCCGGTTCACCCCGACGTGCAGTCAGTACGCGGTCGAGGCGCTGTGCGAGTACGGGCTGATTCGTGGCGGGTGGCTGGCGACGGTCCGGCTGGCCAAGTGCGGTCCGTGGCATCGGGGAGGATGGGACCCAATACCCGAGCGCCACGGGGCAGACCCGGAGAGTGCCTCCGTCGACGACGCTAGGAGCAAGTCGGTTGTTTAACTGGTTGAGCCTCGACATCATCTACTACCCGGTGTCGGCGATCATGTGGGTCTGGTACAAGCTGTTCGGCTTCCTGCTGGGACCCGACAACTTCTTCGCGTGGGCCCTGACGGTGATGTTCCTGGTCTTCACGCTGCGCGCGATCCTGTACAAACCGTTCGTCCGACAGATCCGCACGACGCGGCAGATGCAGGAGCTGCAGCCGCAGATCAAGGCCCTGCAGAAGAAGTACGGCAAGGACCGCCAGCGGATGGCGCTGGAGATGCAAAAACTGCAGCGCGAGCACGGGTTCAACCCGATCCTGGGCTGCCTGCCGATGCTCGCGCAGATCCCCGTTTTCCTTGGCCTGTACCACGTGCTGATGTCGTTCAACAGGACGCAGACCGGCATCGGCCGGCTGGGCCTGTCGGTCGAAGAGAACGCGAGTCTCGGCAACTACCTGTTCAGCGCGGAGGATGTCCGTCACTTCCTGGACGCGAACCTGTTCGGCGCACCGATTGGCGCGACGATGATCCAGCAGCACGGGCTGGAGGCGTTCACCGAATTCAACCGCGGGGCGGTGATCGCGGTCGGCGTGCCGCTGATGATCCTGGCGGGCATCGCCACGTATTTCAACAGCCGGGCGTCGGTGGCGCGGCAGAGTCCGGAGGCCGCGGCCAATCCGCAGACCGCGATGATGAACAAGCTGGCGCTGTACGTGTTTCCGCTCGGCGTCGTCGTCGGTGGTCCGTTCCTGCCGCTGGCGATCATCATGTACTGGCTGGCCAACAACGTCTGGACCTTTGGCCAGCAGCACTACGTGTTCGGCAAGATCGAGAAGGAAGAAGAGGCGAAGAAGCTCGAGGCCATCGAACGGCGGGCGGCGAACGCACCGCCTCCTGGCGCCAAACCGAAGCGCACGCGCAAGGGCGAGACGCCCGCGACCGACGCCGCCGCACCGGATTCCTTCGAAGTGACCGAGAGCACGGCCAGCGAGCTCACCGATGGAGACTCCGGCGGCGACAGTTCGGCGAAGCCGAATACAAACAACGGAGGCAACCGCACACCGCGGCCGGGGGCGACACCGCGGCCCGGCGCGCGCCCCAAGAAGCGAAAGCGTTGACCGGACCCTACCGGCGAATGAGGAGATGACAAGAATGACTGACTTCGACGACCCCATCACCAGCGAGCGCGACGAGCAGACCGAGACCGAGACCGACGTTGCGGAATCGGAAGCGTCACAGAACGGCGACGAATCGGTGACGACCTCCGGTGAGGACCTCGAGGAGCGCCTCGTGGCAGAGGGTGAGATCGCGGGGGACTATCTCGAGGAGCTGCTCGACCTCCTCGACTTTGACGGCGATATCGACCTGGATGTGGAGGGTGACCGCGCGATCGTCAGCATCGACGGCGGCGAGGACCTGGCGAAGCTGGTCGGCCGTAAGGGCGAGGTTCTCGACGCGTTGCAGGAGCTGACCCGGCTGGCCGTCCATCAGAAGACCGGCGAGCGCAGCAGGCTGATGCTGGACATCGCGCGCTGGCGCCGGAAGCGTCGCGAGGAGCTCGCCGCGCTGGGCGACAAGGTGGCGCGACGGGTGTTGGAGTCGGGCGAGCGCGAGCAGCTGTCGCCGATGACACCGTTCGAGCGGAAGATCGTGCACGATGCGGTGGCGGCCGTCGACGGTGTGCGCAGCGAGAGCGAGGGCGTCGAGCCGTCGCGCCGCGTCGTCGTGCTCGTCGACTGACGGAGTTACACCGGTGTAGTTATAGCCACCGCGGCATCCGCGCGGGGATCCGGAGGATGTTTCACGTGAAACATGCGGACGTCTCCGCACCCCCGCCGGGGGCCGCGGCCGTCTTCGGCGACGGCTTGGAACATGCCCTGCGATACGCCCAGATTTTGGCCGGCGCCGGTGTCGAGCGCGGGCTGATCGGACCCCGGGAGGCGGACCGGCTGTGGGAGCGACATCTGCTCAACAGCGCGGCCCTCACCGAATTGCTCGATCCGGGCGACCAGATTGCCGACATCGGTAGTGGAGCCGGGCTTCCGGGGATACCGTTGGCGTTGGCCCGGCCGGACTTGCGGGTGACACTGATCGAGCCGCTTCTGCGGAGATCCGATTTCCTTCGAGAGGTCATCGACGACCTCGGCGTGGGTATCACCGTGGTCCGCGGCCGGGCCGAAGAACAAGCCGTGCGGCAAGAAGTGGGGGAGATGGACGCGGTCGTGTCCAGAGCGGTGGCTTCGTTGGACAAGCTGACGAGATGGAGCCTGCCGCTGCTTCGACCCGGGGGACGAATGCTGGCGATCAAGGGCGAGCGCGCCGCCGACGAAGTCGACGAGCACCGGCGTGTGATGGCGTCACTTGGCGCGGTGGATGCAAGGGTGGTGACATGTGGAGGGGACTACTTGAATTCGCCCGCCACCGTGGTCACCGCGAGGCGCGGGGAGTCGGTGCCGGCACATCGCCGGTCGACACGAGCGGGCAGGAGAAGGGGATGAATCCGGTCTCGGAGAGTGGTGCTGTGCCACCGGTAGGCGCGACGGGCACCGATGTTTCGACGGGGAGCACCGATGTTTCACGTGAAACATGGACAGAAAGCAGACCCGAGGGCTGGGTTGCGGACGACGTCGTCGACACGCCCATCGGAGCGGAGGCCGAGCGGGCCGTCCGCCTCCTGCACGCCGACGCCCGCCTGCCCCGGCCGGTGAACCAGCGGGTGTTCACGATCGCGAACCAAAAGGGCGGCGTCGGCAAGACCACCACGGCCGTGAACGTCGCGGCCGCCCTCGCGCTGCAGGGGCTGAAGGTTCTCGTCATCGACCTGGACCCGCAGGGCAACGCCAGCACCGCCCTCGGCGTGGAGCACCACCCGGGCACCCCCTCGTCCTACGAGGTCCTCATCGGCGAGACCCCCTTGCACGAAACCCTGCAACGCAGTCCGCACAGCGAGCGCTTGTTCTGCGTCCCTGCCACCATCGAACTGGCGGGCGCGGAGATCGAATTGGTCAGCATGGTCGCGCGCGAGGGCCGGCTCCGCGCCGCACTCGCCGACCTCCAGAACCACGACTTCGACTACGTGTTCATCGACTGCCCACCGTCATTGGGCCTGCTGACGATCAACGCGCTCGTGGCAGCGCCCGAGGTGATGATCCCGATTCAGTGCGAGTATTACGCGCTCGAAGGAGTGGGCCAGTTGCTGCGCACCATCGATATGGTCAAGGCGCACCTCAACCCCGACCTCAATGTGTCCACCGTCATCCTGACCATGTACGACGGCCGGACCAGGCTCGCGGATCAGGTCGCCGCCGACGTCCGCACGCACTTCGGTGACAAGGTGCTGGGAACCGTCATTCCGCGCAGCGTGAAGGTGTCCGAAGCGCCGGGCTACGGCATGACGATCCTGAACTACGACCCGGGCTCGCGCGGCGCGCTGAGCTACATGGACGCCAGCCGCGAGCTCGCCGAGCGGGGCGCCGACCAGAGAGGACGGAACCGATGACCCAGCCCACCCGCAAGAGGAGCGGCCTCGGCCGCGGCCTGGCCTCGTTGATCCCGACGGGTCCGGAAGACTCCAATTCCAATACGGCCACAATGGGGCCACGGATGGGTGACGCCGCCGCGGACGTCGTGCTCGGCGGTGCGCCGGACAAGAGCTCAGTCGGTGCCATCTACCGGGAGATCGATCCGTCGGTGATCGAGCGCAACCCGCGGCAGCCGCGACAGGTGTTCGACGAGGAAGCGCTCGCCGAACTCGTGCACTCCATCCGCGAGTTCGGGCTGATGCAGCCCATCGTGGTGCGCGGCATGTCCGGGCAGCCGGGTCGGTATCAACTCGTCATGGGGGAGCGCCGCTTGCGCGCCGCCCAGCAGGCGGGCCTCGCCACCATCCCGGCGATCGTGCGGGAGACCGCCGACGACAGCATGCTGAGAGACGCGCTGCTGGAGAACATCCACCGGGCACAGCTGAACCCGCTTGAAGAGGCGGCGGCCTACCAGCAGTTGCTCGACGAGTTCGCCGTCACCCATGACGAACTCGCGGCGCGCATCGGCCGATCTCGGCCATTGATCACCAACATGATCCGCCTGCTGCGTCTGCCGATCGCCGTCCAGCGCCGCGTCGCCGCCGGCGTTCTGTCGGCGGGCCATGCGCGGGCGCTGCTCGCGCTCGAGGGCGGCCCGGAGGCGCAAGAGGAACTCGCCGCGCGCATCGTCGCCGAGGGTCTGTCCGTGCGCGCCACCGAAGAGGCCGTGACCCTGGCCAACCGCGAAGACGCCTCCACGCCGGCAGCACCGCGCCGTAAGCCGATCCACATGCCCGGTCTGCAGGACGTTGCTGAACGGCTGTCGACCGCCTTCGATACCCGCGTGACGGTCAGTCTGGGCAAACGCAAAGGCAAGATCGTCGTCGAGTTCGGGTCGGTCGACGACCTACAGCGGATAGTCGGCCTCATGAACGCTGCAGAAGCCTGACCTAGGACACGGGGAAATTACGTCACTGTGACACATCGATCACGGCGCGGACTCTCACCCGCGCGCACCGCAGGAATCCTCATGCAGTGCAACACCTTTGGCGCCGCGGGCCGCGACGAGTGAGCCAACACGCTGCTGTCAGCTCTTCGCGTAAGCGGCTCATCGGTGAAACCGGGCCGTCAGGCCCGCATCCTCCTATCCTGGAATGGCGGTCGCACATATCGACGCCGCCTGGAACCCGGGAAGTTTAGTGTCAGCGCGAATCACGCCCCTGCGGCTCGAAGCATTCGAGCAGCTACCCAAGCACGCACGCCGATGTGTGTTCTGGGAGGTGGATCCGTCGACGCTGGGAGCCGAGGATCATCTGTCCGACCCCGAGTTCGAGAAGGAAGCCTGGCTGTCGATGGTGATGCTGGAGTGGGGATCGTGCGGTCAGATCGCCGCGAGTGCACCCGCCGGCTGCCGCACCGATGCAACCGACGACGACGCCCCGGCGGGGTACGACGACAAACCCTGCCTCGGTTACGCGTTCTACGCCCCGCCGAGTGTCGTGCCGCGGGCGCGGCTTTTCCCCAGCGGACCGGTCAGCGCCGACGCGGTACTGCTCACATCGCTCGGGGTGGAGGTCGCGCAGGCGAGAACCGGCGACGACTTGAGCGTCGGGGGTCTACCCCAGAGCCTGATCGTGGCCGTCGTGGCGGATCTGGTGCGCCGCGGTGTGCGGGCGCTCGAAGCGTTCGGCCGGACCGAGGCGACCGCAGAACTCGTCGACCCCCGGCGGGTGCCTGCAGAACTGAGGCCCGTCGTGGAGGTGCTCGGCGACTGCTCGGTGGACCAGTGCGTGCTCGATGTGGATTTCCTCGAACAGGTCGGCTTCGTCGAGGTGTCCAAGCATCGCTACTTCCCGCGGCTTCGTCTCGAGCTGGAGAGTGGCTTGGGCTGGAAGGCCGGGGTGGAGGCCGCGCTGGAGGGATTGCTCGCGTCCGAGAAGCTGAAGCAGCCCGTCGGCGCGGGCTCGAGTATCTGCTGACCGACTAGCTGGGCGCCGGCCGGCCTCCACCGACAGCTCGTGTGCGAGCAGTTCGGCGAACGTGAACGTGCCGGTGGGGCGGTCGTTCTTGCCCAACAGGTAGAGCCGCTTGACCGCCGCGAGGATGCCTTCGGCGATCGAGTCGCGGGCCTGATTGGACACCAGCATGTCGCGGTCACGGGGGTTGGTGATGTAACCGACGTCCACCTGAACCGTCGGCATCCGGGTCAGCCGCAACAGGTCCCACGTCCGCCCGTGCGTCCGACAATCCCGTAATCCGGTGCGCGCCACCACTTCTCGCTGTATGAAGTCGGCGAGGTTGCGGCCGATGGTCGACACCGAACCGTGCGAGTTGCCGAAGTGGAACGACGCGACGCCGTTTGCCGACGCGCTCGCATGAGTGGCACAGCGCAGGCTGATCATCAGGTCCGCGCCGACGGTGTTGGCGGTCGTGGCCCGGTCGGCGTCTGACGGGCTTCGGGTGGGCGGCCGGGACAGGAAGGTCTCCATGCCGATGGCCGTCATCCGGCCCTCGAGCCGGCTGGCCAGGTCCCAGAGGATGTCTGCCTCGCTGATCGGACCGGCCGAGCCCTGGGTGATCATCCCGTTGTCGCCGCCGCCGCGGCCCGGGTCGATGATGATGCGCTTGCCGGACAGCCGGGGACCGGACCGGCGGACCAGCTCCTCCTCGCGGATGGCCTGGATGGAGCCGCCGGTGACCCGGGAGCCGAGAAAGTACAAAGAGCGCAACGTCTCAGGGCCGCAGATACCGTCCGGAGACATCCCGTACTCGCGCTGGTAGGACATCAGCGCGTTGTGGGTCGTCAGCCCGAAGTATCCGTCCACCAGCCCGGTGTAGAACCCGAGGTCTTGGAGCCGCGCCTGCAGAGTGGCCACGTCGTCTCCGTACATCGGAGCGCCGAACTGGTGGCTGAGGATCCGGGCGCCGAGACGGTACGACGCCTCTTTCAGCGCGCGGTACGTCGCCTCGCCCACGATGCCGTCCACGAGCAGGCCACGGTGCTGCTGAAACGCACGGACGGCCTCGTCGAGCTCGAGGTCGAAATAGTCGATCGCGACGTGCTTACCGGTGCTCAGGTCCGCGTCCGGGCTGTCCACCAACCCGAGCGCCGCCAGTGCCGTCCTTATCTCGGTAACCGCACCCCCGCGGTCACCTTGACGCAGACTCGACATAACTGGGCCCTTTCGATAGCGCATATCAGCGGCGGTCCAGCGCTGACGATTGCAGGACAGGCTAAGCGGAATTATCTCAGAAGCAGGCCTGATTCAAGAAAACGCCAGGCGGGTCGCCGCCGGTGATGGCCAGGGCCTAGACGACGTCGGAGAGCTCGCGCAGTAGCGCAGCCTTGCCTTTGGCACCGACGATCCGCTTCACCGCCGCGCCGTCTTTGAACAGGATCATCGTCGGAATCGACACCACTTGGAAGTCCCGCGCCGTGGCGGGGTTGGCGTCGACGTCGAGCTTGGCGACCGTCAGGGAGCCGGCCTTCTCGCCGGCGATCTCCTCGAGCACCGGGGCGACCATCTTGCACGGTCCGCACCAGGTGGCCCAGAAATCGACAAGGACGGGGGTGCTGCTCGACAGGACGTCGTCGGAGAACGAGTCGTCGGTGACGTTCACCGTCTTGCTGGTCTTCTCGGTTCCGGTCATTGCTGTGCTCCAATCAGGTCGGTGTCGTCAGTGGAAGCTGTTGTGGCGGAGGCGGTTTCGGCAAGCCAACGCTCGGCGTCGATGGACGCCGAACAGCCGGTGCCCGCGGCGGTGATCGCCTGCCGGTAGGTGTGGTCGACCAGGTCGCCCGCCGCGAAGACGCCTTCGATCGAGGTGCTTGTGGTGCGGTCACGGACCAGCACGTACCCCTCGGAGTCGAGTTCGACCTGGCCGCGGACCAGTTCTGACCGCGGGTCGTGACCGATTGCGACGAACACACCGGTGACCGAAAGCGTGGACTCCTCGCCGGTGATGCCGTTGCGTAGCCGCACCCCGGTCACCCGGTTGTCGCCTTCGACCTCGACGACCTGTGTGTTGGTCAGGAACCGGATCTTCTCGTTCTCCTTGGCGCGGTCGAGCATGATGCGCGATGCGCGGAACTCGTCGCGACGGTGGATCAGGGTGACGCTGCGGGCGAACCGGGTCAGGAAGGTGGCCTCCTCCATCGCCGAGTCCCCACCGCCGATCACGGCGATGTCCTGGTCACGGAAGAAGAAGCCGTCGCAGGTGGCGCAGGTGCTCACACCCATGCCCAGCAGCTTCTCCTCGCCGGGAACGCCGAGGTGACGCGCCGCGGCGCCCATCGCGAGGATGACGGCGCGCGCCTGGTAGGTCTCGTCGCCCACGGTGACGGACTTGACCGGCCCGTCGAGCGATACCTCATCGACGTCTTCCATCCGCAGGTCGGCGCCGAATCGCAGCGCCTGCTCGCGCATCTGGTCCATCAGCTCGGGCCCGGTGATGCCGTCCCGGAAGCCGGGGTAGTTCTCCACCTCGGTCGTGGTCATCAGGGCGCCACCGAACTGCGTTCCCTCGAACACCAGCGGCGTGAGCTGGGCCCGCGCGGCGTAGACGGCCGCGGTGTAGCCGGCCGGCCCGGAGCCGATGACGATCACGTCGTGGACGGTAGGTTGCGAAGTCATGCGAGCCTTTCTGCCTGCACGGATACAAACACCAGGGTAAGCCGGGGTGTTCCCACATCGTCGGTGGGCTGGGTTACGGAGGCGTGACCACGGCTTTGGGCGTGTCGGGAGTCAAGCTGGACACCGACACCGTCATCCGCTCGGCGGTTGGCCCCGCGGGAAACGCCGGGGTTGGCGGACTGCTGTGCACCAGCATCGCCGTGCAGATGATTGACGCTGTCGTCGCGCCAATGCCGATGATCATGCCGATTATTCGGAGCCGACCGACGCGAGGAGTGGGGCGGGCTGCATGTGCCGGTGGCGCGGAGCGCAGGGCGGCACCGATCCGGGCGGTTATCCCGGCGGGCACGTCGCGGGCCGAGTCGGCGTCGGTTCCGAGGTGACGCAGGGCGCGTCGGACCCGCTCCTCGGGTAGCCCGGCCTCGCCGCTATCCACCGGTCAATAGTGACTTATTGCATCGCGCCGCGGGCGTCGGGCACGGGTGCTCTGCTGTCGAAGTACCCGAGCGCCTCGGCCAGCTTGGCGCGGGCACGCGAGCAGCGGCTCTTCACCGTGCCTTCAGCGACGCCAAGCATCCGCGCGGTTTCGGCCACCGAATAGCCCTGCATGTCGACGGCCACCACCGCGGCACGCTGTTCCACGGGCAGCCGCATCAGTGCGCGTTCCACCATGATCGCGGTGTCCACGCGTGGGGTGTGGTCGCCGACCATGCAGTTGTCGTCCTTGAGCTCGGTCGTCGGATGGGACTTGTTGCGCCGCAGCCGATCCAGGCATGCGTTGACGACGATGCGATACAGCCAACTGCTCACCGCGGCGTCACGGCGAAACGAGGCCGCGGTGCGGTGTGCGGACAACAGCGCGTCCTGCAGCGCGTCGGCGGCGTCGTCCGGGTTGCGGCTGGTCATCATCGCCAACCGGTACAGCTGCCGGTGATGGCGGTAGAACAGTTCCTCGAAGGCGTACCGGTCGCCGGCGACGTGCGCGGCGAGCAACTCGGCATCGCTGCGTTCTCTCTCGGGACATCCCCCGAAGCTCCCCACAGGCGAACCCTAAGCACGCCAGGACACCTGCTCTTGCACCAGTTTTCGCAAACCCTGCTGACATGGCGTTCTGGGCGGCGAGCCCTTGGGATGACGCGCTACGAAGCGGCCTTCAGGGTGATCTCGGCGATGTCCGACCGGCTCTCACCGTTCACCTGGCCCAGCGTGGAGACCCAGACCAACAAGTAGGACGTCGGTGAGGCGTTGTCCACTTTGATGGTGTTGGAGCCGGGCCGCAGCGCGGTCGCCGGTGTCAGCACGGTGGTGTCCGACAGCGATGACGGCGTCGCGGTCTGCGCCGAGCGGATCTCGACCGAGGTGCCGGTGCTGTTCAGGTCGATGGTGACCTCGCCGACCGCGGTGGGTTGCGGCAGTTGCAGCATCAGCCCTACGCCGTTCTTGAAGTTGGGGAACGGCACGGGATCGCTGTAGGTGTCGATCGGCCACACGGTGGACGTGCTGCCGTCGATCGCCATCGGGGCCTGACCGGGCGCGTCGGCCTCGCCCTCGGGTGAAAACACCGTCGCCTTAACGGGTTTGATCGTGGCACCGCCGCCACCACCGCCGCCGTCGCCGCCGTCCGCTGACGTCGTCGGCGCGCTGAGGCCGAGTTCGTCGGAGGAGAATCCGCCGACGTCACCGAAGATGCCCTTCAGCACCGAGGCCAGCACGATCAAAGCGACGACGAGGATGGCGGCGCCGACGCTGAAACCGACGATCAGCCCCTTGCGTCTGCGCGCCGACGCCTCGGGGTCGTCGGACGCCTTGCCGCGGATATCGGCCGATCTCGGCGGCGCCTGGGGCTCGTCGACGGGATCGATCCGCTCGGTGCGGTCTGCGATGGCGGTCGCCTGCTGCAACAGGTTCAGCAGCGTCGGGGCGCTCCGGATGCCGCCACCCGCCTGCACCGATCGCGCGGCCGCGGCCGAGATCTGGAACGGGATGTCGCGATCGATGGACCGCGGTTCGACCGCCTCGCCTACGGCGTCGACCTCGGCAGGCGCCAACCCGCTGCGGACGCCGGACTCCGCGAGGGGCCAGCGGTTGACGAGAAGCGCATACAGTGCGGCCCCGATGCCGCGGATGTCGTCTTCCGGGGTGGCGTCCGGCATGGTCGCGGGGAACGCCAGCGCCACATCGCCCTCGATGCTGACCCGGACCCGGCTGGGATGATCGATCGACATCGCCACCCCCGCCCGATGCGCCTGCTCGGCGGCGGCGGCGAGGGTCTGCATCGCGCGGGCGCCGCCGATCGGGGACGGCGACGTCTCGGCCACTTCCTGCAGGGACCCGCCGCGGATCCACTCGCTCACGACCAGCCCGCCCGATCCGGTGTTCGCGACATCGAGGATGCGGGCGATGCCGGGACTCTCTATCCGGCTCAGCCGCAGCGTGCGGTCCAGAATCTCCTGGAGGTCCGCGTCGGACAGCGCGGCTTCGGGGTCGACGAAGGTCAGCCCGACCTGCCGGTCAAGCGCCGTGTCCAACGCCTGCCAGAACTGCAGGTTGGGCGGTCCGCCGTGGAAAACGAGCAGCCGGTACCGGCCGCCGCCGATGGTGGCGCCGGGGATGAGGTGCACGTCCTCGTCGGAGGTGGCCGTCTCGATCGCCGGTTCGCGGGGGATGTCGAAGGGCAGCCCCTCGCGGGTGGGGTCGCCGCCGTAGTCGGCCGGTGGCCTGCCCGAAGTCGGCGGGGACACCGTGCTGACGGGCATCGTTCCCGGATCTGCCTGCCCGGCTTCGCCGCCGGAGCCCTGGCCGGGACCCGACGGCCCGTCGACCGGGACGTCCGGCTCGAAGTCGTCGGCGGTCGGGCGCGGCATCTTCGTGGTCGCGCCGTTGTCAGGCAGGGGTGCGGAGTCGCCTGCGGATTCGTTGGTCACCGCTGGTCCTTTCCGCATCCCGGCTCCGGCAACCGGGGCCGGAGGCCCGCGCCAGGCGGCCGTCGGGCTGCGGCGACCCCGCGGCGCGGGCGAATTCCTCTGATCAGGGTACGTGAGAGGGGCCCCCGAGCGTGGTCGGACGGGCGGGGGAACCGGCGGCCCGGCTACTTTCGAGGTCCTGCCGAGGCGGCGTTGGACCGCGGACAGGGCGGCCTGCGCGTCGGGCACCCGCGCCGCCAGCATGACGCCGCCGATGATCGGCAGCATGATCACACCGAGCACCAGCAGCCGCAGCATCGACCCGGCCCCGCCGTGTTCGGTGAGCGACTCCAGGCCAAGCAACTGGTCGACCACGTGGGCGATCAGCCCGGCGATCAGCGAGGCGGCGGTGGCCACCAGAACGGTGCGCACCACCTCCAGCTTGATGAGGCGTCCGCCCGGTGGATTGAGGTTGGCGCGCAACAGGATATAGCCGACCATGGCGCCTGCGAGAAACCCGACTCCGTTGGCAAGGCCGAGATATCCCGCGACCAGCTCCCGGTCATCGGTCAGGTGGGGAGCGGCCAGCGAAGCCGCGATCTTCACCGTGGTGATGACGATGATCACCACGATCGGAGTCCACGGCTGTTCGCGGGCGTAGAAGACCCGAAGCTGCAGCAGTACCAGCGCATAGGGGATCAGGGTGAACGCCGAGAGCGTGATCGCCATGCCCAGGTAACCGGCGTCGACGTCACCGAAGTTGCCGTAGGCGAACAGCGCGCTGCCGATCGCCGGGCCTCCGACGGTCATGAACGCCACGATGGGAATCAGCGTCACCATGGTCAGCCGCGTCGCCAGCGAGAGATCGGCCAGCACCGCTGGGGTGTCGTTGGCCGCGGCGTTACGGCTCAGCCGCGGCATCACCACCGTCAGCACTGTCACGCCGATCATGCCGAACGGCAGCATCAGGATCAGCCAGGTGTAGTTGTAGATCGCCGGGCCGGAAGCCGCAGCGCCACTGGCGATTCGGTTGCCGACAATCAGCCCGATCTGGCTGATCAAGACGTAGAGCACCATCGCCGCCGCCATGCCGCCGAATCGGCGCAGGCGGTCGTCGAGGCCCCAGAGCGGGCGCAGGCTGATCCGTTCCCGACGGATGGCTATCAGTAGCAGCAGGACCTGGGTCACGGTGCCCAGCGTCATGCCGATTCCGAGAACAAGAAGCTTCGGATTGCCCATCTCGACGGGATCGGTCGAAAGTTCGCCCGGGACAACCAGAAAGACACCGAGCGTCGTGATCGCAACGACGTTGTTGACCACAGGCGCCCACGCCGGCGGCCCGAATACGTTGCGGGTGTTGAGGATTGCCATGAACACCGACGACAGCCCGTAGAACAACACCTGGGGCAGCAGTAGGTAGGCGAACGCGGTGGTCAGGTCGTGGTTGACCTGCGGGTCGCTGCCGAGCATCAATGACACCAACAGCGGCGCGGACACCACCGCCAGCACCGTGGCGATGATCAACAGCGCGGTCGCCAGGGTGACGAGGCGGCGGACGAACGCGGTGCCGCCGTCGGGGTCGTCGCGCTCGGCGCGCGCCAGCACCGGCACGAAGATGGCGGTGAATGTGGCCTCCAGCACGAGCGCGGCGATCAGGTTCGGGAGCTGATAGGCCACCGAGAAGGCACTCGACAACGCGGCACCGAGGATGGTCGCCAAGAGCACGATGCGGATGAATCCGGTGATGCGGCTGACCAGCGTCGCGACCGCCATCCCCCATGAGCGCGACACCACCGCGGCATCGCTCAGTTCGGGCCGGCCCGCGCGTCGTCGCGGTGCAGGACCCCGCGGGATGCGCTGCGGAGGAGGTGGCGGCATCCGGCCAGGCGGTAGTGGTGGCGGTGGTGGGGGATAGCCCCGCATGCCGGGTGGCGGCGGAACATGACGGGGTGGCATGGGCGGTCGACCCAGCGGGGCACCGCCCCGGTCGAACGGCGGCTGAGCCGGCCCGAAAGGCCGGCCGGTGGTACTCATTGCTCCCGCTCTTCGCCCGAATGGATTGCGGGTTCGGGTTCGTCGCTGTGGGCCAGCGCCGTGTCGAGCGGATCCGAGCGATCAAGGTCGGCGCGGTCGGGCTGACCGCGGAACCGGTGCCACAGCCGGCGGCCCGCGAGTGCCACGAGAACCGCACCCACCGACAGCGTGATGAAGAAAAGCACCTGGCCGTAGGCGTTGGAGTGCACCGACAGCCGGACCGGCTCGCCAAGCGGCAACCCGTCGGCCGTGCGCAGGGCGACGTCGACGGCCACCCGCTGGGTGAAATGCACTTCGATCGGCACCTGCAGCGGCAGGTAGCCGGGCGGCAGTTCGATCTCGCCCATATCGGTCACCGACATGCCCGGCGGGGCGTCGACCTGCAGCCGGACCCTGATCGGCACCGGCAGGTCATTGCGCAGCGCCAGCGGCAGCGGGCTGCGTTCGGTGGCCAAGGTGTAGGAGCCGCCGGGGTTGACGATCGTCACCGCGTTGAACAGGTCGTTGACCGTGGCGCTTGTTCTCGCCAACCGCTGCTGGGCCAGCCCGTTGCGGGCATCCGGTGGCACCGACTGGCTGAGCGCGCGCAACATGTCCTCGCGCAGCGGCGCCGTGTACTGCGTGCCGGTGAGCCCGGTGCGCTCGTCGGTCGTCAGCGCCGCGGTCAAACCCCACAGCTTGCCGGTGGTTCCGGCGATGCCCGAGGTCACCGCGTCGTCGAAGCGGGCCCGCGAGTTCGCGGCCACGTTCTCGGGTAGCGGAAGGGAGTCCTGTTGCGGCACCGCCTCGCTCTCGGCGATCACCGCGGTCAGCGGGCGCGGTGCGGCCAGACCCGCCCGGATGGAGGTGGCCACCGCGGACAGGATCGCCGCGGCGTCGTCGGCCTGCAGCCCCCATTCCATCGGAGGCATCAGGATTTGAGTGCGCGGTTCGGCTTCCGGCGCGAGGGTGCGCCACAGCAGGGACCCGAGTGCGTCTTGACGCCGCGCAACCGTTGAATCGTGTTGCATCGGAACATCCAGCGCGGCATCCAGATACGACGGGGACCACGGGTCGGCGCCCGCGCCTGCCAGTGCGGCGGAGACGGTCGGGTCGAACGGGGCGGCGACCACTTGGGGGGTGTAGCGCACGGGCACGACGTCGGCGGTGGCCCGTTCGCCGTTCTGCGAATCTTGAGCGGTGAGGTTGGCCGCGGCGACGGCGACCGTCGGGCCCTGGGTGGAGAGCAGCTGGATCGCCGGCGCGGTCAGCGGACCGTCGCCGACCAGGGTGGCGCCGCGGGTCGAGGTGATGCCGAGGATCTGGTCGACGATGTCGCCGGCGCCGTTGGTGGCGATCGAACTCAGGCCCGGATCACCGACCCGCTGCAGGGCGTCGAGGTCGGCCTGCGCGTAGTTCGACGGCGCGACGCACATCCGCTGGGCCAGCGCTTTGAGCCGATTGAGCCAGTTCACGGCGGCGTCTTGGCCGGTTCCCGGGTGTGTCGGCGTGGCCGGACCCAGGTCCGGCCCGTCGTCGACGACATAGCCGACCGTCATCGAGTTCACGGTGACCAACAGGTCGGGGTCGACGGCCAGACACAGCGCGCTGCGCACCTGACCGCCGGGGTCGACGGACTGGCTGGTCGCGAAATCGACCGCCGACAGCAGGACGTCGAGGCGCCCGCCGCTCGCAAGGGAGGTCGCGAGCTCGTCGTCGATCAGCCGCACCGGCGTCGCCCCTCCGGGCGCGCCCGGCGCGAGCCGGGGTCGGTCGCCGAGCGGCCACATCACCGTGAGGCGCACCGGTTTCGACGTATCCGGCGCGACGACGTCGGCCAGCGCGTCGGGCGACGAGTTCGCGGCGGGCTCCGGCGGCACGCCGATCACCGGCAGCAGGAAGCGGGCGTCGTCGAGACGGGCTGGAGCGCCGTAGTCGGGAGTTCCGTTGGCGTTGACCAGAAGCGGATACACGCCGGGCGTGTCGATGCCGAGCGAGGGCACTCGCGGCGACCGCAACGGAACCGTCAGATTGAACGGAACATTCTGGCCGCGTTGCAGTTCCGTGGACACCGTGATGAAGTCCCCGACCGCTTCGAATTGGTCGTTCTCGCCGCCGAGGTTCGTGCGCAGCCCCGAAGACGAACTGACCGCCGCGGCGTGCTCGAGGCGGACCATCACGTCGCGGACGGGTCGGTCACCGACGTTCAGCACGGTTCCCGAGACGGTGACGACGGGCTCGCTGGTGGTCGTCACCACCTCGGGCGTCACGCGTTCGATGCGCACCTGCAGGAACGGCACCGAACCAGGCTCGCCCGCGGCCGCTTGCGGGGACACCGCGGGCGCGGCGATGAGGATAAGCAGTGCCAGCACGGCGAGCAGTCGAGGCAGCTCCGTGCCGGAACCCCGGCGGGCGGTCACGGCCCTGGTCCGCAGCCGTTCGTCCGCCGGCCCGGGTTGGGTGGGCCTGCTTCGTCGGGACGTCGGTTGCGGGTGTGCGAGTGCGTCTGGGCCCGCCGGCGGGGTGAGCTGCGCGGCAACGGCGGCAGCGCGGACGGCCCGTCGGTGTGCAGCTTGTCGATCAGCTCGTCGGCGACCTCGGCGAGTTTGCGCTCGTCGGCGTAGGCCAGTCGCGATGCCAGCTCCTTGAGCGGCACCCAGGCCACCTCGGTGACCTCGACGTCCTCATCGGAGAGCTCGCCGCCGAGGAATCGCATCAGGTAGTGGTGCACCGTCTTGTGCACCCGCCTGCCCTCGGTGACAAACCAGTAGTCGATGCTGCCGAGCGCCGCTAGCACGCTGCCCTCGATTCCGGTCTCCTCGGCGACCTCGCGGATCGCGGTCTGTTCGGCCGTCTCACCGAGCTCGATGTGGCCCTTGGGCAGCGACCACAGCATCCTGCCGCGTCGATCGATCCGCCCGATCAGGGCCGCGACCTGGCTATCCTTCGGGCCGTCGATACCGTCGATGACCAGGCCGCCCGCCGACGTCTCGTGCACGGTGCGCAGCCGGTCGGGGCCACGACGTGAGCCCCGCGGCTTATGCGGCTTGGGCCGGCCGTCCGGGACTGGTGCGGTGTCGTCGACCGGCACGACGGGTTTGTTGTTGTGCGCAGCGGTGGTGGTGTCGGGTGGACCTGCCGCGCGCCGACCGCGACGCCGCCCCCGGCGCCGTCGTGGTTTGGCCTGTTCGCCGTCCGACACCCAAGCGATAGTAGCTGCCACGATAATTCGCTCCCGCCACACTCGCCGCTCGGTGCAGGACCGTTACCTCTACGCTCATTGAACGTGTCCGACAACGCTGAACTGCTCGTCGCTGCCCAGGTGGCGTTGAACGAGCACGCCGACATACTGCGCGATCTCGGCAGGGTGTTCGCTGACGCGGGTCACGAGCTGTACCTCGTCGGGGGAAGCGTGCGCGACGCGTTGCTGGGCCGCCTCGGCACCGACCTCGACTTCACCACCGACGCCAGGCCCGAGCAGATACAGCGGATGCTGCGGCCGTGGGCGGACGCGCTGTGGGACACCGGCATCGAATACGGCACCATCGGCGTGGGCAAGGGCGATCAGCGCATGGAGATCACCACCTACCGCGCCGATACCTACGATCAGGTGTCGCGCAATCCCGAGGTGCGCTTCGGTGACCGCTTGGATGACGATCTGGTCCGGCGCGACTTCACCGTCAACGCGATGGCGGTGCGCATCACGCCGGCGGGCCCGGGCGAATTCCTCGATCCCCTAAACGGTTTGGACGCGCTGCGCGCCCGCGTTCTCGACACGCCCGCGGCGCCCGAAGTGTCATTCGGCGATGACCCGTTGCGGATGCTGCGGGCCGCGCGGTTCGTTTCGCAGCTCGGCTTCGCCGTCGCGCCCCGCGTGCGCGAGGCGATGGCCGCGATGTCCGGTCAGCTCGGGCGCATCACCGCCGAGCGGGTCGCCGCCGAGCTGGACAAGCTCGTGCTCGGTGCGGATCCCGCGGCGGGCATCGACCTGATGGTGGCGAGCGGACTCGGCGATGTGGTGCTGCCCGAGATCGGCGCGATGCGGATGGCGATCGACGAACACCATCAGCACAAGGATGTCTACGAGCATTCGCTGACGGTGCTGCGGCAGGCGATCGAATTGGAGGATCCCAGGGGGCTGGGGGCACCTCCCCCCCGAAGGGTAGGGGGAGAGCGAAGCGACTCGGGGGAAGGGGGCGGTCGCGATCTGGTGCTGCGCTGGGCGGCGCTGCTGCACGACATCGGTAAGCCCACGACGCGTCGGCACGAGTCCGACGGCGGGGTCAGCTTCCACCACCATGAGGTGGTGGGCGCCAAGATGACCCGCACCCGGATGCGGGCACTGAAATACTCCAAGCAGATGGTCGACGACGTGTCGCAGCTGGTGTATCTGCATCTGCGCTTCCACGGCTACGGCGACGGGAAGTGGACCGACTCGGCGGTGCGGCGTTACGTCACCGACGCAGGCCCCCTGCTGCCGCGGCTGCACAAGCTGGTGCGCGCGGACTGCACCACCCGCAACAAGCGACGAGCGGCGCGGCTGCAGGCCAACTACGACGACCTCGAGGCACGGATCGCCGAGCTGGCCGCCAAGGAGGATCTCCAGCGGGTGCGACCGGACCTCGACGGCAACGAGATCATGAAGATCCTCGACATCCCGGCGGGTCCGCAGGTCGGCGAGGCGTGGCGGTATCTCAAGGAGCTGAGGCTGGACCGCGGCCCGCTCGACCACGACGAGGCGGTGGCCGAACTCGTGAAGTGGTGGAACGCCAGGAACTGACCCGCCGTCGAACAGGTGTGGATTACTGCCTTTCCGATGGCGACGGGTCGGCGACGATGTGGACCGCACCGTTGGATACCGATACCGACGGTAACGGCACGCTCGATGCGGTCGGTCTCGATGTCGACGGCGACGGCAGCGTCGACGACGCGCTGGCCGACCTCGACAGCGACGGCATCGCCGACCACGCCGTGCTGGACGGCCAGAGTTACTTCACCGATGACGGGTCTGGCACGTGGGCAGTGAGCGTGGACCGCGGCGGGCAATTGCGGTGGTTCGGCCTCGACGGCGTCGAGCACAGCGGCGGGCCGGTCGATCTGGACGGCGATGGTCAGACCGACGACCGGCTGCTCGACATCGACGGCAACGGGCTGGCCGACCGCGCGCTGGGTGACGGCGTCGCCTACGTCGACACCGACGGCGACGGGCGCTGGGACATCAGGCTCACCGACAGCAACGACGACGGCAAGACCGATATCGCCAACGACCTGTAGGTCGCGCGGTCCGCCATCGACGCAGCCACGGGCGTTGCCGCGCAGCCGCTTTCGATGGGCAAACGTTACTCGCAGTGTGACGCGGCGCACGCGCCGAAATCAGGTAGTCGAGTACTCGGGATTTGTGGCCGCGGGACCGGCACCGTTCGTCGTGCTCAATACCTCACGAAAAGGAGCACTCCAATGGCCGATCCAATCATCAAAATCGGTTCTACCGGTGAGGCAGTGAAGAAGGCGCAACATGCGCTGTACTGCCGCCGCTATTTTTTCGACCTCAGCGAGGTCGACGGCATCTTCGGGCCGGTAACCCGCAATCGGGTCATCCGGTACCAGCTGGACCGCAGCGTCGGCGAGTTCTTCGCGTTCTCGTTCCCGTTGGCCGTCGACGGCATCGTCGGACCGATGACGTGGTCCCGGCTGACCCCGCCGTTGATCAAGAAGGGGTCGAAGGGCAACCCGGTATTCCTGGTCCAGGAGATTCTCAAGAGCTGGGGCTATCCGGACTACGACCCCGGGCCCGTCGACGGTGACTTCGGCAAGCTGACCGAAACCGCCGTGAAGAACGTCCAGGCCATCCTCACCGACTGCGACAACGTCCCGCTGAAGGTCGACGGCATCGTCGGCCCGAAGACGTGGGAAGCGCTCTACGCCTGAGCGTGCAGCCCCGGCCGCGGGGCCCGGTGTCAACGCCCGGGTCCCGGCGGTCCGGCGAACGCCTGCGCGATCGTCAGCCAGCGCTGCGCGTCGTCACCCTGTGCGGCGACGTCGAGGGTCGCAGGCGACCGCCGCTGGGTGACCAGCAGGCAGAAGTCCTCCGCCGATCCCGTCACCCGCTGCGGCGCATCCTCCGGGCCCCACGTCCACGCGGAGCCGTCGGGAGCCGTCAGCTCGACCCGGAACGGATCCGCAGGCACGGCAAGGCCGTTGACTGCGAACGCGAAGTCCCGGGTGCGGACACCGATGTGGGCGACCGAGTGCAAGCGCGCGGTCGCGGGCCGTTGCACACCGAGGGCGTCGGCGACGTCGAGGCCGTGCGCCCACGTCTCCATCAGCCGTGCGGTGGCCATCGACGCGGCGCTCATCGGCGGGCCGAACCAGGGCAGCTTGCGACCGTCGGCCACGGTAAGCAGCGCGTCGTGTAGCCGTCCTCTGGTGGCCCGCCAGTCGGCCAGCAGATCGGCCGGCGCGGCGGCGGCGATCTCTTCTGCGCCACGGTCGACGAATCCGCTCGGGTCCGCGGCCGCCGCCCCAAGCACCTCTGTGAAGCCGGCCTCGTCGTCGACCGACAACAGCGCGACCCGGTCGGTCCACAGCAAATGGGCGATCTGGTGGGCGATGGTCCAGCCCGGCGCAGGGGTGGCCTCGCCCCATCGCACGGCGGGCAGGTCGGCGACCAGGCCGTCGAGGTCATCGCTTTCGGCGCGGAGGTCGTCCACGATAGGGGCCGCTGTCGCCATGCGGCACACCCTAACTCGGGGCTTGGGCGCTGCGGACGACGGCCGCATGCACCGCGAGCCCGACCAGATAGACCACCGATCCGGCCACCACAAGCCCGGGGGAGCGGCCGTCTTGCGGGATGAAACCCGCCGCGGCCGTGAGCGCGAGAATGTACGACATCCAGAACAACGCGTCCTGCACGGCGAACACGTGACCGCGCAGTGCGTCGTCGACGTCGATCTGCATCGCGGTGTCGGCGCACAGCTTCACCACTTGACCCGCCGTGCCGAGCAGGAACCCGCACAGCACCATCAGCGGCAGCTGCAGTCCGGCGGCACCGAGCTGGATGATCGCCGCGAGCAGTAGCGCTCCGTTGGCGGTGCGGTAGCGGCCCCACCGAGCGATGGCACCCGGCGTGATGACATTCGCCAAAAAGGCCCCGATGCCGCCCGCGGCGAGGAACAGCGCGGCGGTTCCGAAGCCGACTACGCTCTGGGTGTCGCTGTGCCGCACCATGACCAACACCAGCATCGTGTTGATGCCGAGGACCATCCGATGCGCGGCCAGGCCTGCGAGGGTGCCCGCCACGGTGCGGACGGCCAGCACCGTGCGTGCGCCGTGCAACCAGCCGGTCGCGACCGCGTACGCGACCGACCCGTGGATGGCGCGCTTACTGGCGTGCGGTCCGAGTACATGCGGCGGGAACCGAAGCGACAACAGCAGCGCGACCGCCACCGGGATCGCGACGATGACAATGATCGCGGCGGCGCCGGTGTCGTCGGCGCCGAACAGCGTCCGCGGCACGAGCATGAAACCGGCGCCGAGGAACGCCGCCGCACCGCCAGTGGCCGTCGCGACCGAGTTCATCGTCACCACGTGTTCGCGTGGCACCACATCGGGTAGCGCGGCCGAAAGGCCCGAGGAGACGAAGCGGGTGAACCCGTTGGCGATCAACGCGCCGAACAGGATGTGTGCGTCGCCGGCCCCCGCCGCCAGTAGCGCAGCGATCGCGAGCATCAGCACCAGCCGCCCGAGGTTGGCTCCGATCAGTACGAACCGCCTATCCCAACGGTCCAGCAACGCGCCGGCGAACGGGCCGAGGACCGAGTACGGCAGATACAGAACGGCGAATGCGGCGACGATCTCCCAGGGGCCCGCGGCGCGGTCAGGGTTGAACAGCAGCCCGCCCGCCAGCCCGGCCTGGAACAGGCCGTCACCGAACTGGCTCACCGTCCGCAGCTCGAGCAGTCGCCAGAATTCGGGAAGGCCGCGCACCGACCGCCAGAGGGCCACCGGTGCGTGTGCGTCAACCACGAGAATTCACAGTACAAATATCTCGGCGGGCCGCGGATGTTCGCCACCTTGAAGGTTCGCTGGTGACATTATGGAGCCGTGGCGCAGTCAGAGGATCCGGAGGATTTCGTCGCCCCGACGGCGAACCGGGTGCGCGCCGGGACACTGCTGTTGGCCAACACCGATCTGCTCGAGCCGACGTTCCGCCGCAGCGTCATCTACATAGTCGAACACAACGAGGGCGGCACGCTGGGCGTGGTGCTGAACCGGGCCAGCGAGACCGCGGTGTACAACGTTCTGCCGCAGTGGGCCAAGCTGGCCACCAAGCCGAAGACCATGTTCATCGGCGGCCCGGTCAAGCGCGACGCGGCGCTGTGCCTGGCGACGCTGCGCGTCGGCACCGACCCGACCGGGGTGGCGGGCATTCGGCACGTGCAGGGTCGGATGGTGATGGTCGACCTCGACGCCGAACCCGAGGCGATCGCGCCGATGGTCGAAGGCGTCCGCATCTTCGCCGGTTACTCGGGCTGGACGCTCGGGCAGCTCGAGGGTGAGATCGAGCGCGAGGACTGGATCGTGTTGTCCGCGTTGCCAACCGATGTCCTTGCCGAGGCGCGGGTGGACCTGTGGGGACGGGTGTTGCGCCGTCAGCCGCTGCCGTTGTCGCTGCTGGCGACGCATCCGATCGACATCAGCCGCAACTGATTGCGCTGTTGCGGGCGACGGTAGGGGCGATACTTAGGATCTAGCCGGGCGAGCGGAGCGAGCGTGAAGCGCAGGTGACGGGCCAAGTAGACGGATCCTCTAGAGTCCGGCGGACGGTATCGGTGGTCTTCGCGGACGTGACCGCCTCTACCGCGCTGGCCGAGCGTCTCGATCCCGAGACGTTTCATGACGTGCTCGACCAATACTGTGCGACCTGTACTTCAGCGGTGGAGCGGCACGGCGGCCGGGTCGCCAAATTCATCGGCGACGCCGTCGTCGGCGTGTTCGGTCTGCCGACGGTGCATGAGGACGACGCGCTCCGCGCCGTAAGGGCAGCCCTCGAGATTCGTAGCGCGGTAGCGGATCTCAGCAAGACCCTGATGTGCGAGCGCGCAATCGAGATGAGTTGCGCAGTCGGCGTGAACACAGGAGAAGTGTTCGCGGCCCCCGGAGCGACGGTGCAGGAGCAGTATCCGGCGGGTGACACGTTCTACGTCGCAGCACGCCTCCAGCAGGCGGCGAACGGCGGCGAGATTCTCATCGGAGAGCAAACGCACGCTTTCGTCGACCATGCGGTTCGCACCGAATCTTTGGGACCGACGGCCCTGAAAGGACGAACGGCGCGCGTGAGTGCATGGCGGGCGATCGAGCTTCGACCCCAGGACGATGCCGCGTTGTCGGCGCCTGCGACGCCGTTCGTGGACCGCGACGCCGAGCTCGATGAGCTGCGACGACTGCTTGCAGCGGTTCGTGACGCGCGTACGTGCCAGATCGTAACGGTCGTCGGGCCGCCAGGGATCGGTAAGTCACGGCTCATGCGCGAACTGCACGCAGGCGTGGGCGATACGACGGCTGTGCTGGGCCGTTGCGTCGCCTACGGACAGGGCGTCACCTATCGGCCGCTGGCCGACATCGTCCGAGGCCTAAGCGACAACGACCCGCGCTCGACGCTGCTCGAGCTACTAGGCGATGACGAGCGGGCCGATGTGGTCGCGAACCGGGTGCTGGGGGCGATCGGGCCTGCCGAGGGGGCGGTGCCACCGGGCGAGACGTCGTGGGCCGTGCGGCGCCTCTTCGAAGCCCTCGCCAGGAAGCGCCCGCTGATCGCCGTCTTCGAGGATCTCCACTGGGCCGAATCAACCTTGCTCGACCTGCTCGAGTACGTGGCGGCGTCGTCGACCGGCTTCCCGATCCTGCTCCTCTGCTCGGCGCGTCCGGAGTTGCTCGAACACCGACCGGGGTGGGCGGATCAGCCGAATCACCGGCTCCTCGACCTCGAACCACTGCTGACAGGCGACGCCAGCGAGCTTGCCATCCACTTGGCGGCCGAGACGCTTCGAGAGCCTGCGCTCACGAGGATCGTGGACCGGGCGGAAGGCAACCCACTCTTCCTCGAACAGCTCGTCGCAGTGCAGCAGGAGTACGGCCATACAGCCACGCTGCCGCCGAGCATTCGCGCGGTGCTTGCGGCCCGTATCGACGCCCTCGAACCGAGCGAGCGTCTGGTGCTCGAGTGCGCGTCGGTGGAGGGCCGTAGCTTCCACAGTGCGGCGATCGTCGGGTTGCTACCCGAGAGGGAGCGAAGCGCCGCCGCCGCCACCTTGCACTCGCTTGTCCGCAGACAGCTGATCAAGCCGGACTCCGTGGAGGCGGCCGGCGGGGATGCGTTTCGCTTCGCCCACGCGCTCGTACGCGAGGCGGCGTACGAGGGGCTGCCGAAACGGCTGCGGGCGGAATACCATGAGCGCATAGGTGATTGGCTCGCAACGCGAGGTGGTGAGACTGACGAGATCGTCGGCTTCCATCTGGAGCAAGCCCTCCGTCATTGGGGTGATCTCGGCTTCCTCGGTGCGCGTACACAGGATGTCGGCCGAGATGCTGCGACACGACTCGACTCAGCTGCGCGCGCCGCCCTTCAGCGCGGCGACCTCCCGGGCGCCATAGGCTTGCTCGAAAGGGCAACCTCGCTCCTCCCTCCAGAAGATGCGGCGCGAACCGCACTGCTGACGCGACTTGGTGGCGTGCTCTTAGAAGGCGGAAGGCTCGCGGATGCCGACCGCGTCCTCGACGAGGCGACCGACACGGCGCGCAGGTTCGACGAGCCGAGCCTTGAGGCGCGCTCCAAGGTCGAGCGCCAGTTCGTGCGGCTACACCGCGAGCCCAGCCGCGCGGCGGTAAAGGAGGCGCGGCGCGCGGCCGACGATGCGCTGCAGGTGTTTGAGGAGCACGCCGACGACTGCGGCCAGTCGCGGGCCTGGTGTCTGCGAGCCATGACGGACTGGATCGAAGGACAGGTGGCCAGGGCTGATGACGGATGGACACGAGCGGCGGTGCATGCGAAGCGTGCCGACGAACATTGGCAGCTGTTCTGGATTCTCGGTTGGCGCGCCTCTGCGGCCCTGTACGGACCGACTCCCGTGCGCGAGGCAATCGCACGCTGCGGCGCGATCCGCGAGCAGGTCAGTACTAGTGCCGTCGAAGTCGCCGAGACGCTCCATCCGCTCGCGGCGCTGCACGCGATGCGCGCGGAGTTCGACTCAGCCCGTTCACTCATCCGCCAGGGCAACCAGATCCTCGAGGAGGTTGGAGGGATAGGGGTGTACGCCGTGCACGCGCACCACGAAGCCCTCGTGGAGATGCTCGCGGGCCGTCCCGACATCGCCGAGGCGCGACTACGCGTCGGCTACAGGAGGCTCGAGGAGATGGGTGAGAAGGACCTCCTCTCAACCTCGGCGGCCATGCTCGCGCAGGCCATCTACGCTCAGGGGCGCCCCGACGAGGCGGAGCGGTTCTGCGACGTAAGTGAGCGGGCCGCCGCGGCTGACGACCTCTCGACTCAGGTCCTCTGGCGAAGCGTGCGCGGCAAGATCCTCGCGCGCCAGGGGCGTTGCGAGGAAGGAAAGGCACTCGCCCGCGAGGCCGTGCGGCTCGTCGAGCGAACCGACCTGCTCACCGATCACGGGGACGCTCTGCTCGACCTGGCCGAGGTGCTCCGGCTCGACCCGCGCCCGACCGCGCAGGAGGAACGAGCCCTTGCGCTGAAGGCCGTTGCGCTGTACCAACAAAAGGGAAATCTCGTCTCTGAGGCACGTGCGCGGTCGGTGCTGTCCGTGCCGGTCCAGACTTGAGGAGACACCGACCAGGAGGAGCAGGAAAATGTCGAAAGGCAAGTTTCGAACCGCGAGGCTCAAATCAGACGGCACTGTCGAGGTGAGAGGGCCGTTCACCCTGGAACCGGGTGATCCGCAACAGCCTGCTCTGGTTTCCTTCTACCTTGTCCAGGAGAAGACCCCGGGCGAGTTCACCACGGTCGGCGGAGACGGACGCTGGGTGATTGGCGAGAAGGAATGGACCGGAACGTGCGATGGTGCGCTGCTGGAGGCGGGACAAGCATGGGGATACGGGATGGCCATCGTCGTGCAAGAAGAACCTCCGGGGTTCGCGACCTGGACCTGGACCTCGCCGCTGCCGGTGACGGACGACGGCGGCACTCCTACTTGAGGACGAACACGGAGAAGTCCTGGGCGAAAAGCAGGTGGTGGTAGGCCTTCTCGGAGTTGAGGCGTTCGGTTGACTCGTTGCCGAGCGTAGTGCACAGGAGCTTCGTCAGCAGCGCGACAGTGTGCAGGTCGCGCAGGCGCCGCCGGTGCACCCCGACGAGCCGCCGCACGCAGCCGCCGCGTTCGCACTGGCCGCGACGAACTTGGCGCTCTGCCAGCAGCCGGCCGCAACTGTCGCGATCGCTCCGCCGACGCAGACGATCACCACCACAAGGCCGGTCTCGGGTTGCGACGACAGCGCGACCACGCCGGCGACCGTCAACATCGCCGCCGCGGCGAGCTGTGTTGGGGCGACTGCGCGCAGCACCTGCCGGACCATGTCGGCCGAGCGGGGACGGGACAACGTCCACCCGCCGAGGGCGGCGGTGGCGGCGGCGGCACACAGACATCCCACCGCCGCGAAAAGCATGCGGCCCACCCTAAACGGCACCGGCCGCACTGCGCTAGCCGGGCGGCGGCTGCGGCAGCCCGGCCGCTGGCGGAGGTGCCGCACCCGGGATGCCGATCTTGAATCCGTTGGTGATGGCGTCGGTGGCGCTCGCGGTCGGGACGGCCTGTCCGGCGGTGGTGGTGACCGAAAGCGTCACCAGGTACTTGTCCGGGCCGACGGCCGAGAGCGTGTGTCGGCGCGCGGTGTTGAGCGTCATGTTGTTGTCCCGGTAGGTGCCCTCGATCATCGCCGACGGCATGCCACCGAAGTCGGCAAGCGACGCGTTCGTGGTGCGCCACGCGGGCAGCTGTTGGGCATCGATGTAGCCGTGGGTGATGGCCTCCTTGGGATCGAAGTCGCCGCCGACGAGCTTGTAGACGACCAGCGCCGCGTTGGAGGTGTAGATGCCGTCGCCGCCGACCCGGTCGGCGAGCACCGCGAACGCGTCGGGCACGTTCGGGTCAGGCACCTGTGACCAGCCGCGCGGCACGGGCAGCACGATGTTGAGCGCCTTGAAGTTGTGAGCAACCTGTGGCTCGAGTTTGACGCCCTTCTCGTTGAAGAACTCGTTCAACGTCACCGACGGAGCAGGCACAAGCGTCTCCGGCGCCGCCACGGCGGCGGGTACGAGTCCTGGCGCGGCCAGGGACTGTGCGGCGGGTGAGGCGGGGGCCACGCCGAGCTGAGCCGTGGATTGTGACGTCGCTGCGGCACCGGGCATGACGGGCACCGTCTGGGTGACGGTTGCCGGGGCAGGCAGCGGAGGCCGTGGATATGCGGGGTCGGCGGCTGCGGTGTTGCCCGCCAGGCCGAGCACGCCGGCCATGCCCGCGGCGACACCACCTGCCAGAATCCGCCATCGGCGGGCTTTTTCGATCATCGCCCGATCCCTTCCCGAGTCCCTTCCGGCCGCCGGGGCAGGCATGCCCCTGGTCAGGGGGCGACCGTACCCCCGGCGCGGAGTTAGCCACCAGGCCTGGAACCGAGCTGGAATGAACCTCTGACCGCTCCGCAATGCAACCGATACCTGCCCGTGGCCGAAGGGCGGCGGCCGGCGGCCCTTTACCCTGTTCACGTGAGCAGTGAGTCGGTCACCGACGCCTCCGATGCGCCAGGCGAAACCCCGCAGTACCGATACACCGCGAAACTGGCCGGGGAGATCGAGCGTGCCTGGCAGCAGGCGTGGGCGCAGCAGGGCACCTTCAACGTGCCCAACCCGGTGGGCTCGCTGGCGCCGACGGACGGATCACCGGTGCCCGCCGACAAGATGTTCGTCCAGGACATGTTCCCCTACCCATCGGGCGAGGGATTACACGTCGGGCACCCGCTCGGCTACATCGCGACCGACGTCTACGCCCGCTATTTCCGGATGACGGGCCGCAATGTGTTGCACGCGTTGGGTTTCGACTCTTTCGGACTGCCCGCCGAGCAGTACGCGATGCAGACCGGCACCCATCCGCGCACCCGTACCGAGGCGAACATCGTCAACTTCCGCCGCCAGCTGGGCCGGCTCGGGCTGGGACACGATGCGCGGCGAAGCTTCTCCACCACCGACGTCGAGTTCTACAAGTGGACGCAGTGGATCTTCCTGCAGATCTACAACGCGTGGTTCGACAAGGACCTCGACAGGGCACGCCGCATCGACGAGTTGGTTGCCGAATTCGAGTCCGGGCAGCGCAGCCTCGACGACGGCAGGGCCTGGGCGGCGTTGTCGGTGGCCGAGCGCGCCGACGTCATCGACTCTCACCGGCTGGTGTATCAGGCCGACTCGATGGTCAACTGGTGTCCCGGGCTCGGCACGGTACTGGCCAACGAGGAGGTCACCTCCGACGGTCGCAGCGACCGCGGAAACTTCCCGGTGTTCCGGAAGCGGTTGCGGCAGTGGATGATGCGGATCACCGCCTACTCCGACCGGCTGCTCGACGATCTCGAGGTGCTGGACTGGCCGGAGAAGGTCAAGGCCATGCAGCGCAACTGGATCGGCCGATCCGCAGGCGCGTCGGTACTTTTCGCAACGGACGCAGGCGATATCGAGGTCTTCACCACCCGTCAGGACACGCTGTTCGGCGCCACCTACATGGTGCTGGCGCCCGAGCATCCGCTGGTCGAACAGCTGACCGCCGCGGACTGGCCCGATGCGGTGGACCGCGCGGTGGACGTTCAACGCCGCGACTCCGACCGGAAGCGGTCGCCGAGTATCGCCGCTCGATCGCGGCCAAGTCCGACCTGGAGCGCCAGGAGAACAAGTCCAAGACGGGCGTCTTCCTCGGCAGCTACGCGACCAACCCGGTCAATGGCGAGCACATCCCGGTGTTCATCGCCGATTACGTATTGGTGGGGTACGGCACCGGAGCCATCATGGCGGTTCCGGGCCATGACCAGCGTGACTGGGAGTTCGCTCACGAATTCGGCCTGCCGATCGTCGAAGTGATTGCCGGCGGGGACATCTCGCAGACCGCGTACAACGGCGACGGTGAGATAGTGAACTCCGGCTTCCTCAACGGGCTGAGCGTGGAGTCGGCCAAGGAGGCCATCACGTCGCGACTGGTCGCCGACGGCGCCGGGCAGGCGCGCGTCGAGTACAAGCTGCGCGACTGGCTGTTCGCCAGGCAGCGGTACTGGGGTGAGCCGTTTCCGATCGTGTACGACGAAAGCGGCCGCGCCTACCCGTTGCCCGAATCCGAGCTGCCCGTCGAGCTCCCCGACATGCCGGACTACGCGCCGGTGTTGTTCGATCCCGACGACGCCGACAGCGTGCCGTCGCCGCCGCTGAACAAGGCGACGGAGTGGGTGCACGTGGAGCTGGACCTCGGCGACGGCCTCAAGACCTACACCCGCGACACCAACGTCATGCCGCAGTGGGCGGGCAGCTCGTGGTACGAGCTGCGTTACACCGATCCGCACAACTCGGAAGCGTTGTGCGACAAGGAGAACGAGGCGTATTGGATGGGGCCGCGGCCCGCCGAGCATGGGCAAGACGACCCCGGTGGCGTCGACCTGTACGTCGGCGGTGTCGAACATGCCGTGCTGCACCTGTTGTACTGCAGGTTCTGGCACAAGGTGCTCTACGACCTCGGACACGTGTCGTCGCGGGAGCCCTACCGGAGGCTGGTGAACCAGGGCTACATCCAGGCGCACGCCTACACCGACTCGCGCGGCAGCTACGTGCCCGCCGCCGAAGTCGTTGAGCGGGACGGCAAGTTCTACTGGCCAGGACCCGACGGCGAGATCGGCGTGAACCAGGAGTTCGGCAAGATCGGCAAGAGCCTGAAGAACTCGGTCTCGCCGGACGAGATCTGCGACAACTACGGCGCGGACACGTTGCGCATATACGAGATGTCGATGGGCCCGCTCGACGCATCGCGGCCGTGGGCGACGAAGGACGTCGTCGGCGCCTACCGGTTCCTGCAGCGGGTGTGGCGGCTGGTCGTCGAGGAAGAGACCGGTGAGCTTCGGGTCAGCGACGACGAACCGGACGACGAGACGCTGCGGGCGCTGCACCGCACGATCGCCGGGGTGTCCGAAGACTATGCGGCGCTGCGCAATAACACCGCGGGCGCCAAGCTGATCGAGTACACCAACCACCTCACCAAGCGGCACAGCGTGGGAGTGCCGCGGGCGGCGGTCGAACCGCTGGTGCTGATGGTCGCGCCGCTGGCGCCGCACCTGGCCGAGGAGCTGTGGCGGCGGCTCGGTCACACCTCGTCGCTGGCGCACGGACCGTTCCCGGTCGCCGACGGGGCGTATCTGACGGTGGACACCGTCGAGTTCCCGGTTCAGGTCAACGGGAAGGTGCGCGGCCACGTCACGGTGCCTGCCGACGCCGACGCCGACACGATCGAGTCGGCGGCGCTGGCCGATGAGAAGGTGCAGGCGTTCCTGAACGGCGCGACGCCGAAGAAGGTCATCGTCGTCGCGGGCCGCCTGGTCAACCTCGTCGTCTAAGCGCGGCGATCGTCCCCGGTGACCATGTCGACGAGGGTGTCGACGAGTTCCTCCGCGGTTGTCTGCCATTTGTCGGTGTGCAGGAGGCCACTCAGTCCCAGACCCGCGGCACCGTGCGCGCCGGTCAGGAGTATCGCCGCGTAACGCTGGGCGTTCTGTTCGCCGACGACTGGGGCGGCGAGGGCGAGGAACTCGTCGCAACCGCGTTGCGCGGCCTGCACCACGGCGGCCGGGTCCCCTGCCGGTGTGCTGAACATCAATCGGTACAGGTGTGGCTGCTGGCGGCTGACGGTGATGAAGACGTTGAGCGCCGCGCGCAGCTTGTCGGCGGGTACACGTCGCGGGTCTGTCTGCAGCGCGTGCATGTGATCGCCGATGCGCTCCCAACCCTCGGCGGCGACAGCGGTCAGCAGGCTCTCCTTGTCGGCGAAGTGCCGGTAGGGCGCACCGCGGCTGACGCCTGCACGTGCGCCCACCCCGCGGAGCGTCACCGCGTCGGGGCCGCCGCTGTCGAGCAGCTCGGCGGCGCTGCTGAGCAGGGCGCGGCGGGTGGCGGCGGCTGACTCGATGCGGCTCATGGTCCGCCCATTCTAAGTTGACATTGTCAACCGAACGGGTAGCTTATTGAGGTGACAACGTCATCTGAATTGCAGGAGATCGCCGTCGTCACCGGCGCGTCGACCGGAATCGGCGCGGCGACGGCACGCGAACTGGCCCGACGGCGGTTCCACGTCCTAGCGGGTGTCCGGCGCGACCGCGACGCCGACGCAATTCGGGGGCCGGGTATCGAGCCGCTGATCATCGACATCACCAACCCGGACCACATCCAGGCGCTGGTCACTCGGGTGCGCGGGGACCCGCACGGCCGGGCAGTGCGGGCGCTGGTGAACAACGCGGGCGTCGGGGTCAACGTCCCGTTCGAGGTCTTCGCGATCGACGAGTGGCGACGCCTGTTCGAGGTCAACCTCTTCGGCCACGTCGCCGTCACCCAGGCACTGCTGCCTGACCTGATCCGCAGCAAGGGCCGCGTCGTCAACATCAGCTCGGTTGGCGGCAAGGTCGCCATGGCCACCTACGGTCCCTACGCGGGCACGAAGTTCGCGCTCGAAGCGGTCAGTGACTCCTTGCGACGCGAAATGGCCCCGCTCGGCGTCGGGGTGGTCGTGGTCGAACCGGGTGCCGTGCGCACGGAAATGCCCGGCCGGGCGATCGCCACCGCCCATGAGCTGGCGTCGGCCATGACGCCCGAGCAGAGCCGGCGCTACGGCCCGCTGGTGCACGCCATCACCGCACAGACTGCGTCGCACACGAAGTCGGGGTCGGGCGTGTCCGCTGACGCCGCGGCCAAGGTGATCGCCAAGGCGATCACGGCGCGCAGGCCGCGGACTCGCTACACCGTCGGCCGCGAGGCCGCACTGATCCGGTTGACGCGGTTCCTGCCCGACTGGGCACTCGACCGCGCCCTTGCCGCCGCTCTGCGTCCCCACTTTCCCAAGAACAAATGAGCACACCTAGCCCCAGCCGAGCTGGCGCAGGGTGTAGCCGTCGTTCCAGATCTTCGTCAGGTGGCGGATCCTGTCCCCGTCGAAGTCGATGACGTAGACGTAGTCGGCGGCCGCGCTCTTTCCCGTCGGCGCGACCGGCCCGCCTTCACCGGTGTGCGTCCCGCGGAAGACGCCGTACACCGCCACGTTGTTGCGCGTCTCGTCGACGGCGAAGGACTTGACCTCCGCGATGCCGTCGGGCAGCGGTGTCAGCAGGTTCTTCATCCACTCGGTGTACGCCTCGAGGGTGTCGATGCCCGCCAGCGCGTCGGTCTGGCTGGCGAATGTCGCGTCCGGGTGGCAGTACGGCGCGCAACCGTCCCAGCCCTTACCGGTCTCGCATGCGTCGAAGAACTGCTCTGCGGTTTCCTTGATCGAGCTCATCCAGCGATTCTGGCGTGTAGACAGCGCCCAGCGCAACAAATCACGCCGAATTCACCCGGTGGGGCGGACGACGACCTCGCGGATGTGGGCGTCGGGCGGGGCGTTGACGGCATCGGCCACGACCTTCGCGACGGTCCGTGGACTCAGAAATCGCTCGGGCTTGTATTCGCCGCCTTCGTAGGCGACGAGCCCTTCCTGCATCACCGTCGCGATTCGGCCCGGATGGATCGACGTCACCCGAAGCGCGGGCTCGTCGTTGCGCAGCGAGTCCGCGAAGCCGCGCAACGCGAACTTGCTCGCCGTATAGGAGGCCAAGCCGGGTGAAGCGTTGATCCCCGCGCCGGAGTTGATGAACACGACATGGCCGCGCGCACTGCGCAAAGCGGGCAGCAGCGCGAGCGTAAGCGCTACCGCCCCAATGACATTGACCTCCATGGTGACGCGCCACTCGTCGACGGTCGACTCCGCGACGCGGCCTGGGAAGGCGGCGCCTGCGTTGTGGATCAGTACATCGAGTTCATCGATCGGTTCGACCGCGGCGGGGATGGCATCGCCGTCCTCCAGATCCAGCGGCCAGGTGGTGGCCCCGAGCCGTTCCGCAAGCGCGTCGAGCCGGTCCGACGGCCGACCGCCGAGAAACAACGTGTGACTGGACGCGAGCGCATCCGCGATCTCCGTGCCGAGGCCGCCCGCCGGTCCGGTGATGAAGGCGGTCGGCATGCCGGTCACCCTACCGACTGCGATCATTGAGGAGATGGCACCGGATCCCAGCTTCGCCCCCACCCAGCTCGCGGCGCGCGCCGCGTACCTGCTGCGCGGCAACGACCTGGGTGTGATGACGACGGCGGCGCCGCTGCTGTACCCGCACATGTGGAGCTGGGACGCCGCGTTCGTGGCCATCGGCCTCGCCCCGCTGAGCGTGGAGCGGGCGGTCGTCGAGCTCGACACGCTGCTCTCGGCGCAATGGTCCAACGGGATGATTCCGCACATCGTGTTCGCCAACGGGGTCGACGGCTACTTCCCCGGGCCTGCGCGGTGGGCCACCTCGGCGCTCGCCGCCAACGCGCCGCGCACGCGGCACACGTCGGGAATCACCCAGCCGCCGGTGCACGCGATCGCCGTTCAGCGCATCCTCGACCAGGCCCGCTCGCGCGGCCGCTCCACCCGCGCGGTGGCCGAAGCATTCCTCGACCGCCGCTGGGACGATCTGGTGCGCTGGCACCGCTGGCTCGCCGAAGCACGCGACCAGAAGTCGCACGGCCGGGTCACGCTCTATCACGGCTGGGAGTCCGGCATGGACAACTCGCCGCGGTGGGATGCCGCGTATGCCAACGTGATTCCGGGCACCGTGCCGGAGTACCAGCGCGAGGACAACGCCATCGTCACCGACGCCAGCCAGCGGCCGTCCGACGTGGAGTACGACCGCTACCTGTGGCTGGTCGAGGAGATGAAGTCGGCGCGCTACGACGACGAACTGCTGCCCAAGGTGATGAGCTTCGCCGTCGAGGACGTGTTCGTTTCGGCGATCCTGTCCGTCGCGTGCACGGTCCTCGCCGAGATCGGCGAGGACTACAAACGCCCGAACGCCGACGTCAGGGACCTGTACGCGTGGGCGGAGCGGTTCCGGGCGGGCGTCGTCGAGACGGCCGACGAAAGGACAGGTGCGGCTAGGGATTTCGATGTCCGGGCGGGCAAGTCGATCGCCACCGAGACGGTCGCGCAGTTCGCCCCGCTGCTGTGCGGCGGGTTGCCGCACGAGAAGGAGCGGACGCTGCTGCGGCTGCTCGAGGGCCCGCGGTTCTGCGGCCATCCGGACCTGAGGTACGCGTTGATCCCGTCGACGTCGCCGGTGTCACGTGACTTCCGGTCCAGGGAGTACTGGCGTGGACCGATCTGGCCGGTGATGACCTGGCTGTTCTCCTGGGCGTTCGCCCGCCGCGGTTGGGCGGAGCGGTCTCTGATGCTGCGGCGCGAAGGTCTGCGGCAGGCCAGCGACGGCACGTTCGCCGAGTACTACGAGCCGTTCACCGGGGAGCCGCTGGGCAGCATGCAGCAGTCGTGGACCGCCGCCGCGGTGCTCGACTGGTTGGGCTAGTTGTCTTCGTGGCCGGGTTCCTGCTCGGCCAGCCGCTCCATCGGACCCAACGCCTTGATCAGTGTCTCGACATCGTCTTCGGTGAGCTTGCCGAGCATCGCGGCCAGCGCTGCCCTGCGCGCGGCGAGCGCCTCGCGGTGCTGGACGAGTCCGCGGGGTGTGACCTCGACGAGCACGGCGCGCAAGTCGGAGGGGTCGCGCGACCGCTTCACCAGGCCGAGCTTCTCGAGCCGGCGGATCGCCACCGTGGTGGTCGGGGTGCGGACGCGTTCGTGGGCGGCGAGGTCGGTCATCCGGATGGGACCCTTTTCCAGCAGCGTCAACAGGATCGACAGCTGGGCCAGCGTCAGGTCGCCCGCCGTGCCGCGATTGGCGTCGCCGCGCCGCAGGACGGAGAACAGCTTGGACAGGACGCGTTGCAGCTCGGCCGCGAGCTCGTCGACCTGCGCTTCTGTCTCCACCATAGTTCGCTAGTCTAACCTGTCGGGGTCTGACGGTATGGAATCACGCAATGTTTGCGGTTAAAGGACTTGCGACAGGAAGCGCTGTAATCTTTCCGTCTCCGCGGCTTCGAAGACGTGCTCCGGCGGACCCGATTCGACGACCTTTCCGTGATCCATGAAGACGACGGCGTCCGACGTCGAGCGGGCGAACCCCATCTCGTGTGTCACCACGACCATCGTCATGCCATCACCGCCGAGATCGGCGATCAGCTCCAGGATTCCCTTCACCAGCTCGGGATCCAGCGCCGAGGTGGCCTCGTCGAAGAACATCACCTCAGGGGTCATGGCGAGCGCGCGGGCGATGGCGACGCGCTGCTGTTGCCCGCCCGACAGCGTCCCGGGACGGACATCGGCCTTGTGCCGCAGACCAACCCGGTCCAGCTGAGCCAACCCGAGCTCGCGGGCCGCGTCGGCGCTGAGCCTCTTGAGCTTGCGCGGCGCCAACGTCACGTTGTCCAGCACCGAGCGGTGCGGGAACAGATTGAAGTGCTGGAACACCATGCCGATACGTCGGACAGCGTGCCGACGGTCAGCACGCCGGGCGTGCCCAGACCGAGCGTGTCGACCTTGACGGTGTTGATCGGCGCGACGGTCGACGTCGTGTACTTGTCCTCGCCGGGTCCCGCGGCGGCGGCGGCGAGGTTGGTCGGAACCGCGCTGGCGCTGTCGACGCCGGGCGGCGCGCACTGGTCGACGTCCGCGACCGCAGGAGCCGCCATCGGGAGGCTGAACACCAGCAGCCCGACCAGCGCCAGAACGAATGCCTTACCTGTCCGGCCCGTGAAGCTCATGGGAGCAACGTAGCCGCCGCGGTTGTGTAGGCAGGCCTCGGCTTCAGCTCAATCAGAACGCAACGGACGGCTGCCTGACGAGACTCGACGGACTGAATACGCCGCGGCGCACCAGTTCGGCGATCATGACCCGCCCCATGACTTCCGACCGGCCTGCGCACGCGGCGCGTGCCCCGTCGGCGTCATGGGTGTGGATGGCGCCGGTCTCGGCCTCGTAGAACGGCTGCATCTCGTCGTGGTTGTTCATGTAGGTCACCCAGAACGTCCGCGGTATGAAGCTCTGCGACGCGCGGATCTCGGCAAGCAGCCGTGGGCCGGCGTACTCCTCGTTGATGGTCTGCCGGTACTGCCAGGCCGCCTCCTGAAAGGCGCGGGACTCGCGGTTGGCGCGCATGAAGTCGGTCAGCGAGGTGAGCTGGGAGAGCACATGCGGACGCGGGTCGATGGCGGCGCGCGCCGACGCAATGCCGAGCAGGATGCCGTGCAGCTCATGGTGCTCGAGCACGACGGACTCGTCGAAGCGCTCGACGAACGCGCCGCGGTGATACCGGGTGGACAGGATTCCGTCGTGTTCGAGCTGAACGACGGCTTCCTGAATCGGGACCCGGCTCAGGCCGAGTTCGTGGGCGATCTCGTTGCGGTCGACCCGATCCCCCGAGCGCAGCTTGCCAGTAAGCACCAGGTTGATGATGTGAGAAACAACCTGGTCCTTTTCTTTGACTCCATACCTCTTGGGCATAGCGGCGCTAGTTAATCACGCCGTCAAGTCAATGGGCTGAAATTGACCGAATGAAAATGCTCGGTTTCCTTGACGGGTGCCCAGCCTGAGCTCAGTTACTGTTTCGCCGCGCGCCGATCGCGCCAGCGGCACAACGCTTCTGCATCGTTCAGGTCGTAGTCGGGGCCGTTGACGCCGACCGTGAGAAGTGTGACCCCAAGGCCGGCCAGCGCGTCGGCTTCGGCGAGCAGCGCGTCGGTGCCCTTGCCGGCGACGCCGGCCGAGCGTTCGATCGCCGCGGGATCGCGACCGACGTCGGCGCAGTGCCGCGCCAGCACCTCGGACTTCTGTGGGTACTCGCTGCTGTCGCTGAAGGAGTGCCAGATGTCGCCGTATTCGGCGACCAGCCGCAGCGTCTTCTTTTCGCCGCCGCCGCCGATCAGCACGGGGATGTCGCGGGTCGGCTTCGGGTTGAGCTTGCCCAGTCGTGACGTGATGCGCGGGAACGCCGCGGCCAGATCGTCAAGGCGGCTGCCCGCCGTGCCGAAGTCGTATCCGTACTCGTCGTAGTCCTTCTGCTTCCAGCCCGACCCGATGCCCAGGATCAGCCGACCGTCGGAGATGTGGTCGACGGTGCGTGCCATGTCGGCAAGCAATTCCGGGTTGCGGTACGAGTTGCAGGTGACCAGCGCGCCGATTTCGATGCGCGAGGTCTGCTCGGCCCACGCGCCGAGCATCGTCCAGCATTCGTAGTGCGCGCCGTCGGGGTCACCGTAGAGCGGGAAGAAGTGATCCCAGTTGAAAGCGACGTCGACACCGATGTCCTCGCAGCGACGGACCGCGTCGCGGATGTGGCCGTAGGTCGGGGAATGCTGCGGCTGCAGCTGCACACCTATGCGAATAGGAAGGGTCACGTGGTAACCCTACGTTCGGTCAGACGCCGATATTCCCGTCGGTCTTCCACACCGCGACGACCGACGGACGTGCCGTGCCGTTGCCGCCTTCGGGCCACCGCGACAAGGGGTTGTCGATGCTGTTGTCGTCGTGTTCGCCGGGGTGCTGCACGCACACGGTCACCAGGTCGTCGGTGATGATCGGCCCGCAGGTTTCGGCGCCGAGCGGCACCGTGAGGAACTGCTTGGTCTCGCCGCGGCTGGGTCCGTCGAGTGCGACCGCGAACAACCCGTCGTTGGAGTCCAGCGCGTTGCCGTCGGTGGAGATCCACAGGTTGCCGTGGCTGTCGAACGCTACATTGTCCGGGCACGAGATCGGGCTGACCTTTGTCTTGTCGAACCCGGCGAAATAGGTGTCGGCGGCCGCGGGGTCGCCGCACACCAGCAGCAGATCCCAGGTGAAGTCGGTGCCCGCGTGGTTGTCGGTGAGTTCGAGGATCTGGCCGCTCTTGTTGTCGTTGCGTGGGTTGGCAGCATCCGGCGGCGCTTCGCCGGGGGCGCCGCGCTCGTCGTTGTTTGTCAGCGCGACGTAGACCTTGCCGGTCTTCGGGTTCGCCTCGAAGTCTTCTGGCCGGTCCATCTTGGTGGCGCCGGCCTTGTCGGCGGCGAATCGGGTGAACACCGCCGCCTCCTGCGCGGTCACGCCGGGCACGAGGGATTCGGCCTGGCCGTTGGGGCCCGAGCGCAACAGCGGAAGCCATGTCCCGGTGCCGCTGAAGGCGCCCTCCGCAGGCAACTTGCCCGAGCCGTCGATCTCGGTGGCCGGGATATCGCTGGACAGTTTGGCGACATACAGCGTGCCCTCGGCGAGCAGCGTCATGTTGTGGGCCAGCGCCGCCGGCTCCTTACCGGGCTGCATCTTCTTGCTGGAGACGAACTTGTACATGTAGTCGAAGCGTTCGTCGTCGCCGCTGTACGCCACCACGGTGCCGTCGTCGGTGACGTAGATGTTGGCGGCCTCGTGCCGGAACCGGCCCATCGCGGTGTGTTTCACCGGCGTCGAGTTGGGGTCCCACGGGTTGAGCTCGACGATGTATCCGAACCGGTTGGGCTCATTGGGCGTTTTGGAGACGTCGAAGCGGGGGTCGAAGGTCTCCCACAGCAGCGCGGACGGCTCCAGTGGAATTCCGTAGCGGTCGTACCGGTCGGCGTCCACGGGGTTGGGCTTGGCCGCGCCTTCGGCGGCGCCGAAGTACTCCTGGAAATTCTCCTCACCGGAAAGCACTGTGCCCCAGGGTGTCACGCCTCCCGAACAGTTGGCGAACGTGCCCGCGACCGTGCGACCGGTCGGGTCGGCGGCGGTCTTGACGAAGTCGGTGCCCGCGCCGGGGCCCGTAAGCGTCATCGGGGTGTCGGCGGTGATCCGCCGGTTGTAGCGACCCATCACCGGTCGCAGCCCTCCTCCGGGCACCCGCTCGACTTCGACGACGCCCATGCCGATGGCCGCGATCTCGACGTCGAACTGCTCGCGGGTGGGCGCGCCGTCCTTGTAGCCGGGGAACATGAACAGCGGGGTGACGTACTCGTGGTTGGTGACCAACAGGAACCTGTTGGGTTGCCCGTCGATCGGCAGCAGTCCCGCGAAGTCGTTGTTGAAGCCGAACTGACCGCGCTGCGCGGCGCCGGTCTGGCTGCGGACGTCGAACTTCGGGGCGCCTTCGGTGATCGGGTCACCCCAACTGATCACCACGCCCTGCTCGTAGCCGTCCGGAACGACGACGACGTCTTCGCTATTCGGCGCTATCGCGTCGAACTTCATCCCCGGCGGCGTCTCGGCGGCGGGCTCCGCCGAGGAGGTCGGGGTCGCGGCGGGTTGCTCGCTCTGCCCACACGCGGCCAGCGCCGAACCGGCGCCGACGGCCAGCACCGCGATGCCGCCTGCCTGCAACATCGAGCGCCGCGACACAGCCTTCGCGATGTCGCCGAAGTACTCGTTGTCGCTGGTGTTGCGAACGGGTTTGGAGCAGGCGTCGCCGCACTTGAATCGGCATGTCACATGCTGCCGCTTGGACTTTCCGTCATGGGTAACGAACAGGTTCAACGGCACAAGCGCCATGGGTGTGGGTTCCTTCCGACACGACTGCCGGCCGAGGGCTGCGGCCGGACGCGCCGAAATTTACGTCAATCTGGCAATCGGCCGGGAAGCAATAGGTGAACAACTGGGGGCGCTACGCGCCGAGCACACCGCGCAGGATGTCGACCAGAGCGCGCGGTTGGTCGCCCTGAACGGAGTGACCCGCGTCGGCGACGACGTGGGTGCGCTGGAATCCGGGTGCGCCGTTGGCGAACGCGTCGGCGTCCTCGTCGTTGACGAAGAACGAGTTGGCGCCGCGCACCAGCGTCGTCGGCATCGTGATGCTGGGCACGTCGTCCCACAGGGAGTCGAACCCGTCGCCCTTGCGGAATGAGTCGTAGCGCCACGTCCAGGTGCCATCGTCGAGACGCTTGGAGTTGTGGAAGACGCCGCGCCGCAACGACTTCCGGTCCCGGTGCGGCGCGGCCTCGATCGTCACGTCGAGCATCGCGGAGAAGCTGGGGAACTCGCGGTCACCCTTGACCAGGGCAACGGCACCGAGCTGGGCTTTGGTCATCTCCTCGTGGCGCTCCGGCGCCGACGGGGTGACGTCGACGAGCAGTAGTTCGGGAACGAGTGCGGGTTCGGTGGCGGCGATGCGCAGCGCGGTCAATCCGCCGAGCGACATACCGACGACGAGACGCGGATCCGGCGCCCACTCGCGCAGGACCGGTCGCAGCGCCTCGGCGTTGAGCTTCGGCCCGTAGTCGCCGTCCTCGCGCCACGCCGACCGCCCGTGTCCGGGCAGGTCGATCGCCAGTGCGGGCAGGCCGAGGCCAAGGATGACGGTGTCCCAGGTGTGTGCGTTCTGCCCGCCGCCGTGCAGGAACACCACCTGCGGCGGCTCGTCGCCCCACTTCAAGCCGCTGATGCCGCCGGATTCGACACGGGCGACCGTGGGCAGCGGGCCGGTGTGCCCGATCTGTTCGGCGTTCTCGGGCAGCAGCGCGAACTCGTCCAGATTCAGCAGGTCGTCATCGGAGATTTCCGCCACGGCTCGACATTACGCACCGCCGAAAATCAGGTGCTATCGGAGCGGCGTTGTGTCACCGTCAAGTGCATGGCTGTAACGCCGTACACACCGAAAGGGTTGACGATCCGCACCGCAGGGGACGCGGATTGGCCGGCCATGGACATCGTCGCGGCGACGTGTTTCGGACAGTGGCGGCCAGCGGAAGCGAACGACGCGTGGCGGACGATGATGCCCGAAGGCAGCGTGGTCGTCGCGTGCGATGGCGACGACGTCGTTGGGGCGGCGTTCTACCTGGACCTGGAACTCACGGTTCCGGGCGGCGCCGTACTGCCGATGGCAGGACTGTCCGGCGTGGCGGTCTCGCCGACCCACCGCAGGCGCGGCGCCCTGACGGCGATGTTCACCGAATTGCACAGCCGGATGGGCGACTATCCGATCGCCGGCTTGGAGGCCAGTGAGGCGGGCATCTACGGCCGGTTCGGATATGGGCCTGCGACCCTATGGCGCGAGTTCACCGTCGACCGGCGAGAGGCCAGGTTCCACGACGACGTGCCCGACCCCGGTGGTGTCAGGACGGTGCAACCCAAGGACCACCGCGAACAGTTGGAGGAGATCTACGAGCGGTGGCGGCTGAAGACGCCTGGTGGCCTGTACAGCCCGCGGCGGCTGTGGGATGAGGTGTTGACCGACCGCGAGGAGTTCCGGCGCGGCGGCACCGCTTTTTTCTGTCTGCTGCATGCTGACGGCTTCGCGGTGTTCCGCGTGCACGGCGACGAGAAGAAGAAGGCCGAGATCTTCATGTTTGTCGCGGTGACGCCGGAGGCGCACATCGCGCTGTGGCGGGTGCTGCTCGGTATGGACCTGATAGAGACGGTGATGACGTGGACGCATCCCGACGATGTCTTGCCGTATCTGCTGACCGACCCGCGACTGGTCCGCACCACCCTCGTGGAGGACGCGTTGTGGCTGCGCATCCTCGACGTCGCCACGGTGCTCGAGGCGCGTAGCTACGCATCGGATCTGTCTGTCGTGCTTGACGTTTCAGACGGAGTGCTGGGCGGCGGCGGCCGGTACGCACTCGAGGTTCGCGACGGGAAGGCGCGCTGCGTTCGCACCGACGCCCCCGCCGACGTGCACACCGAGCTGGCAGTACTCGGCAGCCTGTACATGGGCTGGCATCGCGCGTCGTCGTTCGCAACCGTTAACCGCCTGCGGTGCAACGACGCCAAGTTGCCTGCCCAGCTGGACGCGGCGTTCGCCACCGACGTACCAGCCGAGCTCGGCTACGGCTTCTAGCGCGTCAGCCCTTGATGAAGGTTTCGAGCTGCGTGCGGGCGATGTCGTCGGGCAGCTGCTTGGGCGGGCTCTTCATCAGGTAGGCCGACGCGGCCTCGACCGGGCCGCCGATGCCGCGGTCCTTGGCGATCTTCGCCGCGCGGACCGCGTCGATGATGACGCCCGCAGAGTTCGGCGAGTCCCACACCTCGAGCTTGTACTCCAGGTTCAGCGGCACGTCGCCGAAGGCGCGCCCTTCCAGCCGCACGTAGGCCCACTTGCGGTCGTCGAGCCAGCCGACGTGATCGGACGGGCCGATGTGGACGTCCTTGGTGTTGAACTCGCGCTGCAGATTGCTCGTGACGGCCTGAGTCTTGGAGATCTTCTTGGACTCCAGGCGCGAACGCTCCAGCATGTTGAGGAAGTCCATGTTGCCGCCGACGTTGAGCTGCATCGTGCGGTCGAGCTGCACGCCGCGGTCCTCGAACAGCTTGGCCATCACGCGGTGGGTGATGGTGGCGCCGACCTGGCTCTTGATGTCGTCGCCGACGATCGGCACACCGGCGTCTTCGAACTTCTTGGCCCACACCGGGTCCGACGCGATGAACACGGGCAGCGCGTTGACGAACGCCACGCCCGCGTCGATGCAGCACTGGGCGTAGAACTTGTCGGCCTCTTCGGAACCGACCGGCAGGTAGGAGACCAGCACGTCGACGTTGTTGTCCTTGAGCGCCTTGACGACGTCGACCGGGTCGGAGTCGGAGACCTCGATGGTCTCGGCGTAGTACTTGCCGATGCCGTCGAGCGTCGGGCCGCGCTGCACGGTGACATTGGTCGGCGGGACGTCGGCGATCTTGATGGTGTTGTTCTCCGAGGCGAAGATGGCCTCGGAGAGGTCGAAGCCGACCTTCTTGGCATCCACGTCGAAGGCGGCGACGAACTTCACGTCGCGGACGTGGTACCGACCCAACTTGACGTGCATCAGGCCGGGCACCGTGGCGTGCTCGTCGGCGTCCTGGTAGTACTGCACACCCTGAACGAGCGATGATGCGCAGTTGCCGACACCGACAATCGCGACCCGCACCTCTGAGTTTGATGTCGCCGACGTTCCGGCTCCGACGTGCTCAGTCATGTGGACGTTCTCCCTCTCGATCCAATGCCAACTGGAAAATCTGCTGTTTCTAGGACTGCTCGGCGCGACCCTGGGCCACCCGCTCGGCAGCGATCAAATCGTTGAGCCACTTCACTTCACGCTCGCTGGACTCCAACCCCAACTGGTGCAGTTGGCGGGTATAGCGGTCAAGCGAACTGCTTGCCCGCGCGACGGCTTCGCGCAGACTTTCCCGGCGTTCCTCCACCTGACGGCGGCGGCCCTCCAAGATTCGCATTCTGGCCTCGGCCGGGGTGCGGTTGAAGAAGGCGAGATGGACGCCGAACCCGTCATCGGTGTAGTTCTGCGGACCGGTGTCAGCCACCAGCTCGGCGAACCGCTGCTTGCCTGCGTCGGTCAGCTGGTAGACCCGGCGTGCACGGCGCACCTTGGGCGTGCCGTCCGGTGCGGCATCCTCGACGATCAACCCGTCGGCCTGCATCCGTCGCAACGCGGGATACAGCGAGCCGTAGGAGAACGCCCGGAAAGCGCCGAGGAGGCCGGTCAGCCGCTTACGCAGTTCGTAGCCGTGCATGGGCGACTCGAGCAGAAGACCCAGCACTGCGAGCTCCAGCATCGAACCACCTCCTTTGCCTGTCGCTACGACGTCTCGACACCTCGGGCAATTGTATCGCGCCGATATATGCGGCGCTACATCGAGGCGGCAAATGCCTGCTCAGCGGGCTAGCCGGGTTTGTTGACCTGCTTGATCGCGCCGTCGGGCGCCAGGTCGATGAAGCCGCTGCCGAACTCGCTGCTGACGTAGATGCGGATGTTGACGGCGTCGGGTGTGGCCGGATCCTTCGACGGTTCGATGTCGATCCAGGTGTCGGAAATGTCCCTGCGCTGGATACCGAGTGACTCGGGTGCGCCACGCAGGATCGCGATGGTCTGCTCGACGTTGAACTTCGACAGGTCGACGACGCGATCGTCACCGTCCACGGTGGTGGTGGAGTACGGGTCTCCCCAGCCGCCGCGGTAGTCGTACATAAGCTTGCGGCGCGGATCCTCGGTGTCGGGGCGGTAGAGCGTCGCCCGGTCCGGGCGGATGTTCATCTCGAAGCCGGTGGTGTCACCGAACTTCTGCCGCATCTGTTCGAACAAGCCGGTGAGCCCGCCGAGCGATTGCAGCTGGCGGGGCGGCGTCAGCACCTTGGCGGGTATCCCGTCGGACTTCGCCCCCGGGTCGGTCTCGAAGCTCAGCGGCGAGGCGGTGTTTCCGTACAGACCCCAGCCGATTCCCACGCCGAGAAGCACCAGCACCGCAGCGGTCGCGATCCGAAGGCCCCAGCCGCCACCGAGGCAGGCGTGGGCGCGACTTCAGCGTCGGCAGTTGTATCGGTGCGTTCGCGTTCTGCAGGTCGGAGACCAATGACTGAAGCTCACCCAGCGTGGCGGCGTTGGTGGCGGAGCCCACCCGTTGCCGGTGTTCCTCCATCGACAGCTGTCCCTCGGCCAGCGCGCTGTCGAGCATCTGGCAGGTGTCGGTGCGGTCGCTGTCCTTTGCACGGGTGCCCGGTGTCCGCCGCGTCGCCACGTCGAAGATCGTAAGAGTTCAGTCGCCGTCGCCGCAGTCAGATGCCGACGCGACGCGGGCACCTGACCCCGTCACGCCCCTACGGTCCGTGGGCCGACGTACTCTGGTCATCGTGCGATTGCAGCGACAGGTGGTGGACTACGCGCTTCGGCGGCGGTCCCTGCTGGCCGAGGTCTATTCGGGGCGCACCGGCGTCTCTGAGGTCTGCGACGCCAATCCCTACCTGCTGCGGGCTGCGAAGTTCCACGGGAAGTCCAGTTCGGTGATGTGCCCAATCTGCCGCAAGGAACAGCTCACGTTGGTGTCATGGGTTTTCGGCGATCACCTGGGCGCGGTGTCAGGGTCGGCCAGGACCGCTGAGGAGCTGGTCATGCTGGCGACCCGCTTCGACGAATTCTCGGTACACGTGGTGGAGGTATGCCGCACCTGCAGCTGGAATCATCTGGTCAAGTCGTACGTGCTCGGCGCGGTTCGGCCGCCGAAGGGCTCACGTCCGACGCGGACCGCGCGCAACGGCGCGCGGACGGCCAGTGAATAGCGAAGGGCGCCATAACCGGTCAGCCAGCGATGTCCCTGCGGGACAGGCTGCTGACGATGTGGACGACCGCAAGACTGTAGAGGTCGAACGCCCGACTGTAGAGGTCGAACGACCGCCTCTGCCCCGAAGGCCGGTCAGCCATTTCGACGATCGGCACACCACGATCATCCCGCAGGTACGGGACGACACCCGGCCGTTGCGTGACCCGATCGAGGCCGTCAAGGCGGCGCTGGACGGCACCCCCCCGCCGCCGAAGCCGCCGCCGCCCAAGCCGCCACGCCGACCGCCGCCCGGTGGTGGCGGACCCGGTGGCCGGCCTCCCCGCCGCCTGCCTGCGACGGACCAGATCAACTGGAAGTGGGTGCGGCGCGGGATTTACATCACGGTCGCCGCGCTCATCCTGTTGCCGATCGTGACGTTCGGCATGGCCTACATGATCGTCGAAGTGCCCAAACCGGGCGACATCCGCACCAACCAGGTCTCGACGATCCTGGCCAGCGACGGCAGCGAGATCGCCAAAATCGTTCCGCCCGAAGGCAACCGCGTCGACGTCAACATCGACCAGATCCCGGTGCACGTGCGCGACGCCGTGATGGCCGCCGAGGACCGCAACTTCTACTCCAACCCAGGGTTCTCTTTTACCGGCTTCGCGCGTGCCGCCAAGAACAACATCTTCGGCGGCGACACCCAGGGCGGGTCGACGATCACCCAGCAGTACGTCAAGAACGCATTGGTGGGTTCCCAGCGATCGGGCCTCGGCGGCGTCATGCGCAAGGCCAAGGAGCTGGTCATCTCGACGAAGATGTCCGGCGAATGGTCCAAAGACCAAGTGCTGCAGTCGTATCTGAACATCATCTATTTCGGCCGCGGTGCGTACGGTATCGGCGCGGCGTCCAAGGCCTACTTCGACAAACCGGTCGAACAGCTCACCGTCGCCGACGGCGCGCTGCTGGCCGCGCTCATTCAGCAACCCTCGGGGCTGGACCCGGCCGTCAACCCGGAGGGTGCGCTGGAGCGGTGGAACTGGGTGCTCGGCGGCATGGTCGAGATCGGCGCGCTGTCGCCGACCGACCGTGCGGCGCAGGTGTTTCCGCCGACGGTGCCGCCCGAGCAGGCCAGGGACCAGAACCAGACGACCGGCCCGAACGGGCTGATCGAACGGCAGGTGCAGAAGGAACTGCTCGACCTGTTCGACATCAGCGAGCAGACGCTGAACACCGAGGGCCTGCAGGTCACCACCACGATCGACCCGAAGGCGCAGGCGGCCGCGGAGGAAGCGGTGACCGAGACGCTCGACGGCCAGAACCGGGACATGCGCTCGGCTGTGGTCTCGATCGACCCGAAGACCGGCGGCGTCAAGGCTTACTACGGCGGAACCGACGCCCAGGGCTTTGACTTCGCCCAGGCCGGGTTGCCGACGGGCTCGTCGTTCAAGGTGTTCGCATTGATGGCCGCACTCGAGCAGGGCATCGGCCTGGGCTATCAGGTGGACAGCTCGCCCGTCGAGGTCAACGGCATCAAGATCACGAATGTCGAGGGCGGCGGCTGCGGCACCTGCAACGTCGCCGAGGCGCTCAAACGGTCGTTGAACACGGCCTACTACCGGCTGATGCTGAAGCTGAAGAACGGGCCGGCCGACGTCGCCGCCGCCGCGCACCAGGCCGGCATCGCCGAGAGCTTCCCCGGTGTCGAGCACACCCTGTCCGAGGACGGCAAGGGCGGCCCGCCGAACAACGGAGTCGTGCTGGGCCAGTACCAGAGCCGGGTACTCGACATGGCCTCGGCGTATGCCACGTTCGCAGCGTCCGGCGTCTACCACCGACCGCATTTCGTGCAGAAGGTCGTGAACGCCGACGGCCAGGTGCTCTTCGACGCCGCCAACGAGGACAACTCCGGAGAGCAGCGCATCGACAAGGCCGTTGCCGACAACGTCACCGCCGCAATGCAGCCGATCGCCGCGTACTCCAACGGCCACGCCTTGGCAGGCGGCCGGCCGTCGGCGGCGAAGACGGGCACCAACCAGCTCGGTGACACGGGTGCCAACCGGGACGCCTGGATGGTCGGCTTCACGCCGTCGCTGTCGACGGCGGTCTGGGTCGGCACGACCGACGGCACCCAACCGCTGGAGAACAAGTGGGGATCGCCGGTGTACGGGTCGGGCCTGCCGTCCGACATCTGGAAGGACACGATGGACGGCGCGCTGGAGGACACCGACAACGAGTCGTTCCCGAAGCCGACCGAGATCGGCGGCTATGCCGGTGTGCCTGCGGCCCCGCCTCCGCCGCCGCCGAGCCCCCCGCCACCGTCGGAGACGGTGATTCAGCCGACGATTGAGGTGGCGCCGGGCATCACGATCCCGTTCGGTCCGCCGACGACGGTGCCGCTCGCTCCGCCGGGTCAGCCCCTGCCCGACCCGAATGCGGTCGGTGCGCCCGGGGCTCCGGTTCCGCCGGGTGTGCCGGGTCCTGGTCCGCAACCGGCGCTTCCGCCCCCGTGACCGAGAGCGGGGATACCGAAATCGAACACGGAGCGGCACGTACGCCGCTCCGCTCGACAGTGTCCCCGCAGCCGCTGGCCCTCGACCGGCGCAGCGCAGACGACCGCGACATGCCAAGCCGGACCGACGTATTGGCCGGTTCGCTATCGCAGGTGATCGGCGGGCCGGTGGGCAGGCACGCCTTGATCGGCCGGGCGCGCTTCCTCACCCCGCTTCGGGTGATGTTGGTGATCGCGGTGGTGTTCCTCGCGCTTGGCTACTCGTCGAAGGCCGCGTGCCTGGTGAGCACCGGTTCCGGCACTGCCGACCAGAAGGTGGCCAACTGGCAGAACCAGCGGGCGTATTACGAGCTGTGCTACTCCGACACGGTCCCGCTGTACACGGCGGAACTGCTGAACCTGGGCAAGTTTCCGTACAAGTCGAGCTGGATCGAAAAGGACAGCGAGGGCAGGCCGCAGAAGCAGTTCGACGGCAATATCGCCGTGCGCTACATGGAGTACCCGGTGATCGTGGGCACCTACCAGTACTTGGCGATGTCCTTGGCGAAGAGCTACTCCGCCTTGAGCAAGCTGGTGCCGATCCCGCCTATCGCCGAGGTGGTGATGTTCTTCAACATCTCCGCGCTGGGGCTGGCCCTGGCGTGGTTCGCGACGGTGTGGGCCACGTCGAGGTTGGCGGGCAGACGCATCTGGGATGCGGCGCTGGTCGCAGGCTCGCCGATCGTGATCTTCCAGATCTTCACCAACTTCGACGCGCTGGCAACGGCTTTCGCCACCGGAGCCGTGCTGGCCTGGGCGCGCCGAAGACCCGTGCTCGCCGGCGCGCTGATCGGCCTCGGCGTGGCGGCCAAGCTGTATCCGATCCTGTTGTTGATCCCGCTGGCGCTTCTCGGCCTGCGTACCGGCCGGCTTCGCGAAGTGGGCAAGACGGCCCTCGCAGCCGTCGTCGCGTGGCTGGTGGTCAACCTGCCGGTGATGGTGTTGTTCCCGCGGGGGTGGTCGGAGTTCTTCCGGCTCAACACGAGGCGCGGCGACGATATGGACTCGCTGTACAACGTGGTGAAGTCCTTCACCGACTGGCAGGGCTTCGACACCGGCCTCGGCCTGTGGGAGCCCCCGACGATCCTCAACACCGTCGTGTTCGTGCTATTCGTATTGTGTTGCGCCGGTGTCGGTTACGTCGTACTGACCGCCCCGCGACGGCCGCGCCTGGCACAGGTGGCGTTCCTGATCGTCGCGTTGTTCCTGTTGACCAACAAGGTGTGGAGCCCGCAGTTCTCGTTGTGGCTGGTGCCGCTGGCGGTGCTGGCGTTGCCGCACCGGCGCATCCTGTTGGCGTGGATGACCATCGACGCACTGGTGTGGGTGCCGAGAATGCTGTTCCTGTTCGGCGAGCAGAACCGCGGCCTGCCCGAGCAGTGGTTCACGATCACCGTCCTGCTGCGTGACATCGCGGTGATCGCGCTGTGCGCGTTGGTGATTCGGCAGATCTACCGGCCCGAGCTCGACCTGGTGCGTAATCACGGCCAGTTCGACGACCCGTCCGGGGGGGTGTTCGACGGAGCAGCGGACCGCCCACCGGGCTGGCTGCCGAAACGTTTGCGACCTGTCGCCAAAGAAGTCGCGTTCACCGTTCCCGAAGAGAAGCCGGCCGCTATCCTCAACGCGTGATTTCCCAGCGCGAGCAGACGCAAAAGTCCCCCAAAACCCGCGGCTGAGGGTACTTTTGCGTCTGCTCGCGCTAACCGGCGACCGCGAACAGGTGCCAGTCGCCGGGCACACCCTTGAGTTGGTGCGTGCCGCGGTCGTCGAATTCGAGTCCAGACCCGATGACGAGGTCGCGCAGCGTGCTGGACACCAGCACGTCGTTCGGTCCGGCGAGTGCGCTGACGCGCGCCCCGATGTGCACGGCGATGCCGCCGATGTCGTCGCCGCGGATCTCGCACTCGCCGGTGTGCAGTCCCGCGCGCACCTCGATGCCGAGTGGCTCTACGGCGTCACGAATTGCCATGGCGCAGCGGATCGCTCGCTGCGGGCCGTCGAAGGTCGCGAGGAAGCCGTCACCGGACGTGTTCACCTCGCGGCCGCGGAACCTGCCGAGCTGGGAGCGGACGACGGCATCGTGCGCATCGAGAAGGGCGCGCCAGTTGCTGTCACCGAGCTCAGCCGCCATGCGCGTCGAGTCGACGATGTCGGTGAACAGCACGGTGGCAAGGACGCGATCGTCCTCGACATCAGGCTGGTGGCCGGTGAGGAATTCGGCGATCTCCTGGAACGAGTCCCGCCACGGTTCGACGAAGTGGTACATGTTGCGGCCTGGCAGCTCAACATATTTCGCGCCGGGAATGTGGTCGCCTAGATACCGGCCCTTCTCAGGTGTGACGATGGCGTCGTCGGTGTGATGGACGACGAGGGTGGGTACGCGGATCGTCGGCAGAACTGCCCGCACGTCCACCTCGCCCACAAGCGGCCACATGCGCGAAACGGTCTGCGGACTGGCCGAGAGTCGCTCCATTCGGGCCCACGCAGAGCGGACCTCTTCGTTCCACGGCATGTCTGGATTGATGAAGTGCTCGTACTCGCCCGTACCCCACATGGCGACGAAGGCGTCGCGGATTTCGTCGTGCGTCCGGCCGTCAGCACTCGCCGCAACCGGATCTGCGAAACCCTCGAGCACCACGAGCGACGTGGTGCGGGACGGGTGCGCCGCTGCGAACAGTGCCGCAGGTCCGAGCGTGCCTGCCATCGCGATGAGGACCGCTTCGCGACTGCCCAGATCGTCGAGTACCGCGATGACGCTGTCACCCCACTGCTCCAAGGTGGGCATCGCTTCGGCAGCGATGGGATCGGATGCGCCTGTGCCGGGTTGGTCGATGAAGATGAGCCGGCCCAACGACGTCATCGCCTCGATCCAGCCTTGGATCGACGGCAGCTCTGGCGCGACCTCACAGTTGGAGAACCAGGTCGGGAAGAGCACGATGTCGCGCTCACTCTCGCGCGACGCGCGGTAGGCGATGCGCAGATCTCCGTTGCGGGCATAGCGCGTCTCGGAGAACACGGCGAAAGTGTAAGCATCGCGAGCAGCGCGATTTCGCAGATCAGCGGGCTTTCCTGTAGCCTTGCCGGGTTGCCGACGCAGGCGACCCTCCTGCCACGGATAGGCCGTGGCCGACTAGCCCATAGGAGGTGATGAGGTCCTCATGCGTCCATACGAAATCATGGTCATCCTCGACCCAACCCTTGACGAGCGCACTGTCAGCCCGTCGCTGGAGACGTTCCTCAACGTCATCCGCAAGGATGGCGGCTCCGTCGACAAGGTCGACATCTGGGGCAAGCGCCGCCTGGCGTACGAGATCGCCAAGCATGCCGAAGGCATCTATGCGGTGATCGACGTGAAGGCCAGCCCGGCGACCGTGTCCGAGCTGGACCGTCAGCTCAGCCTGAACGAGGCAGTGCTGCGGACCAAGGTGCTGCGGACCGACAAGCACTAGTCGTCGAACGGCTGTCGGGTGTCACGAGCCTTGCGTAGGCTCGCGCCCAACATGCCGCCCATCTGAGGAGGATCTCGTGGCTGGTGACACCGTCATCACCGTTGTCGGAAACCTGACTGCCGACCCGGAACTGCGTTTCACCCCGTCCGGGGCGGCCGTCGCCAACTTCACCGTCGCGTCCACTCCGCGGATCTTCGACCGCCAGAGCAGTGAGTGGAAGGACGGCGACGCGCTGTTCATGCGGTGCAGCATCTGGCGGGAGGCCGCCGAGAACGTGGCCGAAAGCCTGACCCGCGGCTCGCGGGTGATCGTCCAGGGACGGCTCAAGCAGCGGTCCTATGAGACCCGTGAGGGCGAGAAGCGCACGGTCGTCGAACTCGAGGTCGATGAGATCGGCCCGTCGCTGCGTTACGCCACCGCCAAGGTGAACAAGGCCAGCCGCAGTGGCGGCGGAGGCGGCGGCTTCGGCGGCGGCAGTGGTGGCGGCGACCGCGGCGGCTCTCGTCCAGAGCAGCAGCCCAAGGACGACCCATGGGGCAGCGCCCCGGCGTCCGGATCGTTCTCCGGCGGCGACGACGAACCGCCCTTCTGACCCGAAATCCAATAGCAAGTAAGCAAGTAAGAAAGAGATAGCGAAATGGCGAAGGCCACCAAACGACGCCCGGCACCCGAAAAGCCGGTCAAGACTCGCAAGTGCGTGTTCTGCTCCAAGAAGGGGCAGACCATCGATTACAAGGACACGGCGTTGCTGCGCACCTACATCAGCGAGCGCGGCAAGATCCGCGCCCGTCGGGTCACCGGCAACTGCGTGCAGCACCAGCGCGACATCGCGATCGCCGTCAAGAACGCCCGCGAGGTTGCGCTGCTGCCGTTCAGCTCGTCAACCCGCTGAGCCGGCAGTAACTGAAGGAAGACACCAGAGATGAAACTGATTCTTACCGCTGAGGTGGACCACCTCGGCGTGGCCGGCGACACCGTCGAGGTCAAGGACGGCTACGGACGCAACTATCTGCTTCCCCGTGGACTGGCGATCGCCGCCAGCCAGGGAGCCGAGCGGCAGGCCGAGGCGATTCGCCGGGCCCGCGAGGTAAAGACCGTCCGCGGCATCGAGCACGCCAATGAGCTGAAGACCGCTCTGGAGGGTCTCGGCACCGTGGAGCTCCCGGCGAGAACCGCCTCCGATAGCGGCAAGCTGTTCGGCTCGATCACCGCCGCAGACGTCGTCAGCGCGATCAAGAAGGCCGGCGGACCCAACCTCGACAAGCGGACGGTGCAACTGCCGAAGGGGCACATCAAGACCCTGGGCACTCACCCGGTCGCCGTGCGGCTACACCCTGACGTGGACGCCGACGTGTCAGTGAACGTCGTCGCCCAGTCCTAAACGCGTACGGCAATTAACGGCGTGAGGGCCATGAACGGCCCTCACGCCGCCGTTGCTGTCATTCTGGCGAACGGTAATGCGCGTTATCCGCACAGCGAAACTAACCTGGTGTTAACCTGCGCGGCGCAAATGCGAAACACAACACGCCCGAGGGCGCAACCGGGCCCGACACGCCGATGAAATTGCTATCCACAGATAATCCTCACCCTTGTGGTCCGCTTAGCTGCAGGGATGTGGCAGACGTCGGCGTCCGTCCACAGGTTCTCCCCAACGCCTCAACACGGCCGAGCGGTGATATCCACAGCCCATCCACAAGTTCATAAACAGGCCCCCTTGCGGTCTCTTCAGCAACGTCTAGCGTTGGCCGTCGCAAGGTCGTTCCGGCGCCGGGGAGGTTGTGCCCGTCGGGGGCCTGGCTTACAGTCACGGTAGGACCATCGAACGTACGTTCGACCTTGTTGAGGGGAGGTGGGGCCGCCGTGGCTGTCGTGGACGATCGAGGTCGTTCGGGTTTCGACGACGTCCCACCGCCCACCGAGGACTTCGGCCGCCAGCCACCACAAGACGAAGCCGCCGAACAGGCCGTGCTCGGCGGAATGCTGTTGAGCAAGGACGCCATCGCCGATGTCCTCGAGCGGCTGCGGCCAAGCGACTTCTACCGGCCCAACCACCAGAGCGTCTACGACGCGATCCTCGACCTCTACGGTCGCGGCGAGCCCGCGGACGCGGTGACGGTGGCCGCGGAGCTCGACCGGCGGGGTCTGCTGCGCCGGATCGGCGGCGCCCCCTATCTGCACACGTTGATCTCCACCGTGCCCACCGCCGCCAACGCCGGGTACTACGCGGGCATCGTCGCGGAGAAGGCGCTGTTGCGTCGCCTTGTCGAGGCGGGCACCCGGGTCGTTCAGTACGGCTACGCCGGCGCGGAGGGCTCCGACGTCGCCGAGGTCGTCGACCGTGCACAGGCCGAGATCTACGACGTCACGGACGGCCGAACATCGGAAGACTTCGTGGCCCTGGAGGATTTGCTCCAGCCGACGATGGACGAGATCGACGCCATCGCGTCGAACGGTGGGCTGGCCCGCGGCGTCCCGACCGGCTTCGTCGAACTCGACGACGTCATGAACGGTTTGCACCCCGGCCAGATGGTTATCGTCGCGGCGCGGCCGGGCGTCGGGAAAGCGTTGTCTTTGCATACGCCGCTGCCCACGCCCACCGGGTGGACGACGATGGGCGATGTATCGGTGGGTGACTGGCTGCTTGGCGCCGACGGACAGCCGACGAGGGTGGTCGCGGCGACCGACGTGATGCTCGGCCGGCCGTGCTACAAAATCGAGTTCTCCGACGGCACAACCATTGTCGCCGATGCTCAGCATCAGTGGCCGACTGGTTACGGCGTCCGGACTACCGCCGCCCTACGCTGCGGTTTGGACTCGATCGCTGCGGCGGCCTCACCGGCGCGACTCGGCAGTGACCGGGCAGTAGCGACGTTGATGTCGCCGGTGCTTCAGATCAACGCGGTGCGCCGCGTGACCAGTGTGCCGGTGCGCTGCGTCGAGGTCGACAATCCGGCGCACCTGTATCTGGCCGGGCCGGGGATGGTGCCGACGCACAACTCGACGCTCGGCTTGGACTTCCTGCGGTCGTGCTCCATCAAGAACCGGTTGGCCAGCGTCGTCTTCTCGCTGGAGATGAGCAAGTCCGAGATCGTGATGCGGCTGCTGTCGGCCGAGGCGAAAATCAAGCTGGCCGACATGCGTTCGGGCCGGATGAGCGACGACGACTGGACACGGCTGGCGCGGCGGATGAGCGAGATCAGCGAGGCACCGCTCTACATCGACGACTCGCCGAACCTGACGATGATGGAGATCCGCGCCAAGGCGCGACGGCTCAAGCAGAAGGCCGATCTGCGGCTGGTCGTCGTCGACTACATGCAGCTGATGACGTCGGGAAAAAAGGTCGAGTCCCGTCAGCAGGAGGTGTCGGAGTTCTCGCGCAGCCTGAAGCTGCTCGCAAAGGAGCTCGACCTTCCGGTGGTGGCGATCAGCCAGCTGAACCGCGGCCCCGAGCAGCGGACAGACAAGAAGCCGATGCTGTCTGATCTCAGGGAGTCCGGCTGCCTGACGGCGAATACGCGGATCCTGCGAGCGGACACCGGCGCGGAGGTGACGTTCGGAGAGCTGATGCGCACCGGTGAGCGGCCGCTGGTGTGGTCGCTCGACGAGCGCAAGCGGATGGTCGCGCGGCCGATGACGAACGTGTTCCCCAGCGGCCACAAGGAAGTCTTCAAGCTGCGACTGGCTTCAGGTCGCGAAATCGAGGCGACGGCGAACCACCCATTCATGCGGCTGGACGGATGGACGCCGCTGGGCGAGTTGACGATCGGCGACCGACTAGCTGTGCCGCGCCGAGTGCCTGAGCCGGTGCACACGAAGCGGATGAATGACTCGGAGATAATCCTGCTTGCGCACATGATCGGCGACGGATCGTGCGTAAAACGCCAGCCGATCCGGTACGCCAGCGTCGACGAGGCGAACTTGGCGGCGGTGACGATCTCAGCAGCACACTTCGGCGTGACTGCCATTCGCGATGAATACCCTGCCGCCCGTGTGACAACGTTGCGGCTTCCGTCGCCGTATCAGCTGACGCATGGCAAGCGCAATCCGATTGCGGCATGGCTTGATCGGTTTGGTCTGTTCGGACTTCGCAGTTACGAAAAGTTCGTGCCGCAAGAGGTATTCGCGTTGCCGAATGATCAGGTCGCTCTCTTCCTGCGGCACCTGTGGGCGACCGACGGTTCAGTCCGATGGGACGACAAGGTAGGACTTGGACGGCTCTACTACGCCTCGACGAGTCGGCAACTCGTGGATGATGTCATGCATTTGCTTCTGCGACTCGGGATCCAAGGCCGGATCGCCAAGATGCGCAAGAGCGGCTACCGCGACTGCTGGTCCTTGTGGATCGACAGGGCTGAGAACCAGACCGCTTTCTTGACGAAGGTAGGTGTGCACGGCGAGCGCGGCGTGAAAGCCAAGCAAGTTCTCGAAGAGCTCCGTTCCCGTGTGCGTCGACCGGGTGCAGACACTGTGCCGGTCGAGGTTTGGAGCCGACTCAAATCGATTATTTCGTCGAAGAATTGGACAGACCAAGACTTCGCTTTGGCGACGAATACACGCTTCGACGGACCAAAGATGTGGACGCATGCGCCTGGCCGTTCACGCTTGCATCGGATAGCCGCAACCTTCGACGACCGCGATCTACATGATCTTGCAACCAACGATGCGTTCTGGGATCGGATCGTCGAGATCAAGAGCATCGGCGAACACGACGTCTATGACGGAACTGTAAGCGGCACACACAATTTCGTCGGGAATTTAGTTAGCTTGCATAATAGTCTCGAACAAGATGCCGACGTCGTGATCCTGCTCAATCGCCCCGACGCGTTCGAACGCGACGACCCACGCGGCGGCGAGGCCGACCTGATCCTGGCCAAGCACCGCAACGGCCCGACCAAGACCATCACGGTCGCACATCAGCTGCACCTGTCGCGCTTCACCAACATGGCGAAGTAGCCCGCCTACAGTTCACCACCCCCCAAACGCCTCAACTTAATGTCGGGACGATCCATGGCACCTCTCGTATCTTGCCGTGTTGGGCGATCTTTCGCCCCACCCGCACGGGCAGAACACCTGGAACGATCTGCGGGCTGATCTCACTTTTGATGAAGTCCTGGCGATCCGCGGCGTTGCTGTCGAAGGCAGTGCTTCTGGATTGCTCTCTCTGCTAAGGGATTTCACTGCGGTGTCGGCTGTCGAATTGAGTCGGTCGAGGCTCACTGGTGGTCTACAGGCGAGCTATAACAAGAGACTCTCGGAGTAATGGCGATTCGAGTGGAGCGATGACCGAAGGCGAACCAGTATGGCCGGACATCGTGGTTGTGTACCGCCCCGGCAGTGTCGAGGAGCTCGAGCTGATCTGGAATCTCCGTGCTCGGTTTGTACATCCACCTCGGCTCCCGCTCGATACCCCACACCGCAACTTGCAGGCGATGACCTGAGGTTCGTGCTCGGTGCCGGCGCGGCTCGCTGATCGGGGCTATGAAGGCTCGTCTTCGGCGGGGGAGTCGTAGTTCGTGGCCAGGTGCTGCAGGATTCGTTCGTTGAGGGTGGCGAGCAGGTCGAGCTCAGCTGGGGTGAGCAGATCGATGAAGTTCCGGCGGACGTCCGCCACGTGCCCGGGCGCCGCCTTCTCGATGGCGGCGCGGCCAGCCGGGAGCAGGCAGACCAGGGTGCTGCGGGCGTCGGCGGGGTTGGGCTCGCGGCTGATCAGCCCGTCCTTCTGCATGCGCCGCAATTGGTGGGAGAGACGGCTCTTCTCCCAGCCCAGTGCGTTGCGCAGCTCATGGGAAGGCATGCGGTCCCCGTCGTGATCCGAGAGCAACGCCAGGACCTCGTAGTCGGCCCCGGACAGGCCCGATTCCTGCAGGCCCCGGTCCAGGTGCACGCCGACCTGATGACGCGCGTCTATGAAGGCCCGCCAGGCGCGGTGTTCACGAGGGTTCAGCCAGTTCGGCTCCATCTGCCTCCACGCTTTCTCTCAATTGGTTGACTCCTCATCCAAACCGACTTATGGTGGAGGAGTCAACCTTTTCGATCGTACGTCAAGACGGGACATGTCATGAGCAGCATCAGCATCATCGGCGCTGGGGAGCATGGCCAGCGCCTTGGCCGGCCGTGCGCTCGCCGGCGGCAACGCAGTCGAGATCATCGGCCGCGACCCGGCCAAAGCCAAAGCGTTGGCCGCCGCGCTCGGCGGCGCCACTGTCGGGACGGCCGGCACCGCCCCGGCCGGGGACATCGTCATCCTCGCCGTGCCCTACGCCAGCGCGGCGGCGGTGGTCAGCGAGTACGGGGACGCCCTGCACGGCAAGGTCATCGTCGACATCACCAACCCCATCACCCCCGATTTCACGGGCTTCGTCACCCCCGAGGGCAGTTCCGGCGCGCAGGAGATCGCCAAGGCCGCCCCCGCCGGCGCGCATGTCGTCAAGGCGTTCAACACCCTGCCCTGCGACGTTCTGGCGGCCGGCTCAGTCGAGGGTCGCCCAGTGGACGTGTTCATCGCCGGCGACGACGCGCAGGCAAAGGCACGTGTGTCGGCGTTCATCGAGAGCCTGGGAATGCACCCGATGGACGCCGGGCAGCTGCCAATGGCGCGGGCACTGGAGAACGCCACCCTGCTGCAGCTGGGCCTCGTCGCCCACTCCGTCAAGAACACCAACCTCTTCCTCGGCGTCAGCATTCTCAGCTGAGCGCCCCCACCACTTCGCGCCTCGCGCTCGTCGTTCAGCGCGAACGAGCAGAACATCACTGCACCAGAAGGACAGTCACATGCACGTTTTCGTTACTGGCGGGACCGGCCACGCCGGTTCGTACATCATCCCCGAGCTCATCGCCGCCGGGCACGAGGTCACCGGCCTGGCCCGGTCGGACACGTCCGCGGCGGCCCTGTCCGCGCTCGGCGCGACGGTGCGTCGCGGCAGCCTCGAGGATCTCGACGGGCTCAAGGAGGCGGCCGCGGACTCCGACGGCGTCATCCACGTCGCGCACAGGCAAGACCTGCTTCCGTCCGGCGGGATGGACGCCGTGGCCGCCGCGGAGCTGCCGATCATGCTCGCCTACGGCGAGGCACTCGCGGGAACCGGAAAGCCGCTGGTCGCAGCGGGCAGCATCGGCTCGCCTGGAAACCTGGGCCGACCGGCCACCGAGGAAGACCCGGCCCTTCCCAGCAGCGATGAGGACAAGGGCACGCTGCGTGTTCGTAACGTCGTGGAGACCGGCCGTAGTCGGCCTCGCCGAGCAGGGAGTGCGGTCGTCGATCGTGCGGCTTCCGCTCATCGCGCACAGCACGACCGATAACGCCGGCTTCCTCCCGGGGCTGATCGCGCTCGCGAAGGAGAAGGGCTTCGCCGGCTACCCCGGAGACGGCACGAATCTGTGGTGCGCCGTGCACATCCGCGATGTCGCCTCCCTGTTCCGCCTGGCGCTGGAGAAGGGTCCGGCTGGTCAGATATTGGCACGCGATTCAGGATGGGGGCATCCCGTTCCGCGAGATCGCCGAGGCCATCGGCAGCCGTCTGGGCCTGCCCGCCGTGAGCGTTCCCATGGATGTCCTGATGCTGCCGGGATACTTCGGGATGTTCACGAATCTGGTCACGATGGACCTCCCGGCGACCAGCCTCATCACGCGCCAGACCCTGGGCTGGGAACCCACTCAGCCCAACCTGTTCGCCGATCTGGACAACGGCCATTACTTCCCGGCCGGCTGACGGCCGAGGCGCACCGACCAAATCTCACGCACTCGAAAATCTCACCACCACGAGGAGTAACCATGACCACGTTCGCCCCGCACCGCGACACCTTGGAGTCCTTCGTCGACTGCATCAACGGCGGCGCAGACAAAGACACCCTCACCGGTTTGCTCGCCGAGAACGTGGTGCTGTACGGCCCGTTCGGCGATGAGCCAGTCGTCGGCCGCGAGACCGCCGTGGAAACCATCAAGACCGTCAACGGACTGTCGTCCGACGACACCTACATGGAGGTCCTCAGCGGCGAGACCCACCACGCCGCACACTTCCGGCTGCAAGTCGGAGACGCCGCGGTCAACGGAATCTTCTTCGTCCTGCTCGACGCGGACGGCAAGATCGCCGAGGTGAGCATCTTCTACCGCACGCTGCCGGCCGGCGTCGCGCTGCAGCGCAACCTTGCGGACGTAATCGGCATGCAGCCCTGGGAACTGCGCACGAACGGGGAGTGACGACCAAGGCCGTGCCCTCCTTCACGACGGCTCAGCCAGTTCGGTCGCGTTCCCTCAGCCTCCACGCCTCCCCGCTTTGTTAACACGTCACCAACCCGGGCTTCGGGTGGAGGAGTCAACCTTTTCGGTCAATCAACCAAGACAGGACACTCATGAGCAGCATCAGCATCATCGGCACCGGAAACATGGCCCGCACCATCGGCACGCTGGCGGTAGCGGGCGGCAACACCGTCGAGGTCATCGGCCGCGATCAGTCCAAGGCCGCTGACCTGGCCAAGACTCTCGGCGGCAGCGCCACGACGGGAGAGTTCGGCGCCGTCCCGGCCGGGGACATCGTCATCGTGGCCCTCGGGTACGCCAATGTCGTTCCGGTCGTCGCCCAGTACGGAAACGCCCTCGCGGGCAAGGTCATCGTCGACATCTGCAACCCCGTCAATTCCGCGGCCGACGGGCTCGCCACCCCCGACGGCACCTCGAGCGCGCAGGAAGTCGCCAACGCGGCCCCGGCCAGCGCCAGCGTGGTGAAGGCATTCAACACCACCTTCGGTGCTGTCCTGGCCAAGGGCCAGCCGCTGGACGTCTTCATCGCCGGCGACGACGCAGCGCGCCAAGGCGGCCGTGGCGGAGTTCGTCGAGAGCCTCAAGCTGCGCCCGCTGGACGTCGGCGGCTTGACCATGGCGCACTACCTGGAAGGAACGGGCCTGGTCATGATCGGTCTCGCCCAACACGGGGTGGGGAACTTCGACTTCGCCCTCGGTGTCACCGTGCCCAGCTGAGCCGCACCGCCGCCGGGCCAAGCCGTGCACGAACAGGAGCGCCGTGCCCCCAAAATCATGGTTAATGGATCACCGAAGGATTCGCACATAATTTGGCCGGCCGGTTAGTCGCGCGAAGGAGTAGTCATGGGAAAACTTGACGGCAAGGTGGCAGTGATCACGGGCGGATCAAGCGGTATGGCGCTGGCCGGTGCGAAGTTGTTCGTTGACGAAGGAGCTCACGTCTTCATCTCGGGTCGGCGGCAGGACGCTCTGGATGAAGCCGTCGAATTGATCGGCCGGAATGTGACTGCCGTGCAGGCTGATTCGGCGAATCTCGACGATCTGGACCGGTTGTTCGCCACGGTAAGGCGCGAGAAGGGCGCCATCGACGTGTTGTGGGTGAGTGCCGGGACGGCAGAGGAGGGCAAGCTCGGCGAGATCACCGAGGAACACTTCGACGCTACGTTCGGGCTCAACGCCCGCGGCACGCTGTTTACGGTGCAAAAGGCACTTCCACTGTTCAACGATGGCGGCTCGATCTTCATGACCGGGTCAATCGCGTCTGTCAGGGGCTACCCATCCTGGAGTGTCTACGCCGCGAGCAAGGCTGCACTGCATGCATACGCCCGCGTGTGGTTAGCCGAGTTGAAGGACCGCAGAATCCGGGTCAACGTACTGACCCCGGGACAGGTCGTCGCGCTAGGACAAGATGAGATGTTCGACGACGAGACGAAGGCCGCGATGGAGGCGCGTGAGGCACGAATCCCACGGGGAAGAAACGGTAGCCCCCAGGAGATAGCGACGGTCGCACTGTTCCTCGCCTCGAACGACTCGAGCTTCGTCAACGGTATGGAATTGATCGCCGACGGCGGCACCACGGCAATCTAAAATGGTCTACCCACCGAAGTGCCACCGTGCGTCTCCGGCTCCACCGAGAGAGGTATGTCCTGCTGACAGATGGTGCACGACGACGCGACCGCCCGCGCCGTGGCGTTCTCCAATAACCCACTACTCGGGTGGAACATCGCCGTTACGTTCCTAGCTCTGCAGACGACTCCGACCTCCGTTCGCGCGACTTTCACCCACACCGAGGACCGACAACAGCAGCAGACTGCTGTCGACGCCCACTAGAAGGAGAGTTCAATCCCATGCCCATCTACCAATGCGTCACCCAACCGGAGCTCCTGACGGCCGACAAGCGTGCCGAGGTAGCCAGGGAAATCACCCGCATCCATTGCGAGATCACCGGCGCACCAGCGCCATTCGTCAACGTCCTCTTCCTCGACGCGCCCGACGGTCGGCTCTTCACCGCCGGGCGACCGTCGTCACACTCGGTGATCGGCGGCGATATCCGGCACGGGCGCGACGTCGAGACCCGCCAAGAGTTGCTGCGCGCGCTCTCTACGATGTGGACGGCCATCACCGGGCAACCCGAAGCCGAGCTGATCGTGGGACTGCGAGAGATCCCATCCGAAAACGCCATGGAAGCCGGCCTGATCTTTCCGGCACCAGGTCAGGAAGAGGCCTGGTTCAACGCCAATCGCGAACGCCTCACCGAACTCGGACTCAGCTAACCTGCACGATCGTGCACGTCGGCGGCGCAGCGCCGTGGGCCCGACGCAGGCACCGGCCAGACAACCAATGGCTTGAAAAGGAATAAAGATGAAACCAAACATCAGGAGCGGTCCCAGCATCGTCGACCGCGTTAACACGGCCGACGCGGCGAAGGGCCGCAACGCTTTCGACGTCGACGCTCTGGTCACAAGGACCGGCGGCAGCACCACGGGCGAGACGAACTGCGCCGGCCCGGCCAGCGACATCGTCGTCCTTCCACCGCACAAGGCGGAGGTTGCTGCCAGTGCCTGACTATGGTCACCCGTTGCGATTCGGAACGTTCATCTCCCCGACAAACTCGCCTGCGCACCGTCCGGTCGAGTTGTCCCAGCTCAGCGAGCGACTCGGCTTCGACCTCGTCACCTTTCAGGATCACCCGTACCTGTCCAACTTCCTCGACACCTGGACTCTGCTCAGCTGGGTAGCCGCACGAACCGAACGCATCGGTATATCGGGCAACGTGCTCAACTTGCCGCTGCGCCAGCCGCCCGCCGTGCTCGCCCGCGCAGCTGCCAGCCTTGACCTGCTCTCCGGTGGCCGGGTGACACTCGGGATCGGAGCCGGGAACTATTGGGATTCCATCGAAGCGATCGGTGGACGGAGATTGACCCCACGGCAAAGCATGCAGCACTCGGTGAGTCCATCGACGTGATCCGGGCGATCTGGGACGCTGACGATTCCAGTGCCGCCCACATCGACGGCGAGTACTACAAGGTCGACGGCGCCGAGCGCGGACCCGCACCGGCACACCAGATTCCGATCGTGCTTGGCGCCTACAAGTCGAAGATGCTCGATCTGGTCGGGCGCAGGGCCGACGGCTGGCTGCCGACGCTTCCGGGCATGGAACCCGGCGGCCTCGCGCGAGGAAACGCCATCATCGACGACGCCGCGCGGGCCGCTGGCCGCGATCCCCGTCAGATCACCCGTCTGCTCAACATCTACCCGGACCAGACTTCCGAGGCGCTGACCCGAATGGCCCTGGAGGACGGGGTCAGCACCTTCATCGTGGTCAGCGACGAATCCGAGGTGCTGGAACGCTTTGCCGCCGAGCTGATCCCAGCCGTACGCGAGCAGGTAGCCCGCCAACGCACATGACCATGTCGAGAGGATGCAGAACGTCGCCGATGGCGAGCGCATGGGCGGACGGGAACTGCACGTGGCGTCATTCACCCACCGCCTGGTCGATGAGCGTTGCGGCCGCCTTACGTGCCTGCGTCCAGCAGGTGGGGTCGTCGAGGGAGGTCGACAGGGCGGCTGCGCCCTCGTAGAGGAGGGCGAGCTGGTTGCGCGGGGTCGTCTGCGGGAGGTGCAGGGCGGTTCTCAGGGCTATCGATGCGTTGGCGGTGCACTCCGGTCGCGACCTGTCTCGGTGGGCCGCCGATGAGTAATTCGTGGCGGCACTACGGCAGTCTGACCACGCACGCACCATGCACAGACGATGAGGCTGATGCAATCAACCGGACTCGGCGATCCGGTCAGTAATGGCCTCGGCCGCTCTGCCGAGCCTGATCAGGTCCGCCTTCGTCAGCGGTTCCACCACCAGTTCGCGCACCTTCGCGACGTGCAACGGGGCCGCGGCGGCGACCCGCCTCATTCCCGCCTTCGTGAGCTCGACCACGCTCACCCTGCCGTCATCGGCGCAGACACGCTTGATCACCAACCCGTTGTCCGCGAGGCGCCTGACCACGTGCGATAACCGCGACAACGAGGAGTTCGCGCTGGCGGCGAGCTCCGACATCCGCAGCGTCCTGTCGTCGGCTTCCGACAGATTCGCCAACACGAGGTACTCGAACGTCGTCAGTCCGGTGGTGCGCTGCAGATCGCTCTCCAGGGCCGCCGGAAGCTCCATGATCATCGACAGGAGCTGACGCCACGCACGCTGCTGATCGTCGTCCAGCCACACCGTTTCGTGTCGACGACGATCACGTTCGGGTCGCGTCATGGCGACGACCCGATGGTGTCCCATCGCACAGCTGTCATCCGAACCTCTTCCTCCGTCTGAAGGATAGTTCCACCATCAACCATTGCACGTGCGCCGCCGACCGGCGGCGGCTCCGTCGTGGCAACCCCTCGGCACCGGTGATTCCGAGGGAACAAACCACAATCCTGTGGCATCGGTGACGGCGCCAGGTCGCCATCGAGGCGTCGCGGCCTGAGTCGCGCGGGCACGAGTGCGATGCAGGTCATTAGTTGACGCATCACGTTAATGCAGTCTAGAGTGGTTGAAGCATCAACTAACGACCTCCCAGCCGCCCGGCATGAATGCGAGATTCGCAGGTGCATTTGCTCGGGTCAATCCTGTTCGCACGCATACGTCTTCGAGGAGCCAACGTGAACATCGCGGTATGGATCGCGTCCGGATTACTCGCCGCCGCATATCTCTTTGTCGGTGGCACGAAACTGCTGACGTCCAAGGAGCGCCTAGCGGAGAACCCCTCCATGGCCGCTGCAGCCGAGGCGTTGTCTGCGACGTCGATCAAACTTATCGGCGGTGTCGAAGTGGCCGGCGCTCTCGGTCTGATCCTGCCGTGGCTCACCGGCATCGCGCCTATCCTGACGCCTGCCGCTGCCCTGGGGCTCGCGCTGCTGCAGGTGGGCGCGGCGGTGTTCCACGGTCGACGCGCGGAGTACAAGCAGTGGCCAGTGAACGCCGTGTTCCTGGCGCTGGCGCTCTTCATCGCGGCCGCTCGGACCGCCGAGGTCGTCCGATGAGCAGCGCTCTGCAGTACGCCGTCGTGGGCACCGGCACCATTGGCACGGTTCTGGCGCAACGGTTCTCCGACCACCACGTCCCAGCACTGTGGGCCAACACGCGAGGCCCGGAGACGATCGACGTCACCCAACTGTCCGCCTCGATCACACCGGCCACCCTCGACACGGCCCTGGATGCAGACGTGATCGTCCTGGCCATTCCGTTCCTCCAGGTCCGTGAGCTGGGTGGGCGCCGCGCCGACTGGTCGGGCAAGATCATCGTGGATACGACGAACGCGTTCTTGGTCCCCAACTCTGAGCAAATCCTCGGCGGACGCCTGTCGACCGAGTTCGACGCCGAGGCGTTTCCGGGCGCCGCGGTGGTCAAGTCGTTCAACCAAACCGCCGCCAGGCAGCTCGCCGCGAAGCGCCCACCCGAATTTGGGAAACGCGTGGTCTTCGTGGCCAGCAACGACTCCGCGGCAAGCGCGGCGGTAGCTGGGCTGTGCACCGATCTCGGCTTCGCCCCAATCGAACTCGGACGTATCGACGAGGGTGGTGTGCTCATCCAAGCCCGCAACGCCCTGGTCTTACGCGAACTCTACGAGCTGCCGTCCGAAATCGAGAAGAGCATTCAGGCGACGTCGGCGGTTGGGCGGGATCTGACCCCCGGCACGTGGACGATCGACCCCGTCCACTCTTCCATCACGTTCTCGGTTCGCCACCTGATGGTCGGCAGGGTACGTGGGCGATTCGGCGACTTCTCCGGGGCGATCACGGTGCCCGAGAACGGAACTCCGAGCATTACGGCCACCATCGCGGTCGGGTCGGTTGACACCGGCAACCCAACCCGCGACGAGCACCTGCGGGCACCCGACGTCTTCGACGCCGACGAGTTCCCCACCGCGACCCTCGTCTCGGTCGACATGCACGGCACCGGGCAGAACGACTGGGTGCTCATAATCGACTTCACCCTGCGCGGAATCACCAAACGCCTGCCACTGGCGTTCGCGTTTCTCGGTGTGAGCGCCGGCATGGGTCACGGTGAAGTGGCCGGGTTCGAAGGTGCGATCACACTGAAGCGTAGCGACTTCGGCGTCCTGACCGACACTCCCGTGCTGGCCGGGGCGGCCCGGTGCTCGGGGACACCGTCGACGTCACCGTGTGTTTAGAGGCGGTCAAGGCACCCATCGCGCCCACGGGATGAGAGGGCGACGCTGCACCCGGCGTTGAGCCCACGCCGACCGCAGCAGTCGTTCGGCAGCGACATCTTTCATGTGACGGTGACTTGATGCTCAAGGCCGTTAACTTGCGATAAGCGTCACCGTGACGAAATGTGTTCGCCGACGGGGTTGCTACCTCTGGCAGTCTCCAAAATCGAGCGATCGCTTTCGCGTCTGCTGAAGAAATGACCCGAAACTGCGAAGTATCGCCGATGACACGAAGTGGGACAACGCGCCCTGACCGCTGTTCAAAGGCTTGGGAGATGACA
>CAVQTL010000017.1:0-560046 GCA_963716505.1 uncultured Actinomycetota bacterium
TCGTTTGACCGAGACCTCAAACGCCGGTAGCGCGAGCGCTCTACTGCCATCGGGCGCGGTGTAGGCGCCCATGGCGTCGGGATGGTCATCGATCGCAGCTTGCACAGGGAAGCGCGTGTCTTCGACGAATGGCGGTGCAACGCCGCCATAGACCGCGATCGAACTCACGAGCAGGAAGCGCTTGACGCCAGTGGCCTCCGCGGCTTCCAGGCAGTTGAAGATCATGTCGTAGTTGGCCCGGTTAGACGTGCGGGTCTGTGCGTGCTGGTGAGCCTGTGCCGCATGTATCACCGCGTGAAAGTCGTAGCGGCTGAACAGGTCAAGCACTTCGCCGCCACGCGCCAACTCGACGGGTTCGATGGTGACCAGCTCGCGGAGGTCGCCTAACGCGTTCTCGATTCGGTCGTGTCCGTGACGAGCGGTGATCACAACGGAAGTACCGTTCGGCGGCGAAGGCGCGTGCGGTATTCAGCCCGACCAGCCCTCCGCCACCGGTGATCAAGATTTGAGACATTGTTGGCTACCTTTCCGAACGGCGGAGCGACGTGGGCTCTGGTTGGTGTTACGCATCGCCGAGCCCTATGAGTTGGAGTCGCAGCGCATCCAGTTCGGAATCGGACTGTTCCTGGACGAGACGCAGAATCTGTTCTGCGTCATCGCCCAAGGCCGCGCGGATCGGTGGCGGTACCTGCTCGACCAGCTCGATGACCCGGTCTGCGGACGCCTCAGCGCTCAGCCCCGCGTTCTGCATGTTGTTGAGTGAATCGGTGAACTTGCCGAAGGCGTGGCCATAGAGTGCGCGCTGCTCGTCGGTCATCGCGTCTGCGATGCGTTTCAACGCGGCGGCCGTCTTGGCGGGCCCTCCAGTGCGCATGTTGCCGGCCTGCACCATCACGAAGGCGATCCCGAACGGCTTGAGCTCGAGGCGGTAGACGTCGGCGAGCGCCTCAAATGCCGCCTTGGAGGCACTGGACGGACCGTCGAAGGGCACCGCCAACCGGCCCGTCATTGCGCCGATTTGGACGATGCGACCGCGAGATTTGCGCAGCGCCGGAAGAAAGCCGTTGATTACGGCCATCGCCCCGAAGACATTCACTTCGAACTCGCGTCTGATGTCGTCCAACGGGATGACTTCAAGGGGTCCGGGCGTCAGCGTGCCGGCATTGCTGATGAGGACATCAAGCCCGCGCTCCCCCAGCTCATCCGAAACCTTGCCCACCCAAGCCGTGACCGCACGCTGATCGGTGATGTCGGCAAGGGTCACTGCGGCATTGCCGGCCGACGCTTTCTCCAGATCGGCGGCATCCTTTTCCGACCTTGCGGTACCGAAGACGCGATAGCCCTTCGCGCCAAGCTTGATCGCCAGTGCCCGTCCAAGCCCGCTGCCCGCCCCTGTGATCGCAACGGTGGGTTGGTGCAATTCCCTTGTTTTAGACATCTTTTCACTCCCTTGGGATTTGATTTGCAGTCCGACTCCGAAGTCAGATCGAGGCGACCCGTAAGCCAGCTGTCGCGACAGCCAACACGAGAAGCAGGGCGGCGGGGCCCGCGTTGCGAAGGTCCTGTGCGCGGGCGTGAGCCACGATGCCACCGACCATCAACAGGGCAAGTCCGACCGCGGCAGCGATACCAAGCACTGGCACAACAAATCCGGCGGCCAGTCCCACGGCGCCGGCAACCTCCAGCGCCCCGACCAAGCGCCACAGTTGCGCCCCGACGCGTAACTGGTCGCGCAACTGCAATGACTGTTTGGCGCCGGCGAGTTTTAGGCCGCCTGAGCCGAGGAATGCAACCGCTAGAAGCGCGCTAAGGACGATGATGGCGATGGACATTTTGAACCTTTCGTTGAGGGTTGAGGATCTGACGCTGGGTGGTGCTCATTCGAACTTCCATGCGGGGTTGAGATGGTTACTGAGCTGGCGCAGGCACCATTCCAGAACGACGTCACTACAGGCCTCGGGATGCGACAGCATCAGGCCACGGACGTCGTCCGGGACCGTGTGCAATTCGACTGGTCCGGCCGCGGCGGCGGCAGCCTTGGCCACCCCGGGCCAAGAGTCGATGTCCTTTTCCCCGAGAATGAAGAGGACCGGCTTGGTGTTGTGCCGCAACGACGGGTCCAGCGGTTCGGGTGATACGGGCGGGATCGCATCACCGATCAGGACCGCGCCGAAAATGGCCTCGGAAACGTGGAGCTCGCGGTAATTGTCTGATGTGCTCCGAGTGGATCCCACCATGAACACGGGCAGCCGCGTCGTTTGGGCGACGTGCACGCCACAGGCGGCCACGCCTTCAGCCGACGCCTCGGGGCTGAAGCGATCGTCCAGTTTCCACACGTCCACGCCGCGGTCGGCGTGGTGCGCGCAGAAGGCGTCCAAAATACCTGGACGAAAAGCGTTTCCGGAGTGGACGACAATCGCGTGGTCGGCATCAACACCGGGATAGAGCGACCCCAACATCTGATTCTTGACGTGCTGTTCGCAGCGCACGTCACCCGAAAGGTGATCGACGGTCACTGGCTCATGCCCTTCAACATCCCGACCATCCGGGAGAGATTGATTTCGTTGTCGTCACGCAGAGCTCTCACGACGTTGCGGATCATCCGTGGAGATGGGTTGGTACCCAGGAATTTCCGGTTGAGCGGCGGTCCCCATTGAGCGAGTCCGGACGCGGTCATCGGAGACCAGCCGGGCTCGACGGTGTTGTCGAACAGGTCGCCGTCGGTGAAGTGCTCGACCATCAACTTGTCGGGATCGTGCCAGTAGTCGAAGATCTGACTGCCCAAAATGTGGCGGCCCATGCCCCATACGCGTTCGTACCCTTGATGTAGCAGGTACGCCCCGCCGGCGGCCACCGCGTCCAGATCAGTGACCTGATAGGCGGAATGCATATAGCCGGTTGCGGGTCCCAGGTTCAGGGCCAGGGTGTGGTGATCGGAGGGGACCGTCCCGCGATCGCAGCGGATGAACGCCAGTGCCGGACCGCGGTCACGCTGGCCGGGCACGTACTGGAAATCGCTCACGATCAACCCGAGGGTGTCCAGATACCAGTTCAGACTACGGAGGAAGTGCGGTGTCTGCATCACCAGGTGCCCGAGCCGCTGCACCTGCGCGGGTTCACTGGGCGGCCGCTGGGTGGAGTTGATCCGCAGTCTATCGCTGCCGAAATTGAGGGTGTGCACCCGCTGTTCGGGCATGGCCGGCAGATCGTGCCGCCCGTGGTAGACCCCGACGGCGATCCCGTTCGGGTCGCACAGTCGCACTATGTAGCCCTCGCCGGGTTCGTCAAGCGGTTCGACTCGCCGATTGTTCACCCACGCCAGCGTGTGCAAATCCGACGCGTCGGCGGCCTTGAACGTCGGGCCGATGAACCGGGACCGGGCGCCTTTGCGGATAACCAGGGCGGGCGTGCCCGGCAACGATCCACGCAGACGCAAGGTCTTGGGCTCGCGCGCGGCTACCGCGAAACCGAACGCGCGCGCGAATGTTTCGGCACGGTCGAGGTCGGGCTTCTCGAACTCGAGCCAGGCCAGGTCGGTGACTTTGATCGTCGGATTGACCGGCCGTCCGCTGTGTTCGCCCCGGTTGGGGCCGTGCTCGCTGTGGAGATCGGCGTGCCCGTCGACCGCGAACAAGTGGTGATTCTTCATGAGTGTCTCCTGCGGAGTGAGGCCTTAAGGGTGCGGGTCATCGCGCACCGCGCGCGCGGGCGACGATGTCTGCGGGGTCGGTGACAGTGGTTCCACTCCACGAGATGTGCAAATCTGGGCGGACGAGGACCAGGCGGTGGCCATACAGTTGGCACAACCACGGGTCGTCGAGGACGAGGTGACGCACCGGCATTCCGACCAGTTCGGCTTCGTCCAGTAGCCGCTTGGCGTCGCTGGGTCCGGGGACGGCGTCGACGAGGGTGTAACCGTGGCCGAATTTGTCGAACAAGGTTTCGCCCTCGGCGACAACGATGTTCGGTGCGCGGTGACCGGGCCGCACCGTGGGCACGAAGGTGCGCCGATCCCAGGGAGGTGCTTCACTATCCGTGGCGCACACGATTGGTGAGTCGCCGTACCGGACGTCGAGTTCAATTCCCAGGCTGAGGTTTTCGGCATTATTGGTGGTGAGGAATTCCGCGACGGCCGCCCGGTGCGCGCGCCCGTCGTCGCTGTCCTGGCCGATGAGATTTGGGTCGATCATGTCGCGGGACTGCAAATGGACCAACACGTTCTCAACGGACGCGTTGCGATTGCGATCTCCGACCGGGCGTCGCTCGGCCTCATAGCTGGCCAGCAGCTCTGGTCCGCCCCAGCCGTGCAGCAGGCCGGCGAGCTTCCACCCGAGGTTGAACGCGTCACCCAGACCGGTGTTCATTCCGTAACCGCCGGTCGGGACCATCGTGTGCGCCGAATCGCCGGCGAGCAGGATTCGATCCCGGCCGTATTGATCCGCGAGCAGCGCGTTGGGCCGCCACACGCTCGAGGCCAGGATCTCATCGATCACAATCGGGCGCCCAAGTGCCCGGGCGACGAACTCATGGGGATCACCGATCGGATCGGGATCGTCGACGAGCCCCAAATCTTGGTGCAGTGTCCACGTGTCGACCTCGTCCTGCGCGATCAGGACCGCCCCGCCCGTGGTGTAGATGTGCCAGAACTGGCCGAGCGCATGCAGGTTGGTCAGATCGCTGGAACGAAAGTGCACCAGGGCAAACACGGTAATGTCCTTGGCGCCCTCCATCGCGATCCCCAGCTCGCTGCGGACCGCGCTCGACGCGCCGTCACATCCGACCAGATAACTGGCACGGATCTTCAGTAGCTCACCCGTGTCGTCCACGACGGTGGCTTCCACCACGTCGCCAACTTGAACGCACTTCTGTAGCTGCCACCCCTGGCGAACGTCGATCAACGGGTCACGCCGGGCGCGGTCGATCATCACCGCTTCGAAGATCGCTTGCGAGCATCGTTGCCATGGCTGACCCGGCCGGGCCCCGTCGGGCGAGCCCCGCAGCGTCGCCCACTCCTCGTCGACCGAGGGCAATGGCCAGCGGGTGATCTCCGGGCCATCGAGCCCGGGAGCGAAGATCACGTCGAACGAATGCTGCGGCGCCACCCCCACGCGACGCACCTCGGCGTCGAGACCCAACCGCCGCAGCAGCTCCATGCTGGCGCCGTTGGTGATGTCCATTTTCGGAAACCGGGTCGTGTGCGTGTTGCGTTCGACGAGAACGCAATTGATGCCGTACCCGGAAAGCACGCTGGCGAGGACGAGACCGGTCGGTCCCGCGCCAACAACGAGGACTGGGGTGTCGAGTGTCTGTGTCATGGCGTAAGGCTCCTGTGGCTGCCGAACCGTTGAGGAGTACGTTAGGACTTAAGTTGATGCTTGTCAATTTAAATGTTGATGGTGAGTCTGACATAATTTGTCACGTGAGCTCTAAACCGACACCGCAGGCGCGTCGTGGTCGCCCGAAGGCGGCTGACTCGACGCCGCTGCAGGACATCCTCGAGGCCGCCCTGGTGGCGTTCGCCACGTACGGATACGACGGCGTTTCGCTGCGGACGCTCAACCGGGACCTCGGCGTCAGCCACAATCTGATCTACCAGCGCTTTGGCGGCAAAGACGATTTGTGGCGGGCCTCGGTCGATTTCGGCTTCGGCCCGCTCCTGCGCATCATGCAGGGGATTTTCGATCCGACCCTGACCGAGCCACTGGAACAGTTACGCTTGGCGATCCGCCGCTACATCGTGTTCTCCGCCGACCACCCCGAGTTGGTCGCGTTGATGAACATCGAGGCCCGACAGGACACCGACCGGTTGAGCTACGTCTACGACAACTACATCGAGCCGGCGTTGACGGGCGTCGGGCGGCTCCTGCTGCACCTCGCCGAACAGAAGACGATTCGTCCGATCGCGTTGCGGGAGTTCCACTTTCTGGTCGCGCACGGTGCGGCCGCGATCTACAGTCTGGTGCCGCTCGCGATCTTGTTCGACCCGGTGCCCCCGGGCGACCCCGCCGCCATCGAAGAACACGCCCGGCTCGTGTCAGATTTGATCGTCGAGGGTCTGAGGTTGGATCCGACCGGTTAATCCCCGTCGACGGCGCCTGACAAGCGACAAATTAATATTTGTCATGTATCATATTCATTGTTATCGTGAACGTGTAGATGCGCCTTCACGGCGACCCGAGATTCAGATTGGACACCATGAGTGCGCCGTCGCGACGCAGGCCGAGCGGGCGACCCCGCAGCGATGAATCTCCCGCGTCGCTGGACGACATCCTCGGTGCGGCGCTGAAAGCTTTTGCCACCCAAGGCTATGACGGCGTTGCGCTACGAACTCTCAACCGCGAGTTGGGCGTTAGCCACAATGCGCTCAACGGCCGTTTCGGCTCCAAGGAAGCGCTCTGGTACGCCACTGTCGACTGGGCATTCCAGCCTCTTGTGCTGCGGTTGGCGACGGCGTTCGACCCCACTGTGACCGACCCGCTCGACCAACTGCGAATCACCATGCGCACCTTCTTGGAGTATTCCGCCGAGCGCCCTGAGCTGCTGGGCTTGATGAACATCGAGGGTCGACAAGATACCGAGCGGTTGGCGTATATGTACAACACATACATTCAACCCGCGCTCGCGCCGGTGCAGCGCCTGCTCGATCACCTCGTCGCCACCGGACGGACGCGGCCGATCTCGCTGCGGACATTCAGCTTCCTGCTGGCCCACGGTGCCGCCGCGCAATTCACTCTCGGCCCGCTGGCGCGTCATTTCGACCCTGCTGACCCGCTGGAACCAGCAGCGGTCAAAGCCCATGCCGAATTCGCCGCGGACCTCATCGTCCGGGCACTAGAGATCGACCACGCGGAGTCCGACGAGCCGCCATCGCGCCAGTCTTAGCCCGCCGTCACAGAAGGAAACGAGGAGATCAGCCCATGGCAACCGATAGCCAACAACTTGATGCGGCGATGGGTGCACCCGGCGCTGGCCTGGACTCGCTGGCCTTTGCCTGCACCGTGATCGTCGTCGCTGACATCGACCGATCCTCGCAGTGGTACCAAAGCGTTCTGGGCTTCACCGAGCACGCGCGCGTCAGGATTGACGGGGCGAATGTGGTGCTTCTGCAGGGAGCGGGAACCCAGCTGGAACTCATCCAGGGCGATGGGCCGACCGTATCGACCGAGCCCAGCCTATGCGCCGATCCCCCACATCATCTGCTGCCCAAAGGGAACAAGTTCCTCGCCTTCGCTGTCGAGGACCTTCAACGCGCGACCGACCAACTCCGGGACAAGGGCGTACCGATCATCTGGCGCGACAAGCACCTGGCGCCAGGAATTCGTTCGACGGCGATCCGTGATGTCGAGGACAATTTCATTCACATCGTGCAGCACTGACTCGCGTAGTCGACGCGCGAGCGAACTCCTCCCGTGCCCGGCTGAGCCGCTAGTTCTTCAACGAAGCTTCCAAATTTGCCGGCACACCGATCTGGCCGAGCAGGATGGTTCCGGAGTAGTAGCACTCGAACACGCTGACCTTCCCGCCCTCAATGGTGAACACATCGCAGGACGGGACGTTAATCGTCTTACCGGTAGCGGGAATCGTTCCGATCGGGCACCGGAAGGTCACCTTTGTGGGTCTCGATCAGCGACAGTCGAACGACGACGACGTCACCGTCGAAGTAGAGGTCGTGGAGTTCGCGGTGCATGTCCGGAAAGGCCGTCGATTGCACCCGTGGCGGCCCCGGGCGGCTACGGGCGGCCCGCCGAGAAGCGGGCCCACGTCAAGCCGTTCCAACGTAGTTACTTACCGCCAAATCGCCGCTCCAGCTACGCTGCCACCTGTACTCACCGATGAACGACTCTCGCTCGCCGTGGACCAGTTCTCGGGGTCCCGTCAGCACCCCAGGTCGCACCACTATCAGTTTGGTGTCGCGCCCACGTCGGGCTGGTCAACTGTTGATCGACGCGATCGCCACTCATGCCCGAGCGCAGGATCTCCGCAATGCGGGACCGGCGGGCGCAGAACTGACCGCCGCGCCGTCAGCCGACAGTGCCTAGACCTGTTCGGCGCCGCCGTCGATGAACAGTTCGGCGCCGGTCATGAAACTGCTTTGGTCGCTGGCCAGAAACAGGACAGCGGCGGCGATTTCCTCGGGTTGTCCGACTCGGCCCAGCGGGACCGTTGCGGCAAAGCCGGCCAGCAGCTGTTGTTCTTGGCCTGCCGGTGCGGCGCTTGTAAGTCCTGGCGTCTCAACCGGCCCGGGAACCAACGTGTTCACTCGGATCTGCCGAGGGGCCAGTTCGGCCGCCCAGGTCCGACCGAAAGAGCGGACCGCTGCCTTCGACGCTGCGTAGGCGCCCATAGCTGGCGTACCGCTGGAGGCTGAGCTGGAACCGGACAGGATGACCGACGCACCAGTGTTCAAGAGCGGCAAGACTTTCTGCACCGTGAAGATGGTGCCGCCGACGTTACGGTTGAACGTGTCGAGGAAGTGCTGCGGTGTCATATCGGCCAACGGCGCGAACTCTCCTCCACCGGCATTGGTGAACACGACGTCAAGGCCGTGTCCGTGTGCCTTGACGGCGTCTGCGACGCTATCCAGATCGTCAGGGTCGGTGACGTCCCCACGAATACCGTTGGCCGAGGGACCAATTGACGCGAGTGCCTCATCGAGGCGTTGTTTGTCGCGGCCGGTGATGAAGACATGCGCGCCTTCGGCCGCCAGCCGCTTGGCGGCGGCAAGACCGATACCTGAGGTGCCGCCGGTGACCAGGGCGATCTTATCGTTGAGCTGTCCCATGGTGGTTCTCCATTTCTACTGATTTTCTACTGGTGTGGATGCGGACGATCACGGCGACCGCCTCATGTCACACTCGGCTCATGGATGGCGGCACTGGCCGCAGCGCGCAAAGTGGGTTCGAAGTCGGTGCCGAGGATGGCTGTCACCACGGGGTTGGTGACGCCCGCGTCGCGGTATCGCTGAACCCCGTCGCGAACCGCGGCGTCGTCGCCGATTGCGCAGAGGTCATCGATGAATCGCTCACTGATGGCCAGCTTTTGAGCTTCGGCGTCAGCTGAAGCAGCATCGAATGCCGCCACGTCATCGGCGAAGCCCGCCGCCTGGAACATGGCCCGGTAGAACGGCAGACCGAAGTACCGGTGCAACTCGTTGCGCACACCTGCGAGCGCGGTTGCGCGGTCGTCGCGACATCGCCGAGGGCACCGCGGCCAGGATGTGAAATCCCTCGAGCGGCTTACCGGCGCGATTGCGGCCCGCGGTCACTTCCGGCACCACGACATCGCGCACATACTGCGACGGGCATGCCCACAGCACCACGCCGTCGGCGATCTCACCGGCCAGGCGCAGCATCGCCGGCGACAGCGCCGCCTGATAGATCGGGATGTCGGGGCGCGGCGTAAAGCCCATGAACGAGAAGTTCGACGTCCAACGCTGGCCGGTCGGCGGGACGTCACCGGCGAGGATCGCGCGAATTATGCCGATGTATTCGCGCATTTCGGCCGTCGGCTTGCCGATCTGCTGGCCGTGCCAGCCGCCCATTGTGATGCGGTGGCCCACGCCGAGGCCGAGTCGAAAACGCCCGCCGGAGATGTCGTCGACTGTTGCCGCGGTCTGGGCCATCGATGCCGGCGAACGGTGATACAGCGGCGCCACAGAGGTGCCTATCGCCACCCGCCGGGTGCGCATCGCCAGGGCAGCGGCCATCGTGAACGAGTCGCGAGCGGCGATGTGGGACAACATGATCGAGTCATAGCCCAGCTCGTCGGCCAGCTGCGCGTGACTGACGGCGTCGTCGAACGGCTCGAGCGCCGGGATGGCACAGCTGATCGGGGTTCCCATGAAGGCCAAGCTACTCAGTTATAGGTCAGTGTCAAGTTTTATCTTGACGAATATCAAGTTATGGAGCTACGGTGAAGTCGCGGGACAGGACGAAATGACGCCTAACCAGTCCATCTGGCAGGAGTGCTACATGAGAAACCACCGACACGGCCGCGTCGTCGACGGGCACGCCGATCTGCATAGCGAGCTCGGCCCCAACCGGGGCGAACACAGCGGCCGTGCCGTCAACCCGACGATCAAAGTCACCGATCTGGCCTGGCTGGAATTCGAGAAGCCGGACCTGGCCCGGGCCGAAACATTTGCACGGGCTTTCGGTTTCGCGGTTGCCGCACGCGAACCCACAGCCTTGTATCTGCGGGGATCACTGCCAGGCACACCGTGCCTGGTGATCCGCAAAGGCGCCCGGTCCCGATTCATCGGCCCCACCTTCAAGGCGGCCGACGCGTCAGATCTGAACAAACTCGCGAAGGCCACCGATCGTCGTGTCGAGCCGCTTACCGACCCATCCGCGGGCAGCATCGTGCGGCTGACCGACCCCAGCGGATTCGCCGTCGGGGTGGTGCACCTCAGTGGCGAACTGCCGGCACTAGCCGAGCAGCGAACCCAGATCCTGAACTTCGGCGCTGAGCCTCGCCGGATCAACGCGACCCAACGGCCACCGCGTGCGCCGGCGCTCGTGCAGCGCCTCGGCCACGTGGTGTTGCAGACTCCCCAGTTCTCGCGTGCCCTGAACTGGTATCTCGACACACTCGGGATGATCGTGAGCGATTTCCAGTACGCACCCGGACAGCGTGACCTCGGACCGGTCATGGCCTTCATTCGTTGCGATCGCGGCAGCGTCCCCGCCGACCACCACACGCTGGCGCTGCTGCTGGGGCCGGTCGCCGGCTACGCCCATTCGGCCTACCAGGTCACCGATTTCGACGCCGTCGCCGCCGGCGGTGAATACCTTCTGGAGAAGGGCTACCACCGAGCGTGGGGCATCGGTCGCCATACGCTGGGCAGTCAGATATTCGACTATTGGAGCGATCCGGACAAGTTCTTCGTCGAGCATTTCACCGACGGTGACATGTTCGACAACACCCTGAAGCCGGGGTGGGAGCCGCTGACAGCATCCAGCCTCGCTCAATGGGGGCCTAGGGTGCCGCCCGAATTCATGGGCGCCAAACCGTCGCTGCAGCTGGTGCGCGACGTGGTGTCGGGGCTGCGCGGCGACAACGACTACACCCTGCCAAAGCTGACCGCGATGGTGAAGGGCGCCCGCTTGTGATCGCGGCTCCGCCGCGGTGGGCGAGCGCGGGTCCGGCGTGAGCCCGGCACGCGGTCTCAATGGAAAGGTCGTAGTCATCACTGGCGGCGCCCGCGGGATCGGGTTGGCCACCGCGACGGCGCTGCACCTGCTTGGGGCCAAGGTCGCCATCGGCGACATCGATGAGCCAGCAGTCAAACAGGCCGGCGCGAACCTTGGGCTCGACGTGTGCGCCACGCTCGACGTGACGGATCACGACTCGTTCGCCGGCTTCCTCGATGACGTTGAAGAACGGCTGGGTCCCATCGATGTTCTGGTCAACAACGCCGGGATCCTTCCGGTCGGTCGGCTCATCGATGAGCGCGACGCGCTGACGCGAAGCGCGTTGGCGGTCAACGTCTATGGCGTGATCCTGGGAACCAAGCTCGCCGCACGGCGCATGCTCAGTCGGCGTAGCGGCCACATCATCAACATCGCATCGGTGAACTCCGAGACGCCGTCGCCGGGGGTGGCCACGTACTGCGCCACCAAGCACGCCGTCCTCGGGTTCACCAATTCGGTTCGCGCGGAACATCGCGGCACCGGTGTCCACTACTCGGCGGTCCTCCCGGCGATGACGAATACGGAGATGATCGCCGGCATCGACCAAGCCAGGGGCCTGAAGAATGCCGAACCAACCGATGTCGCAAGGGCGATCGTCGGTCTGATCCGCAAGCCGAAACGACGTGTCACGGTCACCCGGGCAGCCGGAGTGGTGCTGATGATCCAACGGATTCTGCCCGGGGGCGTCGCGGACGCACTGAGGCGCTCAATCGGGTTGGACCATCTGTTCACCGACCGCATCGACGATGGCATACGCGCAACGTACGAGCAGAGGGTGCGCGGCTCTGGAGCGCAGGATGAATGAGTCATGTGCCAATATTTTAATTGACAGTTGTCATATTGCCGGATACGCTTGCCACCACATACACGAGGGGAAGGCGCAGCGATGAGCACGGTGGTTCACCGCGACACGGCCACGGTCGGCGAGGCGTTTCTGGCGATGGTGGAATCCCGCGCCGATGCGCCCGCGATCCTCAACGCCGACCTCGAAGTGGTGCTCTCGTGGCGTGACTACGGCGCCCAGGCCCGCCGCGCCGCCGCGGGCCTCGCCGAGCTCGGTCTGCACCAGGGGGACACGCTCGGGCTCCTGCTCAGCAACCGGCCCGAATTCCACGTTGCCGATGCCGGCGCGCTGCTCCTCGGCGCCACACCCTTCTCGATGTACAACACCTCGGCGCCCGAACAGCTCACCCACTTGGTCGTCGACGCCGACTGCCGAATCGTCATCACAGAGGCGACGTTGGTTGACGGCCTGCTCGCCGCGCTCGAGCGCGGTCGCGGCGCCGTGGACCACGTCATCGTCGTCGGATCGGACTCGTGGTTTGAGCTGCTGGACTCCGACGAACTGGAGCACGCCGCGGCCGTAAAGCCAAGCGACCTCGCAACGTTGATCTACACGTCGGGCACGACCGGGCCACCCAAGGGCGTCGAGCTCACGCACGCGAACATCCTCACCATGGCCGCCGAGATGGGCGCGCTGGTCGGAATTCAGCCGGGGCAACGCACGGTCTCCTATCTGCCGATGGCCCACATCGCCGAGCGCGTGTGCACGCACTACCTGCCGATGACAGCGGGCTTCAGCGTGGTGTGCTGCCCGACCCCAAGCGCGGTCACCGAGTTGCTTCCGCGGGTGCGCCCGCACTTCTTCTTCTCGCCCCCGCGATTGTGGGAGAAGCTGCAGGCGTCCATCGCGGCCGATGTCGCGGCGGGGATCGACCACCAGGAGATCCGTCGTCGCCTGGGCTTCGACGAGCTCACGGCAGCGGTGACCGGCGCCGCGCCGTGCCCGCCCGCGGTGATCGAGTTCTTCGACGCGATCGGGATCACCTTGCGAGAGGTCTACGGCCTTTCGGAAACCACGGGCGTCGTCTCGTTGGCCGCCGCGAACGACGTTCGCCCCGGCACCGTCGGGCCACCCCTTCCCAGCGCCCAGGTGAGGTTGGCAGAGGACGGCGAGCTCCTCGTCCGCGGCCCGCTGCTGATGGCGGGCTATCGCAACCGACCGGAGGCCACCGCCGAGGCGATCGACGCCGATGGCTGGCTGCACACGGGCGACATCGCGCGCATCGAGGCCGACGGGCACCTGCGGATCGTCGATCGCAAGAAGGAACTGATCATCAATGCGGCGGGAAAGAACATGTCGCCCACCAACATCGAGGCGCGCCTGAAAGAAGGCAGTCCGCTCATCGGTCAGGCGTGCGCAATCGGCAACGGGCGACCGTACAACGTCGCGCTGATCGTCCTGGATCCGACGGTCGCCGCTTCGTACGCGACGGATGCCGAACTGCAGGCCGAGGTGCAGGCCGGTGTCGACCGCGCCAACGCACGGCTGGCGCGCGTCGAGCAGATCAAGCACTTCGCGATCCTCGCCGAGGACTGGCTGCCCGATTCCGACGAGTTGACGCCGACGATGAAGCTCAAGCGCCGGCCGATCGCACAGAAGTACGCCTCGCAGATCGAGGCGCTCTACACGACAAAGGAGACGAAATGAAGCTTGTGAGATACGGCCTCAAAGGCGCGGGCGTGAGCGCAGGAGTCGTCGTCGACGACGACGTTGTCGCGCTCGGCGCGCTCGACGGTGCCCCCACCGACGTCACGGCGCTACTGGCGGCCGGTCCTGACGTCGCCGCGGATGTGGCCCGCAAGGCCACCAGCGCACGGCAGCGGACGCCTCTCTCGGAAGTCGTTCTGCACGCACCGATTCCGGCGCCGTCGAAGTACCTGGCGATCGGCTTCAACTTCACCTCGCATCTCGCAGAGATTCAGGAGGCCGCGAAGCAGCCCCAGTACGCCGAGCGGATGGAGCGCTTCAAGCATCTGCGCGCGGCGTTCCCGGACCAGAAGCTGCCGACGTTCTTTAACAAGCAGGTTTCCTGCATCACCGGACCCTACGACCCGATCCTCGCGCCGTACGACTCGCCGATGCTCGACTACGAGGGAGAACTCGTGGCGGTCATCGGACGACGGGTCCGCCGCGCCGACGCCGCCACGGCGCTCGCGTCCGTCGCCGGCTACACAGTGGGCAACGACGTGTCGGTACGGGACTGGCAGCAAGACACTCCAACGATGTGGCCGGGCAAGAGCTTTGACACCCATGGGCCCGATTGGGCCGTGGGTCGTCACCGCCGACGAGGTGGATCCCGGCGGGTCTCGGTATCCGCACGTGGGTCGACGGCGAGCTGCGCCAGGACGGCTCCACGAAGGAGATGGTCACCGGGATCGGCGACATGATCGCGGCGCTGTCTCGCGTCTGCACGCTGGAGCCCGGCGACCTGATCGCCACCGGAACGCCCGGCGGCGTCGGCGTGTTCTCCGGACGGCTTCTACGACCCGGTCAGCGGGTGCGAGTCGAGATCGAGGGTATCGGCGCGATCGAGAATCCCGTCGTCGCGGAGCCCTCCCCCGCCAGCTCGTAGGGTTGAGGCAGGGGCGCCCATTGCGGCGAGGATTCCGCCTTCTCCGGTTCAGTCTTGCCAGAAGTTCATGACGAGCTTGCGGCGCTGGTCGCGTGAGCTCTTCTCGACGAAGTCGGCGATGCCTTCTCGTTCGAACTGCCGGGGCGGCGCGACTTCGAAGATCATGCTGCTTGCCAGGTCGAGGTCGGCGCCCTTGTCGAGGAAGTATTTCGTAACCCGCAGAGTGGCTGGGTTTTTGGCGAGCATGACCTCGACTAGTGCGTCGACTTCGCGATCGAGCGCTTCTGGCTCGCAGAGACGATTGATCAGATCATGGCGCTCGGCCACCTCGGCGCTGAACAGGGCGCCAATGAGGTTCCACTCCTTGGCCTTTCGCCGGCCGGCGAACTTCGCAAGCTTTCCGGTGCCGCCCCAACCGGGGGTGATGTCCCAGTTGATCTCCGGCATGCCCCACCGGGACCGGTTGGTCGCAACGACGAAATCACACGCCAGTGTCAACTCCAGGCCGCCACCGGTGCACACCCCGTCCACGACAGCGATCGTGACGGGCACCAGGTTGTCGATGATCGTGACGGTCTCCTGATACGTGCGGACCTGCCAGACGAAATCGTCTGGCGCCCAGTCATTGAACTCCTTCACGTCGTCGCCCGCGCAGAACGTGTCACCGGCGCCGCGAAGGATCACGAGGCGACATTGCCGGTCGACGGAGATCTCCCTGACGGCGGTGTTGAGTTCAGCTGACAGCTCCCGATCGAGCGCGTTGTGGCACTGCGGACGATTCAACGTGATCGTCGTGACCGGTCCCTCTCGACTGACGATGAGCTTGCCGGACGGAGACGGGTAATCAGACATGGTCGCTCCTCGATCTGCGGTGGGCACGATTCGACGACCGTATCCGCTATGGTCTTCTTATGCAAGCTTCTTTTATGGAAAGACCATCTATGCTCGGTCGGACCATGCGCAGCGCTCGAGGAGACCAAGCCCAGGCCGTCGACCTCGACTCGATCTACCGCACCGGCGAAGTCGTCGGAGACGCGTGGTCGTGGTTGGTCATGCGGGAAGCGGTTCTCTACGACGTTCGTCGGTTCTCGCAGTTCCAGGCCCGATTAGGCGTCGCCCGCTCAACCCTCACTGCGCGCCTGCGGCAACTCACTTCCGGTGGCCTGCTTGCCGAGCACCCCCAAGTGTCCGGGCCTGAGTACCACCCCACCGAGAGCGGCCGCGACTTCTTCGCCTGCCTGATGGTGGCGATGCGCTGGAGCGACCGGTGGTATTTCGACGAGCGCTCGCGCCCGACGGCGGCGATACACGACGGCTGCGGCCAACCGCTCGAGGCGGTACTGCGTTGCGACCACTGCGACGAGGCCATCTCCGCTCGCGACGTCAGTGCCCGCAGGCCGGGCCCATTCACCGCGTCCCCGCGACTGGGCCAACGACGGCGCACACCTGATCTGTCGCTGCTGGAACGGAACCGGACGTGTTCGATCGCCCGAACCCTGGGTGTCATGGGTGATCATTGGACCAGCCTCCTCATTCGAGAGGCCTTCTTCGGGACCCGCCGATTCGATGACTTCCAACGAAACCTCGCCATCGCGCCCAACATTCTCTCGGGCAGGCTTCGACGCCTCGTGGAACAAGGAATCCTCGTCACGGCCCCCTACGGCGAATGGCCGGTCCGCCACGAATATCGGCTCACTGAACGAGGACTCGACCTTTACCACCTGCCACTGGCCATGCTCACTTGGGGCCAACGCTGGCTCGACGCCAACGAGTCAGACATTCACCTCACTCACACCACCTGCGGCCACGAGCTCAAACCGATACTCAGCTGCCATCGATGCGCCGCACCCATTGCACGCCAACACATTCGTCTCGACTAGCGGCACCGACGCGGTCTTCCGGAGTCGTGGCCAATTCGTGCTACACAGGCTGCATGAGCACACTTGCCGATCAGACACGTTGGATGGACGCGACCGATCAGCTGCGCTCGTCGCGTCGGGCGAGGTGTCGCCGAGCGAGCTGCTGGAAGCTGCGATCGAGCGCATCGAACGTATCGATCCAGCCCTCAACGCGGTCGTGATCCGCTGGTTCGACCACGCCCGGGAGACCGCCGCAAGCGCCGATCTTCCCAACGGACCGTTCCGCGGCGTGCCGTTCCTCATCAAGGATCTCTTCGCCACCTACGCCGGGCAGCGGATAAGTAACGGCAACGTCGCGTTCAAAAAGGCGCACGTCGTCTCCGATGTCGACACGACACTCGTCGGCCGCCACCGTGCAGCCGGGCTCGTGATCGCCGGCCGCACGAACAGCCCCGAGCTGGGCAGCGTGCCGACCACCGAGCCCGTCGCGTGGGGCGCGACCCACAACCCGTGGGACACCACACGCACGCCCGGTGGATCGAGCGGCGGTGCGGCCGCCGCGGTCGCGTCGGGGATGGTGCCGTTCGCCCACGCCAGTGACGGCGGCGGATCGATCCGCATCCCTGCGTCTTGTTGCGGCCTCGTCGGGCTCAAGCCGAGCCAAGGTCGCATCACGCTCGGCCCGATCCGCGAAGAGAGCGGCCTGTCCGTCGAGCATTGCGTCAGCCGTACCGGTCGTGACACGGCCGCATTGCTCGACGCGACACACGGCCCGGGCATCGGCGACACCGTGATCGCGCCACCGCCTGCACGTCCGTACGTCGAGGAGCTCGGCGAGGACCCGGGTCGGCTGCGCATCGGCATCCTCGACCACCACCCACAGGGCGGTCGGGTCGACGCGGAAGTCACCAATGCGGCGCAGGCCGTCGGTAAGCTGCTCGAATCGTTGGGGCACCACGTCGAGGGGGCGTGGCCGGCGGCATTGGAGGACAAGACGTTTGGCTCCAAGTTCGGCACGCTGTGGAGCGCCAACGTGGGAATTTCGCAGCGCCGCTTCGAGGAAGAGCTCGGCCGGCCGCTGGAGGATCGAGAGTTCGAGCCGATGAACCGGATCCAGGCCGACTTCGCCAAACACTTCACCGCCGTCGACTACGGGCTCGCACTCTCGGCTGTCGCCCATTACCGCCGGGCCGTGCAATCGTGGTGGCACGACGGCTGGGATCTGCTGCTCACGCCGACGCTTGGGGAGCTGCCACTCAAGCTCGGCACGATCGTCGACGACCCCGATAACCCGATGTCGCCGATGCGTCGCGCCGGTGATTTCGTGCCCTTCACTCCGCCGGTCAACACCAGCGGCCAACCAGCCATCAGCCTCCCGCTGGAGTGGACAGCCGAGGGCTTGCCGGTCGGCGTGCAGCTCGTCGCCGCCTACGGTCGCGAAGACGTCCTGATCCGCATCGCCAGCCAACTCGAGCAGGCAAACTCGTGGGCCCACCGCACATCCGAGATCTGACCGCCGCCCGCCAGCCATCGACGATGAGGACTGTTAGGTTTCATTGCCGCCGAAACGGGGCAACACCTGATCGTCAGGTTCGGTTAGTCACTAGGGGGACCTTCGTGGATGAGCGGCACGCTCCTTCTGACAAGCCCGCGTCCGAGGCCATCGCGACGACGGGGCTCTTCCTGAACATCGCCTCGGTGATCGCCATCGCGGTCAGCCTTGCCAGCTGGGGCGCATCGGATGCCGTCATCGCCGCCGTTGCAGGGGTTACCGCGGTGCTGGCCTTCGTCGGCAGCCTGATCTGCTTCGGCAAGCAGGCGGAGGACCGCGAGGCCAAGCACGTCGCTTGATAGCCGATCGTCAGCGGCGTTCGCGCGGAACCTGAACGTTGTACTGAGCGATCTTGCGGTAGAGCGTTGCGCGGCTCATACCGAGCTCGCGGGCGACCTCCGCCATCGTCAAGCCGTCCGCGTTGAGCACCCGAACGATCTCACCCCGCTCGAACGCCTCGATGCGTGACAGGTGACGGGTGTTGCCCGCCAACACTTCCGGCGGCAGAAGACCGATGTCGACCACGTCCGCCCGACCGGCCGCGGCTGCTACTACCCGCGACAGCTCGTCGACGTTCCCCGGCCAGTCGTAGCACCTCAGCGCCCGCACCGCGGTGGTGCTGAAGCCGATCTCGCGGCCACGGGTGCGAGTCGCGATGTGATTGGCCAGCGGCAGCACGTCGTCGGGCCGGTCCCGAAGCGACGGCACCGGTACGACGGCATCGACCAGTGCGGCCAGCGCGGCCGGTATGTCTTCGAACCGCTCGGCCGTCACCGCGAACGGAACGGACCCCGAGTCGGTGCTGCGCCGAATCAGGTCACGAAGCCGTTCGGCCACCCAGCCCGGCAACATATCGACGTCGCGGACGATGACCGCGGTGTGGTCCTTGCCGAGTTCGGGCCCCCACAGACCCAGCCACGTCTGCACATCGGTCGGCGCGGGTGCACTGGCCGACAGAATGCGGTCCCGCGGATACGTGTGGCGCGCGGCCTGCGCGAGCAGGGTGGCCCGGCCCGAGCCGGCCTCGCCGACGGCGGCGACGATGGAACCGGCCCTCATCGCGCGTTCGGCGCGAGCCACCGCGGCGTTCCACGCTTCCGAAAGGTCGTGCAGAGTGCCCGATCCCGGTTCGAGCCGAGGCACCTCGACGCGGAAGACCTGACCCCGCGTCGCCGGACGCGGGATTCGGCCGGACGAGCGGGCGACCATCAGCGCGGTGGTGTTGCTTGCCGCGGACCGGGCGAGCGCGAGAAGCAGATCGCTGGATGACCGCGACCAGGTGGTGAGATTGACGCTGCCCTCGAGCCGCCCCGACGCGGGATCGAACACCGGCACAGCCGCACAGGTGAACGTGCACAGGCTCAGTGCGTAGTGCTGGTCGGCGCGTACCAGCGTCGGCACCCGGTCGGCCAGCGCCAGACCGAGGCCGTTGGTGCCGACGTTACGCTCGGCGTACGCGAACCCCGGTGCGAGGTGGACGTCATCGAGGGCTTGGAGCAGGCCGCGATCGCCGGACAGCCGTGACAGCACCACACCCTCGGCGTCGGTGAGCATCAGGCTGACCGGCTCGCCTGCCAGGGTGCTGTGCAGGTCGGCGAGCACCTCGTTCCCGCACTGGAAGAACAACGAGCCGAGGTCGTCTGTGCCGGTGAAGACGGGCTCGACCTCTTCGAGGGGGACGCCGTAGTCCTCGCTGCGCTGCCACGACGCCAGCAGCCGACGCGGCACACCGCCACCCTCGCGGTGGGCCAGGTCGTGCATCCGCACTCGGTCTACGAAGTCGTCGGGCACCGGCACCTCACTGTGATCCACGTTACAAGCAGGGTGGCACCCGGCGCGTGCCGAGTCAGCGGCTCGACGTCTCAGATTGAGACAGCCGGGCCATCGGCAGACCGCGGGAACGCTTCTAGAGTCGCCCCCAGGTTGTGACAGCGATCACACGCTGCGCACTGCCAGCCCAGCCCGAAGGAGACCCGCTCATGTATCGCAAAGACGACACCAGCTACTTCATCGTCGACGCCCACGTAGCCCTGTGGGATGCCCGGCCGGAAAACCAGCGCAACATCCACGGCAAGCAGTTCATCGACTGCTTCTACGACTACCACCGCAACCTGTCGCCGGAGTCCGAGGTGTGGGGCTACGACGAGTACCTCTATCAGGGCGGCGACCGCCTGATGAAAGACCTGTTCACCGACGGCTACGTGGACCACGCGATCTTTCAGCCGGCTGCGCTGGGCGAGTTCTACTACAAGGGATTCGGTCAGACCGACGAGGCGTCCGACCTCGCCGCGAAGCATCGGGACAAGCTGACCTACAACCACAACTGGGACCCGCGCAACGGCGAGGCGGGCATGGACCAGTTGCGGGTGGACGCCGAACGGTTCGGTCTGAAGGGCGTCAAGCTCTATACCGCCGAGTGGCACGGCGATTCGCGGGGCTGGCGGCTCGACGACCCGTGGGCCTATCGGTACCTCGAGCTGTGCCGGGAGCTCGGCATCCGCAACATCCACGTGCACAAGGGCCCCACCATCCGCCCGCTGGATCGGGACGCCTTCGACGTCGCCGACGTCGACCACGTCGCCACCGACTTCACCGACCTGAACTTCATCGTCGAGCACTGCGGGCTGCCCCGGCTCGAGGACTTCTGCTGGATCGCGACGCAGGAGCCGAATGTGCACGCGGGTCTGGCGGTGGCGATGCCGTTCATTCACACGCGACCGAAGTATTTCGCGCAGATCGTCGGCGAATTGTTGTACTGGATCGGCGAGGACCGGATCCAGTTCGCATCGGACTACGCGATCTGGACACCGCGTTGGCTGGTGGAGGCGTTTGTCGACTTCCAGATCCCCGAGGACCTCGGTGAATACGCGCAGATCACCACCGAACAGAAGAAGAAGATCCTCGGGCTCAACGCCGCCAAGATGTACGACATCCCGGTGCCCGCCGAGCTGCAGCTGCCTGCGGCCGGGGAGCCGGCCGTTGGTCCGCGCGGCGCCGACAATCTGGTGGGTGCGTGACGTGAGTCGCCACGAATTGGCATACGCCGCACTGGGTGCGGTGGTGGATCCTGAGCTCGACGAACCGATCACCACGCTCGGGTTCGTTCGCTCGCTCATCGTGTCTCCAGGCGACAACGTCAAGGTGCACCTGAGGCTGCCGACCTCGTTCTGCTCACCGAACTTCGCATACCTGATGGCGTCGGACGCCAAAGATGTTCTGAGCAAGCTGGATTGGACGCGCCGAGTGGTCGTCGAGCTGGACGACCACCACGACTCGGAGATCATCAACGCCGGCCTGGCTGCGGACGCGGGGTATCGCGGCACGTTCGGGCACGAGGCCGAGGAGAGTCTCGACGGGCTACGGGAAACATTCCGGCGCAAGGCCCACACGGCGGCGATGGAGCGCTGCCTGACGGCGCTGCTCCGCGCGGACCCGCAACGGGACGAATCGTCCTTGGGCGATGTGAAGCTTGATGAACTGCCCGATGACGCCACAACGGAGGCGCTGCTGCGCCGCAGGCGTGCACTCGGATTGCCCACGGAGCCAGACGCTTTGGTGATGGTCGATCACCTGGGCGATGGCTATGCACCCGAGGATGTGCCGCTGACGCTGCGACGGGCCCGTTCGACCCGGATCTCCATCGACGGCAACGCGCACTTCTGCCGTGGTCTGTTGCGGACGCGCTACGGCGATTCCGACGACACGACCTTCATTCCGCTGAACACGCTCATGACCAAAGAAGGAGCACTGCAATGAGCACCATGCGAGCCGTCCAGGTGGTCGGCTATCACCAGAACCTCGAGATGACAGAGGTACCTGTCCCCACGCCGGACGGACCGTTCGACGTGGTCGTCAAGATCGGCGGCGCCGGGGTCTGCCGCACCGACCTGCACATCCTCGAGGGCCAATGGGCGGAGAAGTCGCAGGTCCAACTGCCGTACACGATCGGCCACGAGAACGCAGGCTGGGTGGAGGCGATCGGATCGGAGGTCTCCCACGTGAAGGAGGGCGACAAGGTCATCGTGCATCCGCTGATCACGTGCGGGCTGTGCCGCGCATGCCGGTCGGGTGACGACGTGCACTGCGAGGCCAACGCGTTTCCGGGGATCGACACCAACGGCGGCTACGCGGACTACCTCAAGACGTCGGCGCGCAGCGTGGTGAAGATCGACGACTCGCTTGAACCCTCCGATATCGCCGCTCTGGCGGATGCGGGTCTGACCGCCTATCACGCGGCCGCTAAGGCGGCACGACGGCTGACTCCCCGCGACAAGTGTGTGATCATCGGCGCGGGCGGCCTCGGGCATATCGGCATCCAGGTGCTCAAGGCGCTTTCCCCCGCCGAATTGATCGTCGTCGACCGAAATCCGGAGGCGCTCAAGCTCGCCGAGGCAATCGGCGCCGACCACGGTGTCGTCGCCGACGGGACGCAGGTGGACCAGGTGCTGTCACTGACGGGCGGCAACGGCGCCGAGACCGTCGTCGACTTCGTCGGCGAAGGCGGTGCGACAGCCGAGGGCGTGGCGATGCTGCGACGGGCGGGTGACTACCTTGTCGTCGGCTACGGCGAGAACATCAACGTGCCGACGATCGACATCGTCTCGACCGAGATCAACTTCATCGGCAACCTGGTCGGGTCCTACAACGACCTGTGCGATCTGATGGCGCTCGCCGCGCGGGGTGCGGTGAATCTGCACACCCAGAAGTATGCGTTGGACGACTTCCAGTCCGCCATAGACGATCTCGACTCGGGTAACGTCCGGGGTCGGGCCATCCTCACGCCGTAAGGAGCAGTCAGATGATCTTCATCGTGGTCAAGTGGAAGCCGAAGGCGGAGTACGTCGAGAGCTTCACCGACGAGGTCTCCGAGTTCACCGCGGCCACCCGCAACGAGCCGGGAAACTTGTTCTTCGACTGGTCACGCAGCCTGGAGGACCCGTCGGAATACGTTCTGGTGGAGGGCTTCCGCGACGGCGATGCGGGCAAGGCGCACGTGACCAGTGAGCACTTTAAGAAATTCGTCGCAGGTGCGCCAGCGTTACTCGCGTCGACGCCCCTGATCATCAGTCACGAGATCGACGCGACGGGTTGGGGCGAGATGGGTGAGATCAAGGTCGACTAGCCGTCGCGTATCGCGGCGGAGGCGGCGGTGCTAGAACGGCCGGCAGTCGGCGATCGTGGGATCCCACCAGCCGTCGGGCAAGCAGTTCTTCATGGGGGCACCGGTCGGACGGCACACGTTGGCGACCGGATCCCACCATTCTGTGCCGGGGGCACAGTCCGCGGAACTGACGGCGGGCGAGATCACGGTGACGAACGCCAGCGGAGCGAGCCCGGTGGCGGCGACGGTCGCAATACGGCGAATGATCGTTTTCATGTATTGGATCTTGCCGAACGGCTCGATTTTCAAACGCGTCATCAATTGAATGACGCCGTCAAAGAAGAACTGTCAGGTCGCCGACTTCTGCATGAGGGTCGTTAACTGCGCCGAATCACAACCCCGCTGCAGAACTCGAAAGAATTCTTGGGGTGCGCGAGGGGGGAGTCGAACCCCCACGTCCTTTCGGACAATAGAACCTAAATCTATCGCGTATGCCATTTCGCCACTCGCGCGTGAGCGCACCAAGGGTATCGCGGTACCGTTGAACGGTGTCCACTACACGGCGTAGGAGACCGGCGCTCATCGCGCTGGTGGTCGTCGCCGCCGCAGGCTGCCTGGCCCTGGCCTGGTGGCAGTGGACACGTTTCGAATCGGCGTCGGGCACCTTCCAGAACCTCGGCTACGCCCTGCAATGGCCGCTGTTCGCCGGGTTCTGTGTCTACGGTTATTACAAGTTCGTCCGCTACGAGGACGCCCCGCCAGAGCCGAAGGACCGTGACGCCGTCACCGAGATTCCGGCCGGCCTGCTGCCCGAACGACCCACTCCCACAACACAATCCGACGACGATCCCGCGATGCGGGAGTACAACGCCTACCTTGCCGACCTGGCCGAGAAAGACAAGGAACCGTGACCGAATCCCCCGCACCCACCACTCCCGTCGAGACCATCCGCAAGGCGCTGGTCGGCTACCGCGTGATGGCCTGGACCACCGGCCTGTGGCTGATCCTGCTGTGCTACGAGATGGTCGCCAAATACGTCTACAACATCGAGGGCCTGAACTGGATCGCAGTTGTGCACGGCTGGGTCTACTTCGTCTACCTGCTCTTCACCGCCAACCTCGCGGTCAAGGTGCGCTGGCCGATCGCCAAGACCATCGGCGTGCTGCTGGCGGGCACCATCCCGCTCGTCGGCATCATCGTCGAGCACTTCCAGACCAAGGACATCAAGGCAAAATTCGGCATCTAGCCGACTCGTCAGCCGAGGTGTTTGAGCACCTCTTGTGCCAGTCGCTCGCCACGGTCCTCCTGCAGGAAGTGCGACGCGCCTTCGATCTTCACCTGCTCGCCAGCCATCGGAATGAGATCGCAAAAGACTTGGCCCGCCTTCGGATACGGGAAGATCTGGTCCTGATCCGAGAAAGCGATCAGAGCGGGCTTCTGCCACCGCGACAGCTCCTCGGAGATGGACCGCATCACATCTGCACCCGTCGCGTCCTCCGACGTCGGCACCAACAGGGGGAACTGCGCGGCACCGGCCTTGGACACGACATTCGGGAAAGGCGCGTCATAGGCTGCGATCACGTCGTCCGGCACGTCTGTCGCGGTAGCACTCTGGATCACGAAGCCGACAGGTAGGTCCGGGTTCTTCTCGGCGAAGGCCCGCCATGCAAGAAAACCCTTGGAGACGCGACCCGTGAACAAACCCGTATTCGAAATAGACAACGCCCCAACGCGATCGGCGTTCTCGACCGCCCAACGCAGCCCAATCGCGCCGCCCCAATCCTGCACGATCACGATCGCATCCTGCAGGTCAAGGCTGCCCAGGACGCGGGTCATCAGTTGGCTGTGCCGATCAAACGTGTACCAGCCGCGGTCGGTCGGCTTGTCCGACCGCCCGAACCCCGCGTAGTCGGGGACGACCACTCGGTGCCCGGCCTCCACCAGTGGCCCGACCATCTTGCGGTAGAGATACGCCCAACTCGGTTCGCCGTGGAAGCAGACGACGGGCCTGCCGGTCCTCGGACCCTCGTCGACGTAGTGCATCCGCAGGCCGTCGACGTCGACATATTTCGGGCTGAAGTCGTAGCCCGGCAGATTCTCGAAACGCTCGTCGGGCGTTCTGAAGACTTCAGTCGCAGCGGTCATGGGAGCAACGTAGCGCCAAGTTGACCGACCGGTCAACTACTCCTTAGGATGTGAGTGTGCCCCGCAGGTCAGATGCTCGAGAAAGGATCGTCGCGACCGCGGCGCGGCTGTTCCTCGAGCGCAGCTACCAGGCAGTCGGCATCGATGAGTTGTGCCGGTCAGCCGACGTTCGCAAGGGCAGCTTCTATCACTTCTTCCCATCGAAATCGGAGCTCGCCAAGGCCGTGATCGATCTGCATGCAGACGCCTTCGGACGGCGTTTGGCAAGCTCGCCCACAATGACGCCTGCGCAGAAGCTGCACGCCATCCCGGACGCGATCGGCAGAATCCAGTCCGCGTTCGAGACGCAGTTCGGCCGTGCGGTCGGCTGCCCGTTCGGCAACTTCGCCGCTGAGCTGTCGACCTCCGACGACGACGTCCGTGCGCACCTCGCCACAAAGCTGGGTGCCATGGAGCACCATCTGGCAGCGACATGCCGAGAAGCGGCCGACGCCGGCATCCTCCGGCACGGCACAGACCCGGACCGGCTCGCTCACGCACTTCTCGCGCAGTATCAGGGCATCATCCTGCTCGCCAAGCTCAACGATTCCGGCGTCGCCGCCCTGGCACCGGCGCTACGCGACTTCATCGACGGCTATCTGGTCAACCCTTAGCTAAGCTACAGACTTCATGGCTACACTCGACGCGGTGTTGGCCAGCCCCGAGGTGCGCTGCAGCGGCGCGCTCCCAGGTAGCCGTTACCCGAGTCGCCGCCCGCGCGACTCGTCGAAGACAACCCCCGCAACCCGGCCCTGACCGGGATGCGGGCCGTCGCCGCGCTCCTCGTCGTCGGAACGCACGCGGCGTTCGCCACCGGCAAGCTCACCCACGGATACGTCGGCGCTATCTACGCGCGCCTCGAAATCGGTGTCGCGCTCTTCTTCGTGCTTTCCGGCTTCCTGTTGTTTCGCCCGTGGGTGGTCGCCGCGGCCACCGGCGGCACGTCGCCAGGGCTGGCCCGCTACGCGCGACACCGGCTACGCCGGGTCATGCCCGGCTACCTGGTGACCGTATTGGCGACCTTCGAGCTGTACGTCGTGTTCACCCCGGGCCCGAACCCCGCACAGACCTGGCACGGGTTACTTCGCTACCTCACCCTGACGCAGATCTACACAGACGACTACCTGACGACATACCTGCATCCCGCGCTGTCTCAGATGTGGAGCCTTGCCGTCGAGGTCTCGTTCTACGCCGCGTTGCCCGCGATCGCCTACGTCCTGCTGCGACGACGCCGCCCCGAATGGCGGCCCGCCCGCGTCCTGACGGCGTTGGCGGCTCTCGCCGCAGTCACTCCGGTGTGGCTTGTGATCGCCGCCGCCACCGACGCTCTTCCGAATTCGGCGGGTATGTGGCTACCCGCGCACCTTGCGTGTTTCGCAGGCGGTATGGCGTTGGCAGTCCTTCACGTTATCGGTGTGCAATGGCGCGCGCACGCGGCGCTGCCGTTGGCGGGTGTGCTGTTTCTTGTCGTCGCGACACCGCTCGGAGGGGTCATCGTCGGACCCGATCCCGTTCTGGGCGGCGGCCACCAAGGCCGTGCTGTACGCCGCCATCGCGACGCTGACTGTGGGAGCCCTCGTACTCGGCGCGTCGGACCGGTATGCGCGGATGCTGGGCAGCAGACCGATGGTGTGGCTCGGCGAGATCTCGTACGAGATCTTTCTGCTGCACGTGGTCGTCATGGCGGTGTTGATGAATCTGGTACTGCAATGGCCGCTGTTCACCGGCTCGCTGGCGGGGTTGTACGTGACGACGCTTGCAGTGACGATCCCGTTGGCGTGGGTCCTGCACCGGGTGACCGGGCCGACGCCGGGCGCGAACTCTAAACCAGCTCGCGTAACGCAGGCACCAACTACGCCAACGCCCGCCCTCGGTGCGACGCTGCGTCCTTCTCTTCGGGCGTCAGCTCTGCCGCCGTCCGCGACGACCCCTCCGGGAGGAACACCGGGTCGTAGCCAAATCCGCCGTCGCCCCGCGGTTCTCGCGCGATGCTGCCCGGCCACGTGCCGCGCACTACGACTTCCCTTTGGACGTCACCAAGCCTCGTACACGAGCGCGCATGCCGAAACGAACGCGCCTCCGCGCCGCTCGTCGGGTACGTCACGAAGCTGCGCCAGCAGCAGCGCCGTGTTGGCCGCGTCTTCCCCGTGCACGCCAGCCCAGCGCGCCGACAGAACACCGGGCATGCAGGTTCAGCGCGTCGACCTCGAGACCGGAGTCGTCGGCCACGCTGGCAAGGCCGGTCGCCCGGAACGCATCGCGCGCCTTGGCCACCGCGTTCTCCTCGAACGTCGCGCCCGACTCGGGGGCCTCGTCGAACGTGGCCGACGTCGTCCAACGACAACAACTCGAGACCCGAGATCCCCTCGGCATCGAGCACCCGCCGCAGTTCGGCCAGCTTCTTGCGGTTGCGGCTGGCCACCAGCAGCTCGGTCACCCGGCCAGGCTATCTGAGGAGGACAGACTCCTACGGTTCGTCGATGCGTTCGTGGGCAGTGAGCAACATCCGGTCGAACATCGACCGCGACGAGCCCTTCTCACCCCACCGCAGCAACCGGAAGTCTTTCATCAATCGTCCTGCCAGCACTTGCGGCTTGGTATTGGTTACCTGCGATCGCCACTTGAGCAGATCGAACGCGGCATCTGCGTCGATGTCGTAGACCACCATCAAGACACCCTTGGCCTGCTCGATGACGGCGCGGTGTTCGAGGAAGTCGGCGAACAGCGCAGTGATCGCGTCGGCCTCGTCCTGAGAAGGCCCGTTAGAAGACACGGTTCTTTCACCCGAAACGTCACGGCTTGGAAGTCTCGGCCGGTTGTCGTGCCCGAATAAGTGCGGCTACCGAATCGGAGTCTGTGATCGGACCCGGCGGTCTAACCGCAATTGTGCACCCGAAACAAGCCACCGGCCACCAGCAGCTCGGTCAGCTTCCGAACGCCTTCTTGGCCGGGGTGTCGGACTCGGGCAGCTCGCCCGGATACGGCTGTTCCAGCGCCTCCCGCTGAATGACGAACAACTGGTCGCAGGCGGCCAAGCGCGGCGTCGAGCAGCTTGTCCAGCGTCGAGCGCGGGAACGTCGCCCCCTCGCCTGTGCCCTGGACTTCGACCAGCGTGCCCGTGTCGGTGGCGACCACGTTCATGTCCACCTCGGCCCGCGAGTCCTCCGTGTACGGCAGGTCGGTGCGGATGCGTCCGTCCACCACGCCGACGCTCACTGCCGCGATCGCGCACGACAACGGACGCGGGTCCGCCAGCTTTCCGCCCGCCGCCAACCACGTCACCGCGTCGGCCAGCGCCACATACGCGCCCGTGATCGCCGCGGTGCGGGTTCCGCCGTCGGCCTGCAGCACGTCACAGTCGAGGGCAATGGTGTTCTCCCCCAGCGCCGCGAGGTCGATGCACGCGCGCAGCGACCGCCCGATCAGCCGGCTGATCTCCTGGGTGCGCCCGCCGACCTTGCCGCGGACTGACTCCCGGTCCGACCGCTCATGGGTGGCCGCTGGCAGCATCGCGTACTCCGCGGTCAGCCAGCCAAGGCCCGAACCCTTGCGCCAGCGCGGCACTCCGTCGGTGACGCTTGCCGTGCACATGACCCGCGTCTGACCGAACTCCACGAGTACCGATCCCGCCGGGTGAGAGGTGAAACCGCGGGTGATGACCACCGGACGCAGCTCGTCGTCGAGCCTTCCGTCTTCTCGTCTGGACACCCGCCAACCCTAGCCGGTGCCCCCGTCATCAATGCCGAGCGATGGGGAAGGACTCTCCGCACACCACCGCGTGCACGGGTCCGTCGAATTCCGCCTTCGCCTCGCTGATCACGTCCTCGCGGGACGTCCACGGCGGAATGTGCGTCAGCAACAGTTCGGCGACACCGGCGCGCGCGGCGGCCTGGCCCGCCTCGGTGCCGGACAGATGCAGGTTCGGCGGACGCGACGGATCGTGCGTCCACGACGCCTCGCAGAGGAACACATCGGCGCCACGGGCCAGATCGACAAGCGCGTCGCAGGCGCCGGTGTCACCGCTGTAGACGAACGTCGCGCCGGACGGGTCGGTGATCCGCATCCCGTAGGACTCGGTCGGATGGCACACCAGCCGCGGCTCGACGGCCAACGATCCGATCTGCACGGCCTCCCGGTCGACCCAGTGGCGGATGTCGAAAATGTCGCTGAAGTCGTCGATCTCGGCACCCTCCGGCGACGACGCCGCGCCGAGGCGAGCCCACGTCTTCTGCGGGCCGTACATCAGGCCGCGTTTCGGTGCGGGCGACGGGTGGTAGCGACGCCACACGAAGAGGCCGGGAAGGTCGAGGCAATGGTCGGCATGTAGATGCGACAGCAACACATGTACCGCGTTGGGGTCCGCGTGGCGCTGCAACGCGCCAAGCACTCCGCCGCCGAAATCGAGGACCAGAGGCGGGGTGTCGGGCGCGCTCAACAGATACCCGGACGCTGGCGAATCAGGCCCGACAACACTGCCGGAGCAACCGAGTACGGTGATTCGCACGCCCACTAGCTTGCCATGCCCGCTATTCCGATGACGAAAACATCACCGCATTGAATGACGATCGTCATCATTGGGCGACAATGTGACGCTGAACAGGTCGAACGCCGTCGAGAGAGGGACCAAGGAAACGGGCCGCGAGTGTGGTGAACGCCTCAGGATCGCCGGTCGCCTCGAACTGCCTTTTCGCGTGCGGCGCGTCGTGAGGGCGAAGCAAGTCGACCTCGGTGAGCACACGCAGCAAGTCCTTGGCCGTCTCCTCGGCACTGGACACGAGCGTGACCGCCTCTCCCATCGCTAACTGGATGAGTCCGGACAGCATCGGGTAGTGGGTGCAGCCCAACACCAGCGTGTCGACATCGGCGCGCTGCAGCGGTTCCAGGTAGCCCTCGGCCAGGCCGAGCACCTGCCTGCCGCTGGTGACACCACGCTCGACGAAGTCCACGAACCGCGGGCATGCCACCCCGGTGACCTCGATGTCGCGCGCGGCGGCGAACGCGTCCTGATATGCGCCCGACGCGATCGTCGCCTCGGTGCCGATCACGCCGATGCGGCCGCTGCGCGTGGTGGCCACTGCGCGGCGCACCGCGGGCAGGATCACCTCGACGACGGGCACCGGCGCATAGCGTTCTCGGGCGTCGCGCAGGCAGGCCGACGACGCACTGTTGCACGCGATGACCAACGCCTTGACGCCGCGCTCCACCAAGTCATCGCCGATGGCCAACGCATGCGCACGAATCTCGGGGATGGTCAGCGGACCATAGGGGCCGTTGCCGGTGTCCCCGACGTAGACGATGTCCTCGTCGGGCAACTGGTCGATGATCGCCCGCGCGACGGTCAGTCCGCCGACGCCGGAATCGAAGATCCCGATAGGCGCGAGTGCGGACGTCACGAGGTGTACGTCGGCGGCTGCACTGGGCGCCGCAGCGCCCGCGTCTTACGTTCCGGCCCGGACAACAGGTACGCCGCGATCACGCCCGCGATGGCGCCGCACAGGTGGCCCTGCCACGACACCCCCGGGGTGCCGGGCAGCACACCGAGCAGCACGCCGCCGTAGACGAACAGCACGACGACGCCGACCACGATCTCCCAAATCGTGCGGGTGAAGAATCCGAAAACGATGAGAAACGCCAGCCAGCCGAAGATCAGGCCCGATGCACCGATGTGATTGGTTTCGCAACTCACGCCGACATAGGGGCAGTGCGTGCCGAGGTTGCCGATCAGCCACGTACCCACGCCCCCGAGGATCCAGATGATGGCCGTCGCGAAGATGAACCGGGACAGCCCCGCCAACGTCATCAGGAAGCCCAGGATCAGCGCCGGAATGGTGTTGGCGATCAAGTGGTCCCAGTTCGAGTGCAGCAGTGGCGCGAAGACGATGCCCAGCAGGCCGTCGGTCTCCAGCGGCCGGATGCCGTTCCGGTCGAGGCTGTGGTTGGTCAGGCTGTCCCACAGCTCGATGACATAAAGCAGCGCCACGAAACTGACGATGGTGACGCCGCCGACCACCCACGCCGGTCGCTTCTTCGGCGCCGTCGGCTGGGTCCCGTAGCCCGGTCCGCTCAAGCCCATAGTTGCCCTTCCAAAGCGTCTTCCGCTTCGTCAAGGCTACCGGCGTATGCGCCGGTCGACAGATACTTCCACCCGGCGTCGGCGACCACGAACGCGATGTCGGCGCGCTCGGATGCCTTGACCGCCTTTGCCGCCATACCGAGTGCGGCGTGCAGCACCGCGCCGGTCGAGATGCCGGCGAAGATGCCCTCGACCTGAACGAGTTCACGCGTGCGCTTGACCGCGTCGAACGAGCCGACCGAGAACCGCGTCGTCAGCACATCCGGGTCGTACAGCTCGGGGATGAAGCCCTCGTCGATGTTGCGCAGCGCGTAGACGCCCTCGCCGTAGCGCGGCTCGGCGGCCACGATCTGAACATCTGGCACGTGCTCGCGCAGATACCGTCCGGTGCCCATCAGCGTGCCGGTGGTGCCGAGGCCCGCGACGAAGTGCGTGATCTCCGGCAGGTCGGCGAGCAGCTCGGGACCGGTGCCGAGGTAGTGCGCGTCGGTGTTGGCCGGATTGCCGTACTGGTAGAGCATCACCCAGTCGGGGTTCTGTGCGGCCAGCTCCTTGGCGTGCGCCACCGCCGTGTTGGACCCGCCCTCGGCGGGCGAGAAGATGATCCGCGCGCCGTAGAGCTCGAGCAGCTGACGGCGCTCGATCGACGTGTTCTCCGGCATCACGCAGATCATCTTGTAGCCCTTGAGCAGGGCCGCCATCGCCAGCGAGATGCCGGTGTTGCCACTGGTCGGCTCCAGGATGGTGGCACCGGGTTCGAGAAGGCCACGCTGTTCGGCGTCCTCGATCATCCGCAGCGCAGGCCGATCCTTGATCGAGCCCGTCGGGTTTCGGTCCTCGAGCTTGGCCCACAGCCGCACGTGTGGCGCCGCGTCGCCGTCATCCCAGCGCGGCGACAACCGGCGCAGGCCCACCAGCGGCGTGTCGCCCAGCGCGTCGAGCAGCGAGTCGTACCGCGTCAAAGTCAGCCGCCTGCGACGGCGGGCAGGATGGTGACCGAGTCGCCGTCGGAGATCTCGGTGTCCAGGCCGCCGGAGAAGCGCACGTCCTCGTCGTTGACGTAGATGTTGACGAAGCGGTGCAAGTTGCCGTTATCGACGAGGCGATCGGTGATGCCGGAGTAGTTGGACTCCAGATCGCTGATGACGGCCTGCAGCGTGGTGCCCGTCGCGCTGACGCGCTTCTCGCCACCTGTGTGGCTGCGCAGGATGGTGGGCACGGAAACGGTAACGGTCATGGCGTGGGCCTCTCTTTGACGTCTAGTACTTCTCGACGATCTTGACGGGTTCCTCGGTGACGACACCGTCGACGATGCGGTAGCTGCGTAGCTCGTGCTCGTCGGGGTCGCGGGTGGACACCAGCACGTAGTGCGAGTCGGGTTCGGACGCATACGAGATGTCGGTGCGGCTGGGATAGGCCTCGGTCGCGGTGTGCGAGTGGTAGATGACAATCGGCGCCTCGGCCGCGTCCTCCATGGCTCGCCAGACCTTCAGCTGTTCCATCGAGTCGAACCGGTAGAACGTCGGCGACCGCTCCGCGTTGAGCATCGCGATGTGCCGCTCGGGGCGGTCGGCGCCCTCGGGACCGGCGAGCACACCGCACGCCTCGTCGGGATGGTCGGCGCGGGCGTGCGCGACCATGGCGTCGACCAGGTCGGCACGAATCACCAGCACGCGTTCTCACCCCTTCCCAGTGAACGCCCCGGGCAACATGTCCCGGTAGGTCGGTATTCCGGCCACCGACTCTGCCGCAAGCACGCCGACGAGCACCGCCCGGGCCAGGACATCGGCGGCGGCGGCTCCGACGGCGGTGATCAGCGGCACCTCGGGCGACATCGACGCGGGCGTCTCGGGATCCGGCGGCACCTCGACAGCGCCGGTGGCCAGCGCAAACACCGTGTCGCCATCCAGCGGGGTGTGGCACGGCCGGATCGTCCTCGCCAGGCCGTCGTGGGCGGCGACCGCAATTCGGCGACACCCGGCCGGGCTCAGCGCCGCATCGGTGGCGACGACCGCGATCGTCGTATTCAGCGGGCTGAACTCGACGTGCCTTGCGGCGTAGGCGGCGATCTGGTCGGCGGGCGGACGAGTCAGGCCGAACTCTTCGATCTGGTCGGCCTGCCACGGCAGCCCGGTGGCCGTGTCGAATACTTCGCCTGCGGCGTTGACGACGACGATCGCGCCGACGGTGACCCCGGAGTCGAGCGTCACCGACGCGGTTCCGACCCCGCCCTTGAGCACGCCGACGCGGGCGCCTGCCCCCGCGCCGACACTGCCGACGGCCACCTCTGTTCCTGCGCCATCGGCGGCGGTGTAGCCGAACTCGGCGGTCGGTCGGCATTTCCAGCCACCGACGGGTAAGTCGTAGACCACCGCGGCGGGCACGATCGGCACCACGCCGCCCTCCATCGCCACCCCGCGGCCGTGCTCCTCGAGCCAACCCATCACCCCGTCGGCTGCAGCGAGCCCGTACGCGCTGCCGCCGCACAGCACCACGGCGTCGACGTGGCGCACCGAGTTGCTGGGGTCGAGCAGGTCGGTCTCGCGCGTGCCAGGCGCACCGCCGCGGCCATCGACTGCACCGACGGTGCCGGGCGGAGTCAGGACGACTGTCGTACCGCTCGCCCAACCCGCACCGAGGGTCACCTCGGCATCGATTCGATGGTGTTGGCCGACTCGGATTCCACCGACATCGGTGATGGCGCTCATTTCTTGTCCATCAGACCAAGGACCAGATACTCCTGCAGCACCGTCAGCCACTGGTACACGTCGAAATGGCCTGCCATCGGATGATCGGGCGGCACCCCGTCGGGACCCTCCGGACCGATGTCGAGCATCGTGCCCAATGCAAGCCGGACGTCGTTGACCGCAGCCACCCACGCATGCGCATCGTCGGTGGTCAGCTCGAATCGGCCGCCGCCGTTCGGCACGGTGTCCAGCACCCGTTGCGCCGCTTGGCGTTTGGCGGCGATGATCTCGGGCTCATGCAGGCTGCGCAGCGCGCTGTTCAGGCTCTCGGCGGTACCCGACCCGGCGGGATGGTCGTTCTGCGGCCTGAAGAAATCGGGCAGCAACCTCTTCATGGTCGCGTCATCCGGGGGTCGCGAATTGCCGGTCTTGAAGCCGGTTATCTCCTCGAGTTCGTCTGCGGGCGATGATGATTCGCGCTCCTCGAGCATGGCGACCATGGACGTCACCAAGCTCTCGAGCAGCGCCGCCTCGTGCGACACCAGGGCCGAACGAAAGCGCGTGCCGTCTGCGGTTTCGACCCGCTTCCACTTGCGCACTGTTGCGTCCCGGCTCCGGTGATTCAGCGATCGTGTTGCATGGTCGCCCACAGGCCCGCGGCATGCAGCTTGGATACGTCGACCTCCATCGACTCGCGGCTGCCCGCCGACACCACCGCCTTGCCTTCGTTGTGCACCTGCAGCATGAGCTTGGTGGCGTGCGGCTCGCTGTAGCCGAACAACTTCTGGAAGACGTATGTCACGTAGGTCATGAGGTTGACGGGATCGTCCCAGACGAGGGTCACCCACGGGGACTCGGTGTCCTCGGCGGTGTCGACGTGCGTCTCCTCGCGAGTTCCCGGGCGGGTCTTCGCTGGGGTAACCATCTGCCCAGAATAGCCGGGGCCTAGTAGGGCACGAGACCGGTTACGGTTGCGGGATGACCGCGGCGTTGCTGACCGACAAGTACGAGCTGACCATGCTCGCGGCGGCGCTGCGCGACGGGACTGCGCATCGACGCACCACGTTCGAGATGTTTGCCCGTCGACTGCCCGAGGGTCGGCGGTACGGCGTGGTCGCCGGGACCGCGCGCTTCGTGGAAGCGTTGGCGGAGTTCACGTTCGACGACACCTCGCTGGAATCGCTTTCGGACTTTCTCGACACCGACACCATGGACTATCTGGCGGACTACCGATTCCGCGGCGACGTCGACGGTTACGCCGAGGGCGAGTTGTACTTCCCTGGCTCGCCTGTGCTGGCGGTTCACGGCACTTTCGGCGAGTGCGTAGTGCTGGAGACGCTGGCGCTGTCGATCTTCAACCACGACACCGCGATCGCGTCGGCCGCGGCCCGGATGGCGAGCGCGGCCGACGGTCGCACTCTCATCGAGATGGGTTCCCGCCGCACACACGAGCAGGCCGCCGTGGCCGCCGCACGGGCCGCCTACCTGGCCGGGTTCGCCGGATCGTCCAACCTCGAGGCCCAGCGCCGCCATGGCGTGCCCGCGCTGGGCACCAGCGCCCATGCGTTCACGCTGCTGCACACATCCGCCGATGGGCCCGACGAGGAGGCGGCGTTTCGCGCCCAGGTCGACGCGCTCGGCGTCGGCACCACCCTGCTCGTCGACACCTACGACATCACCAAGGGTGTGGCCAACGCCATCGAGGTGGCGGGCCCCGAACTCGGCGCGGTCCGCATCGACTCCGGTGACCTCGGGGTGCTGGCCCGGCAGGTCCGCGCTCAACTCGACGGGCTCGGCGCGACCAAGACCCGCATCGTGGTGTCGGGAGACCTCGACGAGTTCGCGATCGCCGGGCTGCGCTCCGAACCCGTCGACATCTACGGCGTCGGCACCTCGGTGGTGACCGGGTCGGGTGCGCCCACCGCGAGCATGGTCTACAAACTGGTCGAGGTGGACGGCATTCCGGTGGAGAAGCGCAGCCTGCACAAGGAGTCGCATGGCGGCCGCAAGAGGGCGACGCGGCTGGCCAAGCCGTCGGGAACCATCGTCGAGGAGATCGTCTACCCGGCCGCAGGGGCCGCCCCGCAGTCCGACCTCGTCGCACGCGATCTGACGGTTCCGCTCGTCGAGAAGGGTGAGCCCGTCGCGGATCTCAGCCTGGCCGCGGCCCGCGAGCGCGTCGGCGGCGGGGCTGGGCAGCCTGCCGTGGGACGGCCTGAAACTGTCCCGCGGCGAACCCGCGATTGAGACCCGGATGGTTTCATCCGCCGGCCGAGGCGCGTAGGAGGAGCCACGCCCGACGAAGCTCCGGTCACCGAACTGCTCGCCACCGCGGTCGCCGCGCTTGGCGGCAGCGAGCGCTCTGGTCAGGTCGAGATGGCCGAGGCCGTTGCCCACGCGTTCGACGCAGGCGAGCACCTGGCCGTCCAGGCGGGCACCGGTACCGGCAAGTCGCTCGCCTATCTGGTGCCCGCGATCGCGCGGGCACTCGCCATCGACGAGCCCGTGGTGGTGTCGACGGCCACCATCGCACTGCAGCGTCAGCTCGTCGACCGCGATCTGCCCACGCTCGCCGACAACCTGGCCGACGCCCTGCCCAGGCGCCCGACGTTCGCCCTGCTGAAGGGCCGCGGAAATTACCTGTGCCTGAACAAGATTCACAACGGCGCCGCGGCGGAGCCCGATGATCGCCCACAGGAGGAGCTGTTCGACGCGGCGGCATCGACCGCACTCGGGCGCGACGTGCAACGCCTGACCGCCTGGTCGTCGACCACCGACACCGGTGACCGCGACGAGCTAACACCTGGCGTGCCGGACCGGTCGTGGGGCCAGGTCAGCGTCTCGGCCAGGGAGTGCATCGGCGCGACGCGCTGCCCGTTCGGCACCGACTGCTTCGCGGAGAAGGCACGCGATACGGCCGGGCACGCGGATATCGTCGTCACCAACCACGCGCTGTTGGCCATCGACGCCATCTCCGATGCCGCGGTGCTTCCCGAACACCGACTGCTCGTCGTCGACGAGGCACATGAATTGGCGGACCGAGTCACCGGCGTCGCCACCGCCGAACTGTCCAACGCCGTCCTCAGCGCGGCGACCCGGCGTGTCGCGCGGCTCGTCGAACCCGAACTGGCGCAACGGCTGGAGGCCGCGACGGCCACGTTCGCCTCCGCGATCCATGACGGGTCGCCTGGTCGCATCGACCGCCTCGACGACGACATGACGACATACCTGACCGCGGTGCGCGACGCCGCGAGCAGGGTGCGGTCGGCGATCGACACGTCGCCGTCGGACCCGAAGGCCGCATCGGCGCGCGCCGAGGCGGTGACGGCGCTGTCGGACATCAGCGACACCGCGACGCGCATAGTGGCGTCCTTCGTTCCCGAGATTGTTGACCGCAACGATGTGGTGTGGCTCGACCATGAGGACAACCGCGGATCCATCCGAGCCGTCATGCGGGTGGCACCGCTTTCGGTGGCAGGTCTGTTGCGCGGCAGGCTGTTCGAGCAATCCACTGTGGTGCTGACGTCGGCCACGTTGACGGTCGGCGGATCCTTCGACGCGATGGCCGCGGCATGGGGGTTGACGGCCGGGGACAAAGAGGCGGAATGGCGTGGCATCGACGTCGGCTCCCCGTTCGAGCATGCCAAATCCGGAATCCTTTACGTCGCAGCGCATCTGCCGCCGCCAGGACGCGACGGCACCGGGTCCGCCGAGCAGCTTGCGGAGATAGAGACGCTGATCGGCGCCGCAGGCGGTCGCACATTGGGACTCTTCTCGTCGATGCGGGCCGCGCGGGCCGCCGCCGAAGTCATGCGCGAGCGGCTGTCCACGCCGGTGCTGTGCCAGGGCGATGACGCCACCTCGGCTCTGGTGAAGCAGTTCGCCGACGACCCGTCGACGTCGCTCTTCGGCACGTTGTCGCTGTGGCAGGGCGTAGATGTGCCCGGACCGTCGCTGTCGCTGGTGCTGATCGACCGCATCCCTTTCCCGCGCCCCGACGATCCGCTGCTGTCGGCGCGCCAGCGAGCGGTGGCCGCCCGGGGTGGAAACGGATTCATGGCCGTCGCGGCCAGCCACGCCGCGCTGCTGTTGGCCCAGGGCGCGGGCCGACTGCTGCGGCGCTCGGAAGACCGCGGGGTGGTTGCGGTGCTGGACTCGCGGATGGCCACCGCGCGCTACGGCGGCTATCTGCGTGCGTCGCTGCCGCCGTTCTGGGCGACCACGGACCCGGTCCGGGTCCGGCAAGCCCTGGAACGCCTCCACACCGCCAACGCCGCACTATCCTGACGCTGAAGTTCTAGGGCGCCGATCTCGGCTACCTGACGATGCGGAAAGGCACCGCCAATGAGCCGACGATCCGGCACCGGCGCCGCGCTCGCCATCTGCACCGCGCTGCTCATCGCGTCCTGCGCGACGACGGTGAAAGGTACGGCGGTGTCCGTCTTCGATGATCCGTTCAAGGTGGCGGGGATGCCCGCCGTCGACGGGCCGACGGGGCTGCGCGCCGACGCCAAGGCGCCTTCGCGCGACGTCGAGAACAGCGACGGCGGTGAGACCGACGAGCTCGCCGCGTCCTCGATCAGTGACATCGAGGACTTCTGGGAGACGGTCTACCCGGAGACGTTCGACGAGGATTTCACCCCGATCGATGCGCTGATCTCGTGGGACGCCGGCGGTTATGAGAGCCAGGAGTTCTGCGGCGAAGACACGTACGGCTTGGTGAACGCGGGATTCTGCTACGTCGACGACACCATCGGATGGGACCGCGGTGAGCTGTTGCCCACGCTGCGTGACAACTTCGGCGACATCGCCGTCACCAATGTGCTGGCCCACGAGTACGGGCATGCGATTGCGCACCAGGCAAAGATCAACAAGAAGAGGACCCCGACGCTGGTCGCCGAGCAGCAGGCCGACTGCTTTGCAGGCGCATACATGCGCTGGGTGGCCGAAGGTAACTCCCCGCGCTTCACCCTCAGCACGGGCGACGGGCTCAACAGCCTTCTCGCGGCGGTGATTTCGTTCCGCGACCCACTGCTGAGCGAGGACGAGTACGCGCCGGGCGCAAACGAGCACGGCTCGGCTTTCGAACGGATCACCGCGTTCCAGTTCGGGTTCACCGACGGCGCGGCGTCGTGTGCGGCGATCGACGCCAAGGAGATCGCACAGCGTCGCGGCGATCTGCCGGTCGAGCTGCAACAGGATCAGACCGGCGAATGGCCGGTCAGCGAGGAGTCGGTGAAGGCCATCGTCGAAGCGCTCGGGACGCTGTTCTCGCCGGCCGACCCACCGAAACTGCGCCTCGATGCGGATTCGGCGAACGACTGCCCGGACGCGCGGCCAAGTCCGCCGGTGTCGTTCTGTCCGGGCACCAACACCATCGCCGTCGACCTGCCCGAACTCGAAGCGATGGGCACGCCGTCGGGCCCCGACGAGAACGGTGGTGAATTGTCCGGCGACAACACCGCGTACTCGGTGCTCGTGTCCCGGTACATGCTGGCCCTTCAGCACGAACGCGGTGGCATGCCGCTCGACAGCGCCGAAGCCGCGCTGCGCACCGCGTGCCTGACCGGGGTCGCGACGACGAAGATGACCGAAGCGGTCACCACGTCGGACGGCAACACCGTGGCGCTGACCGCCGGTGACCTCGACGAGGCCGTCTCCGGTCTGCTCACCAACGGGTTGGCGGCAAGCGACGTCAACGGCGAGACGGTGCCGTCCGGCTTCTCCCGGATGGACGCGTTCCGCATCGGCGTGCTCGGCGACGAGGACCGCTGCTTCAAGCGGTTCCCGTAGTTGCGATTTCGGCGTGAAAAGTTGCGGTGAGCGCAACGAATCACGCCGAAATCGCTACACCTTCTTGGTCACCCCGTAGTAGCCGAGGATCGCGTCGGAGACGTCGGTAGACCGGGTCAGGAACGCATACGAACGGATGAAGGACTCACCGACACAGCCGTCGATCTTGACGCGGAATCCGGTGATCTGAATCCACGGCTCGGCGCCCGTGAACTCCTTCTTGCTGACCGGGATGACGTTGATGATGCCCGGCTTCAACGCCACCGCCAGCGATCCGCTGATGGGGGTGAGAAGAGTCGGGATGGGAGTCAGCGCCCCCGTTTGCAGACCCGCCAAGCCAAGACCCGGTGACAGACCGAGGCTGCCGCTCATCACCACGCCGTTCGATGTGCTCATGTCGATGCCGCAGCCGATCTGATAGCCGACCTCGAAGGTGCCCTGCGGCGGTTCGGACTCCTCCGGTCCCTCCATCTTGGCGTTGAAGAGCCCGCCGACCTCGTACTCGCGCGTCGAGATCGCCGTGGTCAGCGGCTGGATCACGCGTTGCGTCTCATCCTTGGCCGACAAGGTCAGCGTCCAGCCGTCGGGCGACTTCGTGGTGGCGGGCGGCGACGATTCGACGAGCTCCACCGGCGGCTCCACTGGTGGCGGCGCACCTTCCGGTGGCGGCGCACCTTCCGGTGGCGCGGGCACCGTTTCGGCCGCGTCGACGATGGGTTCGGCCTCCGGATCGGCCGATGCGATCGGCACGATCAACGCGGAGGCCATCACGCAGGTGGCCAACAACGTGGCGCAACGGAACATCACCGGAACCTACATCGACTAGGTAGCCGGCCGACCCCAAGTCCGACGAATCGGTCCGGTCAGGCGAGGGTCACCAGTCCGAGCTCGGTGTCGGAGGCCAGCAGCGGATGGTGCGGCAGGACGCGCACCGTATAGCCGACGGGGCCGGCCACCGGCAGCGGCGTCGTCGTCGAGAAGATCTCGTTCCCGCCCTCGGCGGTGCCGGTGTGCGGCATCGGCACGGTCACCGGATCAATCAGCCCGTCGGCGGTGTCGACCCGACCGAGGACCGCCTGGACGGACACCTCGTCGGGGCGCAGGCCGGCGAGCTGCACGGTCGCCGAAAGCGTGAGCTCGCTGCCCAGCAGCGGGGTGTCCGGCAACCCGGTGCTGTCGACGTCGGTGATCTGGATCTTCTGCCATGCCTCCTGCGCGCGCTGGCGGTATGCGGCCAGATCCCTAGCGGCACCGAAAGGTACACCGCCCTCCTCGCGGGGCTCGACGGTTCTGCGCAGTGACTGCGCGGCGGGCGCGTAGTACTTCTCGGTGTAATCGCGCACCATCCGCGATGCCAGCACCTTGGGTCCGAGCACCTCCAGCGTGTGGCGGACCATTTCGACCCAGCGCATGGGGACGCCGCGGTCGTCGCGGTCGTAGAACTTGGGCGCGACCGACCGCTCGACCAGGCTGTAGAGCGCCGCGGCCTCCAGGTCGTCGCGCCGACTCTCATCTGCCAGTCCATCGGCGGTCGGTATCTCCCAACCGTTTTCGCCGTCGTACCACTCGTCCCACCAGCCGTCGCGGATGGAGAGATTCAGCCCGCCGTTGAGCGCGCTCTTCATCCCCGACGTGCCGCATGCCTCCAGTGGACGCAGCGGATTGTTCAACCAGACGTCGCAGCCGTAGTACAACTGGCGGGCCATCGACATGTCGTAGTCGGGCAGAAACGCGATGCGATGCCGCACCTCGGGCCGGTCGGCGAACCGCACCACCTGCTGAATCAGCGCCTTGCCGCCCTCGTCGGCGGGATGCGACTTACCGGCGACGATCAGTTGCACGGGCCGCTTCTCGTCGAGCAGCAGCTTCTCCAGCCGGTCCGGATCGCGGAGCATCAGAGTCAACCGCTTGTACGTCGGCACCCGCCGCGCGAACCCGACCGTCAGCACATTTGGATCGAAAGCCGTTGCGATCCAACCCAGTTCGGCATCGGATGCACCGCGCTCGAGCCAGGATCGACGCAGCCGTACCCGGACGTCATTGACCAACTGCTCCCGAAGCTGCGACCGAATCCACCACAGATGTCCCGGGTCTACCTGCTGCAGCCGTTCCCAGAGTGCGGGCTCCCATACTGCCGGCGCGCTCGGCAGGTCGCCGCCGGAAAGCTCCCGGCCGAGCTCCAGCCATTGCGGCGCCGCCCACGTCGGAGCATGCACGCCGTTGGTGATCGAGCCGATCGGCACTTCCCAAGGGTCGAAGCCGGGCCACAGCTCGTTGAACATCTCCCTGCTGACCCGACCGTGCAGAAGCGAAACGCCGTTCGCCCGCTGCGCGAGCCGCAGGCCCATATGGGCCATGTTGAACTTCGACGGGTCGTCCTCGGCTCCGAACGCGATGACCCGGTCCAGCGGGACGCCGGGCAGCAGCCGTGAAGTGGCGCCCGCCGGGCTGCCCTCGCCGCTGCCGAAGTAGCGCTTCACCATCTCCACCGGGAACCGGTCGATACCGGCGGCCACCGGGGTGTGAGTCGTGAAGACCGTGGACGACCGCACCACGGTCAGCGCGGTGTCGAAATCGAGCCCGGAGTCGATCAGCTCGCGGATCCGCTCGGCGCCGAGGAAGCCGGCGTGGCCCTCGTTCATATGGAACACCTCGGGCGTCGGCAGGCCCTCGATCTCGGTGAACGCGCGGATCGCCCGCACCCCGCCGATGCCGGCCAGGATCTCCTGCTTGATCCGGTGTTCCTGGTCGCCGCCGTACAGCCGGTCGGTGACGCCGCGCAGATCGTGCTCGTTCTCCGGGATGTCGGAATCCAGCAGCAGCAACGGGATTCGACCGACCTGGGCGACCCAAACCCGGGCCCGCAGTTGGGCGGAGTCGGGCATGGCCAGTTCCACTAGCACCGGGTCGCCTTCGTGGTTGGCGAGCAACCGCAACGGCAGGCCCTGCGGATCCAGCGACGGGTAGTTCTCCCGCTGCCAGCCGTCGGTGGTCAGCGACTGGCCGAAGTAACCCGACCGGTAGTAGAGGCCCACCGCCACCAGCGGCAGCCCCAGGTCCGACGCCGATTTCAGGTGGTCGCCCGCCAGTATTCCCAGGCCTCCCGAGTAGTTCGGCAGCACCTCCGCGACGCCGAACTCCATCGAGAAGTACGCGATGCCGTTCGGCAACTCGGCACCGTCGGCGGCGCGTTCCTGGTACCACAGCGGCCGACCCAGATAGTCGTCGAGTTCTGCGGCGATGTGATCCAGCCGGCCGACGAAGGACTCGTCGACCGCGAGTTCGTCCAGCCGGTTGGGGCTGACCTGGCCGAGCAGTGCCACCGGATCGCAGCCGACCTGCGTCCACAGCGCCGGATCGATGGCCGCGAACAGGTCTTGCGTCGGCTTGTCCCATGACCAGCGCAGGTTCACGGACAGCCGCTCCAGCGCGACCAGTCGCTCGGGAAGGTGCGCGCGGACCGTGAACCGGCGGAGGGCTTTCACGCGACCCAACCTTACTGATGATCCGCGTGCGTGCAGCCTTGCCGGGGTGATCGTTCACCCGCATGTGATTGGACCGGACACTACGGTGGGTATAGGGCGCCGGAGAGGTTTCAGAGGCGGTAAACGAGATCCAGACGACAGCGGCCTACCGCGGGCCGCGCCATGAAGGAGTGGGTAGGTGGCCGGTCGTATCGGGATCGACGACGTCGCACCTGTGGTGTCCGCGGGGCGCTATCCGGCCAAGGCCGTCGTCGGCGAGGTGGTGCCGGTGCGGGCCACGGTGTGGCGCGAGGGCCACGACGCGGTGGCGGCGACCCTGGTGGTGCGCTTCCACGGCACGGACTATCCGCAGCTCGCGGACGGACCCGTACAGGACCACCCCGCGCAGCCCGTGCCGATCGAGGCCGTGGTCACGCCGGCACCCAGGATCAAGCCGCAGGTCATCCCGATGTCGACGGGTCGCACCCCGGACGTGTTTCACGGCCAGTTCTGCCCCGATCGCGTCGGGCTCTGGACATTCCGGGTGGACGGCTGGGGCGACCCGATCGCGACGTGGCGGCGGGCCGTCACCGCCAAACTCGACGCAGGCCAGAGCGAGAGCGAGTTGTCCAACGACCTGATCCTCGGTGCACGGCTGCTGGAGCGGGCCGCCACCGGCCTGCCGCGAGCGCTGCGGGATCCGCTCATCGAAGCCGCGGAGACGCTTCGCAAGCCGGGCGACCCGTTCACCCGCGCGGGCGCGGCCCTGTCCGCGGAGGTCGGCGAGCTACTCGCGCAGTATCCGCTGCGCGACCAGATCACCCGCGACGAGCAGTACGGCGTCTGGGTGGACCGGCCCGAGGCCCGCTTCAGCGCCTGGTACGAGATGTTCCCGCGGTCCACCGGCGGCTGGGACAAAAAGGACAAGCCGGTGCACGGCACGTTCGCCACCGCGGCGAAGGCGCTGCCGCGCATCGCCAAGATGGGCTTCGACGTGGTGTATCTGCCGCCGATCCATCCGATCGGCAAGGTGCACCGCAAGGGACCCAACAACTCGGTCACCGCCGGACCCAAGGACGTCGGGTCCCCGTGGGCGATCGGCAGCGACAAGGGCGGGCACGACGCCGTGCATCCCAAGCTCGGCACGATCGAGGACTTCGACGACTTCGTCACCGCAGCGCGCGACCAGAACCTCGAGGTGGCGTTGGATCTGGCGCTGCAGGCCGCGCCCGACCATCCGTGGGCCAAGGCGCATCCGGAGTGGTTCACGGTGCTGCCCGACGGCACCATCGCCTACGCGGAGAACCCGCCGAAGAAGTACCAGGACATCTACCCGGTCAACTTCGACAACGACCCCGCAGGCATCTACAACGAGGTGCTGCGCGTCGTCCGCTTCTGGATCAGCCACGGAGTCAAGATCTTCCGCGTCGACAACCCGCATACCAAACCGCCCAACTTCTGGGCCTGGCTGATCGGACAGGTCAAGGCGACCGATCCCGACGTGCTGTTCCTCTCCGAGGCGTTCACCCGGCCCGCCCGCCTGTACGGACTGGCCAAGCTCGGTTTCACCCAGTCCTACAGCTACTTCACGTGGCGCACCGCGAAGTGGGAGCTGATCGAGTTCGGCGAGCAGATCGTCGAACACGCCGACTACGCGCGCCCCAATCTTTTCGTCAACACGCCCGACATCCTGCACGAAAGCCTCCAGTACGGCGGTCCGGGCATGTTCGCCATCCGCGCGGTGCTGGCGTCGACATACAGTCCGGCCTGGGGTGTGTATTCCGGTTACGAACTGTTCGAGCACCGCGCGGTACGCGAGGGCAGCGAGGAATACCTGGACTCGGAGAAGTACGAGTTGCGCCCCCGCGATTTCGAGGCCGCCTTGGCGAAGGGCGAGTCGCTTGAGCCGTTCTTGAGCCGGCTCAACGAGATTCGCCGACTGCACCCGGCGTTGCGTGAGCTACGGACACTCAAGTTCCACCACGTCGACAACGATGCACTGCTGGCCTACAGCAAGTTCGATCCGGTGACCGGGGACGCGGTGCTCGTGGTGGTCACGCTGAATCCGTACGGGCCTGAAGAGGGCACCCTGTGGCTGGACATGGGCGCGCTCGCGATGCAGCCGTACGACCGATTCTGGGTGCGAGACGAGATCACCGGCGAGGAATACCAATGGGGACAGTCGAATTACGTTCGTCTCGATCCGGCCAGGGCGGTTGCCCACGTGCTGAACATGCCGCGGATATCACCCGAACAACGACTAACCCTGCTCCGCAGGGAATGAGGGAAGTGACGTAAGGCGATGACACGGACCAATCCACTCACGAGCCCGCACTTGCGGCCGGACCCAGCCGATCTGAACCGGCTGGTGGCAGGCGAACACCACAACCCGCATTCGATCCTTGGCGCGCACGAGTACGGCGACCATACGGTGATCCGGGCCTATCGGCCGCACGCCGTCGAGGTGGCGGCTCTGGTCGGCGACGAGCGATATGTGTTCTCTCACATCGATTCAGGCCTGTTCGCGGTGGCGGTGCCGTTCACCGACCTCATCGACTACCGCCTGCAGGTGAGCTACGAGAGCGGCGGTGCGTCGCCGGCACACCGTCGCCGACGCCTACCGATTCCTGCCCACCCTTGGTGAGCTCGACCTGCATCTGTTCTCCGAGGGCCGCCACGAACGGCTGTGGGACATCGTCGGTGCGCATCCGCGCAGCTTCAGGACGGCCGACGGGATCGTCGAGGGGGTGTCCTTTGCGGTATGGGCGCCAAACGCCAAGGGCGTCAGCCTGATCGGCGAGTTCAACCACTGGGACGGCGACGAGGCACCCCTGCGGGCGCTCGGCTCGACCGGGGTGTGGGAGCTCTTCTGGCCCGGCTTCCCGGTCGGCGGCTATTACAAATTCCGCGTGCACGGGGCCGACGGCTCGGTCACCGAACGCGCCGACCCGATGGCGTTCGCCACCGAGGTGCCACCGCAGACGGCGTCGCGGGTGACGAAGAGCGACTACACCTGGGGTGACACCGCATGGATGACCCGTCGCGCAGAGGTCAATCCGGTGTTCGAGCCGATGAGCACCTACGAGGTGCACCTGACGTCGTGGCGGCCGGGGCTCAGCTATCGCCAGCTCGCTGAAGAGCTCACGGAATACGTTGTGGCACAGGGCTTCACCCACATCGAGCTGATGCCGGTCGCAGAGCACCCGTTCGGCGGGTCCTGGGGCTACCAGGTCACGTCGTATTACGCGCCGACGTCGCGGCTCGGCACCCCCGACGACTTCCGCCACCTGGTCGACACGCTGCACCAGGCCGGCATCGGGGTGATCATGGACTGGGTGCCCGCGCACTTCCCCAAGGACTCGTGGGCGTTGGGCCGCTTCGACGGCACGCCACTCTACGAGCACTCGGACCCGCACAGGGGTGAGCAGCTGGACTGGGGCACGTACGTTTTCGACTTCGGCCGTGCGGAGGTACGCAACTTCCTGGTGGCCAACGCCCTGTACTGGCTCCAGGAGTTCCACATCGACGGCCTGCGTGTCGACGCCGTGGCGTCGATGCTCTACCTCGACTACTCGCGGCCCGCGGACGGTTGGACACCCAACGTCTACGGCGGGCGCGAGAATCTCGAGGCGGTCCAGTTCCTGCAGGAGATGAATGCCACGGTGCACAAGCTGGCGCCCGGCATCGTCACGATCGCCGAGGAGTCGACGTCGTGGCCCGGTGTCACGCGGCCGACAAACCTTGGCGGTCTCGGCTTTTCGATGAAGTGGAACATGGGCTGGATGAACGACACGCTGGAGTTCATCAAGCGCGACCCGATACACCGCAGCTATCACCACGGCGAGATCACGTTCTCGATGCTGTATGCGTACAGCGAGAACTATGTGCTGCCGATCAGTCACGACGAGGTCGTGCACGGCAAGGGCACCCTGTGGAGCAGGATGCCGGGCAACGATCACACCAAGGCCGCTGGGCTGCGCAACCTGATCGCCTACCAGTGGGCGCACCCGGGTAAGCAGCTGTTGTTCATGGGGCAGGAGTTCGGACAGCGCGCGGAATGGTCCGAGGAACGCGGGCTCGACTGGTACCAGCTCGACGAGAACAGCTTCTCGAACGGGATCCAGCGGATGATGCGCGACGCCAACGACCTGTACCGCACCCGGCGTGCGCTGTGGTCGCAAGACACCCGCCCCGACGGCTATTCGTGGATCGACGCGAACGACTCCGCGAACAACGTGCTGAGTTTCCTGCGCTTCGGCGACGACGGCTCTGTTCTCGCCTGTGTGTTCAACTTCTCGGGCTCCGAACACTCCCGCTATCGGCTCGGCCTGCCGCACACGGGAACCTGGCGCGAGGTGCTCAACACCGACGCCGACATCTACAACGGTTCGGGCATCGGCAACTTCGGAGCCGTGGAGGCGACCGAAGAGCCGTGGCATGGCCGCCCGGCGTCGGCGTTGATGGTGTTGCCGCCGCTGGCCGCCCTGTGGTTCGAGCCGGCCTGATTTCCGCGCGAGCAGACGCGAAAGTACCCCTAACCACGGGCTTGAGGGCACTTTTGCGTCTGCTCGCCGGAAGAGGTCAGTACAACGCGTTGGCGAGGTTGCGTCGGCCCGCGATGACTTCGGGATCGGCCGGATCGAAGAGGTCGAACAGTTCGACCAGTCGCGTGCGGACCGAGGCGCGCTCTTCGCCTGCGGTGCGCCGCACCAACGCGATCAACCGGTCGAACGCCGCCGCGACATTCTGTTGCAGGACCTCGACGTCTGCAGCGGCCAACGCGGCCTCGATGTCGTCGGGCGCGGCATCGGCGGTGGCAACCGCTTCCGGTGGCAGAGCGGATGCGCGCGCGAGGAACGCGATTTGGCGCACAGCGCCTTTGGCCTCTTCGTGAGTCGGGTTGGCATCGAGGATCTTCTGGTAGGCGATGAGCGCCGCGTCGAAGTCGCCTGCGTCCAGATGCGCACGTGCCTGCGCCAGTTCGGGGTCGACCTGCTCAGGCTCGTCGCCCTCGACTGCACCTGCACCACCGAGCTTTCCGGCGGTGGCATTCAGCAGCGAGTCGATCCACCCGCGCAACTGATCGGGCGGTTGCGGGCCCTGGAAACTCGACAACGGTTGTCCCGCGGCCAACGCCACCACGGTCGGCACGGCTTGCACACCGAAGATCTGGGCGACCCGGGGCGTCGTGTCGACGTTCACGTTGGCCAGCGACCACTTGCCTGCGTCGGTGGCGGCGAGGCTCGCAAGCGCATCGCCCAACTGCACGCTCGCATCACTGCGCGGCGACCACAGCACCACCACGACCGGTACCTCGTTGGACTTGAGCAGCACCTCGGCTTCGAAATTGGCCTCGGTGATCTCCACACCTGCGGGCGAGCCTGAGTCTTGCCCGGGCTCTCCTGCAGGGGTTGCGCGCTGCTTGAGACCGGAGAGGTCAACCGCGCCGGCGATGGAGGGCCCTGGTCCGGCGGGAGGACGGGGACGAGTCACGCCCCCAAGTCTGTCACGTCGTTTCCGGTATCGATCGGCCTGGTTGCAGCACCCCGCTGTACGCGCTCGCGGCGCCCATTCGGCCGGTCCGATCGGCCCATATGAGGAAGATCACACTGCACAGCGGCACGATGCTCGCCAGCAACGCCAGCAACCACGTGCCGAGCGTCCACCTGACGGCGATTCCGACAAGAAGCCCGGCCACCACGAACGCGATGAAAACCAGCCCGTGGACCATGCCGAAGACCTTCACACCGATCTCGGTGCGTGGTGTGCCCAGGTACTTGAAATACATCCCGATCAGCAGGCCGACCCAGCTGACGGCCTCGGCCATGGCGATCAGGCGAAACCAGCCCACCCGAGTTCGGAGATCAAAGGCGCTTGTCATGGGCTCCATTGTGCCCGAACTCCACGACGAGTTACTACAAAGCGTCGTAGACGTGCTAGCCCGCCCGCAGGATCAGCGCATCGCCCTGGCCGCCTGCGCCGCAAAGCGCCGCGACGCCGTAGCCGGACCCGCGTCGCGCCAGCTCAAGGGCAACATGCAGCGTGATGCGCGCACCCGACATTCCGATCGGATGCCCGATGGCGATCGCGCCACCGTCGACGTTCACCTTGTCGGGGTCGATGCCGAGTTCATTCATCGACGCCAGCGCGACCGCGGCGAACGCCTCGTTGATCTCGACGACGTCGAGTTGGTCAACCGTGATGCCTTCGCGGGCAATCGCTTTCTTGATGGCGTTGGCCGGCTGTGACTGCAGGGTGGAATCGGGGCCTGCGACCACGCCGTGGGCACCGATCTCCACCAGCCACTTCAGTCCGAGCTCGGAGGCCTTGTCCTTGTTCATCACGACCACGGCGGCCGCACCGTCGGAGATCTGCGACGCCGAGCCCGCGGTGATGGTGCCGTCCTTGCGGAACGCCGGCTTCAGGCCGGCCAGCGACTCCGCGGTGGTATCGGCACGGATGCCCTCGTCCTCGGTGAACTCCAGCGGGTCGCCCTTGCGCTGCGGGATCTTCACCGGCACGACCTCGTCGGCGTAGACGCCGTCTTTCCATGCGGCAGCGGCCTTTTGGTGCGAACGCGCGGCGAACTCGTCCTGCTCGACGCGGGTGAACCTGTCCTGCTCGTTGCGCTGTTCGGTCAGTGCGCCCATCGGCTGGTCGGTGAACACATCGTGCAGACCGTCGTAGGCCATGTGGTCGAGCGCCGTGACGTCGCCGTACTTGTAGCCGGACCGGCTGTTCATCAGCAGATGGGGCGCCTGCGTCATCGACTCCTGCCCGCCTGCGACGACGACGTCGAACTCACCGGCACGGATGAGCTGGTCGGCCAGCGCAATGGCGTCGATCCCGGACAGACACATCTTGTTGATGGTGAGCGCAGGCACGTCCCAGCCGATCCCCGCGGCGACGGCGGCCTGCCGGGCGGGCATCTGGCCGGCGCCCGCGGTCAGCACCTGGCCCATGATCACGTACTCGACGGCCGATGCGGGCACTCCCGCCTTCTCCAGCGCACCGGAGATGGCGACCGCACCGAGATCGCTTCCCGAGAAATCCTTCAGCGAGCCCATCAGTTTGCCGACCGGAGTGCGTGCTCCAGCAACGATCACAGACGTCGTCATACCTACCTCCAGAAACGATCAAGAACAGCCCACCCTGGGCATCGCATAGGCGCGATCTTTCCCGCCAGGTTACCGTTGCGTTATGTCCACCGAGCAAGTCGATGCCCGCCCCGTGCTGGCCAGCGCCCTGGTGACAGCAATCGACCACGTCGGCATCGCGGTCGCCGACCTGGACGCCACGATCAAGTGGTACCACGACCATCTCGGCATGATTGTGCTGCACGAAGAGGTCAACGAGGATCAGGGCATTCGCGAAGCCATGCTGTCGGTGCGCGGCGCTGCGGTGGGTAGCGCACAGATCCAGCTAATGGCGCCGCTCGACGAGACCTCGACAATCGCCAAGTTCCTCGACAAGCGCGGCCCAGGCCTGCAGCAGCTGGCCTACCGGGTCAGTGACATCGAGTCGCTGTCCGAACGGCTGCGTGAGCAGGGTGTCCGGCTGATCTACGACGCCCCCCGGCGCGGCACCGCGGATTCGAGGATCAACTTCATCCATCCCAAGGATGCCGGCGGCGTGCTGATCGAGCTCGTCCAGCCCGCCGCCGATCACTAACCGCTCACGACCACTTGCGCGTCGGGCTGCGCGTTGCGCGGTGCTGCCAGCACGAAGTGTGCCAGTGCCGCCGGTCCTCGACCGCATGCCTCACCAACATCGACTCGCCAAACCACGAGATGAGCTGTGCCAGGCTGGATCTCGTGATCACAACCCGGGCACCGATAGGTCTTGGCGGCCCGAGACGCTGCGACCGGCCGCACCTCGTAGTCATAGCCGTCGGGTCCGGTCTCGACACGACGAGAGGCCGGCAACGGTCCTCGCGACGACTGCCGGCGACCTGCTCGACGCCTGGCCACGATGACGAGTGTAGGCGCTCAGAACAGCCGGAACTCGGAGCTGTCCATCCCGCGCATTTCGTCGTAGTCCAAAGTCACGCAACGGATCCCACGGTCGGTGGCCAATGTTCGCGCCTGCGGCTTGATCTGCTGTGCGGCGAAGACACCACTGACTGGTGCGAGCACGGTGTCACGGTTGAGCAGCTCTAGGTAGCGGGTGAGCTGCTCGACACCGTCGATCTCCCCGCGCCGCTTGATCTCGACCGCTACCGAGCGGCCGTGGTCGTCGCGGCACAGCAGGTCGACCGGCCCGATCGGCGTCATGTACTCCCGGCGCACCAGCGTGTAGCCGGCACCGAGCAACTCGACGTGCTCGGCCAACAACGCCTGCAGATGCGCCTCGACGCCGTCCTTGACCAACCCGGGATCCACGCCGAGCTCGTGGCTCGAGTCATGCTCGATCTCTTCGACGGTGATGCGCAATTGCTCACCGGCCTTGTTCTCCACCACCCACACCGGCAGTGGACCGGCGGGCTCCTCGGTCAGCCAGCAGGGCGGGCTCATCCAGTTCAGCGGCTTGTAGGCACGGTCGTCGGCATGCACGCTGACCGACCCGTCAGCCTTGATCAGCAGCAGACGGCGGGCCGACGGCAGGTGGGCTGTTAGTCGTCCGACGTAGTCGACAGTGCACTGGGCGATGACGAGACGCACCGGTCAACCTTAGGGGCAGAGCACGGGCAAATTAGGCTGACACGGGATGAACTCGAAAAAGGGCGTCGCGCACCGGCTGGGCCAGGTCCTGGAAACAGTAACCCGGCAAAGCGGTCGGCTGGCCACGACGCCTGATTACGGGTCCTGGCTGCTTGGCAAGGAGACCGAGAGTCAGTTCCGCAGACGAGTGCGGATTCAGGTCATCCTGACGTTCTTCATCCTGTTCACGAACCTGCTTGGCATCGCGGTGGCGACGGTGTTGGTCGCGTTCGTGTTCCCGGTGCCAAGTGTCTTCACTGACGTTCCACCGTGGCTCACGTTCGGTGTGACCCCGGGGTACATGGTCGTTGCGTTGACACTGGGCACCTTCTGGGTCACCTGGCGGATTGTGCGCTCGCTGCGGTGGTCGATCGAGGAACGGACACCGGACCGAACCGACCAGCGCAATGCCTTCGTGGCCCCATGGCGGGTAGCCAAAATGGTGCTCGTCCTGTGGGGTGTTGGCGCGGCGCTCCTGACCACGCTGTACGGTCTATACGACACCGCGTTCATCCCCCGATTCGGGTTTGCCGTCGGTTTCAGTGGTGTCGTAGTGGCCACCGCCTGTTACCTGATCACCGAGTTCGCGCTTCGTCCGGTCGCCGCGCAGGCGCTGGAAGCCGGTCCGCCACCCCGGCGGCTCACCGCGGGGATCATGGGCCGGACCATGATCGTGTGGTTGCTCGGCTCGGGCGTCCCGGTAATCGGTATCGCAATGACTGCGGTATTCGCGCTGTCATTACAGAACCTGACCCAAACCCAATTCGGCTTTGCCGTACTGAGTTTGGCGATCGTAGCCGTCGTCTTTGGTTTCGTCCTGATGTGGTTGTTGTCGTGGTTGACCGCAACGCCGGTGCGGGTGGTGCGCGCCGCGCTCAAGCACGTCGAGGACGGCGACCTGGACTGCAATGTGGTGGTGTTCGACGGCACCGAGCTGGGCGAGCTGCAGCGCGGCTTCAACTCGATGGTCGCCGGCCTCCGAGAGCGCGAGCGCGTGAGGGATCTCTTCGGCCGCCATGTCGGCCGCGAGGTGGCCGCGGCGGCAGAGCGGGACCGCCCGAAACTCGGTGGCGAGGAACGCCACGTCGCGGTGATATTCGTCGACCTGATCGGCTCGACGCAGTTGGTGTCCGGGCGGCCAGCCACCGAGGTCGTCGCAATGCTCAACCGCTTTTTCGCCGTGATCGTCGAAGAGGTGGACCGGCACCACGGGTTCGTCAACAAGTTCGAGGGCGACGCGGCACTTGCGGTGTTCGGGGCGCCTATCCATCTCGATCATCCCGAGGACGAAGCGCTGGGCGCCGCGCGCGCCATGGCCGAGCGCATTCGCAAGGAAGTTCCCGAATGCGAGGCCGCAATCGGTGTGGCCGCCGGTGAAGCGGTGGCGGGAAACGTCGGAGCGAGAGAACGTTTCGAGTACACGGTGATCGGCGAGCCCGTCAACGAAGCCTCCCGGTTGTGCGATTTGGCGAAGGAAAGGCCGAGCCGGCTGCTGGCGTCCTCAGACACATTGACCAACGCCACCGAAAACGAAGGCAGGCATTGGACTTTGGGCGACACGGTGTCGCTGCGGGGTCTCGATCAGCCCACCCGGCTCGCCGTTCCCGTCTGATGGCAAGGGCCATGACGGCCGCGGAACTGGCCGACCGCACCCAACGCGCCGTGGGCGCCGCAGTGGACGCCGCGACCAGTCTGGGCCTGCACGTCGAACGGGCAACCGTCCTGCACGATGTGTTCTCCGTCGTCGTCCACCTGGAGCCCGAGCCGGTGGTGGCCCGGATACCGGTGGTGCTGACCGCCGGAACGGCACCCGACGAGCAAGCGGCCCGGCAACAGCGCGAGCTCGACGTCGTTTCTTGGCTTGACCGGCAGGGTGTTCCGGTGGTGCCGCCGTCCCCGCGGGTACCGCTGTCTCCCGTTCGTCGTGACGGGTTCTCGATGACGTTCTGGGAATTCGCCGACGTGGCCGACGATCACGAGCCATATCGCGGCGTCGACATCTCGTGGAGCGCGGAGCTGCACGCGGGCCTCGCGCAATACCCTGATGCCCTCCCGTTCCTGGCGCCGTTCAACCACGGCGTGCCCGATATGCTCGCCAGGCTCGAAGACGTCGACATTCTGCAACCCGCGGATATCGACAGAGCGCGGTCCGAATACGCGACGCTGCGGTCGATCCTGTCCGAGCGGACGATGTTCGAAACGACGTTTCCCAACGTCGGGATGCAAGCTGTCCAGGGAGATGGCCCATCGCACAATGTGATTCGGACCAAGGGTGGTATTCGCTTCTCCGACTTCGAGGACGTGACGTTCGGCCCCGTGGAGTGGGACCTCACGTTGATGGGGCCAGACGCGATCGCGGAGTACAACGTCGCGGCCCGAGAGCGCGGGCTACGAGAGGCCGACCCAGACGTGCAGCGTGTGATGGACTCGGCGCGCCGCCTCCAGTTCGTCGCATGTCTCACCCTGATACCGCAGCTACCGCTGCTCGCCGATGGCCTGCGGAAGACGTTGATGGACTGGCGTGCCACCCCGCTGGCTCTTTGACGCAGAAGCATCACCCGACGGTCTGGTCGCCCAGGACCGCCAGCAGGCGAAGCTCCTCCAATGCCGATGATCCCGCCGGCGGGGCGAGGACCACGAGGGATTGACCGTCTGTGGTCGCCAGCACTTCGCAGTCCAGCGTGATGGCGCCGATTCGGGTCAGGAACGTCTTGCGTTGCATGCGTCGGACGGCGACCTCGTGACGCGCCCACAACTCGGCGAATTCGCGGCTGTGTTCCAACAGGCCTTCGACGAGTTCCCGCATGTCCGCGTCGTTGCGCCGACGGGCCCACGCCGCCCTCAGGTCGGCCACAATGGTCCGGCTGTGCTCGTCGTGCTCGGCTTCCGGCGCGGCGTCGCGGGCGTGCGGATCGGTGAACCACTGCCAGGCCATGCTGGCCTGCAGTCCACTCCCCTCGCCGACGCGGTCACCCGACAGGGCCTTGGCCAAGTGGTTCTGGGCGAGCATGACGTACGTGTCGGAGCAGACGAATGCCGCCGCGTCACGCATTTGATCGAGGACGAACGACAGCGCAGGCCGCACGTGCAGCGACGTCCCGCCGCGGTCGGGGACGGCGTGGCCCGCCAGCCGGAACAGGTGATCGGCCTCGTCGTCAGTCAGGCGCAGGGTGCGTGCCAGCGCCCGCAGCATCTGCGGCGACGGCTGGGTGCTGCGCGCCTGCTCGAGCCTGCCGTAGTAGTCCACCGACATCCCCGTCAGCTGAGCCACTTCCTCGCGTCGCAGGCCCGCAATGCGGCGCCGAACACCTGGAGGCAGTCCGACGTCCGCCGGCTTGATCGCCTCGCGGCGGAGGCGCAGAAACTCCGCCAGCGCATGTCGATCCATCAGCCCATTGTCCCCAATGCACCCAGACCCGAACCAGAGACTCTCAGTCCCTGGTTAAACGAGTCCTAGTCGCGGTTCACGGATATCCGAAGACTGGCCGTATGCAAACCAAAACACTCGGGACACTGACCACTTCGGCAATCGGCCTCGGCTGCATGGGCATGTCGCCCGCATACGGCGAAGCCGACCGCGACGAGAGCATCGCCACTGTCCACGCCGCCCTCGATGCCGGAATCACGCTGCTCGACACCGGGGACTTCTACGGTGTGGGCCACAACGAACTGCTGCTCGCCGAGGCACTGCGCGACGTGCGTCGAGGCACCTACCAACTGAGCGTGAAGTTCGGCGGCCAAGTCAGCCCGGATGGCGCCTTCCTCGGCTTCGACGCTCGACCGGTTGCCGTGAAGACCGCCGCCGCGTACTCGCTGCGGCGCCTCGGCACCGACTACATCGACATCTACCGGCCCGCGCGCCTCGATCCAACGGTCGACATCGAGGAGACCATCGGCGCCATCGGCGAGCTCGTCGACGCGGGATACGTGCGCCGCATCGGGTTGTCAGAGGTGGGCTCGGACACCATCAGGCGGGCCGCATCGGTGCGGCCGATCACCGACCTGCAGATCGAATACTCGCTGGCGTCACGCGGCATCGAACGCGACATCCTCGACACCTGCCGTGAATTGGGCATCGGTGTGACCGCGTACGGCGTGTTATCCCGCGGACTCATCAGCGGTCACTGGACCAGATCCAGTGGAGGAGCGGGCGATTCCCGAACGCTGAGCCCCCGCTTCTCGGGCGAGAACCTGGACCGCAATCTGGCCCTGGTCGAGACCCTGCGCGGCGTCGCCGATGAGCTGGGAGTGACGGTCGCGCAGGCGGCGATCGCCTGGGTGGCCTCGCGCGGTGATGACATCGTGCCACTTGTCGGCGCACGCACCCGCACCCGCCTGGCCGAATCGCTCGGCGCCGTCGACGTCGTGCTGACCGACCAGCAGCTCAAAGAGATCGAGGTGGCGATGCCGGCCGACGAGGTGGCGGGCGACCGTTATCCCACCGCGCACATGGCCGCGTTGGACTCCGAACGCTGACCTGGACGGTCAGGGCTTCGACGCGGCGACCGCCGCTTCATAGTCAGGCTCTTGGGCGATCTCCGGTACCAGCTCCGAATAGAGCACATCACCGTTCGCGCCGACCACCACGACCGCCCGCGCGAGGAGACCTGCCATCGGTCCGTCGATGATGGTGACTCCGTAGTCGTCGCCGAACGCATCGCGGAACGCCGACGCCGTCACGACGTTCTCGATTCCCTCCGCGCCGCAGAAGCGGTTCTGTGCGAACGGCAGATCCTTGGACACGCAGAGGACGGCGAGTCCGCTCGCGGCGGCACGCTCGTTGAAGCTCCGGACGCTGGTCGCGCACACCGGGGTGTCCACGGACGGAAATATGTTGAGCACGAGAGGCTTCCCACGGAACTGCTCGTCGCTGACGGTGCCGAGGTCGGTGCCCGTCAGCGAGAAGCCTGGCGCCTGTGAACCGATGGCGGGCAACTCGCCGACCGTATTGATGGGGTTTCCACGAAGGGTTATCTGAGCCACGCACCCAGTCTGCCAAACCAGCACTTCACCGCCGTCGGTGGTACGCGCTCCTGCCACGGCAGGCACTCAGGGACATTGGCCGTTGTTGACGCATTCCGGCGCAGGCGAGGCCTTGAGGCCCGGCGTCGCCTCGGCGGTCGCCAACGTGGCCTTGGGCGGACCGGCGGTGGCGGTTGACCCGAGCTTCATCGCGGTCGGATCGACGGACATCGCGGTGATCGTGGGCGAGGTGTATTCGCCCACGATCGACGAGTCACCCGATCCACCGGCGACATCATGGGCGGTAGGCGGTAGATCCCAGGTTCACTGCGACGGCGACCCCGACGGCAGCGAGTCCCGCCGCCGCGGCCAACGGCTTGATGCGTGTGACATTCATGCGACTTTCCTCCAACCTCTGGTATTCGGTCTTACGCGCGCAGAACCAATGCGGTCAACGCCTGCAACGACATCTACGAAAACGCGAAGCGGACTGTCAACAAGCACATAGGGAAGCCACACCGCCACAGCAGTAAACACCGACACGAATCACAGCTCAGGGAAATGCTTGCGTAACAACGTAGGACACATCATGAATCATGAACTCGGTTACGGTGCAGAGACGTCGACCCCCGTCGACATTGCGGCACGCCCTCTGCGGTGCGGCGATCGCATCGGCGGCAATATCCGCGGTAGTCGCTGCAGGTCCGGCGCAAGCCGCATCGTCACCGGCGGTGGTCGGGCAGAAGTACTCCGATGCGAAGGGCGCCCTCGCAAGCGCCGGATACAGCATTGTCGTGTCGACCACCGTCGGCGATGAGCAAGCGCGGGACGACTGCGTCGTCACACACCAACAGGACAGGACCGTCCCACCACCGGAGAACACCGGTGCATCGGCGACGAAGCAGACGTTGTTATCGCTGAACTGCGATGCCGCCGTCGCCTCGTCGACCAAGCCTGGTAACTCGCTGGCCAGCCCGGAAGGCCGCGCCGCCGCTGCCGCCGCCAAGGCGTCGGCCACCGCTACGCCGTCACCGTCCCCGAAACACTGACGCAGTCTCAAGCTTCAACGAGCCGCCGGTTACCTGTGAATCAGCGGTTGACCGTCCGACCTAGCCACTCCTCCGCCGCTGCGACCGCGTCTTCGACGGTGCGGTAGCGGGCTTCCTCGAGCTCGGTCTCGGTGCGGATCACGATTCCGTCGGGGTCGACGAGGTATCCAGCCTTACCCTCGGCCCGTAGCGCCGCGGCCATGTCGGAGAGCAGGGCGCGGGCAGCGTCGTCGATATCGTCGACGCGCGAGACATCGAGGATCGCCACGTCAAAGCTGTCGCGTTCGCGGTCTACCGTGCGCACCAGCTGCTCGGCACCGGAGAAGAGCAGGTCGCCGTGCGTCTCGTAGACGCGGATGTTGTCGCGCGGCCGGTAGAGGGCCCGCAGGGTTGCCCGCGAATCTCGGGACACCGTCAGAAAATGCAGGCCCAGCTGTTCGGAGAGGCTGCGGCACAGGCGAACTCCCCGCACGCTGTTTCCCTTCTCGTCCAGAAGGGGCGAATAGACACCGATGCCAAGCTGACCTGGCAGTACAGCCACGATGCCCCCGCCCACACCGCTCTTCGCCGGCATTCCGACGGCGCTGACCCAGTCGCCCGCCGCGTCGTACATGCCGCACGTGATCATCACCGAAAGCGTCCGTTTCACCACCGCCGGATGCGTCACCCGGCGCCCCGTCTGAGGGTTGACCCCACCGCGGGCCAGCGTCGCACCCATTCTGGCCAGGTCGGTCGAGGTGACGTTGAGCGAGCACTGCCGGTAGTAGACGTCCAGAACCTCGTCGGGGTCGTCGGTCAGCACACCGAAGCTCTGCAGCATGTACCCGATGGCGCGGTTGCGGCTGCCCGTTGCCTTCTCCGACGCGTAAACGTCGGGATCCAGTTCGAGTCGCCGTCCCGCGAAGCCCGAATAGAAGTCCTGGATCAGGCCGAACCGCTCGTCGGGGGATGCGGCTGGAATCAACGAGACGGCGGCGATCGCCCCGGCGTTGATCATGGGATTCTTCGGGATTTTCGTCGACTGGTCGACGCTGATTTCGTTGAACGCCTCGCCGGACGGCTCGACTCCGATCCTCGCGTCGACGGCATCGGTGCCGATTTGGTCCAGCGCGAGGGCGTACGTGAAGGGCTTGGATATCGATTGAATTGTGAATTGAGTTGTAGCGTCCCCGGATTCGTAAACGAAGCCATCTGCGGACGACAGGGACATGCCGAATCCATTCGGGTCGACACCCGCCAGTTCGGGGATGTAGTCGGCCAACGCGCCGTCTGTGACACCGGCATGCTCTTCGCGGATCCGGTCCAGGTAGCGCTGCACGAGTCGGGCCATGTTGCGGATGTTATCCCCGAGGGGGCGGTCGCTATCCTGCGCGGTCTTTCCGCCTCACGACGTCGATGTCGTTTTTCCGCCAGTGATGTCGGTGGTGAGGTGTAATTGTCGTAGACGTGCATGAAGATTTCGACCGCTGCTACCGAGCCGTGCAGTCCAAGGACGCCCGGTTCGACGGCTGGTTCGTCACTGCCGTGCTGACGACCAAGATCTACTGCAGGCCCAGTTGCCCTGTCCGGCCACCGTTCGCCCGAAACGTGCAGTTCTACCCCACCGCGGCGGCCGCCCAGCGGGCCGGATTCCGGGCATGCAAACGGTGCCGCCCTGACGCCTCACCGGGCTCGCCTGAATGGAATGTGCGCGGCGACGTGGTGGCGCGGGCGATGCGGCTGATCGCTGATGGCACCGTCGACCGCGAGGGAGTGACGGGCCTGGCCGCCCGCGTCGGATACACCGCCCGACAACTCGAGCGGATGCTGCAGGCCGAAGTCGGCGCGAACCCGCTGGCGCTGGCGCGTGCGCAGCGGACACAGACCGCACGCGTGCTCATCGAGACCACCGACCTGCCCTTCGGCGACGTCGCGTTCGCGGCGGGCTTCTCGTCCATCCGGCAGTTCAACGACACGGTCCGCACGGTGTGCGACCTCACCCCTACGGCGTTGCGCCGTCGCGCCAAAACCAAGTTCGGCCGCGGCGAACCCGTCGCCACCGGCGCACTTACCCTGCGGCTGCCGGTCCGCACGCCGTTCGCATACGAGGGATTGTTCGGCCATCTCGCCGCGTCCGCGGTGCCGGGCGTTGAGGAAGTACGCAACGGTGCGTACCGGCGGACGCTGCGATTGCCCGCGGGAAATGGAATCGTCAGTCTGGCACCGGAACCCGACCACGTGCGGTGCACGCTTGTGCTGGACGACTTCCGAGACCTGGCCACCGCGATCGCCCGCTGCCGGCGTCTGCTGGACCTCGACGCAGACCCCGAGGCCATCGTCGACGCGCTCAGCACGGACCAGGAACTCAGTGCACTGGTCGCAAAGGCGCCCGGACAACGCATCCCACGCACCGTCGACGAACCCGAGCTAGCGCTTCGCGTCGTACTCGGCCAGCAGGTGTCGGTCAAGGCGGCGCGTACCCACGTGGCCCGCATCGTGGCCGCGTACGGCCAACCGCTGACCGACCCCGGCGGCGGCCTCACACACGTCTTCCCGGCAATCGGTCACCTCGCCGAGATCGACCCGGTTCACTTGGCCTTCCCGAAGTCACGACAGCGATCCTTGATTTCCCTCATCGAAGCGCTGGCCGACGGCGACGTGCTGCTCGACGCGGGCTGCGACTGGAACCTCGCCCGCCTACAGCTACTGGCATTGCCGGGGATCGGGCCGTGGACGGCGGAGGTCATCGCCATGCGGGGCCTGGGTGACCCCGACGCGTTCCCCGCCACCGATCTCGGCGTTCTGCTGGCGGCCAAGCAGGTCGGCCTGCCTGAGGGCTCGCGAGCCCTCACCGAACACAGCGCCCGTTGGCGGCCGTGGAGATCCTATGCCGCTCAACATCTGTGGACCGCCCTCGACCACGAGGTGAACCACTGGCCACCTAAGGAGAAGTGATGTCAGCCGTCCAGTTCCGATCCATCGAGAGTCCGGTTGGGCTGCTGACCCTGGCCGGTCGCGACGGCCGGCTGATGCATCTGCGCATGGTCGACCAGACTTACGAGCCGAGCCGCGACGGCTGGGAGTCCGACGACGCTGCGTTTCCCGTTGCCGTCGATCAGCTCGAGTCCTACTTCGCCGGCGAGCTTTTCGACTTCGACCTCGAGATCGACCTGGTCGGCACCACGTTCCAACGCAGTGTCTGGGAAGCGCTGCTGACGATCCCGTACGGAGAGACTCGGTCTTACGGAGAGATCGCGGCCCAGATCGGGTCGCCTACAGCGTCCCGCGCGGTGGGATTGGCCAACGGCCACAACCCGATCGGCATCATCGTGCCGTGCCATCGGGTGATCGGTGCGAACGGCAGCCTCACCGGATACGGCGGCGGACTGGACCGCAAGCGCGCATTGCTCGCGCTGGAAAAGATGCGCAAGCCGGCTATCCCAACACTGTTCGACTGAATTCCGTTGGGGCAAAAGGAATCACCCCCCACTTTGGGTGGGGGGTGATTCTGGGTTGTGTTCGGCGGTGTCCTACTTTTCCACCCGGGTTGGGTAGTATCATCGGCGCTGGCAGGCTTAGCTTCCGGGTTCGGGATGGGTCCGGGCGTTTCCCTGTCGCTATTTCCGCCGTAACTTTATTCACTTGTTTTGTGGTGGTGTTGTGTTTGGTGGTGGGGTGCAGTCGTTGTTTGACTGTGTGGATTGGTGTGGTTGCGGGGTTGTGGTTGTGTGTAAGTTTTCGGCCGGTTAGTGCCAGTTCCCTGGCCCATTGCTGGGTGTGCAGGTCTGGTCTATTGATCCCGTGGTCTGCGGGGGGCCTTATCCCACTTGATGGGTGAGAAGCCTGGTCTTGGAGGGGGTTTCCCGCTTAGATGCTTTCAGCGGTTATCCTGTCCGAACGTGGCGATCCAGCGGTGCCCCTGGTGGGACAACTGGTAGACCAGAGGTTCGTCCGTCCCGGTCCTCTCGTACTAGGGACAGGTTTCCTCAAGCTTCTGACGCGCGCGGCGGATAGAGACCGAACTGTCTCACGACGTTCTAAACCCAGCTCGCGTGCCGCTTTAATGGGCGAACAGCCCAACCCTTGGGACCTGCTCCAGCCCCAGGATGCGACGAGCCGACATCGAGGTGCCAAACCATCCCGTCGATATGGACTCTTGGGGAAGATCAGCCTGTTATCCCCGGGGTACCTTTTATCCGTTGAGCGACACCCCTTCCACTCGGGGGTGCCGGATCACTAGTCCCGACTTTCGTCCCTGCTTGACGTGTCTGTCTCGCAGTCAAGCTCCCTTGTGCACTTACACTCAACACCTGATTGCCGTCCAGGTTGAGGGAACCTTTGGGCGCCTCCGTTACATTTTAGGAGGCAACCGCCCCAGTTAAACTACCCACCAGGCACTGTTCCTGAACCGGATATACGGTTCGAGGTTAGAGGCCCAATACGGTCAGAGTGGTATTTCAACAATGACTCCACGATCACTGGCGTGACCGCTTCGCAGTCTCCCACCTATCCTACACAAACCGTATCGAGCACCAATACCAAGTTGTAGTGAAGGTCCCGGGGTCTTTTCGTCCTGCCGCGCGTAACGAGCATCTTTACTCGTAGTGCAATTTCGCCGAGTCTATGGTTGAGACAGCTGAGAAGTCGTTACGCCATTCGTGCAGGTCGGAACTTACCCGACAAGGAATTTCGCTACCTTAGGATGGTTATAGTTACCACCGCCGTTTACTGGGGCTTAAATTCTCCGCTTCACCCCTTAAGGGGGTTAACGGGTCCTCTTAACCTTCCAGCACCGGGCAGGCGTCAGTCCGTATACATCGTCTTGCGACTTCGCACGGACCTGTGTTTTTAGTAAACAGTCGCTTCTCACTGGTTTGTGCCACCCCCCACCGCTGCCCACCGCGAGGGTGTTGACGGTGGCGGGTCCCCCTTCTCCCGAAGTTACGGGGGCATTTTGCCGAGTTCCTTAACCATAGTTCACTCGTACGCCTCGGTATTCTCTACCTGACCACCTGTGTCGGTTTGGGGTACGGGCCGTGTGTGTACTCACTAGAGGCTTTTCTTGGCAGCATAGGATCACCGAATTCACCTCACTCGGCTATGCATCACCTCTCAGGGCATACGACATCCGGATTTGCCTAGATGTCCCCCTACAGGTTTACCCCAGTATTACCACTGACTGGTACGGCTACCTTCCTGCGTCACCCCATCGCTTGACTACTACCAATCCGGGTCCCACGCAGCCGGTGAACCCCATTGACCCGAAGGCCGCCGGTGGTCCACCTTTTGGGTGGTTAGCAGAACTGATTCATCAGGGACGCGCACACACGGGTACGGGAATATCAACCCGTTGTCCATCGACTACGCCTGTCGGCCTCGCCTTAGGTCCCGACTCACCCTGGGCGGACTGGCCTGGCCCAGGAACCCTTGGTCTTTCGGCGGGCAAGGTTCTCACTTGCCTTATCGCTACTCATGCCTGCATTCTCACTCCCACACCCTCCACCACTCGATCACTCGGCGGCTTCACCGGACGCAGGACGCTCCCCTACCCAACAACACAAGGTTGTTGCCGCGGCTTCGGCGGTGTGCTTGAGCCCCGCTACATTATCGGCGCACAATCACTTGACCAGTGAGCTATTACGCACTCTTTCAAGGGTGGCTGCTTCTAAGCCAACCTCCTGGTTGTCTTCGCGACTGCACATCCTTTTCCACTTAGCACACGCTTAGGGGCCTTAGCCGGCGATCTGGGCTGTTTCCCTCTCGACGCACGGAGCTTATCCCCCGCCGTCTCACTGCCACGCTTTTGCCTTGCCGGCATTCGGAGTTTGGCTGACGTCAGTAACCTAGTAGGGCCCATCGGCCATCCAGTAGCTCTACCTCCAGCAAGAAACACGCAACGCTGCACCTAAATGCATTTCGGGGAGAACCAGCTATCACGGAGTTTGATTGGCCTTTCACCCCTACCCACAGCTCATCCCCTCAGTCTTCAACCTAAGTGGGTTCGGGCCTCCACGACGTCTTACCGTCGCTTCACCCTGGCCATGGGTAGATCACTCCGCTTCGGGTCCAGAACACACCACTACACCCCCTCACGGGGGATACGCCCTATTCAGACTCGCTTTCGCTGCGGCTACCCCTCACCGGGTTAACCTCGCGACATGTCCCTGACTCGCAGGCTCATTCTTCAAAAGGCACGCCATCACCCCACGCACAAGTGGAGGGCTCTGACGGATTGTAGGCACACGGTTTCAGGTACTCTTTCACTCCCCTCCCGGGGTACTTTTCACCATTCCCTCACGGTACTAATCCGCTATCGGTCACTGAGAAGTATTCAGGCTTACCGGGTGGTCCCGGCAGATTCACAGCAGATTCCACGGGCCCGCTGCTACTCGGGGACACTGCGACAGCAGGCGAGGTGTTTTCGGTTACGGGGCTCTCACCCTCTACGGACAGACCATCCCAGGCCACTTCACCTAACACACCGCTTTATCACTTCTGCCCTAGACCGGCGGACTGAGAGAACACAGACCCCACAACACCGAACACACAACCCCCGCCGGGTATCACATGCATCCGGTTTAGCCATCCTCCGCTTTCGCTCGCCACTACTCACGGAATCACAATTGTTTTCTCTTCCTACGGGTACTGAGATGTTTCACTTCCCCGCGTTACCCCCCGACACCTATATATTCAGTGCCGGGTGACACGACATCACTCGCGCCGGGTTTCCCCATTCGGACATCCTCGGATCCACGCTCGGTTGACAGCTCCCCGAGGCATAACGCAGCCTCCCACGTCCTTCATCGGCTCTCAGTGCCAAGGCATCCACCATGCGCCCTTAAACACTTACAACACAAAAAACCAAAAGAAGAGTTCACTAAAGAACTCTTTTGAGTTAAAAAACTCTGAAATTGCACATCAACACACAAAAAGCGCCACCCCCAAAGGAGCAGACACCACCTGCGTGTTAGATGCTCGCAACCACTATCCACAAATCAAACACCACACCCCACCACCAAAGACGGGGCGACAACCAAGTCCTATCCCCGGTTTCCCACACTCGGGACGAAGAGATAGCGGGCCTGTTGTCTCAAAGCCCAATAGTGTGTCTGGCAATTAATCATCGGCCCAACATCCCGTTACAGACCGAACACGTTTGTTGTTGCACCCGAACCCCACCCACTACAGGTGAAGGGTCCATCTCAACGAATCGCCCAGGTCACCGAACCCCCACACGATGTGGGCGGGCCATGGGTCTCGTGGTGCTCCTTAGAAAGGAGGTGATCCAGCCGCACCTTCCGGTACGGCTACCTTGTTACGACTTCGTCCCAATCGCCGATCCCACCTTCGACGGCTCCCTCCCACAAGGGGTTAGGCCACCGGCTTCGGGTGTTACCGACTTTCATGACGTGACGGGCGGTGTGTACAAGGCCCGGGAACGTATTCACCGCAGCGTTGCTGATCTGCGATTACTAGCGACTCCGACTTCACGGGGTCGAGTTGCAGACCCCGATCCGAACTGAGACCGGCTTTACCAAGGATTCGCTCCACCTCACGGCATCGCAGCCCTTTGTACCGGCCATTGTAGCATGTGTGAAGCCCTGGACATAAGGGGCATGATGACTTGACGTCATCCCCACCTTCCTCCGAGTTGACCCCGGCAGTCTCTCACGAGTCCCCACCATTACGTGCTGGCAACATGAGACAAGGGTTGCGCTCGTTGCGGGACTTAACCCAACATCTCACGACACGAGCTGACGACAGCCATGCACCACCTGCACACAGGCCACAAGGGAAACCACATCTCTGCAGTCGTCCTGTGCATGTCAAACCCAGGTAAGGTTCTTCGCGTTGCATCGAATTAATCCACATGCTCCGCCGCTTGTGCGGGCCCCCGTCAATTTCTTTGAGTTTTAGCCTTGCGGCCGTACTCCCCAGGCGGGGTACTTAATGCGTTAGCTACGGCACGGATCCCAAGGAAGGAAACCCACACCTAGTACCCACCGTTTACGGCGTGGACTACCAGGGTATCTAATCCTGTTCGCTCCCCACGCTTTCGCTCCTCAGCGTCAGTTACTGCCCAGAGACCCGCCTTCGCCACCGGTGTTCCTCCTGATATCTGCGCATTCCACCGCTACACCAGGAATTCCAGTCTCCCCTGCAGTACTCAAGTCTGCCCGTATCGCCCGCACGCCAGAGGTTGAGCCTCCGGTTTTCACGAACAACGCGACAAACCACCTACGAGCTCTTTACGCCCAGTAATTCCGGACAACGCTCGCACCCTACGTATTACCGCGGCTGCTGGCACGTAGTTGGCCGGTGCTTCTTCTGTACATACCGTCACTTACGCTTCGTCTGTACTGAAAGAGGTTTACAACCCGAAGGCCGTCATCCCTCACGCGGCGTCGCTGCATCAGGCTTGCGCCCATTGTGCAATATTCCCCACTGCTGCCTCCCGTAGGAGTCTGGGCCGTATCTCAGTCCCAGTGTGGCCGGACACCCTCTCAGGCCGGCTACCCGTCGTCGCCTTGGTAGGCCATCACCCCACCAACAAGCTGATAGGCCGCGGGCCCATCCCACACCGCAAAAGCTTTCCCCCACCAGGCCATGCGACCAGCAAGGAATATTCGGTATTAGACCCAGTTTCCCAGGCTTATCCCAAAGTGCAGGGCAGATCACCCACGTGTTACTCACCCGTTCGCCACTCGTGTACCCCCGAAAGGGCCTTACCGTTCGACTTGCATGTGTTAAGCACGCCGCCAGCGTTCGTCCTGAGCCAGAATCAAACTCTCCAAACAAAAACCAACGTTCAGAAAAATCTGATCCAAACAACCAGTCAAAACTGGCAAAAAACAACCACACCCCCAAACGGGAAAAGGAAAGTGCGGCAAAAACAAAAAACAACAAACTATAAAAACCACCAAACACACTATTGAGTTCTCAAACAACACACCCGTTCAACAGGCAACCCTGCCACTGTACTCCACATGGACAGAGACGTCAAACCCCGTCCGCCAGTTGAAAACTGGGGCCGCGGGCAACTAATGACCACACTACGCCTCTGTCACAGGAGTCCCAACAGGGGGTGGTCGAACAATAGGTTTATGCGACGCGTTCGATCTCGGCGCCCAGGCTGACCAGGTTCTCGACGAACAGCGGATAGCCCCGGTCGATGTGGAAGACGTCGTGGACCTCCGTGTCGCCGTCGGCGACCAGGCCGGCCAACACCAGGCCCGCTCCTGCCCGGATGTCCGAGGACCACACGGGAGCGCTGGACAACTGCGGAAGCCCTCTGACCACCGCGTGATGGCCGTCGGTCCTGGCGTCAGCACCCAGCCGGATCATCTCCTCGACGAACCGGAACCGCGCCTCGAAGACGTTTTCGGTGATCATCGACGTGCCGTCGGCGATCGAGGCCAGCCCGATGGCCATCGGCTGCAGATCGGTCGGGAAGCCCGGGAACGGCAGGGTGGCGACGTTGATCGCCTTGGGCCGTTCGTACTGGACGACACGGAAGCCGTCTGCGGACTGCGTGACGGTGGCCCCTGCGTCGTGCAGTTTGTGCAGCACCAACTGCAGGTGCTGCGGGTCGACGCCGGTGACCGAGATGTCGCCCCGGGTCATGGCCGCGGCGATGCCCCAGGTGGCGGCGACGATCCGGTCGCCGATCACCCGGTGCTCTGTGGGATGTAGCCGATCGACACCGGTGATCGTCATCGTCGACAAGCCCGCGCCCTCGATCTGGGCACCCATCTGGTTCAGCATCGTGCACAGGTCGACGACGTCCGGTTCGCGTGCGGCGTTATGGATCGTGGTGACGCCCTCGGCAACCACCGCCGCCATCAAGATGTTCTCGGTCGCACCGACCGATGGGAACTCGAGCTGAATCTCCGCGCCGCGCAAATGATCTGCTTCGGCAACCACGCAGCCGTGCTCGATGTTGCAGCGGGCGCCGAGCTGTCGCAGACCGGCCTGGTGCATGTCCAGGGGCCGCGACCCGATCGCGTCGCCGCCGGGCAGCGCGACCTTGGCCCGCTTGCAGCGGCCGACCAACGGGCCCAGCACGCACACTGAGGCCCGGAACTGCCGGACAGCGGCGAAATCGGCGTCGTACTTGGGTTCGTCGGGCGATGTGATGCGTACCGTGCCGGCATCCAGTTCGACGTTGGCACCGAGCCCGCGGAGCACCTCCGCCATCAGCGGAACGTCGAGAATGTCCGGGCAATTGGTGATCGTGCTGGTGCCCTCGGCCAACAAGGTGGCCGCCATCAGCTTCAGCACACTGTTCTTGGCTCCCCCGACGGCAACTTCGCCTGACAACCGGGATCCGCCGGTCACCACGAATCGCTCGCTCACGCGGGTTAGTTTAGACAGCGGCGTGGGCGGTGTCCGAATCCTCGGCCTGGTTGCCCGGTACCGTTTGACCATGGCTGTACACCTGACTCGCATCTATACCCGCACCGGCGATGACGGGACCACGGGGTTGAGCGATTTCAGCCGGGTTTCAAAGAACGATGCGCGGCTCGCGGCGTACGCCGACTGTGACGAAACCAACGCTGCCATCGGCGTTGCCGTCTCGTTGGGTCAGCCGGACGAGCACATGCTCAAGGTGCTGCGGCAGATTCAGAACGACCTCTTCGATGCCGGCGCCGACCTTTCCACGCCGGTCGTCGAGAACCCTGAGCACACGCCACTGCGCATCACCCAGAGCTACATCGACAGGCTGGAGGGGTGGTGCGACGAGTTCAACGAGTCGCTTCCGGCACTGAATTCTTTTGTGCTGCCTGGCGGTACGCCGCTGTCGGCTTTGCTGCATGTGGCCCGGACTGTCGCGCGACGAGCCGAGCGGTCGGCCTGGCTGGCGATCGAGGCTCATCCCGACAGCGTCAGCGTGTTGCCCGCCAAGTACCTGAACCGGCTCTCCGATCTGCTGTTCATTCTCGGCAGAGTCGCCAATCCCGGCGGCGACGTTTTGTGGCAACCGGGCGGATGAGCGCTTGCGCGAAGACCATTGATTCAGTTCCGCTTCCGCATCATGCCGTTCTGCGCCGCGCTCGCGGCGATGGCCGTGACTCCAGCCAGGATTGGAATGCGGTCAGTGCACCGCGGTCCAGCGCCACCTCGTAGCGGCGCTTGCGTTCCGGGCTGGTGTCACGCAATTCGAGGATGACGATGGCGTCGGTCATGATGTCGAATTCGTCGCCACGAGGCGCCCTCCGCGACACGATCTCGAGGCCCCGACGGCTGAGCCGGCGATCGGGCCACCACCGAAGGCTGGACAGCCGGTAAAAGCCGGCTTCGCCACCGCGGTAACGCATTACCCCGTGTCGCCACCCCTGGCCGCCGACGGCAGGGACGTCACGCAGGATGGCCGCGGTACCCCCGACCTGACGCAGTTTCCAGAGCCGGTAACTCAGGGCGATGACGACGAGCAGTAGCACGCCCACCAGCGCGACCATGATCAGCATGGACGCGCTCATCTGTCGCCCTAGTCGATCTGGCCCAAGGCGCGCAGCCTGGCACGGCCTCTGGCGGCAGTCGCTTCGTCGTCGGACTCGGAGTCGCGCTTCGCAGCGTCTGCGTCGATTTCAGACTCCAGTTCGGCGGACTCGGCGAGCACGATGACGCCTTCCTCGGTCACCGACATGAAACCGCCGTCGACGGCGATGCGGAGATCGTCCTCGCCCTCGCGCTCGACCCGCACCATGGCGTCATCGACGAGCTGCGCCACCAACGGGATGTGGTGCGGCAGGATGCCGATCTCTCCCGACGTGGTGCGCGTGAACAGAAATGTGGCCTTCCCAGACCAGATTTCGCGTTCGACCGCGACGATGTCGACGTCCAGCTCGGCCATCGTCAACTCGTCCTTGCCGCCGTCGTCGTCCTTCTTGGCCTCGTCCTTGTCGTCGTCATCGGACTCAGCCTGACTGAGCCGGAGCGCCGTCGCTACCGCTGTCGTCCATCTTGGCGCCGAGACTCTCCGCTTTCTTCTGCAGATCTTCCAGGCCACCGATCAGGAAGAAGGCCTGCTCGGGGAGATGGTCGAAATCGCCCTTCGCGAGCTTGTCGAACGCCTCGATGGTCTCCTTGAGCGGCACCGTCGAGCCGGGCTGGCCGGTGAACTGCTCGGCGGCCATCATGTTCTGCGACAGGAAGCGCTCGATGCGACGGGCCCGTTGCACCAGCTGCTTGTCCTCCTCGGCCAGCTCGTCGATGCCCAGAATCGCGATGATGTCCTGAAGGTCCTTGTAGCGCTGCAGGATTCGGATGACTTCCTGCGCGACGCGGTAGTGCTCGTCGCCGACCACGCTCGGATCCAGGATCGTCGAGGACGGAGGCCAGCGGGTCCACCGCCGGGAAGATGCCCTTGGAGAACACGTTGCGGCTGAGTTCGGTGGTGGCATCGAGGTGAGCGAAGGTCGTGGCAGGCGCCGGGTCGGTGTAGTCGTCGGCGGGCACGTACACCGCCTGCATCGAGGTGATGGAGTGGCCACGGGTCGACGTGATGCGCTCCTGCAGCTCACCCATCTCGTCGGCCAGCGTGGGCTGGTAACCCACCGCCGAAGGCATGCGGCCCAGCAGCGTGGACACCTCGGAACCGGCCTGCGTGAACCGGAAGATGTTGTCGATGAACAGAAGCACGTCCTGCTCCTGCTCGTCGCGGAAGTACTCCGCCATGGTCAGCGCCGACAGCCCCACGCGCATACGGGTGCCGGGCGGCTCGTCCATCTGGCCGAACACCAGCGCGGTGTCCTTGAGCACGTCGGCGTCGGCGAGCTCGACCCAGAGGTCGTTGCCCTCGCGGGTGCGCTCGCCGACGCCGGCGAACACCGACGTGCCACCGAAGTTACGGGCGATGCGGTTGATCATCTCCTGGATCAACACGGTCTTGCCCACGCCGGCGCCGCCGAACAGCGCGATCTTGCCGCCGCGGACGTACGGCGTGAGCAGGTCGACGACCTTGAGGCCGGTCTCCAGCATCTCCGTGCGCGGTTCCAGCTGGTCGAAGGGCGGCGGCTTGCGGTGGATCGACCAGCGGTCGAAGTCCTTGCCGTAACCGGGCTCGTCGAGGCAGTCGCCGAGGGCGTTGAACACGTGGCCCTTGACGCCGTCGCCGACGGGCACCGAGATCGAGTTGCCGGTGTCGGTCACCTCCACTCCGCGCACCAGACCGTCGGTCGGCTGTAGCGAGATGCAGCGAACGAGGTTGTCACCGAGATGCTGGGCGACCTCGAGCGTCAGCGTCTTCGCGAGGTCCTTGTAGTCGATCTCGGCGTGCAGCGCGTTGAACAACTCCGGCACGGAGCCGCGCGGGAACTCGACGTCGACGACGGGGCCGGTGACGCGGACAACGCGCCCCTTGGTGTCGGTGCCGGTCTTCTTTTTCGGCAGTAGCAGTCATGTCTCTTTTCGCTTCCTACGGGCTACTTCTTGGCGGCGTCCGCGAGCGCGTTCGCGCCACCGACGATTTCGCTGATTTCCTGGGTGATCTGGGATTGCCGTTCGCGGTTGGCCATCAGGGTCAGGTCCTTGATGAGGTCGTCGGCGTTGTCCGTCGCCGACTTCATGGCGCGCCGTCGCGACGCCGACTCCGATGCCGCCGCCTCGAGCAGCGCGGCGAAGATGCGGGTGGATACGTAGCGCGGCAGCAGCGCGCCGAACAGGGTCTCGGCGTCCGGCTCGAAGGAGAACAGCGTGTGCGGCCCGGTGTCCTCCTCGTCGTACTCCACCACCATCGGTGCGATCCGTCGGGCGATCGCCGACTGCGACAGCATCGACTTGAACTCGGTGAACACGATGTGCAGTTCGTCGACGCCCAGGATGTCGTCGGCGCCGGGATCGTCGCCCTCGTCGTCCATACCGGCGGTGAAGGCATCGACCAACGTCGACGCGATCTCCTGCGCGTTCTCGTAGTCCGGCCGTTCGGAGAAGCCGGTCCATGAGTCGTGCACATCCCAGTTGCGAAAGCTGTAGTAATTCGAGGCTTTCCGGCCCACCACGTACAGGATGGGCTTCTTGCCCTCCGAGCGCAGCAGGGAGAACAGCTCCTCGGACCGCCGGAATATGTTGGCGTTGTAGGCGCCGCAGAGCCCACGATCCGACGTCACCACCAGCACCGCCGCCCGCCGGGGGTTCTCGCGGGCGACCAGCAGCGGGTGGTCCAGCGCGCTGGCGCTGGCGAGTTCGGTGAGCATGTTGGTGATCTCGCGGTCGTAGGGCCGAGCCGCCTGGACTCGGGCCTGCGCCTTGGCGATACGCGACGTCGCGATCAGCTCCTGGGCCTTGGTGATCTTCTTGATCGACCCGGCGGAGCGGATGCGGCCGCGCAGTTCGCGCAGTGTGGCAGCCATCTGTTCTCCAGCCTTACTTCTTCTTCGGCTTGGGCTTGCGGACCTTCACCGATTCCTTTTCGACGTCTTCTTCGTCCATCGCGTCGACGTGCTCGTCGTGAACGACCGAGCTGCCGTCGGTGGTGTCGAAGCCCTTCTTGAAATCGTTCACCACTTTTTCGAGCTTTTCTTCCAGCTCCTCGGGAGAGCTTCTTGCTTTCGCGGATCTCTTTGAGGATTGCCTCGTGCGAACCCTTGACGTGCTCGAGGAACTCGCGCTCGAACTTCTGAACGTCCTCAATGGGCACGGAATCGAGGTGGCCCCTGGTGCCCAGGAAGATGGCCACGACCTGCTCCTCGACCGGCATCGGGCTGTTCTGCGGCTGCTTGAGCAACTCGACCAGGCGGGCGCCGCGATCCAGCTGATTCTTGGACGTCTCGTCGAGGTCGGAGGCGAACGCCGCGAACGACTCCAGCTCGCGGTACTGCGAGAGATCCAGACGCAGAGACTTCCTGCCACCTCTTTCATCGCCTTGATCTGTGCGGCGCCGCCGACACGCGACACCGAGACACCGACGTTGATGGCCGGACGCACACCCTGGTTGAACAGGTCGGTCTCCAGGAAGCACTGACCGTCGGTGATCGAGATGACGTTGGTCGGGATGTAGGCCGAGATGTCGTTGGCCTTGGTCTCGATGATCGGCAGACCGGTCAGCGAGCCGCCACCGAGTTCGTCGGACAGCTTGGCGCAGCGTTCCAGCAGCCGGGAGTGCAGGTAGAACACGTCGCCCGGGTAGGCCTCACGGCCGGGCGGCCGGCGCAGCAGCAGCGAGATGGCGCGGTACGCCTCGGCCTGCTTGGTCAGATCGTCGAAGACGATCAGCACGTGCTTGCCCTGATACATCCAGTGCTGTGCAATGGACGACCCCGTATACGGCGCAAGCCATTTGAAGCCTGCGGAGTCGGATGCCGGTGACGCAACGATCGTGGTGTAGTCCATCGCGCCGCCCTCTTCGAGGGTTTGACGCACGCTGGCGATCGTGGTGCCCTTCTGGCCGATCGCCACGTACACGCAACGGACCTGCTGCTCGGGGTCGTCGGTCTCCCAGTTCTGCCGCTGGTTGAGGATGGTGTCCACACACACCGCGGTCTTACCGGTCTTGCGGTCGCCGATGATCAGCTGTCGCTGACCGCGACCGATCGGGCGTCTGCGAATCGATCGCCTTGATGCCCGTCTGCAACGGCTCACTCACACCTTGGCGCTGCACCACCGACGGCGCCTGCAACTCGAGGGCGCGCCGCTCGTCGGTTTCGACGTCGCCGCGGCCGTCGATCGGTTGACCCAACGGGTTGACGACGCGTCCCAGGAAGGCGTCTCCGACGGGCACCGAGAGCACTTCGCCGGTGCGCTTGACCTGCTGACCCTGTTCGATCTTCTCGAAGTCACCGAGGATCACCGCGCCGATGCTGTGCTCGTCGAGGTTGAGCGCAACACCGAGGACGCCGCCGGGGAACTCCAGCAGCTCCTGGGTCATCACCGACGGGAGGCCCTCGACGTGCGCGATACCGTCGCCCGCGTCGATGACCGTGCCGATCTCCTCGCGCTCGGTGTCGGCCTCGAAGCTGGCGACATACTCCTCGATAGCGCCCTGGATCTCATCCGCTGAGATCGTCAACTCTGCCATGGCTTTTCGTCTTCCTACTTCGTTGTGGGTCTTTGGTTCGGGTCAGTCGGGCAACTGCGTCTCGGCCGCTGCGAGCTTGGAGGCCAGCGAACCGTCGATCACCTCGTCGCCGACGGCGATCGACAGTCCGCCCAGCAGCTCTGGATTCACGTCCAGCTGAAGCGAGACGGGACGGCCGTAGATACGGGTGAGCAATTCAGTGAGCCGGGCACTCTGAGTGTCGCTGAGCTCGCTTGCGGTGCCGACGTGGGCGACGACTTCGCCCCGACGAGACACCGCGAGATTCGCCAATTCGCGGACGGGCTCGTCGGCGCGTTCGCCATGCAACAGCTCGATCGTCTGGCGCAGCAGATCCGCGGTGTTCCTGCTGGCCCTGCGCGAAAGCACGTTGTTCAGCAAGCTGATTCGTCCGTCGAGCGGCGTACTGTAATCGCTCAGCAACGTGATCAACTGCGGTTCGGAATCAAGGATGCGACTGAACCTGAACAGTTGGTCCTCGACGTCCTCGATTTGGTCCTCGCCCTCGGCGCGCACCAGCAACACCAGCCTGGCGATGTGCTGGATGCCGTGGATCAGGTCGGAGGTCGACGACCAACGCTGCGACACAGCGGTTTTGAGTACCTCTAGCGCAGCGTCGGAAACCTTGCCGGAGAGCAGTCGCTCGACGAGCTGCACCTTGGCGGCTGAATCGCTGGAGGGGTCGGCCGCATGCCTGGCCAGCACCGGCTCCCGGCGCAACAACTTCACCGCCGATGCCAGATCGTTGGCCAGGCCCGTCAGTCTGATCGGTGTCGAGGTTCGCAGCGACTCCGTCGAAGCTGCTCGACCATCTTGGCAACAGACTCCCGGCTGGCTGCGCGCAGCTTCGCAGTGACGACGTCCTCGAAAACCGTGCTCGACGGTGCCATTTCGTCCAGCTCGTCGAGAAAGCGGTCGACCGTCGCGGACTGCTCGGTTGGATCGGAGACGAAGTCGCGCACCAGATCGCTTGCGCGATGGACGGACTCGGCGCCGAGACTCTGCCGAAGCTCGCGGATGAGCTGTTGGCGCAGCAGCTGGACCTGTTGTCCCCCCTGCACCTTGATGCGCTCCAGTTCGGCGTCGGCGTGGGCGCTCAGCTGCTCGGCGATCTTCTCGGCGTCGTGGCGGGCCTCCTCGATCACCTTCGCCGCCTCGGCTTTGGCTTCTTCGAGCGCCTTGGCGTGCTCGGTGTCGGCGTCGGCGACCTTCTTTTCGGCCTCGGCATGATCGGCGAGCTGCGTGCGGACGATCGTCCTGCTGGTTCTTCATCATGGTGCGGACCGGCGGCACAACGTATTTCCAGAGCAGGAAGACGATGACCGCGAATCCGACGAGTTGTCCGATGAAGGTCGACATACCGCTACCGATCCCCCCCTGTTGTCACCGGCACCGTACGAGTGGTCACCTCGACCCCGAGCACGCGGCTCGCGAGGCTGAGCCGCCAGTGTCTCCACCGAGGTCTGGAGATCCGCTGTCACCGCGCGAGACTGCTCCGTCAGCTCCTCACTGGCCTGCTGGAGCACCGACGAGACTTCGGCGTTGGCACGGGCCCGTCGCGTCGTCGACGATCTTGCGTCCCTCGGCGCGGGCCTCCTCGCGAACGTTGGTCGCTTCGCGGCGTGCCGTACCCATCACCTTGAGGTAATCGGCATCCGCGGCTGCTCGTAGCTGCGCTGCGTGCCGGTTGTCCTCGACCGTCTTATGCACCATCTCTTCGCGCTCGCGCAGCACCTTCGGAGATCGGTGGCACGACCCACTTGGCGATCACGCCAAGCACGATCAAGAAGATCAGCAACACGAAGAAGAACGTGCCGTTCGGGATCAGGAAGTTACTCTGCCCGCCTTCTTCGGCCGCGAGGATGCTCAAGCTGACGTCACCCATCACGCTGTTTAGCCGGCGCTGACGGGGGTGGCGAAGACGAACAGCGCCATGAACGCCAGGTTGATGAAGTAGGCCGCCTCGACCAGACCGACCGTGATGAAGAACGGGGTGAACAGTCGGCCTTGCGCCTCGGGCTGGCGGGCGATGCCGGCAATCAACGCGTTACCCGCGATGCCGTCACCGATGCCTGCGCCGATTGCGCCGCCGGCCATGATGAGTCCACCGCCGATGAGTGCGCCAGCGCCGATCATGGGATCCATTCTATATTCCTCCTTGATAACTGGTAGGTGCCCTACCAGGACGTGGGTCGAGCATGGTGTGGCGGCTAGTCATGGTGCTCATCGAGCTCCATTGACTGGCTGAAGTACAGGATCGTCAGCAGGGCGAAGATGAACGCCTGGATGGCGCCGACGAACAAGTCGAAGCTCTTCCAGATCGCGTTGGGCGCCCACATGATCCACGGCGGGAACAGTGCGATCAGCGCGACCAGGATGCCGCCGGCGAAGATGTTGCCGAAAAGTCGGAGCGACAACGAGATCGGCTTGGCGATCTCCTCGACGAGGTTGATCGGCGCCATCAGCGCGACGTGGCCCTTGAGCAGCTGCGACCGGGTGGCCCAAGGGCCCGCGGCGCCAGATGCCTGCCGCGTGGTAGCAGATGAACACGAACAGGGCGAGCGCCAGCACGAAGTTGATGTCGGATGCCGGCGGCTTCAGCAGTTCGTGTATCGCACCGCTGGAATCGGTGTACTGCACCGGCAGCACCGAGAGCCAGTTGGCGACGAGGATGAACACGAACAGCGTGACGGCCAGCGGTAGCACGAACGGCGCGATCTTCATGCCGATCGCGGCCTCGATCTGGTTGCGCAGCTGAACCGTGATCGCCTCCCAGAACAGCTGCACGCCGTTGGGAACGCCGGTCGATGTCACCTTGGCGCGCAAGAAGAATGCGAGCCCAAGCACGATCAGCGCGGCGATCGCGGTGGCCAACACCGTGTCGGTGTTGACGGTGAGCCCGAACCAGTGGGCCTCCGTGTGGTGGCCGACCTGAATGCCGGATTCGGCGGCCAGGATCGTCACCGGAGCCGTCTGGTCGGCGACTTCAAATCCGGTCATTGCTCCGTGACCTTCCCTTCGGCTCCGTCATCGGCGCCGGCCCGCAGCTTCTTCATGACGGGCAGCGCGGTGGAAATGACTAGCAGTACCTGGAACAGCGCCATGCCGAACACCACGCCGAGACCTTGTGGGCGGAAGACGAACGCGATCGTCAGCCCGATCACCGTCATCGCCAGAAGCCGGGTCGCGGAGTTGACCGCCATCTTGCGTTTGAGCGGATGGTCCGCAGCGGTGATGGACTCCACCGAGCGCTGCACCAAAATCGCGTTGAGCAAACCCAGTCCGAGGCCGATGCCGAAGAAAACTCCGACCATCGGATGTCCCAGCAGTGCCGCCGCGAGCGTCACCAGGCCGGCGAACACGATGCACACGGCGAACAGCCGCAACGGCCGGAAAGCAACTGACGGAAACACCAACGGCGCGTCTTGCGCTGGCGTCGTCACGGCGTCACCTCAATCCCGCGGTCACGAAGGGCTATCCCAATGATTCTGTGCGTGGCGCACCGAGCGTATCGGAATGCGCGGGACGCGCTGGAATCACCCAAGGGGTAGCTCCCTTTGTCGGTCGTTGTTCCGTGCCGATCGGCGATGAGCCGGACGGCGCGGGGGCCGGCAACCCGCGAGGTTTTTCGGGTTCTACCAGCACCGTACCACACAGGAAGGAGCCAGAAACGGGTTCTACTACTTTTTGTCGTACAGCTCGTCGTAGGACTCTTCGCGTCGTCTCAGAAGCGGAATCAGCGTCACGACGATCGCCACCAGAATCGCCGCCAGCATGACCCCGCCGGTGTATCGGGGGTCGAAGAAGATCGTGCTCGCGGCGCCCAGCGCGACGATGCCCACCCAGAGGTAGATGAGCAGCACCACCCGCCGGTGCGAATGGCCGATCTGCAGAAGCCGGTGGTGCAGGTGCATCTTGTCGGGGCTGAACGGACTGCGACCGGCGCGGGTGCGCCGGACGATGGCCAACAGCATGTCCAGCGCTGGCACGAACATGACGGCGACGACCAACAGGAACGGCGACAGCAGAGCGAACACGTCGCGGGCGCCGTACGCGCTCTGCGAGATCGGTCCTGCCGCCGTGGTGGCCGCCGCACCGAGCATCAGCCCGATCAGCATCGAGCCGGAGTCGCCCATGAAGATTCGCGCGCGGTGGAAGTTGTGCGGCAGAAAACCCAGACACGCGCCCGCCAGCACCACCGAGATCACCGCAGGCGGGTAGAACAACACATCGCCGCCGTGATCGCGCAGCAGCCCGATGGAGAAGATGGTGATGGCCAGTGCGGTGATCAGACCCAGTCCCGCCGCCAGACCGTCGAGGCCGTCGACGAAGTTCATCGCGTTGACGATCGCGACCGTCAGCGCCAGCGTCAGCAGGATCGACGACACCTGGTCGAGCACGATGGTGCCGACGCCGCCGAACGGGATGTACAGCACGCTCCACGCCACGCCCATCGTGACGAGCACGCTGGCCGCGGTGATCTGGCCGGCGAACTTCGTCAGCGCGTCGAGGCCCCACTTGTCGTCGATCAGGCCGATGGCCATGATCAGCCCGCCCGCAACGACGATGGCAGGCAGACCCGACGAGTAGACGAAGCCGCGGGTGAGGGCGGGCAGCTGGGAGGCGAGCAGCACGGCGGCCAGCACGCCGATATACATCGCCAGGCCGCCCATTCGCGGCGTCGGCTGCAGGTGCACGTCGCGTTCCCTGGGATAGGCCACGGCGCCGACGCGGGTGGCCAGCACGCGGACCCAGCCCGTCGCGAAGTAGGTGATGATCGCCGCGGTCAGTCCCACGAGCGCCAGCTCGCGCAGCGGCACGCCCGCGCCTCGATCGGAGAGCGCAAGCAGCCCACTGGCCACGTCATGCACTTCGCCCACCACTGGATGAACCGTACTGGACGAAATTGAGAGCGTCGGTGCGCGCGTCAGGTGGCCGTCGCGAGGCTGTCGGCGTCGACACCAAGTACTTCCGCGATCGCGTCGGCGGTCACCGGACCGGCCCGAAGGATGCGCGGATGTCCGCCGGTGAGGTCGACGATCGTGGAGGCCGCCTGCTGTTCGGACGGTCCGGCGTCGAGGTAGACCGCGACGAGATCGCCGAGTTGGTCGCGGGCGTCTTCGGCGGTGACGGCCGCGGGCCGGCCGGAGATGTTCGCGCTCGACACCGCCATCGGACCGACCTCGCGCAGCACTTCGATCGCCACCGGATGCAACGGCATCCGCAGCATCACGGTGCCCGCGGAATCACCGAGATCCCATTGCAGCGACGGCGCCTGCTGGACAACGAGGCTCAGTGCGCCGGGCCAGAACGCACGAATCAGCTCCCGCGCGGCGTTCGGCACGGAGTACACCAGACCGTCGATGGTGTGCCAGGACCCGACGAGCACCGGAACGGGCATGTCGCGACCGCGGCCCTTCGCCGACAGCAGCGCAGCAACCGCAGTGTTGTCGAAGGCGTCGGCGCCGATGCCGTAAACGGTGTCGGTGGGCAGCACGACGAGGCGCCCGCCCTTGACCGCGCTGACGGCCGACGCGATTCCGGTCGCGCGCGCGTCAGCGTCGGAGCAGTCGAACACCTCAGTCATTTGCCTCGACTCTCACTCGCTCCGGTCCTCGCTCCTTCAGGAGTCATTTGGTTCTACCCTCGTCCAGCCCGTGTCGCCGTGACGAAGCGGGGTCGGCCGGTCAGGTCCCGGTTCGCCGTCACATCGACGAACCGGCGCGCCGTGGTGAACGCTTCGACGGTGGCCGCCGACGTGGTGTCGTCATGCTCGACGGCACACCGCCCGCCGGGCTGAGCCAGCGGCCCGCCAACTCGGCGATAGCGTTGATGACCACCATCCCGTCCGGGCCACCGAACAGCGCGTGCGGCGGATCATGCTGCGCGACTTCGGGTTGCAGCGTCACACCATCGGGAATGTAGGGCGGGTTGGCGACCAGGAGGTCGACCTGTCCATCCAGTTCCGGCAGCTGGGTGTTGTCGGTGACGTCGGCCCGCACCAGTTCGACCGGAGTGCCCGCAACGTTTCGGTACGCGTAGTCCAACGCCTCGTCGGAGTCGTCGATGGCGATGATGCGTGCGTCGGGCCAGAACTTCGAAAGGGCGAGCGCCAGTGCACCGGTGCCCGTGCACAGGTCGACCATCACCGGTCGCGGCGGAAGGGGCTGGGCCGACGCCCATTCCAGCAGGCCCTCGGTTTCCGGCCGCGGGATGAAAACACCCGGCCCAACCGAAACGGTCACCGGACCGAGCGCGGCCGAACCGACGATGTGCTGCAACGGAATTCGGCGCACGCGAGCGGCGACCAGTTCGGCGTAGCGATCGCAGAAGTCGTCGTCGATCTCACCGAGTACCGACAGCCGCCCCCAACTCGTGCCTGCGGCGTACGCGGCCAGTTCCTCGGCGTCGGCCCGCGGAGATCCGACTCCCGCCTCGGCGAGTTCGGCGGCTGCGTGCTCGATCTCGCGTCGCAGCCGCGCGGTAGGGGTCATGCCTGCTGCAGCCGCGACTGTTTGTCGGCGGCCGCCAGCGCGTCGAACAACGCGTCCATGTCCCCGTCGAGGACCTGGTCGAGGTTGTGCGCCTTGAAGTTGATGCGGTGGTCGGCGATGCGGTTCTCCGGGAAGTTGTAGGTCCGGATCCGCTCGCTGCGGTCGACGGTGCGGATCTGGCTGGCCCGATCGGCCGACGCGTCCGCCTGCGCCTGTTCCTCGGCCAGCGCCTGAAGCCGGGCGGCCAGCACCTGCATGGCGCGGATCTTGTTCTGTAGCTGGCTGCGCTCGTTCTGGCAGGTGACGACGATCCCGGTGGGCAAGTGGGTGATGCGCACCGCCGAGTCGGTGGTGTTGACGCCCTGACCGCCCTTGCCCGATGACCGGTACACGTCGATGCGCAGATCGGACTCGTCGATCTGCACTTCCTCGACCTCTTCGGGCTCCGGATAGACCAGAACACCCGCTGCAGAGGTGTGCACGCGACCCTGCGACTCGGTGACCGGGACGCGTTGCACCCGGTGCACGCCGCCTTCGAACTTCAGCCGCGACCAGACGCCGTCGGCGGAATCGCCCTTGCTCCTGATCGACAGCGTGGCGTCCTTGTAGCCGCCCAGATCGGAGGTCGTCTCGCCGAGCATCGTCACCGTCCAGCCGTGCCGCTCTGCATAGCGGATGTACATGCGGGCGAGATCGGCGGCGAACAGGGCGGACTCCTCGCCACCCTCGCCGGACTTCACCTCGAGCACGATGTCGTCGGCGTCGTGCGGATCGCGCGGGGCGAGCAGGTCTGTCAGGTGAGTGTCGAGCTCGTCGACGGTCTTGGTGAGCTCCTCCAGTTCGGCCGCGAAGGAGTCGTCGTCGGCCGCCAGTTCGCGGGCGGCCTCCAGGTCGCCACGGGCCGTCTCCAGCTTGCGATGGGTCGTCACGATCGGCGCAAGCTGCGCGAACCGCCTGCCGACCTTGCGGGCCTTGTCCGCATCCGAATGCAGGTCGGGGTCGGAGAGCTGACGCTCGAGGTCGGCGTGCTCGGTCAGGATGGCGTCGATGGCCGGCGCGGTGTCCGTCATATCGCCCTCCTCGTCATGGCCGTAACGCAGACCGACGCCCGGCCTGCGCTCGCGCGGCAGATCGGGCGTCGGTAGGTCAGCTAGCTGTCAGCAGCCTTGTCAGCGCCGCTGGCCTTGCGCTTGCCGTAGCGCTTCTCGAAGCGGGCCACGCGGCCGCCGCTGTCGAGAATCTTCTGCTTGCCGGTGTAGAACGGGTGGCACTGCGAGCAGACCTCGACGTGGATCTGTCCGCTCTTCTTGGTGCTGCGCGTGGTGAACGTGTTACCGCAGCCGCAGTGCACGGTCGTCTCGCTGTAGTCAGGGTGAATACCCGATTTCATGGTGTCCTCTTCATTCGTTGGCCGCCGGGTCGCCCGCGCCTTACCTGGAGCTATCGAGCGTGAACCGGAACCGAAGGTCAGCGGTCCATTATGCCAGGTCAACCGCCAGTAGCCTAAACGCGCCGACGAGGACTGCTATTCCACGCCGCTACCGCTGACCGTCGCGCTTCCACAGCAGGCCGCCCGGCGGTGTCGCGCCGTAGGAGACCAACTCCCGCTTGAGGATCTTGTTGGTCGCGGTCGACGGCAGGTCGTCGGCGATCCAGACGTAGCGCGGCCACGCCTTCGGCGACAGGTCGGCCTGGCCGGCGAGAAACTCCTCGAATGCCTCGGGTGTCAGCGTCGCGCCGTCGCGCAGCACGACGGCCGCCATCACCTGGTCGCCGACGGACTCGTCCGGCACCGGATACACCGCGACCCGGCTGATCTCGGAGAGCCGCATCAGGACTCGCTCGATCGGTGCGGCGGCGAGGTTTTCACCGTCGACCCGCATCCAGTCGGCCGTGCGGCCGGCGAAGTAGATCCAGCCGTCGGCGTCGCGGTAGGCCAGATCGCCCGACCAGTACATGCCGTGGCGCAACCGGTGATCCGTGGCGCCTTCGTCCTTGTAGTAGCCGCGGAACAGCCCGCCGCCGGAGGTGTTCACCAACTCCCCGACCGCCGCCTCGCGGTTGACCAGATCGCCACTGTCGTCGAACGTCGCGACCTCGCACTCCCGCAGTGTCTCCGGGTCGTAGATCGCGACCCCGGGAAAGCCCTTGCCGAGGGAGCCCGTCCGGACAGCCGTCCTCGCGCGTGATGATGACGGCGTTCTCGGTCGATCCGAACCCGTCCCAGACGGTGCAGTCGAAGCGACGTGCGAACTCGGCGATGTCCCGATCGCTGGCCTCGTTGCCGAACGCGACGCGCAGCGGATTGTCGTGGTCGTCGGGCTTCTCGGGGGTGGACAGGATGTAGGCGAGCGGCTTTCCTACGTAGTTCATGAACGTGACGCCGTAGCGCCGGACATCGTCGAGGAAACGGGAGACCGAGAACACCGCAGGCACGATCGCCGCGCCGGTCACCAACGCAACGCCCCAGCCCGCGTAGATGGAGTTGGAGTGAAACAGCGGCATCGACACATAACAGACATCGGATGTGTCGACCGAATACCGTTCCGCCAGAGAACTTCCCGCGAAAATCGGCATCATGTGCTGAACCTGGACGGCCTTTGGGTCGCCACTGGTACCCGAGGTGAAGATCATCACGAAGGTGTCATCAGGACCGACTTCGCGGTGCGGCGACAACTCCCGCGGTTCGGCGGTGAGCGAGGCCCACTCCTCGCTGGAGACGTCCAGCACCCGGACGCCAGGCAGATCGAGACCGACGAGCAGATGGCGGTGTGCGGCGTCGGTGATCAGTAGCTGGCAGTCGACGAGGGCGATGTCGCGGGCCAGGCCGTCGCCGCGTCGAGTGTTGTTGATGCAGCACAGGACATAGCCGCCGAGTGCGGCGGCCGCCATGGCCGTCAGCATTTCCGGGCCGTTGGCCAGCAGCACGCCGACGTGCAGGGGCCGGTTCGGCTCGGCGATGTCGATGAGCGCGGCGGCTTGGGCGCGTGCCTCGGCGACGTGCTCGCGCCACGTCCACGTGCGGTCGCCGTACTTCACCGCGACGGCGTCCTGCCCGGAACGCTCACGCAACAACTGCTGAAGAGTGTCCGCCATGGCTCACCTCGGTCCGTCGCGCGTGAGTGAACAGATTCGCGAATCTGTCTACCATCCTGATGCCTGGCCGATAGTATCCGGCTGCCAGTTGACAGAATGCTCTGATCGCGCCCGCCGGGGCGATGAAATGACGAGGAGAGGACCGGGTGACGAGCAGCACGGCGGCCAAGAGCGTCCGCGATCGCCTGATCGACGCGGCGAAGTGTGTCTGCGCGCCAAGGGAATTCGCTCCACGACGGTCTCCGAGGTCGCCGAGGTGGCCCAGGTGTCGCGCGGCTGGCTGTACCGGCACTTCCCGGACAAGGCGTCACTGCTCGGAGCGGCGATCGTGCGGCTGAACGAGGCGTACTGGTCGGAGGCGCACGCGATGCTCGAGCCCATCGACGGGCTCGATCAGCAGATCGCCAAGGGCGTGGTGAACGCCCAGTGGCGTGGTGCACGGCCGCCGCTACGACGACCCGGGCACGCTGCTGATGCGGCTGCGGATGGACGAACCCGAGGAGTTCGCCGCGTGCGCCGGCGCCGGCGTGCAGGGGCTGGTGCCGGATCTGGCCGCCTTCTGGCGGCGCTATGTGGCCGCCGCGCGTCGAGCAGCGGCGAGATCCACCCGGACACCGACATCGACGAAGCGTCGGAATGGGTGGCGCGCGTGATCATCTCGCTGGTCACCGTTCCCGGCGACACCCTGGACCCGAGCGATCCGGACCAGGTGCGCGCGCATCTGCGGCGCTACGTGATGCCGGGCCTGAAGGCCGACCCGGCCGGTTCTTCCTAGCGGGATTTCGGCGTGATTGGTCGCGCTGAGCGTGACTCAGCACGCCGAAACCACTATTAGTCGGCGTCGTCCATCGAGCCCGGTGCGGTCTTGGAGACCTGCACCAGGAACTCGTAGTTGTTCTTCGTCTTGCGAAGCTGGCTCATCAGCAGGTCGATGGCCTGATGGGAATCCAGGCCCGACAGCACCCGGCGCAGCTTGTGCACGACGGCGAACTCGTCCGGCGAGAGCAGCAGCTCGTCCTTACGGGTGCCGGACGGGTTGACGTCGACGGCCGGGAACACGCGGCGCTCAGAGATCTTGCGGTCGAGCTTGAGCTCGGCGTTACCCGTGCCCTTGAACTCCTCGAAGATCACCGTGTCGCCGGTCGACCCGGTCTCGACCATCGCGGTCGCGATGATGGTCAGCGAGCCGCCGTGTTCGATGTTGCGCGCAGCGCCGAGGAACCGCTTCGGCGGATACAGCGCGGTCGAGTCGACACCACCGGACAGGATCCGGCCCGATGCCGGCGACGCGTTGTTGTACGCGCGGCCGAGCCGGGTGATCGAGTCGAGCAGCACGATAACGTCCTTGCCCTGTTCGACCAGGCGCTTGGCCCGCTCGATGGCCAGCTCGGCGGCCTGAGTGTGATCCGACGGCGGCCGGTCGAAGGTGGAGGCGATGACCTCACCCTTCACCGAGCGCTGCATGTCGGTGACCTCCTCGGGCCGCTCGTCGACGAGAACGACCATGAGATGGCATTCCGGGTTGTTCTGCGTGACCCCGTTGGCGATGTCCTGAAGGATCGTGGTCTTACCCGCCTTGGGTGGCGACACGATCAGCGCCCGCTGGCCCTTGCCGATCGGCATGATCAAGTCGATGACGCGTGTGGTCAGGCGGTCGGGGGTGGTCTCCAGACGCAGCCGCTGGTTGGGATACAGCGGGGTCAGCTTGGTGAAGTCCGGGCGGTTCCTGGCGTCCTCGACGGGGCCACCGTTGACGGTGTCCAGCCGGACCAGCGGGTTGAACTTCTGCCGTTGGTTGGGCTGTTCGCCGTCCTTGGGCACCCGGACCGCGCCGGTGATGGCGTCGCCACGGCGCAGGCCGTTCTTGCGCACCATGTTCATCGACACGTAGACGTCGTTCGGTCCCGCGAGGTAACCCGAGGTGCGGACGAACGCATAGTTGTCGAGCACGTCGAGAATGCCTGCAACGGGTTGGACGACATCGTCCTCGCGCAGTTCGGTCTCGCCGCCGCCGCCGTCGCCGCCGCCCTGGCGATCACCGCGGCGCCTGCGGTCACGGAAGCGCCTGCCGCGACGTCCGCCACGGTCGTCGTCGTCGTTGGCGTTGTTGTTGTTATTGCGACCCTGCTGGTTGCCCTGCTGATCGCCGCCCTGCTGGTCACCGCCGTCCTGCTTGGTGTCCGGCTTGGTGCCCTGCTGGTTCTTGGTCTTGTCGCCGCTCTTCTCCGAACCGGCGCCGTCCTTGGTGTCCTGACCGCTGCCCTGCTTGTTCTTGTCACCGGCGGCGCCGGTGTCGCGGGAGGCACCACGGCGCTCACGACGCGGTTGGGTCTGCTGCTCGCCTGCGTCGGCGGGCGCGTCGTTCTCGGGTGCGGTGTCTGCCGCATTGTCCGCCGGCGCTGAACCGCCGTCGTTGCCGGCGGCTTCCGCCGTATCGGCGGCCTTGCGAGCCTCGGTGGTGTTGTTGACCGACTCTCCGCGGCTCTCGCGGATCGCGGCGATGAGTTCGCTCTTGCGCATACCGGAGGCGCCCTTGACGCCGACCGAATTGGCCAGGGCCCGCAGTTCAGGCAGCACCATGCTCGACAGCGACCCCTTCGAGGCGTCCGTCGTTACGTCCGCCTTGGGTGCCGGTCCGCTTGGGGCCGGTCGCGGCCGCCTTGGGTGCCGGGTCTGCGTCCGCAATGGGTGCTGGGTCCGCGGCCGCCGCAGGCCGATGTGTCACGTCAGGCGTCGCGGGAGATGAGAATTCTGTGTTCACGGTGTTCGGCAGCTCAGCCTGTTCGGCGCTGTCGTTAGCCGTGACGAGGTCCGTTTCAGTCACGGATTTCCTTTCTTTCCCTCGGTGATCGCGTCACGAGGGTTCGTTGCACTCAGCCAAATGGCTGACTGCGAAGCTGCCACCGTCGCATCTGCAACGGTGATGGCCGGGATTCGCGGCGGTAAGGCGAACCGTCATCCACGAGAAGAATTGGTATGTGTCCTAGTGTCGGCGCAGGCGAAAACCATGCGATTGCTGGACGAGAGCGAGGATAGCCCGCATCGGTGCAGGAAGCAAGAAACGCGCTGATCCGTATGTGACAGAAGTCAACTCCGAACGGGCACGCCAGACGTCCATCGAACGCCGTCGCCGACGGACATCTCGCTGACGGTGAATCCATTTGCGGCGCCGAATTCGAGGGCCTCTGCGGGAAGTTCCTGCTGAATGCTCAAGCCGATAACCGCAGGTCCAGCCCCTGATAGCACCGCTGCAACACCACAACGCCGCATCAGGAGCAGATATTCCGCCGAGGCCCGCATCGCGATTGCCCGGTGGGGCTGGTGCAGCACGTCCTCGGTGGCCTCCATCAGCAGGTCAGGACGCTCGGTGAGGGCCACGACCAGCAGCGCGGCGCGGCTGACATTGAACCGGGCGTCGCCGTGGCTGACGGATCGGGGCAGCAGCACGCGCGTCTCGGCCGTCAGCGACCGCTGCTGGGGGATGGCGGGAAAAAGGTGGATCTCTGGGTGGATCTGGAGCGGGGCGGCCGCATAGCGCGGCCCGGTCGCGCCGGTCGACGTCCATGACACCACGCCTCCGCCGAGAACGGCGGCAGCGGCGTTGTCCGGATGCCCCTCGAACTCCGATGCGCGCTGGATCAACTCCGCTTCTGACATCGGTTTCATACCGGCCTGTGTGACAAGACCATTGACGGCGGCGAGTCCCCCGACGACGGCCGCGGCCGATGAGCCGAGTCCCCGCGATTGTGGAATGTTGTTGCGGCAGTGGACGTTCAGGCCCGCAACGGCCGAGCCCACGGCACGCAATCCGTGCTGGATTGCCCGCACGACGAGATGCGTCGAGTCCAATGGCACCTGACCCGCGCCCTCGCCCTCGACTTCGACGGCAAGGCCGGATTCGGTTGTCTCGACGACGATTTCGTCGTACAGGCTCAGTGCGAGACCGAGGCTGTCGAAACCGGGGCCAAGATTGGCGCTGGAGGCCGCGACGACACTGGTCGCCGTCAATCCGGCGGGCAGGGTTTGGCTCATCGACGATCGGTCCGTCAGACCAGTCCGAGCTCTTCGACGACGACACCGGGGTCGACGGGGAGCGGCGTGACCGTCGGCATGTCCTTGAGCGCGGTGTCGGGATCCTTGAGTCCGTTCCCGGTGACCGTGCAGACGACCGTGGAACCCTTGGCCACCCAACCGTCCTCGACGGATTTGAGCAGCCCGGCGATGCTGGCCGCCGACGCGGGCTCGACGAACACACCTTCGGTCGCGGCGACCAGGTGATAGGCGGCCAGGATCTCCTCGTCGGTCGCGGCCAGGAAGCGGCCACCCGACTGCTGTTGGGCCTCGACGGCGGAGGTCCACGAGGCGGGCGCACCGATCCGGATCGCGGTGGCGATCGTTTCGGGCTCCTTGACCGGCTCACCGAGAACCAGCGGCGCCGCTCCCGCTGCCTGGGTGCCGAGCATCCGCGGCAACCGGTCGGACAGCCCGTCGCGGTGGTATTCGGTGTAGCCCTTCCAGTACGCGGTGATGTTGCCTGCGTTGCCGACCGGCAGAGCGTGCACGTCTGGCGCCGTACCCAGGACGTCGACGATCTCGAACGCCGCGGTTTTCTGCCCCTCGATGCGGTACGGGTTGACGGAGTTCACCAGTGCCACCGTCGGGTAGTCGGCGGTGAGCTTGCGCGCGAGCTCGAGGCAATCGTCGAAGTTGCCGTCGATCTGCAAGATCTTGGCGCCGTGCATGACGGCCTGGGCAAGCTTGCCCATCGCGATCTTGCCCTGCGGGATCAGCACCGCGCAGGTGATGCCCGCGCGCGCGGCGTATGCCGCCGCCGACGCCGAGGTGTTGCCGGTGGACGCGCACAGGACGACTTGCTGACCACGGGCCAGTGACTCGGTCACGGCCACCGTCATGCCGCGGTCCTTGAAGGAGCCCGTCGGGTTGAGACCCTCGACCTTCAAATGCACTGTGCAGCCGGTACGTTCGGACAGTCGCTTGGCGTGGATCAGCGGCGTACCGCCTTCCAGCAGCGTGATGGGCTGCCAGGTGTCCTCGACCGGCAGCCGGTCGCGGTAGGCGGCGATCAGGCCGGGCCACGGCTTGTGCACGGGCTCCGCGCGGGTCGCGCTCATTCGCTGGTCCCCTCGAGTCGGAGGACGCTGGCCACTTCCAGCACGACATCGAGATCGGCGAGCGCGGCGACGGTGTCCGACAGCGCCGCGTCGGTGGCCTCGTGGGTGACCACCACGATCCGCGCACCACAGCGCTGACCGCCGTCGTCGACGACGCCCTCCTGCCGCACTTCGGCGATGCTCACCTCGCGCTTACCGAATTCGGCTGCGACAGCGGACAATACGCCGGGCCGGTCGGCGACGTTCATGCTGACGTAGTAGCGGGTGGGGATGAAGCCAATCGGCGAGATGGGGAGTTTCGCGTACTTGGACTCGCGAGGGCCACGCCCGCCCTGCACACGGTTGCGCGCGGCCATCACCAGATCTCCCATCACCGCCGACGCGGTCGGCGCTCCGCCTGCGCCCTGCCCGTAGAACATCAGCCGTCCGGCCGCTTCGGCCTCCACGACGACAGCGTTGAACGCCCCGTTGACCGAGGCGAGGGGATGCGTCAGCGGCACCAGCGCCGGGTAGACGCGCGCGGAAATCCGCTGCTGCCCTTCGTCGTTGGTCAGGCGCTCGCAGATGGACAGGAGCTTGATAGTGCACCCGAGGGCGCGCGCGGTCGCGAAGTCAGCGGGCGTCACCTTGGTGATGCCCTCGCGGTAGACGTCGTCGGCGGTAACCCGCGTGTGGAAGGCGATGGACGCCAGGATGGCGGCCTTGGCCGCCGCGTCGTATCCCTCGACATCGGCGGTCGGGTCGGCCTCGGCATAGCCAAGCGCGCTCGCGTCGGCCAGCGCCGCGGAATACTCGGCGCCCGTGCTGGCCATCTCCGAGAGGATGTAGTTGGTCGTGCCGTTGACGATGCCTGCGACCCGCAGGACGGTGTCGCCGGCGAGCGACTGCGTCAGGGGTCGGATGACGGGGATGGCGCCGGCGACCGCGGCCTCGAAGTACAGGTCGACGTGGGCGTGCTCGGCGGCCTGGGCCAGCTCGCCGGTGGACTGCGCCATCAACGCCTTGTTGGCCGTCACGACGGACTTGCCCTTCTCGAGGGCGGACAGGATGGCCTTGCGGGCGGGTTCGACGGGACCCATCACCTCGACGACGACGTCGACGTCGTCACGGGAGACCAGTGCCTCGATGTCGTTGGTGAGCATGTCGACCGGCACGCCACGGTCGTCGGCCACCCGCCGCACGCCGACGCCGCGCAGCACCAGCGGCGCACCGATGCGAGCGGTCAGATCCTCGGCGCTCTCCTCGATGATGCGGACGACCTGGCTGCCCACGTTCCCAAGACCCAATACGGCGACGCCGACCGGCTTTTCGTTCATTGGTTACCTCACTTCCAGACTGAGCAGATCGTCGACCGTCTCCCGGCGCAGAATCAGGCGGGCCCGCCCGTCGCGCACGGCCACCACTGCGGGGCGGCCGATCAGGTTGTAACGGCTCGACATGGAATAGCAGTACGCGCCGGTGGCCGCCACGCCGAGCAGATCACCGGGCTGAATGTCATCGGAGACCCACGCGTCGCGCACGACGATATCGCCACTTTCACAATGCTTTCCGACAATACGGCCCAGCGTCGACGCGGCGTCACTGGTTCGGGAGATCAGGCGTACGTCGTATTCGGCGCCGTAGAGCGATGTCCGGATGTTGTCGCTCATTCCGCCGTCGACACTGACGTAGCGGCGGTGGGCGGAGGGGCTGACGGCAACGTCCTTGACGGTGCCGACCCGGTACAGCGTGATGGTGCCAGGGCCCGCGATGGCTCGTCCCGGCTCGACCACCAGCCGTGGGGTCGGCAGGCCGACCGCCGCCGACTCGTTGCGCACGATTGCGCCGAGCTTGGCCGCGAGATCCTCAACCGGGGGCGGATCATCCTGCTGCAGATACGAAATTCCCAGTCCCCCACCGAGATCGACGGTCGAGATCTGTGCGGTCTTGTCGACGCCGAATTCAGCGACCACGTCACGCAGCAGGCCGATCACCCGGTGAGCGGCGATCTCGAAGCCCGCGACGTCGAAGATCTGCGAGCCGATGTGGCTGTGCAGCCCGACTAGTCGCAGATGGTCGGTCTCGAAGACCCGGCGCACGGCGGCCATCGCGGCGCCGCTGGCCAGCGACAGCCCGAACTTCTGGTCCTCGTGCGCGGTGGAGATGAACTCGTGCGTGTGGGCTTCGACGCCGACGGTCACGCGCACCAGTACGTCCTGCACGACACCTGCCGCGCCGGCGATGTCGTCGAGGCGCTCGATCTCGGTCATCGAATCCAACACGATGTGGCCGACCCCGGCCTTGACCGCCGCCGACAGTTCGTCGACGGATTTGTTGTTGCCGTGCAAGGCCATCCGCTCGGCCGGGAACCCGGCATGCAGCGCAACGGCGAGTTCGCCGCCGCTGCACACATCCAGCGCCAGGCCCTCCTCATCGATCCAGCGGGCAACCTCGGTGCACAGGAAAGCCTTGGCGGCGTAGCGGACGTTCTCGCCGCCGCCGAACGCCGCGGCGATCTCGCGGCAGCGCGACCGGAAGTCGTCCTCGTCGATGACGAAGACGGGGGTGCCGTACTCGTCGGCGATGTCGGTGACCTTGACGCCGGCGATCGACACGACGCCGTCATCGCCGCGAACGGTGTTGCGTGGCCACACATTCGGCGCGAGCATCAGCAGCTGGTCGGGCGCCTGCGGACGCGGCGGGGCGCCGCCGTGGTGGATTTCCTCGGCGTGCCGCGGACCGGCGGGATGGGCGTTCACATCCGCTCCGGTGCGGTGACGCCGAGAATCACGAGGCCGTTCTCGATGACCTGGCGGGTGGCCTGGCACAGCGCCAGTCGTGCGGTGTTCAGGTCGTTGGGCTCTTCGTCGCCCTGCGGCAGCACCCGGCAGGAGTCGTAGAACCGGTGGTAGTCACCGGCCAGGTCCTCCAGGTAGCGCGACACCCGATGCGGCTCGCGCAGCGCGGCTGCGGTCTTCAGCACGCGCGGGAACTCGCCGATGTTGCGGATCAGCGTGCCCTCCTTCTCGTGCGTGAGCAGCCCGAGGTGGGAGGTGTCGGCGATGAGGCCGAGCTCGGCGGCATTGCGCGCCAGCGCGGAGAGCCGGGCGTGCGCGTATTGCACGTAGTAGACCGGGTTTTCGTTGGATGCCGACGACCACAGCGCCAGGTCGATGTCGATCGGGGTGTCGACCGAGGACCGGATCAGTGAGTACCGGGCGGCGTCGACGCCGATCGCCTCGACGAGGTCGTCGAGCGTGATGACGGTGCCTGCCCGCTTGCTCATCCGGACCGGCTGGCCGTCGCGGACCAGGTTGACCATCTGCCCGATCAGCACCTCGACGGTGGCGGGGTCCTCGCCGAGGGAGGTGGCGATGGCCTTGAGCCGGGCGATGTAGCCGTGGTGGTCGGCGCCGAGCATGTAGATGCACAGGTCGAATCCGCGCTCACGCTTGTCGAGGTAGTAGGCGATGTCGGCGGCGACGTAGGCCGGTGCGCCGTCGCTCTTGATGACGACACGGTCCTTGTCGTCTCCGAAGTCGGTGGTGCGCAACCAGACTGCGCCGTCGTTCTCGTAAATGCTGCCGGCCTCGCGGAGCTTGGCGATGGCGTGGTCGACGCGGCCGCTGGTGTGCATCGAGTCTTCGTGGGTGTAGACGTCGAAGTCGGTGCCGAAGTCGTGCAGCGACTGTTTGATGTGGGTGAACATCAGGTCGACGCCGATCGCGCGGAACGTTTCGCGCATCTCGTCGTCCGGCAGGCTCAGCGCGTCGGGCTGCTTGGCCAGCACCGCGACGGCGATGTCCTTGATGTAGTCGCCCGCATATCCGTCGTCGGGGGTCGGTTCGCCCTTCGCGGCGGCGATCAGCGAGTTGGTGAACCGGTCGATCTGGGCGCCGTGGTCGTTGAAGTAGTACTCCCGGACGACCTGGGCGCCCTGGGTGGACAACAGCCGCCCGAGTGCGTCGCCGACGGCCGCCCACCGGGTGCCGCCGATGTGGATCGGCCCGGTCGGATTGGCGGAGACGAACTCGAGGTTGACGTGCTGGCCGCCGAGCGCATCGGAGTGGCCGTAGTTCTTGCCCGCGTCGATGACGTTGTTGACGATGACGCCCTGGGCGCTGGCGTCGAGCCGCAGGTTGACGAAGCCCGGGCCCGCCACCTCGGCCGAGGCGATGCCGTCGGCGTCGGCCAGTGCCGTCGCCAGCCATCCGGCCAGCTCACGCGGGTTTGCGCCGACCTTCTTGGCGAGCTGCAGCGCCAGGTTGGTCGCGTAGTCGCCGTGCTCAGGATTGCGTGGCCGCTCGACGGTGACCGTCGCCGGCAGGGCCGCAGGGTCGAGGTCATGCTCGGCCAGCACCGCGGCGGCGGTGGCCTTGAGCAGCTCGGCCAGGTCGGCAGGGGTCACGAGGGTCCATCCTATGGTCTCGGGTGGTCAGGCCCCGAATCGATAAACGCAGGCGTCGATGCGCTAATCTGTGCACGCCCATCGGCGCGGTATTTCAGTTCGCGCCCCCGTAGCTCAGGGGATAGAGCGTCTGCCTCCGGAGCAGAAGGCCGCAGGTTCGAATCCTGCCGGGGGCACCATCTGAACAGCACAGATGCAAGCCCGCACAAGATTTGCACAACAGACGGACTCCGTCGCGGCTCCGAAGGAAATGGAGTCCAGCGAACGATGAACACCACCCAATTCCACGACGTGCCAGTACCGGCTGGGGCCGTAGACGCCGACGACTGGCAGAGCGATCCGACGACGCCGTACCGAACACTGCTCGGCGAACTGAAGGGCATCGACGGGATCGACATCAACACCATCAGCGTCCAGGTTGCGGCCATCCAGCTGCACAACGGGCGCATCGATGACGGCACCGCCCATGAAACACCGAAGGTCTATTTGGGCGACGACGGTTTGTCCCCCGCGCAGGCACGCGACCTCGCAGCGGCACTATTGAAGGCCGCTGACACGGCCGACAGGTGGGCGGCGCAATGACCACGACGACGGGAACCGAATCGCGGTCGTAGCCGTCTCACTAGTCGTCCCCCCTCGGGCCGCCGACCTCTGCCACGTCGGCGGGCCGAACTTTTGTTTGGGTTCCCGTTGTCGCCGGGTATCCCAGTCACGGTTCAGTCCGAGCCAACATCCAGCCAAAACGGAAGGGGCTCACTCATGGGCGCCGGAGACAAAATCAGCAACAAGATCGACGATCTCGGAGGCAAATCGAAGGAAGGCGTCGGTAAGGCGACTGGCGACAAGAGCACCGAGAACGAAGGCAAGCTCGATCAAGCGAAGTCCAGCTTGAAGGACGCGGGCGAGAAGGTAAAGGACGCCTTCAAGAAGTAGCTTCCGTTCAGACTCCTCGGCCCGCCACAACCCCACAACGTGGCGGGCCGAGTTACACGTTGTGTCGGTCGCGTAACGATGATCGTTACGCAATAAGGCAAAAGGTTCTAAGTGTTCCCCCCGCCACCACTCCCGACAGGTGGCGGGCCGACTCCATTCGGCGTGGATGCTTTGGCGCTGGTTTACCCGGCTCGGCGCGGGTACCCGCCAACGACGCCGCAACATCGCGGCGGTCAAGTAGGAAGCTGCACAAAATGACGAACCCAGGAGATCGGGGCACCGGCTCAGACAAGCCTGGCGGCGGACCCGTGGACCGACCCGCAGGCACGGTAGACGAAGATGCTAATCCCCCACTGAGCGACCCCGAGGACGACACCGAGTACGGCGGCACCGGGAACCTTCCGCCAAAAGACACCGGCGCCGCCATCCCGCCCTACGAGGGCCGCACCGAGAGCTCGGAGACGAACCCACGTCCTGGGTTCGGCGAAGCGGGGGGCTTCGGAACCAAAGGCGAGCCGGCGGGTGCGGCGACTTCTCATGCCCATAAATCGGCCTCCGAGGCTGAAACCGACGACGACGTCGGGCCAGGCCATACGCCTGGGACGGGACGCGCCGAAGATAAAAGCTAGGCGATGGCGCGCAGGGTCGCCGTCTGGCCTGCCGCCCGGGCTGCGGTCTCCTCCACCAGGCGGGCGATCGTCGTCGGCCGGTCCGACTGCGGCGTGTGGCCGGCCATCAGGAGCGGGGTGAAGCGGGATCCGGGGATGAGCGGCAGGTAGCGCACCGTCTGGCCGGCGGCGACCCAGTCCGCCACGCCCTCGACCAGGGTGACCGGGCAGTCGATACGGTCCAGGCCGCGGGGGACGTCCAGCATCAGCGCCCAGAGGACCGTGCGCCCGAAATCGCGCGACTCGGCGAAGCCTTCGCGTACGCCGATCGCCTCCTCGGGCGAGGTGCTCCACGGCTGCGCCTTCAGCGGGGCCAGGAGCGCAGCGCGGCCGGCTGACGAACGAGACATCGAGGCGATCAGTGGCTTCGCCGCCCGCATGACGATCCGGGCCAGTCCCATGGTGGCGCCCTGGTAGAGCCGCTCCTGAAGGATGTTGACACCGGACGGGGCGATCGCCACCACTGACCGCGCCCGGCCTCGGACGGCGAGCTCTAGGGCGATGCGGGCGCCCAGGGAGTTGCCGAGCACGTGCACGCGGCCTAGCCCCTCTGCGTCGAGCGTGTGTTCGACGGCATCGGTGATCGCGGCCACGGTGGGGCGCTGCTGGAGGTGTGGCGACCGCCCGATGCCGGGCAGGTCGACGTTGATGACGTCGAAGCGGTCGGTCAGCGCGGGGAGCACAGCGGTGAAGTCGCGGCGGGAGGTGCCCAGGCCGTGCAGCAGCAGAAGCGGCTCGCCGGAGCCTGTTCGAGTGAGGGACAGCGGAGCGTTCACCGGTTGGGAGTCAAGCATTGTTCTCCTTGTGCATGTTGTGTCGAAGTTCTGGGTTCTCGGCAGGGGTGCGCCCTGTTCGAGGGTTGGCGGATCGTTCTTCAGTGTCGGTCGAAACAGCGGTTCGCGGGTCCTGTGCGGTCCTCGAGGCGACACGAGCACCGCTCGTGCGCGCATTGGCCGCTGGATTGGCAGCCTTGAGCCGGTGCGCGATTCCCCACAAGGGGGTTACTACTGAGAGGGTAGCCAAGAGCCACAACATCATTCGGTCCTCACGGCGTGCGGTATCCATGTGCGACATCGGCTTGGGCAGGGAGTGGGAATGGCCCGCCCGGTGTTCGCTTCTGTTCATCGAATCTGAGCGGAGCTGTCTGCGGGGAGGCCACACGCGCGACGGCGTCTGGCCTCCCCGCAGGTTGATTAAGCGTCGTCGTGATGGCGGCTACCGGCCTTGGCCAGACCGCGGCTCACCATGTAGCCGATGCTCAGAAGCACAACATAGAACCATGCCCGGTCGGCCCTGAAGTAGTCCTCATGCGCGTCAGTGGTACTGACGAGGAACGATGCGATCAGCACGCCGACGACCGCCACGACATAGACCATGAATTCCGTTGTCTTGAAAGAAGCTTTCGTCTCACTTCCGCGGCGGTCAACACGAGCCGGCTGCGTACCCTCGGTGTAGGCAACGGGGGCGTTCGGACGACGGGCCGAAGTGGGATCATTTGTGATGGGATTACTTGTGGTCATTTTACTGCTCCTTTGATGCGGGTCGGATTGCGCCGACCTAGCTGTAACTGGGTGCAACCCGAACAGGAGTCCGGAGTGCGTAAATCATTGGGCGACGCCATGATTCGGCCGCGCCGTTGGTGGTAGACGTCTCAAAAAGCCACGCAGATGCGCTCGGTGATAAGACTCGTCATACCACCGCGTGATTGGCTAAATGGATTTTCCGGTGTCGAGCTGAGACTCAGCAAAGGTGAGAAGCAAGACCGCCCCGGAATGAGTTGATACCAGTATCTGGAGCACCAACAACGCCAACACTACCCGTGGGTAACCCGTTCACCTAATCGATGCTCTACGCACCCGAAGCGCCGTCGACCGTAGCGGTGTCGTCGTGGCCGGTTCCTGCTACACCGCCGTGCCGCCGCCACGAGGTGACGGGCAGGCTGGTTAGGCACATTGCTGAGGCCACAACGCGGTTCTGCCCTGCGAGCCAGCAAGATCGCCTGAATTGCCATTGTCTTCTCCCGCAGGTCACACTCTCCTACGGCGCCATTCCGATGTTTGAGCTGTAGGACCACGGGTACTGCTTGCGGAGGGTTCAGATCCGAGCCGCGTGATCCAATTCACCGGAACGGATAGGGGTATCCGCGATGTCGGAGCCAACCTCGGACTATGCATCAGCAACGAAAATGACGGAAATGTTCCGTCATCTCAAATCACTTGACGAAGCCTCGGACGCCTTCCGGCGCCAGCGCGACACGATCATCGAATGCTGTCTGCCACTGGCGGATCACATTGCGTGGCGGTACCACGGCCGCGGCCAACCACATGACGATCTCGTCCAAGCGGCACGCGTCGGCCTAATCGGCGCCGTCGACCGCTTCGACCCCGACCATGGGGCCGAATTCGTATCGTTCGCCGTGCCGACCATGATGGGCGAGGTACGCCGACACTTCCGAGACTACGGGTGGGCCGTCCACGTGCCCCGCAGCGTCAAAGACGTTCAGCCGCAACTAACCAAGGCCCGGGCAGACCTTTCCCAAAAACTTGGCCGCGCACCGAACGCCTCCGAAATTGCCGAGCATCTCGGCATCGAGCGGCAATGGGTAGTCGACGCGACGATCGCCAGTAGCCACTACTCCACACGGTCAACCGACGTGCAAGCAGGACCAGACGACCAATTCCCGCCGATCGGGAACACCCTGGGCGATGTCGATCCCGGTCTGGAAAAAGTGCTCGACATCGAAACGGTACGACCCCTCATAGCCGCGCTGCCAGACCAGCAACGCACCGTCCTTACCCTTCGGTTCTTCGAAAACATGACACAAACCCAAATCGGTGAACGCCTAGGCTATTCGCAGATGCACATCTCCCGCCTGCTCGCCAGAGCACTGGACACACTGCGCAGCCACGTTCGTCAACCGGACCTCGCTGTGACCGCGTGACGCGACCGGTGCAGTCTGGCCCGTAGGGGGCGTGAGCGTGGGAGTGGTCGGCCCGTTACCCGTTAGGTGCCCACAGGTGGCCGGGCGACTCTTGTTTGCCTTTGACACTCTGGCATCAGCAGGGGGACGCAATAGTCGACAATTACGCCCGTCTAGGACTTGCCGGTTCAGACACACAAGCTGGCAGGGCCGCCCTCAACACGTCGACAGTGGCGAATCCTCGGCGGCCCATGTCACACGATTGTCACGACGCGCTTGCCACGGAGTCTTGCACGGGAGCACACTCGCTAGTAGCTGGTGATGCCGACCGAGACGATCCGTCTCCCCAGCTACTTCGACTCCGAGCTAGGCGCACGCAGCGACTTCATTCAAGAGGCCGCATATAGGACCTCCAATGAACACCTCCCCGACAATTGTCGACGTCGATCCCGTAACCGTCGCCGTCGGCGTCGGCGTCGGCGTCGCACAAATTGTGCAAAACAGAGCAGTGATCGAGCAGGCCAAGGGTGTGCTGATGGCGGTCTACGACATCGACGCAGACTCCGCATTCGACCTGCTCAGGTTGAGCTCCCAGCACACCAACATCAAGCTGCGAGTCCTGGCAGAACAACTGATGACAAAATCCCGGTCGCTGCAAGGGCCGCGTCGTTCAACATTCGACGAAGTGTTCTTTACGGCCCCCGAGCGAAATGACGACGTCTAGGCCGTGTCACCACCGAAGTGCGGCTTCTTCCCTCGGCCCGCCACGCTTGCCACGGTTGGCGGGGCCGAATCTTGTCGTAACTTACGAAGAGGTCGGTCCCCCACCCGTAGATTTTGCTGCTGTCCAAGACAGGGTCAGCAGCAAAATTCCCTAGAGTTACCTTATGCCCACGAACGTTTACGTTGACGGCTTCAATTTGTACTACCGCGCGTTAAGAAACACTCCACACAAATGGCTCGACCTCGACAAGATATGCGCGGCGCTGCTTCCAGGCCACAACGTGAAGCGGATTCGCTACTTCACCGCAAAGGTGAAATCGCCGGCCCACGACCCCGACGCACGTATCGAAATCACCCGGTAGTCGGCGCGCCACTGTCGACCGCGCATCGCGGATCGCGACGTTGAAGCACACGGGCCCGAGGCGCCCGGAAAGTAGTGCACGACGGTGTGGGCCGATTCGAGTACACCAATACTCACGACATCCCCCGACCGCGCTCATATCGTCATTGTCGTGGAGCCTGAGACGACCGACACTGTCGAACGCTGCGCGGTCTTGATCATGGCCACGCTGATGCTGTCCGGGTGCGGCGGCCACGATGCCGATGCTCCTCAATCGACCGAAGGCCCCGCCACCGCCGGCATCGAGCTACACACCGACCAACAACGCTACTCCGCTGATGCCGACTTACCGCGGATCGTGATGCTGTTACGTAACAACGACTCTCGCCCGTGTTCGTTACCGTCGTCGCCGAAGGGATCGGTCGAGATTCTCTCGGTGCATCGTGACGGCAGTGCCGTACTAGGGGTACCCGCGCGGCTGGATCTCTACAGCGGCATGGCGGATGTTGTCGCCGACAGCCTGCGCAGCGTCGCGCCGGGCGAGTCGATCACCGTGCCGCTCAGCGTCGAACGTGGCGACGACGGAACGCCTGTCGTGATCTCGACCAATGAGTCGAACGCCAACAACGCACGCACCACGACCTGGCCTCTCCGTCCGCCCGGCAAGTACCAACTCACGGCACGGTTGTCACTACCAGAAGGCGTCGAGCATTCAGGTCTGCCCGAAATGTGTGAGCCGCCGGACGATCCGGCGACGGTGGGATTCGAGGTCGCACCGTGAAGCGCCGACTGGCAGTCGGACTCGCGGCGGCCATCGCGATCGCCGGCTCGCAGGTGGGTACGGCAGCAGCACCCCTAGCACGCGCCGCCATCGTCGCCGACTCTGCGACCGCCGATGCGCTCGCGGACTGCGGCACGTTCTTTTCTCAGCCCGGCCACGACCCCGCCAGGCTCTGGGAGCGGCTGAGCAAGCCCGGCGGACCCGACATCCAGGTCAAGTGGCTCCCGGTCAACGAGGACGGGGCCGGTACGGGAACAGGACGACGCAACAACGGCGGAAGCCGGATCTTCTGGGATCACACCCATGACGTCGTCCGGGACGGCGTCACCTCTTCGCCCTGCGAAGTGATCTACCACGAACTACAGCACGCAGCCGACAACGCAAACAAGGAACTGAACGACTCCGCACTCAACGACACATGCAATGGCATCCAAAACGCCGAATGGCGGGCGGTCGGGACGCAGAATGCACTCCGAAGGGCGCTGCACCTACCCGAACGGCAGAGCTACGACGGTGAGAAGTTTGGCAGCAGTAAATCATTCGATGAGTGCAAGAAGAATGAGTTTCCGAACATCCCACCCATTGAATGCTTCGACAGCTTCCATGGCCTGACGGGATCTGGTTCATCGTGTGAGGAACCTACGCCGACGAACTCGGTGTTCGGCGATCCGCACATCGCCACGACGGACGGACTCATTTACGACCTGCAGCTGGTCGGCGAGTTCACCGCTTTTAGCGCGGATACCGATGATGCACCGAGGCTACAGATCCGCACCTCACCGGTCGCCGGCTCGTCCGTGGCATCGATGGTCACCGCAGTCGCCATTGGCGACCGTGACCGACGAATCATGTTCGTGGCCAACGATCCAACCACCGTCACAGCCGTCGACGGCACGGCCACGCAAGAAATAGTGCTCGACGAGGGGGCTACGCGCGATCTCGTCGACGGCGCCAGCCTTTCAACCAACAAGGCCGGACAGGGCTTCACAGGGAATGCGTATACGTTGCAGTGGGCCGACGGATCAGAGCTGCGGGTGGACAGCACCAATCACTGGGGATTACGGGTGTCCTTCGAGCCCTCTGGACACGCGAGGAGCGCAACGCCACGCGGTCTGCTGGGCAATTTCAACGGTGACGCCGCCGACGACCTGACACGCCCCGATGGCCGCATCGTCGCCACGAATTCTCCCGCTGCCGTCATCCGCTCCGACTTCGGGGACGCATGGCGAATCACCCAGGCGGACAGCCTGTTCGCCTACGGTCCCGGCGAATCGACCGTGACCTTCACCGACCGCGCCTTTCCTCATGCCGAGCCGCAGTTCCCCAGCGCGGTCACGGATCAGGCGCAACAGATCTGCCGGGACGCCGGAATCACCACTGCCGAGTTGCTTGCCGCCTGCGTCTTCGATGTCTCGGTCACTGGAAACCCTGCACTGGCGTACACCGCGGCCGCGGTGGCACGAGAAGTCGTCGTCACCGCTCATGCCGGATCGTCACCGCCGCAACCAAACCCGGTGTCGAGCGGCGAGGGGCCGTTACGCGACGGGTCCACGGTCGCCGACTCGATCACGAATCCGGGCCAGAGCAAGCGATACGACGTCGACCTCGGCAACGCAACCATCGTTCTACGTCGCAGATTGGCGGGGTACGACCGACCGCTGCGACCAGACTTTTACGGTGAATTTCGTTGATGTGTCGTGGGTCGCTCGCCGTGCAGCGGGCACAATGTGGCGTTCGAGATCGACGAGACCAGGCAGCCACACCGATTGGAGATCGTTAGCGCCGAGGACGAAAGCGGGTCGTATTCATTCACGCTGATAACCATGAAACCCCGCGACCTCTCCGCCGAGCCAGGCGCGGCGGTATCGGGGATGCTCGACGTCCGCGGCAGAAAGGACCGCTACTTACTACCAGCAGGGCGGAACCAGGTAGCCCTGAACAGCTCCATGAGCTGCGACGGCGACAACATCGATTTTTATGCCGAGATCTTTGACATCACCGAAAACCAGGTCTTCGTCGGCGCCAGGCCGCTGTGCGGTGGACGGATGGGCCCATGGCAGCTGCCCGATCCGACGCATCAATACACCGTCGTCATCGCTAACGACAATCTGAAGACCGGTCCCTACAGTTTCTCCATCGAATAGCTTCTCCTCGGCACCGATGGTCTACGCCTGAAGAATGCAGCTTCTGTGCCGGGCAGTTCTCACCTTCCGAGGTACCGGTGACATATGTCACCCAGTCCAATGTCCGCGCGGCGAGCACTGCCCCGAATCGTCGCCGGAAAGTTTTGGTCGGCAGTTGATTTCAGAATGTGAACCGCGGGCGCAGTGGCCAGTTTCACACCCCACACAGCAACCGTACAGGAATATATAGGTTTCCTATGGTATTCCTCGATAGTAGGGCGAATGCCCTGCCCAGAACATGATTCCTGCTTGTTGAAGGAGAAGTTGATATGTCAACTTCAGCCACTGCTCGCGACATTCGGCGCCAGCGCCGATTCGAGACATTGACCGCCCACGACGCGCAATTCATTGCCGCCCAGCCCGATCCGGCCATCAGCGAGGCACTCGGCAGCCCCGACATTCTCGTCACCGACGCGATCCGCACGGTGATGGAGGGCTATGCCGACCGGCCCGCGCTGGGCCAGCGCGCCGTCGAATTCGTCACCGACGCAACCGGACGCACCGTCGCCCAGTTGCAGCCCCATTTCAACACCATGACCTACCGCGAGGCCTGGAGACGCGTCCGCGCTCTCGCCGATGCACTGGCCGACGATCCTGTCCGGCCCGGCGACCGCGTCGCGACGCTCGGCTTCACCAGCGCGGACTATGCGATCGTCGACATGGCGCTTTCGCTGGCCGGTGCCGTCGCCGTTCCGCTGCAGACCAGTGCGCCGGTGCAACAACTGCACCCGATCCTCGTCGAGACCGAACCGGTCGCGATCCTTGTCCAGCGTCGACCATCTCGACGACGCCGTCGAACTCGCGCTCACCGCCCACACACCCAAGCGTCTGGTGGTCTTCGATTACCACCCGCAGGTCGATGAGCATCGCGAGGCCTTTGAGTCCGCCGCGGCACGGCTCGCGGACCGGCGCGTCCCGGTCGAAACTCTCGACGACGTCATCGATAGCGCCACGACGCACTCCGCCGGTCCGGATGTTCACCGCGGTGACGCCGAGACACTGCGGCTGTTGATCTACACGTCGGGCTCGACGGGAACACCGAAGGGCGCGATGTACACCGATCGCCTGATGACCACATGCTGGCGAGCCTGGCATCGGCTTACCTTCAACCCAGACGGCAAGCTGCCGGCGATCGCGCTGACCTTCATGCCGATCAGTCACGTCATGGGCCGGCAGATTCTGTATTCCACTCTGGGCATGGGCGGAACGGCCTACTTCGCCGCCCGCAGCGACTTGTCGACTCTGCTCGAGGATCTGGCGCTGGTCCGTCCGACGAAGCTCGACTTCGTGCCTCGCATCTGGGAGATGCTGTTCCAGGAAGTGCAGAGCGAGGTCGACCATCGCTGGACCGACGGCACCGACCGTGAGGCCGTCGAACTGCAGGTGATGGCCGAGCAGCGCGAGAAACTCATTGGCGGACGTCACTTCTCGGCGCTGACGGGCTCGGCGCCCATATCACCCGAACTGTTTGCCTGGGTGGAGTCTTTCATCGACATCCCCCTGACCGAGGTCTACGGCTCGACCGAGGACGGCATCGTGATTGTCAACCGCCAGGTCCAACGGCCGCCGGTGATCGACTACAAGCTGGTCGATGTGCCAAGCCTCGGCTACTTCGGCACCGATCGGCCCCACCCTCGCGGTGAATTACTCGTCAAGACACCGAATCTGATCCCCGGCTACTACAAGCGGCCCGAGGTCACCGCCGAACTGTTCGACGACGACGGCTGGTACTACACCGGAGACGTGATGGCCGAGACCGCGCCCGACCAGTTGGTCTATGTGGACCGCCGCAACAACGTGCTCAAGCTGTCGCAGGGTGAGTTCGTCACCGTCTCCAAGTTGGAGGCGGCCTACGGAGGACACCCGTCGGTGCGACAGATCTTCGTGTACGGCAACAGCGCCCGCTCGTACCTCCTCGCCGTCATCGTCCCGACCGACGATGCGCTGGCCAGCGTCGGCGGCGACCCGGCCGCGGTCAAACCGCTGCTGAGCGAGGCGTTGCAGAGCGTCGCGCGAGAAGCGGGCATGCAGTCCTACGAGATTCCGCGCGACTTCATTGTCGAGACAACGCCGTTCACGTTGGAGAACGGCCTCCTGACCGGCATCCGAAAGCTGGCCCGCCCCAAGCTCAAGGAGCACTACGGCCCGGCCCTCGAACAGCTTTATGCCGACCTGGCCGAAGGCCAGGCCGACGTGCTGCGTTCCCTGCGCAAGAACGGAGCGAATCAGCCGACGCTTGAGACGGTGAGCCGCGCGGCCGGTGCGCTTCTCGGCTCGGCCGCAGCCGACGTGGCGCCCGATGTCGCGTTCACGGAGCTCGGTGGTGATTCGCTGTCCGCGTTGACCTTTGGCAATCTGTTGCACGACATCTTCGATATCGATGTGCCGGTCGGAGTGATCGTCAGCCCGGCCAGTGACCTCGCAGCCATCGCGGCCTACGTCGACGCGCAGCGTGCAGGCGGGACCAAGCGGCCGACCTTCGACGCCGTGCACGGTCGCGACGCGACAGAGGTGCACGCCAGCGATCTGACCTTGGACAAGTTCCTCGACGACGCGACACTGGCCGCCGCACCGTCGCTGCCCAGCCCGAGCCAGGAGATCCGGACCGTCCTGCTGACCGGGGCGACCGGGTTCCTCGGACGCTACCTCGCGCTGCAATGGCTCGAGCGAATGGATCTGGTCGACGGCAAGGTGATTCTCCTAGTGCGCGCCAAGGACGACGCCGCTGCCCGGCAGCGCATCGACTCCACGTTCGACAGTGGTGATCCCAAACTGCTCGAGCACTACCGATCTCTGGCCGCAGACCATCTCGACGTCATCGCCGGCGATAAGGGTGAGGCGAACCTCGGCCTCGACGATGCCACCTGGCAACGGTTGGCCGACACCGTCGACTTGATCGTCGACCCCGCCGCGCTCGTCAACCACGTGCTGCCCTACAGCCAGCTGTTCGGACCCAACGTCGTGGGCACTGCGGAGCTGATCCGCATCGCGCTGACGACCCGGATCAAGCCGTACATCTACGTCTCCACCATCGGCGTCGGCGATCAGATTGCGCCGGGAAAGTTCGTCGAGGAAGCCGACGTTCGGCAGATGAGCGCAACCCGCAAGATCAACGACGACTACGCCAACGGCTACGGCAACAGCAAGTGGGGTGGCGAGGTGCTTCTGCGCGAGGCGCACGACCTGTGCGGTCTTCCGGTTGCGGTGTTCCGCTGCGACATGATTCTGGCCGACACCACCTATGGCGGACAGCTCAACGTGCCCGACATGTTCACCCGGATGATGCTCTCGCTGGTGGCCACGGGGATCGCGCCCTATTCGTTCTACGAATTAGACGCCGAGGGCAACCGGCAACGGGCGCACTACGACGGGCTGCCGGTGGAGTTCATCGCCGACGCCATGTCCACATTGGGCGGCAACGTGGTCGCGGGCTACGAGACCTACCATGTGATGAACCCGTACGACGACGGCATCAGCATGGACACCTACGTCGACTGGCTCGTCGAGGCCGGCTACCCGCTCACCCGGGTACCCGAATACGCAGACTGGCTGGCGCGTTTCGACACCGCGCTGCGCAGCCTGCCCGACAAGCAGCGTCAAGCGTCTCTGCTGCCGTTGCTGCACAACTATCAAACGCCCGAGCACCCGGTAAACGGGTCGCTCGCGCCTGCGGATCACTTCCGGGCGGCTGTGCAGGACAACAAGATCGGCCCAGACAAGGACATCCCGCATGTGTCCGCGGCTGTGATAGTCAAGTACATCACCGACCTGGAACTGCTCGGCTTGCTCTGATCCGCCGGCCACCGGCCCGATACCTGCCCACCGCTGGGTCGTTCAGTCGAGCAGCGCAGGCAGTGGGTGCATCAACCCGCAAGCCGCACGCAGCGTGGGTGCGTCTGACATGCCGACCGGGGCATGATTCGCCAGATGGACGCACCGGTGACCCTTCGCGAGCTGTCGGATGCCAATCACGGCGACGTGCTCGCACTCCGCCTTGCTCCCGGTCAGGATCGCTTCGTGAGCTCAGTGGCCGAATCGCTCCAGGAGGCCGAGGAGTACCCACAGGCGAACCCGTGGTACCGGGCGGTGTACGCCGGCGACGAGCCGGTCGGCTTCGTCATGTTGAGCTGGGACTGCGTGCCGCAGCCGCCGGAGATCGTCGGCCCGTGGTTCCTCTGGAAGCTGATCATCGACGAGCGCCACCAGCGCCACGGATACGGGCGCGAGGTTGTGCGGCTGGTCGCGGATCTGGTTCGGGAGGCGGGTGCCGACGACCTGCTCGTCAGCTACGTCCCCGAGGGCGACGGCGGCCCGGGGCCGTTCTACGAGGGACTGGGCTTTGTGCCTACCGGCGAGGTCGACGCCGACGGCGAAATCATCCTCCGCCTCGACCTCCGCAGCACCAAGATCGATGGAGTGCAGCTCTAGTCGAGCAGCGCGGGCAGTGGGAGGTGCATCAACCCGCACGCCGCGCGCAGCATTTCGGCCTCCGCCGCTGTCACTGTGCCGTCGTGAATTACTGACTCCACCATCGCCTCGACGAGCGCCTGCTTGGCCTTGGGCTCCAAGGGGCGTCCAGCGCAGCCCAGCCGCCGTCGAGCGTCTGCTGCCAGCTGAGGCGACGCGGGCTGTCCGCCGTGGCGGCGTCGCCGTACAGGCGGCGCAGCGCACCATGGAACGCTTGTGCTGACGTGTTCTGGTCGCCGCCGCTCGCGATCGCGAGCGTCGCCAGAAGGGTCGTCACCACCGGGCGCACCGCTTGCAGCGACCCGTTGCCCACCTTGCTGCGACGCGACGGGTCGGCCGCGTCGAGCAGGTAGTTCCAGACCAGCCGGGTCAGGCAGTACTCGAACATCGTCACCGTGCCGTCGGCGACGGCGAGGTCGTTCAGCACCGCGACCAGCGCATCCTGGTCGCCACGGGGATGAGCCGCCAACTGTGGCAGCGCCAGGGCGACGAACGGCATGCGCAGTTCTGGCGGCAGCGTCGCCATCCGCCCAGCAAGAGCCGCCGCTTCTCGGCCCTGCGCCGGCCCCAATCGCTGAGCCACCGAGGCAAGCTGGCGAGAGTGCAGCTGGCTCGCCGGGCGGTGCAAGAAGCATCGCGATGACGGCGATCGGGGCCGTCGTCGGCTGGGTCGCGAGTTGTCGCACATCGTCGGGCAACTGCGCGTGCAGGGCGGCACCGTATTTGAGATCGGCCGGGGTGAACGTGCCTACGCGGGCGACGACCCGCTCGGGGCTGGTGGCGTGTCGGCCGGACGCGGGGCTCGGTTCCGGGGCGGGGCCCGGACGGCCCAATGCCGTTCCGGCGGGCGCGAGGCCGGCGACGACGTCCTCGGCCAACCCATCGGGCGCCTGCTGGGCGTAACGCTGTTGCAGTTCGGCGATCTCGCGCGGGTCGAAGTCGGGGTTGAGCGCCTTGATCCGGTCGGTCAGCTGCGGGTGCGTCGCGAACAGCGAGGCGAACGACCGTCGGGCACCCTCCCCGAACAGCATGTGGCTGACTTCGGCGGCATTCCGGGAGTCGCGCAGCCGCGAGCCGGTCGGGATGCCCCCGATCTTCTTCAGCGCGCCCTCGAGCCCGTCGGTCTGCCGGGTGAACTGCACGGCGGAGGCGTCCGCCAGCCACTCTCGCTGTCGCGACACCGCCGCCTTGATCACGTTCGCGAAGAACACGCCGATGAATCCGAGCACCATCAACGCGAACGCGAACGCGACGATCGGCAGCGCCCCCTTACTGTCGCTGCCGCGGCCACCGAACTGCAAGCTTCGCAACCCGATCATGCCGATCAACAGGATTCCGGCGAGCAGGCCGATGAGCCGGATGTTGAGCCGCATATCGCCATTGAGGATGTGGCTGAACTCGTGCCCGATCACACCCTGCAACTCGTCACGGTTGAGCTGGGCCAGCGCTCCGCCGGTGACCGCGATGGCCGCATCGGCCGGAGTGAACCCGGCCGCGAAAGCGTTGATGCCCGTCTCGCGCGGCATGACGAACAGTCGCGGCGCCGGGATACCAGAGGCCAGCGCCATCTCCTCGACGATGTTGACGAACCTGCGCAGCTGCGGATCGGTGGTCGTCGGGTCGACGGGCTCCGCGCCGACCGCCGCGGCGACGGCCGCCCCGCCCTGCCGGAGCGAAAGCGTCTTGAAGAGCATGCCGCCGCCGATGACCAACAGTGTTATCGCCGTGACAACGATGACCACGGTGAGAATCGCCGAAGCGTCGATCTCCTCGTGATCCGACGAGAGATACGTCATCGCGAGCACGGCGGCGCCATCAATGGCCGCGACGAGCGCAACCACGGCGGCCACGAAGAGGAAGACCAGCTTGAGCGTGGTGCCCTTGGCCGCCCGCTGGTGGTCGAAGAAGTTCATCACCGCCGGTCGGTCAGAACTGGACCTTCGGGGCGTCCCGCATCTCGGGGTGCTCCGGCGGGATTTCCAGCAGCGCTGCAGGGGCGAAGTTGAACATGCCCGCATAGACGCTGCCGGGGAACGTCTCACGGCGGTTGTTGTAGTTCATCACCGCGTCGTTGTATGCCTGCCGGGCGAACGCGACCTTGTTCTCCGTGGAGGTTAGCTCCTCGGACAACTGCATCATGTTCTGGTTCGCCTTGAGGTCCGGGTACTGCTCGACGACCACGTTGAGCCTGCTCAACGCGCCATCCAGCGCCTGCTGTCCGGCCGCCAGCTGCTGCATCGCCGCCGGGTCGCCGGGATTGGCCTGTGCGGCGGCCAGACCGTTCATCGCCACGCCACGCGCCGCGACCACGGCCTCCAGGGTCTGACGCTCGTGCGCCATGTATGCCTTGGCGGTCTCGATCAGGTTGGGAATCAGATCGAACCGGCGCCGCAGCTGAACGTCGATCTGCGCGAAGGCGTTCTTGTAGGCGTTGCGCGCACGGACCAGCCCGTTGTAGCCGGCGATGACGAAAATTGCGAGTAGCGCGAGTATGACGAGGATGATGATGATGACGATGGTGAGCCCCACGAGGCATACCTCCAGGTCAGCCCTGCAAAATTATGCATTTGCCGCAGCTTAGCCGCTGGCTGTGCCCTGCCGCGCCAATCCCGTCGGCTCAGCTTCCAGCCGTAAGGGGTGGCGTGCGCCATCCACTGACTACTACGTAGCCAGCCACGGGCCACAAGCTACCGGCGGCTAATGGCCTTGTTTGCTCGAGAGGCTGTTGGGCTTGCGCTCGGAGATGTTCTTCACGACGCTGCGCACCGTCTGCCGGACCGTCGACGCGACGTTGCGCAATGGGCGCGCGCCGGGCTCGCCGTTGTTATGCCGGGCCGGCGTGCCCCCCTTGCGCGACAACGTCAGCACCGGGCTTGCGGATGTTGCTGCGGTAGAGGCCTTCTGAGCAGACGGCATGACGTTGCCAAAAGGAGGCTCTCCGGCGGCGTTACGGATATCCCTGGCCGCGGTGGCGACCGATTCCGCGACGACGTTCGCGGCGGCGGACACCGTGCCTACGGCCTCGCGGGCACCCGCGGCGACTGCCCTGGCCGGGTCGCCGGTTGCTGCGAGTTCCTGAGCGGCGGCGTTGGGGACTCCAACCGTGGCTTGCAGGACCTCGTTGAAGGCCGGAAAGATGATGGCTTCGCCCACCCTGATCGCGCCCAACGTCGCGACCTGCACCACTCCGTTCGGCACGACCGTTGGCCCGGTGACCGGGATCGGCAGGTTGAGCGCCTCGAAGGTGTCTTGCCGGGCGGTCTGAATAGCCGCGGCTATCCCGGGCAGCCCGCCCGACGCGGCGGGAACGATGTTGAGCAGGCCGATCACACCGACCTCGAACGCGTTTGATGCTTTGGGGACCGCCACCGTGGTGTCGGCAACAATGGCCTCAGCCAGGGCGGTGTTCGTCGGCCCGGTCACCGACGCGGCCGTGATGCCGATCGCCTTCAAGATGTCATTCGACTGCACAGCAGCGACGAACGTCACCGGCGTCTGCAGCGTTGTCGCGGCGGCCGTAACGCCGGTATTGATCAACGGCCCGCAGATGGCCGAGCAGTAGACGACCTGATTCCTCAGAAAGCTGGTCAGCAGCCCGCCGGGCGGGACCTCGGTCGCGGCCAGGCTGACATCGCGCGATACGACCGACGACAGTGGCTCGGTGAGCGGAGCCAGTGGTGTTGCGGCCACGACGGCGATACCCGCGATCGCGATCCCCGTAGTAGCCGCGCCCGCGCGCGGGGCGTGTTCGTGCATGCATGGCGCCCCCTATGTGTCGACATTAATACTGACGGCACGGAATGGGGATGCGACGGGTTCAATTCTTGGCGGTCGACCTCACCCGATCCACCCCGGCGGACGCCGTTCGGCCCATGGGGCGACGGGGGTGCCTCACCGTCCGACCGGCAACCGGCCGCGCGGTAACAGTCTGTTACGCGGGCTGCGTGACGGCCTACGCTGCCCCACACTGATGGCTGTGTTCTCGCTTGCAGGCAAGTCCGTGGTGGTCACCGGTGGCAGCAAGGGCATCGGCCGCGGTATCGCGTCGGTGTTCGCCTCGGCGGGCGCCCATGTCGCGGTGGCGGCCCGGTCGGCGGCCGACATCGACGCGGCCGTGACCGCCCTTGACGGCCTCGGCGAAGGCAAGGTGGTCGGCGTGACAACCGACGTCGCCGATCCCGAATCCTGTACGGCGATGGCCACCGCAGTCGCCGACGCATTCGGCGGCATCGATGTGTTGTGCGCCAATGCCGGGATCTTTCCCGAGGCGCCGCTCGCCACGATGACTCCGCAGGAGCTCGCCGAGGTGCTCGATGTCAATGTCAAGGGAACCGTGTTCGCAGTCCAGGCATGCCTGCCGTCGCTGATCGCCTCCGGCCGCGGCCGCGTCATCCTGACGTCGTCGATCACGGGTCCGATCACGGGTTTTCCCGGGTGGTCGCACTACGGCGCGTCGAAGGCGGCGCAGCTCGGCTTCATGCGGACCGCCGCCATCGAGCTTGCGCCGCAAGCGATCACCGTCAACGCCATACTGCCGGGCAACATAGTGACCGAAGGCCTGGCCGATTTGGGTGAGGACTATCTCGCCGGCATGGCACGCGCGATCCCGGCGGGCGCCCTCGGCACGCCCGCTGACGTCGGCTATCTCGCGGCGTTCCTGGCGACGGACGAAGCCGCGTACATCACAGGCCAGGCGATCGCCGTCGACGGCGGGCAGGTACTTCCCGAATCGCCCGACGCCGTCACGCCGTAGTCGCGTGCCGCCTGTTCGGGAGCGACTAATCGAGTAGTGCGGTACTCATTCCCCACACGTTCGGAAGTGCCATCGTTGTTTCAACTTCAGCCGCACCCAGAGCGTGGAACGATGACGACAGAATCAGATCCGACGCCGGTAGCCAGGCCGGCGCCACCCGGATACCGCTACGCCGGTGCGTGGATCCGCTTGCTCGCCCTGATCATCGACGGCGTACTGCTGTTCGCAGTCATCTGGGTGCTGTTCATCGTCGTCGGCGGCCTGCTTATGCTGTCGTTTCCGGATGCCGCCGAGTCCGCCTTCGGCGACCTCGACAACAGCAAATGGCCTGCGGGTTTGTTGTCCTACATCGTCGTCAGTGCGCTGATGCTGGCCTGGTTCACGGGCTGGCAGACAGGGGTCGGAGCGACACCGGGAATGCTGGTGTGCAGGCTGCGGGTGCGAGATCCCAACGGTGAGGACAACCCGACGATTCGCGCCGCGTTGATCCGCAACACGCCTCAGGTTCTCTCGGGGTTCGGTGAACTCACCGGCAACGACAGCATTGATGTGATGCTGGGTGTCGTCGGCATTGTCGTGTACGCCGCGATCGGGCTCTCCATCACGAGCAACGCGCAATACCAGGGCTTCCACGACCGGCTCGCAGGCGGAACCTACGTCGTGCGCCCGGACTGATCGGGAAGCAAGATCGCAAAAGAGCCACCATCGCGACACCCTTCGATCGACACTGGAGCGGTCACGACGTAGAAGTGCGCCAGGGGCCGCACCCTGTTCCTGTCGCAGTCCAAGCCGACGCGAAACGCATTCTGAGAGGTAGCGAGATGGCAACGGATATCTTCGCGAAAATCGGTGACATCAAAGGCGAATCGTTGGATGCCAAGCACAAGGACGAGATCGAAGTGCTGTCGTTCTCCTGGGGTGTATCGAACTCGGGTTCAACCGGTTCGGGCAGCGGAAGCGGAACCGGCAAGGCGGTGTTTCAGGACCTGCAGATAGTCCATGACATCGGCAACGCCACGCCCGCACTGCTGAAGGCGTGTGCGACGGGTCAACACATCAAAGATGCGACGATCACTCACCGCAAGGCGGGAAAGGACAGCAGGAATTCCTGATCATCACGCTCAACGACGTGACGATCGCCGCCGTCAGTCACACCGGAGATGAGGCGGAGCCCTACGTCGAGGCCGTCAACCTGAAGTTCGCCAAGGTCGATTTCCACTACCGCAAGCAGCGCACCGACGGGTCGCTCGACCCAGGCGAGCACTTCAAGTTCGACCTGAAGGCCAACAAGGTCAGTTAGCGATGGACACGTCGGATCCGCCGTCGCGAGAGCTGACGATCGACGAAGCCATCGCCGTCGCCATCGGGTTGCAAAGGCAGCAGCACCTGGCCGAGGCGGAGCATCTCTACGCCCGGGTGCTCGACGCTTCGCCACATCACCCGGACGCGCTGCACTACACCGGCTTGCTCGCCCACCAGCAGGGGCGAGGTGACGAGGCGGTCGCCCTCATCGAGGAGAGCCTTGCGCTGGCCCCGAATCAGGCTGACTGGCATAGCAATTACGCCATAGTTCTGCAGGCACGGGGCAGGTTCGACGACGCGATCAACGAATATGAGCGTGCGATATCGATCGACCCGCAGCACGCCAACGCCCACAGCAACCTCGGCGTCCTGCTGCGCGTCACCGGAAAGAACGAAGAAGCCGAAGCCGCCTACCGAACGGCGATCCAACTCGCGCCCGACCACGCCGACGCCCATACCAACCTCGGGATTCTGCTGAATGGCCTGGGCCGCAGCAACGAGGCGTCGGACTGCTTCTGCAAGGCGCTCACGTTGCGGCCGAAGCACCGTGACACGCGGCGACTGCTGGTACTGGCGCACTGCATGATCGGCGAGGTCGACCAGGCCGTGAAGCTTCTGCAGGAATGGCTGGCCGAAGAGCCCGATGATCCGATCGCGGCACACATGCTTGCCGCGAGCACCGGCCGCGATGTGCCGTCGCGCGCGTCGGATGCCTTCGTCGTGAATACCTTCGACAGCTTCGCCTCAAGCTTCGAGGTCAAGCTCGAAAGCCTCGCGTACCGCGCGCCCACTCTCGTCGCGGACACATTGGCCGACGCCGGTCTCGCCGCCGACGGTCGGCTCGTCGTGCTTGACGCCGGGTGCGGTACCGGTCTGTGCGGGCCACTCTTACGCCCGTACGCAGCGCGCCTGGTCGGCGTCGACTTGTCCGGCGGAATGCTTGACCACGCCCGGGGCAAGGAAATCTACACCGACCTGGTTCAGTCCGAGTTCACCGAGTTCCTCGCTTCGCAGCATCAGGCCTTCGACGTCATCGTCGCGGCCGACACACTCGTGTATTTCGGCGACCTTCGGCCATTCTGCAAAGCCGCTGCAGAAGCGCTGCGGCCAAAAGGGCATCTGGTGTTCACCGTGGAACACAAAGGCGCGCAGGACGGTACCGATTTTCGGCTGGAGTTGCACGGGCGCTACAGCCACGGCCTCGAATACGCGCTCGGAGTACTCGAAGAGGCAGGGTTCTCCGCGGATATCCAGCAGGCTGACCTACGCACGGAGGCTGGTGAGCCCGTCGCCGGTCTGGTGGTACGAGCCGCGAAAGTCGGCTAGGCAGAGCCGCGTTCACACGTTCGTTTGTTAGCGGGTGTTGAAGAAGCCGTCGACAACTGCCCTCGCGGCACCCTTAGCCAATCGAGCGCGCCATCCGCTCGGGGTGGGCGGGGGCAGCTCGTCATCATCGAGGTACGCATAGTCGGTCGGTGTCGCCTTCGATACCGCCGCCTTGACCCACTCGCCGAACTCGGTGGGGTCGACGCCGCACGTCAAGGTGTGCGGATCCGAATGGATACTGTCAGGCCATGGCTCATGCTCGCGGGGCAGCACGCGGAACCAACTGTTGAACCGCCGGCGCTCGTACTCGACCGAGCCGATCGCCCCAAGGGCACGACCAACGGGGAGCGGGGCTTCTGCTCGGCGGTCGTGCCCCACCCGCGATGCTCGAACGTCAGCGTCTGGGCAACCTCGTCGAGCGTCGCTGTGCATGACGCGCCGTCGAGGCGGTCGGGATCAGGTTCGGCCATCCCTCAGTGCACGCCCTCCATCTCGCGGCTGATCCACGGCGCGAGAGCGAACACGATCACGCCCGCGACGATCGCGACCACACCGATGATGCCGAAGTAGGCGAACTCCCGCGCCGCGTCGTAGTACTTGGCGAGCACGCCGGACATCGACGTGCCGAGGCCGACCGAGAAGAAGTACAGCGCCATCATCTGCGCCCGGAACGCTTCCGGCGCAAGCTTTGTGGTGACCGACAGCCCGATCGGCGACAGCAGCAGCTCCGAAATCGCGAACACCCCCAAGATGCCGAAGACGAGCAGCGCGGGCACCGCTTTGCCCGTGGTCCCGGCCATCGGCAGGAACAACAGGAACGCGACACCCATGCCGATCACGCCGTAGGCGAACTTGCGCGGGGTCGTCGGCGCCCGGTTGCCCAGCCGCGTCCACATGATCGCGAACACCGGCGAGAGCAGGATGATCCACACCGGCTCGATGGAGCCGATCCAGCTCGACGGCGCCGTCCACCCGAAGATCGACCAGTTCATCCGCTCGTCGGAGTAGACCGCGAGCACCGTGAAGATCTGCTGGAACAGCGACCAGAACACCGCGTTGGCGATGAACAGCGGGATGAACGCCCGCACCCGGATCCGCTCGACCGGCTCCACTTTCGAGCTGGTGAGCATGATCGACGAAGTAGGCGATCGAGGCGACGATGATGACGCCCGTGGTGACCTGCGACAGGTTCGCCAGCTTCACCAGACCTGTGGCGAACGCGATCACGACGACGACGACGACCGCGACCGCGACGAGCTATGCCGACCGTCTTGACTGCGCTGCGCGGCAACGGGTTCGGCACGTCGCGGCCGTGGTCGCCGAGGTTGCTGCCGGAAGAACACGTACTGGGCGAGGCCCAGCGCCATCCCGACCGCGGCGGCACCGAACCCCCAGTGGAAGCCGATCCGGGTCTGCAGCAGGCCGGTGATCAGCGGGCCGATGAACGCGCCGAGGTTGATGCCGAGATAGAACAGCGTGAACCCGCCGTCGCAGCGCGGGTCGCCCTTCTCGTACAGCGTGCCCAGCAGCGACGACGCGTTGGCCTTCAACGCGCCGGAGCCGAGCGCGACGAGCACCAGGCCGACGCCGACGCCGGTCAGGCCGGGGAGGATCGCGAGCGCGATGTGGCCGAACATGACGACGACGCCGCCGTAGAACACGGTGCGTTCCATGCCGAGGACGCGGTCGGCGATCCAGCCGCCCAGCACCGTCGAGAGGTACACCAGGCCGCCGTACGCGCCGACGATGCCGGTCGCGGTGGTCTTCGGCAGCTCGAGCCCGCCGTCGGTGACCGAGTAATAGAGGTAGTAGCCGAGGATCGTGAGCATCCCGTAGAACGAGAACCGCTCCCACAGCTCGACGCCGAAGAGGTTGGTCAGGCCGATCGGGTGGCCGAACAGGGTGCGTCCGGTCGGCTTTTCGTCCGTCTGTCCCACTGTTGTCATGGGGGCCAGGTTTGCACGCATTGGGTCGGTGAGCGTTCGGAGGCATCGCAGGTAGCCGTCCGATGGGCGCCGCGTCATGCAAAACTGGCCGCCATGGCGTTCAAGGTGCGTTTCAGCGGGCAGGCCCAACCCCAGGACTACGGCGACGATGACGGCTTCGAGTTCCTGGACGGCGGAGTGCTTGCCATTCACTTCGGCGACGAGGAGAAGTGGGCCGAGTTCTACCCGCCCGCGAAGTGGGACCAGGTGACCGCGGACCCCGATCACTTGGCGGGGTTGAACACGCCCTATGTCGACGAAGACGATGAGGACGAAGACGACGAGGACTTCGACGACGACGATGACGAAGACGAGGACTACGAGGACTACGAGCACGAGCGAGGACTGAGTCCGACTTACGGAGCCGCTTCCTCTGATCTTCTTGCGGTGCTCGCGACGAACTCGGCGTCATAGAACGGTGACGACGTCGGCGCCTCGGTCTGCTTGCGCTTCTCCGTGCGGCGCTGCAACAGCTCGATCAGCTCGACCGGTTTGACCCAGTCCGCCGGTTCGATCGGGGCGACGGACTGGTCGTTCTCCGGTATCGGATCGGGCTCCCGGGCACTAGTCATGACGGGTGCCGCCGTGGTAGAGACCATCGGCCCCTGCGGCTGGCGCGCAAACCAGCGCGGTGTTGCCCAGGATTGCGGCATAGGCCTTCATCATCTGCAGACTTTCTGTTCAGAGCATCGCTACACGAGAATTGGCAAACAGCCAACTCAGCATAATTGACACCAACGATGATTTCTATGCATTCCGAAGGAGAGTTGCGATGACCGATGTGTCATCCGAGCTCGGCGGCTACCGGAAGGCGCTGAAATGCACGCTCCGCTCCACGCACTGACTCAGTAGGAATCGTGCAGCCGCATCCATTCGTATGGCGGTTCCTGCGGCCATCCGGCGGGCGAGTCCTCCCAGGTCTCCTGCCGACCGTATGGGGTGAGGTCGAGGAGGTCGAACACCAACATGAACGGCTCCTCCCCGCGGGCGAACGCCGACCAAGTGTGAAAAACACGGTCGCCATCGCGCAGGAATACGCCGATCGCCTGCCGCTCCTCACCGTCGACCGTCGCACCGAAATCCTCGTTGAAGGTGGTCGCGTACGACGACACCCACGGCAGCGTCCATTCCATGCGGTCGCGGAAGGTGAGCAGTTTGGTCAGCGGGGCACGCGAAATCAGCACCAAAGACGTGTCTTTCGCGTGCAGGTGTGACAGCGGGCCGATGTGGTCGGCCATCATCGAGCAGCCGTCACAGCCTTCGGTCCAGTCGGGCCCGAACATGAAGTGCTGCACGATGAGCTGCCTGCGGCCGTCGAAAAGATCCTGAAGCGACCTCGGGCCGTCCATGGTGTCAAACGTGTACGGCTCGGTGATCTCCACCATCGGCAGCCGCCGCCGCGCGGCACTGACCGAGTCCTTCAACCGGGTCAGCTCCTTCTCGCGTACCAACAGATCCGCACGCGCCGTCTGCCATTCCGATCGCGACACGACTGGAGGCATCGCATGTCCGTCAGTCATGACTGCAGCCTGCCACCGCGCGCCGGCCGCTGATACGTTCGGGCCGTGCGCACCACGTTCGAATTCGACTTCGTGACGACGGCAACGCCCGAGCAGGTGATCGAGCTGATGACCGACTTCTCGCCCGACCGGGCGCACCGCTGGCCCGCGTCGTCTAAAGCCGCACTCGAGATCTATCACGTCGGTGAAACCGACGCCGAGATCCGCGAGGGCCAGGACTTCCCCAAGCTGTGGGCGCGATGGCACTACGACTGGTCGACACCCGGCACTGTGACGCTGACGGTGGTGCAGGCCGAGGCGCTCAACCCGGGCGGTTTCATGACGTTGACGGCGACGCCCCGGGCCGAGGGCGGCAGCGCAGTGCACGCGGTGTGGGACCAGTCGTCGAAGAATCTCACCGGGCTGGTGGCGGTGACCGTGATGCGGTTCATCGGCCCACGGTCCCTGAAGTCGTACTACAAGAAGGTGTACGACAACTACACCGCGCCTACCCGAAATCCTTGACCACGTCGGCGACCCGGCGCACCTGTTCGACGTCGGAGCTCGTCGGGATGAGATGGACCTCGTCGGTGCCGATGTCTTCGAATCGTTTCAGCACGCTCGACAATTCGTCCTCGTTGCCGGCCCAGCCGGTGCTGGGCGCCATCGCATCGACGTACTCGGCCGGTATCCAGTTCATGTAGCGGCGCAGATGCCGGTGCACCTGTGCACGCGCATCATCGCCGTCGCCGAGCGCGAACCAGAACGAGGTGGCGAGAAGCGGTTTGGGCTTTCCGGCCTGCGCCCACGCCGTCCGCGCGACGTCATACAGCTCGTTCTGTTTGGTGGTGTCGAGATCCAGCGTGGTGCCGGCCAGGCCGTCGGCCCATGCGGCGGCGGACTCGCACCGTCTTGGGACCCATCGTTCCGACCAGCAGCTGTGGGCCGCCCTTCTGCACTGGCGCGGGTCCAACGGGGACGACGGAATCGGTCACCTTCTCGCCGGCCCATATCCGCTTCATCACCGCGACCTGCTCGGCCATCCCCCGCATGGTCTGCGTGGCGGGGTCGGCACCGACCGCTTCGTAGTCCTCGCGCCGCCCGCCGACTCCGAGGCCGACGGTGAGCCTGCCGTCGCTGAGCATGTCTCCTGTCGCGAGCGCCTTGGCCAGCATCACGGGGTCGTGCAGCTGCGGCACCACCACCGTCGTCACCAGCCGCACGCGATCCGTCCATGCCGCAAGCGCGCCGAGCAGCGTGATGGCCTCCGGATTGTCGAATGCGATTCGCTCACCCCAGCACAGCGATGAAAACGGTCCGTCGTCGATTGTCCTGGCCCAAGCCTTCGAGGACCGGCGCATCGAGATCCGGCTCCATCACGGGCATCGTCATCCCTACCTGCACGACGGCGATTGTGACACGCGGCGATCCCTATCCCGCGTGCTGGCAACATGAGGCCATGGCAATCGACACCAGTTCCGTGGCACACATCCGGTTGACAGTCACAGACATCACGCGATCGCGGGAGTTCTACGAGAGCGTCTTCGGCTGGCCGGTGAACCTCGAGGTGCCCGCGGACGCCGACGACGCCACGCGTGAACGGCTCGCCTTCCTGTTCGATGGCGTCATTTACAACGTCGGCGACTGTAGGGTCGCATTGCGCCCTGTCGCCGACGACAGGTTCGACGAGGACCGCACCGGTCTGGACCACCTGGCGTTCCGGCTCGCCGGCAAGTCCGAACTAGAAGACTCGGCAAGGCAACTCGACGAACTGGGCATTGCCCACGAGCCGATCAAAGACATCGGGGTGATGTACATCCTGGAGTTCCGCGATCCAGACAACATCGCGCTGGAACTCGTCGCACCCAAATAGGCGAATGGGGTGACTGCTGTTGGCCGCGTAGTAAGCGGTAGTCAGCGCAAGTGAGCGCTTCGTCGGTGCGGTTGGGCGGTGTTGTCGGTGGCGGCTGTGAGCATGTTGCGTGTGGGTGCAAAGCGGTCGCTGCGTCGGATCGAGGATCCGGTGGTGGCGGCTGCGCCGGCGGGGGTGCGGATCCGCACTCGCATTCATCTCACGGCGGGCGAGGCTGAGGCGCTAAGCGTCATCGGGACTGTGCTCGGCTCGATGTATCGCGGCGAGCTGGCTGGCCGGACGGGTTGTGGTGTGCTGGATCGTGGGGGCCGCGCGGCCTGGCGCGCCGAGCGTAAGCAGGCGATCACCGCGGTGTCGTCGTCGCGGTCGGCGGGGGCGATCACCCGTTCGGTGGAGGACCAGTATCAGCTGGGGATGCGGGGCGTGGCTGCTCATGTGGCGGATCTACGTGCGGCGGTCGGCGTGCTGCAGGCGCGGTGTGAGTTGCACCCGAACCAGCGCGACGCCGAGGCCGCGTTAAGGCCTGGCAAGACCGGGCGCCGGCGGGGCTATCGGACTGCGGCCGAACGGTTCGCCAAGACGCGGCGCCTGGCAGCGCTGCGGGGCCGATTGGCGGTGGCGCAGGAATCGCTGGCCGCGGGCCGGCCGTCGGTCACGGTGGGCGGCAAACGGTTGTGGCGCACCCGAAACCACCTCGACGCTGCGATGAGCGAGCGGCAGTGGCGAGACCGGTGGGAGGCAGCACGGATGTTTTTGACCGCCGACGGGGAGTCGGGCAAGGCCTGCGGCAACGAAACCATCCGGGTCGATGAGGCGGGCCGGTTGCGGATCAAGGTTCCCGCTGTGCTCGTCGACCGATTGGGGTCGCATGTGGTGATCGAGGCCCCGGTGTGGTTCTCCCACCGCGGCGGCGAGTGGGCTGATCGGGTGGCGTCGCGTCGGGCGGTGCGCTACGACATCAGCTTGAACCCGGATCGGGGCCGCTGGTACCTGGACGCCTCCTGGAAATCCACACCCAAACCGACGCCCGGGTTGGATGAGCTGCGTAGCGGGCCGGTGTTGGGTGTGGACCTCAATGCCGATCACCTCGCCGGCTACGTCCTCGACGCCTCGGGTAACCCCGTGGCAAGCCCGATCACGATCCCAATCATCACCGCGGGGCTGGCGGCATCTCAGCGGGACGGGCGGGTACGGGCGGCGATCACTGCGCTGCTCGATCACGCCCAACAGACTGGCTGCACCGCGGTGGTTGTGGAGAACCTCGACTTCGCCGACGCTCGCGCCACTGGCCGCGAAACCCTCGGCCGCGGCGCACGCGGTAAACGGTTGCGCCGCACCGTGGCCGGCATCCCCACCACCCGCTTCCGCACCCGGCTGACCGCGATGGCCACCCACCGCGGCATAGCCGTGATCCGGGTGGATGCGGCCTATACCAGCCGCTGGGGCGCCCAGCACTGGGCGCGACCTTTGCAGCAGCAGACTTCCGAACCGGTCACCAGGCATCATGCCGCGGCGGCCGCGATCGGCAGACGTGGATTGGGACTGGCGATCAGGCGACGGACGGCAGGACCCCGCACCGGACAGCGGACCGGCGCGGGCACTCCACCGACCAGGCCTGATCATCCGCCGAACCACGGTGGCAGGCACGGTAGTTCCGGCCCACCGATACGCCCACCATGAGGCATCCCGGTTCACCGGAAAACACCCGCCAGCCGCGGCCAACACCGTTTGGGCCGCAACCAGGCAGGACTCACTCCTGCACCAACCAGGAACGGTTTTCCCCCGCCAGGGTCTCGGGAAAACCCCGTGTTGCCCGGCCCGCGATCTCCATAGGTTGTAGACATGGTCGCAGTCACCTCCAACCCCGCTCCGCTAGCCGCAGTCGACACGACGCACACCGCCGTCGCGGCGCCGACGCCGGCCCGACGCATCGGCGTGGTGCCGACGGCGTCGATGATCACGGGCGCGGCGGTCGCGGTGGTGTGGCTGTGGATTCCATTGACCATCCTGGTCGTTGGTATCTCATCCATCCCGTCGGTCATCGGCTTCGCGATCGCCGTCGTCGTGTTCGTCTATCTCATGCGCGGGGTGGAATGGCTGGAACGGATCCGCAGCGAGGCTGTGTTCGGCATGGGCATCGGCGTCCCGCCGCGCAACATCTCTCCCTACACCGGCTTTCAGCGGTGGCTGCATCAGCTCTGGCTCGACATCAGCAGTGCACGGTTCTGGAAGGGCTCGGCGCATCACCTCCTGCGCGGAATCTACGACGCCGCGGTCACCGGTATCTCCTTTGCCCTGTTGGTTTTCGCGTTCATCGGACCCGCCGCCGCGATCGCGATCAGGCAGAGCGACGACGATGCGGGGCTGTCATTCCTGTCGCCGCCGGTCGCCTTCGTGCTGGCGGTGATCGCGCTGCTCGCCGCGGCCGCGATTCTGGTCCTCGCGCCCGTTCTCGACGCTGCCATCGACCGGTGGCTGCTGTCGCCGTCTCCGACTGCGGTACTGAAATACCAGGTCAATGCCTTGTCCGATGCACGCAAGGGCGCGGTGTCCTCGGCGCAGACCGAACGACACCGCATTGAGCGGGACCTGCACGACAGCGTGCAGCCACGATTGGTGTCGCTGGCGATGACGATCGGCCTGGCGCAGACGAAGCTCGACAACGACCTGCCGGAAGCGAAGAAGCTGATCGCCGAGGCGCACGACGACGCCAAGAGCGCGCTCGTCGAGCTGCGCAACGTGGTGCGGGGTATCGCACCCACCATCCTGGCCGATCGTGGCCTCGACGCCGCGCTGTCGTCGGTGGTCCAGCGCGCCGAAAACCTCGGAGTGCCTGCGACTCTCGACATCCACCTGCCGCACCGGCTACCCGACGAGACGGAGTCGGTTGCCTACTTCGTCGTCGCCGAGGCACTGACGAACGTCGCCAAGCACGCGCAGGCCACGCGGGCCGTCGTCACCGTGCGGCTCGACGAGGCGGCCAATCAGTTGCACGTCTCGGTCTTCGACAACGGGCGCGGCGGCGCGGCGATCACGACGAGCGAAGAGGCCACCGGCCTGCGCGGGCTCGAGGAGCGGGTGCGAGCCGCCCGCGGCGCGTTCACCGTCTCCAGCCCGGCGACCGGTCCCACCATCGTCACGGCGGTCCTGCCATGCGCATCGTGATCGCCGAGGACTCCGCGTTGTTACGCGCGGGCATCGAGCGCATCCTCGCCGACGCAGGCCACGACGTGATCGCGGGCGTGCCCGATGCCACCAACCTGCTGCGCCTGGTCAACGACACCCGGCCGGACCTGGCGATCGTCGATGTGCGGATGCCGCCCACCTTCACCGACGAAGGCATTCGGGCCGCCGCGCTGTTGCGCAGCCAGAACCCCGAGTCTCCGGTGCTAGTGCTCTCGCACTACGTCGAGGAGCGCTACGCCGCCGACCTGATCGCCTCGGACACAAAGGGTTTCGGATACCTGCTAAAGGACCGGGTCGCCGACGTGCCAGCTTTCCTCGACGCCGTCGGGGTGGTCGGTAGCGGCGGCACCGTGCTCGATCCCGAAGTGGTGTCGCAGATCCTGGTGCGCTCGCACCGACGGGCGGTGCTCGATCAGCTCACGCAACGCGAGCGCGAGGTGCTGCAACTGATGGCGGAGGGCAAGACGAACTCCGCGATCGCCGCGACTCTGCACGTCTCTACGGGCTCCGCCGAGAAGCACATCGCCTCGATCTTCACCAAGTTGGACCTGACTCCCGACGAGAGCGAGAACCGTCGCGTGCTGGCTGTCCTGCGCTACCTCGAGTCCTGATCAACCGAAAGGCTTTTCGTTGTGACGACCATTGCCCCTCCCCCGCCAGCACCCCCGGTCACCCCGCCACCCGCGCCACCTTCATCGCCCCCGCCGCTGTCCCCCGGCGGACGCACCGCGATCCGGTTCCTGCTCATCGCCGCGGCAGCGGTGCTCGTGGTCGGTACCGTCGGCACCCTCGGCGTTGCGGCGTGGGGACTGTCCACCTTCCGTGTCGTCACCGACAGCAAGCCCCTACCGTCGACGATGCGATCGCTGGTAGTCGATACCGGTCAGTTGCCGGTGGCGGTCCGCATCACCGCCGACCGTAACGCAGGAGAACCGCGCGCCGACATGCGGATGATCAACTCCACGCGCGCCGGGTCGCACCCACTGACGGTGACCAATGACTCCGCGGGCACTCGCATCGCGATCGGCGGCGAGCCATCGCCGTTCCTGCAGTGGGGCCGCGCCGGCGAGATCAATGTGGTGCTGCCGCCGGAGTTGGCCCGTCGGCTCACGGTCACCAGCCAGCAGAGGACCGGCGTGTTGATGACACAGGCCGATCTCGATCAAGTCACCGCGCGCATGACGCACGGGGCGGTGCTACTCAGCGGCGCCGCCCGGCGCATCGATGTCGACAGCGTGGACGGCGACGTGATCTCCCGCACCGCCGTCTCGGTGACGGAGTCGTTCCGCGCGACCACCGCCAACGGCGACATCGAGGTGGACTTCAAGGACACCGCTCCACGCACACTCGACGCGACGACGGACAACGGCGACATCCGCATCGCGCTGCCGCCCCGGGGGCCCTACGTGGTGAACGCCAACACCGGTGAGCAGAGCGGCGCCACGGTGGTGCGCGTCCCGCAGACCAGCGACCGCAGCCGCGCCGCCGCAGTGGTCACGGCGCGGTCGGACACCGGCAATATCCTGATCGACGAATTGCGTTAGTTGGCGGGCTGACCGGCGGTTATGTGAGCCTTCTATGAGACCGATGTGCATTTGCCGCGGTGCGGGAACAATGTGTGAATGACGACATTGCAGGTCGGTAGAACCACCCGGCGCGAGCCCGTACTGGGCAAGCTGCCGCGGATGCAGCGCGCCGACGGATCTCCCATCCGCGTGCTGCTGGTCGACGACGAACGAGCGTTGACCAACCTGATCCGCATGGCTCTGAAGTACGAGGGGTGGGAGATCGACGTCGCCCACGACGGCGCGGATGCACTGGAGCGGTTTGAGGCCAACATCCCCGACGTCGTGGTGCTCGACATCATGCTGCCGGATACGGACGGCTTCGGGGTGCTCGAGCAGCTGCGCGAAAGCGAGACTTACACGCCGATCCTCTTCCTCACCGCGCGCGACTCGGTGCACGACCGGGTGGTCGGACTGACCGCGGGTGGGGACGACTACATGACCAAGCCGTTCAGCCTGGAGGAACTCGTCGCGCGATTGCGCGGGCTTCTGCGTCGGTCGGCGTACCTCACACCGGCGAGCGACGAGACGTTGGCGGTCGGCGACCTCGAACTGGTTTGCGCGAGTAGAGCCGTCAGCCGCGCCGGCGAGCCGATCTCGTTGTCAGCCACCGAATTCGAACTCCTGCGCTACCTGATGCGTCATGCCCGACGCGCCATCGGCAGGCAAGAGATCCTCGAACGCGTCTGGAACTACGACTTCGGAGGCAAGTCGAGCATCGTCGACCTCTATGTGTCGTATCTGCGTAAGAAGATCGACACCGGACGCGCGCCGATGATCCACACGGTGCGGGGCGTCGGATATCTTCTACGGCCCTCCGAATGAGCGTGCTATCGGTGCGTAGCTGGCCGCTGCGCAAGCAGCTCGTCGTCGGAGTGTGCGCTGTTGTGATGGCGGTGCTGATCGTCGTGGGGACGATGTCGGTGCTGACACTGCGGGCTTCAGTGACAGGCATCGTGGACACCCAGTTGGCTGCCGCGGCCGACGGGTACAGCCAAAGCGTCACCAAATATCGGAGCACTCCGTTGCCGTCGGGCAGCATCCCCGAACCCACGGCGATGAAGCCACTGATCTACCTGATCGGGCAGGCCCCGGGCAACATCGTCGTGCTGATACAGAACGGGATCGTCGTCGACTCCGCCATGTTCGGCGACGGGGAGGCCGCGCCGCCACCGCCCGACGACCTCGCGGCGCTCGCCGCGCGGGCGGGCTCCGTCGGGTCGACCGAGACGCTGTGGCTGCCGAACTTGGACAAGTACATGATGACCACCCGCCCAGGCGGCCCGGGTGAGGTGCTGCTGACGGCGGCCTCGCTACGCCCGGCGAGCGAGGCGGCGACCCGCGAAACCATAGTCGTCACGGCGCTCACCGCGTTGGCACTGGTCGTCACGGCGTTCGGGACGCTCGCCATCGTGCGGGTGGCGTTGCGCCCGCTTGCCCGCGTGGCGTCGACCGCCGGTGAGGTGGCGACCTTGCCGTTGAACCGTGACCAGTACGCGATCACGCCCCGGGTTCCCCCAGGCGATACCGATCCGCGCACCGAAGTGGGTCTGGTGGGCGACGCGCTCAACCGGCTGCTCGCCCACGTCGAACGGGCGCTGGCCGAGGTGGCCGCCTCCGATCGCCGCATGCGCCAGTTCATCACCGACGCCAGCCACGAGCTCCGAACTCCGTTGGCCGCAATACACGGGTACGCGGAACTGACGCGCCAGGACAGCGCCGTCCTTCCGGAGACGACCGAGTACGCGCTGGCACGCATCGAGGCGGAGTCCACCCGGATGAACACACTGGTATCCGACTTACTGTTCCTCGCCCGCCTCGACGAGCGACAGGATCTGGAGACCGCGGACGTCGACCTCGCGGAGTTGGTGACCAACGCCGTCAACGACGCCGCGGTGTCGGCGCCCACGCACACCTGGGCCACGGACGCCCCGAACGACCCGGTTTGGGTCCGCGGTGATCGCGCCAAACTGCACCAGGCCGTCGCCAATCTGTTGACCAACGCCGGCGCGCACACCCCAGCCGGAACGGTGGTCACCACGACCGTCTCCGCTGACGCGGGGACGTCCTCCGTGGGGCTGACGGTGGCCGACGACGGCCCGGGCATCGACGATCAACTTCTCCCCCATCTGTTCGAGCGTTTCGTGCGGGCTGACAAGTCGCGGTCCCGCGAAGCGGGCCACTCGGGTCTGGGACTGGCCATCACGGCGTCGATCGTGCAAGCCCATGGCGGCGTCATCAGCGTCGACTCTTCGGCCGGCGCGACGACATTCACGATCAGGCTGCCGCTGGCAACGGCCGACAATGCTCATTCCGAAGCTGAATTCGCATCTGTCAGCAAATAGATTATTTAAAGTCTCTTAACGCACCGAACGGGAGAGCGATGTGAAATCCACATGCGCTCCCGTTTGGCCAATTTCGACTCAGCACGCTATATCGACATAAACGGTCTCGGCCATTATCGTCTCCGACGGTGTGCTGCTGCCGCGAGAGTCAAACGTCTTGTGCGTCTGGCCGGGCCGGACCTCCTTCACCGTGCATGACGACAACGGCGCTGCACCCGTGCGATTCAGAATCACGTTATAGCCACTCGCTTCAAGGGTTTTCACCGTTTGCTCCACCTCGGTCGGGCCAGTAGGAGCCGCGGTCGCGGCACCGGCCAGCAGGAGTGCTGCCGACGTCCCCGCGCCGATCAAGCCGGTAATCAAGTAGTTCTTCATGGTGTCATCTCCTAATAGGGCCGAAAGCTGCGGTGCTTTCGAATCATTTCGACACCATCCACGCTAATCGGATCCAGCGCAGTTTCCAGATGCTCATAGAAAACACAAACAATCGCCTAGCGGGTTCAAGAGCAAACCTCTTACTGCTGCCCGCTTTGTCGGCGGGTTAGCCCCCGGAAGGAATCAGTCAGCGGACGCGCAGTCTCGCAACCGCCTGATTGAGTGCGGCCGCGGCTCCGCCGACCGCGGAAAGGTCTTCAGCGTCGGCAGCCCCCCTGAGCCGTTGCATCGCCGCGTCCACCGCGGCCGGGTCCTGCAGACCAGGTCGGCTACGTTCCCAGACCCGTTCCAGCGCGGCGACATCGGCCGAAACCAAACCCGGATCCTCGGCGTTGACATCGACCGGAAGCTGGCGTGCCCACAGCGCCAGACGGGCCAGATCGACGTTGATCACCGGTTGGTACAGCAGCCGCAGGTCGAGCTCGTTCTGGGAGACGCGCAGCGCGGCGGATTCGGCGGCACGCCAATCACCCTCGCCCACGGCGCTTTTGAGAGCCTCGATATCGCGATTCATCTGGGACTCCATCAGCGGCGGAATTCCCTTGGTGAGCGCGGCGCCCCACGCCTGTCCGAGTGCGGTGCCGGCCTGCCCGGCGCGATCGCGGTTCGCGGTCGCGACCGCATCGAAGACCCCCGCGACTGTGCCGGACAACGCGCCGAATTCGGCGGGGATCAGTCCTTGCCTGCTGTCGGTCGGCGACGCAAGCGACACCGCCTCCACGTCGCCGCCGGGGCTCCCGGTGGAGTACTCGCCGTATCCGGGGGCGAAAACCTTGCCCTCAGTCGTCCCGTCCATGTGCAGCTCTATGACTTCGATTGCGCCGCTGATCTCGCCACTCGGGCCGCGGACAGACTGGTCGATCTTCTCGACGCGCACCTGCTCGAACACGACCCCGGGGGCGTTCTCGGGTCGGTAAACGTCACCGACGGCCGGCTCGGCGGGCATGATCATCGCGGCGGGTGTCTTGTCGCTGGCCACCCATGTCCCCAAGGTGTCGGCCACCTTGCCGTCCTCGTAGTTGAACACGTCTTCCCCGAAGTACCACACCGAGCCGTCGTCGGCCTGCGCATACCAGTCGATCGCCACTTCGTGGATGCGTCCGTCGAGGTACGCAACATATTGGCTGATCGCGGTGTCGACCGGCTTGCCGCGCAACGGGATCGGCCGTTTCCCTGGCATCAGCGTCACCTCCGTCCGGAACGGCTCGCCGTCGACCTGACCGCCCATGATGACCTGCTTGACCTCACTCGTCGGATGCAGCGGGTTTGTGATCGGCGTCGGCTTGCTGAAAGTCGCCGTCCCGACATCGACGCGTCGGCTGTCCGGCGCGACGGGCAGACATTCGTCGGTGGTCTGCCCCGACTCCTCGACAACCTTGATGCACCCCGCCGCCACCGGTGCTGACTCGCCGCCGCACGCGACGCCGAGAGCGGAAACGACAGGCGCGCAGACCAATAGCGTGACGAGCCGGCGACCGGTGGTGCCGGACATGGTTGCCTCAGTTGCCCGGTGTGTCGGGTTCGGAATCGCTGCCGGGCGGGTCGGTCTTGTCACCGACGACCGCGAAGGCGTCGTTGAGCTGGACGTCGACCTGGCTGCCGTCGGCCAGCGTCACCTCGACCTCGTAGAGGCTTTCCTCGTCGCCGACCTCGGTACCGGTGACTGTGCCGCCGCCGGTGAACGCCAACGCGGCCTGGCTGGCTTTCGCCAGTGCCTCGCCGGTGATCGGCGAACCCTCGCCGTCGTCGGGTTGCGCCGCCGCGATGCCGGTGCCGATCGCGACAGCCGCCGCGCCTATCCCCGTCAGAATGCCAATGCGTTTGCAGTTCATGGTCATCAGCGTGGACCCGACTAGCTGACTGCAACCTGAATGAGGCTTAACCCTGGCCGGCGGGCAATCTGATCTCGACGCGTGCGCCACCTTTCGGTGACTGCCCGATCAGAACCGAGCCGCCATGATCCCGAACCACCTCATCGACGATCGCGAGGCCCAGGCCGCTGCCGCCGTCATCGCGGGAGCGGGCCTCATCAAGCCGGACGAATCGCTTCAGCACCCGCTCCCGGTCGGCCTGCGGGATGCCTGGGCCGTCGTCGTCGATCGTCAACCGCACCTCGTTACCGCGCTCGGACAGCGCCAGATCGATGTGTCCCGCCGCATGCCGGGCGGCGTTGTCGACGAGGTTGCGCACGACCCGCCGGAGCCCCTCAACGTCCCCGTCCACCCGCGCCGCCCCGACCGCCGATGTGTCCACGCCGGCGGCGGTGGTGGACCGCAGCCTGCGGGCCTCCTCGAAGACCAGGTCATCGAGATCGACCGGTGCGCGCTGCGGCGCGGCGTGCTCGTCGGCGCGAGCCAGCAGCAGCATGTCCTCGACGAGACGCTGCATCCTCATTTCCTCGGCCAGCACGACCTCGGCAAGCTCCTCGGCGGTGGTCCCCTCCGGATGCGCCAGGGCAACCTCGGAATGCTCACGGATGGTGGTCAGCGGCGACCGCAGTTCGTGGGAGGCGTCTGAGACGAACCGGCGCTGGCTGTTTCGACCGTCTTCTAGCCGAGCCAGCATCCGGTTCATCGTCGCCGCGAGCCGTCCGATCTCGTCGTCGGGCTGCGGCTGTGGTACCCGACGGTGTAGTTGGGCGGCCGAAATCTCGTCCACCTCGCGGCGAATGGCCTCGACCGGCGCCAATGCGCGACCCACCGTGAACCAGGTAGTGAGCGCGACCACCACCAGCAGGACCGGGAGTCCGATCATCAGCAGCCTGGTGACCGCCGTGGTGGCGTCGAAGACGTCGACCAGCGCTCGGGCCACCAGGACCGTCCGCTGCCCGTCGGGGGTCCGCGCGCCCTCCGCGACCGCGACGAACTCGTCGTCGTCGAGCGGGGTCAGCACGTGTCGTACCTGCCCCGGCAGCAGCTGTGCGACCGCGGGCTTACCGGTGACATTGAGGCTCGACGCGACGACGGAACCGTCGGGAGCGAGCACCTGAACCAGCTGTTCGTCGTCGCTTCCGGAGACATCCAGGACCGTCAACCGGCCCGATTCGAGCTGCCCTGCGATCTTGATCGCTTGGGCCCGGCTTGCCTCCTCGACCTCATCGGTCAGGCTGTGCCGCAGTGCGGCGATCAACGCCGCCGCGCCCGCGACCAGTGCGACACCGACGATGATGGTCGCCGCTGCGGTGGTCCCGGCCCGGATGGTCTTGAGGCGCTTAAGCACGATCGACGACCAGCCGGTACCCGGCGCCACGAACGGTTTCGATCACCGGGCGAGTCGCCGAGGGCTGCAGCTTGGCGCGCAACCGCCGCACGTAGACCTCGACGATGTTCGGGTCCCCGTCGAAATCGAAGTCCCACACGTGGTCGAGGATGTCCTTCTTCGCCAGCACCTCGTCGGGATGATGCACGAAGAACTCGAGCACGGCAAACTCGCGTGCGGTGAACCGGATTTCAACACCGCTGTGCCACACGCGGCGCGCGGCAGGGTCCAATCGCAGGTCACCGACTTCCAACACTGTCGGCCGCGGGCGCGCTCCGCGCCGCAACAGCGCCCGCAGCCGCGCGATCAGAACCGCGTACGAGAACGGCTTGGACAGGTAGTCGTCGGCGCCGGTGTCGAGCCCCTCGACCTCGTCAGCGACCCCGTCCTTCGCGGTGAGCAACAAAATCGGCGTCCAATTGCCCTCGCTGCGCAGCGTCCGGCACACCTGGTAGCCGTTAGCCCCGGGCAGCATGATGTCGAGAACGATCGCGTCGAAAGGGTTTTCCCGGGCCATCCAGATGCCGTCCGTGCCGTTGTGAACGACATCGACGGCGAAGCCCTCCGCCTCGAGCCCTTTGCGCAACCCGGCGGCAAGCCGCTGCTCGTCCTCAACGACCAATAAACGCATCGTGGCCATGTTCGCAGCTCGAAGCTGACTTGCGGCTGAATTCACCGCCGCTAAGTGGTCGCGGTCGGAAGTTCGTCGGGGCTCATGCGGCGTGTGCTGGGGTGTGCGGTGTGTCGTGCGAGGCGGTGGAGGAAGGCGTTGGGGTCGTCTCGGGTGTAGGTCCAGTCGAACGGTTTCGCGGTTGTGTTGTAGCGGTCTTGAAAGCCGATGATGCGTTCGGAGAGTTGGTCGAGGTCGGCGAAGTCGTTGGGGTTTATGGCTTTTCGCTGCGGTATGGAGAAGTAGATCTGCACATGGTTGACCCAGGCAAGCTCAGACACGGCCTCAGCCGCCGCCAAGTCCGGCTACTCGACGGCGGCTGAGCCGTGTTCCCGCACGAACGCGTCATAGGCGTTGGCGATCAGTTCGGCCGTTGCCTCAGGATGCTCGCGGGCCACCAAATCGATCCCCGCCCGGGTGCCAGGCCCCAGAGCAATGCCGTCAACAGGGCCCCGGCCCTGCGCCCGGTTCAAAAGCTCCTGGAAGGTGCCACGCGGGTCAGCACAGGGCGGCGCCAACCGAACACCCGGTCCTGGCCGAGGTTGAACAACGTCTGACCCGGGAGTTTCCCGAGCTCCCGCCCGGTGACGTCGACACCATCGTCCGCCAGATACACGCCCGATTCCACACCAGCCCCAGCCGCGATTTCATTCCTCTGCTCGTCGAAAAGCAGGCGCGCCAGCAGCTCGCGCGCAAAGACTGAACTGCCGGGCGACAAACGCCGCCGCCGACCACTCTCTTCCCATTGACTCCAGCACGTCTGACCCCAGTCAACAGCCGGCCGTGAAAACTCCCGCACTGGAGTCCGCGCCTGCGGGTACCACCCGGCCGCCACGGGCAAGCCTCTACACACACCTACAGATAACTCATTGCCCACGACGCCAACCAGCCGGCCAATCACCGTGGGTAACAGTCGGAAACACCCCAAAACGGCTTACAGAAAAGGCGGCTGCGATAGGAGCGCGCCAACCCCACGCCCATCGGGGCTGGTCGGCGGGAGATCGGGCATCGGCGCACGGTAGCGTGGGCGGCGTGCCAGCCACCGTCTGCGAGCTCGCGATCGCCCCGGTCAAGGGCATGCGGCTGTGCTCGGTGGACGCGCTCGAGCTGGGGCCGGCGGGCACGCTGGGCGACCGCGCGTTCCTCGTCGTCGGCGCGGACGGCGAGCTGCTGCGGACCGGGCGCACGCCGGCGCTGCTCCAGGTCGCGCCGCGCTGGGACGCGCGCCGCGGCGTGCTCGCGCTGCGCTTCCCGGACGGGAGCGAGGTCGCCGAGGCGGTCGAGCCCGGCGAGCCGGCCGGCGCGCGGCTCTACGACGGTCGCGAGGTGCGCGGCCGGCTGGTCGCCGGCGCTGCGGCGGAGGCGCTCTCCGAGCACCTCGGTCGGCCGGTGAGGCTGCTCGCGCGTGGCGAGGGCGAGCGCGGCGCCGACGACGCCCCGGTGACGCTGATGTCGCGCGGCTCGCTGGCGGCGCTCGCGCCCGCGCTCGGCGGCGCGGTACCCGACCCGCGCCGCTTCCGCATGACGCTCACGATCGACGGCGTCGAGGCGTGGGCCGAGCACGGCTGGGGCGGCCGCGAGGTCGCGATCGGCGACGCCGCGCGGCTGCTCGTGACCGCGCCCGTGCCGCGCTGCGTGGTCACGACGCGCGACCCCGACGACGGCCACCGCGACCTTCCGACGCTAAAGGCGCTGGCGGAGCTGCGCGGCAGGCGACGCGTGCACTTCGGCGTCTGGTGCGACGTCGTGGCCGCGGGGCCGGTCCGCCGCGGCGACCCCGTCACGGTCGCCGCCACGGCCTCCTAGTGTCGTGGCGAGCGCCGCCAGCAGCGGGTGCAGCTCGCCGAGCGCCGAGCTCCCCACCTGCGGCTGGAACAGCGTCGCCAGGTAGAACGGGTGGCCGGGCAGCTCGAACGCCTCGACTGTCAGGCGGGTTCGACCGAGCACAGCTCGCCGAGATATTCCTCGGCGGTAGCAGTCACACCGATGCGTGTATCGCCATGTCGCCCGCAGACTTCGAGGACGCGATCGACGGGCTCGAGCTCCTGCTGAGTGAATGTGCCGACCGGCTACTTTCCAGAAGCCTTTCTCTACAACGCAATCAAGCACGGTCTGAGTACCATCGCCCTCGACGCCGATACCGAGATCGCGCAACAACCGACGGTGGGGGAAAAGTCGTTGGCCACAAGGGCCCGATGTTCGCCTACATGCACAAGTCGCGGCGACCGGGGGCCAAGAATAGTGACGGCGAGTGGTTCATCAGCATGGCCGGCGCTAAGTGGGCTCGCTCGTAAGCTCGTCGGGGGTCACGCGGCACGGGGTTGGGCGGGGTCGTGGTTGGGCTCGGGTTTGTGGTTGTCGAGCCTGACCAGCAGTTCGGTCAGGTCGATGGTGGTGAATTTCCACTTGAACGGCTGCGCGGTCTGGTTGTATCGGTTCTCGAACGCGGACAGGCGGTCGGAGACGGCGTCGATATCGGTGAAGTCGTTGGGCGAGAGCACTTTCCGTTGGACGATGGAGAAGTAGATCTCTATCTGGTTCAGCCAGGACGCGTGCACCGGGGTGTGCACCATGATCGCGTTGGGGTATTGCTCGGCGAGTCGGTCGATCGCGGCCTGTCCGCGGTGGGAGGACCCGTTGTCCACGATCCAGAACACCCGATCGGCTGAGGCGTAGGGTTCCCGGGTCATGACTTGGGCGACCAGGTTGGTGAACGCGGCGATGCCGGTGGTGTTCTCGCAGCGGCCGAAGACTTTCCCGCGGTGGACGTCGTAGGCGGCCAGGTAGGCCACGGCGCCGCGGCGGTGGTAATCATGGTTGACCCGGATCTGGCGGGCCTTGCCGGCAGGCAGGGTGGGGTGGCAGCGGCAGCGGGCCTGGATGGAGGTCTTCTCGTCGGCGGAGATCACATAATCGTTGCGGCCCAACGGTTTGCCGTCCCACGCGCGGTCGTAGAGGTCGAGCATCCGTTGCGCCTTGACGGCAAAGTCTGGGTCGGTGATGAAGATCCACGACTGGTACTGCCACGGTTTGAACGCGTCCTCGGACAGCCACCGGCGGATGGTCGCCGGCGATATCGACCCGGAAATCCCGTCGGTGATCGCCTGTTCGGCCAGCTCCGGGCACGACCACCGCGACAGCGGTAACCCCTTGTCCCGCGGTGGCGTGCAGGCCATCGCCTTGACCCGCGCGACTTGGCCGGCAGTGAACTTCGGTCGGCGACCCGATCGCTTCGCATCGGCCAGCGACGCCGCACCCGGCGCCGCGCACCAGCGGCGACGCCACTTGCGGACGGTGTCCTCGCATAGCCCCAGCCACCGTGCGATCTGCGCGTTCAACTCTCCCGCAGAGGCCGCGAGCACGATCTCGGCCCGCGTCACGAGCCGTTGCTCGGTGCGCCCGGCCCGGGTCAACCGGGTCAGTTCGCGGCGCTGTGAACCGGTCAACGTGATCCGGTCGGTGCTGGTCGGCGACATCCTGGCGCTCCACGACAAGTTCCCATTGGCCACTCCAGCCTCACCCGTCACGGGATGGATGGTGGTCACCGACACGCCGATCCGGCAGGATCACGACCATGACCGCACCGCCCACGTCGACGAAAACGTCCCTGCAACAACGGCTGTCCGGCCACGCCCGCGAACGATCGCCGTAACTGGCCGGTGTCGATGTACGGTTCCGCGGCGCGTTCGCCTACGTCACCGCACACATGCCCGACGGCGACAGCATGCCCCTGATGCGGCTGCGCTACGCCGGATCAGCCGCCCACTGGGGCGTCGCGGTCTACCTGGCCAGAAAGGACGGCTACGAGGATTCGGTCCTGCCCACCGGCGACCTGGCCGGCACACCCGAAGTAGGCCCTCGATACCGCCTGCGGCCTCTACCTGGGCGACCCGACCGCCTGGGCATGACCCCCGACGAACTTACGAGCGAGACCACTAAGTCAGGTTGTGCATGATGTCGGCCACCGGTGCTGACCTGATCGACTTGAAGCCGGTGCCCGCCCACACGTTGGTCCCGTGCGGGTCGCCTGCGCGCACCGAGCCCGCCCGCAACGGACCTGTCAGGTAATGGATCTCGGGATATCCGAACGGCGCCTGTGCCTCGTGGTCGTCGATGAAGCGGTTGTGAAGTCCCCGCGCATAGCGGCCGGAAAAAGACTTCGTCACAACGGTTTCGGTGAACTGTGGGTCCCGTAGCGCGGCGCGGTGCACCGGGCTGCTGCCCGCTTCGTCGGCGAGGAGGAACGCCGTGCCGAGCTGTGCGGCCACCGCGCCTCCGTCGATCACACGGTTGACGTCATCGGCGGTCACCAGCCCACCGGCGGCGATGACCGGGACGTCGACCCTGGCCACTGCGGCGGCGAGCAATTCGGGCAGGGGTTGCGGATTGGGCTCTGCGACGGGGTCGAACGTGCCGCGGTGCCCGCCGGCCGACGGACCCTGCACCGCGATCGCGTCGACGCCGCAGTCCACTGCGGCATCCGCCTCGTAGACCGAGGTCACAGTGCCAACCGTGGCGATGCCCGCGTCGCGCAGCCGCTTGCACTCCTCGACGCTGGGCAGTCCGAACGTGAACGATGCCACCTCGGGCCGCAGGTCGAGCAGTACATCGACCTTGGCCGCCCAGGCGTCGTCGTGGTAGGCGGGCTCGCCCAGCTTGACCCCGTATCGCTGCACATCGGCGGCCAGCGCCGCGGCGTACCTCTGGATCGCCTCAGGAGTCGCCGCGCTTGGCTGTGGTGCGAACAGATTGACGCCAAGCGGACCGGTGGTCAGCTTGCGGGCGGCGGCTATCCGCTCCGCGAGTGTGTCGGCGCTCAGGTAACCGGCGGCGACGAAACCCAGGCCGCCCGCGTTGGTGCCTGCGGCGGCGAGCTCGGGAGTCGACGGACCACCGGCCATCGGCGCGACGATCACCGGAACCGCGAGGCCGCGTAGATCAAACCCGTTCGGCATCATCGCCTCCCATCGGTTCAATGGCTCATTCGTACCACGCGAAGCTGGATAGCCTGGGGGCGGCATGTTCTCCGAAAGCGATGACTACGAACGGTTCATGGGACGGTGGAGCCGCCGGCTGGCTCCGCTGTTCGTGAACCCGGCTGGAGGACTCGGGCTTCATGTTGACGGCCCGCGCCTGGGCGGTGCGCGGCGTCGCTACCTGACCGCCTTGGCGAACTGCAGCACGTCCTGCGGTTCGGTCGTGCTGATGTTCGGAAACACGGTGTGCCGCACCAGCCTGCCCTCGAGCGACAGGCCTGCACGCTCCAACACGCGGGCCGACCGGGTGTTGTCGACGTGGCAGATTGCCGAGATGCGGTACACGCCTGCGTCGCTTTCCATCTCGGCGAGTAGCAGCGAAACCACCTCCGGCATGAGCCGACGGCCCCACCACCGGCGGCCGAGCACGTAGCCGAAATCGCGGCTGTGCGCCTGCAGCGGTCGGAAACCGCAGGTGCCGATGATCTCCCCGGTGTCCCGCAGCACGATCAGCCAGGTGCGTTCGCCGCCTACATTGAACAACTCGGTGATCACCCGGCGCGTCTCGTCGACATCGGGATGCGGCGTCCACGACATGTAGTGCGTGACTTCGGGGTCGGAGGCGACCGAGGCGAACAGCTCCTCGGCGTCATCGAGCCGGGGAGCCCGCAGAAAGACCCGTTCGCCGGTCAGATCTTTGACCATGCCCACATCGTGCACTTTCTCGCCAGTCGAGCGAAACTGGTTTACTGGCAAGACATGAGCATCAAACTCAACCACACCATTGTCGCCGCGAAAGACAAGAAGGAGTCGGCGACCTTCCTCACCGAGTTGTTCGGCCTGCCCGACCCCGAGCCGTTCGGCCACTTCCTGGTGGTGGCCGTCGCCAACGACGTCAGCCTCGACTACGCGGAGGTGCCCGACGGCGAGGAGATCCGGCCACAGCACTATGCGTTTCTGGTGTCCGAGGACGAGTTCGACTCGATCTACGGCAAGATCCGCGACCGCGGCATGCAGCACTGGGCGGATCCTCGGCGCAGCAGGCCGGGCGAGATCAACCACCACGACGGCGGCCGAGGCGTCTACTTCCAGGACCCGGCCGGCCACTACTTGGAGATCATCACCCGCCCGTACGGGTCGGGCGACTGAGCCGCGCCTCGAGTACGGCGACGCCGTCACCGCCGAGACGCGGCAGCACCTTCGGCCGGTTGCCGAGCACCGACACGAGTTCGGCGGCGCGACCTTCGACGGCGCGGCCCCGCTCGCCATGACGCCAAGCGGCGTCGGTAGCCCGGAGCCGCAAGCCCCTGGAGTTCCGGAACGCCGGTACGAACGGATTCGGCACGGCCACTTGGGTGTTCAACACCGCGAGCAGAACGTCCGACGGGATCTGCGGCTCCAGACCCAGTGCGAAAACCATGTCGAGCTCATGCGTGACGTGGTCACCGAGGAACAGCCGCGACGGGAAGTAGCGGCCCAATCCCCGTGGTTCTCGGCCCAGCCGCGCGTAATCGTCGAGTAGCTCCGCCGGTGAGCGGTCCGCGGCCAGCACTGTCGCCATCTCGGCGTTCGCGCCGTCGAATGAGCCGCGGTGACGGAGCATCGCGCCGGTCACGGCGCGCAGCGGTGCGCTGAGCCCGGCAACCATGTGAGCGAGCACCTCATGATTGGACCAGCGCTCACACAGGCTCGGACTCGACCAGTCGTCGGCGCTGAAGCCGCGCGCGACACCGAGGAACCTCTCGTCGTTGTCGCGCAGAAGGTCACGCACGGACATCGAGATGTGCCCTCAGAAAGGCGGTTTGGTCGGCGAGCGCCTGCTCGACCAGTGGCGGGTGGTAGATCTCGAAATGATCGGAGTCGTAGTGGCGGGCCTCGCCTTTCGGGCCGCCGGCATCAGCTCAACGTATTTGGGGTCGATGAGGTTCTCGCGGTCGCAGACGCACACCAGCAGAGGTGCGGTGATCCTGGCCGCTTGCCGAAGCGCTGACGTCCACACCAAGCCGACCGCGTCGGCGGCGGCGACCCGGTTCTCGAAGTGTCCTCCCGGGGGAACGGTCGAAGCCCAGCCTTCTGCGGCGCCCTCGACCGTGACGACTGCCGTACTGCCCGGCCGCCCGACGATCGCCACATACCGCCGCCCCCGACGCAACAACGCACGCAACGCGTCCTCGACGATGAACGGCGCGAGCCGAAGCGCCTGCACCACACCCAACGTGCGGACCGCCGCAGGCCCGTGCACTATCGGGCATTGCACGACCGCGACGCTCACCGCGTCGGCGGCGGCGACCCGGTTCTCGAAGTGTCCTCCCGGGGGAACGGTCGAAGCCCAGCCTTCTGCGGCGCCCTCGACCGTGACGACCGCCGTACTGCCCGGCCGCCCGACGATCGCCACATACCGCCGCCCCCGACGCAACAACGCACGCGACACGTCCTCGACGATGAACGGCGCGAGCCGAAGCGCCTGCACCACCGGCATGTCAATCTCCTCATAGGTACGGTGTACGTATGGCTACACTCTTACACGTACGCCGTACTTGTCAAGGGAGTGGAATGCGGGCCCGGTTCACCACCGACGAAATCGCCGCCGCGGCACTGCGCATCGTCGACGACTCCGGCGTCGCCGCGTTGAGCATGCGGTCTCTGGCGGCGTCCTTGGGCACCGGACCGATGACGCTCTACAACTATGTCGCCGACAAGGAGGGGCTGGAGGAGCTCGTCGTTGCCGCCATCGTCGCGGAGGTGCGCCTACCCGAGCCGACCGACGATTGGCAGCAGGACGCGTACGCCATCGCCAGCGCGATGTGGCAGGGCGTCCGAGCGCACCCCTCGGCCATTCCACTTGTGCTGACTCGTCGAATGTCCTCGTCGACCGGCTTCGCGGCGGCCGAAGCGCTCATCGCGGCATTGAACCGCGCCGGCCTGGACGACCGTGACCGGCTCGCCGCGTTCCACGCGTTACTGGGGTTGGTGACCGGTGCGGCGCAGGCCGATCTGGCGGGCCCGTCGGTCGCTACCCGGATCGGGTCGGTCGCCGGTGCCGGCCACCCCAACGTGGAGGCGTTATCGACTGTCGCTGTCGAAACGTCGGTGGAAGAGGACTTCGACCGCGGCCTGCGAATGCTTCTCGACGGCATCGCCGCTCGTCGCCGAAAGCGTCGGCGCCGCTAGCCGACCGTGCGCGGGACGATGCCGCCGGCCTTCCGGCTCCGGTGGCCCCGCTCCTGCTCCTGGCCTCGGTAGTCGTCGGCGAATGTGGCCACGTGCGACGGCAGGTCCCCGGTCGCCACATCGGCCAGGCTGGTCTCCTCCAGAACCGAACGCATGCTCGCCCGCAGCGCCCGCCAGACATCGGTCAGCGCGGCGGTCGGCCCCGAATAGGGCAGATCACCCAGCCCGATGTCCCGCACGCTGGCCAGCGGACCGTCGATGCAGCGGAGCACGTCGGCGATGCTGATCTCGGCAGCAGGACGGGCCAGTTCGTAGCCTCCGTCGCGACCACGGCGGCTGCGGACCAGCCGGTCGGTGCGCAGATCCGACAGGATGTCGACGAGAAACTGCGGTGGAATGCCCTGCGCCTTGGCCAGGTCGTCGGTCTTCACCACCGAGCCCTCGTCGGCGGAGGCCAATTGGACCATCGCCCGTACGGCGTACTCCGCCTTGGCCGACATCCGCATGCGGTGAATTCTGCCATCGACACGGGTGCAAGCCGGACGCGCGTGCACGACCATCGACATATGACCCCCCGAAGAAGGCGCTGATGCCCACTGACCCTCGCGGACTGAGGTCGGACGCACCGCTGCTAGATGCCTGGCTGCGATTTCAGGAGGATCCACCGACACCGTTCACCATCCCCGGACACAAACAGCGCCACGATCTCGTCGGTGACGTCGTGGCCGGTGACGTGCCGCTCTATGCCGGCTTGGACACCATGAAGCTCAGCCGAGGCGTCCTAGTCGACGCCGAGGCACGGGCGGCGCGGCTGTGGGGCGCGGATTTGTGCCGTTTCTCGGTCGGCGGCGCGACCCACGTCAACCAGGCACTCGCCCTCGCCCTCGCCGACAATGACAACGGCTCGGTGGTCGTCAGCCGCACGCTGCACCGATCGATGCTTCTCGGCCTGGTCCTCGCCGGCCTCACCCCGCTGTGGGTCCGCCCCGACATGGATGCGTCGACCGGTCTGCCACTCGGCGTCGCGCCCGACGCGGTAGCCGAGACCCTGCGCCTGAACCCCGGGGCGCTGGCGGTGCTCCTTGGCGACCCTTCCTACGTCGGCACGGTCGGCGACGTCGCCGCACTGGCCGCGACCGCCCACACCCATGGGGTGCCGCTGATCGTAGACGCGGCCTGGTCGGCGCACTTCGGCTTCCATGCCGACCTGCCCAGGCACCCCTTGCAGCTTGGCGCCGACGCGATGGTCGTCAGCGCGCACAAGACGCTGCCCGCCTGGAGCCAGGCAGCCATGGTCCTAACCCGGGGCAACCGGATTGACCCCGCCCGGCTCGACGCAGGAGTGGAGGCGACGCACACCACCAGTCCCGCCGGCGCGATCCTTGCGAGCATCGATGCGGCCCGAGCACTGCTGGAACGCGATGGGGAATCCCTTCTGGGAGAAGCGCTCTCGGCGATGCGCACCGCCCGCGAGCGCCTCGCGGACGTCGACGGTCTCGTCATTCTCGACGGTCCGGGCACCGACCCCCTGAAGTTGACACTAGTGCTGCCCGGCACCGGCGCCGATGGCATCGCCATCGAAAACGACTTGCTCGCAGCGGGACTGCCGGTCGAAGCGGCCGAACGGGACACGATCGTCGCGCAGGTGTCGCTGGCGGACACGGCGGATTCCCTCGCTCGTCTCGTCGACGCGCTGATCGCGTCGGTAGCGCGGCACCGCGGCAAGCCACGTCCAGTCGTCACGGGTGCGGCATACCACGTGACCCCGGTGACCGTAATGCCCCCGCGGGCCGCGTTCTTCGCACCGAGCGACACCGTCGCTCTGCACGACGCCGTCGGTCGCGTAAGTGTCGAACTCGTCGCGCCCTATCCACCGGGCATCCCGGTGCTCGCCCCGGGCGAGGAAATCACCGCAACGGTCCTCGAGGCGCTGGACAAGGCGCGGTCCGATGGGGTGCGCATCGCGTACGCTGCTGACCCCATGCTGGAATCCCTCCGCGTCGTGAGTTGACGGTGACGAGAATGCCTGGCGAGGGAATCTCCCAACTGGGTGTCGTCCGTAACATCGACGCATGACCGTTCGCGTCGCCTGCGCACAGATTCCGCTGTCCGTCGGAGATCCCACGGGAAACCTCACTACCTGCAGGTACGCGATCGAGGAGGCCGCCCGCGACGGCGCGCAGATCGTCGTGCTGCCCGAACTGGCTTCGTCGGGATATGTCTTCGCCGACCGTGCCGAACTGTCCTCGTTGGCAGAAACCCGCGACGGACCTGCCATCGCCGAATGGGCCAACCTTGCCGAGGCGTTCGGGCTCACCATCGTCGCCGGATTCCCCGAAGCGGCGGGTGATGCGATCTACAACAGCGCGGCCGTCGTCGACAAGACCGGTGTCCGAGGCGTCTATCGCAAGGCGCACCTGTGGGACAGCGAGAACGCGGTGTTCGACCGCGGCGACGATCTGCCCATCGTGGTGGACACCGAGCACGGCCGCATCGGCGTGATGATCTGCTACGACATCGAGTTTCCGGAATGGGTTCGCGCCGTGGCACTTTCCGGCGCCGACCTGTTGTGCGCCCCGGTGAACTGGCCGCTGCTGCCGCGGCCGGAGGGGGAACGACCGACCGAGATGGTGCGCGCGCTGGCGGGTGCGGGGATGAACCGGATGCCGATCGCGGTGTGCGACCGCGTCGGCGTGGAACGCGGTCAGGACTGGATCGGCGGCAGCGTGGTCGTCGACGCCGACGGTTACCCGATGGTCATTGCCGAATTCGGCAAGGCGGGCGTGATCGCCGCCGACGTCGATCTGGCCGAGTCGCGGGTGAAGCGGATCAATTCGCACAACGACGTGCACGGCGACCGCCGCACGGATCTGTACCGCCGCACCGCGCTATTGGACTGATCGCGGCGCACCGGTGATCGCCTGCACCGACTCGGGCACCAGGATGCCCGGTCTGAGGTCGGGTGCGGGCAGCGGCGCGCCGTAGGCGACTGACATCGGGACGACACCGGCCCATGCGTCGCCTGCGATGTCTTCGTCCGGGTCTTCCGGCCATCCGTCGCTGACCTTCAACGACCAGTTGTCCGTGCCGATGGGCAGCCGCAGCGGCAGTGTGGCCGCGAGTTCCTTGCGGCTGCTGGCGCGCAGTTCGGCGGTCCGGCCCGGGATGAACGCCTCAGTCAGCCGCTCGAGGTAGCGCACCTTGTCGGCTTCGGGCACCCGCTCGAAGACTCCGAAGACGACGGCACTGCGATACCGAAACGACGACTCGAATCCACTGCGCGCCACGACGATTCCGTCCAATCCGGTGACCGCGACTGCCGCCGACACGCCGGTGGCAAGTGCCCGCATCCACGGTGAGCCGGTCGAGCCGTGGATGACGAGTTCGTCGTCGACCCTGGCAAAACCGGTCGGAAAGATCGCCGGATGGCCGTCGCGGACCAGTGCCACTGTGGCCAGCGGTGTGCTGTCGAGCAGTTCGTCGAGTTGGCCGCGCGACGTGCTCTGCATCTCGGCGAGCCTGCTGACCTGAGTCGAGGGGGTGGTCATGTGGATCGCCGGCCCGCTCAGTCCGGGATTTCCGTGGCGTCGGGAACGACGACGGCGAACAGGTCGGCAATCGCGGCCAGGCTCGCGGCGTGCAGCACGGACGCGGCCACGGGCTCACCATCGACGCCGGGCAGTGCGCGGGTGGCCGTCGCGGCGGCCACCACCGTCGGCGCGTATCCGAGATTGAACGCCCCGCGGGCCGTCGAGTTCACGCACATGTGCGTCATGAATCCGGCGAGGACGAGATTCGACGCGTTCGCAGCCTTCAGCCGCTGGTCGAGATCGGTCTGCACGAACGAGTTCGGATAGGTCTTCACCACCACCGGCTCACCTTCGCGCGGGGCGACGCGATCGACGATCGCGCCGCTCTCCCCGTCGATGTCGTAGAGCGAGCCGGGACCGTCGGAGTGCTGGATGTGGATGATCGGGATGCCCGCGGACCGGGCCCGGTCCAGCAGCGCGGCGGCCTCGTCGAGCGCAGCCTGCACGCCGTCGAGCTCCATCACGCCGCGGGTGTAGGTGTTCTGGCAGTCGATCATGATGAGCGTCGACTGGGCGAGGCTTGCCGGGGCCAAGGGCAGTTCGGCCAACGCGCGCAGGGTCTGGGGTTCTGACACGCCGCCGAGCGTATGCCGTCAGGGCCCCTGATGCGCCGGAACGGAATGGCGGGTTCGGTAGGCGGAGCGGACCAACAGCGCCGCCGCCATCAGAGCAGTACCTCCAGCGATCAGGAAGCCCGCTCTGGCCCCCCACAACTCGCACAACCAGCCGACGAGTGGGCCGCCGATCGGCGTCGAGCCAAGGAAGACCTGCCCGTGGATGGCCATCATCCGTCCGTGCATCTCCGGCTCGCTGTTCAGCAGCAACACAGACCGGGCCAGCGTATTGAAGATGATGTTGGTGATGCCGACGCCGACCATCACCGCGAGCGCCATCGCAAGCGTCGGGCTGAAGGCCGCCACCAGGTTGACCGTGCCGAAAGCGACGGCAGTCAGAAGAATCGACCACGCCGTCGGGATGTACACGCTCGCACTGACCACCGTTCCAACCAGGGCACCCAGCCCGATCGCAGACGTGAGCCAGCCGTAGGTGGCAGCGTCACCGTGATACAGCTCCGTGGCGGCCAACGGCAGCACCACCCGGAAGTTCTGGCCGAAGATCGCCACCACGGCAACGAGCAGCATGGTGGACCGCAATTGCGGTGAGCTCCATAGGTAACGGGCTCCTTCGCGCACTTGCCCCTTCCCCCGCGGTATCCGTGGCGACGGACGAAGTCGGTCGCGGTTGAGAACCGCCAGGCTGATGAGAACCGCGACAAACGACGCGGCGTTGACTATGAACGCCACGGCGACGCCTGCGGTGGCGATCAGCACACCGGCGACGGCGGGCCCGACCAGCCGGCCCGAGTTGTTGACGCTCGACGCGAGCGCCTGCGCGTTGGCGTAGTCCACGGGTTCGACCATCGATGCGATGAAGGCCTGCCGCGCGGGCACGTCCAGCACGGTGACCAGGCCGAGCCCTAGACCCAGCAGCAGCACCGACCACAGCTGCACGACACCGAGGAGTGTGATGACGGCCAGCGCCACGGCGAGCAATCCGCTGACTGCCTGGGTCGCGATGATTGTGCGGCGGCGGTCGAGGCGGTCGACGAGCACGCCGCCATACGGCGCCAGCAGCAGCATCGGGGCGAACTGCGCGGCGACCGAAAGACCCAACGCGGCGCCGCTGTGGGTGATCTCGAGGATCAGCCAGTCCTGCGCGACCCGTTGGACCCAGGTTCCGATGACGCTGACGCAGTGGCCGCCGAGATAGATACGCAGATTGGGCGAGTGCCGAAGCGACCGGAACAGGCCGCCCCGCCGTTCGTCAGCCACGTCGCGTGTCGACCGCCGTCGGGTTCTCCACACCTTGATCGACAGCACGTCGTGAGATCACCCCGATGCTTCACCATGGCGACATATCGGGCGGTCGCGAAACCTGACACGACCGCAATGGGGGCAATCCTGCGAAAACGCTTGACCGCCGTCGACACCTATCTTAATCTTCGTATCTAATATCCAGAATATTGGTTCTGAGATTTCACATCTAGACCCTTCTGGCGGGCCTCTACATAAGACACGGAGGACGGACCATTACGACTCGGGTTTGGGATGCGTTTCTGACCGAGCAGGACCGGGCGCACCTGGCCGCTTCCGCACCGACCGCTCGACGCGGCTTCGGCCGAACCCCGGCGGTGCTGTCCGTCGACAACTACCGAAAGGCGCTGGGCGACGAGCCTCAACCGCTGCTCGAGTCGATCAGGACCTGGCCCGCCAGTACCGGCCTGGCCGGGTGGGACGCCGCCGAACGGATCGCCGAGCTCCTTGGCGTCGCGCGCGCGGCCGCGATTCCGATCATCCACTTGACCGGCCTGGCCGAAGAGGAGTCCGGCATTTCGGCGTGGGCAGCCAAGCTCGGCGGCCGTCACGGACTCAACGGCCAGACCGCGGAGCAGCTGGACCGGCACCGGCGTCGATTCGACTTCATCGAACAGGCGGCACCACTTCCGGGCGAGGTTGTGTTGAAGAAGACCGCGCCGAGCGGGTTCTTCGGAACACCGCTACTCGCACACCTCATCTCGCAAGGCATCGACACGCTGATCGTCTGCGGCGAGAGCGTGAGCGGTTGCGTGAGAGCGACCGTGACGGACGGCTGCGCCTACCGGTTGCACATGGTGGTCGTCGAGGAGTGTGTCTACGACCGGCACGAGGCTACCCGCGCCATGAACCTGTTCGACATCGACCAGAAGTACGGCGACGTCCTGACGCTCGCCGAGGTCGTCCAATGGATCACCGACCGTACGAACGACGCCGCGGCGGGCGACCGAGACAGGTCGCCTCGACACGCCCAGTTGCCCTCCTAATCAACATATTTCGACCGCCCAGCCCAACTATCCGCACAACAGGTCAGGAGCACCGATGTCCGGCTTCCATCACACTCAGCGAGGCGTAATCGCGGCCCTGGCATCGGCCACCCTGCTTCTGGCCGCGTGTTCGGCGCCCGGTGGCGAGTCGGAGTCTGACTCCGCGGCCGGCGCCGACAAGTGCGCCGACAGTTCGGTCGCGAAACTGCAGGACAAGCTCAAAGGAAGCTCACCCCAGGATCGCGAGAAGACGCTGATCGAAGAGGCCAAGAACACCAACGACGGCACCATCAACCTCTACACCGAGGTCAACGATCCGACTGTCATCACCGACCCGTTCGAGAGCAAGTACGACGGTCTCCACGTCAGCGTTTACCGCGCGGGCAGCGAGCAGATCCGGGAACGCGTTCTACAGGAGTCGCAGGCCAACTTCGCGGGCGCTGACATCATCGAACTCGACTCCCTCGAGATGGCGATCCTGGACCAAAACCACCTGTTGTCACCGGCCGAGTCGCCGTTCCTCGACGGTGTGACCGAGAGCGGCAAATTCGCCAACTTCACCGGAGATCGGCTCAGCTACATCGTGCCGGTGTGGAACACCACGATCATCCCCAACGAGGCGGCACCGAAATCGCTTGAGGATCTCAAGGATCCGCGGTTCAAGGGCAAGCTCGCTCTGGAGGGCAGCGATGTGTTCTGGTTTGCCTCTCTGGTCAACCACCTGCAGACGCAGGGCATGTCCAAGGACCAGGCTGTGCAGCTCTTCAAGGACATCGCGGCGAACTCCGCGATAACCGACGGTCACACCACCACCACCGACCTTGTTGTCGCCGGCCAGTACGGCATCGCGGCCAACAACTACATCCACCGGATCCGCGAGCTACAGGGCAAGGGTGCCCCTCTGGAGTTCACCCCCGTGAAGGTTCCGGTCGTGGCCGAGGTGACCGGCATCTCGGTGCCGTGTGCGTCGGCAAACGCCGCAGGCGCACTTCTGTTGCAGGACTTCATCCTCGGGCCAGAAGGCCAGCAGGCCTTCATCGACGACGACCGCACGCCAAGCAATGAGGAGATGGCGTCCAAGACCTTCGGTGGCGTGCAGATCGAACCCATCAAGACCGACGTCGAGGCGATCTCTGAGCAGTACTCCGACTGGTCGGACCTCTGGCAGGGCGTCGTCCACAGTAGCGGCAATCAGGGATGACCCAGCTTCTCGAGATTCCACCGGAAACCCGGGAGCAGCGACTGGCCCCCGGGGGCATGAAGCGACAGTCGTGGTTCATGTGGATCCTGGGCGGCGCCGTCATCGTCGTGCTCGGATACCTGGTGTTATCCCCGCTGGTGTATCTCGTCTGGCGCGGCCTGACAACCGGGGACGGTTTCGGCGTGTCGAACATCGCCGACGCGTTCAGCGTCCCGGGCACGCCGGAGATGCTGATGAACTCGGTGCTGTTCGCCTGCGGCTCGGCGGCTGTCAGCTGTGTGACCGGCACCGCGCTGGCCTTCTTCTGTGTCCGGTCCAACGCTCCGCTCAAGCCGTTGTTGTATGCGGCATCGATCGTTCCGCTCATCGTCCCCGGCATCCTGTACACGATCTCGTGGGTTTATCTGATCGGCGGCAACGTCGGTGTCTTCCAGAAGATGTTCTCCAACATCGGACTTGGGGTTCTCATCCCCGACGCCTTCTCGCTACCCGGCATGATCCTGATCGACGGGTTGCATCTTTCGCCGCTGGTGTTCCTGCTGATGTATGCCGCATTCAAGTCCACCGACCCCTCGTTGGAGGAATCGGCGATGATGAGCGGCGCGACGGTGCCGCAGACGGTGCGTCGCGTCACCCTGCCGCTGGTGCGGCCCGCGCTTCTCGGCGCCGTGCTGATCATGGTCGTACGCGGGCTGGAGTCCTTCGAGACCCCGGCGGTGCTCGGAATGCCTTCCGGCACCTGGGTGTTCACTTCGCGCATCTACGATGCACTGCACACCTACCCGATCAAGTACGACCAGGCGTCGATCTACTCGTTGACCCTGCTGCTGATCACCGCGCTGGGCCTGCTGCTGGTGCAGTACATGAACCGCCGGAGTGAACGATTCCAGACGGTGACGGGCAAGGGTTTCCGGCCGCGCACAATCGATCTCGGCAAGTGGCGCTGGCCGGTGTCGATCGGATTCGTCTTCTACTTCCTGATCGCCGTCGTCGCACCGATGCTCATCCTGCTGTGGATGTCGTTGCTGCCCTTCTATCAAACGCCGGGCATCCAACCTCTCAGCTCGCTCACGTTCAGCAACTACACCGAACTCTTCGAAACCCGCGGCGTGACGGACTCGGTGAAGAACTCAGTGATCCTGGCCATCACGAGCGCGACAGCGGTCATGCTGTTCACGGCGATCATCTCGTGGATGGTGCTCAAGTCGAAGTTCAAGGGGCGCAGACTGCTCGATCTGTTGGCGAGCTTCCCCTTGGCGATGCCGGGTCTTGTGCTCGGCGTGGCGTTGATCTTCATCTATCTGCGGTCGCCACTGCCCATCTACGGCACGTTGGTGATCCTGTTCATCGCATACGTCACGCGCTATCTGCCGTACGGAATGCGATATTCGGGCTCGTCGCTCGGACAGGTCGGCGCTGAGTTGGAAGAGTCGGCGAAGATGAGCGGCGCGACATGGTGGGACAGCTTCCGCCGCATTGTGTTGCCGCTCATGGCACCGGGTTTGGTCGCAGGCTGGATCTACGTAGTGGTGGTATCCGTGCGTGAGCTGTCGAGCTCGATCCTGCTCTACTCGCAGAACACCCGGGTGATGTCGGTGACCATCTGGGAGTTCTGGCAGAACGGCCAGACCGGCGTGCTGGCCGCGCTGGGTGTCTGCATGGTCGTCGCGCTGATGGCGCTCGTCGCGACGGCATACAAGCTCGGCGGGAAGATCGGCGTGCGGGAGGCGTAGGCAGCGAATGCCAATGATGACTTTGGCTCCGGTTCAATTCCGGCAACCGCAGACGGGTGGATGACCATGCTCGAAGTAACGGGTCTGTGCAAAGACTTTCAGGACGAGTCCAAGCACCACGTCCACGCCGTGGACGAGGTCACCTTCACCGTCAAGGAGGGCAACTTCTTCACGATGCTTGGCCCAAGCGGCTGCGGAAAGACAACGACGCTGCGCTGCATCGCCGGCCTGGAGAAGCCCGACAGCGGCAACATCTCTGTCAATGGCAAGGTGCTGTTTTCCAGTGCGAAAAGTGTCTCGGTGGCTGCCAACCTCCGCAACCTGGGCATGGTGTTCCAGAGCTACGCGATCTGGCCGCACATGAACGTCTTCGACAACGTGGCGTTTCCGCTGTGCGTCGGTGCCCGCAGGCGCACGTCCAAAAGCGAGGTCAAACGCCGCGTCGAGCGCGCGCTCGACGTGGTCGGCCTCGGGCACCTCGCCGGGAGGTATGCCACCAAACTGTCCGGCGGCCAGCAGCAACGGCTGGCGTTGGCGCGAGCCTTGGTCATCGAACCCGCCGTCCTGCTGCTCGACGAACCCCTGTCCAACCTCGACGCGAAACTCCGCGAATCGCTGCGATTCGAACTCAAGCGTCTGCAGCGCGACCAGGGGATCACGACGGTCTATGTGACACATGACCAATCCGAGGCGCTGTCGATGTCCAACGAGATCGCGGTCATGCACGAGGGCCGGATCAGCCAAATCGGCAGTCCGTTTTCGGTGTACCTCGAGCCGGAGAACGACTTCGTGGCCGACTTTGTCGGGCTGACGAACTTCCTCAAAGGGATTGTGACACAACAGGCCGGACGCGGCGGCACCGTCGAGACCTCCGATGGCACCCTGTACGTCAACACCATGGTGGACGTGGGCGACGGCGACGATTGCGTGGTGTCCATCCGGCCCGAACAGATCCAGGTGATGGCCGACACCACCGCAAGCGGGCCGAACATGTTCTCAGGCACGGTCGTGACCAGGCTGTTCACCGGAGACTGCATGGATTATCAGATTCGGATCGGCGAGGCCACCATCCGGTGCCGCACACCCGCGTCTCAGCGGTTCAGCACGGGCAAGCCGATAACCCTGTCCCTGCCGTCTGAGCACTGCATTGCTTTACGCCGCAATACGATTGGAGAGAGTTCAGAAAGCACAGCCACCTCGCGGTGACCACAACACATCTCAACGAGACAATACGAGTAAAGAGGTACGGGATATGACCGAACGACCGACCGAGGCGCAGGCCAGCGAAGTGGGCCACGACCACAGCCCCGACAACGGCCATGGGCACGGAGACAGCCACGACGTCGACGGCAGTGACCCGAATTCGCCTCGCCGGCGCGGGAAGCTGCACTACCACGAGGATGAGGTTCGCCCTATGGCGGCGGGCAAGCTGCTGCACAAGCAGCCGCACCTCGACTTGTATGCCGACGGCGACAGGCGGCATCCTGCTCGCGATGTCGACCTGCCGCTGCGCACGATTCAGCTGCACATCTCGGAGCTCAAACCCGGCCAGGCGACGCGACTGCACAAGCATCACAACGAGGCCGCCATCTACATCATGAAGGGCAAGGGCCACAGCGAGGTGCAGGGCGAGGTCGTCCCATGGGAGCAGGGCGATTTCATGTACATCCCCTCGATGCAGTGGCACACCCATATCAATTCAGGTGACGAACCCGTTCTGTATCTGGGCATCACCAACAAGCGGATGCTGGACTGGCTCGGGTTGGATAGGAAGGTCGAGGCAGGCAAGCACGTCCCGATGGAAGAGGTGCAGAAGGAGATCGAAGCGAAGAGTTTCTCGCCGTACTCCTACTACAGCATCAATCCCGAAGAGGGCGTCCGCTTCGGTCCGGAAGGTTTCATCACACATAACGATTGAGTGGCCGGGATACGGCCGCGTCGAGGACCGCTGAATCCCACCGCCCCTCATCCGATGGGTCCAGCCTGTCAATGGAGACAACAATCCCGTGATGCCATTCTCTGTTCGTAGTGGGGCGCGGTGACGAACCGGATTCAGCGGCAACACGATTCGCCCGTGCCACGCGATTGCGGCATCGACCGCGAGGACCACGCGCTATTGACCTTCGCCGTCAGCTGGTTGCCCTACGGCGGACCTCCCAGCGACGAGCTCCTGGTGAGGTTCGGTTTCACGAAGGAGCGCTACCTGGCACGGCTGCGGCAGAGCGTGGACGAACACCGCCGCCAGATCCATCCGGTGACAGCCGCGCGTCTCTTGGAGGTGTGCGATGCCGCGGCCCCGGCGCAGAACGCCGGCGCCAGGCAATCTCAGGCGTCCCAGGCGGTGCCACACTCCGCACACTGATACAGCCTGGCGTTGGCCCGCAGCTCGGGGGCGACATGTGCGTCAGCGGGCCCGAGAAGGTGGGCATCGATCGACCCACATTCCGGGCACGACTGGTTGAAGACGCGCACCGTGTTCTGCCGGTCGTAAGTCAGTCCGATCACGATCACACCGCCATCCGTCGACTCGACCAGTCGGGTCAATTCGTCGTCGACCTGATCGACGAGGTCCTCCTTGCCGATCGACATGACGAGTTGATCGCCCTTCGGCAACCGGTCGCGCACCTGTTGCTCGGTGAGCGCGACAACGTCGTCGGGCGAGTTGCGCAAGGCTCGGCCTGCGACCGGCATCCAAAGCGCTGCGGTGGGTGTCGATCCCGACGGCAGGGCGTCGGTGACGATTCGAGTCTCCCAGGGCTGACGTGCCTGATCTGTCATCACGAAACTCCTGATCGAAAGCGGAGGTAGACGGCCTTGGCGGATAGTGGATTTCCGTGTCAGCTTATCGTCGCCGACCTGTTGACCTGAAGATTATATCCATTATCATGTATTGAACCGGCGAGGTGCCGGCCAGCCCCGCATACGAGGAGAGACCGCGACGATGCCCGCAAAGAGGATTGACTCGATCGAGGAGATCGAGGTCCGTGACCAGGCGCTGAGCGAGACCGCGAACAGCGAGATGACCAATCGCGAGCAATGGAACCGGAAGAATCCCCCGACCGAAGCGGTCATCGTCAAGGACCTGAAAACCACCGAGCTGACACCTCGCGAATACCGCAACACCAAGGCCCGTTTCTACCGACTGGGTGGGGACATCCGCCTGCAGCCACACGTCAGTGAGCTTCCCCCTAAGGGCGAGTCCGTCAATCACCGGCACACGACCGAGGCCGTCATCTACATCGTCCGCGGTGTCGGCCATACCATCATCAGCTGGGATGGCGTGAACAAGCAGCGTATTGATTGGGAAGAGGGCGACCTCTTCAGTTTCCCGGTGTGGATGTGGCACCAGCACTTCAACGACAGCGACACGGAGGTGGCACGGTACTTGGCCGTTCAAGACACCTTCGCCGTCAAGGCCCTCGGTCTGCACCAGATTGAGAGGTTCCCGGAAGGCCAGTAGTTGAGCCCTCCTGCCGATGGCCGTGACCCTGCCCCAGCACGCCCGGGGCAGCGGCACGACAGAGAAGAAGGACATGATGAACACCACGAGTGCAGCCCGTTTCGCTGTCGTGCTGACCGCCATCGCCACGACCGGTGCTCTCCTCGCCGGATGCGGTTCGTCGGGCGGACCAGGAGGATCGTCCGCGGGCAGCGAGCCGCTCAGCGTGAGCATGGCCGAGGCGTGCACGGCCGCCGCCGACGAGAGCGGCGACCTCAACTACGTCGCGTCTACCGACCCCGCGGTCTTCGCCAAGGAGATCGAACCGTTCACGTCCAAGCATCCCGACATCAAGATCAGCTACACCAACCTGCGCTCCAACGAGGCAAGCCAGCGGCTCCTGGCCGAATCCCAAGCACGACATGACCTGTCGTTCGACGCCCTGTCCGGTGACCTGCCCGGCTTCGACCCGCTATTTCAGCAGGACATGGTGCGCGACGTCGACTGGCCAGCGCTCGGCGTCGCCGACGACCTCGTCCTCGAACAGCAGAACGGCACCGCCTGGCGCAACTACCGCCTCATCACGGGGCTCGGGTACAACACCGACCTGGTGTCCAAGGATGAGCTGCCCAACACGTGGAAGGAGCTCGTGAACCCCAAGTGGGCAGGCAAGATCATCGTGGATCCGCGCGGGTCGTATCTCGGTGGGATCGCCCTCGCGTACGGCGAGCAGGAAACGATCAACTGGTTCGACGACTTCATGGAAACCACAAAGCCACTCATCATCCAGGGTGCGACGACCAGCGCCCAGAAGGTGATCTCGGGCGAGGCTCTGCTCACGACCAGCGCAGCCGACGCCAACATCCGTGAGGCGCAGGCAGCGGGTGCGCCCATCGACATCAAATATCTCGACGTGGTACCGACGAGCGATTACCACACGCTGATCATGAAGGACTCGCCGCGGCCCAACAAGGCGGCCTGTCTCCTGGCCTGGCTGGCCAGCGACGAAGGCGTTGCTCAAAAGGCCAAGCTCGAGTTCCAGAACAACGACAGCAACCCGCCAGCAGTGCCCCCGACATCTAAGCTCGTGCTCACGGACTCGCCGGAGGCGCTCAAGACGTCGAACGACACGGCGACGGCAATGGCGGAGATCATGGCGCACTGAGCCGCCGGCGTTAGAGACAAGCAACGGCCCAGGGTCACCGCCAACCGGATACCGCAGTAAGCAGAGAGACGGAGAGAATGCTGACGACGACGCCCCCGGACGTCGCTCACCAGACCGTCGAGGCGCCTTGCCGACGCCGCAGGCTCAGCGGCCGGATGGTTTTCATCGTCATCACCACGGCAGTCCTGGTCTACCTGGTTCTCGGGCCGCTGCTTGTCCTGGTCCTTGGCAGCTTGCAGGACACGTCACTCGGGCTGATCGTGGAGCCGCCGATCCCGTGGACACTCGAGAACTACGCTGATGCGCTCTTCAACTCCGCGCTCCTCGATGTCCTGTGGACGACGTTCCTGTTCACGGCGGGCAGCCTGCTGTTCGCCTTCGTCGTCAGCTTCGGCCTGTCGATGCTCATCGAGCGGACGGACATTCCGTTCGGCAACCTGTTGTTCGTCCTTGTGGTGGCACCGTCCGGAATCCCGACGGTGATCCTGGCCATCTCGTGGAGTTTGATGGTCAACCCGACGAATGGGGTGATCAACGTCGCCCTGCGTGATCTGTTCGGGCTGGCAGGCACCACCGGTCCGTTCAACGTTTACACGGTCCCCTGGATGATTCTCATCCAGGGGATGGCCCTGGTGCCGCTGACGTTCTTACTCATCACGGCGTCATTGAGGGGCATGAGCAATACCTTGGAGGACGCCGCGCGTGCGTCGGGCGCGAAGACGTCGGTGATCCTGCGGACCGTCACGATCCCGCTGCTCAAGCCTGCCATCATCGGCGCTCTCGTATACCAGTTCGTCACGGTCGTCTCGGTGCTCGACATCCCGCTCATCGTGGGCCGCCCCGGCGGCATCTCTGTGCTGAGCACAGAGATCTACCAGTCATCGCATCCTGTGGTCGGCCTGCCGAACAACGGCGTGGCCAGCGCTTATGGCGTGCTGTTGCTCGTGGTCTCGCTCGCTCCGCTGTACGTGTACAACCGCATCATCTCGCAGTCCGATGCCTACGTCACCGTGACCGGCAAGGGCCGGATGCCGAGAGCGCTCAAGCTCGGCGGGTGGAAACCAGTCGCGCTCATCCTTGCGTTCGGCTACGTCGCGGTCTCCTTCTTGCTGCCGCTCGTGGTCCTCGTGTGGTCGAGCCTGCAGCCGTACCTCGGCGCGTTCGACGTCGAGAGCCTGAGCCGCACGACGATAGCGGCGTACCAGAGCATCATCGACGACTCCATGTTCCACCGAGGGCTGTGGAACACGTTCGTTCTGGGTGTGTTCGGATCGGTCATTGCGATGGCGATCTCCACCGCCGTCTCATGGATCATCGTGCGCACGCGCTCGCGCTACGTGACGCTCCTCGACGTGCTGGCCTTCATGCCGCACGCATTCCCCGGCGTTGTCATCGGCCTTGCGACGCTGTTCCTCTACCTGCTGTTGCCGATCCCTGTGTACGGGACCATCTGGATCATCGTTCTCGCGATGGCGACACAGTTCATCGGTCTGGGAACGCGCCTCACGACGGGCGGCATCGCCCAGATCCAAGTCGGGCTCGAGGAGGCGTCCCGCACCTCTGGCGGCTCCGGATGGCAGACGACGCGCCGCGTGCTGCTCCCCCTCCTACGTCCCGTGATCTTCAACGGGCTGCTCGTGGTGTTCCTCGCGAGCATCCAGAACCTCACCCTGCCGCTCATGCTAGGCACCGGCGACAACATCGTGATGTCGACGCTGATCTACGGCCGGTGGTTCGACGGCGACGGTCCGGGCACGGCTGCCCTCGGCGTCGTCCTCACGATGGTCACCCTCGTCATGACTCTGTTCCTGCGCCGCTCGTCAGGAACGCGGGTATGAATGACCCCCGAAGACGACCGCGAGTGAGGATCGCAGCGAGGAACGAGCGAGGACCGGAGCGAGCGCGAGTCGAGGCAATGGGCGAGGTGCACAGGGTGAGGCCGACGGCACGGCAACGATCTCGGGGCTCAGCGCCCACCGTCGCTCCACAGTTGGGAGAAGGTGTGTCATGACCGCGATCCGGGTCAAGGATCTCCATCACCGATACGGGACCGGCTCCAGCGCCATGACGTCGGTGGATCACATCTCGTTCGACGTCGAGGACGGCGAGTTCTACACGCTCCTTGGACCGAGCGGGTGCGGCAAGACCACCACTTTGCGCTGCGTCGCCGGTCTAGAGGATCCGTCGGACGGCGTCATCGAGCTCGACGGCGAAGTCGTCGTCTCGGGTCGCGCCGTGGTTCCTCCGAACAAGCGCGATATCGGGCTGGTCTTCCAGGATTACGCGGTTTGGCCGCACATGACCGTCTTCGAGAACGTTGCCTACCCGCTGCGGGTCTCACGCAAGGTGTCACGGTCGGAGATCCGCTCGCGGGTGGAGGAGGCGCTGAACCTCGTCGGTCTCGAGCAGTTCATGAAGCGTCGGGCCACCCAACTCTCCGGCGGGCAACAGCAGCGTCTCTCGCTCGCACGTGCGCTCGTACGAAAGCCCAAGGTGCTGCTTCTCGACGAGCCACTCTCCAACCTCGACGCCAAGCTGCGTGAGCAGATGCGCACCGAGCTGCGGTCCATTCAGCGGCGCCTCAAGATCGCGACGTTGTTCGTGACACACGACCAGGTCGAAGCGTTGTCGATGTCGAACCGGATCGCCGTGATGCGTGACGGCAAGATCGTCCAGGAAGGTACTCCGCGCGAGATCTACCTCAAGCCGAATTGCGAGTTCGTCGCCCGTTTCGTCGGCACGGCGACATTCATCCGCGGAACCGTGACCGCGTACTCGTCGCGGGAGGAGGAGGCGACACTCACGACGTCCATGGGACCGCTGCGCGCGCGGACGCTCGAAGAGGTCAGGGTCGGTGACACCGCCGAGGTGGTGCTCCGTCCCGAGGCGGTGCTGCTCAACGATGCGGCGGCCGCGACCAACCGCTTCGAGGGCGAGATCGCGCTCGCGCACTTCGTCGGTGACGCTGTCGACTACCGCGTGCGTGTCGGCGACGAGTCGATCCGCCTCAAGGGCGGTGGCCGGACAAACTTGCGGCGCGGGACGAAAGTACACGTCACCTTGCCTGTCGGCGAGTGCACCGTGCTACGCAACGAGGTCGAGCCGGCTACCGGCGGAACCGCTGACGCCCGCCCGTCGCACAGCCAAAACGATCTGGATGTCTCCCGGCCGAGCCCGTCCACCCCCGAGCCAGCCGGCGCCCGCGTTCGGGCGCCGGTTTCAGAACAGAAGATCCGATGACTTTGGAACAGTCGGGTAGCCAGCTCGGCACGACGGAGCAGGCGCGTGAGTTCTGGATCGACTCCGACCAGGTGCGGATCCGCGGCCTCGACTGGGGCGGAAACTCCCAGGGCAAGACGGCGATCATGCTCCACGGGGTGGGCAGCACCGCCATGTCCTTCAACATGCTCGCACCCCGTCTCGTCGCCTCACTCGGCGAGCGCTACCGGTTCGTCTCCATCGACCAGCGCGGCGGTGGCGACAGCGACAAGCCGGCCGCAGGGTATGAACCCGAATTCTTCGGCCGCGACGTCCTCGCCGTGCAGGAGGCAATGGGCGGCGGGATCGCCACCCTCATCGGGCACTCGCGCGGAGGCTGGCTGGCGCCGTACGTCGTCGGTCGATGGCCGCACGCCGTGGAGAGCATGGTGCTGATCGACCCGGCGCGCATGACGTACGAGTCCGAGCAGGCGATGGCGGCCTTCTACGGGAAGGTCCGCAACAGCCTCGGACCGTTTGCGTCACATGAGGCGGCGATCGAGCATGCGATGCGCAACACGCCGGACGCCTATTGGGGGCCGGAGCGCCAGGCGTCAGTGCTCTCGTGCTACTACGCCGCCTTCGATGGGTCTGTGTTCGGCAAGATGCCGCACTGGGTGCTTGACGAGCTGCAACGCGTCCGCGACGAGGATGTTGTGCGTCCGCTCACCGCCTCGATCCGTGTCCCCACGCTGGTGCTCGTCTCGTCCCGCTCGGACCCGCACCGACGGTCGCAGAAGCTCGAATACGCCGAGCGCATCGCGGGCTCGCGGGTCGTCATGCTGGACGGCACGCACAACCTGCAGCACGACTGCGTGGAACAGGTGGCCACAGAGATCGAGGCCCACCTCTTAGAAGAACTGGCGGCGCGCTGACGCAGGTGGGTACCTACAGCACGCCGGCGATCTTGCCGAGATGGATGTAGTGCTCCCAGACTTTGCGCGGCCGGTGTCCACCCCGCCCGTAACTCTCGCCGACGAGCTTGACCTCCTCGGCGGTCAGCGGAAGCAGCTTCCCGCCGGCTTGCGTCGCGGCGAGCAGGGTCTTGGCGTTCTCCTCAAGATCGAGGCAGTCCATGAACAGCACGTCGAATCGCTTGGCCACCAGCACCGTGCCGTGCGACCGCAGCAGGCATGCATCCGAATCACCGAGAGTTTTCGCAACGGCGTCGCCCTGCGCGCGCGTGGTGATGTGGGTGGGGTCCGGATGGATCGGCAATCCGTCGGGGTGCTTGTAGGCGAAGTGCCGCATCGGCAGAAGCGGCGTGTCGACCATCGTGAAGGAGGTGGACAAGCGTCGGGTGACCGTGGCACACCATGCCGACATCGGGGCGGGCGCGATACACACCGGTGTGGATGTCGGTCTCGGCCGGGGACGGCACGTCCCCTTCGACCAATTCGCCGTCGAGATCCACCACCAGCAGATCCTGCGGCCCCAGAGCGGCACGGCTCATGTCGCGCGGTTGAATGAGCACGTGATCGGTGCCGGGGATCCTGGCGCTGACGTGGCCGCTGTAGTCCAGAATGCCGCTGAACACCAGCAGGCGGGTGCACGTGACGAGATCCTCGCGCAGCTGTGTCGTGGTGTCGACCGAAGTCATGCGGATCCTCCTACTCGGGTGTGCACATTACGGTCGGAAGCTCCCGCGGGCCCGACGAACGCCTTTGGCCGCAACAGCTCGCTTACCTGGTTGTGGGACAACAGCTTCTGCTCGACCACCAGCTCGGGGACCGGTCTGCCGGTGGCGGTCTCGACCTCATGGCCGTGCGTCGGTCCTCAGCCACGAAGTTGGGGCAACACTTCCTGACCCAAGAGCTTGATCTGCTCGAAGAACCGGTCGAATTTGAAGCGGAAGTCGAACACCAGGTGCTGGGTACCGACGTCCTGGAACTTCTTGACCTCGGCGACGGCCTCGTCCGGTGAGCCTACGATCAGCTGGCCCTCCAGGTCCTCCACCGTCTCGAACTTGCCCGACGGCGGGCGCACCGCGAACTTGGCTTTGTTCGCCCACGCCAGCAGGCCGGGAATGTTCACATATTTCAGCGCCTCTTCGCGGGTCTCTTCGATGCTCGTCGGCGGGATCACCGCGATCGTCGGCAGTTCCCTACCCTTCTTCTCCGACAGTTCCCGCATGGTCTCGATCCGCTTGGCCATGGTGTGCAACGAGATCCGGCCCGGCATCCAGCCGTCGCAGAACTCCACGGCCAGGCGCGCGGAGCGCGGCGTGGCACCGCAGTACCAGAACGGCACCCGGCCGCCAGCGGGCTTCGGTTCGATGGTGATATCGGTGAAGGTGAAGTTGTCGTCGGTGTAGTCGACGTCGTTCTCTGTGAAGACCCGGCGCAGGATCTCCGCGTTCGAGCGCACCAACTCCACGCGGTCCCGGTCGCCCCACTCGATGGCCTCGAACTCGTGATCGAAGGTGCCCGCGCCGAAGCCGAGAATCAGTCGTGGCCCGACCAATTGGGTAATCGTGCCCGCCATCAGCGCGGTGACCAGCGGGTGCCGAAACGGGATCAGCGACCCGGTACCCAACTCGATCCGGTCGGTGACGGCTCCGATGGCGGTCAGGGTGGTCAGCGCGTCGTAGAAGGTCCGGTTCGGTTTCTCCATCTCACCGTGCGGCTCGAACACGAGATGGTCGCGTACCCAAACCGAGTCGAAGCCGACGTCCTCCGCCAGCTTCGACCCTTCGAGGACTTTCTCCTTGCTTGCGTGCTCACCGAAATGGGGCAGCAACAATCCGAACTTCATATCAGCTGTTTCCTCCGGAGGAGTTGGCGGTCGCGAGCCGCATCTCTGATTCGGCGACCGCGGTCGCGAGTCGGCCATGTCCTGGTTGTCCGACAACGGCGCCGTCGGCGAACACTTCGGTACCCCTGACGAATGTGCGCTCGATCGCGGCAGTGATCTGCCTGCCGTCGTACGGCGTCCACCCGCATCGGGACAGCACGCCGTCGTTCGAGATCGTCCAGGGCGCCGCCATGTCTGCGACGACAAGATCCGCGTCGGCGCCGACTTCGATGGCGCCCTTGATGCCAGAAAGGCCGAACTCCTTGGCGGGCGCCGTTGCGACCAGCGAAACCACTCGCTCGAGGGTCAGCTTGCCCTGGTTCACCGCGTCCAACAGCAGGGGGTAGTAGTACTGGATGCCCGGCGTGCCGGTGTGGCAGCTCCACATCTCGGTCCAGCCGATCTCCTTTTCTTCGCGCGTGTGCGGCGCGTGATCTGATGAGCAGACATCGATGGTGCCGTCGACCATGGCTTCCCAGACCGCCTCGCGGCCTTCGTCGGGCACCCAGTAGGACAGCGCGTACGGCCCGAGCCGCTCGACGTCATCCCACGTCGACAAGAACGGTGCCCAGTGGTTCACCTCGCAGGTGACGTCGATGCCAGCCGCCTTCGCCCGTCGGACCGCCTCTACCGAGCGCTTGGTCTGCATGTGCGCGATGTGAATCGGGCAGCCAGAGGCCTCCGCCAATCGCAGACAGACGTCAATTGCGGTGTCCCAGATGACACCTGAACGTGCGGCGTATGCCGATGCGTAGCCCTGCGGCGTGTTCTCACCCCTGGCCAGATACTCGCCCTCGATGTAGTCCATCAGGGCCTGGTCGTGCGGATGAATGATGAACCGCTTACCGGTCTTGGCGATCAGGTCCATCATCTTCAGCAGGTGGCCGTGATCGTGCATTCCGGTGCCTGCCGGATGCGGATAGGTACGACCGGTGTCGACGACCATGTAGATCTTGTAGGCACACACGCCCATATCGGCCATGGGCTGGATCTGGTCATAGTTTGTGGGCGCCGGGTTGTGGTTGTAGTCCACGATCGATGTCCTGGCGTAGCGATCGAATACGTCGCTGAGCGTTTCGGTGTCGTTCGTCGGTGGATTCAGGTTGGGCATCCCGAAGATGGTCGTCACCCCACCGACCGCCGCTTGGCGGGATGTGGTCTCGATGTCCTCTTTGTGCTCGAACCCGGGTTCGCGGGTGTGCACGTGCACATCCACCATGCCGGGCAGCACCAGCTTGCCGGTGACGTCGACCGTGCGGTCTGCCTCCGCGGGAACACTTCGGTGCACGAGCCCGACGATCTTCTCGCTGTCGACCAGCACGTCGGCCATGACATTGCCTGCCGGCGTCACGACGGTGCCGCCACTCAACCTCAAATCGATGCTCATGCCTCGTCTCCCACTCGCTCCGGTCCTCGCTCGTTCCTCGCTGCGATCCTCACTCGCGCTCGACTTCGGGTGCTCATGCCCGCGCTCCTGTCCTTGGGTCGGTGTATCCGTTCTTGCCTTCTGTGCTGCGCACCGCGAGATCGACTGGCCGCACGTGGATGTCGAACCATTCGACGATTCGCGGAGTGGTCTGCTCCCAGTACTGGTCGTACGCGGCGTAGTGCGTGGTGTGGCGTTGAATGATGAGCTCCTTGGGCCCGCATACGGCTGCGTACAGCGATTCGGCGTGGTCGGTCGGCGTGGTCGCGTCGCCTTCGACGCCGATGATCAATAGCGGTGTCGTCAGCCCCGAGGCCGCGGTCAGCGGCTGATAGTTGAGGATCTCATCGGCACACGCCAGCGGCACATTCGTCGGAATGCGCCCGTCGACGTCGGCTTTCACCGTCGTGGTACGGCGTTCCGCGGAGGGCACCATGATCTCCTCGCGGGGATGAACTCGACGACCCGCGCCCTCGACCACCCGCTGCTTGCGGTCGACCTCCAATTCGTTCAGGAACGCCAACCATTCGGATTCCGAACGCATCCGGTGTAACCAGTCCCTGCCGTCCGCCACCGGCACCTGGCTCACCGCGGCCTTGATCCGGGAGTCCGCCGCCGCGAGCAGCACCGCATTGCCGCCGCCGGTCCCACCGGTGCCGAAGACACCGATGGCGTCGGCTATCGCATCGCTGCGGGTGGTCAGGTAGGTGACCGCGTTGATCAGGTCCTGCAACTGCCAGGCCGGGGAGAGGAATCCGCGGTCTCCCTCGGAGCCACCGAAGCCGCGGTAGTCGAAGATCAGGACGCCGAAGCCGGCCTCGGTGAGCGCCTCGTGGTAGCGCACATATAGCTTCGCATCTTTGAGTCCCAACCATCCCGGACCTTGCACGATGGCCCGGAACGGGCCATCCCCGTCGTCGGAGGTGCGCCACAGAGCGTCGATTCGCTGGCCTTCGCTATAGAAGGTGACGGGGGTCGTGCGCATGCCGTGGCCTCTACTCCTTTACGTAGCTTTCAAGATAACTTTCATATTATATCCAAAATCCAGAATTCAAAATAGGGATCATCTGCCTGCTTCTGACTCGCTCTCGCTGGAGCCGCTGTTGCCGGGCGCGACGGGCTGCAGTTCCTGCTGCGTGCCTGCGACGCTTCGGGCGACGACGGCGCCCACAATGCTCAGTCCGGCGAAGGCCAAGAACGTCTGCGGGATCGACAAGACCAATGTCACTGCTCCAAACAGCAACGGCGACAAGAATTTTCCGATATTTCTGACAGTGCCGGTCAGGCCGATGTACGACATGCGGGCACCGACCGGAGCCATTTCGTTAGCCAGCACGTTGTGTGCGACACCGTAGATGCCGTCCTGGATACCGTAGAGCAGAAGCCCAATCGCCACGATCGCCGCTGCACCGGCCCACCCGATCAGAACCAGACTGACCCCGATGAGCAGCATGCAGCCGAGGATCATCTCCGAGGATCGCCAGCGAGACGCGAGCCGTTCGGACAGCAAGGCTGTCACCGCCGACAGCGCGCCACAGCCCCCGACCAGCCAGCCGACCGCCGCTGCAGACATCCCCACGTGGTCAACGGCCAGCACAGGCATATAGGTAAGCACCGCGAACTTGAAGATGAAGCGGGCTGCCGCCAATATCTGGACCCCGACGATCGCCGGCGCCTTCCACACCGACTCCTTGGGCGCGTCATTCGTCTTATGTGGCTCCTCGACGCGATCCTTGAGCACGAACCACGCAACCACCGCTAGCGGGAGTGTCAGTATCTGCGTCGCGAAGGGTGCGTACCACGACAGCGCCAACAACAGCCCGCCGATCACCGGGAACACCGATTCCGAGGCGGCCATCACCACGATCCGCCGACTCTGGTCCCGATGCGCCGCCCGCCCAGCGAGAGCGACGGAGCCGATGATGCCGACCGTGATGGACTGCAGCGCCCCGAATACGATGCCCTGCACGAACCGGACCGCCAGCAGCGTGCCGAGGTCGTGCACGAACATCAGCAGCAGGCCGCCCAACCCGAAGGTCGTGAGTCCGCCGACTACCACCTTGCGCGGGCCGATCCGCTCGGTGAGCAGACCTGCGGCGAAGGCCGAGAACACCCCCGGGAGTAGGTAGACGCTGGTGATCAGGCCGACCTGGAAATTGTCGAGGCCGAAGTGGTCACGGATCGCGGGTATTGCCGGGACGATGCCCTGCATACCCGACGTGATGAAGCCGGCAGTGAGGGCGGCAACCCAGACCGTCGCCCCAACACCTGCCGGGCCTTTCGCACGCGTGCCGAAGCGCGCCATCACTCCCCTTGCCTCCTTCTGACGATGTCTGATGCGGCCTCAGTAAGACAGCAACAGCCCGCCCTCCAACGGAACATCGAGCAACGTGTGGAATACGAGATACAGTGCCGCGCAGGAGATCACGGTGGTCGCGATGGTGGTCAGCCAGCGCTCCCTGGTGACCAGGCGCAGGAACAGAACGAAAATCACCGGAACGGTGAAGTCCAGGCCGAAGAGGATGATTCCGACCAGCAGACCGAAGACCAGCACGAGGCTGACCCGGAGGCGACGCGACATGTCGTCGGCTTGTTCGGCGGTCACGCTTACTCCCGGTGCAGCAACAGAGGCCGCCTGCTCGGCCGTGCTCACCTGCGCACGTTCGGCGCCTGCGCCATACTCGGGCGGCGCGTCCGGCGATCGTTTCGAACCTGCCTGAGGCGCCGAATCGCGTTGCGCATCGATCTTTTCGACGGCCTCCTGCTCGAGATGAGCGACAATCTCATCCATGCCGCCGCCGTCAGCGATCAGTCCGCCGGCCCTGTTGCGCAGCGGCGGAACCAGCGCCACCGCGAGATATACGCCGATCAGCACAATCAGCGCCCCCGCCGTGATCACGGGGAATGTCGCGCCCTTGTCGCTGAAGTCGGCGGCCATCACCAGGGCTGCGAAACCGACGACACCGAAGGCGCCCATGACTGCCAACGTCCAAGGGCGGGTCGCGGATTTGACGCCACGCAACAGTTCGGCGGTATCGCGGGCACCGGCCCGACGTGTCGAGATCACCTCGTAGACCAGCACCGCAACCGTGAGAATCATCAGGGCGACCGAGATCGGCCGGGTGAAAAAGCCGCTGATGCCACCGTAGGACGACAGCGTCTGCAGATAGGACTTCTCCACCAGAGGCCCGAGAATGAAGCCGAGGATCACCGGAATGAGCGGCATCCCGATCGATTTCATGGCGTAGGCCACCAGTCCGAAACCGATCGACGCGATCACGTCCGTCGTGCTGAGGTTGAGCGCGTACGCGCCGATCACGGCCAGCATCAGGACGAACGGCGCCAGGATGCCCGGTTTGATCCGCGTGATCTGAAGCAGTTGCGGTCCGAACATCAGACCCAGGGTGGAGGTGAAGAAGCTCGCTGCGCTCAATACGATGATCGCGATCCAGACGATGTCCGGGCTCTCCCTGATCAGGTTGGGGCCCGGCGTCAACCCGTGAATCACCATGGCGCCCATGACGACCGCCCAATCCGAGCTGCCCGGGATGCCGAACGCCAGGCTGGGCAGTGCGGAGCCTGAGTCCTTGGCGTCGTTCGACGCTTCTGGTGCGAGCACGCCACGTGGGTCGCCATAGCCGAATCGTGGGTTCTTGCACGTCCTGGCCGCCTGGAAGTACGCCAGGAACGCCGCGACGCTGCCGCCGACCGCGGGCACAAGACCGATACCGGCTCCGATCAACGAACTGCGGATCAACAGGAACGGCTGTTTGATCGTATAGACGACGCCCTCGAAGATCTGCTTGTGGCCGAACTTCATGTCCGAGATGCCCTTCGAGACACTCTGATTCGTTCGCAGTAGCTCGAGCGCCTCGGTGACGGCGAACATTCCAACGAGCACGATCACCACATCGAAGCCGTTGTAGAGGGATGGCTGGTCGAAGGCGTACCTGACGTCGCCACCGACCGGGGCGAACCCGACGAACGAGAACAGCACACCCAGCAGACCCGCAACGACACCCTTGAACATCGAGCCGCGCGATGCCATCGCGATCACCGTCAGCCCGAATACGGCGAGCATGGTGAACTCGGGGAAAGAGAACGACAAGACCAGTGGCCGCACCACCGGGATGAGCGCGATCAACAGCAGCGTGCCGATGAAGGAGCCGAGGAATGACGATGACGCGGAAATGCCGATGGCGAATCCGCCGCGCCCTTGGCGAGCGAGCGGATACCCGTCCAGAGTCGTTGCTGCGCTTGGTGACGACCCCGGTACGTTCAGCAGGATCGCGGTGACGGAACCACAGAAGGACTGCCCGGCCAGCGCGGCGATGAACAGACCCATCGCGGTATGGGTGTCCATGTTGTAGGTGAACGGGATCATCAGCGCGATCCCCACCGAACCGCCGAGGCCCGGCAGGAGACCGGTGAGCATGCCGTTGAGGCAGCCGACCAAGAACGCGACGAGGAATGCCCAGTTGGCCATCGAGGACAGCGCATCGGGCAGGGCGCCCAGGAATGACATTACTGGCGCCGCTCAGCTCGACAACGTCGGGACGAGCTCCTTCATCTGTTCGATCTGTTTCTTCATGACCTCGGTGGCCGCCTGCCAGTCACGCGGAACGATCGGCCGCTTGGCGGTTTTCGCCCAGTCGGCGAACTCGGGGCTCATGATGGTCTTGTAGGTCGCATTTCGCAGGTATTCGGCCACGGCATCCGGCAGCCCCGGTGGTGCGACGATCAGACGCAACTCGGTGACCGCTCCGCTGAGGTCGGCGAAGCCTTTGGACTGTGCACTCGGCACGTCCTTCAGCCAGGTCAGGGACTGGGGTCGCTGGTCTTCTGTGCCCAGGAACAGCAGCGGCTTGATGTCACCGGACTCGACGAAGCCGGTCAGGTCGGTCGATCCGTAGACGATGAAATCTGCATCGCCGCGGAGCATTCCGGTCACCACGTCGGCAGATCCCTCGGCCCCGTAGGTGACTTTGGCATCAAGCCCGAGCGCCTTGATGGTGGCAAGACCCGCCAGCGCCGATGACGAGCCTTCTTCAACGGTCAGGGACCGCAGCCCCTTCTTCTTGATCAGGTCGTCGATCGAATGGTACGGCGAGTCCGCCGCGACGTAGACCACGTACGCGTTCTCGTCCACGCTGCCGAGCACGGTGAATTTCTCGGTGTCCCACTTGGCCAGGTCCGGGTCCTGGATCTGCTGCGCGATCGCGGCGGGCATCGGGAGAATTCCGACCGTGTAGCCGTCCGGCTTGGCCGTGTATTCCTGTGTGATGCCCTGCGGCAGCGGCGGCATGTTGCGAATGACCACACTGACGCCGTCGGTCGCCTGCGTCTTCTGCATGACTTCGGCGATGCCGCGCGAGTAGACGTCGAACCCTCCACCGGGGCTGTACGGGACGATCCAGTCGATGTCCTTGGTCGGCGTCCAGGCGCCATCGGCGGAGCCATCGGAGGATGTTTTGGATCCGCATCCGGCCAGAGCGATGACCATGACGCAAAAGGCGGCGATGAGCCGCCAGAGCCGATTCTTCATGTTGCTGCGTCCCTTCGTTTCGGTTAGCCGGACGAAATACTCACCGCCGCAGTCGTTTTCGCGAACGCAGTGGTCAACTCGGTTTCTCAGCGATATTTGGGGAGAATCTCATTCGCCCATAGCTCCATCTGCCGCGTCAGTTCGTCCATCGTCGGGTAGATGAACTTGAGCTCGAAGTGGGTCACTCCGGCGTCGACGAACTCCGCGACTCGTCGCCCGACAGCCTCGACGGATCCGAAGATGTGCCGGTCGAGCGCGAACTGGATCTGGTCGACGTCGCGTTCGTAGGTCTTGGAACTCGTCTGGACGGTGGGCAACGCCCTGGCCATCGCGGCGTCATGGTCGGTGTCGATCACCGTGAGTTTCTCCACAGCGATGGTGATCTCGTCCGGCTTTCGGTCGTGCTCTTCCGCTGTCGTCCTCACAATCGCTGCGCCGCGGGCCATTTCGGCCGGCGATAGCCAGCCGGGCACCCAGCCGTCGCCGAGTCGCCCACTGCGCTTGGCGGCCGCATCGGTCCAGCCGCCGACCCACACGTCGGGACCCCTGTCCTGCAACGGCTTCGGGAAGATCTCGGCGTCTTTGAACTCGACATAGCGTCCCGAGTAGGAGGCCAACGGTTCGGTCCAGATGGCCCGCATCGCCTCGACGTACTCGTCAGTCATCCGTGCCCGCGCCGAGAACGGCACACCGAACACGTCGAACTCGCTGGATTCCTTGGAGGCCTTCGAGCCCAGTCCGACGCCCGCAATCAACCGGCCACCGGTGAGGTGGTCGAGCGTGGCCAGCTGCTTGGCCGCGTAGATAGGGTTGCGGGTCGGCATGATCAGGCAGGCGACGCCGATGCGAACCGCCGACGTCTTTGCAGCGAGGTAGCCGATCGTGGTGAGCGACTCGAAGAAGTCGGCGGACTGATCGTCGGCCAGCGCCTCGTGCGCGCCGGACGAGATGTGGTGGCGGTGCATCGCGGTGCTCCACACCACGTGGTCGTGCAGGAAGATCGAATCGAAGCCCATCTGCTCGGCTTCGGTCGCGGCGCGGGTGATGTTCGCGAGGGATGTCAGCGGCCCGGAGTTGGGCACGCGCACTCCGAATGAAACCTCCGCCACCGGGACTCCCTCCAGGCTCACATTCGGTAAGTTTTGAATAGATTATCTTGGATACAGAATCTTGCCAACGATATCTACTCATAAATTGAGAATTGCCCGCCGAAGGCAGCACGGGTGGCGCGGCTACGCCGACGTCGGTCGGGCGCGCGAAAAAGACGGGGTTGTGCCACCCCGCAACTAGGCAGATTAGGGCTAGGCCGGCGGCTTCTCGTCGCTTGCGACGATGGCCTGCAGTCGGGTCGACACCTTCTGCAAGTGCTTGACCAGCCAAGTGGTCGCCGCTTTGGCATCGCGCGCTCGGAGATGGCCGATCAATTCTTCGTGGCTGTGCTGCTCGTCGACACGCTGCAGCAGCAGGTACCGGCCGACCGCACCACGCAGGTTGTTCACCTGGGCGAGCGCCCGCGGCCGGTTGGCTCGCTGATAGAGCTGTTCGTAGAGCTGGTAGCGGCGGTCGAGTCGCTCGCTGAGCTCGTCGGCATTCTCCAGATCCTCGACGATCCCCTCGAGACGGTCGACGAGCTCGTCGTCCATGGCCTCGATCGCCAGCTTCAGGAGATAGGACTCCAGCAGGATGCGCAGCTCGTAGATTTCCGCGATCTCGTCGGGTCGCAATACCGACACCGTGGCACCGCGATAAGCGTGAATCCGGACCAGACCCTCGTTCTCGAGCTGACGCAGGCTCGCGCGTACCGGCATGCGGCTGACGCCGAGGGAACCGGCGATGGTGTCCAGGTTCAGCCGCTGTCCCGGGCGGAACACGCCTTGGATGATCGCCTCGCGGATGAAGGACTGGGTCATGTCCTCAACAGTTTGGAACGTGCCGCGCACGGAATCCGCGATGTTGCTGAGGATCTTGGCGTCCTTGTCGGACACCTCGGTCTCTATCGTGCGTGCCATGCTCTCCATGCCCTGGTTTCGGGCGTTTTCAGCCCATCTTGATGGGTTAACTGTATCGGTGCCAGTAACGGTTGCATATTAGATCGTCAATACACAATTCCCGTGTCGCGGCCGTTCAATCGGCCTCCGGAAGATCGTTCAGCAATCTCCACACCCGCTCGGGGGTCAACGGCAACCGAGTAGGCCAGCGACCGACGGCCTGCGCGATCGCCGAGGCGACCGCCCCACCGATCGGATTCAGCTGACCCTCGCCTGCGCCCTTGGCGCCATACGGCCCGACACCATCGCGGCGTTCGGCCAGCATGAGGTCGATTCGGCGAGCCAGATCTCCGGCCCTTGGCACCCGATAGTCGACCACATTGGCATTCGCCAGCTGCGGCCCGTCGTAGACGAGCTCTTCGAACAGCGCGGCTCCCAAGCCTTGTGTCGCGGCGCCCAGGTCCTGGGCCTCCACGGCCTGCGGATTGATCGCGAACCCCACGTCCGCGCACGTGACGAGCTGGTCGACGGTGACATAGCCGGTTTCTGGATCGACCTGGACCGCGACGCCAACCAAGCCGGTCTCCCAGAACGGGGGCATCTCCTTCGTTGCACCTTCCCGCCGAACCAGTCCAACGCCGGTGACCTCGCCGGCCGAACCGCCGAACCACCTGCGCACGACGGTGCCGAAGTCGAGGTGCGCGTCGCCCGGACCGCAGACCGCACCGGAAGCGGCGCTCACTTCGTCCTGCGGACATCCCCAAATCTCGGCCGCCATGGCGCACAGCTTCTGTTTGGCGTCTGTGCACGCGCGTTGCAGTGACAGACCGGCAAGCGTCGACGTCCTGCTGGCGCCCGTCGTCCGCTCATAGGCAGTCCCTGCCGTGTCGGACTGCACCACCGAGATCCGGTCCATGCCGATGCCGAATTCCTCGGCGGCGATCTGGGCAAGCAACGACCGACTGCCCTGGCCCATCTCCGTGCTGCCCGACAGCACGATGACAGAACCGTCCGTCTCGACCCGCACCTGGGCCGTCGAGATCGGGTAGGCGCCTGCGTCGGATGCTGTTACGCCGAAACCGATTCCGTAGTGATCCGTATCGAGGCGCCCGCGTTCGAGCGATTCCACGACCATATCGAGGTCGGCGATCAGGTCGGCGTCGATCCCGCGGTTGCCGGGCAATATTTCCTCGCCGAATCGCACCAGGTTCCTCCGACGGATGTCGGCGCGACTGATACCCAGCTTGTCGGCGGCCTGATCCAGATTCGTCTCTCCCGCCAAATTGCCCTGCGGCGCACCGAATCCGCGGTAGGACGACGCCGGCGAGGTGTTGGTGTAAATGGATCGGCCGCGCACGCGCAGGTTGGCCACCCGATAGGGGCCGAAGCACCGATTGACGGACTTGGCCAGCACCAACGGGCTGTTGTCGGCGTACGCGCCGGAATCCATCGTGATGTCGAACTCACGGGCCAGGATGTGGCCGTCGGCGTCGAATGCGCTGCGAACGTCGATCACCGCATCGTCGACCCTGGTGGTGTAGATGGCCTCGTCGACGGTCAGCGTCAGTTTGACGGGCCTGCCCACGATCCAAGACGCCACCGCCGCGAGCGGTTCCACCTTGGTGTACGACTTCGACCCGTACCCGCCACCGAGGTAGGGCACGGTGACGCGCACGCGTGCCAGCGGCAGATCGAAGATCCGCGCCAGATCGTCGCGGACCATGAAGGGGTGCTGGGCGGTGGTGATGACCGTCAGACCATCGTCGCTGTAGGAAGCGACCGCGTTGTAGGGCTCCATTGCGTACGCATAGAGCATCGGATAGCGCGTCGTGCCCTCGACGATCAGATGGGCGTCGGCGAACGCGGCGTCGACGTCACCCCAGCCGATCTCGACCTCGTGGGCGACGTTCGTCAGCACTGGCTTCGTCTTCTCGTCCTCGAAGTCGGTCAACTCCTTGAACGTCGTGTCCGCCGATGCCGCATAGGTTGTTTCGTGGACGAGTGGGGCACCGGGTGCGAGCGCTTCGGCTGCCGACATCACAGTCGGAAGGTCGTCGTAGCTCACCTCGACCAAGTCGGCGGCATCCGCTGCGGCGGCACGGGACTCGGCAACCACGATCGCCACCGGCTCGCCGAAGTAGCGCACCTTATCGGTCGCGAGGATGAAGTGGTCGGAGATGATGTGGCCGAACCGCGGGAAGAGCCGCTCCAGTTCCGGCGCTGTCACAACTGCGACGACGTCAGGCAGCGAGAGGGCCTTGTCGGTGGCGACGTCCACAATCTGGGCGTGTGCGCGATTGGCACGCACGACCTTGGCGTGCAGCATGCCGGGCATCGTCATGTCCACCGCGTATTGGGCATTGCCGAGCACCTTTTCCACCAGATCTCGGCGGCGCACCGAGCGGCCGACCGTCTTGTGCTCGTCGGCATGGCGCGAGCGCACGTCGTTCGCGACGTGCGACGGGGACGGCGGTAGGTCGATGCTCATGGGCGGCTCGTTTGGAAATCGCGTGCGCCGTTCTTGCGGGCAAGGCAGGGCGGCTGTTCGGCGGCCACGGCTGCGACGGCATCGATGATCGGCTGATATCCGGTGCAGCGGCAGATGTTTCCGTCAAGATGCTCGACGATGTCGTCGCGGTCGACGTCATCGCGCGACTCGAGTAGCGCGGTCGCCATCATCAGAAAGCCCGGCGTGCAGAACCCGCATTGCAGCGCGTGATAGTCAATGAACGCCTCCTGCAGCCGATTCGGGGCGCCGTCCTCGGCCAGGCCCTCGACCGTGCGCACCCGGCATCCGTCCGCGTCGACGGCGAGGAAGGTGCACGCGCTGACCGGCCGGTCGTCGACGAGGACGGTGCACACGCCGCAAACCTGGAGTTCGCAGCTGACCTTGGTCCCCGTCAGGCCCAGATCTTCGCGCAGGAAGTCGACAAGCAGCGTGCGCGGCGCGACGGTGCGCTGTACCGCAATCCCGTTGACCGTCAGGCTGATCTCGATGATGGTCAGTTCGTCGGCACTCATGCGGCTACCGCCATGGCGTGGACCGCGCGCCGGATATAGGTAGCCGCGACCTGGCGCTTGTATCGGTCGGATCCGGTGAGGTCGGGTGTCGGGTCCAGTTCTTCGGCGACGGCTTGCGGATCGATCTCGGCCGGATCGCCGAACGTCCACAACATCTGCACCTCTCCGACGGCGCCGACCACCAGGCGACACGCGCCGGCTTCCGCGTCGTACAACAGCGCAACGCCGACGGTCGGACGCTCGCTGATCTGATACTTCAGATATACCGCTCGAGTCCGCGGCGCCGGAACGGGAACCCTTACGTCGACGAGCAATTCGTCGGGCTCCTTGTCGGCCCAATACGGCCCTGCGACGAAATCTTCGACCGCGACGGTGCGGCGTCGCCCGCCATTGCCGGCCAGAGTGACCTCGGCACCGTATGCGACCAAAGCCGTAGCCACATCGGACTTGGGCTCGGCGAAGCACAGGTTGCCACCGATGGACCCCTGGGCTCGTACCCGTGCGTTTCCAACCGCGCCTTCGACTTTCGCCAGCATCGGGTGGTGCTTGCGCAGCAGCGGGTGCGCCGCGAGGTCCATGTGCCGCTCGACGGCACCGATCACGACGGCGTCGCCGTCTTGCTGTACTCCCGTCAGCTCGGGCACCTTCTTGAGGTCCACCAGTGTCTCCGGACGGTGCAGCCCGGCCCGCATGGCCAGCAGCAGCTCGGTGCCGCCGCAGTACGGCACCTTCTCGTCACCGATGGCGTCGAGTGCCTCATCTAGGTCGCGCGGCCTTGCGAGACGGAACGACGGCAGCATCAGACGCCACCGAGTTCGTCACTGGCCGCGCCGAAAAACTCGTCGAGAATCTTTTGCGCCTTCTTGTTGATGGTGCCCGAGCCCATGCTCGCCACCTTCCCGGTCACCTCGTATACCCCGTCGACGACGATCATCGAACCGTGCTCCTGCGGCCGGACCTGAAGACTCGCCAGAACCAGCAGCCGCGAGCCGACCTGCCGGTCCTCCCCGGCGGCGCGAACCTTCAACGAGGATCCTTCATCCACATCGCTCACTGTCACGTCCAGATCCGCGCGAAGTTTGAAAGGACCGAGGCGATCCAACAGCACCGCCGTGTACTTGCGGAGCGGTTCCAGCTCGACCGCGTCTTCCACGATCGACACCCAGCTCACCAAGCGCGGAACATCCACCATGGCCGCCCAGGAGTCTGCTGCGGTGGTCTTGACGGGTAGATCGCGGTGGAATTCAGTGCGCGGCATCCGTGTCCTTCTCGCTCGCAGCCAAAGTGAATATAAAATACAATCTACGTTTGGCGGCAAGCGCACGCAAGATCTCGGTCGTGCCGGACGGCGGCCCGGCCGGAGGTAGTCAGCCCGCGGTTGCGGTGGCGATCAGCGCGGGAGCGGGAAAACTCACCACGCCGTCGGCGCCGACGAACCGCGACAGCCGGTCGGTGGCCTGGGCGCGCAGGCGCGCGTACTGGTCATCGTCGACGCGCTCGGAGAGCGTCCAGCCCCGGATCTCGCTGTGGAGCCAATCATCGAGTGAACGGAAACGCGCCAGCCCCTCGCGGCGCGCGACCGCGACATCGGGGAACGACGGCCGCAGCAGATCGGCCAGCGCTCCGGCCGTGCCGACGCTGAACGGGGCCCGCATCGCATCGGCGGCCCAGTCGCCGAGTTCGTCGCCGAACAGGTCGACCATCGCCGCAAAACCCGGCAGTTCCTCGACCGCTGCCCACGTCGCCACCGCGAGCCGGCCACCCGGCCGAAGCACCCGAGCCATCTCGCCGACCGCCTTGCGCCTATCGGAGAAGAACATCGCGGCGAACTGACAAGTCAGACAGTCGATTTCGTCGTCACCGACGGGAAGCTCCTCCGCCGCGCCGCGGCGGATGTCCAGACCGGGGGCCAGCCGCTCGGCCATTGCAAGCATGCCCTCGTTGGGGTCGACGGCGATCACCGCTCCGGTTGGTCCGATCGTGCGCAGCGCGGCACGGGCGACGACCCCGGTCCCGGCACCGACGTCGAGAAGGCGATCCCCTTCGGTGGGGTGTACCGCGTCCAGCACCGGCTCGACCCACTGGTCGAACAGCGCCGGTACCAACGACTCTTCGTAGATCTGAGCAGCAGCAGCCGAGACTTGCCCGGCGGCGATCTTCGACTTCATATCGCCATCGTCCACCTGCGAGGTCACGGTGTGAAGTTCTGTTTTCGAACTACCAGCGCGGCGACGGTGGTGGGAACATCAGTTCATGGGCACGTACCACCAGTACTGTCCGATCGCGCGGGCCTCGGAGATTCTCGCCGAACGGTGGAATCCGCTCATCGTGCGCAACCTGATGTTCGGTGCGGACACTTTTTCGGCGATCGCCGGGGGCGTTCCAACGATGTCGCGATCGATGCTGATCAAGCGACTCGACGAACTCGAACGCGCCGGGCTCATTGCGTCTCGGCGCAAACCCGACGGCCGCGGTCACGTCTATGAGCTCACCGAAGCCGGCGCCGACCTTGCCGGCGTCCTCGACGGCCTGGCGGAGTGGGGCGAGCGCTGGGTGGAGGTTGCGCGCGACCATTCCGATCCGGGATTCGCCTTGTGGGCGTGGTGTCAGGTACAGCTCGATCGATCTGCGCTGCCTGCCGGACGGCTTCTCGTCGCATTCAATTTTCCCGACGAACGTCCGGGCAATCGGCATTACTGGCTGCTCGTCGAGCACGGCAACGCGGAGGTCTGTTACTCCGATCCCGGCGGCGAACCTGACCTGACGGTGGAAGCGCGGTCGCCGGCGTTCGTCGACTGGCACCGCGGTGCACGGTCGTGGCGGGACGTGCTGCGCTCCGGCGAGGTCACCGTGGCGGGACCGACATGGCTGAGGCGGTCATTCCCGACATGGAACCGGCACCAGCCGGTTATCCCTACGGAACGCCGTTGATGCCGGGATGCTGACCCGGTGGCACTGTGGGTGCCGCGGGAGCGGTCACGCCCGGTGTGAACAGGTTGCCGCCGGTGGGGTTGATGCCCTTCTCCGTCGGCGCGGGCGGCGCCGCACTCGGTGACGGCGATGTCGTCGTCGTCGTCGTTGTCGTTGTCGGGTAGAGGGCGCCTGCCCCCCGTTGTTTCCGCACCCGCTGGCGAAGGCGCCGATCGCGATCAGTGCGGCACCACTGGCGACGACGATCCGAAGACGACTGATTCGGCCGGTAAACACAATTCACATCCTCTTCGTGTCAGTTGTTGCGGTGCACGCCGGGCGGCTCGGTGGGTGCCGGCGGCGCCTTGATCTCAGGTGTGAACAGGTTGCCGCCGGTGGGGTTGATGCCCTTCTCCGTCGGCGCGGGCGGCGCCGCACTCGATGGTGGCGGCGTCGTGGTGGTTGTCGTAGTGGTGGTGGTTGTCGTGGAAGGCGCCTGCTCGCCGTTGCCGCATCCCGCCAGGAATGCGCCCATCGCGATCAGTGCCCCACCGCCAACCACCGCGATCAAGTGACGGCTGAAGGACTTCGAACTCATGATCAGGATCCTGTCGTCGACGAGTTGTACGGGCTGCGATCAGCCCGGTCTGGATTCTGGGTTGTGCAACCCACACTATGCAGATTCAAAGGTGGCACACAACGTAAGGCATTGAACTTGAAGGTAAGTCGCAGTGCCTCGGCAGCGAGTTCACAGCTTCGCCGTAGTCTCGGCTGCGTCGCGGTAAGCCTCCAGTAGACGCAACCACACTTCACTGATCGTCGGAAAGCACGGCACCGCATGCCACAGCCGACGGATGGGTACCTCCGCCGCGACAGCGATGGTTGCCGAGTGCAAAAGCTCAGCAACCCCTGGACCGACGAACGAGGCGCCCAGTAGAACTTCTCTGTCGAGATCGACAACGAGGCGGGCCTGTCCGGAATAGCCGTCCGCGAACAAGTTTGAACCGGGTACTGATTCGCCGATGTTGACGTCGACGGCTTTGACGCGATATCCCCGCTGGCCGGCCACCTCCGTGGTCAAGCCAACCGAACCCGCTTCGGGATCGGTGAAGAAGGCCTGCGGCACGGAGTTCGTGTCGGCCGTCGCGACGTGCGTGCCCCAAGGCGCGGTGTCGAGGACGGCTCCCGACGCTCGGGCGGTGATCGCGCGGCCGGCGATGCGTGCTTGGTACTTCCCCTGGTGCGTGAGCAGAGCGCGATGGTTGGCGTCACCGAGTCCGTACAACCAGGCCCCGTCGACACCGTGAACCAAACACGTCTCGTCAACATCGAGCCACGATCCCGGCGTCAAACCGACCGTCTCCAACCCAATGTCGACAGTGTTGGGGATTCGGCCGGTGGCAAAGAGAATCTCGTCGACAGTTATCTGCTCACCGCTATCGAGGGTGACGCTTACGGGATCGCCCTGTTGACGCCGTTTCAATTGGGTGACAGAAACATTCGTGCGCACGTCGACTCCGGATTCGCGAAGGCCGCGGTTGACGAACTCGCCGACGAAGGGTTCCATTTTCGGCAATAGGCCGACCGCGCGCGCCAACAACGTCACCTGCGAACCAAGCCCCTGCCATGCCGTGGCCATCTCCACTCCCACTCCCCCGGCTCCGACAACGGCCAGACGCGGTGGAACCAGGCTGGTGTCGGTGGCCCTGCGATTGGTCCATGGCTTCGCCTCGCCGATGCCGGGAATGTCCGGCAGCGCGGCTGTACTACCGGTGCAAATCGCCACCGCTTGGTGGGCGCTGATGATCCGGTGTCCGTCGTCAGCCGTGGCGATGGCCAGGCGACGCGGCCCGTCCAAACGGGCGTGGCCGCGGATGAGATCGACGCCCATCTCGGCCATCGTTTCGGCCTGGCCGATGTCGCTCCAGCCCGTCACGTAGCGGTCTCGTCGGCCGAACACTCCGGCAACGTTGATTCGCTCGCTGACGGCGTCCCGCGCCCCGTCGACCCGACGAGCATCGGCGAGGGCAAGCACAGGACGCAGCAGCGCCTTGCTTGGCACGCACCCCCAGTACGAACATTCCCCGCCGACGAGTTCGCGTTCGACCAAGGCTACTGAAAAGCCGGCCGCCCGAGCGCGTGCGGCGATGGTCTGTCCGACGGGACCGGCCCCCAAGACGACCACATCGTAAGTATCACCGCCGGAGTTGGACACGGGCGGCGTCTGAGCATCGGACGGTCTGGTCATGCCTTCTGGCCCTTCTGATCGGGACGGCGTGCGACGCAATGAGGCAGTGCGTGTTTCAGTGATACCGGCGGTCGCCGCTTCGTCCGTGGCTAACTGTCTGTCGGCTTGTCCGGGGACCTAATGGGTGCGACGACCCACAATTCTGGGTGAGCTCACCCAGACTTGTCCAGCATGTTGCGCTGTGTGAGTCCTGTGAATTCGCCAAGACTGCTCGTCCCTCTTGTGAGGAACGTCGTGAGTGCTCCCCTAGCGCCGCGTGGCGCTGCCAGTTGTGCGGCCAGAAGGGGCTGGGCGGAACGATGCGACGTAGTCAACCGCGGCATCAAGTGTGGCGCGCAACGGCTCTGCTGTCCCAGTGGCGTAGGTGAGCATCGTGCCACCCTGATGTGCGGCGACCAATGCGATGGCGAGGTGGCGCGGATCGGCTTGCTCAGTGAGATCCCCGCGACGGCGCATGGTTCTCAAGCCGTCGCGGAACAAGGCGATCCAGCGGTCGTATCCCGTTGCGAGGTCGTCGAGGATACCGTCGTCTGCTTCCAAGAGCTCACCGGCCAGCGATCCGTAAACACAGCCGCCGCGCAGATACACTGCCTCGGCATTCGCCAGACAAGCATCGGCCCAGGCGCGCAACGAGAGCAGGCTATCGAGCCGGTCCAAGTTTGGTTGGGTGTGAAAGCCGACGACCTCGTCCGTGCGAAAAGAAACCACGTGGCGAACCAGATCGCGCTTGTCCGTAAAGTAGTGCGACAGCTGTGATCCGCTCACCCTTCCGGCTCTGCGGACGTCGTCGAGGCTGGTCGCGTGCACGCCCTGCTCGAACATCACGTCCGCTGCCCGCGCAATGATGCGGGCACGGGTCGCCAAGCCCTTCTCGGTCAACCGCGGCCCGCTGCGGAGAACAACGGTGCCGGTGCCACGGCTACCTCGGCCGCGGGGACGGCGCGGCTTCCGCGCGATCCGTTCGGATGCATCGGCCGCGAAGGTGCGCAGGTAGTTCACGACGAAACGCGATACGTCGACGAGAGGCCATTCGTTGCGGTAGGCGAAACTCACGGTGCCCGCGCCCTGATGGGCACCGACAACAACCAGTGACAGATGGCGGGGATTGGCCGCCGTCACCAGTACGCCCCGATCCACCATTCGTTGAAGGGACTGTTCGAGCAGGTCGACCCAACGCCAGTACCCGTCGGCGAGCGTCTTTCTGGTAGCCGCGTCGGATTTCGCGAGCCGGCCTGCGAGCGTGTGATAAGTGGGTGATTTGGTGTAGCCCGTTGTGCGGTGGTCCCGGACGTTGAGATCGGCCCACCGTTCGAAGTCGTCGAGGGTGTCCAGACCGCCCAGCTGTGGTTGCCGATGAAAGTCCAGTACCACCTCGATCTCGCGGTCCAGCAACCCTCGAATCAGCGCCTGTCTATCGGCGAAGTAGTGCGACAGCTGTGACCCGCTCACGGAGGCCGCTCGGCGCACCTTCTCGAGGTTGAACGCGGACAGCCCCTCAGCCAGCAGAACTTGCGCTGCTGCCTGGAGGATGCGTTCGCGAGTGGCGCGACCCTTGGCGGTGAATCCCTGTGTGGCGGGAGGGTTTGCGGGCATTTGCCAGCAACGATACTCGCGCTCGCTGCCAATTGGGATCAACAACCCACCGTCGTCTGGCATAGCCGCGGCCTTCGCGATCGGGGAGGCTCACCGAGTGACGGAAAGGACCGCCTCGGCAAGCTCGGGTCGGCACACGATCAGATCGGGCAGCAACGGGTCCGGCCGGTTGTATTCGAGCGGCGAACCGTCGAGGCGCGACGTGTGCAGGCCGGCCGCGCGTGCGACCGCGACCGGTGCTGCGGAATCCCACTCGTACTGGCCACCCGCGTGGACATAGGCGTCGGAGTGACCCTGCACAACCGACGCGACTTTCGCTCCAGCCGAGCCCATTTCGACGAGCACACCGTCGAGCGCGGCACGGACCTCGAGAGCGACGGCGGGCGGGCGCGTCCTGGAGACGACGATGCGCGGCGTGGCCGGCGCGGGCGGTGGGGCTGCGACGTCCGGCGTGGCGAGCGTGATCCCTTGTGCCGGCAGCGCGACCGCACCCGCGACGAGTTGTCCGCGCTGCCAGAGTGCGACGTGCACCGCCCAGTCGTCTCGACCGAGTTCGGAGAACTCGCGGGTGCCGTCGAGCGGGTCGACGATCCACACCCGCTCCGAGCGCAACCGGATGGGGTCGTCGGCGCCCTCCTCGGACAACACCGCGTCATCGGGCCGCGCGGATGCGAGAGCTTCCATCAGGAAGTCGTGAGACCGCTTGTCTCCCGCCGCCTTTCGCTCGGCTGAACTGGCATCGGCGAGCTCCTCGCGCACGCCGAGGAGCAATTCCCCCGCTTCGGTGGCCAGCCGCGCGGCAACGGCGTCGTCACTGCAGTCGGTCACGGACGGCTTTCCAGCATCTCGATGACCAGATCGGCCAGTTCTTCGGTCGAACGCTCCGGGGTGAGTCGCAGGTCGGGTTTCTTCGGTCGCTGGTACGGACTGTCGATTCCGGTGAAGTGGGTGATCTCGCCGGCGCGCGCCTTGGCGTACAAGCCCTTCGGGTCGCGGCGTTCGCAGTCCTCGAGCGGGGTGTCGCAGAACACCTCGTAGAAATCGAGGCCGCTGTCGTTGGTCAGCTGGCGCGCCAGCGCGCGGTGCTCCTCCAGCGGGCTGATCGCAGGCACCAATACGATCTGGCCGGACTCGGCGAGGATGGCGGCGATGTGAGCCAGCCTGCGCTGGTTCTCGGCGCGGTCGGCCATGGAGAAGCCCAGGTCGGCGTTGAGACCGTGCCGAAGGTTGTCCCCGTCGAGAACATATGCCGGGGCGCCCTTTTCGAGCAGCTTCTGTTCGACGAGCATCGCCACCGACGACTTGCCCGATCCCGAAAGGCCGGTGAACCACACCGTCCGGCCCTTCGACAACCGGTCCTCGGAGGTGCACAGCGATTCGTGCCGCACGGTGTTGGGGCTGGCCGTGCGCGCCGTGACGTAAGGCAGAATCATGCCTGCCGCGACGGTGCCGTTGGTGTTCGGGTCGATCAGGATGAACGAACCGGTTGCCGCGTTGCGGCTGTACTCGTCGAGCAGCAGCGGCACCTGCGTGCGCAACGAGATGCGGCCCAGCTCATTGAGTTTGAGCGCGGTGGCCGTCTTGTCACGGTGCAGCGTGTTGACATCGAGACGGTAGTCGAGCGCGGTCACCTTGGCGCGTGTGGTGCGCGTCGTGTGCTTGACGATGTAGTCACGACCCGGCTCCAACGACGCCTCGTCGGCCATCCAGCACACGGTGGCGTCGAACTCCTGCGCCACCCGCGGCTGGTTGTTCGGCCGCGCGATCAGGTCGCCGCGGGAGATGTCGATGTCGTCGGCCAGGCTGACCGACACGGCCATCGGCGGGAACGCTTCCTGCACAGGCCCGCTCGGCCCTTCGATGGCGGTGATGCGGCTCGTCTTGCCGGTGGGCAGCACGACGATCTCGTCACCGGGACGCATGACACCGCTGGCGACGGTGCCCGCATAGCTGCGGTGGTCGGCGTGGTCGTGGGTCTGCGGCCGGATCACGTACTGGACCGGGAACCGCACGTCGACCAGGTTGCGGTCGCCCGCGATGTACACCTCTTCGAGGTGCGACAGCAGCGACGGCCCGTCGTACCACGGCGTCTTCTCTGACTTGGTCACCACGTTGTCGCCCCGCAGAGCCGACAACGGAATCGTGGTCACATCGTGTACGTCGAGACGGGCTGCGAATTCATGAAAGTCATCGCGGATCTTCTCGAACTGTTCGCGATCCCACTCGATGAGGTCCATCTTGTTGACGGCCAGCACGATGTGGCGGATGCCGAGCAGCGACGCCAGAAACGCATGCCTGCGCGACTGCTCGAGCAGTCCGTGGCGGGCGTCGACGAGCACGATCGCCAGCTGTGCGGTCGAGGTGCCGGTGACCATGTTGCGGGTGTACTGGATGTGGCCTGGGGTGTCGGCGATGATGAATTTCCGCTTGGGCGTGGCGAAGTAGCGGTACGCGACGTCGATCGTGATGCCCTGCTCCCGCTCGGCGCGCAGGCCGTCGGTCACCAGGGCCAGGTCGGTGTAGTCGTGTCCGCGCTCCTTCGAGGTGCGTTCGACCGAGGCCAGCTGGTCCTCCATGACGGCCTTGGAGTCGTACAGCAGGCGCCCGATGAGGGTGGACTTTCCGTCGTCGACGGATCCGGCGGTGGCCAGACGAAGAAGGGTTGTCATCAGAAGTAGCCCTCCCGCTTGCGGTCCTCCATGCCAGCTTCGGAAATCCTGTCGTCGGCGCGGGTGGCGCCGCGCTCGGTCAGGCGTGACACCGCGGTTTCGGCGATCACCTCCGACACCGTGCCCGCGAGAGACTCCACGCAGCCGGTGCAGGTGACGTCGCCGACCGTGCGGAAGCGCACGGTTTTTTCGAGGACCTCCTCGCCCTTGCGCGGCTGCAGGTACTTGTGCACGGCCAGCAGCATCCCGTCGCGCTCGAACACCGTCGCGCTGGTGCGCGTAGTAGATGGACGGCAGCTTGATCTTCTCGGCACCGATGTAGGACCAGATGTCGAACTCGGTCCAGTTCGAGATCGGGAACACCCGGATGTGCTCACCCTTGTGGTGGCGTCCGTTGTAGAGGTTCCACAGTTCGGGGCGTTGCGCCTTGGGGTCCCATTGGCCGAACTCGTCGCGGAAGCTGAACACCCGCTCCTTGGCGCGGGCCTTCTCCTCGTCACGGCGGGCGCCACCGAAGGCGGCGTCGAACCTGTTCTCGCGGATGGCACGCAGCAGCGTGAACGTCTGCATCGGGTTGCGCGATGGGATGGTCTCGACGACGCGGCCTGCGTCGATGTCGTCCTGCACCTTGGCGACGATCAGCCGCACCCCGGCCTCCGCGACGAGCTCGTCGCGGGTTTCGAGCACCTCGTCGAAGTTGTGCCCGGTGTCGACGTGCATCACCGGGAACGGCAGCCGTCCCGGCCGGAACGCCTTGAGCGCCAGATGCAGCATGACGATGGAGTCCTTGCCGCCGGAGAACAACAGCACGGGCCGCTCGAACTCGGCGGCCACCTCGCGGATGATGTGGATCGCCTCGGCCTCGAGCGCCCGGAGATGGCTGAGCTCGTAGCGCCCGGCAGCCTGTTTCGGCTCTTGCGCGGTCGTCATCTATTCCTCGTTAAGTTGGTAGGTTTGACCAGATTAGCACGCATAACCCGTCATAAAACCAGCTCCGGCCTGCGCTGTCAACCGCGATTCCCTCGTCGAGCAGACGCAAAAGCGCGTGTCGCGTCGGCGTGTCGGGTGCTTTTGCGTCGCTCACGGGAGAAAGGCGGCCACTTCGGGGAGGCGCGATTACCTGGGAGGTAATTGATTAGCGCCCGATACTGAAGACATGTCCCGTCCAGGTGGTGCGCAGACCGGCGCCGAAGTCATGGCGCAGTTCATCCCCGCCTCCCCGTTCGCGGCCAAGCTCGGCATCGTCGCCGAGGTGCTCGACGGTGACGAGGTGCGGCTGCGGATGCCGTTCGATCCCACCAACGTCACGCTCGGCGACATGGTGCACGGCGGAGCGATCGCATCGCTGGCCGACATGACGGTGATGGCCGCCGCCTGGGCGGGCGCCGAGGTGCCCGACTCGCTGCGCGGTGTCACCACGTCGCTGTCGATGCAGTTCCTGGCGCCGGCGACGGTCCACCGATCTCATCGGCGTCGGGCCGGGTGTTGCGGCGCGGCAAGACATTGGTCAGCTGCGACGTCGACGTCGTCACGCCCGACGGCGAGGCGGTGGCGAAGGCGATCGCCACCTACAAAGTCGGCTGAGTCAGCCTTGGAGGCCCCAGGACTCGGCGACTGTGTGCCTGCTGGGAATTCGATCTCCCAGGAAACACCACCACCATCGAACCGATCCGAGGTCAGCATGTAAGTGCTGACATGCCTCGGCTGACGTGCCGGGTTCGCATGGGCGCGGCCGCCGGCAAAGAGGAAGCCGGAAATTTCGCAATCGTCAATTGTGGTGAAACTCGCGGCCGACCAGTCGTATCATCCTGGCCTAAGCAGGGTTGGGGAAGATCGGAGAGCCGTGCGATGACCGCCTTCATTCATCGTTCCGCAATCGTCGGCGTCACCGCATTAGCAACTCTCGCATTCGTGACAATGATTTCCCCAGGGCTGAGTAACGCGGTCGAATGCGGGTAGGGGACCGTGTTCGATCCGCCGTCCAACACCTGCGTCGCAGCACCGTTACCACCGCCCCCACCTCCGCCACCCCCACCGCCAGCGTGGAACGGCGACATCACGCCGTACTTCTCGGTCGGTGTCTGCGCGCCCATACCGTTCGTGTCGGTGTGCACCGGCATCTACGGGCCGCAGCCGCCGGCGAGCATCCGGGGTAGCGCGGAGGTATAGGGCGAACTCAGCGAGTCTGGTGTGCAGGTTGTTGGCGGGCCACGGGAAATCGGCGGCCTGCAGACGGGTGTCGTTTCCCGCGGATGTGTTGGCCGCAGCTTCGTCGCCGCGGGCGGCAGCCTTGGCGACCTCCACGTCGTCCCGCAGTCGGCGAATGCCCATCTCCACTCGCTGATCCGTCCAGCCGTGAAGGCGCCGTGACGAGTCGGTGAGCAACGGTGTGAGACGCAAGAACGCCTCGTGGACGGCGTCAATCCGGACTCCCTCCTCAGTCAGCGGGCTTCCCGGCTGGGGAAAGAAGTGGGTATTGGTGCGGGCCGACGCGATCATGAAGTCCAGGGCTGAGTGGGCGCGGTCAAGAGCGGCCCCTGCCGTCGCCCTGCTGTCCCCCTCGTCTGGCTGCTGAGATTCCAGGGCCGCATCGAGTGCATCCAGGTATTGCAGCACCGCCGGACGGAAGTCGCGCGAGAGCCGGATCGGCACGACGGTAAACGCGACACCGACCGCGACGCACCCCCCAATGAGGGCCGCGACCGACTTGTCCCAGATCAGGTCGAGGTAGCGCCCCTCGGCCGAGAAGAGCGGGACGAGCGCGATGCTCATCCAGAACACCATTGCCGGATAGGAGACTGGTGCGCTGGCGATGGTGAAGAACACGCCAATCGTCACGACGACGACGGTCCAGACAATGTTGTCCGGGACGCTTGCCGCGATAGCGACGCCTGCGGTGGCTCCCAAGACCGTGGCCGCGAGCCATAGCCACGCTCGCCGCGTCGACGCCTCGGCCGATCCGGCGATGATCACGTACGCGATCCACGCCACCAGGAGGCTTTGTTCGTTTCCCAGCGATTTGGCGACGAGGCCCGCCAGCACGGCCGCGACGGCGGCCTGTATCCCAAGAGCCAACGTGGGCGTAAGGGTGCGTACCGAAGGGGGCGCATCCGGGGTTGTCTGCGCAGCGGCGGCACTCGCGGGTTCATCAGTACTGGGCGGCCTTGGCAATACTCTCACCAATGCTGTTGCCTGCGAGATTGACTGGGCGACGAGTAGGGCTCCCCCGACTGTCGTCAGAGCTGCCAGAGCGGCGCCAGGCGGACGGAGCGGTGCATCATCGGCCCTCGGTGCGGTGGTCGTCGCGTCGTGAAGGTTGTCGCGGAGGAATTCAAGTTCGCGGGTGACCGCGTCCTGTGACTGCGCGTCGACGGTGTCCCTCAGACCATTCGCGAGGGTCTGCAGGGTGCTCGCGATGGATCCCGCGATGTCGTCGGGAAGCGTGGAAATCCACCGCGGGTCGGTGGTCTGGTTGACCACCTCCTCAACTCCTCTTTCCGCGCAGTACAGCGCCACGCGCAACTGCTCGACGTCATGTTGTCCGAAGCCGGGGAGGAGAGCGTCGGAGACCTGGCTCTCGATTGCTGTCCGGCACCGCATCACCCGGTCGAGACGCCGGCGGAGGGCCTTTGCAGCACGATCGGGGGCACTTCCGTCGCTGGTAGCGGTCATCTCGTCCACGACACCGGCAACCGCGTCTCCCGTGCTCCGGCAGAACACATCTACGGACCGCTTGAGGGTACGAACGGGGTCGTCGGGCAGGATCACGTATTCCGAAACGGTGACCCAGGCGAAGCCGACTGTCGAGGCGAGCACGAACCATCCGATCCGATCGCTCGTGATGTGCCCGGCACCGGTGAGAAACGTGATGAGTGCGCCTATCACAGCGACATTGCCGGCCCGCAGACTCCATGGACGCAGTGCGTACGACAAGAACATCTGCAAGACCAGGAATGCCACCGCGGCCCACACCGCGGTCCGGCTGAGTTCGACGGTGACAACAATCGCTGCCCCCGAGACAACCGCCGCCCAGCCGAATGTGTGAGCGCGGTCGCTGCGCTGGGAATCGGTCACCAGCAGTGCTCCGAAGAAGCATGCCCCGGCGCCGAACAGCGTTATCCGCAACGGTTCGGCGACGCCGAACACCGAGGTCACCACAGCCAGCGTGAGCCCTGAAAGCACTGTCGCACAGGCGGTTCTAGCACCATGACGGGTTCGGGCGAAGCCTGGGTCGGCCAGTTCCAGTCGCGCCGCAACGCGAGCCATCATGGCGAGCCCAATCTGCCAGCTTTCTACAGGCCGTGAATGCCCTTGTACAGCACTAAAACTCCGATGACGACCAGGATGGCCGCCACCAGCGCGGCGTTGTGTCGCTCCATCCAGTCTTTGAGCCGGGTCAGCGGCCCGTCGAGTCGGTCACCGACCACGGCGTAGGCCAGTACGGGCGCGGCGTTAGTCGTTCGGTGTGATGACGGCTCGTCCCTGGACTTTGCCGTCATGCAATAGGTGGTAGGCGTGTCGCCGCGTCGTCGAGGGCGAAGTGTTCGACGAGCATCTTGATTTTGCCGGTCTGGGCGAGGCTGATCACCTCGATCAGTTCGGGGATGGTGCCCCAGAACGGCGACGCGACGGAGCATTCCTTCGCCGGGCTGTTGAAGTTCACCGGGAGGGCGGCGTTACCGAGCCCGACGATGGTGAGGTGCCCGAGCACCCGCGACACCGCAGCGGCCATCGTGAGTGTCGGATCGACCCCGACCAGATCGAGAACGAGTTCGGCGCCCTGAGCCTTCGTGATGTCCTTGATGCGCTTGACCGCATCGTCGCCGGAGATGAGTACCTCGTCGGCGCCCATCGTCTTGGCGATCTCCAGCTTGTCAGCCGAAGTATCCACCGCGACAACGGTTGTCGCCGAGGCCAGCGCCTTGAGCACCTGGATGGCCATTTGACCCAGGCCGCCTGCGCCGATGACCACCGCGGTAGAGCCGGGCACCAAAAGATGCACTGAACGCTTCACCGCGTGGTAGCTGGTCAGCCCGGCGTCGGTGAGCGGTGCTGCCTCGCGAGGATCCAAGTCGCCCAACGGAATCAGGTAGCGCGTCGCCGGGACGAGGAGGTACTCGGCCATGCCGCCGTCCGTACCGCCGAGGCCACCCGCACTGGGTTTCCCAGGCGTCTGGCAGTAGTTCTCCATCCCCTGACGGCAATTCATGCACAGCCCGCAACCCCACGGGCCGTAGACGATCACGGGGTCTCCCGGCGCGAAACCTGTTGCCCCCTGGCCCATCGTCTCGACCCAACCGGCGTTCTCATGCCCAAGGGTGAAGGGCAGCGTCATCGGTATCGATCCCGCGGGGGCCTCCAGCAGATGGAGGTCCGAATGGCAGGCACCGGCACCGCCGACCTTGACCAGCACCTCCCCCGGCCCCGGTTCCGGCACCGGCACGTCCCGAAGTTGCCCGGGCTGTTGCCATTCGACGAACTGGAAGGCCTTGATTTCGCTGCCTCTTTCTTCCCGTCGGTTCGCTCGCCCTAGCCGTCGTTGATCCCGTCGAATTCGACCTCGAGATGCAGCGGACCGCGGAACACCTGGTTCACCCGGTAGGGCGGCGGGTCGACGACGAGACGCGGGTTCTCGACGCGCCGCAGGAACGTCTCCAGCGCGATGTTGACCTCAAGGCGTGCCAGTGGACCGCCGACGCAACTGTGTACTCCGCGGCCCCAACCCACGTGTTGGTTGTCCGGCCGCTGGATGTCGAACTTCTCGGGGTCGGGGAATCGCTTCGGATCGCGGTTGGCCGCGCCGTAGAGCAGGTGCACCGCCGAGCCCGCGGGGATGACGGTCCCGCCGACCTCGACGTCGGCGGTAACGCTGCGGCTGGGGAAGAACTGGACGGCCGACTGCAGCCGCAGGACCTCTTCGATCGCCTTCGGGATCAGTTCCGGTTTCTCGCGGAGCAAGCTCGATCGACTCGGGATTGCGCAATAGCAGCAACACGCAGTGCGCGATGGTGTTCACCGTCGAGTCGTGCCCGGCGATCAGCAGCAGCATCGCGTTGGCCGCGGCCTCTTTGGGCGTCATCGGCCCGTCCGGACCGTCTTTGTCGTTCACCAGCTTGGACAGCACGTTGTCCTGTGGTTCCGTCAAGAACCCCTGGATCAGGTCGGCCATGTAAGCGTTGAGCGCGGCGGTGCTTTCCTTGCCCTTCTGTTTGCGCGCCTGCCCTTCTTCGGTGGCGGCGTCCGGGCCCATGTCCGCGCCGGCCATGAAGTCGAAGATCCAGCCGTGGAAGGTGGGTTCGTCCTTCAGCGGGACACCAAGGATCTGGCAGATGACCGCGACCGGTACCGGATAGGCATAGTCGTCGACGACGTCGAAGGTGCTTGCCGCCCTTGGCTTTGATCCCATCAAGCAGCTCGTTGCACAGCTCCTGGATGTCGGCTGCCATGTTGGGGATGACGTCCGGGGAATGCGGCGGCGCGAAGTGCCGCATCACCTGTCGGCGTTGCTTGTCGTGCTTGGCCGGATCGGAAACGATCAGGCTCGGTTCCCTGCCGTACGCCTGCATGTGCTCAGCACCGACGTCGGGAGCATCGGCCGCCGGCTGGGCCGAGATGGGACTCTTCGAGATGTCGGAGCTCACGTGCGGGTCGTGCGCGAGCTGAAGTAGCTCGCGGTAGCCGGTGACGACGTAGACCTTGTCGGCGACCTGCACGACGGGTGTCTTCCGAAGCTCGTCAAAGAACCGGTATGGGTCGTGGCGGTTCTCATACTTCATCGCCTCGGTCCAGGCGGTTTCTGCGGTTGTCATGGCGGCTCCGTTCTAGCGGGCTTTGGGGCGGAACTCGGCGCCCCGTGAGGTCGGGTCGTGGCCGGTGAGAACGACATCGGGAATCCCGGTCGGCTCGCGCGGATCCGGGAACCGGGCCGACATCGGCTCGGCATTCGCCGGCACGTCGTATCCGGGTGGCGGGGGCGGGAAGGGCGCCGACCGTTCGATGAGTCTGCCGTAATACTCCAGCCACTTGCCGTGGTTGAAGGTGATGGCTCCGACGATCCGGCCGTTCTTGCCGAAGGCGGCGGCGAAACGGAGGTCGTCGACCGAGCCCTGGGTGAAGACGATCTCGTCACCGAAGGAGCACACGCCGCAGCCCTTGATGTTGACGCCGAACTGGCCGGACCAGAACTGCGGCAGCGGCAGATGCGGCCGCCGTCCTGTCTCGAGGTTGACCATGTTGTGCGCCGCGGTCTGGGCACCCAGCACTGCTGCGTCCACGTGCTCGATCGCCATGAACTGGTACTCGTAGAGCACATGCGGTGCCCGCGCGATGTCGCCTGCGACGAAAATGTTGTCGGTCACCACGCCGTGGATGTCGAAGGCGCGGCACCCAGCGTCGCAGGCCACGCCCCAGAACCCGGCGGCCAGTTCAGCGCCTTCGAGCCATTCGATATTGCGGACGGACCCCAGCGACGCCACCACCACGTCGACATCGAGCGTGGTGCCGTCGGAGAGCTTGGCGCGCCGGACGTGTCCGTCGGCGTCTCCTTCGAGGGCCTCGACTGCGACACCGGTACGGAGGTCGACTCCGGCGTCACGCTGCATCTTGGCGGCGATATCGCCGATCACCCCGCCGAGCGGCCCGACCAGCGGTGCGCTGGAGCGTTCCGCGACCGTCACGTCCAATCCGAGATCACGACAGACCGAGGCCATCTCGGAACCGATGAAGCCCGCGCCGACGATCAGCACCCGCTTCGGCCTGGCCTTCAGCGCCGCCTGCAACTCGGCCGCGTCATCGCTGGTCCGCAGCGTGAAGAGGCCCTTCAGCTTGGCCTCTTCGGGGTTGAACCACGCGCGGGAACGGACGCCGGTCGCGATCAGCAACCGGTCGTAGGGCACCTTGTCACCGTTGGCGAGCAACACCTCCCGGTTGTCGCGGTCCAATCCGGTGGCCGCAACGCCGAGCCGCCAGTCGGCGTCGATCGCCCGCATCCGTGGCAGCTTGGTGTTCCCCGCAGGCACCCACCCCTTGAGCACCTGCTTGGACAGCGGCGGCCGGTCGTACGGCTCGTGCACCTCGTCACCAATGATGGTCAGCGAGCCGGTGAACCCCTCGTCGCGCAACGCCTCCGCGGCGCGCAGCCCGGCCAGCGACGCGCCGACGATCACGACTCGACCCTCTGCCTTGAACGTCCTAACGAGGTCGGCGACCAGCGGGTGCGTCCTCACTTCGTCGTCCGGTCTGCTGGGGGGTCCATCTCCGCAATGATCGCCTGCACCGGACAGGACGCCACCGCCCGCGCAACCTGCTGGCGTTGCGAGTCATCGGGATTCGGGTCGTAGGCGAGCGCCTCCTCGCCCTGCAATTGAAGGACTTCCGGCGCGAGCGGGACGCATTGCGCGTACCCCAGGCATCGATTGAGGTCGACCACAATGCGCATGCTTTTCGGCTCCTTCTCAACCGGCGCTGAGGGCTGGTCAGCGCTGCTCGGTATAGCCACGGGAGGAGGCTGACAGTACCGGTTACGCATCCGTAAATGACGCTTTTGGGTGTAGTCGTCCGGCCATAAAGATCACCGGACGTCGGATACGGTGACCAAGCCGCGATTGCGAGGGTTGTTGATGAGGTTGCCGTCATTTCCGTGATGAGCGGTGTTGCCGCGCACGTGGAGATTTTCGATCCGGGTTTCGTCCGAAGTCGTCGTGGTGTACGAGCGGTGTCTGCGACCGTGTTGGCTTGGGCGACGATGGTCGCGGTGACGTCCGCGTTCGACGTTGCCGACCCTGTGCGGATCACGCTGTTCGCCGCGGGCGCCGCCTTCGAGGACGCGCTGCTGGCCCCCGATCCGCAACTCAGGGACCGTGTTCGCACCCTCGGGTGGGCGTCATTGGTCGGAGCGGTCGCCGTTGTTGTGACGGTCGCGCTTACGCAGAGCGCGCGGTGTGGATAGCAGCCATACTGCTTGTCCTGTTGATGTTTTCGTCATACGCGCTGCGGCCCTGGAGCCCGCGTGTCGCGAGCCTGGCGCTGATGGGCGCCATCACCGTCTATATCACCGGCGCCGGCTACATCACGATCGGCAGGATTGGATGGTTCGTCCTCGCATTGGTCGTGGGCTTCGGCTGGTTGGCGCTTTGGGAAGCCGTGATCCTGCCGGATGATCCGCTGCAGTCCCTCACCTTATCGGTGCAGGCGTTCTCCCGGCGTGCCGCGGACACCGTCTCCGGCATCGCCGACGCGTTGAACACAACCCGGGACGACACGTCATCGGATGGCGCTGGAAAGGCAATGCGCCGACACCTCGATCGGGCGAGGAAGTGTCGCAGCTCCATTGAAAGGCAGCTTCCGGGCGTCGCCGTGCGCGGCTTGAGTCAGGACGATGTCGACCAACTGCGCGTCGTAATGCACTCGGCGCAAAAGGGACTGGATGAAATGGCCGATGCGGCCGAAGTGCCGCAGTGGATGCGGGCGCTGCCTGACCAGATCGCCTCGTCGATGAGTGACACGGTGCACGCTCTTGCTGTCGCCCTGCGCGACGATGCCGACGAAGAATCCAGAAACGCCGTCGCGCGTAGGGCCCAGATACTGCGCGGCCACATCCACGAGGCGCTGACGCAAACCGCGAAGACCGGAGAGGCGCCGTTCGCGCCAGAAGCTCTTCTGGCGGCGCTGACGCTACTCGCCGGTGGGGAGGTGGTGACCCAATCCGTCAGACAGGCAACGAAGTTGGCCGCCGCTGCACCCACGGTCGTCGGCGCCGTGCAATCAAAGACTGACAGCGCCGCTGCTCAGGCCGACACGGGTTCGTCACCGGGCAGTAAAACCCTCTCGCCGACGATGGCGCTCGCGATACAGGCGGTCGTGGCCGCTGTAGCGGCCGGCCTGATCGCCAAGGCCGTGGGAAACGAGCAGAGCCTCGTGGTTGCCTGGACGGCGTTCGTGGTGATCGCCGGATCGGCCGGGCTCTCAACACGCCGGGCCTGGGTCAGGCTGCCCGCCACCATCGTGGGAGCCGTCGTTGGGGTGGCGATCGCGGCATGCGTGCCGGACAACGTTTTCTGGACCGTCGCCGTCGTCGCGGTGGGCGTGTTCTTCACCATCGTGTCCGCACCCGTCTCGTATCCGGCAATGGTGTTCTGGATGAGCATTGCGTTCGTCCCAGCTGTTCGCGACCGAGGGCCGCTACCTCGATCTGATCAGAGACAAGACGGTCGCAGCTCTGATCGGCGGTTGCGTCGCCGCTGTGGTCGCGCTCACCGTCGTGCCGATTCGCACCTCACGTGATATTCGTCCGGCGGTGTTGACGTATCTGGACGCTCTCGACGCGACGCTTGAGTCACACCTGCCCGGCCGGGGGGAATGCACCGCAACCACGCAAGCCGAACTCGATCGCGCCCATGCCGCTTTGGCCGTCACAGCCGCGTCGGCCGCGACCGAGACCAACCTCTTCACACAGCCCGAACGCGTCATGAATTCCGAAGCCGTCCTCGTTGATGCCGTGCACGAGGCGTATCTGCGTCTCACGCCGCTGTTGTCGGACTCCGCACGAATCCTGCACGGCTGGACGGATCACCGAGTCGAGACCGGCATCCGGCGATTGCGCGACGCCATCGCGGTCGCGAAGGCAGCTGCCCGCGGCGACGCCACGCCGACGACCGAACCCGGGTGGGCGGACGAGGGCCAAACGACCACAGGAACAGCCGCCGGTTCCCTGGAGTTGGCCGACTCGCTCTGGCGCGTCGAGATTTTGCAGGCCGAACTCGTCGACCTTGCGCTTGTCATCGACAGCCACGCGGTCAGGTCGGCGCATTCGCGGGCTGGAACGTCCCGGACCCGTCCCCGTCTTCTTCGGCGCGGATGACATGCACCACGGCGTTGATGAGCGCCAGGTGGGTGAACGCCTGCGGGAAGTTGCCCAGATGCCGACCGGTGCGCGGCTCGATCTCCTCGGCGTACAGGTGCAGCGGGCTGGCGAAGGACAACAGCCGTTCGCACAGGTGCTTGGCACGGCGGATCTCGCCGATCTCGACCAGCGCCGACACCAGCCAGAACGAGCAGATCGTGAACGTGCCCTCCTCGCCGGACAGCCCGTCGTCGGTCTCCTCGACGCGGTAGCGCAGCACCAACCCTTCCTCGGTCAGCTCGTCGGCGATGGCCAGCACGGTGGCGCGGATTCGTGGGTCGTCGGGTGGCAGGAACCGGGTCAGCACCGACAGCAACAGCGAGGCGTCGAGCGCGTCGTCGCCGTAGCGCTGCGTGAGCACGCCGCGGGAGTCCACACCGTTGGCGAGGATGTCGGCCTTGATCTCCTCGGCGATGGCCCGCCACTCCTTGGTGTGTTTCGTCCAGCCGTACAGCTCAGCCAGCTTGGCTCCACGGTCCAGCGCGACCCAGCACATGATCTTGCTCGACGTGAAGTGCTGGGGTTCGCCGCGCACCTCCCAGATGCCGCGGTCGGGCTCGCGCCAGTGCTTGATCGCCTCCTCGACCTGTTGCTTGAGCACCTGCCACAACGCCTCCGGAATCTGCTCGCGGGACCTGGCGTGCAGATACACCGAATCCAGCATCGAACCCCAGACGTCGTGCTGCCGCTGGTTGTAGGCGCCGTTGCCGATCCGCACCGGACGGGCGTTGTCGTAGCCGGACAGGTGGTGCAGCTCCTCCTCGACCAGGGTGCACTCCCCGCCAACGCCATACATCACCTGAAGTTCATGGCGCTCTTCGGTATTCGCGCCGGACACGTCGACGATAAAGGAGAAGAAGTCGTCGGCCTCGCGATCCAGGCCCAATGTGTACAGCCCCCAAAGCGCGAACGTCGAATCGCGGATCCACGAGTAGCGGTAGTCCCAGTTGCGTTCGCCCTGAGGAGTTTCCGGCAGCGACGTGGTGCCCGCTGCCAGTAGCGCCCCGGTCGGCGCGTACGTCAGCCCCTTCAGCGTCAACGCGCTGCGCTGCAAGTACGACCGCCACGGGTGATCCGGGAAGTTGCCGATGTTGATCCATTGCCGCCAGCATTCGCTGGTCGTCCACATCTTGTCGACGGCCTCGTCGTACGTCTGGGGCGCGGGATGCTTCGAAAAACTCAGTGCGACAAAGACGTTGTCGCCCTCTTTCAGCCTCGTGCGCGCCCGCGCCTGGCGGCCCTCCAGCCCGATACGCAGGTTGGAGGTCAGCCGCAGCTTCGGGTGCGCGTCCGGGTCATGGTTGGCCCGCGCAACCGCTTCCCCATAGCCGGTCGCCGAGTACTCCCAATTCGCGCTGGCCCGGTGGTAATCGAACGACGGTTCGCAATCCATCACCAGCTCGACAGTGCCGCTCACGCACCGCACGGTTCGCAGGATTGTGTGTTCGGCGTCCCAGTCCATCGGTACGCGGCGATGCGTCCCCGACCTCGTCTCGATATCGCGCCACGGGCCCATCACCATCGTGTCGCGAACGATCATCCAGCCCGTATGGGTCTGCCAGGTGGTCTCCAGAATCAGGCTGCCCGGCAGGTAACGCCGACCGGATGGGACAGAGACGCCATAGGGGCTCAGCCGGAAGTGTCCGGCGCCGCGATCCAGGATGGCCCCGAACACGCTGGGCGAATCGGGCCGTGGCACACACAGCCATTCCACCGATCCACTCGAGGAGATCAGGCAGCTGTTCTCGCAGTCGGAGAGGAAGGCGTAGTCGGCGATGGGCGGAAAGGGGTTCCGCAAACTGCTCACCACGTATGGCACCGGGGCGGTCGCGTTGAGCTGCACGGCGGAGCCGCTCTCGTCCGCCGGCGTCGCATGCTGGGGGACCATGTGGCCATCATTGACCGCCGACCCCTCCGGCGGACGCGTTTGACCGGTACCCGACCCGGCTCGGCTGAGTTCAGCGATTTCGGCGTGCTTTGTTGCCCTCAGCGCAACCAATCACGCCGAAATCCCTACAGGTTGACCTCGTTGAGCTTGCCGGTGGCGACATCGAAGACGAACCCGCGCAGCGACTCGTGCTTGGTGACGAACGGGCTCGCCTCGATCCGGCGAAGCGACTGGCGCACGTCCTCCTCCACGTCGGGGAAGGATTCGGCTGCCCATTCGGGCTTCAGGCCGGTCTCCTCTTGGATCGACCGCTTGAAGTCGTCATCGGTGAAGGTCAGCATGCCGCAGTCGGTGTGGTGGATGAGGATGATCTCCTTGGTGCCGAGCAGTCGCTGACTGATCGCCAGCGAGCGGATCTCGTCGTCGGTGACCACCCCGCCCGCGTTGCGGATGACGTGTGCCTCGCCGTCGTTCAGGCCGAGGATCCGGTAGACGTCGAGCCGGGCATCCATGCACGCCACCACGGCCACGTGCTTGCTCGGCGGCATCGGCAGCGGGCCGGAGAAGTTCTTCGCGTACTCCTCGTTGTTCTTCAGGTAATCGTCGGTCACGGTCATTTCGACCTCCTACTCGGCTCGCAAACGTCGAAGACGATAACAACACGGCATCGGCGTGCCACGAGTCAGAATCAGCGACGATTACTTGTGCGCGGTCAGGTCGTAGACCGTGGTACCACCGATATCGACGGACGCGAAGTTCTGCTTCACCCAGTCCGTGATCTCGCTCGCGTTGCCCGACTCGCGATGGCGGGACGGGCCGAAGTGCTCACCCTCGATGAAGTACCTCACCTCGTGGTTGCCGACGTAGTCCTGAAACTGTGCCAACGTGGGCGAGTCGTCGCTTCCGGTGAAACCTCCGATCGCCATGATCGACGCGCCGGTCTTGAGCTCGAGGCTGCTTGCCCCCATCGAGCCGATAGTCGCTGCGGCCCACCGGTTGTCGAGGCCCTGCACCAGCTCGGCCACTGCGGGGTTCTCGGCCATCTGACCGCCGGGTCCCCCGCCTCCGGGACGGCCGAATGCGTCACCCTTGCTCGGACCCGAGGTCGAGATCGGTCCGTTGTGCGCGGTCGCGACCGTCTCGACGGCATAGGCCGCGGGTGCGGCCACGCCGAACAGAATCGCTCCCGCAGCCAACACCGCGGCCGCGCGGCCCCGCCGGTGTGCGCCGGCCGCGAGCATCAACGCCACCACCACCGATCCAACGAGCACAATCCATCGCAGCGCGGGCAGCCAGCCCGGAGTGCGGTCCAGCAGGAAGTACGCCCACACTCCCGTCGACGCCGACATCGCCGCCAGCACGAGACGCGACCACAGCCGGTCCCTGACCCGCCACAACTCGCGCACCGAGATTCCCACCAGCGCAGCCACCGCCGGGGCAAGGGCCACGGTGTAGTACGGGTGGATGGTGCCGTCCATGAAGCTGAACACCGCGGCGGTGACCAGCAGCCAGCCGCCCCACAGCAGCAGGCCCGCGCGGAGCTGATCCGTCCTCGCGGCCTTGCGGGTCAACCACAGAGCGGCGATCAAGCCGATCAGTGCGGCAGGCAGCAGCCAGGAGACCTCGGTCCCCATCGACTGCCCGAACATCCTGCCGATGCCCGGTTCGCCGCCGAAGAAGACATTGCCCGCTCCGCCGGGGCCACCGCTTCCGCCAGGACCGCCGCCGGGAGGGCCACCGCCCGGACCACCGCCGCGGAAGCCGCCGCCCGCGATGCGGTCAATCCCGTTGTAGCCCAACGCCAGCTGCAACAGGCTGTTCGAAGTCGAGCCCCCGATGTAGGGCCGGGAATCGGTCGGCCACAGCTCGACGAGAGCGACGTACCAACCCGCTGACACGATCATCGCGGCGGCACCGACCATCAACTTCCAGACGCGCTGCCACATCCCGATGGGAGCCGCGACCAGGAATGCGAGCGCCAAACCGGGCGCAACCAGAAAGGCCTGCAACATCTTCGTCAGGAAGGCAAAACCGAGCGCAGAACCGGCCAACGTCATCCACTTGGTGCTGCCCGTCTCGGTCGCGCGCACCACGAAGTACGCGGCGGCCACCATCAGCAGGACCAGAAGCGCGTCGGGGTTGTTGTACCGGAACATGAGTGCCGCCACCGGCGTCAGCGCCAGGGCCGCGCCCGCGATCAGACCCGCGCCGGGTCCGCTGACCCGCCGCACGGCGGCGTACAGAAAGGCGACCGCGCCAACGCCCATCAGCGCCTGCGGCAACAGCATCGTGAATGCGTTGAAGCCGAAAAGCCTGCCGGACAATGCCATTACCCACAACGCCGCGGGCGGCTTGTCGACTGTGATGGCATTGCCTGCGTCATGCGACCCGAACAGCCAGGCCGTCAGGTCCTGGGTGCCCGCCTGCGCCGCGGCCGCGTAGTAGTCGTTGGCCCAGCCCGACGAGCCGAGGCCCCACAGGTACAGCACGGCGGTCGCCACCAGCAGGGCGAGCAGCGCAGGCGTCTCCCAGCGCGCTCCGCCCGTCGGCGCGTCACCGACCGTCACGGCTGTCTGCGTCTGCGCATCCGCTGTGGTTGTCATTGAATGGATTCCTTTATGCGTGTGTGCGGCGTCAGTGGTTGCGGCGGGGGTGGAACACCCAGCCGCGCAACAGGACGAAACGAACGGTGGTGGCGAGCAGGTTGGCAACGACCAGCACGGTCGCCTCGACCCATCGACCCGGCTCTGGGGCAAAGCTGTGCAGGGCGGCCAGCGCACCGCTGGTGATGCCAAGCGCGATGCCGAAGACGATGAGCCCTTCGACATGGTTGCGCGCGACGTTGCCGCGGTTGGCGATGCCAAACGTGTAGCGGCGGTTGGCCGCGGTGTTGCCGACCGCGGTGACGAGCAGGGCGACCAGGTTGGCGACCTGCGCCCCGAGCCAGCCGTGCATCATCATGAACAGCAGCAGATAGGCGGCCGTCGAGGCGACCCCGATGCTCGCGAACCGCACCGTCTGGCGCAGCAGTGATCCTGGCGCAGCCGCTCGTCGTGACGAACCCAGCTGTGCCGCAACTGTTTGCACGGGTATCGACCCCGACGTGAAGCCACGCAACAACCGCGCGATGCCCTTGAGGTCGGCAGCCGCGGTGGCCACGATGTCGACCCGGCTGTCCGCATCGTCCACCCAGTCCACCGGCACTTCGTGGATGCGCAGCCCGGCCCGTTCGGCCAGCACCAGCAGTTCGGTGTCGAAAAACCAGCCGGTGTCGGTGACATGCGGAAGCAGGCGGTGCGCCACGTCGGCGCGAATCGCCTTGAAGCCGCACTGTGCATCGGAGAAATGCGCAGCGAGCGTGGACTTGAGGATGAAGTTGTAGCAGCGCGAGATGATCTCGCGCTTGGGCCCACGCACGACGCGAGCTCCTCGGCCCAGCCGGGTCCCGATCGCCAGGTCGGAGTGGCCGGAGATCAGCGACGCGACGAGAGGAGCGAGTGCGGCGAGGTCGGTCGACAGGTCGACGTCCATGTAGGCCAGCACCGGGGCATCCGAGGTCGACCACACCGCATGCAGCGCGCGGCCACGCCCCTTCTCCTCGAGCCGCACGACCCGGACGTCGTCGAGTTCGGCGGCCAGCTCCTCGGCGATCCGGGGCGTGTCATCGACGCTGGCGTTGTCCGCGATCGTGATGCGCGCCGGAAACGGGAACTGGTCGCGCAGATGACGGTGCAGCCGGTACACCGAGTCGGCGAGCGTCGCTTCCTCGTTGTAGACCGGAACCACCACATCGAGCACGGGAACGCCTTTCTGGCGGGCCGTCAGCGCCGCGTTCGGTCGCGCCTCGAAACGGATGTTCCGAGCCGTGCCCGCGTCACGTTCAACAGCGATGTCTGTCATGGCTTCCATGGTCGAGGGGCAGCGTGTGTTGGCCGTTGGGTGAAGCTATGCGCAAGCTATGTGTTCGTCGCCGGCTGAGTCAGGTCGTAGATCACGACTTGTGTCGACCGTGGTAGGCGTGAAGTGCGTCTCGACCCAATCTGCGATGTCCGCGGCTTCTCGGCTGCCCGACGCCGTTTGTCCGCCCCATTGGCCGATCATCAACCGGCCGCGGATGAAGTAGTGGATCTTCTTGTCGGCGACATACCGCTTGAACTCGTCGAGTGTCGGAGCGGGATCCGTCCCGTTGAAGCCGCCGATCGACATCACCGGCGCACCGCTGCCCAACTGGTAGCCGGCGGCGTTGTTCGACCCCATCGCCGCCGCCGCCCACGTGTAGTCGTCGCTACCGGCGGCCAGCATCGCGGAGACTGTGGGACCGGGTGTCGGCGCGGTCAGCAGGCCGCCTGCTCCCAATGGCATCGCACCGGCGCGTGCCGGGCCCGCCGATGGTATGGCCCCGCGGTGCGGCGTGGCCGCCGTCGCGACGGCATACGCCGCCGGGGCCGCCAAGGAGACCGCGACCGCCAGGGTGGCGGCACTTCGTGCCACCGTTGCGTTCAGCCGACCCGACAGCAACAGCAGCACGGCCGCGCCCAATCCGCCGACGGCGATGGCGGCCCGCAGCCAGGGCAGCCATCCTTCGGTACGGGCCAACAGCACACACGCCAGGACCGAGGTGACGAGGACGACCCCTGCCAGCGCGGTCGCACACGGAAGCGAAGATCGCTTCCGCCACAACAGTGTTGCGCCGATGCCGATGCAAGCGCCGATCGCCGGGGCCAGGGCCACTGTGTAGTACGGGTGCACGATGCCGTTCATGAAGCTGAACACCACCGAAGTCACCAACAGCCAACCGCCCCAGATCACCGCCGCGGCCCGGGTAAGGTCCGTTCGCGGTGCCCGCCGGGTGAGAAGCAGGATGGCGCCGAGACAGATGACCGCCGCAGGCAACAACCAGGCGATCTCGGTGCCCATGTTGTGCCCGAACAGCCTGCCCCAACCGACGTCGAAGTTCATGTTGCCCAGCCCGCCGGTCTCGTCCCCCGTCAGCCGGCCTAATCCGTTGTAGCCCAACGCCAGTTCGATGATGCTGTCGTGCTGGGATCCACCGATGTACGGCCGGGCGTCGGACGGCCACACTTCGACGAGCAAGAGGTACCAGCCTGCGGCGACGACCATCGCCCCGACCAGACTGACGGTATCCAGCAGCCGCCGCCCCGGCGGACGGCTTCCCGACATCAGGTATGCCGCGACGAAACCCGGCACCACCAGCAAGGCCTGCAACATCTTGGCAAGGAAGCCAACGCCGACCGCGGCACCGGCCGCGACCAACCACCAACGGCTGCTGTCTTTTTCGCATGCCCGCTGCGTGCAATAGGCGCCCGCGACGAGCATCAGAACAAGAAGCGCGTCAGGGTTGTTGAACCGGAACATCAGCGCGGCGGCCGGTGTCAGCGCCATGATCGAACCTGCGAGCAGCGCGGCACCGGACCCGCTGACCCGCCGCACGGCGGCGTAGAGGATGGCGACCGCGGCAACACCTTCGAGGGCCTGCGGTGCAAGTACGCTCCACGGGTTCAGCCCGAACAGGCGCACCGAGATGTCCATGATCCACAGCGACGCGGGCGTCTTGTCGACGGTGATTGCGTTGGCGGCATCGCTCGAGCCGAACAGCATGGCCGTCCAGTTGCTCGCACCGGCCTGCGCGGCGGCCGAATAGAAGCTGTTCGCCCATCCGCTCGCCGACAGGTTCCACAGGTACAGCGCCGCGGTACCGATGAGCAGAACCGCCAGTGCCACCCGGTCGCCAACCACGCGCGAGCAGACGCGAAATCGCACTCTCAGCCCAGGATTTGTGCGAGTTTGTGTCTGCTCGGCAGGAAGAACGAGGGTCACTGACGCAATCCTCGGGCATCGAACTAGGCGTCGGTTTTGGTACCGCTGTGGCTTGGCTGTGAGTTGACCGGCAGCTTCACTACGAATTCGGTCTTACCCGGGACGCTGCGCACGTCGATGGTGCCATGATGCGCCCTGACCACGGCCGCGACTATCGCGAGGCCGAGTCCGGTGCTGCCTTCGCGCCGGGACCGCGATGAGTCACCACGTGCGAACCGCTCGAAGACTTCCGGCTGCAACCACACCGGTATACCGGGCCCGTCATCGGTCACTGTCAGGACCGCACGATCACCGTCGACGGCCAACGCGGTCGTGACGGACGTGCCCGCCGGGGTGTGGGTGCGCGCATTGGCGAGCAGGTTGGCGAGCACTTGATGCAGGCGCGCCTCGTCGCCCCTCACCACGATCGGCTCGTCGGGTAGGTCCAGCGACCACCGGTGCTCGGGGCCCGCGATGTGGGCATCGCTGGCAGCGTCGACCACAAGGCGGCTCAGGTCCACCTGTTGGCGCTGCAACGGTCGCCCGGTATCGAGGCGGGCGAGCAACAGCATGTCCTCGACGAGGTGGGTCATGCGCTCGGTCTCGGACTCCACGCGACTCATCGCATGCGCGACATCGTCGGGCAGAGCCTCCTGTTTGCGTTGCGCCAGTTCGGTATAGCCCCGAATCGCCGCGAGCGGGGTGCGCAGTTCGTGGCTGGCATCGGCGACGAACTGCCGAACCCGCATCTCGCTCGCCTGCCGCGCTGACAATGCACCTGCAATGCGGTCGAGCATGCGGTTGAGTGCGGAGCCGAGCTGGCCGATTTCGGTGTGCGCACTCGCGGGATCGACCTTCACGATGGGTGAGGGAAGACGAACCTCGCCACGGTCGAGCTCGAGATCGGCCACCTGCCGGGCCGCGGCGGAAACCGTTGACAGCGGCCTGAGTTGACGCCGGATGATCAGGATGCCCGCCGTCGTCGCGGCGATGAGCGCGACGACGCCGACGATGCAGAACATCACCAGCACCCACAGCAGCGTGTCATCGACATCGGAGGTCGGCAACCCGACGACGATCGTCTCCTCTGGGCCGCGGGAGTGGTTGCCCACCACGCGATAACGACCGAGTCCGCCGAGGTCGACGGTCGTCGGATGGCGATTCGGCGCGACCTGCGCCAGCTGTGCGGACGCCTCGGAACTGATCGCGGCCCGCGCGCCATCCGCGGTGATGACGCCGGCGTCGACCGGCACACCCTGGGCGATGACGGCACCGACCATGCGGGCGGCCTGTCCAGGGGCGTTCAGGAATTCTGGACCGGGTCCGTCGTCCTCACGGATGATGATCCGCCGAGGGTGATCAGGCGGCGGCGCATCGAAAGGCGGCGGTCCCAGAATGGGTCTCGGTGGCCCGAAACCCGGCGGAGGCGGCGGCCCGAACGCGAAGATGGCGGCGGAGCGCCGCCCGGCCTCGATCAATTGCTGGTCCAGCTGATGGGTCAGAAAGCGTTGCAGCGCAAACTCTGTCGCGATGCCGACACCCGCGCACACGACCGCAAGAAGGGCTACCTGCGTGACCAAGAGCCGCGCCCGCAATGACCATGTTCGGGGGGACCTGATCCGCGTCAGCAGCCCCGGTGGGTCAGCGCGCGGGCTTGAGGACATACCCGGCCCCACGCAGCGTGTGGATCATCGGTTCGCGGCCGCTGTCGATCTTCTTGCGGAGGTAGGACACGTACAGCTCCACGATGTTGGAGCGCCCGCCGAAGTCGTAACTCCACACGCGGTCCAAGATCTGCGCTTTGGAAAGGACCCGTTTCGAATTCCTCATCATGAAGCGGAGCAGTTCGAACTCGGTCGCGGTCAGCGAGATCGGCTCACCGCCGCGCGTGACCTCGTGGCTGTCCTCATCGAGGGCCAGGTCGCCGACGACGATCTTGGCGCCTCCCGTCTCGCTGGTGACGCCGGTGCGCCGCAGCAGCGCCCTCAGCCGAAGCACCACCTCTTCGAGGCTGAATGGCTTGGTGACGTAGTCGTCACCGCCCGCGGTCAGCCCCGCGATCCTGTCCTCGACCGAATCCTTCGCCGTCAGCAGCAGCAACGGCAGATGCGGGGTTCGCTCGCGCAGCTTGCGCAGCACGTCCAGGCCGCTCATATCCGGCAACATCACGTCGAGCACGACGACGTCGGGCGGGTTGTCCTTGGCCAGTGCGATTGCGGTCTCACCGTCGCCCGCGGTCTGAATCTCCCAGCCCTCATACCGCAGGGCCATCGACACCAACTCGGCGAGGACGGGTTCGTCGTCGACGACCAGCACGTTGATCGGCTTGCCGTCGGCCCGTCGCATCACGATGCGCTCGGGATCCTTCGCGTTCACACAGATCCGTTCGACATACCCACGGCGACCATTATTCGCCGACGCCGTTGGCGCACGCTGTGCCGCTTCTGTGTGCGCGCTGTGAAGAGCCCCTACCCATGCAATGCCGACGCCGTTCACAGCCGACGCACATGTAGCCGCTGCACAGTGGTCCGGTGACGTCCGAGATAGCAGAAGAGCAGCGATTTCGACGCTGGGGCAAGCGTCAAGCGCTGGTGACCGTCGTCGTGGCGGCGGCGATCGGTGGGGTCGGCGGCGCCGCTGTGTACGCCGCGACCGAGGGCTCCCCCCGCGCTTTGGGCGGAGGGCTGCACGGCCCGATGCACGGCCCGCCACCACCGGGTGCCCCACCCGTGCAACCAGAGCCGACCGGCGTCCTGCACAGCGAGTACGTCGTGTCGGACGGTCAGGGCGGCTTCAGCACCAAGATGACGCAGACGGGCACCGTCGACGAGATCACCCTGTCGTCGATCGTGGTGCGAAGCGACGACGGATACACACAGATCTACGAGTTCCCGTCGTCGGCTGTCGTCCCCAAACCGTCATTGGCGGCCGACGATACGGTCACCGTGCAGGCCACCCGGACCGGCCCGACGGTGACCCTCAACAGCATCGGTGAGGGCCCACCGCACGGGAGTTGACCGGCGTCCGTTGGTATTACGGCCCGAAGCCGTCAGGCGGTTCAGCCGTCACCTCGGGCACCGCTATCGACGTCTCTACTTCGGTGGCGGCCTTCTCGATCGTGCTCGTCTCACCCAGCGTCATCTCGGCGGGGTCCGACACTATGGTCGCCGAGCTGCTGTCTTCGCTCAGCACCGCTGTCAAAGTCCCCATTGCGACCACCGCGCTCGCGCCGATAGTGGCCGACGCCAGTTTCAACTTCTTCGAATTCATCTCTGACCACTCCAATTCGGGTGTTTGGTCAGCCGTCCCCGTCCAGCCGGGACGGCCGGTCGAACAGTGCATCCGAGGGGATCGCCTACGACCCCTCCGGCGTATTGCATAGCCGGAAGGGTCGGAGGTGAAACGTTCTGCTGGTGAGTCGGCCGCTACTCGGCGGCCTGCTCCTCGGCAGGCAGCGGCGCCGGGCCCTTGATGACGGGCACCGCCATCGACGTCACCTCGACCGTGTCAGGCTTGCCCGACGCGGTCGTCGTCGCGGCCATGGTCATCTTGCCCACCGCGACGTTTTCGGCGCCGGTCGGTTGCTGATGGATGCTCATCGCCAGCGCACCCATCGTCACCACAGCGCTGCCGCCGATCACCGCGGCCAGCAGTTTCGCCGTGTTCCGCTTGTTTGAATACATTTGTTCACTCCATTTCAGGGCCGTTGCCGTTTCGCCCAGCGGTGCGGCGAACCGTGAAAGTGCAGGTGAGAACCAGTGAACTCGCGGTTTCTGTAGACAGGCTTAAGACCGGGTAGGAATTGGCTAGCCGCGCGACCGTCGGGTTCGCGGTTTCACAGGCCGGCATCTCATACCCTGTGCGCATGACAGCCATCGGACCTCGCCGATGACGCGGTTCCTGGCGCGGCGCCTGCTCAACTACATCGTGCTGCTGATCCTGGCGTCGTTCCTGACGTTCGCCCTGACGTCGGTGTCGTTCAAGCCACTGGACAGTCTGGAGTCGCGGAACCCACGCCCGCCGCAGGCGGTCATCGAGGCCAAGAGGGCCGAACTGAACCTGGACAAGCCGATTCCGATGCGTTACGTGCACTGGGCATCCGGCGCCGTGCGCGGCGACTTCGGCACGACGATCACGGGTCAACCGATCTCCGATGAGCTGGGTCGGCGCGTCGGGGTCAGCCTGCGACTCCTTGTTATCGGTGCGGTGCTGGGGACCGTGATCGGTGTGGTCGTCGGAGCCTGGGGGGCGGTCCGGCAGTACCACCTGAGTGACCGCGTCATCACGATTATTTCGCTGTTGTTGTTGAGCACGCCGGTGTTCGTCATCGCGAGCCTGTTGACAATCGGTGCGAACGGAGTGAATTCGATTTTCGGTGTGCAGATCTTCGAATACATCGGTGAGACGTCACCGGATGCCATCAGCGGCGGGTGGAACCAATTCGTCGACCGGATGCAGCATCTGGTGCTGCCGACATTCACCCTCGCGCTGATGGGAATCGCGGGCTACAGCCGCTATCAACGCAATGCGATGCTGGATGTGCTCGGACAGGATTTCATTCGCACCGCGCGCGCCAAGGGTCTGACTCGCCGCCAGGCACTGTTCAAGCACGGCCTGCGCACTGCGCTGATCCCGATGGCGACGCTCTTCGCCTACGGCATAAGCGGTTTGGTGACCGGAGCGGTGTTCACCGAGAAGATCTTCGGCTGGCACGGCATGGGCGAGTGGGTGGTGCAGGGCATCGCGACCCAGGACACCAACATCATCGCGGCCGTGACCGTGTTCACCGGCGCCGCGGTGCTACTCGCCGGGCTGCTGTCCGACGTGATCTACGCTGCGCTCGACCCGAGGGTGCGTGTGACATGACGAACCGGTCACCACGGAGACTGCGACGACAGCCAAGTCGGGTCTGGACGCCCACGAATTCGCCTCGCGACGCACCCTGGTGTGGCGCAGGTTCCTGCGCAACAAGCCGGCCATCGTCTCGTTGGTGCTGCTCGTGCTGTTCTTCGTCGGCTGCTACGCACTGCCACCGCTGCTGCCTTACAGCTACACCGATTTGGACTACTACGCGCTGCAACAGCCGCCCAGCGTGGACCACTGGTTCGGCACCAATGCACTCGGTCAGGATCTGCTGGCGCTGACACTGCGAGGCATGCAGAAGTCGATGCTGATCGGCGTCTGCGTAGCCCTCATCGCAACGGTGCTTGCCGCGACGGTCGGTGCGATCGCCGGGTACTTCGGCGGCTGGCGCGATCGCCGCCTGATGTGGTTGGTCGACCTGTTGCTGGTGGTGCCGAGCTTCATCGTGATCGCGATCGTCACGCCGCGACTGGGCTCGTCCGATCGAGTCGTCTGGTTGATCCTGTTGTTCTCCGTATTCGGCTGGATGATCAGCTCCCGCATCGTCCGGGGCATGACGATGAGCCTTCGGGAACGCGAGTTCGTGGTGGCGGCCCGGTACATGGGCGTGCCGAACTGGCGAATCATCGTTCGGCACATCCTGCCAAACGTCGCGTCACTGCTCATCATCGACACCACGCTGAACGTCGGCACCGCGATCATCGGCGAAACCGGGTTGAGCTTCCTGGGTTTCGGCATCCAGCCGCCCGACGTCTCCCTGGGCACGCTGATCGCCGACGGCACCAATTCGGCCACCACGTTTCCCTGGGTCTTCCTTTTCCCGGCGGGCGTTCTGGTGCTGATCGTCCTGTGTACCAACCTCATTGGTGACGGGATACGGGACGCACTCGATCCGAGCGCACGGCCGCTGCGAAGGAGGCGCAAGTGAGTCTCCTCGAGGTGCGCGACCTCATGGTCACCTTTCCCACCGAAACCGAGCGGGTCGCGGCCGTTCGCGGGCTGAACTACCACGTCGATGCGGGCGAAGTCGTCGCGCTGGTCGGCGAATCCGGTGCAGGCAAGTCGGCGGGCGCGATGGCCGTCGTCGGCCTGCTGCCGGAGTACGCCGAGGTGACCGGATCGGTCCGATTGCACGGCGACGAGTTGCTCGGACTCTCCGACGAGCGGATGTCGCGGGTCCGGGGTAAGGCCATCGGCACGGTGTTCCAGGATCCGATGTCGGCCCTGACCCCCGTCTACACGGTGGGCGACCAGATCGCCGAGGCCATCGAGGTGCACAGCGGGAACACCACGCGCAGGTCGGCGCGCGCGCGAGCGGTCGCACTGCTGGATCTCGTCGGTATCGCCCGGCCCGAACAGCGTGCGCGGGCTTTTCCGCACGAACTGTCCGGCGGTGAGCGTCAGCGCGTCGTCATCGCCATCGCCATCGCCAACGATCCCGACCTACTGATCTGCGACGAGCCGACCACTGCGCTTGACGTCACCGTGCAGGCACAGATCCTCGAGGTGTTGAAGACGGCGCGGGATGTCACCGGCGCGGGCGTGCTGATCATCACGCACGACCTCGGGGTGGTCGCCGAGTTCGCCGACCGCGCCATAGTGATGTATGCCGGCCGTGCGGTGGAGGTCGCCTCGGTCGGAGCGCTCTACCGCGACCGCCGAATGCCCTACACCGCCGGGCTTCTCGGGTCGGTACCCCGGCTCGACGCCCCGCAGGGTGCCCGTCTCGTGCCGATTCCCGGTGCTCCCCCGGCGCTCTCGGCGTTGCCGCCCGGATGCACATTCGCACCTCGCTGCCCGCTGGCGATCGACGACTGCCGCACCGCCGAACCCGAACTGATCACCGTTGGCACCAACCACGCCGCGGCCTGCATCCGGACCGAACAGGTCATGGGCCGCAGCGCCGCCGACATCTACGGCGTCTCCACCGCACCGGCCGCCGCCGATCAAACGACAACCGATCCCCCGGTCGTATTACGCGTCGAAAACCTCGCCAAGACATACAAGCTGACCAAGGGGGTGGTGCTTCGCCGCACGATCGGCGAGGTGCGCGCGGTCGACGGGGTGAGCTTCGAACTTCAGCAGGGACGCACGCTGGCCATCGTCGGCGAATCCGGATCGGGCAAGTCGACCACGCTGCACCAGATCCTGGACCTGACCGCCCCACAGTCAGGTTCCATCGAAGTGCTCGGCGCCGACGTGGCGACGCTCACCACGAAGGCCCGCCGTGCCGTGCGCGGCGACATACAGGTCGTCTTCCAGGATCCGGTGGCATCACTGGACCCGCGGCTCCCGGTCTTCGAAGTGCTCGCAGAGCCGTTGGCCGCCAACGGCTTCGACAAGAAGCGGATCGACGTCCGGGTGTCGGAGCTGTTGGAGATCGTCGGGTTGCGACGGGCCGATGCGAATCGGTACCCGGCCGAGTTCTCCGGCGGCCAGAAGCAGCGCATCGGCATCGCCCGCGCCTTGGCGCTGCAGCCCAAGATCCTGGCCCTCGACGAACCGGTATCGGCGCTCGACGTGTCGATCCAGGCAGGCATCATCAATCTCCTTCTGGACCTGCAGGACCGGTTCGGGCTGGCCTACCTGTTCGTCTCCCACGATCTGTCCGTGGTCAAGCACCTCGCCCACCGGGTGGCGGTGATGTTCGAAGGCAAGATCGTCGAGCAGGGCGACGGCGACCAGGTGTTCACCCATCCCCGCGATGAATACACCCGCAGGTTGCTGGCCGCAGTGCCTCAACCGGAGCCTGACCGCGGCTAGAGTCGGTCCCCATGAGTCCTGAACTTGCGCGAGCAGACGCAAAAGCCCCTCCCGCACGGCGTGTCGGGGGGCTTTTGCGTCTGCTCGCCGTGGGACTGGTCGCGGCGCTCACGGTTGCCGGGTGCTCGGGCGGAGACAAGGAAGCACCGCCGGCCGGGGGTAACGCCGAAGTCGGCATGACCAACGACATCAACCCGCAGGATCCCGCGACCTTGCGCCAGGGCGGCAATCTTCGGTTGGCGCTGAGCGGGTACCCGTCGAACTTCAACTCGTTGCACATCGACGGCAACGAAGCCGATAGCGGCGCGATGCTGCGGACGACGCTGCCACGCGCGTTCCGGGTCGGCTCGGACGGATCGACGACGGTCAACACCGACTACTTCACCGACGTCGAGTTGACCAGCGAGAGCCCTCAGGTCGTCACCTACACCGTCAACCCCAAGGCGGTCTGGACCGACGGCGCGCCCATCACATGGGAAGACATCGCGGCTCAGATCAGCGCAACCAGCGGTAAGAACGAGGACTTTCGCATCGCCAGCACCAACGGCTCCGACCGCGTCGAAAAGGTCACGCGGGGCGTCGACGACCGCCAGGCCGTCGTCACCTTCGCCAAGCCCTTCTCGGACTGGCGCGGGATGTTCGCGGGCAACACGATGCTGCTGCCCAAGAGCATGACCTCGGACCCCGAGGTGTTCAACAAGGCACAACTCGACCGGCCCGGACCGTCCGCGGGCCCGTTCATCGTCACCGACCTGGACCGCACGGCGCAGCGAATCACGTTGAAGCGCAACCCGAAATGGTGGGGCACACCACCGCTTGCTTGACAGCATCACCTATCTCGTGCTCGACGACAAAGCGCGCATCCCTGCCCTGCAGAACAACACCATCGACGCGACCGCCGTCGTATCACTTCCCGAGTTGACCACCGCGCGGAACACCGCAGGGGTCTCGATCCGGCGCGCGCCGGGTGCCAGCTGGTATCACTTCACGTTCAACGGTGCACGGGGATCGATACTCGCGGACAAGGCGCTGCGGCTGGCGGTCGCCAAGGGCATCGACAGGCAGGCCATCGCCAACGTCACCCAGCGCGGCCTCGTGGACAAGCCGGTTCCGCTCAACAACCACATCTTCGTCGCGGGTCAGGAGGGCTATCAGGACAACAGCGCATCGGTCGCTTTCGATCCGGAGAAGGCGAAACAGGAACTCGATGCGCTCGGCTGGCGGCTCAACGGTCAGTTCCGCGAGAAGGACGGCCGCCAGTTGGTGATTCGCGATGTGCTGTTCGACGCGGACACAACGAAACAGGTTGCCCAGATCGCGCAGAACAGCCTCGCCCAGATCGGCGTGAAGCTCGAAATCGACGCAAAGGGCGGCACCGGCTTCTTCACCAACTACATCATCCCCGGCGATTTCGACATCGCGCAGTTCAGCTGGGTCGGCGACGCGTTCTCGCTGTGCTGCCTCAATCAGATCTACACGACGAACGCGGAGAGCAACTTCGGCAATATCAGCAGCCCGGAGATCGACGCCAAGGCGGAGCAGACCTTCGACGAACTCGACCCCGCCAAGGCGCGCGCGCTGGCCAACGAACTCGACAAGATGATCTTCGATATCGGTTTCAGCCTGCCGCTGTTCCAATCGGCGGGCAATGTCGCGGTGCGCAGCAGCCTGGCGAACTTCGGCCCGGCAGGTATCGGCGATCTGGACTACACCAAGATCGGCTTCATGAAATAGTTCGCCGCTGGACCCGACTTCAGGGGCCTACGAGTCCTGGCTGCGGATCCGTTCCACCCACGGGTCGGCCAGCATCGCAGTGACGATATCCACGATTTCGGCATCGGGACCGAGATTACGGCCTCCCAGCTGCCGGACGACGGTCTCGATACGTTGCAACAGGGCGCGGAACGCGTCTGCGGCGACTTCCGCATAGACTGCAGCCGCACTGCGGGGTGGCGCGTTGATGTCGCTTGTGGCGCTTGGCGATTGGTTGGACAGGTACATCGCATGGTCTCGCACCGCCGACACCAGGGTCTGCATGAGGCCGATGTCGATCGGGATGTCAGGTCCGCGGCCACTGGCCATCTCGACTTCCAGTACATAGTCGATCTGGTGCAGCGCGTTGAGCGCATTCTCGATATGCCCGGTCTCCGAGCGGAACTCAACGGGAGGCACCGGAATCGACAACGGCTGCAAGGACATGCCGCGCGCCATTTGGGCCTGTGCGTCCTGGATGGCATCGCCTGCAGCGGCATAGGCTCGCGCCACCTCAGCGTCCGCGGCCTCCCGCACAGCCGCCGCCTCACCGGCAGCCCAACCTCGCGACGCGGCGATCTCCGCATCTGCGTCGGCGCGCACCTTGGCCATCTGGCCGCGAAGCTGCTGCGCAGCCTGCTCCGCGGCTTCGGTTTCGGCCACGCGCTCAGCGGCCCGCTGTTGGGCTCTCTTCTCCGCTGCGACCGCCCGCTCACGCGCCGCCGCGACCACGGCTTCGGCATCGGCGCGGACCTGTTCGAACTCGGCGCGCAACTGCTGTACCGCCTGCTCGGAGGCCTCGCTCGCAGCCGTGCGCTCAGTGGCCCGCTTTTGAGCGCGTGCCTCCGCGCCGGCCGCCTGCTCGCGGGCCGCGGCGATCTCGGCTTCGGCATCGGCGCGCAGTTGTTCAAGCTCGGCGCGCAACCGCTGTAACGCCTGTTCGTGCGACTCGGCGGCGGCCGCACGTTCGGCCTTTCGTTCAAGGTCCTTTTCGGTAACCTGCTGCTGCGCTGTGCGGACCCCAGCGCGCGCCGCAGCGGCGATGCGTGCGGACTCATCGGCTTCGACTCGAGCCGCCCCCGCTGCCGCGTCGGCGTCCAGCTTGCCCTGGTATGCCTCGCGTGCACGGCCTTCCGCCACGCGGCGCATGTGGTCCGCCTCGACGAGCTGCATTACGGGCGAAAGCCGTTGTCTGGCTGGGCCATTTCGTGCGCGGCGCTCTAGAAGCTGGCGCTCTGTCATCGCGGCCACCGCGACCAATTCTGGCGGTGGCGTCTTCCCCCGTCGTTTCGCGGCCGCCACCGCCTCCACCGCAGCGCGACGGGTCTGCGCCGCCCACTCGTCAATGCTGAGATCCTCGATGTGCTGCAACGTCGTCGTCATCGTTGGCGACGCCGTCCGTCGGCTGCCAGTTCGGCCCTCGACGTCGGACTTTCATCGGGAGCCGGCTGCTGATCGGGCTTGTCGTCCGGCGCCTTGGCCGGCTTCTCCGTCGAGGGTGCCTGCGGCTGAGGGGTCCTTCCGCCCGTCGCAGGCGGCGCACCTGCTGCTGCGAGTTCGGAAAGTGGGCCGCCCTGCTGCGCGAGCACCAGAGCGAATTGATTCAGATGAACCGTCACGGCGTCAGCGAGGGTTTCGTCTTCGAGCCGCTCGGCGTCGCGAAGCAGTCCGCGCAGAGTCGCCATGGCGAGTTCCGGGCCGAGACCAAGGGTGGCGCCCTCGCTGGCCGCCGGTTCCACGCCTGCGGTGTTCACCAGCCACTTCAGCGTCTCCCAGCGCTGCGCAGTGGCCACGGCTTGCTGCTGCGCGTCGCGAGTCTCTTGATGATGGCGCTCACGCTGCTCGAGTTCCTCATTGAGCCTCTTGCGTGCCCGACGGGCCGCGTAGAGCACAGCGCACAGCACGATGAGCGCCGCGATTACTGCTGCCGCACCCGCGAAACCTGGCGAAACGACGAACTCACGCAGCGGCACCGGGAACTCGATTGCCTGCGGAATGTTGGTCATCCGAATCATTCTCCCCGTCGCCGAAGTGTGAAGCCAACGGCCCCATTGAACTGCTTCACGAAGTAACCCGTTGCACCACCCGCGGAATCGCAGCAGGCAGCGCGGATTCGACGATGGCGGCGGCGCCGAGCGCCCCGACCAACAGCCGGATTCCCAGGCTGGGCGGCACGGCGTCCAGCCCCTTCGCACGGGCGGGCAGGCCGTTGATGTCGCCGGCGTACAGCGCTTGGACGACGTCGAGTGCGGCGCGCTCGCGCACATCGATCGCACTGTGGCCCGCGGTAGCAAGCTCGACGAGAACGGATTCGGGAATCAGCGACACGATCTCCTCGGCGACCGCCCTGGGAGTGATCAGGTCACGACCGCCCGAAACAACGGCTGTCGGCCAGGTGAACTTCGGCATCTCGGCGGTGAGGTCGTAGGGCTCGGCTTCGAATTCCAAAGGTTGGGCGGCCAATTCACGGAATGCGGCCGCCGGATCCAGCGGCTTGCCGTCAGGCACCGCACCGTAGTTCAGTTCCACGAACCCGATCCGGCCGACCAGGTCGGGCTCGTGGCGATACGGCGCTTTGCGCTCGAGCAGAAACCGCGACGCCTGGTCCAGCACCGTCCACAGTCCCCGTCTGCCCTGCAGTAGAAGATCGAGTTGGCGGGTCAGCACCGCCGGTCCGGCGAGACCGTAAACCGCAGCGGTGAGCTGTCCCGCCGCGGGCGTCAGCACTCCGTCGTTGACGAGCTTTCGCACCTTCGGTGCCAGCTCGGCAGCCTCAGGGTCACCACCGTCCCACAGCACCCGGCGGGTTTCATCGCGCGCGGCGTCGATGTCGTGGGCCGACAGCAGCGGTGAGTCGAGGATCATCGCATGCACCCGATCCGGGTGTCGCACACCGATTCCCGCCGCCAGATACGTGCCGTACGACGTCCCGTAGATCATTGCCTTGTCGACCTGCGCATCGTCGAGGACGGCGGCGATATCGTTCACGGCCTGCTCGATGGTCAGCGCCGCGGGCGGCAGATCGGCGCCCCGATCATCGTGCCGGGACATCCCGACACCGCGGTGGTCGATCATGATCACGTCGAGGCCCCTGGCCGCCGCATGCCTGCGCAGCCCGCGGTACAACGCCACCGACGCCGCGCCGGGCCCGCCGGGAATGACGACCAGCGGATTCGGCGACTTCCTGCCGGTCCGGACGTAGTAGAGGTCGAACTCGTCATAGCCGTCCGACGTGACCGGCCGCCGCACCGGCCGCACGCCTGGCAGCGCGGCCAGCTTGTCGTGCGCACGGCGCCGCTTGGCGTTCATGGTCATCGCCACCATTCTGCCCCCGCCGGTAATAGAGTCGCTGAACAGGTCGACGACGGGGACGCAGTGAATTTGGAGCAGTTCTTCGAACGGGCGACGCAGGCGTTCGAGGTGCTGGGCGTTTCGTCGATGGTGTTGGGCACCGGATACGCCATCGGCCTGGCCGTCGTGACGTGGAAGCGAACCAACGGGGAACGGGCGTTCAAGACGCTGCGCAATGCGATCGGCGGCGCGATTCTTCTCGGTCTCGAACTGCTCGTCGCCGCCGACATCGTCAAGACCGTCACGTCGAAGCCGTCGCTGACCGATGCCGCCATCCTCGGGGTGATCGTGCTCATCCGGACGGTGCTCAGCTTCACGATCGAGGTCGAGATCGACGGTGTTGCGCCGTGGCGCAAGGCATTGACGACGGGTCCCGAGGTGCTGGCGCGGACCACCCGCGATGCGCGGTCGCAGCCCGAGACCGGTGTCTGACCACAGACTGACGAACGTTCCTTACCGCTCGACATATCCCTGAATTTTCGAGCGGTAAGGAACGTTCGCGGGTATTAGCTTAGGAGTCCGCCGGGCGACGCACGGTCAATTCGCGTGCACAGTCGTCCAGGCGGTGATCATCGGCGGCAGCACCACGATGGCATCCGCGGCGGCGGCTTGCTCCAGCATTCGCGTCAACAACGTGTCGATGTCGGTGAGTTCGTCGGTGGCCAAACCCTGTTGTTCGGCGAGGGGCAACAGCAGCCGCCATACCTCAACCGCGTAGGCCCAGACGTCGGTGTCATTCGCGGTGCCAACGGGCGCGGCGAGGGTCAGTTGCGGCACCCCCAACCCTGCTTGCCGGAACAACGTGGGCAGTGTCGCTCCGAACGCCGGATCGAGGCCGGCACCTTGGAATGCGCGCACGATGCTGTCTACCAGCGCCCGCGACAGCGGCGAGTCCGGGACACTGCGCACGGCCTCGATATCGAACTCGCAGAACGCGATCAGCCCACCGGGCGGACGAGACGCACAAGCAGCCGCAGCGTCGAGACCGGATCGGGCAGATGCATCAGGATCAGCCGGCCGATCACCGCATCGACCTCGGCCACGGCGATGTCGGCAATCGTCGTGTGTACGAATTCCACCGTCGAAAGGCCCCGCTCGGCGGCGCGACTGCGGGCGAACTCGACAACATCGCTTGAGGCGTCGACACCGACCACCGACCCCGTAGGCCCGACAAGCCGCGCGGCAGCGAACGATACGTCGCCTGGGCCGCAGCCCACGTCCAGCACGCGCATTCCCTGTCGCAACCCCGCCATGCGCAGCGCATGCTCGGTGTGGTCGCCATACAGCCGTCCTTGCAGCAGTAGTCGCCGGATCTCGATGTCGTCATGACCCAAGACGTAGGGGCTTGGCGCGGCTGGCTCGTTCATGCTCATCACCGGGCCAGCAGGATTCGTGCCATTTCATTCGGCCGCTCCAGTGCGGAGAAGTGGCCGGTGTCGGGCAGCGTGATCCGTTCGACCTCGCTCAGCAGTCCCGCCACATGTTCCCGCTCGGCCGGGCGTGACCAGTCCTGGTCGCTGTAGACCAAAGCAACCGGAACCGAGACGTCCCGATAGCGGTCGCGTGCCTTGACGAATCCCTTCAGGCTCCGATAGATCGCTCGGGAGACCTTCCGGTAGCCGTTGCGACGTCCACTCTTTCGGAGCTCGACGACGAAATCGTCGGGCAGTGTGCGCTTGTCGACGACACCGCCGCGCATCACGCCCGTCATGATCGCGTTGTTCTCCATCGCGGCGAAGACTGGCCCCAGGCCCGGCATTCTGACACTGCTGATTATGAACCGGGCGAACCAGTTCCCACGTTCCAGACCACTCGGGTAGTCGTAGCTGTTGAAGGCGACGACCCGGCTCACCCGGTCCTTGAGGTCGACGGATGCCAGCAGCGACAACGCGCCGCCGAGCGATTCGCCGGCCAGCGTGACGTCGTGCAGGTCGAGGCCGGTCACGAACTCCACCACCGCGGCCCGCAGGTTCGGCTCCTCGTATCGCGCGCCGGGCACGATGTCCGACCATCCCATGCCGGGGAGGTCCACCGCGTAGACGGTGAACGAATCCCACAGCAGCGGGATGACCCGCTGAAAGTAGTCCAGCTGAGTGCGGATGGTGTGTATCAGAACCAACGCCGGGCCGGTGCCGGCTGTGAAGTAGCGCAACCGGGAACCGTCGGATCGGGTGAAGTACTCGACGGTGCCGTGGCCGTCGGTCCAGGTGTCGGTGTAGTTCACGCGCAGAGCTCCTTTGATTCGTCCTTTTCGATTCCGACGGCTGCAGTTTGTCGTGCCCGGGCGGGCAGCAGCCAGGCGACGACGACGGCCGCTGCCAGCGCGATACCTGCGGCGACCAGCGATCCGATCCACTGGCCGTCGAGAAATGCGGTTTCGACGGCGTCCCGGATCGCCGGCGCCGCGGCCGGCGGCACCTGCGCGATGACCTGCTGTGCGGCGGCCATCGACTCGCCGATGACGGCTCGAGTCCCTTCGGGCAGCGCCTGGATGGCCGGCGCGTCAGCCAACCGGCTGGAGTAGATGGATGCGAACACGCTGCCGACGATCGCCACGCCCAGCGTGCCGCCGAGCTCGCGGGTGGTGTCGTTGACCGCCGAGCCGACGCCGGCCTTGTCGGCGGACAGCGATCCCATTATCGACTCGGTGCCGGGCGCCGTCGTCAGGCCCAGACCGGCACCCAGCAGCACCATCTGGACCGCGATCTCCAGGTACGGAGTGCTAGCGCTCGCAGTGGATGCCCAGCCCAGACCGGCGGCGAAGATCGCCAAACCCCCGGCGACCACCGCGGTGGTGCCGATGCGTTCGACAATGCGCGGTCCGACAATGCTGGCGATTGCGATCGAGGCGGCGACCGGCAGCAACCGCACGCCCGTCTCGAAAGCGCTGTAGCCCTTGATGAATTGGAAGTACTGGGTGATGACGAAGATGAAGCCGAACAAGGTGAGGAAGCCGGCCGTGATGGCGAGGCTGCCGCCGGAGAACCGGCGGTCGCGGAAGACCGACAGATCGAGCATCGGATGTGTCCGCCGCTGCTCCCACCAGATGAACGCGGCGGTGACGACGGCGGCCACGGTGAATCCGGCGATCGTGTGGCCGCTGGTCCAGCCGTGGTTGGGCGCTTCGATGATCGTGTAGACCAGCGCGGTCACTCCGATGGCCGACAGGATCAGGCCGGCGGAGTCGATGGGCGGGGTGGCCGGGTCACGCGAGGTCGGGATGAACAGCCAGCCTCCGATCACGGCGACCGCGGCGATAGGCACGTTGACAAGGAAGATCGAGCCCCAGGAGAAATGTTCGAGCAACCAGCCTCCGCTGATCGGCCCTACCGCAACACCGACACCCACCATGGCCGCCCACAGTCCGATCGCCCTGGCCCGCTGTGCCGGCTGGACAAAGATATTCGTGATAAGCGCGAGTGTGGCCGGGAAAATCACCGCCGCACCGACGCCCATGGCGGCGCGTGCCCAGATCAAGCCGTCCGCGGAGTTCACCTGTGCCGCAATGGTGGAGGTGACCGCGAACAGGGCGAGGCCGCTGCTGAGAAAGCCGCGGCGGCCGAAGCGGTCGGCCAGACTGCCGGCCGACAACATCAGGCCGGCCATGACCAGGGAGTAGGCGTCGACGATCCACTGCAACTGCGCGGTGTCGGCGTCGAGTTCGCGCGACAGCGTGGGCAGTGCGACGTTGACGATGGTGGCGTCGACGCTGACGACGAAGACGCTCAAGCAGATGACGATCAGCGCGGCGATCGGGCGATCACGGAAAACCGGAAGACGGAGGTGAGTATCCATAGATCGAACCGTAAACCTTTCAGACAAGTTTTTCAAGCATTAGAACATATTACTTGTCTAACTGGTAGAATTATTCCTATGGCCACCCGGAAGAGCTACAACCAGAACTGCCCCCTAGCGCGGGGCCTCGATGTCCTCGGCGAGCGGTGGACTCTGCTGGTCCTGCGCGAGCTGATCGGAGGTGCCCGCCGATACAGCGATCTGCGCGCCGCCCTGCCCGGCATCGCCACCAATCTGTTGGCCGACCGACTTCGCGAATTAGAGCAGTTTGGCATCGTGGACCGCACCGAGCTGCCGCCGCCGATCGCCCGCACCGTTTATGCCCTCAGCGAGCTGGGGTGGCGCAAGGTTCCACCCGTCGTCCAGGCCATCGCGACATTCGGGCTACCGCTGGTCGAGCCGGATGCAAGCGCCCTCACGCCGCTGAACGGCTTTCTCGCCGGCATCCTGTTGCCTTTCGATCCAAATCGTGCGGCCGACCTCGAGACCGCATATCGGATCGACATCGACGGTCGCCGTTTCGAATTCGCGGTTCAAGATCGAAACCTCGCCGCCGCACGGGCTGAACCCGCGGTCACGGTCACCGCGACAGCATCGGATCTCATTACCGCTCGGATGGGCTCGACGTCTGCGGAGCGCAAGGCAGCGCTGCGCCGAGTGAAGTTCGACGGCATTGCGGACGACATCGACGCCATGCGCAGCGCGTTTCGGCTGAGCGGCGACCCGGGATTGGTGAACCCCGCTTAGGCGCTCAGTTCGATGTGGTGTGCGGCCCGGACGCTCTCGTACCGCTGCGGACTGCAGGTCAACACGATGACCTGGCCGTCGCCGCCGACCGCGTCGAACACCGCGCCCATCTTGATCAACCGGTCGGGGTCGGTGAAGCCGAGCGCGTCGTCGATGACGACCGGGACGCTGTCCTCCTTGGCGACAAGCGCGGCCCCGGCCAGCCTGGCGACGATGCCCAGTTGCTCCTTCGCACCGCCGGATAGCGACTCGTACGGCACGGTGCGCCCGGACAGCGTGCGGCTGCAGATCCGCAGCCGGCTGTCGATCTCAACCTCGAAGGTGTCGCCGAAGACGATGCGTCCCAGCCGCTCGACCTCATTGCGGAACGGGTCGACGTAACGCAGCCGGGTCGCGTCACGGTGCCGGGCCATCACCGAGCGCAGCAGCTGCGCGGCCCGCGCCCGCCTGTGCACCCGCAGGTATTCGGCTTCTGCGTGCTCGCGTTCGGTTTCGGCGGTGTCAAGCTGGCACTTGCGGCCCTCGGTCCCGTACACCTTCAGCTGCGCAGTCACCAGGCGCAGAGCGTCAGCGATCTCGTCACGGCGATCGCTCAGCGCGTCGACGCGTCGCAGTGCCTCGTCGAGGGTGGCGGCGACGGTATCGGGTGCGCAGCGGGCGAGTTCGCCTCCCAGGTCAGCGACGAGCCCAGTGGCGCGGCGCGCTTTCTCCATGTCGGTCTCGGCCTTGACGAGAAGTTCGTCGTCGGTCGCGGTGGCCCGCTGCTGCGCCAGGCGGTCCCGCCCGACGGTCAGCTCGGCGTAGCAGGCGGTCCACTTCTCACGGGCAACGCTTGCCTGGGTCGCCCTCTCCGCCAGCCGTTTTGCCGCGGCCTCGGCGACCTTGCGGTGCTTCTCGCAATCGGCGATGGCCCTCTGCTGTGCGGCGGTGGCCTCGTTGAGTTCGGCGCGAGCGCTTGCCGAATCGCCTTGGCCCGCCGGATCGCCCGTGTCTGACGTTGCGATGTCGCGCAGCTCGGACAGTCGCGCACGGAGCGCGTCGACGTCGTCGTCGCCGACGAGGCCGTGCGCTGTCGCCGTCCACCGGTCGCGGACCCCGACCAGTTCGCGGCGGCGCTGATCGAGAACACGCGCTGCCGCGACGTCGTCGACCTTGGCGGCTGCCAGTACGTCCGTCAGAACCTGTTGTGCGGCATCGAGTTTGGCCTGGGTCTCGGAAGCGGGCGCGCCGGGCACCACCCGTGCGGTCAGCACGCCCGGTACGTCGATATCGGTCGTCGTCGGTGGCGTTCGCCGACCAGGTGCTGCCTGCTCCCAGCGCGACGGCTTCGCCGCCGACCCGCAGCTCGATGTCCGCGACCGCGACGACCTCGATGTGGGCCGACGCCAACTCGGCCTGTCCGGCGGCGCGTTCGACGGCGGCGGCGGCGGTCTCGATGTCACGCATCAGCGCGTCGGTGAGCGCAATCGACGCGAGTTCGCGCTCCGCACTGTCGACCTCGCGCAGTGCCGCGTCGATCTTCGTCAACCGGCTGGAGAGCCGGTCGGCCTCGTCCCGGTCGGACAGCTGCTCGACATCGCGGCGGCGCGGCCTCGACGCGATCCTGACTCGCTTGCACCGCGGCGCGCGCCTGTTCGGCTGCCGTCTCGGCGGCTTCCTGGACCTCGTGGGCAGTGAGTTCGTCTTCGTGGGCCTGCGCGGCAGCGGTTTCCAGCTCGGCGACCGCCGCGGTGCGCTCCGTGGCGTCGGCCTGCAGCCTTCGCCGCTCGGTCAGCGCCGACACGGACGCTTCAAGCGTCGCATCGGCGGCCGCGGCGACCACCTCGGCCTGCTTGAGCTGTTGGGTCAACGCGGCGACCTCTTCGGCGGCGGTTCGCGCGGTGGCCAGTCGCCTGATCGCTTCCGCACGCTCGCCTGCGAGCCGCTCGTTCTCGGTGGTGAGTGTGGCGTGTGACCGGACCGCGTCGTCGACCTCGGCGACTGCGGCCGCGCACCTCGCCACCTCATCGTCGGCGTCTCGCATGCGTTTGGTCGCGGTGGCCCATTCGCCGGTCGGGCGTCCGGTGGGCGTGAAGTAGCGCAGGTACTCGGCGTCGATCCGGTCGATCAGCAGCGGCTCGGCACCGGACAACTGGACCGCCGCACCGGCGGCGACGTCGAGCGCCCGGGACAGCGCATCGCATCCCGACAGGTCCACCGCCGACGTCGACGCCGCCTGCAGCACGCGCTGCGCCTGCCACAGCGCGCACGTCGACGGTTTCGTCGAGGATCGCCCGCACCCGGTCGTGGGCCTCGTCTCCGGTGAGCTGTTCGCGACGAGGGGCCAGCACCGTGAGCGCCGTCTCCGTGCGTTTGTGAAACCGCTTGCGATAGACGAATCGATAAGGGCCCGTGCTGATCTCGGCGGTGATCTCGGCGCCCACGTCGGCGTGGGTCGGCTTGACCTGTTTGACTTCCTTCTTCGTCGACCGGTCCTTGGCGTCCAGCAACAGGTCCAGCGCCTCGATCATCGACGACTTGCCGATCTCGTTGGCGCCGCAGACCACCACCACACCGTGGTCGGGGAACTCGAGTTCGCGGTGGGTGATGCCGCGGTAGTTGGTCAGGACCAACCGGTGCAGTCTCATGCCTCGGCTCCTGCTCGCTCCGGTGCTCGCTCGCAGTCCCCTTCGGTGCTCATGCGATGCCCCTGTCCACGAGACGCAGCAGCAGCGAGAGCGCCGCCCTTGCGTCGTCGGCGTCCTCGCCGTCGGAGCGCGCGGCGGCCACCAGTTCGTCGACGGCGGCGGCGGCGAAACCGCCTATTCCGAGGTCGTCGAACTCGCCGTCGGCCGGGATCACCGCGATTTCGGACTGGCGCTCCCACAGCCCCAGCGCCGCGAACAGCCGCGCGTACTTGTCCAGGCAGGCATCCAGGGCCGCCTTGTCGGTGACGGTCAGCGATCCGGTGAGCGCCAGCCGAACGACGGTGCGCTCCTTATCGGACATCAGGTCGAGGTTGATGTCGAGGTCGGCGATGTCGCGGCTGTTGTCCACCGCATGGTGCAGGTCACGAACCTCCACCGGCCCACCCGTCGCGGCTCGACACTTGCAGGCCTGCCCGGGTCGGCGTCGTCGATGTCGACCACCAACACGTGTCCGGGGTCGGGTTCGATGTCGTCGTAGTTGGTGACCTCGGGCGAGCCGGAGTACCAGATGCGGCCCGTCGCGCCGACCTGCATGCGAGAGTGCTTGTCGCCCAACGCCACATAGTGCACAGCTCCGCGGGCGATCGCCGCTTCGACGCGCCGCGAGCTGGATCAGGGACGGCCTGTCCTTGTCGGGAACGAAGATGTCGACAGCACCGTGTCCGACGACGACGCGGGTGGTCCCGTCGGCGGGCAAGTCGTCGATCACTTCGGCGACGAGGTCCGTGGTGGGCGCTTTCGACGTCCACGGTGCCGCCACGATCTCCAGGCCGGGACGCACCCGATGCACCCCCGGCCCGTCGAGAACCGTGACGTTGTCCGGGCATTCGGCGGTGAACAGCGCGCTGGTGTACACCGATGAGGCGTCGAGCGGATCGTGGTTGCCAGGCAGCAGGTAGACCGGAACGCCGATACCCCGCATCGCCTCCAGCGACTGACTGACGACCCGCGGCGCCAGCTGGTTGTGCTCGAACACGTCGCCGGCCACCACGACGAACTCGGCCTCGGCCTCTTCGGCCAGCGCCCGCAGCCCGGCCACCACTTCGCGGCGGGCCGCCGAATACCGAGGCTGCGCCTCGCCGTTGAGGAAGTATCGGGTCATCCCGAGTTGCCAGTCGGCGGTGTGCACGAATCGCATCTCGACCCTCCTTCCCTGCCGCGTCTTTGCTAGGTGTGGCGAGTGTAGGTCCGGCCGCCGACAACTCCCGGGACGTGCGTCGGCATGCCCTACGGTGAACTCGTGACCGACCGATACCGCACGCTGCTGCTGCTTCGGCATGCGAAATCGGACTATCCGGCCGGCGTGGCCGACCACGAGCGTCCGCTGGCCGCGCGGGGAGAGCGGGAGGCGGCGCTGGCGGGAGACTGGTTGCGCGCCCACACTCCCCGCCGTCGACGCCGTGCTGTGCTCGACCGCCACCCGCACCCGCGAGACACTGGCGCGGACGCGAATCGTGGCGCCGGTGAGTTATGTCGACCGGTTGTACGACGCGACGCCGGGCGCGGTCATCCGGGAGATCAACGGGATCGACCCGGACGTGGAGACCCTGCTGGTGATCGGCCACGAACCGGCGATGTCATCGGTGGCCCTCGGTCTGGCGACTCCAGACGGCAGCAACAAGACTGCGGCCGAACACATCTCGACGAAGTTTCCGACGTCGGCGATCGCCGTGCTGCGCACCGCGGAACCGTGGGACGAACTGACGCTCAGCAGCGCCGCATTGGTCACGTTCCACGTGCCCCGTTAGGAGCTGGTGGCCAGCGTCAGCTCCATCAGCTTGAGCGCCATCCCGCACGCGTCGATGCCCGGCTGCTGCGGGTTGACCCACCAGCCCACCACGCCGCCGGCATCGCTGGCGACGCCGCACGCGCCGTTGGGGTCGTTGGGGTGCATGACGATCGAGGGAACGCCTGCGATCGCCCGGCTCTCGACCTTGTACTCGAGCTGGTCGGCGGTCTTGCGCTCGTTGTCCAGGCTGCCCTGCTCGAACCAGAAGCGGGTGATGTCGATAAGGCCTGCGGGGTTGGCAGCCTGCCAGCGGCACACCGCGCCGACGAAGGTGCTCTGGATGTCGAGCGGATCCGCTCCCACCGTCTTGGCCAGGATGTCCTCGGTGAGAACCTCGCACTCCTTGAGCAGGTTCGGAAACTCCTTTTGCGAGTCGTCGTTACGGGGCACATCGCCGGAGCCGGACTTGGCGGCCGTGCCCTCGACCGTCCGCGAGCAACCGACCAGCATCGTCACCACGGCAAGCACGGCGACCATCACCGCGACGACACGGCGCATCGAGCCCGTCATTTCGCGTTCACAATCGACTGGCGGGTCAACTCCTTGGCGACCTCACACGAATCCGGGAAGGGCTTCTCGGCGAAGCTGATCGACCACTCGATGAAGTCGTCGTCGTACTGAATGCCGATCTCACACAGGTTGGCGCCCAGCATGGGATCCTCGCCGACGGCGATGAAGCCGTCGTGTCCCTCGATATTGATGTCCTCGACGCTGGTGCGGGACAGCTCCTCGGTCTTGCGCTCGCGCCCGATCGGGCTGCCGCGGTACCAGGTGAACGAGAAATGCGGGCCGAGGATGCCGCCGCCGGCCAACCACTGGCAGCCGACCGAGTTCTTGGCTGTATTGACCAGGCCCGCCACCCTCGTCTGCTCTGCCATCGTCTGGTCGCTGATGCCACCGCACTCAGGAAAGAAGGGCCCATGTGTTATGCCCTGCGCCGGCGGCGGGCTCGACGGCCCGTCGGGTGACGCCGCATCCGAGCCGGACGAGCATGCGGCCAACACCGGAATCACGGCGGCCGCCGCAACGACCACCCGCTTCACGTTGCTGGGGATCACAGCGCACACTGTAGCGGCAGCCACCCAAGCTGAACCTGAGAGACACGCTGACCTGCCATTTCGTTCCCAATAACGGATATCGGGCCGCGCGAAGACGAACAGGTCGGTGTGCGAAAGTAACGAGATGCTCCTGGCACTGCTGCGGCAGTATGTGCGGCCGTACCGCTGGCCGCTCACTGCCGTGGCAGTGCTCCAAATGATCAGCACACTGGCTTCGCTGTACCTGCCGACGGTCAACGCGGCGATCATCGATGACGGCGTGGCCAAGGGGGACACCGACACCATCGTCGAACTCGGCGGCGTGATGCTCGCCGTCACCGGGCTGCAGGTGGTGTGCGCGATAGGGGCGGTGTATTTCGGCTCGCGCGCCGCCATGGGTTTCGGCCGTGACCTGCGATCGGCCATGTTCCACCACGTGACGGGTTTCTCGGCAGCCGAGACGGCACGGTTCGGCGCGCCGTCTCTGTTGACGCGCACCACCAACGACGTCCAGCAGGTCCAACTGTTGGTCCAGCTGACCTGCACCATGCTGATCACCGCGCCGATCATGTCGATCGGCGGCATCTTCATGGCGGTGCACCAGGACGCCGGGCTGTCGTGGCTGCTGCTGGTCAGCGTGCCCGTGCTGGCGCTGGCCAACTACTGGGTGGTGTCGCACCTGCTGCCGATCTTCCGCGGCATGCAGCGGCTCATCGACGGCATCAACCGGGTGATGCGTGAGCAGTTGTCGGGTATCCGGGTGATCCGCGCCTTCGCGCGAGAGCCCTTCGAGCGCAGGCGATTCGCCGAGGCGAACCAGGCGCTGTCGGACACCGCGCTGACCGCCGGACGGTGGCAGGCGTTGATGTTGCCGATCACCACATTGGTGATCAACATCTCCAGCGTCGCGGTGATCTGGTTCGGCGGCATGCGGATCGACGCCGGTCAGATGCAGGTGGGCTCGCTCATCGCATTCCTGTCCTACTTCACGCAGATCCTGATGGCGGTGCTGCTCGCGACGTTCATCCTGGTCCTTGTGCCACGGGCGGCCGCGTGCGCCGAACGGATCACCGAGGTGCTGTCCACCGAGCCGGTGATCACCAGCCCCGCCGAACCCGTCCGGCCGGCATCCGTCGACGGTACGATCAGCCTGAGCGATGCCACGTTCAGCTATCCGGGCGCCGATAAGCCTGTGCTGCAGGATGTTTCGCTGATGGCCCGGCCCGGCACCACGACCGCGATCGTCGGGTCCACCGGATCGGGCAAGTCGACGCTGGTGTCGCTGATCTGCCGGATGTACGACGTGACCTCCGGGTCCGTGCGCGTCGACGATATCGATGTGCGGGACTACGACACCGAGCAGCTGTGGTCGGCGATCGGCCTGGTTCCGCAGCGCGGTTACCTGTTCTCCGGAACCGTCGCCGACAACCTGCGCTACGGCAAGGCCGACGCGACCGATGACGAGATGTGGGAGGCGTTGCGGGTGGCATCGGCGGACGGATTCGTCCGCGCCCACGCCGACGGACTCGACATGCCCGTCGCCCAGGGGGGTATCAACTTCTCCGGCGGCCAGCGGCAGCGACTGGCCATCGCCCGCGCCGTCATCCGCAGGCCGGCCATCTACCTCTTCGACGACGCGTTCTCGGCGCTCGATGTGCACACCGACGCCCGGGTCCGGTACGCGCTTTCAGAAGTATCCGCGGACGCCACGGTGGTCATTGTGGCCCAACGGATTTCGACAGTGACCACGGCCGACCAGATCATCGTCGTCGACGACGGCGAGGTGGTGGGCACCGGAACGCACGAATCGCTGCTCGTCGACTGTCCCACCTACGCCGAGTTTGCGGACTCACAGGCTGTCGGGGCCACTCCATGACGCAACCGCTGGGACGTCCGATCCGCGGCATGGTGCAGGCGCCGACGGAGCGCTCCCGCGACTTCAAGGGCTCCGCGATCCGGCTGGTGAAGCGGTTGACCCCGCAGCGCGGCCCGACCGCCGCGGTGATCCTGCTCGGCGTCGGCGGCATCGCGATCGGCGTCATCGGTCCGCGCATCCTCGGGCATGCCACCGACCTGTTGTTCAACGGCGTGATCGGTCGCGAACTGCCCGCAGGTATCACCAAGGAACAGGCCATCGCGGCCGCGAGGGCGCGCGGCGACAACACGTTCGCCGACCTGTTGTCGGGCATGAACGTGGTGCCGGGCCGCGGCGTCGACTTCGGGGCCATCGGACGAACACTGCTGCTGGCTCTCGCGTTGTATCTGGTTGCCGCGCTGCTTCTTTGGATCCAGGCGCGGCTCCTCAACGTGGTGGTGCAGCGGACCATGGTCGCGCTGCGGTCCGACGTCGAGGACAAGCTGCACCGACTCCCGCTTTCGTACTTCGACACCCGGCAGCGCGGCGAGGTGCTGAGCCGCGTCACCAACGACATCGACAACGTCTCGACGTCACTGTCGATGACGATCAGCCAACTGCTCACGTCATTGCTGACCGTCTTCGCCGTCCTGGTGATGATGTTGACGATTTCGCCGGTGCTGACCTTGCTCACGGTCGTCACCGTGCCGTTGTCGTTGTTCGTCACCCGCGAGATCGCGCGCCGGTCGCAGCGGTTGTTCGTCGCGCAATGGGCCAACACCGGGCGGCTCAACGCCCACATCGAGGAGACCTACAGCGGCTTCAACCTGGTCAAGACATTCGGCCACCGGGCGCTGGCGGAGGAGCAGTTCCGCGAGCGCAACGCCGACGTGTACCACTCCAGCCGCGGCGCGCAGTTCTTCTCCGGACTGGTCGGGCCCGCCACCACCTTCGTCGGCAACCTGAGCTACGTCGCGGTCGCGGTGGTCGGCGGCATTCACGTGGCGACCGGCCAGATCACGCTGGGCAGCATCCAGGCCTTCATCCAGTACGTGCGGCAGTTCAATCAGCCGCTGACCCAGGTCGCGGGCATGTACAACACGCTTCAGTCCGGCATCGCCAGCGCCGAGCGGGTGTTCGATCTGCTCGACGCCGAGGAGGAGACGCCGGACCCGCCCGGACGAACGGAACGTTCGCGGGATTTGCAGGGCCGGGTGGAGTTCGAGCACGTCCACTTCGCCTACGTGCCGGGCACACCCGTCATCGAGGACTTGTCGCTGGTCGCCGAGCCCGGCACCACTGTCGCGATCGTCGGCCCGACCGGGGCGGGCAAGACCACGCTGGTGAACCTGCTGATGCGGTTCTACGACGTGGATTCGGGTCGGATCCTCACCGACGGCGTCGACATCGCGACGGTCAGCCGGGAGTCCCTGCGGTCACGGATCGGGATGGTGCTGCAGGACACCTGGCTGTTCGGCGGCACGATCTTCGACAACATCGCCTACGGCAGGCCGGAGGCCCATGAGGACGAAGTCGTCGAGGCGGCACGGGCCGCCTACGTGGACCGCTTCGTGCACACGCTGCCCGACGGATACGACACCAGGGTGAGCGACGACGGCGGCAACATCAGTGCAGGCGAGAAGCAGCTGATCACCATCGCCCGCGCATTCCTGGCCCGCCCGCAGCTGCTGATCCTCGACGAGGCGACCAGTTCGGTGGACACCCGGACCGAGCTGCTCATTCAGCACGCGATGGTGGAGCTCCGCCGGGACCGGACCAGCTTCATCATCGCCCACCGGCTGTCGACCATCCGCGACGCCGACCAGATCCTGGTGATGGAGGAAGGCAAGATCGTCGAGCGCGGCAGCCACGCCGAACTGCTGGCGCGCAGGGGCGAATATTGGGCGATGGCGCAGGCGTGACCTCGCGAGCAGACGCAAAACTGCACTTCTGAGGGCTATTTTGGGCAGTTTTGCGTCTGCTCGGCTGGAAAAAGTAGGCGGTCCGCTTAAGCGCGTCTCCCGCACGCGCCGTCGGGCACTATGTCCTCATGACTACCGGGACCGTGCACACGTTCTGCCGGTACTGCCTCGCCTGCTGCGGGATCGAGGTCACAGTCGAGGACAACCGTGTCACCAAGATCTCGGCCGACAAGCAGAACCCCCATACCTGGCGGGACTTCTGCGCGAAGGGCCGCACCGCCAACCAGCTCGTCGAGCATCCCCGTCGCATTCTGAACCCGATGCGCCGGGTGGGCGATACCTATGTCGAAGCCACGTGGGACGAGGCCATTGCCGACATCGCCGCCCGCATGAACGCGGTGATCGACGTCGGCGGACCCGACGCCGTCGGCGCCTATTACGGCAACCCCGCGGGCTTCTCGTCGTCGAACATCATCTTCTACAACGGCTGGCTGGACGCGATCGGCACGCACAACCGCTACTCCGTCGGCTCGGTCGACCAGAACGCGATGCACGTCGTCGCATCTGCGATGTACGGCTCGATACTGATGGCGCCGGTGTCCGACATCGACAATTGCGACTACTTCCTGCTCGTCGGCACCAATCCCGCTGTCAGCGCATGGAATTGGCTCGAGACCGTTCCCGGCGGATGGAAGCGGGCGCTCGAGCGCAAGCGCCAGGGCGCGAAGATCGTCGTCGTCGATCCCCTCCGGACCGAAACCGTGGAGAAGGCCGACGTACATCTGGCCGTCCGGCCGGGACAGGATTGGGCGCTGTTGTTGGCGATGGTCAAAGTCGTGCTCGATGAGGGCTTGGAGCACAAAGACGACTGTTCCGACCTCGCCACCGGCCTCGGAGAACTGCGAGCGCTCGTCGCCGACGCCGACCTGGACGATCTCGCCTCGCGCTGCGACGTTCCCCGTGCCGATATCGAGCGGGTGGCACGGGATTTCGCCACCGCATCCAGGGCGATGGTCGTCACCCGTACCGGTGTCTCGATGCATCTCGCCGGGACCGTCGCCGAGTGGCTCGGCCACGTGCTCAACGTGATCACGGGTCGGATGGACCGACCGGGCGGACGGCGCTTCGAGCCTGGCTACGTCGACGCCATCGGGCTGGCCGGGATGGTCAAGGCCAGACCGCACTACAGCCGGCTGCGCGGCCGTCAGATGGTTGCGGGTGCGCATGCGCTCAGCGAGTTACCCGACGAGATAACCACTCCCGGGCCGGGCCAGATCCGCGCGATGGTGATCAACTGTGGCAATCCCGTCGTCTCCGGGCCCGATGGACGAAAGCTGGACGAGGCGTTCGAACAACTGGATCTGTTGGTGGTCATCGACTTCGTGCAACGCGAAAGCCACCGGCACGCGCACTGGCTGTTGCCTGCCGTGCACTGGCTGGAACGCGATGACCTCCTCGCGTTCACCAGCAACATGCATGACGAGCCGTACCTGCAGTTCGGGTCGAAGGCCGTCGAACCGCCGCCGGGCGCGCGTCAGGAGTGGCGGATCTTCACCGACCTCGCGATCGCCATGCGCAAGCCTCTGTTCAAGGCCAAAGGCGTCAACAGCTTCATCAAGGCCACGCGGCGGATCGCCCGCACGACGCGGAAGTCACGACTGGAGTTCGGACCACACTGGATCGACCGACTGGTGGTGGCGACCGGACGAAAGTTCAACGGCCGCAGGATCAAATGGCGCGACGTCATGGCGCATCCACACGGATGGGTGCTGGGTCCGCGGGAGTTCGGGCATTTCAGGGACGCGTTACGGACGGACGACAAGAAGGTGCACGCCGCGCCGCCCGAGTTCGTCGAACGCGCGCGTGAACTGCTCGCCGAACCCCACCCGGTCGCGCCCGACCGCTACCCGTTCCAGTTGGCCAACCGGCGTAGTCGCCACTCGATGAACTCATGGCTCAACGAGCTGCCGGGCCTGCATCCGTCGGGCAAGAAAAGCGAAGTGGTGATCAACCCGGATGACGCCGCGACGCTTGGTGTCGGCGACGGCGACCAGGTGCGGGTCTTCTCCCCGATCGGCGAAATCGAACTGCCTGCGACGGTGAGCAAGCAGCCGCGCCGTGGCGTAATCATCGTCGACCATGGCTGGGGCTCAAAGGTTTTCGATCCGCGCGGTGGTGCGCCACCGGAGTCGTTCGGCGCCAACCGGAACCTGCTCGTCGACGGCGGACCCGTCGACCCGTTGTCGCAGACATCGGCGCTGAGTTCGTCCTATGTCGGCGTCGAACGCGTCGGCTGACTCAGCCTTACGGGCCCTCTGACCTGAGGTCGTCGACGTTGCGCATCGCGTCGCGCAGCTTGGTCAGCCACTCGTCGGTGTGCTCGCCGACCAGCTTGACCGACCAGGCCAGCGCATCGGAACGCGATCGCGCAACGCCGGCGTCGACGAGGGTGTCGAGGACCTGGCGCTCCGGCTGCCGCAGCCGCGTCATCACCGGAACCGCGATGTGGGTGAACAGGATTCGCTCGGCGGAATCGCCACTGCCGACCTCGACGCCCCAGGAGACCTTGCGGCCGTATTTGTCCTGGGCCTCGTCGGCGATCCGCATCCGCTCCGGCCGGGTCTCCTCGCGGAACCGGGATACCCGGCCCGATGCGCGGGCTTCGCTCTGTTCCGACTCGGGTTCGGGTAGCCGGCCGATGACGGTGATCTCCTCGCGGTCGACCACCACGGTGGGATCGCCGTCGAACCAGTCGGGCAGGCGGCCTGCGAACCATTCGGCTGCGTCGCCGGCGTCTGGCTGATCGGCCTGCTGCCAGCCGCCGGGGCGGCCCGACCGTCGACCGTGTGCGTGATGTTGCCTCATGATTACATGATTACACCGTTACAGCGCTGCTGAGACGGCTTTCACCCAAAGCGAAACAATCACCTGTCGGCGGCGGCTATTTGCGCTTCATCATGACCGCGGCTCCCCCGCCGAGAACCAACCCGACCAGCAGCAGCGCGGCCCAGCCCGCGCCGAACAACCACCACACGGCGGCCAGCGCCACGATCGCAGGCGAGGCCGCGAACAGCGCCATGCCGGGGTGCTGCTTGATGACCGAGAGGGCGCTCTGCGCTCGCGCCCGGTCGATTTCTTTTGCCATGCAATAAGGATGCCAGCGTCGCGACGACCACGGCATAGTGTCGAGAAACCCCAAAGCACAAAGGAGTGAACCGTGACTGGACCTGGAGCTGGCAGTTGGCAACCGGATCCCGAAGGCCGCTACGAGTACCGCTGGTGGGACGGGCAGCGCTGGACGGATCAGGTGTCACATCGCGGTCAGGTGAGCCGCGTTCCGATGGGCGGCGCGCCACCGCAGGGCGGCGCGCCATCGCGTGGCGGCGGGCCATCGCCGGGCGGCGGGCCATCGCCGGGCGGCGGGTCATCGCCGCAGGCCCAGGTGCAGCAGGGCGGTCCGCCTGCCGGCGGGCAAGCCGCTGGGCAGGGAGACGGGTTCGCCGGCATCACCGGTGATCTCGTCGACGGGCGGTTCAGCGAAAAAGAGGCCAAGCCGATCGCGAACCAGAACTCGAAGCTGCTGCGCGTGCGCCTCGGCGAACCCTTCATGGCACGGCAGGGCTCGATGGTCGCCTACCAGGGCAACGTGGAATTCTCCTTCGAGGGCGGTGGCGCGTCGAAGTTCATCAAGAAGGCGCTGACCGGTGAGGGACTGCCGTTGATGCGCTGCCAGGGCCAGGGTGACGTTTTTCTCGCCGAGCGGGCCAACGACGTGCATCTGCTGAACATCAGCAATTCCGGCCTGTCGATCAGCGGGAAGAATGTGCTGGCTTTCTCGTCGAGCCTCGACTGGAACATCGAGCGGGTGAAGGGCGGCAGCATGGCAACGGGCGGACTGTTCAACACGACGCTGCGCGGCACCGGCTGGGTGGCGTTGACGACGGACGGTCCGCCGGTGGTGCTGAACGCCGCCGAGGCGCCGACGTTCGCCGACACCAACGCCGTCGTTGCGTGGTCGGCGAACCTGCAGACACAACTCAAGACGAGCTTCAAGGCGAGCGCGCTGATCGGCCGCGGTTCCGGCGAAGCGGTCCAGGTGTCGTTCCACGGGCAGGGTTTCGTGATCGTCCAGCCCTCGGAAGGTGTGCAGATCTCGGCGACCGCATAGGTCACAGCTCGAGCTGAACAGTCACCGGCCCGTCGTTGACGAGCGCGACCTCCATCTGCGTGCCGAACATGCCCATTTCGACGTCGGCGCCGAGCGCACGCAGCGCGGCGATGAAGGCCATCACGAGCGGCTCGGCGACGGCTCCAGGTGCGGCGGCATTCCACGTCGGGCGCCTGCCCTTGGTGGTGTTGGCATAGAGGGTGAACTGGCTGACCACCAGGATCGGGGCGTTGACGTCGGCCGCGGACTTCTCGTCGTCGAGAATCCGCAACTGCCACAGCTTTTCGGCCAGCCGCTGGGCCTTGTTCACGTCGTCGTCGTGTGTGACGCCGACGAGGGCGAGTAGTCCCTGGCCGTCCGGTTCGATGGCGCCGACGGTCTTGCCGTCGACCTTCACCGACGCCGACGTCACCCGCTGCACAAGAACACGCACGGCGACGACGCTACAGCGTCTCGAGAATGCCCTTCATGGTGTCGATCTCCTGCTGCTGGGTCTTGACGATCGCGCGCGCCAACTCGACCGCAGGGGCGAACTTCCCGTCGTCGATCTCGGTCTGCGCCATGTCGATTGCACCCTCGTGGTGGGTGATCATGCCGGTCAGGAAGAGCCTGCTGACCTCGACGCCGTTGGCGTTCTTCAGCGCCGTCATCTGTTCGTCGGACATCATCCCCATCGCGTCGCCGGACATGCCTTCCATGTCGTGGCCGCCGTGACCTTCCTCGGTGGCCATGGGCGGCATCGCCGGGTTGCCCCACTGGCCGAGCCAGTCCTGCATCTGCTTGATCTCCGGCCCTTGCGCCGCCTTGATCTCCGTGGCCAGATCGGTGACTCGAGGATCGATGGCCTGCTTGGCCAGCACGACGTCGCTCATCTCGACCGCCTGCTGGTGATGCGGGATCATGTGCTGGGCGAACATGACGTCGGCGTCGTTGTGGTCCTGGGCGCCGGCCTCCGCGGCCGCCGACGTCGACGAGCCATGACCCGAATGTTCTGTTGCTGAGTCACCCCCGCTACAGCCTGCCGAGATCAGCAGCGCCGCGGCGGCGCCGGTTCCGATCAAGATTGCCCGCTTCAACATCACGTTCCCGATCCCTTCGTCGTCACCTTTACCTATACCCCCTATGGGTATAGGCTGGCAACTATGCCGCCCACCGCCGCCAACGCCACCGACCGGCACGAGGTCACCCTGGCCATCAGCGGGATGTCGTGTGCGTCGTGTGCGGCGCGGGTCGAGAAGCGGCTCAACCAGCTGGATGGCGTCGTCGCAACCGTCAACTTCGCCACCGACCAGGCGACGGTCAACTTCCCGGCAGCCGTCACGCCGGAAGACCTGGTGGCCGCGGTCGAAGAAACCGGTTACACCGCAACGCTACCCGCGGGCGAGGAACAGTCCGCGTCCCAGGAGGAGGCCGACGCGACCACGTCGTGGCGGCTTCGGCTGGTGATCTCGGCCGCGCTGACCGTTCCGGTGGTGCTGCTGTCGATGGTGCCCGCGCTGCAGTTCGACTACTGGCAGTGGCTTGCCCTTGGCCTTGCCACCCCGGTTGTGCTGTGGGGCGCGTGGCCGTTCCACCGGGCCGCGCTCGCCAATCTCCGACACCGCGCCGCGACGATGGACACCCTCGTCTCGGTCGGCGTGGCCGCGGCCTACCTCTGGTCGCTCTGGGCGCTGATCTTCACGCACGCAGGCACACCCGGCATGAAGATGACGCTGAGTCTCTTCGCGAACAACGGCGGGCCGCATCTCTATCTGGAGGTCGCCGCGGCCGTCACCACCTTCATCCTCGCCGGTCGCTACTTCGAGTCACGCGCCAAACGGCAGTCCGCCGCAGCGCTGCGCGCACTGCTCGACATGGGTGCCAAGGACGTCGCAGTCCTGCGCGGCGGGTCGACCGAAACACGTGTTCCGATAGACCAACTCGGCGTCGACGACGTCTTCGTCGCACGCCCCGGCGAGAAGATCGCCACCGACGGCGTCGTGGTTTCGGGCACGTCGGCGGTGGACGCATCGATGCTGACGGGTGAGCCCGTGCCCGTCGAGGTGGGCCCCGGTGACAACGTCGTCGGCGCGACTGTCAACGTCGGAGGGCGGCTCGAGGTCCGCGCGACCCGCGTCGGCGCCGACACCCAACTCGCCCAGATCGCCCGCCTCGTCACCGCAGCCCAGAGCGGCAAGGCCGAAGTGCAGCGGTTGGCCGATCGGATCTCCGGGGTCTTCGTTCCCATCGTCATCGCGCTGTCCCTACTGACGCTCGCCACCTGGTTGCTCGTCGGCGGATCGGCCTCCGCCGCATTCACCGCCGCCGTCGCCGTCCTGATCATCGCGTGCCCGTGCGCACTCGGGTTGGCCACGCCGACCGCCCTGCTGGTGGGAACCGGGCGCGGCGCGCAGTTGGGCATCCTGATCAAGGGTCCGCAAGTCCTGGAATCGACCCGGCGAATCGACACCGTCGTGCTCGACAAGACCGGCACCGTGACCACCGGCCAGATGACGGTGACGTCTGTGCACGCAGGTGATGGCGCTTCAGAGACCGAAATGCTGCGACTCGCAGGAGCTCTCGAGCACGCGTCGGAACACCCGATCGCGCGCGCCATCGCAGCGTGCGCCGCCCAGGCCGGCCCGCTGCCGCCGGTGACCGACTTCGAAAACCATGGCGGCAGAGGCGTTACCGGTGTCGTCGACGAGCGTGAACTCGCCGCCGGACGCTACAGCTGGCTTCACAACGAGAGCGCCCTCGACGCCCCAGACGCACTTCGCGTCGCTGCTGAAACCGCCGAGGCCGACGGTAAGACCGCCGTCTGGCTCGCGGTAGACGGCCAGATCCGCGCGGTCATCGTCGTTTCCGACACCGTCAAGGCGACTTCGGCCGCCGCCATCGCCGATCTTCGCGACCTCGGCCTGACTCCGGTGCTGCTGACCGGCGACAACCGCGGGGCCGCCAATGCCGTTGCGCGCCAACTCGGAATCGACGAGGTGATCGCCGAGGTCCTGCCGGCCGAAAAGGTCGACCAGATCAAGAGGCTGCAGAGCGAACACAAGGTAGTGGCGATGGTCGGCGACGGTGTCAACGACGCCGCCGCGCTGGCTCAGGCCGACCTCGGCCTGGCGATGGGCACCGGCACCGATGTCGCGATCGCGGCCTCCGATCTGACGTTGGTGCGTGGCGACCTGCGCGCAGCACCGGACGCCATCCGGCTGTCCCGTGCAACACTGGCCACGATCAAGGGCAATCTGTTCTGGGCATTCGCCTACAACGTCGCCGCGCTGCCGCTGGCGGCTCTCGGGCTGCTCAATCCTCTGATCGCCGGTGCTGCAATGGCATTCAGTTCGGTCTTCGTCGTGACCAACAGCCTACGGCTGCGTCGATTCGCGCCGAGTCGGTAGGGCCCGTCGCCGAAACCGGCGACATGGCGTGAGTTACTCGCAACTTTTCGCCCAAACGTGAGTTTCGGCGTCAGGGACGAATCCGTCGCACGCGGAAAAGCTTGACCTCGCCGCTGACCCCTCTGAGTTGCCTCGCGCCGATCGAAGACCACTCGAAGTCACCAGCCGTGCCGACGGCGTCCCTGGTCGACGCCGTGGCGAGCACCGCACCCGGACCCGCCGCCGCGGTAACCCGGCTCGCCACATTGACCGGACTGCCGAACCAATCCCCTGCCCGGCTGACGGCACAGCCCGATGCAATGCCGATCCGTAAGGGCGGCAAATCATTTGCGGCCGCCGCATCTGCGAGGTCGAGAACCGCATCGACAAGCGGCGCCGGTTCGAAGCTGACCAGCATCACCGCGTCGCCGATCGATTTCACGAACCGCACCGGGACGGACGACACGTCATGGGCGAGTTCGGCGAGCCGATTGGCGACGCGTTCGAGATCTTCTGGCGGAAGCGCCTCGCCCAGCATCGTGAAGTCGGTGAGATCGGCGAAGCACACCGTGATCGGTCGAGCGCCGGGAAGAATTCCGGCGGCGCGCTCGGCTGCGGTCACGGCTTCTATCGCGAACGAACGCCGAAGTTCGAACCGCAGCAGGGCCTCCATCATCGGCCCGAACGTCGGCGCCGCTCGCAGCGCCAACGCCTCGATCGCCTCGGCGACCTCGATCTCGGTGGCCCCCGGCTTCAAAACCGACTTCAGTGCCGCTTCCCGCATCACCGCAGCCGTGTGACCGAGGCTTTCGGACATCACGCGCAGGACCACGATCACGTCCTCGGGATCGATACCGAGGTCCAGAATGACCCTTGCCTGGTCGGCGGCCTCGCTATCCGCCAGCCGCAGGTTCGGTGCATCGGGATCCTCGATTCGAGGTAGGCCGATCGCACGATGGATCCGCTGCAGGAACTCCAGGTCGATGCCTGCCGACCGACATATCTGTCGTGCGGAGACGCACGTGCCGTCGTCGCCGATGACCCGGCTGCTGGGCAGGTTCAGCGGTGCTCCCACCGACCCTCGAATGTGGTCGAGGTCGAAGCCGCGGTCGAGCAGCCAGGCGATCAGGTCGACGCGCTCTCGCCGCGCATCGCCTTCCAGGCCGTCGAGCAGGCCCAAAGCCTCGAAGTCGGCGTCCGCCGCCATGTGGTCAACGTACTATTGGTGAACCCCCGTGCGGGCCCGGAACAACTTCACCTCATCCTTGACACCCTTGAGGTGTCGAGCACCGGCAAAAGACCAGGTGAAGTCGTCGGAATCACCGATAACGTCGCGCGCCGACTCGGCGACCAGCACCGCGCCCGGGCGTGCCGCCCCGGTCACTCGACTCGCCAGGTTCACCGGGCTGCCGAACCAGTCGCCCGCCCGCCGAACGGCGCTGCCCGCGGCCAGTCCGACACGCAGTTGCGGGAGGTCCTCCTTCTCGGCGGCGGCCAACAGCTCGAGCGCGGCGTGCAGCAACGCAGCCGCGTCGGTGCTGACGAACATCACCGCGTCGCCGATCGTCTTGATGAAGTGCACGGGTGGCGACGCGACGTCGCGGGCGAGACCGGACAACCGGTTGGCGAGGCTCTCCAGCTCCTCCGGCGGCACCGCTTCACCCAACCGGGTGAAGTCGACGAGGTCCGCGAAGCACACGGTCACCTCACGCGCCCCGGGCAGCTTCCCTGCGGCGCGTTCGGCAAAGCTAACCGCCTCGGTCTCCAAGCCCTGACGGAGCTGCAACCGCAGCACGTCCTCGGCCATGGGTCCGAGCAGCGGCGCAACATGTTGCACCAGTTCGCCATAGGCCTTGGCGATCTGCAGCTCCGACGCACCCGGCTGGATCACCGCTTCGAGCACCACCTGACGCATCACCTCGGCGGTCGGTGCCATCCCCTGTCCGAGCACGCGCGCGACGGCGATCACCTGCTCGCGGGTGAACCCCGCGGCGATGAAGACCCGTGCCCGCGCCGCCGCCTCGGCGTCGGCTCGCAGGTGGACCTGTGCATCCGGGTCGTCGACCCGCGGGAGTCCGAATGCTCGCTGCAGGGCCTCAAGCAGTTCGAGGTCGATGCCGGTTTCCTCGCAGATCTGCCGCGCCGACACATACACGCCGTCATGACCGACGACCCGGCCTGCCGGCATCAACATCGGCGCAAACTCACCGCGGATGTGCTCGACGGTGAAGCCCTCGGCCAGCAGCCACTCGATCAGTTCTGCCCGCTCGGCGCGTGCCACCCCTTCGAGACCGTCGAGCAGGCCCGCTTCCTCGACGGCGTCGATATCGATGTCGTCGGCCACCGCCTCAACGTATACCTGTTGTCATGACGGGACCGCTGCTGGAGGGTCTGCCGCCGATCGTCGCCGACCATGCGCGGATCCTCATTCTCGGCAACATGCCCAGCGCGATGTCGCTGGCCGCGCAGCAGTATTACGGGAACCCGCGCAACGGCTTCTGGCGAATCACCGGCGAGATCTTCGGATTCGACCCGTCCACTACCTACGACGAACGTATCGCGGCGCTGCGTGAGAGCGGCGTTGCGGTGTGGGATGTGCTGCGGCTCTGCCGACGAGAAGGCAGCCTCGACTCGGCGATCGAGCCGGACAGCATGGTGGCCAACGACTTTGCCTCGTTCTTCGACGCGCATTCCGCGCTCGATCGCGTGTTCTTCAACGGTGCCGCGGCGGAGAAGAACTTCTTTCGCCTCGCCGGCGTCGACCGGCCACTGCGCTACCGCAGGCTGCCGTCGACGAGCCCGGCGCAGACCATGCGCTACCAAGACAAGCTGCGGGCCTGGCGAGACGCGCTGGCGGCCGAAGACTAGGACACCGGCGGCCTGCGCTGCACCCACGGCCGCGCCTTCTCGATCTGCGCACCGAGCGACAACAGGCTGGTCTCGTCGAATGGCCTGCCCACGAGTTGAATTGACGTCGGCAGGCCATCCTCGTCGAGGCCCCAGGGCACGACCGCGGCCGGCTGTCCCGTTCCGTTGAACATCGCCTGAAACGGCACCCGCTGCGCGACGAGTGTCAGCGTCGTCACCGCGCCGCGTCGCTGGTAGGCGCCGATACGCGAAGGCCCGCTGGCTGTCCCCGGCGTGATGACCACGTCGACGTCGTCGAAGATCGACAGGACACGTTGGGCCAGTTCGGTTTCCGCTTGCCGGATCGCGGCCATCCGCCGATCGGAGATCATCCCGCCGATGCGGGCGAAGGCGCGGGTGCGCTTTTCGAGGCGCTCTTTGCGCGGCAGCGTCTGCACGTCGTCGTAGACGCCACGGAAGTAGCGCGGCAGCAGGTGGCCGTAGACCGCGCCGGCCGGATAGTCGGGATCACGGACCACCACCTGGTGGCCGAGTTCTCGCAGCAGCGCTCCGGCCCCGTCGACGGCCGCCCGTTGCGCTCTGCCCACCCGTGCGGTCAGAGGCGGTGGAACCTTGGTGCTCAACGCGATTCGCAACCGTCCGGGTTCACGGACGGCCGCGTCGACGAAACTACCCGCTGGCGACGGCGTCGTCGCCGTCACGTCCAGGAACAGGGCGGCGTCCTCAACGGTCCTGGCCATCGGACCGTTGACGGACAGGCCGTTCCAGGCGTCGTCGTGCGGTGCGAGCGGAACCCGGTCCCGCTGCGGCTTGATCCCGAACAGCCCGCACCACGTCGACGGGATCCGGATCGACCCCATGCCGTCGGAGCCCAGCGCCATGGATGCCAGACCCGCCGCGACCGCGGCACCGCTGCCGCCACTGCTGCCGCCCGGTGTGCGGTTGGTGTCCCACGGGTTTCGCGTCGCACCGAACTCGAGGGTCTCGGTGAACGGCCAGAGCATCATCTCGGGCACGGTCGTCTTGCCGATGATGACTGCGCCTGCCGCGCGCAGCCTGCGCACCACCTCGGCGTCGTCGGCCTTGGCGGGTCCGTATGCATCGGTGCCGTACGTCGTCACCTCGCCGGCAACGTCGACGTCGTCCTTGATCGCGATCGGCACGCCGAGCAGCGGCAACCGCTCACCGGCGTCGAGGCGGGCCTGCGCTGCGGCCGCCTCCTGCCGCGCGGAGTCGGCGAGCACGACGCGGTATGCCCGCAGTTCAGGATCGAGCCGGGTGATGCGGTCCAGATAGAGGTCGAGCAGCGCGGGCGCGGTGACGATGCCCGCAGCGAGGCGGCGCGCCTGTTCCGCGGCGCCGGCGAACGCGAGGTCGGTGGGGTCCACCCGCGGCAGCGTAGCGCCCTAGCCGCCGTGGGCGTCGGCGTATTCGCCGGGCGTGCTGCCCAGCATCGACCGGAAGTCGTTGATGAAATGCGCCTGGTCGTACCAGCCGAGGCGGACCGCGAGGTCGGCGAAGTCGACATCCGGATCGCTCTCGATCTCCAGCGCCGCCTGCTGTAGCCGGTACCGGCACAACACCCATTTCACCGGAACGCCGACATAGCGCCGGAACACCCGCTGTGTGGTGCGGGCGCTCCACGGCGACAGCCGCATCACCTGCTCCACGCGGTGCAGGCGACCGTCGTCGCGGATCCGCTCCACAAGTGCCGTCAGCGATGTGTACGTCGGGTCCGTGTCGTCCGCGCCCGCCGCGATCGCGTCGTCCAGACCGGCGGCCGCCGACTCGACGTCATCGTCCAGATGTATTGGGGCACCGAATAAATCGGCATCCATCGGCTCGACCCGCCCGGTCAGCGCGGCGGCGTCGCGGCCGAATCGCGCGGTGAAACCGCCGGGTCGGAACCAGCGCCGCCGACTCTGACGGGGCCCACCGGTCGAGGTCGAACAGCGGGGCGGACGCGGCACGTCCCACCACACCGCGCAACGGTGCGGCATGCGGTTCATCGTCGTCTAGGCCCACGTTGTCCAGGCTAGAAAGGGACCCGGCTGGTCGGGCAAACCGATGACCGGTGCGGCCGCCTGCCCTAACCTCTATCCCTATGTCATGCTCACCCTCTGCGATCAGGTCGTACTCGCTGGCCGCGGCGACGCTGATCTCCGCCGCCCTAGTCCCCGCCCCCGTCGGCAACGCAGCCGTCGAATGCCCCTCCGGATGGGAGTTCGGGCCGTCATTGAAGCTGCTGCAGAGCGACGGCTGGAACGTGACGGTCGCGACCGCGGGCCGCAGCGTCGGCGGAGCGGCCGTCGCTATCCCACCCAACCAGGGTGCGCTGTGGCGTGGGACAGGTGAGGGCGGCAGCGACGGCATGACCGTCGCATTCGGCATCGGCTGGGACAACGGAATCGTCCTGCATTACACCGGCGTGATCGACCAGACCACCGGGTCGCTGACCGGTGAACGTCCCGACGGCGTGACCTGGCAGAGCACCGGGAGCATGCGCTGCATCGGCGGAGCGAACACGCGCCGCCGGGCTAGCGCAGTTCAGCGCACAAAAGAGAGGGCACCCGTTTCCGGGTGCCCTCTTGGTATGTAGTTGTCAGCGGCTAGCTGGCGGTCATGTCGACCTGCGGCACGTTCACCTGCTGCTGGATGTCGTGCACCCAGTCGTGGTGGGTGATATCGGCCTGGGCCGGGGCGGCGAAGCCGAGGATCGCGGCCGCAAGGCCGGTGGCGGCGATGGTGGCGAATCCGAACTTCTTCATTTCTGTGCCTTCTTCGTATCTCTGTGGGCCCTTTTCTGTGCCCTCTGACGGTCTAAACAGCGAGGTCAGACGGTTAATTCCGGTGGCAGAGATTGATCGGCGGTTGGCAGAAATCGCTACCCAATACGATGCGCAACCGGCGTGATCGATCAGACCACCGGGTCGCTGACCGGTGAACGTCCCGACGGCGTGACCTGGCAGATCACCGGGAGCATGCGGTGCATCGGCGGAGCGAACACGCCGGCGCCGCCGGGCTAGCGCAGTTCAGCGCACAAAAGAGAGGGCACCCGTTTCCGGGTGCCCTCTCGGTATGCAGTTGTCAGCGGCTAGCTGGCGGTCATGTCGACCTGCGGCACGTTCACCTGCTGCTGGATGTCGTGGACCCAGTCGTTGTGACCGATGTCGGCCTGCGCCGGGGCGGCGAAGCCGAGGATTGCGGCCGCGAAGCCAGTGGCGACGAACCCGGCGATTCCTGCGAATCCGAACTTCTTCATCTTGGTGCCTTCTTCGTATCTCTGTGGGCTCTCTTCTGTGCCCTCTGATGGTCTAAACAGCGAGGTCAGGCGGTTAATTCCGGTGGCAGAAATTGATCGGCGGTTGGCAGAAATCGCTACCTAATACGATTCACAGATGGCCAAACTCGAGCTGTCCCGCAGCCTCTCGATGACACCGGATAACGCCTGGCAGCACGTGTCCGACTTCTCGACGCTCGGCGATTGGCTCAAGATGCATCAGGGTTGGTGCACTGAGCTGCCGGACGAGCTTGAGCTGGGCACCACGCTGGTCGGCGTTGCCGGGGTCAAGGGAATGCGCAACCGGGTCACCTGGACGGTGAAGGAGCTCGACGCGCCCAGGCTGTTGGCGGTGACCGGCGACGGCGACGGCGGCACCAAATACGGCCTGCGGATGACGGTCGAACCCAGCAAGTCGGGATGCGACTTCACCGTGAGGATCGATCTCGGCGGACGGCCGCTGTTCGGGCCCATCGGTGCCACCGCCGCCCGATTGGTCAAGGGCGACATCGAGCGCTCGATCGAGAAATTCTCCGAGCTCTACAGCTGAAGCGCCGTTGGTGGTGCGCGCCGAGAAGGCCGGTGCGACGATTCGCGAACCGGCGCAGACCTTCGTCACGGGCGACCGCTTCGCGTCGATCCTCGATCCGTTCGGCCAGCGCTGGACGGTGATGACGCGGGTCGAGGACGTCGCGCCCGAAGAGCGCGACCGGCGCATGGCCGAGTGGGCCAGGGAGAACGCCTGACCCACCCGGCTATCGGATTTACGTCTTCGCCTGCCCGAGCGTCACTTGGACCGTCTGAGACGCGCCTGATGCGTCCATGTACGTCAGCGTCACGTTGTCTCCTGGTGCCTTCGAGCGCACCGCAGCGACCAGCGCATCGGCGCCGTCGATCGGCCGGTCGTCGACCTTCGTGATCACCACACCGCTCGGCAGACCCGCGGCCGCGGCCGGACCGTCGGCGACCACGTCGGCGACCGCAGCCCCGTGCGCGCCGGGATCTTGGCTCAGCTGAACGCCCAACGACGCGTGCGTGACACTGCCGTTCGAAACCAATTCGCCGGCGATGCGCTTGGCCTGATCCGCCGGGATGGCGAAGCCGAGGCCGATCGAGCCACTCTGCCCGCCAGAGGAATCCGGCCCGCTTCCGCCGCCCATCGACGCGATCGCCGAGTTAACGCCGACGAGTTCGCCGTTCATGTTCACCAGCGCTCCGCCGGAGTTGCCGGGGTTGATGGCGGCGTCGGTCTGTATCGCATTCATCACCGAATGCTGGCCGGTGCTCCCGTCGCCGGTGCTGACCGGCCGGTCCAGCGCGCTGATGATGCCCGTGGTCACGGTGCCGTCGAGACCGAGCGGCGATCCGATGGCCACGACATTCTGGCCGACCTTCAGGTCTTTCGAGGATCCCATCGTGATCGGCGTCAGGCCCGAAACACCTTCAGCCCGAACGACGGCGATGTCATCGGCCGGGTCGGTGCCGACAACGGTGAACGGCACGGTCTTGCCGTCGGCGAAGGAGACAGTGGCCTCCGGTTTCTGGCCCGTCAATCCCTGCTGGCCTGGCGAGGGCTCACCGCCCAGCCCGGGCAGTCCCTGCAGACCGGGAAAGCCTTGCTCGTCCTGCCCACCGAAGGGGCTCGACGCTTGGTCGGCAGCGGGGCCGCTCATCGCGGCGACGACGTGATTGTTGGTCAGGATCAGACCGTCGGGGCTCAGCACGATGCCGGACCCCTCTTCGGCGCCCTGTCCCATCTTGATCTGCAGCTTCACCACGCTGGGCAGTACCTTCGCGGCGACCTGCTCAACCGAGCCCGTCGGCGGCGCGGCGACGGGCTGGTTGGGGGTGGGAGCCGCGGCCGTGGCGGCGGTGGTGGCACTGTTGGCAGCGGACGAGTCAGAATGGTTGGCTAACGCCACCGCGCCGAGACCGCCAGACGCCAGCGCGACAGCCGCGGCGCCGGCCACCACGAGTCCGGCCCGAGAACGCTTGCGCACCACAGGAATCGGCATCGTCGGTGCCGAATCAGGCTGTTGCACAGTGGCGTAGGGGCCATATGACGGTTGGGGCTGTTGCGTTACGTAGCGCCAGTCGTATGGCTGGCCGTACCCGCCCTGCGGAGGGACGCCCGAATACTGCTGGCTCTGAGGTTGGTTCGGACTCGATGGACGGCCGGACCGGCGCAGCGAGTACCGCGATTGCTTTTTCATGAAGTGGTTTCTTCCCTTGACTTTGAGAGCAAAGTGGTTAGCCAAACTGTGCACTCGCTGGCTGAGATGTGACTGAGAGGAGGATCTATACAGTCCAAGACTTTTGGTCACGGTTTGGATTCGGCCGCGTGAGCTGCGTGGATGTACCCGGCTGACGAGCAAAAGGGTGGTGGGGATCACGTATTCGCGACGGGTTAGCCTGGCGGGATGTCGTGTGTGTTCTGCGCGATCGTGGCAGGAGAGGCCCCCGCGATCCGGATCTACGAGGACGAGGACTACCTGGCCATCCTCGACATCCGGCCGTTCACCCGCGGCCACACCCTCGTCATCCCCAAGCACCACAGCGTCGACCTGACCGACACCCCGCCGGAGACCTGCGCCGACTTGGTGCGCATCGGGCAGCGCATCGCCAAGGCGGCGCGCCAGTCCGGGCTGCACGCCGACGGAAACAACGTCGTCATCAACGACGGCAAGGCGGCGTTCCAGAGCGTGTTTCACATCCACCTGCACGTGTTGCCGCGGCAATCCGGCGACAAGTTGTCGTTCGCCAAGGGCATGCTGCTGCGCCGCGACCCCGATCGCGAGGAGACCGGCCACATCCTGCGGGATGCGTTGGCCGACCTCGACGCCGCTGCGGAAGACTGACAGTGATGACATCCCTGCCGCAGAAGGTGTTCGGCAGCTATCTACGGTTCCACGACACCGTCTACCAACGGACAAACGGCTGGATCGGTCACCGGATGATGCTGCTGCCGAGCCTCCTGTTGCACACAGTCGGCGCCAAGACCGGCAAGGCCCGCACCACATCGCTGACCTACGCGCGGGACGGCGACGACTATCTCGTGGTGGCGTCCAACGGCGGCTCTCCGCGATCGCCGGGCTGGTACCACAACTTGAAAGCACAACCAGCCGTTGAAATCAATGTCGGCCCAAGGCGTTTCGCGGTAACGGCGCGACCGGTGCTGCCCGGCGACCCGGACCGCGAACGACTGTGGAGAATCGTGACCAAGTACAACAAGTCTTACAACGAGTACCAGAAGAAGACCAGGCGCCCGATCCCGATCGTCGTTTGACACCGAAAGCCTGATCAGAACAGCTCTTTGGCGAGCAGCTCCAACGTCGTGACGCGCGCCGGTGCGGTCGCCGGATCGGTACCGCGACGGGCCGACGCCACCGGGTGGACCATCACTTCATCGACGTCGAACTCGTCGGCCAGCGCACGCACCTGTTCGGCGGCCTCGGTCGGATCGCCGACGACGGCTCGACGCAGTCCGCTGTCCACCACCGCCTGCTCCTGCGGAGTGAGCAGCTTCTGTTCGGCGTCCTCGACGAGGTCGACCGGTCCGAGCGGTTGGCCGGTGCGTAGCTTGGCCATCATCTGCAGATTCGGCAGCAGCAATGCCATTGCCTCGTCATGGGTTTCGGCCACCGCCGCGTTGACGGTCAGGAAGGTCACCGGTTCGGCGGCGAGGTCGCTTGGCCGGAATTCCGATCGGTAGACGGCCAGTGCCTCAGCGGTGCCCTGCCCGGAGAAGTGATGGGCGAACACATACGGCAGCCCCTTGGCCGCGGCCAGATGCGCCGAGTACATCGAGGAGCCGAGCAGCCACATCTTCGGTTCGGTGGTCGCGGACGGTGTCGCCTTGAGGATGTAGTCCTGCTGCGGAATGGTGACGCGCACACCGCTGGCGCTCATCATCGCCACAACGTGGTCGAGATACTCCGGGAACTTGTCGATGTCGCTGTCATCGCGTCCCGCCGGCTGGCGCAACAGATATGACGTCAGCGGGTCGGAGCCCGGCGCGCGGCCGATGCCCAGATCGATCCGGCCAGGGTGTGCCGCCTCGAGCAGCGCGAACTGTTCGGCGACGGCCAGCGGCGCGTGGTTGGGCAGCATCACACCGCCCGAGCCGAGGCGGATCTGCGAGGTGTTCGCCGCCAGGTGGGCGATCAGCACCGGCGGGCTGGTCGCCGCCACCGAGGGCATGTTGTGGTGCTCGGCGACCCAGAAGCGGGTGTATCCCAGCCGGTCGGCGGTCTGCACGAGCTGCGTGGACGCGGCAAGCGCATCCGACGTCGACTGGTCGGTGCGCACGGGTACGAGGTCGAGAACGGAAAGTCGCATATGGGCGTCAACGCCAGACATCACGTCCGCGTTCCCGCGATTTCGGCGTGATCTGTTGCGCTCAGCGCAACGATCCACGCCGAAATCGCTTCATGCCGGCCAGCTCGGCGGCCTTGCCGAAGACGTCGTCGAGCATCTGCGGGGTGAGCTTGCCGGTGAAGGTGTTCTGCTGGCTCGGGTGGTACACCCCCATCAACGTGACCTCACCGTGCGGCGTCTGCAGCGGCGCCGTCGCGCCGTGGCCGAACTTCGGCGCCGGACGGCCCACCGAACCACCTGCCACGCGGACCATGTCCAGCACGGCCCGCCACGCGAACCCGCCCAGCGCGATGACGACCCGCACATCGGCACCGACGAGCCGCCACTCGGCGTCCAGCCACGGCGCACACGTCGCACGCTCGGCGGGAGTCGGCGCGTTCGCCGGCGGCGCGCACCGCACGGCCGCCACGATCCGACTGTCGTTGAGCGTCAACCCGTCCGCGGCGTCGACGCACAGCGACTGGTTGGCCAGGCCGGCCCGGTGCAGGGCCGCGAACAGGAAGTCACCCGACCGGTCGCCGGTGAACACCCGGCCGGTCCGGTTGGCGCCGTGCGCCGCGGGCGCCAGACCGACGACCATCACCCGCGGCCGTGACGCACCCCAGCCCGGCGCAGGCCGACCCCAGTACGGCTCCCCCGCATACGACTTCCGCTTCTCGACCGCGACCCGCTCACGCCATTCGACCAGCCGCGGGCAGGCCCGGCACACCGACACCTCGGCGTCGAGTTGATCGACCGACTCGACCCCTTCGGCCATGACGGTCACCTGCGCGGCGGTGTCGGCCACCGCCGTCGCCGGCGTCGCCGGATCGCCAGGCCAACCAGAGCCAGCGCGCACCGGCGAGTCGAACCGCTTGCCTGTGCGGGGATGGGCCAGCTTCACCGCTCTACTGTGCCTGCGAGACAAAATCTCCCGCCGACCGGGCCGGGCCGCTGTTAGATTGCTGGCGAGATAACCCATGACCAACGGCAAGCGCGGACCGCTTTACACCATCCTCTTCGCCGCGCTGATGGCCGGTGCGGGCAACGGCATCACGATCGTCGCGTTTCCCTGGCTGGTGCTGCAACGCACCGGGTCCGCCCTCGATGCGTCGATTGTCGCGATGGCCGGAACCATTCCCCTGCTCGTGGCGACCTTGATCGCCGGCGCCGCAGTGGATTATCTGGGGCGCAAACGCGTTTCGATGATTTCCGATGCGCTGTCCGCTCTCTCGGTGGCCGCCGTCCCGGTCCTCGTGCTGACCTTCGGCGTGCACGTCGTCAACGTCGCCGTGCTGGCCGGCCTCGCCGCGCTCGGCGCGCTGTTCGATCCGGCAGGTATGACGGCCCGCGAGACGATGCTGCCCGAGGCCGCCACGCGGGCCGGCTGGACGCTGGACCACGCGAACAGCGTGTACGAGGCCGTCTTCAACCTGGCCTACATCGTCGGACCCGGCGTGGGCGGCCTTCTGATAGCGACGCTCGGCGGTGTCAACACCATGTGGGTGACCGCCGCCGCGTTCGTCATGTCGATCATCGCGATCGCGACGCTTCGCCTCGAAGGCGCCGGCACGCCGAACCGCAATGCGCTGCCCGAGGGCGTATGGGCCGGTGTCGTCGAAGGGCTGCGCTTCGTCTGGAACAACAAGGTGCTGCGCACACTGGCGATCGTCGACCTCGCCGCAACCGGCCTTTACATGCCGATGGAGTCGGTCCTCTTTCCCAAGTACTTCACCGATCGCAACGAACCGGCACAGTTGGGCTGGGTGCTGATGGCGCTGAGCGTCGGCGGCCTCGTCGGCGCGCTGAGTTATGCAGTGATGTCGAAGTATTCACGCCGACGGACCGTCATGTTGACCGCCGTCCTGACGCTCGGCGTGGCGATGACCATCATCGCGTTCCTGCCGCCGCTGCCGATGATCCTGGTGCTGTGCGCGGTCGTCGGGTTCGTCTACGGGCCGATCGCACCGATCTACAACTACGTCATGCAGACCCGGGCGCCGCAGCATCTGCGCGGGCGGGTCGTCGGCGTGATGGGGTCGCTGGCCTACGCCGCAGGCCCGCTCGGCCTGATACTGGCGGGCCCGCTCGCGGATGCCGCCGGACTGCACGCGACATTCCTGGCGTTAGCGCTGCCGATGCTGCTGCTGGGCATCGTCGCGGTGTTTCTACCTGCACTTCGCGACCTGGACCGCGACCCGTCACCAGGGCAGGACGCCGCACCCTAGAACTCTCCGTTATCCGAACGCGATGCCTGGGTACCCGTGTGGCGCAATCCACAAAATCGAAGATCGAGGTTCGCGTGTACCAGCAAGTTCTAGATCCGGTTGCCCATTCCCTCGCTTGGAGTTCGCTGATCGCGGCGATACCCCTGCTGCTGCTCTTCGTGCTGCTCGGCGTCATGAGAGTGACGGCGTGGGTGGCATCGCTGATCTCCCTGGCGGTCGCCATCGTCGTCGCGGTCCTGGTGTACGGAATGCCGGTCGGTCAGGCGCTGCTGGCGGGCACCGAAGGCGCCGCCTTTGGGTTCTTCCCGATCCTGTGGATCGTCATCAACGCGATCTGGGTCTATCAGCAGACGGTCGAGACGGGGCACTTCGATGTGCTGCGCCGCTCATTCAGCCGGGTGAGCGATGACCAGCGCATCCAGGCCGTCCTGATCGCGTTCTCGTTCGGCGCGCTGCTCGAGGCGCTGGCGGGCTTCGGCACACCGGTCGCGGTGACAGCGGTGATGTTGATGGCGCTGGGCTTCAAGCCGATGAAGGCCGCGGTGCTCGCGCTCGTCGCCAACACCGCACCCGTCGCCTTCGGCGCGATGGCGACGCCGATCCTCACGCTGGCCAAGGTGACCGAACTGCCCGCCGACACCCTCGGCGCGATGGTCGGTAGGCAGACGCCGATCCTGGCGATCTTCGTCCCCTTAATCCTGGTCGCGATCGTCGACGGCTGGCGCGCCGTGCGGGAGACGTGGCTGCCCGCCCTCGTTTGTGGCGTCGTCTTCGGCTTGGGCCAGTACGCGACGTCCAACTTCATCTCGGTGCCGCTGGCCGACGTCGTCGCAGCCCTGCTGTCGGCGGCCGCGGTGGTCGTAATGGTTCGAGTCTGGAAGCCCCGCCGGACCTACACCGAGCCCGCGGTGGTCGCAGGCGGCGCGGCGGACGAGCCGACGCCCGAATTCGCCCAGCGGGTAGAGCATCCCGACTCGCGGTCCGACGTCGTCAAGGCATACGCGCCATACGCGATCATCATCGTGGTGTTCGTCATCTGCCAGATCTCCGGAGTCAAGAAGCTTCTGGACAAGGCCACGATCAAGTTCCAGTGGCCGGGGCTGGATGTCGTCAGCCCCAGCGGCAAGCCGGTGACGCTGACCGAATTCACCCTGAACCTGCTCACCACGCCGGGCACCCAGATGCTGATAGCGGGTGTCCTGACGGCGATCGCGCTCAGGCTGTCGGCGCCCCGGGCGCTGAAGGCATACGGAACGACACTGCATCAGCTGCGCTGGGCGATCCTCACGGTGATGGCGGTGCTGGCGCTGGCGTTCGTGATGAACCTGTCCGGCCAGACGATCACGCTCGGCACCTGGATGGCCGCGGCGGGCGGAGCGTTCGCCCTGCTGTCACCCATCCTCGGCTGGCTCGGCGTGGCGGTCACCGGCTCCGATACTTCTGCGAACTCGCTGTTCGGCGCGCTGCAGGTCACTGCGGCGAACCAGGCGGGCTTGTCCGATGTGCTGATGGCGGCGTCGAACAGCTCGGGCGGCGTGCTGGGCAAGATGATCTCGCCGCAGAACCTTGCCATCGCGGCCGCGGCCGTCGGCATGGACGGCAAGGAGGGCGACATCTTCCGCCGGGTCGTGGGGTGGAGCCTGCTGTTCCTGTTGCTGATGTGCATCCTGTCCGGGTTGCAGGCCTCGCCGGTGCTGTCCTGGATGGTGCCGTCGTGACCACTCGTAGCATCGAAGGCGTGAGCATTCTCGACAGCCTGACCGCCGACCTGCCCGACGGCATGGTGGTCACCGACCCGACCATCACCGAGGGCTACCGGCAGGACCGAGCGCTCGACCCGTCGGCAGGCAAGCCGCTGGCGGTGGTGCGGCCGCTGACCACCGAGCATGTGCAGACCGTCATGCGCTGGGCCAGCGCCCACCGGGTGCCCGTTGTGCCGCGGGGTGCGGGCAGCGGGCTGTCCGGCGGGGCCACCGCGCTCGACGACGGCATCGTGCTGTCGACCGAGAAGATGCGCGACATCACCGTCGACCCCGTCACCCGCACCGCGGTCTGCCAGCCCGGGCTGTTCAACGCCGAGGTGAAAAAGGCTGTCGCCCAACATGATCTGTGGTACCCGCCGGACCCGTCGTCGTTCGAGATCTGCAGCATCGGTGGCAACATCGCCACGAATGCGGGCGGGTTGTGCTGCGTCAAGTACGGCGTCACCACCGACTATGTGATGGGTCTGCAAGTCGTGCTGGCCGACGGTACCGCGGTGCGGGTCGGCGGACCGAGACTGAAAGACGTTGCGGGGCTGAGCCTTACGAAGCTGTTCGTCGGCAGCGAGGGCACGCTGGGCATCGTCACCGAGATCACGCTGCGGCTGCTGCCCAAGCAGCACCGGGCCAGCACCGTGGTGGCCAACTTCGCCACGGTCGAGGCGGCGGTAGACGGGGTGCTCGGGGTGGCCTGCCAGATGCGGCCGTCGATGCTGGAGTTCATGGATGCCGTGGCCATCAACGCCGTCGAGGACAAGCTGAAGATGGGACTGGACCGCAATGCGGCCGCGCTGCTGCTGGCCGGCTCCGACGAACGTGGCAGGTCTGCGGCCGAGGACGTCGAGAAAATCGCGGGCGTGTTCGCGGAGCAGGGGGCGACCGACGTGTTCTCCACCGACGACCCCGACGAGGGCGAGGCCTTCGTCGCCGCCCGCCGCTTCGCGATTCCCGCCGTGGAGGCCAAGGGCACGCTGCTGCTCGAGGATGTCGGCGTGCCGCTGCCGCGGATCGGCGACCTGGTGGGGGGCGTGGCGCGCATCGCCGCCGACCGCGACGTGATGATCTCGCTGATCGCGCACGCCGGCGACGGCAACACCCACCCGCTGATCGTGTACGACCCGTCCGATGCCGCGATGGCGGAGCGGGCCCAGCGCGCGTTCGGCGAGATCATGGAGCTGGCGATCGGGCTCGGTGGCACCATCACCGGCGAGCACGGCATCGGCAGGCTGAAAAGACCCTGGTTGGCCGACCAGATCGGACCCGAGGCGATGGAGCTCAACCGCCGCATCAAGCAGGCGCTGGACCCCGAGAACATCCTGAATCCCGGCGCTGCCATTTGATGACAATTCGCTGTGCCCTGTTGACAGGGTATGCGGTTGTGTCGTACCCATAAGACATGACCGCCGCTCTGTCTCACCGCACGCCTGCCCGGTTCCAACTCGCGACGGCCGACACCTGGCCCAACCCGTGGCCGATGTACCAGGCGCTGCGCGACAAGGATCCGGTGCACCACGTCATCCCCGAGGAGAACCCGGACCACGACTACTGGGTGCTGTCCCGACACGCCGACATCTGGAACGCCGCCCGCGACAACGAGACGTTCTCGTCGGCACAGGGCCTGACGGTCAACTACGGCGAGCTGGAAATGATCGGCCTGGCCGACAACCCGCCGTTCGTCATGCAGGACCCGCCGACGCACACGGCGTTCCGCAAACTGGTGTCGCGCGGGTTCACGCCGCGTCAGGTGGAGGCCGTCGAGCCCGCGGTGCAGCAGTTCGTGATCGAGCGGATCGAGCGGCTGCGCGCCGCAGGCGGCGGCGACATTGTCGCCGAGCTCTTCAAGCCGCTGCCATCGATGGTCGTCGCGCACTATCTCGGCGTCCCCGAGGAGGACCGCCAGCAGTTCGACGGCTGGACCGAGGCCATCGTCGCCGCCCAAACCCAGGACGGCGGGGTCGCCGGGGCAATCGAATCCGTCGGCGAGGCGGTGGCGTCGATGATGGCGTACTTCACCCAGCTGATCGAGCGGCGCCGCCGCGAGCCCGAGGACGACACGGTGTCGCATCTCGTCGCCGCGGGCGTGGGCGCCGACGGCGACATGGCGGGAATGCTGTCGATCCTGGCCTTCACATTCACGATGGTCACCGGCGGTAACGACACCACGACAGGCATGCTCGGCGGCGCGGTGCAGCTGCTGCACCAGCGACCGGATCAGCGCCGGCTGCTGATCAACAATCCCGACCTGATGGCCGATGCGGTCGACGAGCTGCTGCGGCTCACCTCACCCGTGCAGGGACTCGCCCGCACCACCACCCGCGACGTCCGGATCGGCCATACGACGATCCCCGCCGGGCGCAAGGTGCTGCTGCTCTACGGTTCGGCCAACCGCGACGAGCGCGAATACGGCGCCGACGCAGGCGAACTCGAGGTGCGCAGGCGTCCGCGCAACATCATGACGTTCAGCCACGGCGCGCACTTCTGCCTCGGCGCTGCCGCGGCCCGGATGCAGTCACGCATCGCGCTGACCGAGCTGCTGGCGCGCTGCCCCGAGTTCGACGTCGACCTGTCCGGAGTGGTCTGGGCCGGCGGCAGTTACGTCCGCAGACCGCTGTCGGTTCCGTTCCTGGTGAGCGCGTAATGGCGGGCAACGACTGGTTGGGCGACCGCCGGACCGAGGTGGCCGCCGACCGCATTCTGGACGCCGCCGACGCATTGTTCGCGCAGCAGAACGCCGCGACCGTCGGCATGCACGAAATCGCCAAGGCCGCAGGGTGTTCGCGCGCGACCCTGTACCGGTATTTCGAGAACCGGGAAGCGCTGTACACGGCGTATGTGCACCGCGAAAGCTACCGGCTCTTCCACCAGATGTCCGAGCAGCTCACCGGCGTCGACGAGCCACGCGAGCGGCTCATCGAGGGCATGGTCTCGTCGCTGCGCAATGTCCGCGAAAGTCCCGCGCTGTCATCGTGGTTCGCTACCGCGCAGCGACCGATAGGCGCGGAGATCGCCGAGCAGTCGCAGGTGATCAAGGCACTCACCGAGGCCTTCCTGATCTCGATGGCGCCCGACGACCCCGAGGTGGTCGAGCGCAAGGCACGCTGGCTGGTGCGGGTGATGACGTCGCTGCTGGTGTTCCCCGCAATCGACGAGGCCGACGAACGGGCGATGATCGAGCAGTTCGTCGTCCCTATGGTGGTGCCGACGACGCAGGAGGCGACGGGATAGCGGTTGGCTACTGGCGTGCCATCGCGACCCGGAAGCGTTCGTCTGGCTCGATGTAGTGGTCGGCGTCCTTGGCGTCGTCGCCGAGATCGATTCGGACCCAGTTGATCTTGGCGGTTAACCTACTGGTGTGGGCGGTGTAGTCGGGGCTGACGCTGGTGCCGGTTTCGTTACCAATGTCGGTGGTCTCGTCCGCCGAGAAGACGATGCCTTGGGTTTGGTCGATGCGACCCTTGCCGACTTCCTTGCCGTCGTAGAAGAGGGTGGCCTCACCGCCCTTGCCCATGCCGCCACCGTCGTAGCCGAACTCCATGCGCACCTGGGTGGTGCCGGTCGGAATCGGTTCTGCTGCGTCGATGCGGTACGACGTGATGCCCAGCACGTTGTAGTAGAACGTGGCACGGCCATCTTTGGCGTACAGGCTCCAGCCGCCGAACCGACCACCCTGGGCGATGATCACGCCCTCGGCGCCGTCGGCAGGCACCTCGAGTTCTGAGGTGACGGCCCACGACTTGTTCTTGATGTTGACGACGCAGTTCTCCGATAGCCGGCCCATCCCCCCAAACAGCAGCTGCGAGTTGCCCTTGATCAGCGTGGGCCGGCCGGCCAGGTCTGAGTTCATTCGCTCGGCCTGCCGGTCGTCGAGCGGGAGCACGTTGTACTTCACCGCTTCGATCAACCAAAGACGCTGCAGCTCATGCAGTTTCTCCGGATTCTCCTTGGATAGGTCCTTGGACTGCGTCCAGTCCGAGTTGCCGTCGTAGAGCTCCCACACGTCGTCGTCGAAGGCCGGCATCGCCTGCGCGCCCATCTGCCAGGGTGTGCGGTGCTTGGTCACCGCGCTCCAGCCCTTGTGGTAAATGCCGCGGTTGCAGAACATTTCGAAGTACTGCGTCTCGTGGCGCTCCGGCGCTTCGGCGTCGTTGAAGCTGTAGAGCAGGCTGGTGCCCTCGTACGGGCTCTGCAGAACGCCGTTGACGATCGTCGGCGCCGGGATGCCTGCGGCCTCCAGCACCGTGGGCGCCAGATCGATGACATGGGTGAACTGGTTGCGCACTCCGCCCTTGTCCTCGATCCCGTTCGGCCAGTGCACAATGGTGCCGTTGCGGGTGCCGCCCCAGTGCGAGGCCACCTGCTTGGTCCATTGGTACGGCGAGTCCATCGCCCACGCCCAGCCGACCGCGTAGTGGCCGTAGGAGTTTTCGCCACCGAACTCGTCGAGCTTCGACGCCAGGAATTCCGGTGTCTCGAGGGCGGCCATGCCGTTGAAGTTGGCCATCTCGTTGAACGCGCCCTGCAGCGTGCCCTCCGCCGAGGCGCCGTTGTCGCCGATGATGACGTAGACCAGCGTGTCATCCAGTATCGGACCGAGCGCTTCGAGCAACCGGCCGACGTGATGGTCGGTGTGCTCCAAAAACGCTGCGTACACCTCCATCTCGCGTTCCAGGGCCGGCTTGAGTGCCGGATCCATGTCGTCCCAGGCCGGGATCTCCGCGTGGCGCGGAGTGAGGACCGCATCGGGTCGGGATGACGCCCAGTTCCTTCTGGCGCTCAAAGGTGATCTCCCGCTGGCGATCCCAGCCATGGGCGAACTTGCCCTTGTACTTCTCGATCCACTCCGGGGGCACATGGTGCGGAGCGTGGGTGGCGCCGGGGGCGAAGTACATGAAGAAGGGCTTGTCCGGCAGTAGTGCCTTCTGCTGGCGCGCCCAGTTGATCGCCTTGTCGGTCAGATCCTCGGTGAGGTGATAGCCCTCGGCCGGCGTCTTCGGCGGCTCGATCGGGGTGGTGCCCTCATACAGGGCCGGATCCCACTGGTTGTTCTCGCCGCCGATGAACCCGTAGAAGTACTCGAACCCGCCGCCGCCGGTTGGCCACGCCGTGAACGGACCGGCGGGGCTGGTCTGCCAGACCGGCACCTCGTGGCACTTGCCGAACTGCGCCGTGGAGTAGCCGTTGAGCTTCAAGGTCAACGCAAGCGGCGCCTTCGTATTGGGGAGCACCGACGTATACCCGGGCGCAGCGGTCGCGGTCTCGGTGATGTTGCCCATACCGACCGAGTGATGGTTGCGACCGGTCAGCAGCGCCTGGCGGGTCGGCGAGCACAACGCAGTGGTGTGCAACCGCGTGTACTTCAAGCCACGCCGAGGCCAGCTTCTCGAAGTTGGGCGTCTGGCACGGACCGCCGAAAGCGCTACTGGCGCCGAAGCCGACGTCGTCGATCAGTACGACGAGCACGTTGGGCGCGGTCGCCGGTGGGCGCACGTCCTTGATCGGCGGATAGCTGGTGTCCGGATCCTTCGCGTCGTACGTCGTCAGACCGATGTGCGTGACGTCCGGAATGGGCAGGATGTCGCGCCGCACCTCACCCCCCGCCGCGTCCGACTGGCCGTTGTTGTGCGCTGACGAGCTGGGCATGAGGGTCCTCCGGCTTCTTGAGGCACGCGCTCGGGTCCAGACGGCCAGCCTATTGAGGAGCGTCAACAACCCTTCGGCGTTTTGATGCGAGCGCAGCTTTCGGTCACGCCACCCAGTACGCCTGGGCCTTGATCGATTTGCGCGGGATGTTGAATTCCTCGCGGAAGATCTTCGACACCGCGCGAGTGGTCCGGTTGTCGCAAGCGACCCAACCGAAGTGATCGGAGGCGTCGAACGCCGACGAGCTGACCGCCTCCACCAGCGCCTCGCCGTCGTTCTTGCGGTCCACCCAGACGACGTCGGCGTCGCGCGCGACCGGTAGTTCGCGGTCGTCGTCGTGCGCCGACTCGAGGAACACGCGAGGCGGGCGCGTCACCTATCGCCGCAAGAAGCGAGTTGATGGCGGGCAGTGACGCGGCGTCGCCTACGATGACGTAGCCAGTCGGCACCGGTTCGGGCAGCGAGAAGTTGCTGCCGAGAACCGTCACCTCGAGCACGTCGTCGGGCTTCGCGTCCTGCGCCCACCGCGTGGCAAGGCCGTCGTGCATGGCGAAGTCGATGTCCACCGTGCCAGCGACCGGGTCGGGGTTGACCAGGGTGTAGCCGCGCTGATGCGATTTCGCGCCGTCGGGAAACCAGCCGCGAATCCACATCGTCGGGTGGATCGCGCGGTCGTCGAGCAGCTCTTTCGCGGTGAAGTGCAGGCGCAGGTAGTTCGGCGTGATCTCGGTCCGCCCCGTCACCGTCATCTCGTAGTCGCCGCCACGCCACAGCTTGACGAGCGCGCCGGAGAACCCCCGCGACGTCTTCTGGTCAATCATTAGACAAGGGTAGCCTAACCAACAGTCGTCACGGCCACCTCCCCTTGGGCACGACCCCGCGAAACGGAATTCCAGCAGCGAAAGTCCGAGTAACGGCGTGCTGGAATTCCGTTTCGCGACGCTCAGGGAGAGCGCACGCGGGTGAAGCGGTGCAGCAGCCAGGCCAGCGGCACCGTCACGATGAACGTGGCCACGAACAGGGCGGGCATCGAGCCGGTGTAGATGTGGAAGTGCAGGATCTCCACCATCACGAGCTCCATCGTCAGCAGATGGATCAGGAAGATCTCGTAGGAGATCTCGCCGAGGAAGACCATCGGGCGGCTGGCCAGCAGCCGTGCGTACCAGCCGCGGTCACCCAGCGCCACCGGCGCGACCATCAGCGTCGCGATCACGGTGTAGAAGACCGCCTTCCATATCGCAGGCGCCAACGCGTAGGGGGACGTCGTCGGTTCGCCCGGCAATCGGTGTCGAGGCGATGAAGTAGCTCACCACCGCGACCGGCAAAACTGCGAATGCGTAACAGCGGACGCGCATCACCGAAAGCACCGCGAGCACCATGCCGCCGACGAACCACATCAGGTATGTCGGCAGCCACAGGCGCGCCCCGTCGGGCAACCCGTCGACGGTGTGGACGAAGATCAGCCACGCAGGCGTCACCGCGCCCAAAAGCACCAGGCCGCCGAGCAACAGCAGCGGACGCCACCGGCGGCGACACAGCACCGCCAGCAATAACCAGGCCAACAGCGGCAGCACGACGTAGAACGCGGCTTCCACAGCCAGGCTCCACATTTGAGTCAGCCCCTGGTGCAGATAGGAGTACATGTACTGGTCGGTGTAGATCTGCGTCAGGCTGAGGTTGCGGAGGAAACCGATCCAGGTATGGCCGGCGTTCGGCCCGGCGTAACGAAAATGGTAGATCGCGTACGCCACGACCACGGTCACCGCGTAGGCGGGCATGATCCGCCTTACCCGGTGCCAGGCATAGCGGCGCACCGATGGCCAATCGCCGCCCGCCGCAGCCGCTTTCACCCACGGCCGGAAGAGCAGAAACCCGGACAAGACGAAGAAGACCGGAACCCCGATCTCCATGCGGGCGTAGACGAGGCCCACATAACCGTGTGTGTACTTACCGGTGGTGTAGGCGGCATGGGTCGCCATCACCAGAAGCGCGGCCACGGCGCGGATCCCGGTGAGCGAGGCCACCCGTTCGGGCGCCGCGACGGATTCGAGTCCGCCTTGAGCCTCAGAGCCTGCGACGCCCCTGGACACGGTCATTTCGATTTGCGGTGCGGCTTCTTCGGCCCGCGATCGGGTTGCAGGTCGATCAACTGACCTTGAATCCGGGTCTTTGCAAGGGCTTTCAGCGTCTCCTTGGACAGCTTCGCAGGCAATTCGACCAGTGAGTACTCGGGCCGAATGGAGATGTGCCCGAAATCGCTCCGGTGCAGGCCGCCCTCGTTGGCGATCGCGCCGACGATGGCACCGGGCATGACCTTGTGCCGCTTGCCGACTGCGATGCGATACGTGGCGAGGTCGCTGCGAACCTCGCGCCGCTTGCGCGGCGGCCCGTCCTCGCGCTGCCCTCGGTCGGGACGCTCGCGACGCTTTTCCGGAGGCGGTTCCGTCATCAGGAACTCTTCCCCGTCGCGGCTCTGCAGCGCCAACGCCGCCGCGATGTCGGCCATCGGCACGTCGTGGTCGCGTTCGTACCCCTCGATCAGCCTGCGGTACAGGTCGATTCCCGGGGATTCCAGCGCTGTGGTGATCGAATCGCGGAACTTCGCAACGCGCTGGGCGTTGACGTCGTCGACCGACGGCAACTCGGATTCGACCAACTTCTGCCGGGTGACGCGCTCGATCGATTTCAGCAAGTGGCGTTCACGGGGCGTGACGAATAACAGTGCGGTGCCCGACCTGCCTGCCCGACCGGTGCGCCCGATCCGGTGCACGTAGGACTCGGGGTCGTGCGGAATGTCGTAGTTCAGCACGTGTGAGATGCGCTCGACGTCCAGTCCACGCGCGGCGACGTCCGTCGCGATCAGGATGTCGATGGTGCCGTCCTTCAGCGCCGCGATGGTGCGCTCGCGGACCGCCTGCGGGATGTCGCCGTTGATGGCCGCGGCCGCGAACCCCCGCGCCTTGAGTCGCTCGGCGACTTCCTCGGTGGCCTGTTTGGTGCGGACGAACACGATCATCGCGTCGCCCTGCTCGACCTCGAGCAGCCGGGTCAGCGCATCCATCTTCCTGGGACCGTGCACCTGGATGTAGCGCTGCGTGATGTTCTCTGCCGTCTGCGTCTTCGACTTGACCGTCACCTCGACCGGATCGTGCAGGTACTTCGAAGTGATCTTGCGGATGGCGGGCGGCATGGTCGCCGAGAACAGGGCGACCTGCTTGTATTCGGGGGTGTCGGCGAGGATGCGTTCGACGTCCTCGGCGAAGCCCATCTGGAGCATCTCGTCGGCCTCGTCGAGCACCAGGTAGTCGAGGTGCGTGAGGTCGAGGCTGCCCTTCTCGAGGTGGTCGATCACCCGGCCCGGCGTGCCAACGACGACCTGGGCGCCGCGCTTGAGCCCGCCCAGCTGAGGTCCGTAGGAGGCGCCGCCGTAGATCGGCAGCACGTTCACGGAAAGGTGCGCACCGTAGCGGCTGAACGCCTCGGCGACCTGCAGCGCGAGCTCCCGCGTCGGTGCCAGCACCAGCGCCTGGGTGATGCGGCTCGACGTGTCGATCTTCGACAGGATCGGGATCGCGAACGCCGCCGTCTTGCCGGTACCGGTCTGTGCCAGGCCGACCACGTCGGAGCCCGCCATCATGGGCGGGATGGTCGCCGCCTGGATGGCCGACGGCGTTTCATAGCCGACGTCGGCTACCGCCTGCAGCACCGCGGGGTGAATCTGCAGGTCGGCGAATGTGGGTTGCGCAAGGGGCGCGTCGGTATCGGGCGTCGTCATCGCGGTGACAGTCTAGTGGCCTGCATCGTTTCGACCCGCCGTGCCGCCTGCCGGGTCGGCGGACCAGATGGCGGTACGGTGCGCAACTGTGAAATGGCGTCCGGAGCCGCTGGGCCGGCGACATCTGGCGCTGACCGCTGCGGCGGCGGGCGCCGCCCTGCTGGCCGGTTGCGGCGCGGGTGACTCGACGGTCTCCAAGACACCGGAAGCGAGCACCACCGCCGCGCCTGCGCCCGCGACCGCGCTGCCGTCTCGCACAAGCGCCGCACCCAGCACGGCCGCGCCCGACCCGTGCTCGGTGAACCTGGCCGCCCCCGAGATCGCCAAGACCGTCTCCGAACTGCCCCGCGATCCGCGCAGCGGGCAGGCCTGGAGTCCCGAGCCGCTGGCAGGCACCTACAACGAGTGCGCCCAGCTGTCGGCGGTCATCGTCAGGGCCAACACCAACGCCGAGAACCCCAACACCCGCGCGGTGCTTTTTCACCTGGGCAAGTTCATCCCGACCGGGGTGCCGGACACCTACGGGTTCAACGGCGTCGAGCAGTCGGCCACCACCGGTGACACGGTTGCGCTGGTGTACTCCAACGGCACGCCGGGGCTGGAGAGCGTGGTGAAGTTCCGCTGGAACGGCGCAGGCGTCGAGCTGATCGGCAACACGCCCGGCTGACCCTTGCGCGGTCTTGATTGTCGGCCCGCGGGCCTACAGTTGGGCACGTGTTCGTCGCCGACAATCGAGTGATCTACAGCGCGTCCGACCTCGCAGCCGCGGCCCGCTGCGAGTACGCGCTGCTGCGCTCGTTCGACGCCCGGCTCGGCTGGGGGCCACCGGTCGCGGCGGAAGACGAATTGCTCGCCCGCACGGCGAAACTCGGCGGCGAGTACGAGCAGCGCCACCTGGACGAGCTGCGGTCGATGGCGGAAGACACGGTGGCCATCATCGGTCGGCCCGACTACACCGTCGCCGGGACTCACGGCCGCGGCCGAGGCCACCCTGCGGGCAGTCGAACGACGGGCGCCGGTGATCTACCAGGCGGCCATGTTCGACGGCCGGTTCGTCGGTTTCGCGGACTTCTTGGTATTCGACGGCGAGCGCTACCGCTTGCGGGACACGAAGCTCGCGCGGTCGGTCAAGGTCGAGGCACTGCTTCAGCTCGCGGCGTACGCCGACACGTTGGCCCGCGCGGGAGTGCCGGTCGCTCCCGAGGTTGAGCTGGTGCTCGGAGACGGCGCCACCGCCAGCTACCGGGTCGACGAGCTGCTGCCCGTGTACGGTCCCCGCCGCGCCGCCCTGCAGCGGCTGCTCGACGATCACCTGGCCGGTCGCAAGCCGGTGAACTGGGCGGACGAGAACATCCGGGCCTGCTTCCGCTGTCCGGAGTGCACGATCCAGGTCCGCGAACACGACGACCTGCTGCTGGTCGCCGGTATGCGTGCCACCCAGCGCGCCCGGCTGATCGACGCGGGCATCACCACCATCAGCGGGCTGGCGGGCCATGACGGCGGCGTCCCCGAACTGTCCGCGCGCACCGTCGCGGCACTGACCGCACAGGCTCGCCTGCAACTGGCGCCGCGTGTCGACGGCAAGCCGCCCTACGAGATCGCCGACGCGACAGCCGTTGATGGTGCTGCCCGAACCGGACAAGGGCGATCTGTTCTTCGACTTCGAGGGCGACCCGCTGTGGACGGCCGACGGTCGGGAGTGGGGGCTGGAATACCTGTTCGGCGTACTCGACACCGCCGACGACTTCCGCCCGCTGTGGGCGCACGATCGCGCAGGCGAACGGCAGGCGCTTCGCGACTTTCTGAAGATGGTGCGCGCGCGACGTAAGCGCCATCCGCACATGCACATCTATCACTACGCCGCCTACGAGAAGACCGCTCTGCTGCGGCTCGCCGGACGCTACGGGGTCGGCGAGGACGAGGTGGACGACCTGCTGCGCAACGGTGTCCTCGTCGACCTGTATCCCCTTGTGCGCAAGGCCATCCGGGTGGGCACCGAAAACTACAGCCTGAAGTCGCTCGAGCCGCTCTACATGGGCGGGCGAGCTACGCACCGGCGACGTGACGACGGCGACCGACTCGATCACACAGTATGCGAAGCATTGCGATCTGCGCGCCGGCGGCCGCGATGACGACGCCGCGATCGTGCTCAAGGAGATCGAGGACTACAACCGGTACGACTGCACGTCTACGCGCAAGCTGCGGGACTGGCTGATCTGCGCGGGCCATCGACTGCGGGGTGCCACCCGTGGGCCCAGCCCGTCCAGGACGGCGCAACCATCCCGACGATGACGAGTCGACCGCAAGCGTGGAGTTCGTCGGCGACGATGCGACGCCGCTCGCAAACCGGAACAGACTGCGGTGGCAATGATCTCGGCGGCCCGCGGGTACCACCGTCGCGAGGACAAGCCGTACTGGTGGGGGCATTTCGACCGGCTGAACAATCCAGTCGACGAATGGGGCGACACCACCGACGTCTTCGTCGTCGACGAGCCGGTCGTCGACCGAGCTGGCATATGCCACCCAAGGCGCGAAGCCGCCGAGGTGGTTCGCCTCACCGGGGCATCGCGGCCGGCGAACTCAACCAGTCGATGTAGGCGCTCTACGAACCAGCCCGCCCACCGGCCTCACCGACGACACGGATCGCAGGGCGTTCGCACGGTGACCGTCGTCGAGCTGCGAGGTCGACGGCGCACCCACCGAGGTGCTCGTCGAGGAACCGAAGGACGGCGGGCCGTTCGATCAGCTGCCGTTCGCGCTGACGCCGGGAAACCCTTCGCACCGGGCCGATCGGGACTCCATCGACGCAGCGGCCACCGACGCTGCGGGACCGTCTCGACGGCCTCCCGCCGAGCGCGGTGATCGACATCCTGCTGCGCCACCGCCGCGTACCCGCAGCGGCGGGCGCCTGCCGCGCACTGGGCGGACGCCACGTCGATCACCGCGGCGCTTCTCGACCTCGACTCGTCTACCTCGCGGTGCACGGCCCACCCGGCACGGGTAAGACCTTCACAGCGGCGACGGTCATCGGTCGCTCGTCACCGAACACGATTGGCGAGTCGGTGTCGTCGCGCAGTCACACGCGGTCGTCGAGAACCTGTTCCGAGATCGTCGACGCAGGCGTCGACGCGTCGCTGGTGGCCAAGAAGAAGCAGCGACGACCGCCGCCACTGCTGGCAGCGAGATCGACGAAAAGGAGTATCCGGGCCTTCATCGCCGACAATGACGGTTGCGTCGTCGGCGGCACCGCATGGGATTTCGCCAACGACGGGCCGGGTACCGCGCGGCAGCCTCGACCTGCTTGTCATCGACGAGGCCGGCCAGTACAGCCTGGCGAATACCATCGCGGTGGCGTCGGCCGCCAAAAGCCTGCTGCTGCTTGGTGATCCGCAACAGCTGCCGCAGGTCAGCCAGGGCACACACCCGGAACCTGTGGACACGTCCGCGCTCGGCTGGCTGATCGACGGCAGGCACACCTGCCCGCAGAGTTCGGGTACTTCCTCGAGCCTCTCGTACCGCATGCACCCCGACGTGTGCGCGCGGTGTCGCGGCTGTCCTACGACGATCGCCTGCGCTCGGTCGACGAAGTGACCGCGGCGCGCACGCTCGACGGACACGCGCCAGGTGTACGGGTGCTCACCGTCGACCATGACGGCAATTCGACCGAAAGCCCCGAAGAAGCCGACGCCATCGTGGCCGAGATCGAAACGCTGATCGGCGCCACGTGGACCGACGAGCGCGGGACCCGATCGCTGGCGCAGGATGACGTGCTGGTCGTCGCCCCGTACAACGCGCAGGTTGTGCTGCTGCGTGACCGACTCGACGCGGCAGGACTGAGCGACGGTACGCGCGGGCACGGTCGACAAGTTCCAAGGCCAGCAGGCGCCTGTGGTGTTCGTGTCGATGACGGCGTCGTCCATCGACGACGTGCCGCGTGGAATGCGCTTTCCTGCTCAACCGCAATCGGCTCAACGTCGCGGTCAGCCGGGCGAAGTACACTGAGTGTCATCGTGCGGTCGCCGCTGCTGACCGAATATCTGCCGAGCACGCCGGACCGCCTGATTGATCTGGGCGCATTCTTGTCACTGCCGTCGTGTGATAGACCCACGGGGTGACCGAAACGCTGACCGACCGGCTGGCCGCGATCGTCGGCGCCGCGCACGTCAGCGCCGATCCGGACGTGCTCGACGGCCGCAGCGTCGACCACACCGGCCGCTACCGCGGGCACGCCAGCGTTCTCGTGCGGCCCGGCACCGCCGAGGAGGTCGCCGCGGTGCTGGGTGCCTGCCGTGACGCCGGCGTTCACGTCACCGTGCAGGGCGGACGCACCTCGCTGGTGGCGGGCACCGTCCCCGAGCACGACGACGTGCTGCTGTCCACCGAGCGGCTGACCGATATCGGTGAGGTCGACGTCGTAGAACGACGCATCCGAGTCGGCGCGGGCGCGACGCTGGCCGACGTGCAGAAGGCGGCGACCAAGGCGGGTCTGGTGTTCGGGGTCGACATCGCCGCGCGCGACTCCGCCACCGTCGGCGGCATGGCGTCGACGAACGCGGGCGGACTGCGCACGGTGCGCTACGGCAACATGGGCGAGCAGGTGATCGGGCTCGACGTGGTGCTGCCCGACGGGTCGATCGTGCAGCGGCACAGCCAAGTTCGGCAGGACAACACCGGATACGACCTGGCGTCGCTGTTTGTCGGCGCCGAGGGCACGCTCGGCGTCATCACCGGGTTGGATCTGCGACTGCACCCCGTGCCGACGAAGCGGGTGACCGCGGTGTGCGGGTTCGACGATCTCGACGACCTCGTCGAGGCGGGCCGTGAGTTCCGCGACATGGACGGCATCGCCGCGCTGGAGTTGATCGACGCCCGCGCCGGCGCGCTGACCGCCGAGCACCTCGGCGTGGCCGCGCCGGTGGAGGGTGCCTGGCAGCTGCTCATCGAACTCGCGGCCGACACCGACCAGACCGAGCAGTTGGCCGACGCGCTGGAACATGCGCGGCTGACCGGTGAGCCAGCGGTCGGCGTCGACGTCAACTCACAGCAGCGGCTCTGGCAGGTTCGCGAGTCGGTCGCCGAGGTCCTCGGCATCTACGGCCCGCCGCTGAAATTCGATGTGTCGCTGCCGTTGTCGGCGATCGCGCCGTTCGCGCGTGAATCCGGCGAGCTGATCGCCGAGCACGCGGCGGACGCCATCCCGGTGCTGTTCGGCCACATCGGTGAGGGCAACCTGCACCTCAACGTGTTGCGCTGTGCACTCGACGGGGAGCGCGAGGCCGCGCTGTATTCGGCGATGATGGCGTTGATCGCCCGGTGCGGCGGCAACGTCAGCTCGGAGCACGGCGTCGGCAGCCGCAAACGCGACTACGTCGGGATGTCTCGCACGGACGCCGACATCGCCGCGATGCGGGCGGTCAAGACCGCGTTCGACCCTTCGGGGTATCTCAACGCAGCTGTGCTGTTCGATTAGTCGCCCGGACGGGAGTGCCGCCCGCGGCGCGATGAGTCGCCGGGTTCGGCTCGCGAATGTCTGCCATCGGACCGGGGCTCGTCGTCGGCCAGTTGGTGGCGCGACGGCGGCTCGAGGCCGACCTCATCCGGGCTTTCGTAATGAGCGTGGCTGCCGAAGTCCAGCGGGTAGTCGGGGCTGAGGATGTCCGGCTTCTGTGGCTCGGCATGCGACGACTCCTCCTCGCGCGCCTCGAAGCGGCTGAGCGGCTGGTAGCGCTCCTCTTCGTCGACGTGGAAACCGTTGTGGGCGAACCCGATCGGCTCCACCGACGGCTTCGGCGGGGGGACATCGGCGAGATAGTCGAACAGGCTGCGCACGGGCTCCTGTCGATAAGCGGGGGGCTCCGCCGGCTCGAAGGGCGGCGCTGCGGGCTCGACGGCCCGGGCGGCGTCGACAGGAGGGGCGGGCGCCGGCTCGGGGTGCTCGTCCTCGAGCAGACTGTGCCAGGCCTCAACCGGCTCGTCGTGCCACGTATCCGCCGGAGGCGTGAGCAGATGCTCCCTGCCGCGAGTGCCGCGCCACGATCGGCTCGGTGTCGTCCTCCTCCTCGACGGGGATCGCGTCGGCGACTCCGGCGACAGGCGCGACGGGCGCGACGGGCATGGCCGGGGCGGGCGCGGCGACCGGTGCGGGCTCGTCGTGCACCACGGTGAACTCGACATAGTGGTCGTCGTCGACATCGTGGTCGTCGTCCGAGTAGTCGTCGGCCCAGTAGTCGTCGTCCCCGTAGTCGTCGTGCCGGGTCGGGACGCCGCGGCGTCGGGTCGGCCGGGCTGGCGAAGCCGAGTAGGAACATCGCCGCCACCACCCCGAACAGCGCGACGAACGCGGGCAGTAACAAGGACTGCGACATCGCGGCTGCAAACGGTTCGTGGAGGAATGCGGGCAGTTCGGTGACCGAACCCTCGCCGCCCGACCCGTCGGCCGCCAGCGGCATCTCGGCGCTGATCCGCGTCGTCATGAACGCCGCCACGCCCGCGCTACCCAGCACCGAACCCACCTGCCGGGTGGCGTTGTACACACCCGAACCGGCGCCTGCCACATCCGAGGCCAGATTGCGCGTGGCAGTCGCCGCCAACGGCGACCAGATGAACGCCATCCCCACGCCAGCCGCCGTCAGCGGCAACGCAATTCGCCAGATCGGCGTGGTCGCGGTCATCTCGACCGACAACCACGTCAACGAGATCGCCAGCATCGAGAAGCCGAACCCGATGATCGGCCGAGGGTGGTAGCGATCGACGATCCTGCCGACCCACGGCGCCAGCAGGCCGCTCGCGATCGCCATCGGCGCGGTCAGCAGCGCAGCGCGAGTCGGCGACAGCCCGCACACCGCCTGCGCGTAGAACATCACCGGCACGATCATCGCGGTCACGACGAAACCGATGGTCGCGACGCCGAGGGTGGACAGGCTGAAGTCACGGTCAGCGAACATGCGCAGCGGAACCAGCGGCTCATTGCGGTTGGCCTGCTGCCAGAAGACGAACGCGGCCATGAATCCGACACCGCCGGCGAGTGTGCCCCAGACCCACGGCGCCCAGTCGTGCGACTGCCCTTCCTGCAGGGCGAAGACGACCATGAACATGCCGATGCCGGACAGCAGGACGCCGATCGGGTCGAAGCCGTGCTTCTCGGTCGGGAGCTCCGGAACCAACCAGAAAGCCAGGCCCAACCCGATGATCCCGATGGGCACGTTGACGAAGAAGATCCACTGCCAGCCGAGTCCGTCGACCAGGACACCCCCGGCCAGCGGCCCTACCAGGGTGGCCACCCCGGCGGTGGCGCCCCACACGCTCATCGCCACGCCGCGTCGCTCGGCGGGGAAGATCCTCGTGATCGTGGACAGGGTCTGCGGAGTCAGCAGCGCCGCCCCGACGCCCTGCACCACACGGGCCGCAATGAGCATGCCGATCGTGCCGGACAGGCCGCACCACAGCGATGCGGCGGTGAAGACGAACAGGCCGAGCAGATAGAGGTTCTTCGGGCCGTAACGATCGCCGAGCCGGCCGGCGAGCAGCAGGGGCACCGCGAAACCGAGCAGGTAGGCGCTGGTCACCCAGATCACCGCGTCGTAGCTGGCGCCGAGCTTCACCATGATCGACGGGTTGGCGACCGCCACGATCGTCGCGTCGACGAGGATCATGAAGAAGCCGACCATCATGGCCCAGAGCGCCCGCCACGGGTCAGCGACCGGCGCGGCCCCACCCGCGGTCCTGCCTCGCAGCGCCGTGGTCATATCCCCACCTCGTCTCGGCTCCCTACCGATGGTGTCGAGTTCTGCGGCCCGACGCCACCGCAACGGGCCTGTTCGTACGGACTCTACGAAGCTTCGCAGCCGTCTGACCTGCGCGTGCCCGCCCGTCACCGAATATTCAGCGCGCTAACTGGCTGACCCTCCGGGTGCGCCGCGCGTCGATCCAGCAATTCGCTTGACGGTACGGACGGATTTCGACCGCGACAACTAGGCCGGATCGGCGAGCGCATCCTCGACAACGGGGTAGTCGGCGTCGTCGGTGGTCGAAACGCCGACCGCGAGAAGCGCCAGCAGAGCGACCAGCATGCTCACGGCCATCACGACCGACAGCGCCAACTCGTCGTTTCCGAGCACGCCCACCAGCGGCGCCACCGCCGCGCCCAGACCGAACTGCGCGGCTCCCAGGAGCGCGGCCGCCGTTCCTGCGGCGTCGGGGTGCCGGGACAGCGCGATGGCCGGCGCGTTGGGAATGACCAGGCCCATCGCGGCCAGAATCGCCCACACCGGCACCACGAACCCGGCCAGGCCACCCACCTGCGCCACGGACAGGCCGACGAAGACCCCGCCGGCCAGCAGAGCGGCGGCCAGTGCCCACAGCGTGATCGCCTGCGGCGAGAACCGCTTCAGCAGCACGACGTTGAACTGAGTCGCACCGATCAGCGCGACCGCACCTGCGCCGAACACCAACGCGAAGGCCTGCTGGTCGAGACCGTAGGTGCCCTGCAGCACGAACGACGCCGCCGCGATGTAGGCGAACAGGCCCGACATCCCGAGCGCGGCAACGAGCACGAGGATGACGAACCGCTTGTCGCGCAGCAGTTCCGCGTAGGTCGCGGCGATGCCGCGGACGCGCAACGGCCTGCGGTGCGACGGCGGCAGCGTCTCGGGCAGCGCCAGTGCGGCCACCAACAGCAGCACACCCGCCAACACCACCAGCGCGGCGAAGACCCAATGCCATGACCCGCGCAGCAGCACCGCCGCGCCGAGCGACGGCGCGACGACCGGCGCCACACCCAGGACCAGCATCAGCCGGGACAGCACGGTTGCAGCGGCGTTATCGGCGAACAGGTCACCGACGACGGCGATCGCGACCACCATGGCCGCGGCCGCCCCGGCGCCCTGCAGGACGCGGGCCAGGCCCAGCACGACCAGGTTCGGCGCCAACATGCAAAGGACCGATGCCGCGATGTGCAGCACGATGCCCGCCATCAGCGGGCGTCTGCGGCCCAGTGAGTCCGACAGCGGTCCGACGATCAACTGGCCAAGCGCCAATCCGGCCAGCGTGCCGGTCAGGGTGAGCTGCACGACCGATGAGGACACCGACAGGTCGTCGGCGATCTTCGGCAGCGCGGGCAGATACATGTCGATCGTCAGCGGGCCGAGCGCCACCATCACACCAAGCACGATGATCATCCGTGCGCGGCCAGGTGTCTTGACGTCCACAGCGGGCGATATTGCCATGCAAATGGTTAGCACGCTAAATCAATATTTTCTTCCCGGACCGCCCGCCGTGACCGGTGTCACCGAGTCGACCGTGCTCCTCGCATGCGCGGCGGGCACCGGCGGCCTCGGTCGTTCGTTGAGCAACCGTTAGCCTGAACGCAACGCCTACGCCCATCCCCAGGAGGCCGCAATGAGCGCTCGGTCCAAGGACAAGAGCCAGCTCCCGGCTCCCATACCCAAGGCAGACGAGCATCCCGGCGCCGCCGCACGGGTGTTGTCGGAGCTCATCGAACGCGGCGCCCGGGTGCAGGGCCCCGCGGTGCGGGCCTACGTCGAGCGCATGCGGGAAGGCAACCCGGAAGCGACACCCGCCGAGATCATCACCAAGCTGGAGAAGCACTACCTCGCCGCGGTGATGGCCAGCGGGGCGGCCGTCGGCTCCGCGGCGGCATTTCCCGGTATCGGCACGCTCGTGGCACTTTCTGCGGTGGCAGGTGAGACCGTCGTGTTCCTCGAGGCGACGGCGGTGTTCGTGCTCGCCGTGGCCGAGGTGCACGGCATACCGGCCGAGCACCGCGAACGCAGGCGCGCGTTGGTGCTGGCCGTGCTGGTCGGTGAGGACAGCAAGCATGCGGTCGCCGACCTGCTCGGTCCCGGCCGGACCAAGGGCGCGTGGCTCAGCGACGGTGCGGCAACGCTGCCGCTGCCTGCGGTGTCGCAGCTGAATTCGCGGCTGTTGCGGTTCTTCGTCAAGCGGTATGCCCTCAAGCGTGGGGCGATCGCCTTCGGCAAGCTGCTGCCGGTGGGCATCGGCGCGGTCGTCGGCGGTGTGGGCAACCGGTTGATGGGCAAGCGCATCATCTCCAACGCCCGCATGGCGTTCGGGTCCCCGCCCCCGCGTTGGCCGGCGAAACTGCACGTGCTGCCCTCGTCGCAGGGCGGATAACGCCACTCGGCGATTAGCGCTCTTGTGGCGTCCGCGCATCCGCGAAAGCGCTAGCCTTTAGGCGGCGTAGATGCGGGGTAACCGCAGGCCGGAAGGAATACAGACGGGCAGGCGTCCGTGCGGACACTTGCCGAACAGAAGGAATCGAGGCGAGTAGCTGCCGTGAGCAGTTCAACTTCACCATTCGGACAGAACGAGTGGTTGGTCGAGGAGATGTATCGCAAGTTCCGCGAAGATCCCTCCTCGGTCGATCCGAGTTGGCATGAGTTCCTGGTCGACTACTCGCCCGAATCAACCGCAGGCACATCAGGCGGCGCTGGCGACGGACAGTACGTCGGCACCTTCCGCACCGCGCGAACCCGGGCCCGCGCCCGAGCCGAAACCCGCCGCAGGCAACGGCACCCCCGCCGAGTCGGAGCAGAAGCCCGCCGGGGCCGAAGCCGCCCCGGTGAAGGCCGAGCCGGCGCCGGCCAAGACGCAAGCACCACCCGCCGTGACGCAGCCACCGGCCGCCAAGACCGATGTGACACCCGCCAAACCCAAAGCCGCGGAAGCAAAACCGGCCACGCCCGCCGACGGTGACGAGGCACAGGTGCTGCGCGGCGCTGCCGCCGCAGTCGTGAAGAACATGTCGGCGTCGCTCGATGTGCCGACCGCCACCAGCGTGCGCGCGATCCCCGCCAAGCTGATGATCGACAACCGCATCGTCATCAACAACCACCTCAAGCGCACCCGCGGCGGCAAGATCTCGTTCACCCACTTGATCGGCTACGCGATCGTGCAGGCGGTCAAGAAGTTCCCGAACATGAACCGCCACTTCAGCGAGGTGGACGGGAAGCCGAACGCGATCACGCCTGCGCACACCAACCTGGGGTTGGCGATCGACCTGCAGGGCAAGGAGGGCAACCGCCAGCTGGTGGTGGCGGCCATCAAAGGCACCGATGCGATGCGGTTCGGTCAGTTCATCGCCGCCTACGAAGACATCGTGCGGCGCGCCCGCGACGGCAAGCTGACCGCCGACGACTTCTCCGGCGTGACGATCTCGCTGACCAACCCCGGCACCATCGGCACCGTGCACTCGGTGCCCCGCCTGATGCGCGGCCAGGGCGCGATCATCGGCGTCGGCGCGATGGAGTACCCCGCCGAGTTCCAGGGCGCCAGCCAGGAACGGATCTCCGAACTCGGAATCGGCAAGCTGATCACCCTCACCTCCACCTACGACCACCGCATCATCCAGGGCGCGGAGTCCGGCGATTTCCTGCGCACGGCGCACGAGCTGCTGCTCTCCGACGACTTCTTCGACGAGATCTTCCACGAGCTCGGCATCCCGTACGAGCCGGTGCGGTGGCGCACCGACAACCCCGATTCGATCGTCGACAAGAACGCGCGCGTCATCGAGCTGATCGCGGCCTACCGAAACCGCGGGCACCTGATGGCCGACATCGACCCGCTGCGGTTGGACAAGAGCCGGTTCCGCAACCACCCCGACCTCGATGTCACCACCCACGGGATGACGCTGTGGGACCTGGACCGGGTGTTCAAGGTCAACGGCTTCGCAGGCGCGGAGCACAAGAAGCTGCGCGATGTCCTTGGCCTGCTTCGCGACTCGTACTGCCGCCACGTCGGCGTGGAGTACACCCACATCCTGGAGCCCGATCAGCAGAAGTGGCTCGAGGAGCGCGTCGAGATCAAGCACGAGAAGCCCACGGTCGCGCAGCAGAAGTACGTCCTGTCCAAGCTGAACGCCGCCGAAGCGTTCGAGACGTTCCTGCAGACCAAATACGTTGGGCAGAAGCGGTTCTCGCTCGAGGGCGCGGAAACGGTCATCCCGATGATGGACGCGGTGATCGACCAGGCCGCCGAGCATGCGCTCGACGAGGTCGTCATCGGCATGCCACACCGCGGCCGGCTCAACGTGCTGGCCAACATCGTCGGCAAGCCCTATTCGCAGATCTTCAGCGAGTTCGAGGGCAACCTGAACCCGTCGCAGGCACACGGCTCCGGTGACGTGAAGTACCACCTCGGCGCCAACGGCACCTACCTACAGATGTTCGGCGACAACGACATTACGGTGTCGCTGGTCGCCAACCCGTCACACCTCGAGGCGGTCGATCCGGTTCTCGAGGGCATCGTGCGGGCCAAGCAGGACCTGCTGGACAAGGGCGACGGGCCCGACGGTTTCACGGTCGTGCCGCTGATGCTGCACGGCGATGCGGCCTTCGCGGGCCAGGGCGTGGTCGCCGAGACGCTGAACCTGGCGCTGCTGCGCGGGTACCGCACCGGCGGCACGATCCACATCGTCGTCAACAACCAAATCGGTTTCACCACTTCACCTTCCGACGCCAAGTCGTCGGAGTACTGCACCGACGTCGCGAAGATGATCGGTGCGCCGATCTTCCACGTCAACGGTGACGATCCCGAGGCGGCGGTGTGGGTGGCGCGGTTGGCGATGGACTTCCGGCAGAAGTTCAAGAAGGACGTCGTCATCGACATGCTGTGCTACCGCCGCCGCGGACACAACGAGGGCGACGACCCGTCGGTGACGCAGCCGGCGATGTACGACGCCATCGACACCAAACGCGGTGTCCGAAAGACCTACACCGAATCGCTGATCGGCCGCGGCGACATCTCGATGAAGGAAGCCGAAGACGCCCTGCGCGATTACCAGGGCCAGTTGGAGCAGGTGTTCAACGAGGTCCGCGAGCTCGAGAAGCACGAGATCGAGCCGAGCGAGTCGGTGGAGAGCGACCAGATGCTCCCGGCAGGGATGAACACCGCCGTCGACAAGTCACTGCTGGCGCAGATCGGCGACGCCCACCTCGCGGTGCCGGACGGGTTCACCGTGCACTCGAGGGTGAAACCGGTGCTGGAGAAGCGTCGGGAGATGGCCTACGAAGGCAAGGTCGACTGGGCCTTCGGTGAACTGCTCGCGCTGGGCACACTGATCGCCGAGGGCTACCTGATCCGATTCTCCGGCCAGGACACCAGGCGCGGCACGTTCACCCAGCGGCACGCGGTGGTCATCGATCGCAAGACCGGCGCCGAGTTCACCCCGCTGCAGCTGCTGGCCGCCAACTCCGACGGTCAACCGACCGGCGGCAAGCTGATGATCTACGACTCGGCGCTGTCCGAATACGCCGCGGTCGGCTTCGAATACGGCTATTCGGTCGGCAACCCCGAAGCAGTGGTGTTGTGGGAGGCGCAGTTCGGCGACTTCGTCAACGGCGCGCAGTCGATCATCGACGAGTTCATTTCGTCCGGTGAGGCCAAGTGGGGTCAGCTGTCCGACGTCGTGCTGCTGTTGCCGCACGGCCACGAGGGCCAGGGTCCCGACCACACGTCGGGCCGCATCGAGCGGTTCCTTCTGCTGTGGGCCGAGGGCTCGATGACGATCGCGATGCCGTCGACGCCGGCGAACTACTTCCACCTGCTGCGGCGGCACGCGCTGGACGGCATCCACCGACCGCTGATCGTGTTCACGCCGAAGTCGATGCTGCGCAACAAGGCCGCGGTCAGCGACATCCGCGACTTCACCGAGCAGAAGTTCCGTTCGGTGATGGAGGAGCCGACCTACACCGACGGCGACGGCGACCGCGACAAGGTCAAGCGAATCCTGTTGACCAGCGGCAAGATCTACTACGAGCTGGTGGCACGCAAGGCCAAGGACAAGCGCGACGACGTGGCGATCGTGCGCATCGAGCAGCTCGCGCCGCTGCCGAGGCGGCGGCTCAACGAGACACTCGACCGCTACCCCAACGCCGAGCAGTTCTTCTGGGTGCAGGAGGAGCCTGCCAACCAGGGCGCATGGCCGACGTTCGGCCTGACGATGCCCGAGCTGCTGCCCGACAAGTTGACGGGGCTCAAGCGGATATCGCGGCGCGCGATGTCGGCGCCGTCGTCGGGCTCGTCGAAGGTGCACGCGGTCGAGCAGCAGGAGATCCTCGACGAGGCGTTCGGCGACTAGCTGCCCGCTCCGCGAGCGGCCGTGTCTGTACGGCGGCGCGCCGCGTCTGGTGTTCGTTTGCGGTCGCTCGTGGCCGACGAGAGGCCGGATTAGCCGCTACCGGCGGTACCGATTAACCTCTTCCCCGAGCTAGTCCACATCTGGGGGTGCGTACATGAAGGGCTTCACCGACAAGGTCGCCGTGGTGACGGGCGCCGGGTCCGGAATCGGCCAGGCGCTGGCGATCGAACTGGCGCGCTCCGGCGCCAAGCTGGCGATCAGCGACGTCGACACCGAGGGCCTCGCGGCGACAGAGGAGCGGCTGACGGCCATCGGCGCGCCAGTCAAGGCCGACCGCCTCGACGTCACCGAGCGCGAAGCATTCGAGCTGTATGCCGACGCGGTCAAGGAGCACTACGGGACCGTCAACCAGATCTACAACAACGCAGGCATCGCCTTCACCGGCGAGCATCGAGGTCAGCCAGTTCAAAGACATCGAGCGGGTGATGGACGTCGACTATTGGGGCGTGGTCAACGGCACCAAAGTCTTTCTGCCGCATCTGATCACCTCCGGCGACGGACACGTCATCAACGTCTCCAGCGTCTTCGGGTTGCTCGCGGTGCCGGGACAGGGTGCCTACAACGCCGCCAAGTTCGCCGTGCGCGGGTTCACAGAAGCGCTACGCCAGGAGATGCTCGTCGCCGGCCACCCGGTGAAGGTCACGTGTGTACACCCCGGCGGCATCAAGACCGGGATCGCTCGCAACATGGAGACCATCGACGGATTGGATCGGGAAGAGCTTGCGAAGTACTTCGACAAGCGGCTGGCGAGCACGTCCGCGCAGAAGGCCGCACGCGTCATCCTCGACGGCGTCCGTAGGAATAAGGCGCGCGTTCTCGTCGGCACCGACGCGAAGGCGCTCGACCTCCTTGCCCGCGTGACCGGTTCGGGCTATCAGCGGGTGGTCGCCGCGGTGACGTCGCGCCAGGGACCGCACGCGCAGTAGGCATGGCCGATTTCGCGCAGAAGGTCGCCGTGGTCACCGGTGCCGGTTCGGGCATCGGACAGGCGTTGGCGATCGAACTGGCGCGCCGCGGCGCGAAGCTCGCGATCAGTGATGTCGATATCGAAGGCTTGGCACGCACCGAGGAATTGGTCGCGCGAGTCTGGGAGCGCCGGTGAAGACCGATCGCCTCGACGTCACCGAGCGTGCGGCGGTCGTCGCGTACGCCGATGCCGTCCAAGCGCACTTCGGCGTCGTCAACCAGATCTACAACATCGCAGGCATCGCCTTTATGGGCGACATCGAGGTCACCGAGTTCAAGGAACTCGAGCGCGTGATGGACATCGATTTCTGGGGTGTCGTCAACGGCACCAAGGCTTTTCTTCCGCACCTGATCGCCTCGGGCAACGGCCATGTCGTCAACATGTCCAGCATGTTCGGACTCTTCGCCGTTCAGGGCCAGGCCGCCTACAACTCTGCGAAATTCGCGGTGCGGGGATTCACCGAAGCGCTCCGTCAGGAGATGGCGGTGGCCGGGTATCCGGTGAAGGTGACGTGTATCCATCCCGGCTACATCAAGACACCGCTGATTCAAAATGCCACCGCCGCAGCCGGTTTGAACATCAACGCGCTAGACGCCATCTTTCAGAAAGTGGCGGTCACCAGCCCACAGCGCGCCGCGAAGATCATCCTGAACGCGGTCGCCAAGAACAAGGCACGGGTCCTGCCGGGCGCCGACGCGAAACTGTCCGACGTCGTCGTGAGATTGACGGGTTCGGGATACATGCGGCTGTTCGGCCCGTTGTACAGACGCCTGCTTCCGCCAAGTCGGTAGCGCTCGTCGGCCGCGAGCGACCGCAAAATGCCGGTGTTTCACGGCGTGTCGGTGTACAGACACGGCCGCTCGCGGTGCGAGGTGACCCAGGAGACCAGGAGACCGGGCTAGCGGCTGGTGGCGCCGAGCGGGTGTTCGGCCAGAAACCCGTCGGCGATGTGGGCGGGATCGTCGCCCGCGGCGAGCCGGCGGCGCATCTGCACCATCGCGGCGGTGTCCAGGACGCCTGCCACCTCGTTGAGCGCGAGCAGCTGCATTTCGGACAGCTCGTTGCGCCGGTACAACGGCACGACGTTCTCCGCGCGGACCAGCGATGTGCGATCGGCCAGCACCACGGCGTCGACGGGGATGTCCGGATCGGCGGTCGACGTCCACACCGCGTTGACCTGGCCGGTCCGCAGCGCCTCGAAAAGGGTTGCGGTGTCGGGATATCCGCGCACATCGGCCGAACACGTCCCGATCGCTGCCGGGCGCGGTGCGCCGACGACTTGTCCGATCTTGAGCTTGTCGCAATTGCGCACCGCCGCCGTCACATCGCGCCCACCCCAGGCGTCGGCGGTGGCCTCGGTGACCGCGAGCGCCGGCTTGTCCTCCGCCGATTCGGCGTAGTCGCCCGCGGCCACGCCCTCCGGGAGGGCCGACACCATGTCGCGGTAGACCTGGACCGCCGCGCGTGCCTTGGCGCCCGGCGCGAAGGTGTCCAGCAGCCGCCCGGTGAAACCCGGCGCCACAACGATGTCGCCCGAGTCCAGTCCGGTCAACGGATCAGGCACCACTTCGACGTGCGCGGCGGTGCCGTACGTCTGCAGCGCCGACGCGTACAGGTGCGCCAGCAGAGTCGATTCCGCGTCGTCACGGGCTCCGACGGCGATCGACTGGCTCGTGGTCGTCCCGCCACACGCCGCCACAAAGAGCAGAGCGATCAGCGCGACGACGAGCCGGCGGGCGCCCATCGGGACGGTCAGACGGCTCCGGCGCTCGAGGCCGCCGCGACCGCCGCGGCCACTGCGGGCCCGACGCGCGGGTCCAGCGGGCTCGGGACGATGTATTCACGAGCGAGGTCGTCGCCGACCACGCCGAAGATCGCCTCGGCGGCAGCGACTTTCATCTTCTCGGTGATCCGGCGGGCGCCTGCGTCCAGCGCGCCGCGGAACACACCCGGGAACGCCAGCACATTGTTGATCTGGTTCAGGAAGTCGCTTCGGCCGGTCGCCACTACGGCGGCGTGCTTGGCGGCGATCTCGGGATGGATCTCCGGATCGGGGTTGGACAACGCGAACACGATGCCGTCGGGAGCCATCGTCGCGATCAGCTCCTCGGGCACGATGCCACCCGACAGCCCGAGGAACATGTCGGCGCCCTTGAGTGCTTCGACCATGCCGCCGGACAGCCCGTCGCGGTTGGTGCGCTGTGCCAGATCGAGCTTGACCGGGGTCAGATCTTCGCGGTTCGGATGCAGGATGCCCCGCGAGTCCAGCACCGTCATCTCCGAAACACCGGCGGCCAGAAGGATGTTCGCGCACGCCATGCCCGCAGCGCCGACGCCCGAGATCACGACGCGCAGCGAGGAGATATCGCGGTTGAGGGTCTTCGTCGCACCCATCACCGCGGCGAGCACGACGATGGCGGTGCCGTGCTGGTCGTCGTGCATCACCGGACAGTCGAGGGCCTCGATGAGGCGCCGTTCGATCTCGAAGCAGCGCGGCGCCGAGATGTCCTCGAGGTTGACCGCGCCGAACGTCGGCCGCAGCCGCACCAGCGTCTCGACGATCTCGTCGGGATCCTTGGTGTCCAGCACGATCGGGATCGCGTCCAGGTCGCCGTACGCCTTGAACAGCCCGCACTTGCCCTCCATCACCGGCAGCGACGCCGCGGGGCCGATGTCGCCAAGGCCGAGCACGGCGCTGCCGTCGCTGACGACGGCCACCAGCCGGTTCGCCCAGGTATAGCGGGCGGCCAGGGTGTGATCGGCCGCGATCGCCCTGCTGACCTGCGCTACGCCGGGGGTGTAGGCGATCGACAGGGCGCGCTGGGTGTCCAGCGGAGACTTCAGCTCGACGGAGAGCTTGCCGGCCACGTGGCCTTCGAAGATCTCCTCGTCAGTGACGACGATCTGCGGGGTTTCTGGCTTCTCCGTCACGAAGTCGAGGCTAACGACGAACTGGTAGGTAACCTAATCGACTTGTTTTCAGATCAAACCGAGTTCTTTGACCGCTTTGCGCTCGTCAGCCAGCTCTGCCGTCGACTTGTCGATCCGGCCGCGGGAGAACTCGTCGATCTCCAACCCACCCACGATCGACCAGTTGCCGTCCTTCGTCGTCACCGGGAACGACGAGATCAAACCCTCGGGCACGCCGTAGCTGCCGTCGGAGACGACCGCCATCGACACCCAGTCGTCCTTCGCGCTACCCAGCAGCCAGTCGCGGGCGGCATCGGTGGTCGCCGACGCGGCCGACGCGGCCGAGGAGGCACCGCGCGCGTCGATGATCGCCGCACCGCGCTTGGCGACTGTCGGGATGAAGTCGTTCTCGATCCAGTCCTGGTCGTCGACGACCTTGGCGGCGTTCTTGCCGCCGACCTCGGCGTGGAACACGTCGGGGTACTGAGTGGCCGAGTGGTTGCCCCAGATCGTCATCTTCTTGATGTCGGTGACCTTCGCGCCGGTCTTGCGGGCCAGCTGGCTGATCGCCCTGTTGTGGTCGAGGCGGGTCAGCGCGGAGAACCGCTCCTTCGGGATGTCGGGTGCATTGCTCAGCGCGATCAGCGCGTTGGTGTTGGCCGGGTTGCCGGTAACCCCGATGCGGACGTCGTCGGCGGCGACCGCGTTGAGCGCCTTGCCCTGGGCGGTGAAGATCGCGCCGTTGGCCTCGAGCAGGTCGCCGCGCTCCATGCCGGGGCCGCGCGGCCTGGCACCGACGAGCAGGGCGAGGTTCACGCCGTTGAAGATCTTGTTGGCGTCCGCGCCGATCTCGACGCCGGCAAGCAACGGGAACGCGCAGTCGTCGAGCTCCATGACCACACCCTCGAGCGCCTTCAGCGCCGGCTCGATCTCGAGCAGGCGGAGCTCGATCGGACGGTCCGGGCCGAGCAACGAGCCGCTCGCCAGGCGGAACAGCAGGCTGTAGCCGATCTGGCCGGCGGCTCCGGTCACCGCGACCTTGAGGGGGGAAGTGCTCACGTCGAAGGCTCCTTGGGAAGAGTGGTTTCCGGATCGAAACTAGCGCACCGTCATCAGCCGCAAACCGCCGGTCCACAACCGCCCGCGCGTAGCATTGTCCGAGCCTGAATTGAGCCTGCGCTGCGACAGGAGGTTGAGCCATGCCTTCGTTCCGGGGCGCGTTGCCGCCTTCCCTTCGATCTGCACGAACCAAACACACCCATCCCGAGGCCAAGTCCATCCACGTCCCCGTCGCGCGGGCGATGGTCGACTGCGGCGTCTATGTCGACGGCAAGCGAATGCCCGGCAAGTACACCCACGCCGCCGCGCTGAACAAGGTGCATGAGCTCGAATCCGAGGGCAAGGACGCCTTCGTGTGGATCGGCCTTCATGAGCCCGACGAACACCAGATGCAGGCCGTTGCCGATGTGTTCTGCCTGCATGAACTGGCCGTCGAGGACGCCGTGCACGCCCATCAGCGGCCGAAGCTGGAACGCTACGACAAGACCCTGTTCCTGGTGCTCAAGACCGTGAACTACGTCGAGCACCTGTCCGTCGCCCTGGCCCGCGAGATCGTCGAGACCGGCGAGATCATGATCTTCGTCGGTCCCGATTTCGTGGTGACCGTCCGCCATGGCGACCATAGTGGGCTGGCCGGGGTCCGCAAGCAGTTGGATGCGTCACCCGCGATCCTCAAGCTGGGCCCCTACGCGATCATGCACGCGATCGCCGATCACGTGGTGGACGCCTACCTCGATGTCACGGATTTGGTGGAAACAGACATCGACACGATGGAAGAGGACATCTTCTCGCCGTTGTCGAACACCAACATCGAGTGCATCTACCTGCTCAAGCGGGAGGTCGTCGAGCTGCGGCGGGCGGTCAACCCGCTGACCACCGCGTTACAGCGCATCGCCACCGACCACAACGACCTGATCTCCATCGAGGTCCGGCGCTACATGCGCGACGTGCTCGATCACAACATCCAGGCCTCCGACCGCATCACCAGCTATGACGAGTTGCTCAGCTCGCTGGTGCAGGCCGCGGTCGGCAAGGTCGCCATGCAGCAGAACCTCGACATGCGCAAGATCTCGGCATATGTCGCCATCGCGGCGGTGCCAACGGCGATTGCGGGCATCTACGGGATGAACTTCGACTACATGCCCGAACTGAAGGAGGTGTGGGGTTATCCGGCGGTGCTGGCGCTGATGCTGATCGTGTGCACATTGCTGTACCGCACGTTCCGCCGCAACCACTGGCTCTAGTCGCGGTGGCTCTAGCTCGGCGCCGCTGCGGGCCGCGCGGGGTCGAGCACGTCGACGCCATCGGTCCGCCACGCCTCGCGCATCGCTTCGGCGCCCTTGAGCCGAACCCACGCCGCCTCCGTCGGAGTGATCGGAGTGGCCGACAGGACTGCCACCGACTCGCGCGGCGCGGGTAGCGCGATATCGCTGATCTCGCTGCGGTCCAACAGGAATCCGGTGAACGGGGCGCCCTCCCACAGTGGGGAGCCGAGGTCGACCAGCGAATCGGGTACCAGGATCAACCCCTCCACGGCGGGCGCCGCGGCCACCACCGCCACGCTGCGGGCCAGCCCCGTTGGCGTGGGTCCGCGCAGTGAAACCGCCACTTCCGCGCGAGGGCCACGCATCGGATCTGCGGCGATCTCTGCCGGGTCGGTCATCGGTTCGCGCGAACACCCAAGCGACACATAGTGAATGACGCCGCTGCCGTCGGGTCCGAACCGCAGCACGTCGAACGACTGCGTGCCCAGGAACGTCACGCTCGCGGCGTCGGGCTCCCGGTTGAAATGCGCGCTCAGGCGAGCGCGGACCTCCGCAAGGACATCGGTCACTCCGCGCCGGGCGCGGCCGGCTCTTCGGCCTGCGAAGGAGGCGGCGGCGGTGCACCCTGCTCTTCGCGCGCGCCGGCAGGCGGGATGGTGAGGTTGGCCCCGTTGTCGGCGTTGAAGATCACCAGTTTCGTGGTGTCCAACGCCAGCTCGATCGTCTGGCCCGGCGTCACCTTCGACTCGGTGGAAACCCTTGCCACGAACTCGTTCTCGCCCACACCCGTCTCGGCGGCCAGCTCCGCGAGCTGCTGGGCATGAGCACCCGCGCCCTCGACGGTGAAATGGACGTACTTGTCTGCCCCGAGCGATTCGACGAAGTCCGCCGTCACCTCGAACTTCAACGCACGGATCCGCGCGTAGGTATCGATCAGGGAAGCGTCCTCGAGGTGCTCGGGTCGGATACCCACGATCAGGTTGGATGGTGTGTTGTGCTGCGCCAGTAGGTCGTTCACCTCTTGGGTCAGCATGACCTCGCCGAACGGCAGCCTGACCCCGACGTTGGTCATCGTCGCCGGGAAGAAGTTCATCGCAGGCGATCCGATGAATCCGGCGACGAAGAGGTTGGCCGGCCTGGAGTACAGCTCCTCGGGCGTCCCGATCTGCTGCGCCTCCCCCGCGCGGAGCACGACGACGCGATCACCAAGCGTCATCGCCTCGGTTTGGTCGTGTGTCACGTAAACCGTGGTGGTGCCCAGCCGATTCTGCAGGCGAGCGATCTCCGAACGCATCTGCACGCGTAGCTTGGCGTCCAGATTGGACAGCGGCTCGTCCATCAGGAACGCCTTGGGATCGCGCACGATCGCGCGGCCCATCGCGACACGCTGACGCTGTCCGCCCGACAACTGGGCGGGCTTGCGGTCCAGCAACTCGGTGAGATCGAGGATCCGCGCGGTTTCATCGACCTTGGAAGCGATGTCGGCCTTCTTCACCTTGGCCAGGGTCAATGGGAAGGCCATGTTCTGCCGGACGGTCATGTGCGGGTAGAGCGCGTAGGACTGGAACACCATCGCGATATCGCGGTCCTTGGGCGCCTTTTCGTTGACCCGCTCGCCAGCGATCCGCATCTCGCCCGACGAGATGTCCTCGAGGCCGGCAATCATGTTGAGCGTGGTGGACTTTCCGCATCCGGACGGGCCGACCAGGATGATGAACTCGCCGTCGGCGATGGTGATGGACAGATCCTTCACAGCCGTGGCGCCGTCGGGGTAACTCTTTGTCACCCGATCCAACACAATCTCGGCCATCGAACTACCCCTTCACCGCACCGGACGTCAATCCAGCGACGATCCGTCGCTGGAAGATTAGAACAAAGATAACGATCGGAATCGTGATCACCATTGCGCCTGCCGCAATCGACCCGGTCGGCTCCTCGAATTGCGAACTGCCGGTGAAGTTCGCGATCGCCACCGGCGCCGTGATGGCACGCTGCGTGGCCGTCAACGACAACGCGAGCAGCAGGTCGTTCCACGCGAAGATGAACACCAGGATGGCGGCCGTGACGATCCCCGGCGCCGCCAGCGGGGCGATCACCTTGCGGAACGCCTGAGCGGGTGTGGCGCCGTCCATCTTGGCCGCCTTCTCCAGATCCCAGGGGATCTCCCGGAAGAACGCCGACAGCGTGTAGATCGCCAGCGGCAGCGCGAACGTGATGTACGGGATGATCAGGCCGGGCCAGGTGTCGAAGAGCCCGATGCGGCGCCACAAGTTGAAAATCGGTGTCACCAGCGATATTTGCGGAAACATCGCGATCAGCAGTGCGACACCGACCAGTAACCGCTTACCGGGGAACGCCAGCCGGGCCACGGCGTACGCGGCCATACCACCGATGATCACCGCGATGACGGTCGTGATGAGGCCGATTCCGATCGAGTTGATCAGCGCCGAGGAGAAGGCATTGCCCGAGAAGATGCCCTTGTAGTTGTCGAAGGTGATCTCCGACGGAATCAGCTTGCCGTCCTTCACCGTTGACGTCGGCTTGAGCGACAGGCTCAGGATCCACAACACCGGGAACAGCGCATAGATGACGACCAGGATGTTGACGACGGTCCATCCCGTCGCCCTGCCCGCACCGACCCGTTCTGTCATCAGCGCCTCTCCTCATCCGATCCGGGTGCCGACGCGCCGAAGATCGTGATGTAGATGAACGCGATCACCGCCACGGACAGGAAGATCAGCACGCTGATCGCCGAACCCAGCCCCAGGTTGAACGCCTTGAACAGGTTGTCGTAGCCGAGGATTGACACCGACCCGGTGTTGTTGGCCCCGCCGGTGAGAACGTAGATGTTGTCGAAGATCCGGAACGCGTCGAGCGTGCGGAACAGAAGCGCGACCAGGATCGCCGGTTTGATAAGCGGCAGAATGATTTTGACCAGCCGCTTCCACGCGCCTGCACCGTCGATCTGCGCAGCGTTGAGCAGATCCTGCGGCACCAGCGCCAGCCCGGCGAGCAGGAGCAGCGCCATGAAGGGAGTGGTTTTCCAGACCTCGGCGAGGATCACGATCGCCAGCGACGGGAGCTGCTCGGTCAATGGCGCGCTGCCCTCCGGCAGCAGGTTGGCCAGATAGCCGGTGCCCGGCGTCCACGCGTAATACCAGCTGTACGAGGCGGCTACGGTCACGATGCCGTAGGGAATCAGGACCGAGGTGCGCACCACACCCTTGCCGAAGATCGTCCGGTGCATCACCAGCGCCAGCGCCATTCCGAGCACGAACTCGATCGCCACCGAGATGACGGTGATCGCCAGCGTGACGACGAACGCCGTCCACCAGTACCGGTCGGTCAGCACGGTCTGGTAGTTGGCGAACCCGACGAATGCCGTGTCGTGGGGCGCGGCCAGGTTGTAGCGCTGCAGGCTCAGCCACACCGCGTACCCGATCGGGTAGGCGGTGACCGCGAGCATCAGGATCACCGCCGGTGTGATCAACAGGTATGCCAAGCGGCGGTCGGACTTGCTGTCGTCGCTTCCGCCGCCCGCCGTTTTCGCCGGTGCCTCCACGGTGGCCGTCACGGGATCAGCCCCTTGCCGTCGATGGCCTTCTGGACCTGCTCCGTCAGCTCATCGGCCATCTTGTCCGGCTCGATGTCGGTGACCGGCGCCAGCGTGGCGGAGATCCGGGTCGACACCGCCTGGTAGACGGGCGTTGCCGGACGCACCGCGGCGTTGGTGAGCTGCTGCCGGATGATCGCGTACTGCGGGTACTTCTTCTGGAACGCCGGATCGTCGTAGAGCGACGTCCGAACAGCGGGCAGCCCGCCCTCGACCGAGGTGTACCGCTGGTTTTCGACGTTGCGCAGGCACCGGATGGCCTCGAACGCCTCCGCCCTGTGCTGGGTGGTGCGGGCCACCGCGAGGTTGAGCCCGCCCAGCGTCACCTTGGCGTCCTGCCCCGGTTGCACCCCCGGATACGGCGCGAAACCGAACACCTTCTTGCTGGCCTCATAGGCGGCCTCGAACTGCTCGTCGCTCGGCGAGAAGGTGCCGACGTCGTTGATGCTGTCCGCAAGCGCGGGATCCTTGTCGAGCGGGAGGAAACCGACGCCGCCCTTGACGGCGTTCTCCAGCATCGAGGGCAGCACGAACGGCCAGTTCACTTCGAGCGCCGCCTTGCCCTGCTCCAGTGCCAGCCGCGCGGTGCCTTCGTCGGTCTGGGTGATCGACGGGTCAGCGCCCGGCGCGGTGGCAACGGACTTCATGATCTCCAGCGCCTTGACGGTCGCCGCCCGATGTTCGGGGGTGTCGGTCAGCGTGACGGTCTTGCCGTCAGCGGAAAGCACTTGACCGCCTGCGCTTTCCAGCAGCGTGTTGAACCACACCACCAGGCCCTCATACTGCTTGGCCTGCAATGCGATCCAGCTCGGCTTGCCCTCGGCATGCAGGCGCGTCGCCTCAGCCACCATGCCGTCCCACGTGGTCGGCGCCTCGCTCATCAAATCCGCCCGGTACCAGAGCAATTGGGTGTTGGTCGTGATCGGGGCGGCATAAAGCTTGTCCTGCCACTTGGCCGTCTCCAACGGCCCGGGCAATGTGTTGCTGGTGGCGTCGGCCTCGGCCGCGCCGGACGGATCGTCGGAAAGCGGCAACGCCCAACCCGCCTCGGCGAACTCGGCTGTCCACACGACATCGAGGGCCATCAAGTCGAGGGTCTTGTCATTGCCCGTCAGCCGCCGGGCCAGTTGCAGGCGCTGGGCGTCGGCCTCTTTGGGCAAGCTGATCTGCTGAATGGTGAAGCGGCCACCCAACTCCTCGTTGCACCGCTTGGCGACGGCGGTGAAGGTCGCCATCTCGCTGGCCGGTGTGTAGTAGTTGATGACGATCCCGCCGCCGCCCGAACTACACGCCGTCACCACCGATGCCGTCGTCGCGGCCGCCAATGCCGCTGCACACAGTCGACGTGCGCGCACCACCCGCCTCCTGTCCGCGGGGAATCACCCGCGCCAGAACCGTAGAGCCAGGTGCGCGTGATTTGCAACACTTCCCAGCGGCGCGTCGGCAGCCGGAGCACGATCGTGACCTGCGGTAGCGCCCCTTTTCGACGCTAGATGGTCAAGCGCGCCAGCAGATCCCGGCCCTTCTCGGCGCTCTGCGGGTCGCACAAGACGTCGTATCGGCCCGCGACAAGTTGCATCGTTGAGCTGAAATCTCTTGTGCCACGAGCCATCGCGTACGGGATCGCCGAGGTGATCAACCCGAAGAAAACGCCCGCCACCAGGCCGGTGATGAGCGATGCCCACGGGTTTTCGCTGAAGAAGCCCAAAATCAACCCGATGAACAGGCCCAGCCACGCACCGGTGAGCACGCCGCCGCCGAGCACCTTGGGCCAGCTCAGGCGCCCCGTCACCCGCTCGACCTGCATCAGGTCAACGCCGACGATCGTCACCTGCTGGACCGGGAACTCCTGATCGGAGAGGTGGTCCACCGCACGCTGCGCCTCGGCGTAGGTCGGGTACGAGCCGATCGGCCAGCCCTTAGGAGGCGTCGGTAGGGCAGCAGGCCCGCGTGCCGGGGATGTCGGTGCACCAGGCGTCACGCCGGGGGTTTGTCCGGGCTGGAAGGGGCTGGTCATCGATCCTCATTCTCCTTTATTCGCGCCGAGATTTCTTTCGGCCACACCAGCTCAACGCTCCGGCGCGGGTGATGGTGCCCCGCAGCCACTGCGACCACGGGTACCAGCACATACGCTAGGTTGACAGCATGACAAATCCGGGCGCGGACTCCTCCGAAACGCCAGCATCCGACCCCAGTTCAGGCTCGTCGGAGCCGACAGCGGGCGGGTACGAGGCACCGTCGATCGAGCAGTCGCAGCAGCAGGACGAGCCGTCCCAGCCGCAACCCGCCACGGAGCAATTCATCGCACCGGCCGGGCCCACCGAGCAGTACATCCCGCCGGCCGCGCCCACCGAGCAGTTCACCCCGCCTGCCGCGCCCACCGAGCAGTTCACCCCGCCCGGATACGCCCCGCCGTCGACCGGTTACGAAGCGCCGCCGAGTTCTCAACCGCCCACCGACTATCAGCAAGGCGGCTACCCGCCACCCGCCTACCCGCCTTCGCCGGCCTACCCGCCGCCGCCCAGTTACCCGACACCGGGCTCGCAACAGCCCGGCTACCCGCCGCCCTACCCCGACCCGTCGGCCTTCGGTGGGCAGCCGGGCTACGGCGCCCCGGCCTATCCCCCTCCGCCGCCACCGTCATACGGCGCCGCGCCCGGCTATCCGCCGCCACCGTCGTCGTACCCGGCGGCGGGGTATCCCGGCGGGTACGACGGGGGCTACGGACAGCCGCAGCCCGAAACCAACCAGATGGCGATCTGGTCGCTGGTGGCCTCGCTGGTCGGAATTCTGTGCACCGTCGGATCACTCGTCGGTATCGCGCTCGGGGTGATCGCGCTCAACCAGATCAAGGAGCGCCGCCAGGGCGGCCATGGACTGGCCATCGCAGGCATCGCGGTCGGAGTCGCGACACTGATCATCAGCGTCATCTGGACCGTGTTCGCGTTCAGCACCTGACATGAGCACGCCGCCAGAACAGCCGTTCCGCGGTGCCGAATTCCCGCCGTTGGAGCAGTCGGCACCGCAGCCGGATCCGTATGCGCCGGTCGACTATCCGACGGGTTACCCGCCGCTGCCGCCGCCGATCTACCCGCTGGGCGCCGGGTATCCGCCGCCCGGATATCCGCCCGCGTACCCGGGATATCAGCCGTACGACCCGTATCGGCCGGGCAAGCCGCTTGGCACCAACGGCAAGGCCATCGCTGCGTTGGTCACCGCGCTGGCCGGCCTGGTGTTCTGCGGGCTGCCGTCGATCGCGGGTCTGATCCTGGGCATCATCGCGATGCGTGAATGCAGGCGCACCGGCCAGGACGGCTACGGTCTCGCACTGGCGGGGACCATCATCGGTGGACTGATCACCGCACTGTTGGTGCTCTACTTCGTCTTCGTCATCGGCATCGCCGCATCTGGATGGCAGTGGGCGCCATAGGTATTCGCGACTAGCTCGGCGGCTGGAACGGCTCCGCGTTCCGCGTCATGCCTGCCGCGCGGCCCTTGCCTGCGATCACCAACGCCATCTTGCGGCTGGCCTCGTCGATCATCTCGTCGCCGAGCATCACCGCGCCACGCGCTCCGCCCGCACGTGAGGTGTGCCAATCGTAGGCCTCCAGGATCAGCTCCGCGTGGTCGTAGTCGTCCTGACGGGGGCTGAAAAGCTCGTTGCCCGCGGCGATCTGGTCCGGGTGCAGCACCCACTTGCCGTCGTAGCCCAACGCCGCCGACCGACCAGCCACCCGGCGGAACGCGTCGACGTCGCGCACCTTCAGATACGGGCCGTCGATTGCGAGCACGCCGTGGGTGCGGGCGGCGATCAGGATCCGCATCAGGACGTGGTGATGCGCGTCGCCGACGTCGTACCCCTCGGGCTGTTCGCCCACCTCGAGCGTGCGCATGTTGAGGCTGGCCGCCATATCCGCCGGGCCGAGCACCAGCGCCTGCACCCGCGGTCCCGCCGCGATCGCATCGATATTGGTCAGCCCCTGCGCGTTCTCGATCTGCGCCTCGACGCCGATCCGGCCGACCGGTAGGCCGTGCGTGGTCTCCAACTGGCTCAGCAGCAGATCGAGCGCGTTGATGTGGGACACGTCGGTCACCTTCGGCAGCACGATGACATCGAGTGACGCGCCTGCGGTGGACACCACCTCGATGGTGTCGCGGTAGGTCCACGGCGTCGTCCAGTCGTTGACCCGTACCCCGCGCAGCTGTCCGGCCCAGCCCGATTCGGCCAGCGCCGTGGCGACCTGCGTGCGCGCCTGTCCCTTGGCGTCCGGCGCGACGGCATCCTCCAAGTCGAGGAACACCTCGTCAGCGGGCAGGGTCTTCGCCTTCGCGATCATCTTGGCGCTGCTGCCTGGGACCGAAAGGATCGTTCGGCGGGGTCGATACCGGTTTTCCACAACCACACTCTCTACCCTTTGAGTCATGGCGGCGGTGAACAGGGTCTACGCGGCCCGGCTCGCGGGAATGGTGGTGTTGGGCTCCGACGGCGAGTCCATCGGCCGTGTCCGCGATGTGGTGATCAGCATCAGCATCGTCCGCCACCAACCCAGGGTGCTCGGACTCGTCGTCGAACTGCTCACCCGTCGACGCATCTTCGTGCCGATCGGTCGGGTCACCGCGATCGACCCCAGCGCCGTCACGCTGATCACCGCCAACGTCTCGCTGCGCAAGTTCTCGCAGCGGCCCGGCGAGGTGCTGGTGCTCGGCCAGGTGATCGAGACCCGCGTCCGCGTCGACGACCCCGATCTGCCGGAGCTCGACGGGGTGGACGTCGTCGTGGTCGACCTGGGCATCCAGCAGTCACGGACCCGCGACTGGCTGGTCACCAAGGTCGCCGTGCGGCCGCCTGCGCGCAGGCTCGGCCGCCGCAGGAACATTGAAATCGTCGACTGGGAGCGGGTGCAGGGTTTGACCCCTTCGGGGCTGGCGATGCCCGGTCAGGGTGTCGCCCAGCTGCTCGAGCAGTTCGAGGGGCAGCGGCCGATCGAGGTGGCCGAGGCGATCCGCGAGCTGCCGGAGAAACGTCGGTTCGAGGTGGTCAGAGCCCTCGACGACGAGCGGCTCGCCGACGTGCTGCAGGAGCTGCCCGAAGATGAGCAGGCCAACATGCTGCGGCAGCTGGAGCCGGAACGGGCGGCCGACGTGCTCGAGGCGATGGATCCCGACGACGCCGCCGACCTGTTGGGCACGATGACACCGGCCGACGCCGAGCTGTTCCTGCGCCGGATGGATCCCGAGGATTCCGAAGACGTGCGTCGCCTGCTGGCCCACTCGCCCGACACCGCGGGCGGCTTGATGACCTCCGAGCCGATCGCGATCGCACCGGACACCACCGTCGCCGAGGCGCTGGCCCGCGTGCGCGATCCCGATCTCACCCCGGCCCTGGCCTCACTGGTTTTCGTGGTGCGGCCCCCGACGGCCACTCCGACCGGCCGCTACCTGGGCTGTGTGCACCTGCAGCGGCTGCTGCGTGAGCCGCCCGCCGCGCTGGTCGGCGGCATCCTCGACTCCGACCTGCCCAACCTCGGTCCCGACGACCCGCTGACGGCCGTCACCCGGTACTTCGCTGCCTACAATCTGGTCTGCGGGCCAGTGGTCGACGATGAAAACCACCTGTTGGGCGCGGTATCCGTCGACGACGTGCTCGACCATTTGCTGCCCGACGACTGGCGCGAGCGCGAGGAAACCGAACTATCCGGTGCTGAAGGGGTGACATGAGCGACCTGACCGCACGCCAGCGCCTCGACACCCCGCGCACGTCACGGCGCCGACTCACCTTCACCGTCGACGCGGAGACCGTCGGGCAGTTCAGCGAATCCATCGCCCGGTTCCTCGGGACGGGGCGCTTCCTGATGTGGCAGACGATCCTCGTCATCGTATGGATCTGCCTGAACCTGTTCGCGGTGAAGCTGCGCTGGGATCCCTACCCGTTCATCCTGCTCAACCTGGCCTTCTCGACGCAGGCCGCCTACGCGGCGCCGCTGATCCTGCTGGCCCAGAACCGGCAGGAGAACCGCGACCGCGTGTCCCTTGAAGAGGATCGCCGCCGGGCCGGGCAGACCAAGGCCGACACCGAGTACCTGGCGCGCGAGCTCGCCGCGTTGCGGCTGGCCGTCGGCGAGGTCGCGACCCGCGATTACCTGCGCCGCGAACTCGACGAACTGCGGGACTTGCTGAACGAATTGCGGCCGACGGGATCTGGCGACGGCGGTAGGGACGGCACCGGCAAATCCCCCACCGGCGAGCGTCGAGCCAAAAAGCTCAATTAACCAGGTCAGGCATTGTTGTAACACGCCTGCGGCCGACTAGGTATGGTGACTTGGTTCACAGGCCACCTCGAACCTAGGACGGTTGAGTGCACATAGGGGGAGGGACCGCGCTCGCGGCAGTGCGGAGCCGCGCCGCGCGGGTCATGCGCTCACCCGCGTTGGGCATTGCGGCCATCACCCCCATCGTCTTCGCCGGAGCGGTCGGCGCCTCGCCGACGACGGCGGCGCCCGTGCGCGATTCCGCGGTGACACCGTTGGCGGCCGTCGCCCTGTCCAACATCGATCCTTCCGGGGCCTCGGTCGTCGCGGCCACCAAGACACCGACGCCGTTCCACATCGCCTCCACCACCAACATTTCCGGACCGCCGCCCGCTGTGGTGGTGAGTTCGCCTGGCACCCTTCGCATTCCGATGATCGCTCTGAACGCGTATCAGAACGCCGAACGGATGATGGCCGCCTCGTACCCGGGCTGCGGGATCAGCTGGAACCTGCTCGCAGGCATCGGACGCATCGAGTCGATGCACGCCAACGGCGGTGCCACCGATGCCTCCGGCTCCGCGGTGCGGCCCATCTACGGACCCTCGCTGGACGGCACACTGCCGGGCAACGAGGTCATCGAGCTGAGCCGAAACGCCAGTCGGGTGACCTACGCCCGCGCGATAGGACCGATGCAGTTCCTGCCGGGCACCTGGTCGCGTTACGCCTCCGACGGCAACGGCGACGGCAAGGCAGACGTGCAGAACGTGTTCGACGCCAGCCTGGCTGCGGCCCGCTACCTGTGCAGCGGGGGGCTGAACCTGCGCGATCAGTCGCAGGTGATGGCCGCGATCCTGCGTTACAACAACTCGATGGCCTACGCCCAGAACGTGCTGGGCTGGGCGGCCGCGTACGCGACCGGGGTCGTGCCGGTGGACCTGCCGCCGATCACCGGGCCGATTCCGCCGATCGCCGACGTGCACCTGGACAACTACCAGGGCCTCGGGCCCGGCTTGCCGATGAATGTGCTCGGCCTGCCCGCCGACGATCCGCTCGCGATGGTCCCGTTGGTCAACATGGGCCGCACCGACGTCGCCAGCCAGATGTTCGGGCCACTACCTGGACCGGCTCCGGAGGCGGGGATGCCGGGGATGCCCGGGATGACGCCGCCCGCTCCTGCGCAGAACCTGCCGCCGTGGCTACCGCCATGGATGCAACCGCCGCCGCCGCCGCAGGCGCCGAACTGTGCGGTGTTCTGCATCGGCACCAATCCGCCTGCGGCGGTGCAGCCACAGCTGCCCCCCGAGGCGCTGCCCCCTGGCGTCATTCCACCACCTGCCGCCCCGCCGGAACTCACGCCGGGCCCAGCCGCCGGCCTCGCGCCGCCGCCACCGCCGGGCGGTGCACCGCAGGAGCCCGCACCCCCGCTGCTCGGGCCGCAAGGCGCAGGGCCGCCACCCGGTCCGCCTGCCTGACCTGAGACCCCGCCCGCGCGCGAATCCGCCCGCATGACACCGCCTACACTCGGCGGTGATGTCAGAATCTCATGAGCTCCAGACCGCGGTCCGTGCCGGCCTGGCCAAGGTGATCGACCCCGAGTTGCGAAGGCCGATCACCGAGCTCGGCATGGTCAAGAGCGTCGACGTGGACTCCGACGGCGGCGTGCACGTCGAGATCTATCTGACCACTGCGGCATGCCCGAAGAAGGCGGAGATCTCCGAACGGGTCGCCGCCGCTGTCGCCGACGTGCCCGGCACGGGCGCCGTCAAGGTCAGCCTCGACGTGATGAACGACGAGCAGCGCACCGAACTGCGCAAGCAGCTGCGCGGCGACGCGCGCGAACCCGTCATCCCGTTCGCCCAGCCCGGCTCGCTGACGCGGGTGTATGCGGTCGCTTCTGGCAAGGGCGGGGTCGGCAAGTCCAGCGTGACGGTCAACCTCGCGGCGGCGATGGCGACCCGCGGGCTGTCGGTCGGCGTGCTCGACGCCGACATCTACGGGCATTCGATCCCGCGGATGATGGGCACCGACGAACGGCCCACCCAGGTCGAGTCGATGATCCTGCCGCCGATCGCCCACGACGTGCGGGTGATCTCGATCGCCCAGTTCACCCAGGGCAATACGCCGGTGGTGTGGCGCGGCCCGATGTTGCACCGAGCGCTTCAGCAGTTCCTGGCCGACGTGTACTGGGGCGATTTGGACGTGCTGTTGCTCGATCTGCCGCCCGGCACAGGCGATATCGCGATCTCCGTTGCGCAGTTGATCCCCGGCGCCGAGATCCTCGTCGTGACGACACCGCAACTGGCCGCGGCCGAAGTCGCCGAGCGGGCGGGCGCGATCGCACTGCAAACCCGTCAGCGCATCGTCGGCGTGGTCGAGAACATGTCGGGGCTGGTGCTGCCCGACGGCACGACGATGCAGGTCTTCGGTGAAGGCGGCGGACGTCAGGTCGCGGAGCGGCTGACGACGGCGGTCGGCGCGGACGTGCCGCTGCTCGGTCAGGTGCCGCTGGATCCCGCGCTCGTCGCCGCGAGCGATTCCGGGGTGCCGCTGGTGCTCAGCGCGCCGGATACGGCCGCGGGCAAGGAGTTACGGGGCATCGCTGATGCGCTGTCGAGCCGCAAGCGCGGACTCGCGGGGATGTCGCTGGGCCTTGACCCGGCCGGTCGCTGAGTCGATAAACCGCGAAACGGAATTCCGGCAGGCCCCTACTCGGACATTTTGCTGCCGGAATGCCGTTTCGCGGTAAGACTAGGGCGCGATGGATTCCGAACAGATCATCCGCATCGCGCTGACGGTCGTCACCCCGATACTGACGGCGGGCATCGGGATCGCGGCGCTGGTGATCGGCGACTGGCGCGAACGCAGAACGCAAGCCGGCCGGCGCAAGCTCTCGTTCGAAGATGCCAGCAGGCAGGTCGAATTCGCCGCTGACTGGTTCAAGGCCAGCAAGGAAATCGCGCCCGACGAGGAACAGGAATCCGCCGCGCGAGCGCAGGCGTGGCTGGAGGAGGCCTCGAATTTGGTCGCCGAGACCAAGCCGCCGCCGCCGTCCGAAGAGACGCGGTCCATCACCGCCCGCCGGTTGCTTTTGGCCTACCCGATGCACCGCCGCAGCGCGAGAGTCCTGCGGGGCTTCTACTACTTCTTCCTCGGTGTGGTCGTTTTCCAGGTATCCGGGGCACTGGGCGCAGCCTTCGGCAGAACGGACACAATCGGTGTCCCCAACTACTTCTCCGGCGGGTTGATCTACGCCGACCTGCTCGGCATCGTCCTCTACACCCTGATCGCGATGGGGTTCCGGTTCTGGTCATTGCGCGCGGAGGAATCACTATCTGTAGATTCGCCGCGGCGGCGGATGACGGTGCGCGGGGCCTTGCTGTTCTACCGGTTCAACGGGATTCGCGCCCACATTGCCCGGATCGTCTACTGGATCTGGCTGGCGCTCACCGTGCTGGTCGTAACCGCAATCGTGATAAGCGCCTTCGAGGATCCACGCACGCTGCCCTCCAACGTCGTTGTGCTCGTCGCCTGGTTCGGATGGGCTGTCGGACTGCGCTATTGGGCGGTATCACACAGTGAACGCGCCGCCCGCGAACGGGCGAAGACCTAGGTCGCGTCGGAGTCGAACGGCGTCTCGAGCGGCTTGGCCGCAGGCGCTGTCGGCTGCGTCAGCTCCTCGGCGGCAGGCTGGACGGCGGGCTTGTTGCCCGCCTCGTCGAACTTGCCGGTGAAGATCGAGTCGTCGCCGTCGAGCAGGTGTTTGGTCAGAGCGGCTCGCGGTGTCATCCCGCGCAGCTTCTGAAGCTCGCTCAACGGCTCGCGGAGGTCGTCGAACTCGGGGCCGAGGTCGTCACGCAGTTGCTTGGTGGCCCCGCTGATGTAGTCACGCGCCTGGCTCAGGGTGCCGGACGTCCAGCGGATGGCGCCGGGTAGCCGCTCCGGCCCGAGGATCACCAGCCCGGCGATCACCAGGACCAGCATCTCGCCCCAGCCGACGTTGGCGAACATTACGTGCTGTTGTCGGAACCGGGGTTCACGGTCAGCGTCATATGACGGCCGTCGCGGACCACCTCGATCGGAGCGTCCTGACCGATCTTCAACAGCCGCACCGCGACGACGAATTCATCGGCGTCGGCGACCTTGCGGTCACCGACCTTGACCACGACGTCGTTCTCCAGGATGCCCGCCTTCTCTGCGGGGCCGCCCGCCTTGACGTTGGCCACCTGGGCGCCCGACGCGAGGTCGTTGCTCACCGAGCGGGCGGTCAGTCCCAGCGTCGGGTGGCCGATCTTGCCGTCCTTGATCAGGGCATCGACGACGTTCTTCACCTCGTTCACCGGGATCGCGAAGCCGAGACCGCTTGCGCTGTCGGACAACGACTTTCCTGCCGTGTTGATACCGATGACGTCGGAGTTCATGTTGATCAGCGGGCCGCCCGAGTTGCCGTGGTTGATGGCGGCGTCGGTCTGCACTCCGTCGATGACGGTGTCGGTGTCGGAGCCGTCGCCGGAAAGCGGGACGGGCCGGTGCAGCGCGCTGATGATGCCCTGGGTGACGGTGCTGCGCAGACCGAGTGGAGCGCCTGCCGCGATGACTTCGTCACCGACGTGCAGCTTGTCGGAGTCACCCAGCTTCGCCACGGTGAGGTTGTCGACGTTGTCGACCTTCAGCACGGCCAGGTCGGTCTTCGGGTCGCGGCCGACGAGGTTGGCAGGCACCGACTCGCCGTCGTTGAACACCACCGACAACTTGTACTGGCTGGGGTTGGTGGCGGCCTCGGAGATCACGTGGTTGTTGGTGACGATGTAGCCGCGGCCGTCGACGACGACGCCGGAGCCCTGCGCGCCTTCGTTGTCACCGACCGCTTCGATGGTGACCACCGAATCGGCCACGGAGGCGGCGACTTTTGCGAAGCGACCCTCGGGCTGTTCGGAGTTGGTTTCGGTGTTCAGCGTCACCTTCGACGTGGTGAACGCCTCGACGACCTCGGCGGTCTTGCGACCGACCCAACCGCCGGCGAAACCGATCACCAGGGCGACGATCGCCAGCACGGCGAGCGCGACGTAGGACACCCGGCCGCCGAAGAGCACGTCCCGCACGCCGAGCTTGCCGACGTTCGCGGCGGCGGGTGCGAGCGCATGCGTCGGCACGGCAGGCGTACCGAGCGCGGCCGCGGCGCCCGGATCGCGCCAGGGATCGTCGGGCTCCTCCGGCTTGTTCCTGTCACGCTCGGCGTCCATCCCGCCGATATCGGCGGGATGGCGTTGCAGCGAGTCGCCTGCACCGTTCGGACGTCCGAAGGCCTCGTGCAGGACGGGATCGGGCGACTGATTGGTTGGCGTGTACTCGCCCTGATCGCGTTGGTCGTCCACGCCCACGAAGGAGCCGTCGACGCCCTGCGGCCTGCCGAATGCCCGGGTAGTGGACGGGTCGACCGGTGGGCGCGAGACAGGGCGCGGCGCGACCCGGTCTCTACCTTCGGACTGGTCCTGCTTGGTCACCCGCGTATCACTCTCTATTTGGTCGCCGCTATTCGCCGGCGCGCGTCGATGCTTGGTTTGCTTTACACACTACCGGCGCTTGCGCCGGCCGCGGGCCGAGCCATCAGCAAAGTGAGTCTGGTCGTCGGTGGGGGGCTGGACCTGCGGGGTGTCCTGTGGGATCTGCGACAGCAGTCCAAGTAGCGAACTGGGAATGACGATCGGATGGGAGTCCCGGAGTGCCGAGCGGGCCTGTTTTTGAGCGTCCACCTCGGCGGCGCACTGCGGGCACATCGAGATGTGGTGGGCCGCCCGCAAATGTGCGGTCATCCGCAGTTCACCGTCGACGAAGGCGGCGACCGCCTCGGTGGACAGGTGCTCGGTGGAGCCGAACTGACGTGGCCCTACCGGTGCATCACTCTGCGAGGCGAACTGGGCGGGCAGCCAGGAGAATGCACGACGAAACACATGCCCTGGATCGGCCATCACCCCGCTCCTCTCGGCCCATCACATTCGCGATAGACGGTACTTACTCGAATGTAGCGCGGGACGCGGCGCCTGACACCCGTGAACGGTCAGGCTGACCTGGCCGTGTCGGCCGAGTGGTGCGCCAGATAGTCCCTCAGCGCCTGTCGACCACGGTGGATCCGGCTGCGCACGGTACCCAGCTTCACGCCGAGCGTTGCGCCGATCTCCTCGTACGACAGCCCTTCGATGTCGCACAGCACCACCGCCGCGCGGAACTCCGGCGGCAGCGAGTCGAGCGCGGCCTGCAGGTCAGGACCGAGCCGCGAATCGTGGTAGATCTGCTCCGGGTTGGGTTCGTCGGCGGGCACCCGGTCGTAGTCCTCGGGCAGCGCCTCCATCCGGATGCGGCCTCGCCTGCGGACCATGTCCAGGAACAGGTTGGTGGTGATGCGGTGCAACCAGCCCTCGAACGTGCCGGGCTGGTAGTTCTGCACCGACCGGAAGACGCGAATGAAGGTCTCCTGGGTCAGGTCTTCGGCGTCGTGCTGGTTGCCCGACAGCCGGTAGGCCAGCCGGTACACCCGGTCAGCGTGCTGACGCACCAGTTCATCCCACGACGGCATGGTGGAGTGGTCACCGGTGGCGTCGAAAACCGCGGTGCCCTGTGGCTCTTCGGAAGGCTCAACCCATTCCCCGTCGGTGTACTGCTCGAGATGGGACATCGACACAGGGGTCAGATGGGGGGCCGTAGTGGTTGTGGTCGTCGGATCCTCCAGATCACAGCGTTCACCGCTTATCGCGAACGCGACATCGGCGGCAACACGACGATCGACATGGTTATTCCCAGAGCGCCAGCGTCTGCCGTGTTCCATGCGGATACCGTTCCCGACAGTCGTGTGGCTGGCATATGAGCTCACTGAACTTTCCCTGAGAAACCAGATTGTTACCCATCTCACGCTCGTCTAACCAGGGCAAACCAGTCGGGTTCGAACCGATTTGGGCGTCGCGGCGCGGGCGTGTCGCAGTGTGGCCGAATCCGCACCGCTCTACGCTGCGGGCATGGCCGATGACCCGGCGAGCCAGCCGCACCCCAGCCGCGCCGAGTCGATCGTCAGTCACGCCGAGAACTCGATCTCCGAGGACGCCATCGTTGCCGCGGCGCGCGACCGTGCCGTCGAGACCGGAGCCGGTGCCGTCACCCCGGCCGTCGGGGCCCTGCTCAGCGTGCTGGCCAAGCTCAGCGGCGCGAAGACGGTCGTTGAGGTCGGGACAGGAGCAGGCGTCAGCGGGTTGTGGTTGCTCTCTGGCATGCGCGACGACGGTGTGCTCACGACGATCGACGTCGAGCCCGAGCATCAGCGGCTCGCCAAGCAGGCGTTCAACGAGGCGGGCATCGGGCCGTCGCGGACCAGGCTGATCAGCGGGCGGGCCCAGGAAGTACTGACCCGGCTCGCCGACGAGTCCTATGACCTCGTGTTCATCGACGCCGATCCGGCCGACCAGCCGGACTTCGTGGTCGAAGGCGTGCGGTTGCTGCGGCCCGGCGGTGCGATCGTCGTGCACCGGGCGGCGCTTGGCGGACGCGCCGGCGACGCCAAGGCCCGCGATGCCGAGGTCACCGCGGTACGCGAGGCCGCGCGACTGATCGCCGAGGATGAGCGCCTGACGCCGGTGCTGGTGCCGCTGGGCGACGGCCTGCTGGCCGCCGCCCGTGACTGGCCGTCACGCGACGACAACTAGCGTTTCTACCGCGAGCAGACGCAAAATCGCATGTAGAGCGGCAGATTTGTGCGAGTTTGCGTCTGCTCGCGGGAGAACTGGCGGGATTTTTACGTGACCTTGACGGCGAGTCGCTTGACCGTGCGCTGAACGCGCGTTTAGCGTACTAAACATGCGTTCAGCGGACGATCTCACGGCCGTCGCAAGGATCCGCGATGCCGCGATCGATCAGGTGGGCCAGCACGGCTTCAACGTCGGGTTGCGGGCGATAGCCCAGGCGGCAGGCGTCAGCGCCGCACTGGTCATCCACCACTTCGGATCCAAGGACGGTCTACTGCGGGCCTGCGACGACTACATCGCCGAGCAGGTCCGCGAGGCTAAGTCCGAGTCGCTACGCGCCGCCGACCCGTCGACCTGGCTGCGCCAGGTAGCCGAGATCGAGAGTTTTGCGCCGATGGTCGCCTACCTCGTCCGCAGCATGCAGTCCGGCGGCGAGCTGGCCAAGTCGTTCTGGCAGCGCATGATCGACAACGCCGAGGAGTACCTCGAAGAAGGTGTTCGCGCAGGCACTCTCAAACCCAGCCGCGATCCGAAGGCCAGGGCGAAGTTCCTCGGCATGGTCGGCGGCGGCAGCCTCCTGCTCTACCTGCAGATGCACGACAACCCCACCGATCTGCGCGCGGTGCTGCGCGACTACGGCGAAGACATGATGCTGCCGGCGCTGGAGCTGTACACAAACGGCCTGATGACCGACTCGACCATGTACGAGGCGTTTCTCGCACAACGCGAACAAGGCATTCCGTTCAGCAATTCGACTGGAGGAGATCACGATGACGGCGACGTCACTGCAGCGGGTTAGCACGAGCAGAGGCACCCAGCCCGCTGTCGAAATCGAGGGCCTGGTCAAGACATTCGGCCGAACCAAGGCCCTCGACGGCCTGAACCTGACCGTTGCGCCGGGTGACATCACCGGCTTTCTCGGACCGAACGGAGCGGGTAAGTCCACCACGATTCGCGTACTGCTCGGCCTGCTGCGCGCCAACAGCGGCACGGTGCGACTGCTCGGCGGCGACCCCTGGCGCGATGCGGTCGACCTGCACCGCCGCATCGCCTACGTGCCCGGCGATGTGACGTTGTGGCCCAACCTGACCGGCCTGCAGGCGATCGACTTCCTGGCGCGGCTGCGCGGCGACGGCGCGCTCGACGCCCGGCGGCGCGACCAGCTGATCGAGCGCTTCGAACTCGATCCGCACAAGAAGGCCCGCACCTACTCGAAGGGCAACCGGCAAAAGGTGGCCATCGTCGCGGCGTTCTCAACCAATGCCGAGCTGTTCATCCTCGACGAGCCCACCTCGGGTCTGGACCCGTTGATGGAGAAGGCTTTTCAGACCTGCGTCGAGGAGGTCGCCGCCCACGGCGCCGCGGTGCTGCTGTCCAGCCACATCCTCGCCGAGGTCGAGAAGCTCTGCGACAACGTGACGATCATCCGCGTCCGGCCGCGCGGTGCGGTCCGGCACCCTCAACCAGCTGCGGCACCTGATGCGGACCACGGTCAAGGTGCGCACCCATAGCGACGGCCAGAAACTTCAATCCACCCCGTTCGTCCACGACTTCTCGATCGACGACGGCCACTACGTCTTCTCGGTCGACCGCAACGACCTGGACCGCGCGATGGCGCTGCTGACCAACTTGGGGATCATCGATTTGACCGTAACGCCGGCTTCCCTGGAAGACATGTTCCTGCGCGAGTACCAGGAAGCGGATCGATGAGTACCGCGGCACTGGCCCCGCATACAGGCAGGTATGAAGCAGCACCGCTTGCATCGCGATTCACCGGTGTCGGCAGCCTGATCAGGCTCGCACTGCGTCGTGACCGCGTCCGGTTGAGCGTCTGGATCGCGTCGCTGACGCTGATGATGGTGTACGCGCCCAACGCCATCAAGCTCGCCTACCCGGAGGAGGCGCAGCGCGCGGCCCGTGTCAACCTGCTCAAGACGCCCGCCGGAATGATATTGGGCGGCCCCATGTTCGGCGTCAAGGAAACCGACCTGGGCGTGATGATGGCCAACGAGCTGATGCTCACCCTCATCATCGCAACGTCAATCCTTTCCATTCTCACCGTGATTCGGCACACCCGCGCCGAGGAGGAAAGCGGGGCGGCCGAATTGGTGCTGTCATCGGTGGTGGGCCGTCACGCCCGGACCTATGCCGCGCTGATCGTGGTCGGCGGCGTCAACGCGATACTCGCGGTGACCATGACGGCGGCGATGGCCGCGACCGGGTTCGGTGTCGTCGACACCGCAGCGATGTGCCTCGGAATCACCGGTGTATCGATGGTGTTCGGCGCAGTCGCGGCGGTAACCGCACAACTCTGGCGGCAGGGGCGTGCCGCGACCGGGTCCGCGATGGCCGTGCTTGCGCTGGCCGCACTGGTGCGCGGGGCAGGCGACGTCATCGACAACTCCGGCAGCACGCTGTCCTGGTTCTCCCCCATCGCCTGGGCACAGCAGATGCGTCCGTTCGTCGACCTGCGCTGGTGGCCGTTCGCGTTACTGGTAGTGCTCACCGTCGGCCTCATCATGTTGGCCGCGGTATTGGAGAGCAGTCGGCAGTACGACGACGGCGTCATCCCCTCCACGGGTGAACATCCCGACGCGCATCCCATCGGTAGCGTGTTCGGCCTGCACATAACACTGCAGCGCGGTCAGACGATCGGTTGGGCCGTGGGACTGTTCTTGTCCGGCTTGGCATTCGGATCGATGACGAAGTCACTTCTCGATGCCGCCAAGGAGAACGAACTTCTGCAGCGCGTGCTGGCCCAGCAGGGTACCGACGGTGTGTACGCCACCTTGACGCAGTTCCTCGCCGCCGCGGCCACCGCCTATGTCGTCTCCGCCGTGTTGCGCGTACGGGCCGACGAGGAATCCGGTCTGGGCGAGGCGGTACTGGCCGGGGCGGTGTCGCGGTGGCGGTGGCTGGTCACCGCCGTCATGGCCGCGGTCGCCGGGTCGGCGGTGCTGATGTTCTTCGCTGGCCTCGGAATGGGTCTCGGCGCGGGCCTCACGATCGGCGAGCCGCAGACCATCTGGCGCCTGACGCTCGCCGCGCTTGCGTTCGTGCCGGCAATGGCGGCGATGGCAGCCGTCGCCGCGCTGGCGGTCGCGCTGCGGCAACCCTGGATCGGTTGGCTGGCTGTGACATTCGTGATCATCTCGCTGTACCTCGGCGCGCTGCTGCGGTTGCCGCAATGGCTGCTCGACGCGTCACCCGTGGGCCAGACCAGAGCGCCGTCCGAATACTCCGCCGTTGCGTTGACGGTCATGATCGTCGTCGCAGTGGCGCTGAGCCTCGCCGCGGGTGCGATCTATCGCCGCCGCGACGCCATCTGAGAAAAGGAGGAAAACACAAGCATGAAGACCACCCTGTTGATGCTCTGGTACGCAGTCTTCAGCATCATCTTCTTCGGGGTAATGCTGTTCTGGCCCGCGGGCACGCTCGACTATTGGCAGGCTTGGGTTTTCATCGCCGTGTTCGTGGTGGGCACCATGATCCCGACGATCTATCTGGCCGTGAAGTACCCCGATGCGTTCAAACGACGCACGCGCGGAGGCCCGTTCGCAGAAAGCCGAACGGTGCAGAAGCTCATCAACGTCGGCATCATCCTGACAACTGTCGCCGCCTGTGTGATCAGCGCTCTTGACCACCGGTTCGGCTGGTCGACGGTGCCAACGGCTGTCGTCGTGGTCGGCAACGTGCTGGTCCTGGCCGGGCTTGCGGTTGCCGAACTCGTTGTCGTGCAAAACAACTATGCGGCGGCGACAATCACCGTCGAGAAGGATCAGCCGGTGGTGTCAACGGGCCTGTACGGCCTGGTACGCCATCCGATGTACGTCGGGGCGCTGATCTTGATCGTCGGCATGCCGCTTGCCCTTGGCTCGTATTGGGGCTTGCTGACGATGATTCCCGGCGTGCTCATCTTCGTCGCGCGCATCACCGACGAGGAGAAGGCGTTGCGCCAGGACCTCGACGGCTACGACGAGTACACCGAGAAGGTGCACTATCGCCTGGTACCCGGGGTGTGGTGATCATGAAAACTCTTATCCAGGCAGCTTTTACATCTGTCATCGGTGCCGTCGCATTCGGCCTGCTCGTGTTCGTGCCTGCAGGCACCTTCGATTACTGGCGGGGCTGGGCATTCATCGCGGTGTTCGCCGCCGCGACGCTGATACCGAGTGTGTACCTTGCGCTGAAGAATCCAGACGCCCTCCGCCGACGCATGCAGGCAGGCCCCGGCGCCGAGACACGGCCATTGCAGAAAGTAATCATCACCGTCGCGTTCGTATCCATGGCGGCGATGATCGTGATCAGCGCGTTGGACTTCCGCTTCGGCTGGTCGACCGTGCCGGCCGCGGTCTCGGTGATAGGACTCGTCCTCGTCGCCGTCGGCCTCACCATCGCGATGCTGGTGACGATCCAGAACGGTTATGCCGCAGCCAATATCACCGTCGAGTCCGGCCAGCAGCTGTCGTCGACGGGCTGGTACGGATTCGTCCGGCACCCGATGTACTTCGGCAATGTGATCATGATGATCGGCGTCCCGCTGGCGCTCGGCTCGTACTGGGCGCTGCTGATCGTCGTTGTCGGCCTCGCGGTGCTTGCTCTTCGCATCAACGATGAGGAGGCCCTGCTGACGCAGGAATTGGCCGGATACCGCGAATACATGGAGAAGGTGCACTACCGGCTGATGCCCTACGTGTGGTGAGGACGCGCCGCCCGCCAGACCAGAAGGAACACCGCGACGACAGATTATGACCAGCGGGAGGAGACGGCGGTGGATGAGTTCGAGGAGCATCGGGCACATCTGCGCGCGGTCGCCTACCGGATGCTCGGCTCGGTGCCCGAGGCCGAGGACGCCGTCCAGGAGGCGTGGCTGCGGATGGACCGCGCCGACGTCGGCGACGTGCACAACATGCGCGGCTGGCTGACCACCGTCGTCGCACACATCTGCCTGGACATGCTGCGAGCCCGCGCCGCCAGGCCCGAGCAGTCGCTCGACGAGACGGTTGCGACGGCACGTATCGCAACCACCGAACCAGTTGACCCGGAACAGGAAGCGCTGCTGGCCGACTCGGTCGGTGCGGCGTTGCTCGTCATCCTGCAGCGGCTGTCGCCCGCCGAGCGCCTGTCGTTCGTACTGCACGACATGTTCGACCTGCCATTCGCGGAGATCGCACCGATCGTGGGCCGGTCGGAGAACACGGCCGCACAGCTCGCGGCCCGCGCCCGCCGCCGCGTCCGCGGCCAGACTCCGGACCCCGCAACGGATCTGGTCCGCCAGCGCCGGCTGGTCGGCGCGTTCCTGGCCGCTGCCCGCGCCTTCTCGGCCGCTGCCCGCTTCGCCGAGCCCGCGCTCGTGGACGGCGCGGTGGGGATCGTCGTCGCCGCCGAGGGCGGGCTGGCGCTGGTGCTGCGCTTCGGCGTCGTCGGCGACAAGATCACCGAGATCGACATCGAAGCCGACCCGGACCGGCTACGCGGCGTCGAATTGGCCGTCCTGGACTGAACCGCGCTCATAATCGGTATGTGGAACTGCTGACCGGGCTGGGTCTTGCCACCGCATCGGGACTGAACGCCTACATCCCGCTGCTGGCGCTCGGCCTGCTGTCCCGGTTCACCGACCTGATCACCCTGCCGCACGGTTGGGTCTGGCTGGAGAACGGCTGGGTGATGACGATCGTCGCGGTGCTGCTGGTCGTCGAGATCGTCGCCGACAAGATCCCGGCGCTGGACAGCATCAACGACGCCATCCAGACGTTCGTCCGGCCGACCTCCGGCGGCATCGTGTTCGGCTCCGGCACGGCCGCCCAGACCCACGCCGTCACCGATCCGGGCGCGTTCGCGCAGTCGGGTCAGTGGGTCCCGATCGTCGTCGGTGTGCTCGTTGCGCTGGTGGTGTCGCTGACGAAGTCGGCGGTGCGGCCTGCGGCCAACGTCGCGACGGCAGGCGTCGCGGCACCGGTGCTGTCCACCATCGAGGACGGCATCAGCGTCGGTCTGGTGTTCGTGGCGATCTTGCTACCGGTCGTGGTTCTCGTCGTGCTCGTCGCTACTGGTCTGGGCGTTCGTCAAGCTCTGGCGGCGACGGCGCCGCAGGCAGAAGGCCGCCCCGCAGCCGAGCTAGATCCGTTAACCATCAAGTAGCGGATGCGGTCTGGCAGAACCTGATCGTGTTCGAGAACGGGTCGATGACGTCCATCGTCGGGCCACCCGGCGATTCGACATCAATCCCCGGGCTCATCCGTGGATACCCCGTGGCGTGCAACTCTCGTTGCAGCGCTTCGACGTCGTCGACAGGCACCCAGACAGTAGAACCCGGCGTGCCATCGCCGTGATGCTCAGACAGGTCGAGTACGAAACGTCCACGACGAAGCCGCATGTACAGCGGCAGCTCACCGTCGAAGCGGTGTTCCCAAACGACGGCGAAGCTGAGGTAGTCGAGGTAGAACTCCCGCGCCCGGGTCTCGTCCAAGCTCCGCAGCACCGGGATCGGCGTCCCCATCCCAGCGCTCGATTGAAGTACGGCAGACGCCGTATTCCAGTCCCGATAGCCGAACTGATGCGCCACGATCTCCAAGGCCCTCGAGTGTGTTAGGCCGACCTCTGGCAACTGCTCGCGCAAGCTGCGCGCCGCCCGCTTGGCCTCATCGACGGTCATATCCATGAATTCACCTACGTATCGCGGTGCCGTGCTGAATCAGTGCCCGCATTGCTGAGTGTCAAGGCACCGCTTCTCGTAGATGGAGTGGTGACCGAACCGATGTGTTCACCATGCCGAGGTCGGCGCGGGCGGCGGGTCACATCGAACCCGTACAACATCGTAGTCAAACTGTCGCAGTAACCGCGAGCGAGAACTCAGGGTTGTGAATCCGCGCGGATAACGACCAGGAATGCTATTTCGCGGGAACTAGATCAGATCCAGACGCCCTTGCCGACGGCCACCACGCCGCCTGCGCTGATCGCGAACCGTTCGCGATCCTTCTCCAGATCGACGCCGACCATCTCGCCAGGGCCGACCACGACGTTCTTGTCGAGGATCGCGTGGCGCACCACCGCGCCGCGGCCAACCCGGACCCCTGGCATCAGCACACTGCCCTCCACGATCGCACCGTCGTCGACGACGACGTTGGACGACATCACCGAGTTGCGCACCGACGCCGCCGAGATGATGCTGCCCGCGCCGACAACAGATTCCTGTGCGGAGCCGCCGTTGACGAACTTGGCCGGCGCCAGGTTCTCGGACTCACCCCTGATCGGCCAGCGCTTGTTGTACAGGTTGAAGACCGGGTGCACGGACACCAGATCCATGTGGGCGTCGTAGAACGCGTCCAGCGTCCCGACATCGCGCCAGTAGCCGTGGTCGCGCTCGGTGGCCCCCGGCACCTCGTTGGCGTTGAAGTCATACACCGAGGCCATCCCGTCGCCCACCAGCCGCGGGATGATGTCGCCGCCCATGTCGTGGTCGGAGTGGTCGTCGTCGGCGTCGGCGCGGATCGCGTCGATGAGCACCTTGGTGGTGAAGATGTAATTGCCCATCGACACAAACGTCTGCTCGGGATCGTCGGGGGTGCCCGGCGGGTCTGCCGGCTTTTCGACGAACTCGTGGATGCGGCCCGACTCGTCAGCGTCGATGCAGCCGAACGCGGTTGCCTCGGCCCGCGGCACCCGGATACCCGCGACCGTGGCACCCGCCCCGCTCTCGATGTGGAACTGCACCATCTGCTCGGGGTCCATCCGGTACACGTGGTCCGCGCCGAACACGACGATGTAGTCGGGGTCCTCGTCGTAGATCAGGTTCAGCGACTGATAGATCGCGTCGGCCGATCCGGTGTACCAGCGAGGCCCGAGCCGCTGCTGCGCAGGCACCGGCGTGATGTATTCGCCGGCAAGACCCGACAGCCGCCAGTTCTGCGAGATGTGCCGGTCCAGAGAATGCGATTTGTATTGCGTCAGAACACATATGCGCAGGTATCGAGCATTGACCAGATTGGACAGCACGAAATCGATCAGCCGGTAGGCGCCGCCGAAGGGAACTGCAGGCTTTGCTCGGTCCGCCGTCAGCGGATAGAGCCGCTTGCCTTCCCCGCCTGCCAGGACGATGCCGAGGACGTGGGGCAACTCCCTCATGATTCAAACCTATCTGCAGGTTCTCACCGTGACCAGGCATTGGCACTTTTGACCCTGCGCGACTGTCCGTCAAAGTAATTGGCGAATACCCCAATCGGCGTTCCCCACACAGCTGCGGCGCGCGGCGACGGACACTACGGTCGTAGGCATGCGGGTGGCGATGATGACGCGTGAATATCCGCCCGAGGTGTACGGCGGCGCCGGTGTACACGTCACCGAACTCGTTGCACAACTACGCAACCTGTGCGAGGTCGACGTGCATTGCATGGGCGCCCCGCGCGACGGAGCATTCGTCCACCAACCCGATCCGGCGCTCAAGGGCGCCAACCCCGCGCTGGCGACGCTGTCGGCCGACCTGGTGATGGCCAACGCCGCCGAGACCGCCACCGTCGTGCATTCACACACCTGGTACACCGGGCTGGCCGGGCACCTGGCGGCCCTGCTCTACGGCATCCCGCACGTGTTGACCGCGCACTCCCTTGAGCCGATGCGGCCATGGAAGGCCGAACAACTCGGCGGCGGTTACCGCATCTCGTCCTGGGTGGAACGCACGGCCGTCGAGGCGGCCGACGCGGTCATCGCGGTCAGCTCCGGCATGCGCGACGACGTGCTGCACACCTACCCGGCGCTTGACCCCAACCGGGTGCACGTGGTGCGCAACGGAATCGACACCGAGGTGTGGTATCCAGCGGCATCCCAGTCCGACGAGTCGGTGCTGACCGAACTCGGGGTGGACCCGGCCCGGCCGATCGTCGCGTTCGTCGGGCGGATCACCCGGCAGAAGGGTGTCGCGCACCTGGTCGCGGCCGCCCACAGGTTCGCCCCCGATGTGCAGCTGGTGCTGTGCGCGGGCGCGCCGGATACCCCCGAGATCGCCGCCGAGGTGACGGCCGCTGTGCAGGAGCTGTCCCGCTCCCGCACCGGCGTGTTCTGGGTGCGCGAGATGCTCGCGATCGGGAAGATCCGCGAAATCCTCTCGACAGCAACGGTTTTCGTGTGCCCGTCGGTGTATGAGCCGTTGGGTATCGTGAATCTCGAGGCGATGGCGTGCGCGACGGCGGTGGTCGCATCCGATGTCGGCGGCATCCCCGAGGTGGTGGCCGACCATCAGACCGGGCTTTTGGTCCATTACGACGCGGGCGACCCGGTGTTCTTCGAGACCCGGCTGGCCGACGCCGTCAACGCGTTGGTCGCCGAGCCGGAGCGGGCCCGTCAGTACGGAGTGGCAGGCAGGCAGCGGTGCATCGAGGAGTTTTCCTGGGCGCACATCGCCGAGCAGACCCTGGAGATCTATCGGAAGGTGTCTAGCTAGCTGGTGACGCCCTTGAGCTCGTCGCCGAGAGCCGCCGCCTCTTCGGGGGTGAGTTCGACGACGAGCCGGCCACCGCCTTCCAGTGGTACCCGCATAACGATGCCGCGCCCCTCCTTGGTTGCTTCCAGAGGACCGTCGCCGGTCCGGGGCTTCATCGCCGCCATCGAGTGCTCCCTCCAGATGAGCCGGCTGCCCACTCGTTGACAGCTACCGGCACTGAACTGCTACTGAACTTCCCCATTGTTCCCTATCGGCCGCGTCCAGTGTGCAAAGACCCGGTCAAGATCGCCTCGACGGGCAGATCAGGCGGTCGCGGGAACCCAGCAGGAGGCCACGTGGTCGTCGACCATTCCGGTGGCCTGCATCAAGGCGTAGGCCGTCGTCGGACCGACGAATTTGAACCCGCGGCGCTTCAACTCCTTGGCCATCGCCTTCGACTCGGCGGTGACCGCGGGCACCTCGGACATGTCCGCGGGCCGTGGCCGCGGCTGCGGCGCAAACGACCAGAGCAGTTCGCCGAGGTCGACGTCCAGGTCGGCGACCGCACGCGCGTTGGCGATGGTGGCCTCGATCTTCGAACGGTTACGCACGATCCCCGCGTCGTTCATCAGGCGCTCGATGTCGCGGTCGGTGTAGCGCGCGACCTTGTCGATCTCGAACCGGTGGAAGGCGCGACGGAAGTTCTCCCGCTTACGCAGGATGATCAGCCACGACAGCCCGCTCTGGAAGGCCTCAAGGCTGACCCGCTCGAACAGCGCCTTTGACCCCCGCAGCGGCTGGCCCCACTCCGTGTCGTGGTAGTCGCGATAGAGTATGAAATCGGCTGGTGCCAAACGGGATTGGTCGATCCAACCGCAGCGGACGCGGCCGTCGTCCGCCGGCGCTTCCGTCACGAATCGGCCCTCTCGTCCGACGGAAGCGCGTGTGCGCCGCCCTCGACCGGTTCGTCGTCGAGGACCTCGTCGCCGCCGTCGCCGCCTGACCCGGTCGCCTGCACCGTCGCCAGTTGACCGCGCAGCGAGTCGAGTTCCTGGCCCAGCCGGTCCAGCACCCAGTCGACCTCACTGGTCTTGTAACCGCGCAGCGTCTGGGTGAACTTGACCGCATCGACGTCGGCGCCGGTGACGCCCGATGCGGGCAGAACCGTCGCGGTGGTGGCGCTGGGCAGCGGCGGGAGCACCTCGCCGCGCCCGAACAGCGCGCTGCCCACACCGAACAGCACGATGGCCACCAGGATCAGGACCACGAGGTACAGCAGGATCAGGGTCACGTTCTCGATACTGCCTCACCCGTCCGACGGGCAGGCGAGACGACCCGGCGCTAGCGGGGCCGCAGCGAGCTCATCGGCGGCCGGTCGGCCAGCGACACCTCCGACGAGCGGGGTGTGTAGTCGTTGCCGTCGGCGAAGAACTGCGTCAGGCCGACCCCCGAGTCGGGGATGCCACAGCGCGACAACAGGGTCGCGATGACCTGCCTGCTCATCGAGGCGAGCTCGGTCAGCGGCCGGTTGCGGTGTTCCCGCACACCGAGGTTGACCTGCGCGATGGCGTCCAGGCCGAGCCGGTCGTAGGTGTCGATGAGAAGGCCGATCTCCACGCCGTAGCCGGGCGCGAACGGCACCGAGGTCAGCAGCTCGCGGGTGCCCGCGTACTCGCCGCCCAGCGGCTGCATGACATACATCAACTCGGGCCGCAGCGAAGCCAGCAACGGGCGCGCCACCAACTCGGTGACCCGGCCGCCGCCGTTGGCGTCCTCGCTGCCGCTCACCTTCAGCGGGCGCCGGTAGAAGCCCTTGACCAGGTGCACGCCGTCGACGGTCAGCAGCGGACCGAGCAGCTTCGGCACGAACATCGGGTCGGGGTCGATCAGGTCGGAGTCGACGAACACGACGATGTCGCCGGTGGTCACCGCAAGCGAGCGCCACAGCACCTCGCCCTTGCCGGGTTGCGGCGCGACCTCGGGCAGCGCGACCTCGCGGCTGATCACCCGTGCACCGGCCGCCAACGCGCGGATCTCGGTGTCGTCGGTGGAGCCGGAGTCCAGCACGATCAGCTCGTCAACCAGGCCGCCGAGCAGCGGTGTGATGGTCTCGATGACGGAGCCGACGGTCTCTTCTTCATTGAGTGCGGGCAACACCACCGAGATGGTGCGACCGGCTTTGGCGGCCTCGAGCTCGGAAATCGTCCACGTGGGTCGGTTCCAGCTGTGGTCGGCCAACCATGTGCCTGCGACGACGTCCGTGCCGGGAAGTTCTGGTGTGAGTGTCATGCCAGTCCCCTAACCGTGCGCGTGGGCGAACGCACGCCCTGGATCGACGCGACCATTTCGAGAACGCGCCGCGTGGGCCCGACTTCATGCACCCGGAACATCGCAGCGCCCTCCGCGGCGGCCAGCGCCGTCGCCGCCAGGGTGCCCTCCAAGCGTTCCGTCAGGTCCACACCCAAAGTTTCCCCGACGAAATCTTTGTTGCTCAGCGCCATAAGGACCGGCCATCCAGTTTTTACAAGGTCTTTTACGTGGCGCAACAAACTAAGACCGTGATAAGTGTTTTTGCCGAAATCGTGAGTCGGATCGATTAACACCGCGTCTCGCGACACCCCGGCGGCGACGGCCCGTTCGGCCGCGGCGGTCACTTCGGCGATCACATCGTCGACGACGCCGCGCTCGGATATCCCGTAGTTGACCCGGAACGGGCGGGTCCGCGGCGTCGCGCCGCCGGTGTGGGAGCACACCAGGCCCGCGCCGAACTCCGCGGCGACCTCGGCCAGGGCGGGGTCGTGGCCGCCCCACGTGTCGTTGATCAGGTCGGCCCCGGCTGCACACGCCTGTTTTGCGACGGCCGAGCGCCAGGTGTCGACGCTGATCAGCTGGTCGGGATAGCTGTCGCGGAGCCATTCGATGAACGGCACCACCCGCGCGATCTCCTCGTCGACGCCGACGTCGTCGCCCGGCCCGGCCTTGACCCCACCGACGTCAACCACATCGGCGCCGTCGGCGATGACGCGATGAGCTGCCGACTTGGCCGCCTCATCGGTGAAGGTGGCGCCGCGGTCGTAGAACGAGTCCGGCGTGCGGTTCACGATCGCCATGATCAGCGCGCGATCGTCGGCCACCGGACGGCCGCAGAAGGTCGACTGCACCCCTCCAGGCTACGGGCCTGCGAGAACTGCCTTCAGTGCGTCGTCGAGGATGTCCAGGCCGGCGTCCAGTTCGTCGTCGCTGATGGTCAGGGGCGGCGCGATGCGGAAGATCCCGCCCATCCCCGGTAGCTGCACGATGTTCATGTGCAGGCCTCGCTCCAGGCACGCCGCAGTGACCTGTGCGCCCAGAGCGTCCGCCGGCGACTTCGTCGCCTTGTCCGAAACCAGTTCGATGCCTTGCAGCAAGCCCCGTCCCCTGATGTCGCCGACCTGTTCGTACCGGTTGCGCAACTCGCTCAGGCGCGCGGTCAAAAGGCGTCCGAGCCGGTCGGCCCGCTCGACGAGCCCGTCGCGTTCGACCACGGCGAGAACCGTCGTGGCCACCGCGGCGGCGAGGGGGTCGGAGACATGGGTGGTGAAGAAGAGAAATCCTCGTTCATGGCAGACGCCTTCGATCTCCTCGGTGGTGACGACGGCGGCCACCGGCAGGCCGGCGCCCAGCGTCTTCGACAGCGTCAGCAGGTCGGGTACGACGCCGTCTCGCTCGAACGCGTACATCGTCCCGGTGCGTCCGATACCGGTCTGCGCCTCGTCGACGATGAGCAGCATGCCGCGCTCGACGCACATCTGCTTGAGTCGGCGCAGGTACCCGTGCGGGGGCTCGATGACGCCGCCCGACGACAGGATCGGTTCGACGAGACAGGCGGCCAGGCTTCCGGAGGACTGCGCGTCGACCATCGCGAAGCCGTACTCCAGCTCGGACTCCCAGTCGTAGCTGCCGTCGGCGCGGCGGAACGGGGACCGGTAGGCGTTGGGCGTGGGCAGGGTGAGATTCCCCGGCATCGGGGGTCCGTAGCCGCGCCGCCCCGCGCTGAACGTCGCCGACGCCGCGCCCGAGGTCATTCCGTGCCACGACCGGTCGAACGAAACGATCTCGTAGGAACCGGTGTAGAGCTTGGCCATCTTGATGGCCGCCTCGTTGGACTCGGCCCCGGTGCTGAGCAGCAGCACCTTGTGCAGCGTAGGGGGCAGGGTCTCCGACAGCGCTCTTGCGAGTTCGACGACGGGAACGCTGAGCATTCCGCTGTAGAGATGGTCGAGCGTCGCGACGGCCGTCGACACCGTGGCCACGATGTCGGGATGCGAGTGGCCGAGCACCGCGCTCATCTGGCCCGAGGTGAAGTCCAGAATCGCGGTTCCATCCGCGTCGTAGACGTAGCTTCCCTTGGCGCTCTGGATTATTCGCGGGACGAACGACGTGCCGTACCGAACGATGTGTTGTTCGGCGTCTCGCCAGAACTGTTCGGTGTCCAACCCTGTCTCCCGGCTCTAGGTCGATCCCGTCGCTTGACGACGCTGTCACTTAGTGACACAGTAGAGATGTCACTAAGTGACAGCAAGTCCGAGAGGCGGTTCCACCATCGACGCACCCGACAACGTCAGCGCGAAGCAGGCGCAGGCCCGGTTGGACGTGTCCCGGCACGCCTGCGCGCTGTTCTGGGAGCACGGTGTGTCGGGAACCAGCGGCGATGACATCGCCGAGGCGGCGGGCCTGTCCACACGCACGATTTGGCGCTACTTCCGCAGCAAGGAGGCGTGCGCAGAACCATTGCTGGCCAAGTCGGTACACCGATTCATCGGCGTGCTCGATCGGTGGCCCGCCGAACTGTCGTTAGGGGAGCACATGGCCGCCGACGCCGTCGCGCACCCGTTCTCCGAGCAGGACATCGCCGACGAGGTGAGCGCAATGCGGATCGCAAGTATGACGGCGTCGGAACCGGCGCTGCGGACCGCGTACCTCATGGTCCACTACGAGATGGAGCGCGGCTTCATCCCGGTGATCGCCAAGCGTCTCGGTCTCGCCGAGGACGACCTCACGGTCCGACTCTGCGCAGCGGCCACCACCGCGGCGTTGCGCGTCGTCGACGAGGACGTCAGCACCGCCGTCGTCGTCCACAACCGGAAGGTCGATGCGGGCCGAAGCCTTGGCACTGATTGACCGCGCCATCCTCGACGCCACCAACGGCCGCCTCGGAGGGCCGCTAAAGCCCAACTAGCACAACGTGATTCACCATCACCGGCCAGGTCTGACGACCCGGGCGGCGATGAAACCTGTCCCCACAACCGAAAGGATCGTCATGGCATTACCAGACCGCATCACCGTCGAGGATCTCTTCAGCCCACCCACGAAGGCGGCGGCGACGATCTCGCCCGACGGGACCCGGATCGCCTACCTGGCGCCGTGGAAGAACCGCCTGAACATCTGGGTACAGGACGTCGACGAGGAAGGCGGGGCCGACAGTGCCCGCTGCGTCACCGCCGACGAGACCCGCAGCGTGTTTCACTACGCCTGGACCGACGATCCGCGCTGGCTGATGTACCTGCAGGACACCGGCGGCGACGAGAACTGGCACGTCTTCCGCGTCGACCTCGACGACCCCGACGCTCCGGCCGTCGACCTCACCCCGTTCCCCGGCGCCATGGCCGCCTTCGAACTGCTGCCCGACAAACCGGGCACGGCGATCGTGCACTGCAACAAGCGCGACCCGCAGCAGATGGACGTCTACGAACTCGACGTCGCTTCGGGTGAACTCACCATGATGGTCCAGAACCCGGGCGGGGTCGTCGGATGGCTGACCAGCCGCAGCGGGGACCTTTTCGCGACGAGGCTGACCACCGACGGCGATCTGGAAATCCTGCAGTGGGACAAGCGGACCGAGTCGCTACGTTCGATCGCGATGTACGACGGCGCCGACTACACCATGGGCATCTACCCCATGGTCGTCACCCCAGACGGCACTGGAATCTGGATGGGGTCCAACGAGGGTACCGACCACACGCGGCTGGTCCGGCTCGACGTGGCCACCGGCGAGCAGACCGCCGTCGACAAGCATCCGACGATGGACATCGACGGACGCAGCCAGGTCTGGGCGGGTCTTCTCGAGCCGCTCATCCAGAGCCGAGCCACCGGCGAGTTGCTCGGCGTGCGGTATCTCGGTGAGCGACAGGTGATTCATGCGCTCGACCCCCACTTCGCCGACGTGTTGGCCAATCTCGAGAAGCTGTCCGACGGCGACATCAGCGGGTTGTCCTCCGACGAGGACGGCCAGACGTGGGTGGTGAGCTTCAATCACGATCGCGATCCCGGCGCCACCTACCTCTACGACCACGCCACCGGGGAGAGCCGGCTGCTGTTCCGTCCCCACCCGCATCTCGATCCAGAGACGCTGGCGCCGATGCTGCCCGTCACGATCCCCTCGCGCGACGGGCTGGACCTGCCTTCGTATCTCACGCTGCCCGTCGGCGTGGAACCGCGGAACCTGCCGCTGGTGCTGGCGGTGCACGGCGGCCCGTGGGCCCGCGACGCGTGGATGTACGCGCCCGCGGTGCAACTGCTCGCGAACCGTGGTTACGCCGTGCTGCAGGTCAACTTCCGCGGATCGAGCGGATACGGCAAGGCGTTCGTCAAGGCCGCGATCGGCGAGTTCGCGGGCAAGATGCACGACGATCTGATCGACGGGGTGAACTGGGCCGTCGAGCAGGGCTACGCGGACCCCGAGCGCGTCGCGATCTTCGGCGGCTCGTACGGCGGCTACGCCACGCTGGTCGGCGTCACGTTCACACCGGACGTCTTCGCCGCCGCGATCGACTACGTCGGCATCTCGAGCCTGGCCAACTTCATGCGCACACTGCCCGAGATCGCGCGGCCGCATCTGGCCAACAACTGGCACCTGTTCGTCGGCAACCCGGACGATCCGGAGCAGGAGGCCGACATGCTGGCGCGGTCACCGATCACCAAGGTGGACCAGATCAAAACCCCGCTGCTGGTGATCCAGGGCGCCAACGACGTCCGCGTCGTGCAGGCCGAGTCCGACAACCTGGTCGAGGCGCTCCGCGCCCGCGGCGTCGACGTCGAGTACATGGTCAAGGAGGACGAGGGGCACGGATTCGTCAACCCGGAGAACGTGATCGACATGTTCCACGCCGTCGACCGCTTCCTCGCCGAGCACCTCGGCGGGCGGCGTAGCACTCACCCAACCGCGCGAACGTTCCTTACCGCACGAGAACTCGCCGAAAATTCGACGGTAAGGAACGTTCGGCGAGTCGGGACTACTTGGGCTTCTTGCCGTCCTTCACCTCGGCGAGGTAGTCGTCGTAGTACTCGACGTAGCCCTCGTCGCGGCCGGCGAGCACGTAGATCGGGTCCTCGACCGTGACGTCGTCCTCGTCGCCCTCGCCCGAACTGCCGCCGTAGCCTTCCTTGCGAAGGTCGACCTTTTGGCTCTTGAACGTCGACGTGTGCGCCAGCTCCTTGACGACTCGCGCGAACAAAGGGACGGCGTAGCCCGGCAGGTTGTCGTAGGCGGCTTTGGCCAGCGCCCTGCCGTCGAACTCCTGGCCCTCCTTGAGCTGGAGAGCCACCATGCCCGCGCGGCCGCCGGTGCCGGGCACCTCGACACCGAACACCGTGGCCTCCTCGACCTGCGAGTCGGTCGATACCGCGGCCTCGACCTCGGTGGTGGCGACGTTCTCGCCCTTCCACCGGAAGGTGTCGCCAAGCCGGTCGGTGAACGCCGCGTGACCGAAGCCCTGCGAGCGCATCAGGTCGCCGGTGTTGAACCAGACGTCGCCCTCTTTGAAGGCGTCGCGCACGAGCTTCTTCTCGGTGGCTTCCTTGTCGGTGTAGCCGTCGAACGGCTGGAAGCTGCTGACCTTCGAGAGCAGCAGCCCGGGCTCGCCGCTCTTCACCTTGCGGACCCGGCCGTCGTCGCCGCGCTTCGGGTCGCCGGTTTCGTCGTCGTATTCGACGAACGCCACCGGCGTCGGGCAGATGCCGGTGCTCTTGTCGACGTTCAGCACGTTGACGAAGGCGGTGTTGCCCTCGCTGGCGGCGTAGAACTCGCACACCCGGTCGATGCCGAACCGCTCGGTGAACTCGTCCCAGATCGCCGGGCGCAGACCGTTGCCCGCGATCACCCGCACCTTGTGCTTGCGGTCGGTGTCCTTCTCCGGCTGGTTGAGCAGATAGGCGCAGATCTCGCCGATGTAGACGAACGCGGTTGCGTCGTAGCGGATCACCTCGTCCCAGAACTTCGACGCCGAGAACGACTTGCCGAGCGCCAGCGTCGCCCCCGAGCTGAGCACCGCCGACAGCGCGACGGTCAGCGCGTTGTTGTGGTAGAGCGGCAGGCAGCAGTACAGGGTGTCGTTGCTGTTCAGCCGCATCCCGAGGCCGCCGAAGCCGGCCAGCGCCCGCAGCCAGCGGTAGTGCGTCATGATGCTGGCCTTCGGCATGCCGGTGGTGCCCGAGGTGAAGATGTAGAACGCCTTGTCCTTGGCGAGCACGGCCGAGGCGGTCGCCGGATTGCCGGTCGGCGCGGTTTCGGCGAGCCGCTGGAATTCGTCGAGGGTCACCAGCCCGTCGGTGTCGGCGCCGCTTTCGGTGATCGGGTCGACGAAGTCGGGATCGGCGACGACGACCTTGGCGGACAACAGCCCGAGGCTGTGCTTGAGCACATCACCGCGCTGGTGGTAGTTCAGCATTCCGGAGATCGCGCCGCACTTGACCGCCGCCAGCATCAGCATCACCGGTTCGGGCGAGTTGCGCAGCATGATGCCGACGACGTCGCCGTGGCCGACACCGCGAGCGGCCAGCACGGCGGCGTAGCGGTTGACGGTCTCGTTGGCCTCCCGATAGGTGAGCTCCCGATCCTCGAACTTGAGGAAAACCTTGTCCCCGTGTTGGGCGGCGCGGTCCTGGAACACCTTGCCGATCGAGGTCTTGGCCGACGGCCGGGCCCCGAACCCGGTGATCACACCGCGCAGGATCGTCGGCGCGTCGGCGATCAGGCCGGGCACGCGGGTGGCGATGTCGCGCAGCCCGACGCTGCTACGGGTCCCCGATTTGTCGTCTGTCATGCGGCGATCCCCCTCCGATGTCGTCTGCCCGACACCCTAAATCCAAGCGGGTGATCGCCATCACCGGGCCGGTGCACAGGCCGCCAGCGCGTCGTCGATGTCGTCGGTCACCACGAGTCGGTCCAATGCGTGCTGGTTGACGTATCCGCTGTCGAGGAGGCCGTGCAGCCAGGCACGCAACCCGTCGTAATGCCCGAACGGGTCGAGCATCACCACCGGCTTGTCGTGCATACCCAGATAGCCGGCCGTCCACGCTTCGAAGAACTCCTCGAGCGTGCCGATGCCGCCGGGTAGCGCGATGAACGCGTCGGCCCGGTCCTCCATCACCTGCTTGCGTTCCCGCATGGTCTCGGTGACGACGAGTTCGTCGGCGTCGACGTCGGCGAGCTCGCGGTGCACGAGTGCCTTCGGGATCACCCCGACGGTGCGGCCGCCACGCGCCCGGGCGCCGGTGGCCACCGCGCCCATCGCCGAGACGTTTCCTCCGCCGGACACCAACGTCCAGCCGCGCGCGGCGATGGCGCCGCCGACACGGCCGGCCAGATCGAGCAGTTCGGGGTGCCTCGGCCCCGATGCGCAGTAGACACAGACCGCCCATTCGCGGTCGAGATCGGGGGACACACCGCCAACGTAGACGAGTACGGCACGGCCGCCGCGGCCACACCCTAAACTCCGGCGGGTGCCCGTCGACTGGAAGACCGTGCCGCCCGAGCCGGCAGCCGAGCACGTCGAATCGGCGGTTGCCGACCGCGGCGGGGCGGTGATCATTGCGCCTGTCGGAGCGGGCAAGACGTCGGTGGCCCTGGCGGCGAGTGAGCGCCTCGGCGGGTCTGTCTGGGTGACCGGGACGGTCTCCGATCGCGTCATCCCGTTCGCAGCGGTACGCGACCTCATCGAGGTCCCCGACGACGGCAAGACCGCGGCTGTGCTTCGGGCCGCCCGCGAGTCGGTGGCCGACGGCCTGCTGCTGGTCGTCGACGATGCGCATCTGCTCGACCACCTGTCCGCAACGCTGGTGTACCAGCTGGCGGTCAGCGGTGCGGTGCGGCTGATCGTGACCGTCGATCCCGACGAGGCGGCGCCGGATTCGATCACGGCGCTGCAGCTCGACAACGTGCTGCCGCGGATCGAGCTCGACGCGCCGAACGTCGACCGGAAGCGGTTGGACGGCCTCGGTGCGGGAGTTCGTCGCGCAGCTTCCCGCCGACGTCGGTGCCGTGCTGGAGTTCCTGGCCGTTGCCGACCCGATGCCGTTGGCCGATCTGTCGGCGCTGGCAGGCGGCGACGCGGTGCAGGCCGCGCAGGCCGCCGACGCGATCACCGTCGTCGACGACGCCGTGCGGACCGCCCACCCGCTGTACGCCGACGCGGCCCGCGCCCAGATGTCCGCCGAGGATCTGCATGCGCGGCGAACCGCACTGTACGAAAGGCTGTCCGCCGGGCGCCAGGAGAATGTCGTCGACCGGTTGCGGCTCGCCGTGCTGGCGCTCGACAGCGACAACCCGCAACCGGTCTCCGTCGTGGTGGCCGCCGCGGCCGATGCGCTGCGGCTCGGCGACCTGTCGCTGAGCGAGCGGCTCGGCGAGGCGGTGCTGGCGCGCGACCCGGACCTGGACGCGCGGCTGACGCTTGGCCCAGGCGTTGGCGTGGCAGGGCCGCGGCCGGGAGGCCGACGAGGTGCTCGCCGCCGTCGACCCGGCGACCCTGTCGGACACGGAGCTGATGGCGTGGGCGCTGCCCCGCGCGGCCAACCAGTTCTGGATGCTGTCGGAGCCGGAGCGGGCGACGGCGTTCCTGCAGACCACCCGCAACCGCGTCACGTCGCCGGCGGCGCGGACGACCGTGGACGCGCTGTCGGCCACCTTCGCGATGAACGCGGGCCGTCCAGGCCGGGCGATGGAGATCGCGGAGGAGGTGCTGGCCTCGCCGGACGCCGACGACACAGCGGTCGGCTGGTCGGCGGCAGCGGCGGCGCTCAGTTGTGCGCGGATGGGTCGGTTCTCCGAGGTCGACGCGCTCGCCGAGCGGGCGATGGAGGCGCAGCATCCCGGGCTGCTCCGCTTCACAAGCGGGTTCGGCCAGACGACGGCGCTGCTGATGGCGGGCGAGTTGGACCGCGCTCAGGAGCTCGCGCAGCAGCTGACCGATTTCGCGCAGATGCAGCAGCCGGGACGGGCGATCGGCGAGATTCTGGTCGCCGACGTGTTGATCGCGCGCGGAGAGTCGGTTGCTGCCGCGAAGTTATTGCACGGGGCGGCAGAGGCTTTGGCGCCGACCGGATATTCGTGGGGACCGCTGGCGTGGATGCTGCTGGCGCAGGCGCTCGGCCACCAGGACGAGATGGGTGAGGCCGCAAAGGCCTTGTCCCGGGCGGAGTCTCGTCATGGGTTGAAATCCATGCTGTTCGGCCCGGAACTGCTGTTGGCCAAGGCGTGGACGACGATGGCGCGCCGTGACCCGGCCGGCGCGCGATCGGCGGCGCGCGACGCGGGACGGGCGGCCGAGCGCGGCGGCCAGTCGGCGGTCGCGATGCGCGCGTTCCACGACGCGGTGCGGCTCGGCGACATCAGGGCCGTCGATGCCATCGCGCGGCTCACCGCCGACGTCGACTGTGTGTTCGGCGCTCTGGCGTTGCAGCACGCCCGCGCTTTCGTCGCGCGTGACGCAGATGCGCTGAACGCGGTATCCGCCGCGTTCGCCGACATCGGCATGATGAGTTCGGCCGCCGACGCCTCCGCACAGGCTCGAGCCGCCCGTTAGTTCCCGCGAAACGGAATTCCAGCAGCGAAAGTCGCGTAGCGCCTGCTGGAATTCCGTTTCGCGGTCACGGGAGGCGGATGGTCCGGTCGACGCGGATGTTGGCCAGAAACCTGGCGTCGTGGCTGACGACGACGAACGCGCCCCGGTAGGCATTCAGCGCGGACTCCAGTTGCCCGATGCTGACGAGATCGAGGTTGTTGGTCGGCTCGTCGAGCAGCAACAGCTGAGGCGCCGGTTCGGCGTACAGCACGCATGCAAGCGTCACGCGCAGCCTCTCGCCGCCGGACAACGCCGCCACCGGCAGATCAATCCTGTTGCCGTGAAACAGGAATTGCGCCAGAAGGTGCATCCGTCGCGTCTCGCTCAGGTTCGGCGCGTATGCGACGACGCTCTCGAGCACGGTCCGGTCCGGGTCGAGCAGGTCGAGCCGCTGCGACAGGTAGGCCGTCCGCCCGTCGGCCCGCGCGACGGTGCCGGCGTCGGGTTCGAGTTCTCCGGAGATGACGCGCAGCAGTGTCGTCTTGCCCGCACCGTTCGGGCCGGTGAGCGCGATGCGCTCAGGCCCGCGAATGGAGACGTCGATCCCGTCGCCGAACAACGCACGGCCACCTCGACTCATCCGTAATCCCGTGCCCGCGAACACGTTGCGGCCGCTGGGCACCTCGGTGTCGGGCAGGTCAAGCGCGATCGACGGGTCGTCGCGCAGCGTCCGTTCGGCGTCGTCGAGCCGGGCTCTGGCGTCGTCGACCCTCGCCGCGTTGACGCCGTCGATGCGCCCGGCGGACTGCTGCGCGTTGCGCTTCATCGCGCCTGCGATGATCTTCGGCAGCCCGGCGTCCTTGACGTTGCGCGCCGCTGTGCTCGACCGGCGCGCTGCGCGTTCGCGGGCCTGCTGCATCTGCCGCTTCTCGCGTTTCAGCTGTTGTTCGGCGTTGCGGACGTTGCTTTCGGCGACGCGTTGCACCTCGCGCACCGACTCCTGGTAAGTAGTGAAATTGCCTCCGTAGAAGGAGATTTCGCCTCGGCGGAGTTCGGCGATGCGGTCCATCCGGTCGAGCAGCATCCGGTCGTGGCTGACCAGCAGCAGTGCACCCTTGTAGTCGTCGAGCACGTCGTAGAGCTTGGCGCGGGCATCGGCGTCGAGGTTGTTGGTCGGCTCGTCGAGCAGCAGCACATCGGGTCGCTTCAGCAGTTCGGCGGCCAAACCGAGCGAGACCACCTCACCGCCGCTCAGCGAGCCCAGCCTGCGATCGAGCGCGATGTGCCCGAGACCGAGCCGGTCGAGTTGCGCGCGTGTGCGTTCCTCGACGTCCCAGTCGTCGCCGATCGCGGCGAACACCTCGTCACCGGCATCGCCGTCGGCCAGCGCGTTCAGCGCCTCGAGCACGGGTGCGACGCCGAGCACGTCGACCGCTGTGCGCTCGGCATCGAAGGGCAGCGTCTGCGGCAGATAGCCGAGCGATCCCTCGACGGTCACCGAACCCGCCGCCGGCCGGTATTCACCGGCGACCAGCTTCAGCAGCGTGCTCTTGCCGGCGCCGTTGGGTGCCACCAGGCCGGTGCGGCCGTCGCCGACGGTGAACGACAACTCCTCGAACAGCGGCGTTTCGCCCGGCCACGAGAAGGACAGGTTGGAACAGACGATGGAGGTTTCAGACATGTGAGATCTCTTCGTGATTGCACGGAAAAGGACGACAGCATCGACCCGGAGTCACCCCGGGGACGTCGTCAGCTCACATGCATTCAGGGTAGGCGTCGCGTCAAGCGGATATCGCGCATGGTCACACCAGCCACATCCGAAACCGCTGGGACGCGACCTCCCAATTGGACAGGCAACCGCTCTCGGCCGGAGACTGGTGTGACGCCTGAGACCGGCCGCCTGCAAGCCGGGGCTACCGCTGAACTCCGCGCCCGTCGCGTCAAGCGGTTAAGTACCGCCGCAGCATCTCGGTCGCCGCGGTGATCTGCGCCACCTCGACCCGTTCGTCAACACGATGCGCGAGGTTGGGGTCGCCGGGGCCGAAGTTGACGGCGGGCACGCCAAGCGCCGCGAACCGGGCCACGTCGGTCCAGCCGTATTTCGCGCGCACCTGCCCACCGGCGGCCTCGACCAGCGCGGCGGCGGCGGGTTTGGTCAGCCCGGGCAGCGCACCCGAGGCGGCGTCGGTCTGCTCGATGTGCACATCGAGGCCGTCGAGCACGTCACGCACGTGTTGGCCGGCTTGCTCGATGCTGCGGTCAGGGGCGAAGCGGAAGTTGATGGTGACCGATGCCGCGTCGGGAATGACGTTGCCTGCAACGCCGCCGTCGATGCGCACCGCCGACAGCCCTTCGCGATAGGTACATCCGTCGATGTCGACGCTGCGCGCCTGATACGCCGTCAGCCGGTCAAGCACCGCGCCCAGCTTGTGGATTGCGTTGTCGCCCAACCACGATCGCGCCGAATGCGCCCGGGTGCCGTCGGCGGTGACGACGACACGCAGCGTGCCCTGACAGCCCGCCTCGATGAACCCGCCCGACGGCTCACCGAGGATCGCGACGTCGGCGCGCAGCCAGTCCGGCAGGTCGCGTTCGATGCGGCCCAAACTGTTTGCAGAGGCCTCGATTTCCTCGCAGTCGTACATGATCAGCGTGATGTCGTGGGCCGGATCGTCGACGGTGGCGGCCAGGTGCAGGAACACCGCATCGCCGGATTTCATGTCCGATGTGCCGCAGCCGTGCAGCTCGCCGTCGCTGCGGCGGCTGGGCACGTTGTCGGCGATGGGGACGGTGTCGAGATGTCCGGCCAGGATGACCCGCGACGGGCCTGCCGTGGTCGGTGCGGGCCAGCACGGTGTTGCCGTTGCGGACGATTTCGAATCCGGTGGTCTGCTCGCGCAGCGCGGTCTCGACCTCGTCGGCGATGCGCTGCTCGTTTCGCGACTCGCTGGGAATGTCCACCAGCGCCGCGGTCAGCGCGATCGGATCGCCACGTGCAAATCCAGGCGCCACACCTCGTTGAGGCTAGTCGCAGTAGCCTTCGCATGCGTCTGCCGCGCAGGTGAGGCATCCAGACCGTGCCAGCGTGACTGCAGCTTCTGGCGTCGGCGTGGCGACGCATCGCCGCCGACGGGACCGTCCTCGACACCTGGTTCCCGGCCCCCGAGTTGGCCGGTGACGGCCCGTCGGGCACGATGCGGCTGTCGGTGGCCGAGGTTCCGCGCCGAGCTGGCGGAGCTGGCGGGCCGCGACGAGGACCGTGACGTCGACGTCGTCGTGGTGCGCACGGTGATCGCGTCGCTCGACGACAAGCCCGCCGACACCTACGACGCCTATCTGCGGCTGCACCTGCTGTCCCATCGGCTGATCCCGCCGCACGGCGCGAGCGTCGACGGGATCTTCGGCGTCCTGGCGAACGTGGTGTGGACCAACTTCGGGCCGTGCGCGGTGGACGGATTCGAGATCGTGCGGGCCCGGCTGCGTCGTCGCGGCGCGGTCGCGGTGTACGGCATCGACAAGTTCCCGCGGATGGTCGACTACGTCGCACCGACCGGCGTTCGCATCGCCGACGCGGACCGGGTGCGGCTGGGTGCGCACCTCGCGGCGGGCACGACCGTGATGCATGAGGGCTTCGTGAACTTCAACGCGGGCACGCTGGGCACCTCGATGGTCGAGGGCCGGATCTCGGCGGGCGTGGTCGTCGACGACGGCTCCGATGTCGGTGGCGGCGCGTCGATCATGGGCACGCTGTCCGGCGGCGGCACCGAGGTGATCGCGGTGGGCAAGCGGTGCCTGCTGGGCGCCAACTCCGGTCTGGGCATCTCGCTGGGCGACGACTGCGTCGTCGAGGCCGGCCTGTACGTGACGGCCGGGACGAAGGTGCAGACCGCCGACGGTCAGACGGTCAAGGCCCGCGAGCTGTCGGGTGCGAACAACCTTCTGTTCCGCCGGAATTCGCTGAGCGGCGCCGTCGAGGTGGTCAAGCGCGACGGCACGGGCATCACGCTCAACGAGGCGCTGCACGCCAACTGAGTCGCGGTTCAGCATTCGACGACGTTGAGCGCCAGGCCGCCGCGCGCGGTCTCCTTGTACTTGTCCTTCATGTCGGCGCCGGTCTCGCGCATGGTCTTGACGGCCTTGTCCAGCGACACCTGATGCGTTCCGTCGCCGCTGAGCGCGATCCGCGCGGCGGTGATGGCCTTGACGGCGCCGACGGCGTTGCGTTCGATGCACGGGATCTGGACGAGGCCGCCGACCGGGTCGCAGGTCAGCCCGAGGTTGTGCTCGATGCCGATCTCGGCGGCGTTCTCCACCTGCCACGGTGTTCCGCCGAGCAGTTCGGTGAGCCCGGCCGCCGCCATCGAGCACGCCGAGCCGACCTCGCCCTGGCAGCCCACTTCGGCGCCGCTGATGGACGCGTTCTCCTTGATGATGCTGCCGATGCCCGCCGCGACGAGAAGGAAACGCACGGTGGCAGTCGTCGTCGGCGCCGGCGACGAAGTCGTGGAAGTACTGCAGCACGGCGGGGATGATGCCCGCGGCGCCGTTGGTCGGTGCGGTGACCACCCGCCCGCCTGCGGCGTTCTCCTCGTTGACCGCGATCGCGTACAGGTTGACGCGGTCCATCGCGATCAGCGGATCACTCGAACCCGTTGCGGCGGAGAGCTTTGCGGCCAGCTGCGGGGCGCGGCGACGCACCTTGAGCCCGCCGGGCAGCACACCGTGGTGGTGTTGATGCCCGCCTGGATGCATTCCTGCATCACCGACCAGATCCGCAGCAGCCCGGCTCGAACGTGATCTTCTGTGTGCCAGGCCATTTCGTTGGCCATGACGATGTCGCTGATGCGCAGCCCGGTCTCGGCGGCGTGCGCCAGCAGCTCGTCGCCGGTGCTGGAACGGGTAGCGCACCGGCGTCGGGTCGGCGACCACGACGGGGTCGTCATCGTCGGAGACCTGCGTGTCGTCGATGACGAAGCCGCCGCCGATCGAGTAGAACGTCCGCTCCGCCAGCACGGCACCGGTGTCGTCGAAGGCCCGAAACACCATGGCGTTGGAGTGGAATCGGGCCTTCTTGGTTGCGTGCAGGACGATGTCGTCGGCCAGGCTGAACGCGATCGGATGCTCGCCGAGCAACGGCAGCTGCTCCGGTGTCGGTGATGGCCGCGATCCGCTCGGGGGTGCGATCGGGATCGACCGCGTCGGGCCGCTCCCCCATCAGGCCGAGCGCGACGGCCGGGATGCTGCCGTGGCCCTTACCGGTCGCACCGAGGGAGCCGAACAGTTCGACGGTGACCCGCTGCGTCGAGTCGAGCGTCCCGTCCTGCGCCAGACCGCGGGCGAACCGGTCGGCGGCGATCATCGGGCCGACGGTGTGTGAACTCGACGGTCCGATGCCGATCTTGAACAGATCGAAGACGCTGAGTGCCATGGTCAGGGTCGTATCTTGGTGCTGGTTGGATCATAGATCGGCCGCAGCGACACCGATATCGGATAGAGCTGACCACCGACGTTGACCTGGTAGCCGCCCGCCTTCACCCAGTCGGCGTCGATCACGGAGTCGTCGGCCGCGCGCACGTAGGCCAGACCCACGCAGCCGCCGACCGTCTCGCCCCACGCCGCCGAGGTGACCTGACCGGCGACGGCGCCGTCGCGCAGCACCAGTTCGCCGCCCCACAGCATGGCTTCGGGCGCGTCGACGCTGAAGCCGACGAGCTTGCGGCGCGGGCCCTCGGCCTTGGCCTTCTCGACGGCCGCGCGGCCCAGGAACTCGATGTCGGTCTTGAGCTTGCACGCGAACAGCAGCCCGGCCTCGACGGGGTTCTCGCTGGGCGTCAGCTCCCGCCCGAAGGCGCGATAGCCCTTCTCCAGCCGCATCGATTCGATCGTGTAGTAGCCGCCGCGGCCGACGCCGAACTGCTCGCCCGCCACCATCAGGTCCTCGTACACGCCGACGGCGAATTCGGCGGGCACGTAGAGCTCCCAGCCCAGTTCACCGACGTAGGTGATCCGGGTCGCCCGCACGGTCGCATAGCCCAGCGTGATCTGCCTGGCTGGTGCCGAACGGGAACGCCTCATCGGACAGGTCGGCGTCGGTCAATGTCGCCAGCAGATCACGCGATTTCGGCCCCATCACGCCGAACACCGCGTAGGCCGACGTCACGTCGACCAGGGACGCGCGGGCGCCCGCGGGCAGGTTTCTGCGGATGTGGTCCTTGTCGCGTTCGGTGGTGGCGGCGCTGCTGACGATGAAGTATTCGTCGGCGCCGGTGCGGGTCACGGTGACGTCGGACTCGTAGGTGCCGCGCTCGTTGAGCATTCCGGTGTAGACCGCCTTGCCGACCTCGACGCCGACGTCGGCGGTGCACAGCCACTGCAGCGCCGACTCCGCGTCGGGTCCGACCATCAGGTACTTGGAGAACGACGTCTGGTCGAACACGGTCACGCGCGGTGCGGGTGTTGGTCTGTTCTGCCGCCGACCATGGCAGCCAGTTCGGCTTGCCCCAGGTGTACTCGATCGTCGGGTCGACTCCGGCGGGGGCGAAGAAGTTGGCGCGCTCCCACCCGTTTCGGCTGCCGAAGTTGGCGTTGGCGGCCTCGAGCAGGTGGTGCACCGGCGACCGGCGGAACGGCCGAGCGGTCTTCATCTCCCGGTTGGGCCAGGGGATTTCGTAGTGCAGGCCAAGCACTTCGGCGACCCGGTCGTGCAGCCAGCGGTTGTTGCCGTTGAACGGCGCGAAGCGGCGGATGTCGACGCCGGTGAGGTCGCTGGTGGGTGCGCCGTTGACGATCCACTCCGCAAGCGCCCGGCCCGCGCCGCCCGCGGTCGCGATGCCCACCGAGTTGAATCCGGCGCCGACGAAGAAGTTGTCGAGTTCGGGGGCCTCACCGAGGATGAACTGGTTGTCGGGAGTGAAGCTCTCCGGGCCGTTGTAGAACTTCTTGATTCCGGTCACCTCGAGCGCGGGGATGCGCAGCAAGGCGTTGTTCATCAGGATCTCGAAGTGGTCCCAATCCTCTTCCAGCAGCTGGAATTCGAACGGATACGGGATGTCGTCGGGCGACACCCACGGCTTGGCCTCCGGCTCGAAGCCGCCGATGACGAGGCCGCCGACCTCTTCCTTGAAGTAGGTGTAGCCGTCGGGGTCGCGCAGGATCGGCAGGTCGGGGTGTACACCGTCGATGTCCTCGGTGACCACGTAGAAGTGCTCGGCCGAGTGCAGCGGAACGTTGACGCCCGCCATCGCGCCGACCTGTTTGGCCCACTGCCCGGCGCAGTTGACGACGATCTCGGCTTCGATGTCGCCCTTGTCGGTGCGCACACCGGTGACGCGTCCGTCCGCGGTGAGAATGCCGGTGACTCTGGTCTTTTCGACGACGCGCGTGCCGCGCATCCGCGCGCCCTTGGCAAGCGCGAACGTCAGGTCGGTCGGGTTGGCCTTGCCGTCGGCGGGCAGCCAGATGGCGCCGACCAGGTCGTCGACCCTCATGACGGGATAGTGCTCGAGTGCCTGCTCGGGGCTCAGCAGTTCGCATTCCATGTTGAACGCCGCGGCGTTCGCCGCGGTGCGGCGCAGCTGGATCATCCGGTCCTCGGTGCGGGCGACGGTCACTCCCCCGCACTGCTTGTACCCGGCGGACAGGCCGGTCTCGTCTTCGAGTTCGGCATAGAGCTGGGTGGAGTACTGCACCAGCCGCGTTTGCACTCTCCGATGCGCGCAGCTGGCCGACCAGCCCGGCGGCGTGCCAGGTGGTGCCACTGGACAGTTGGCCCTGCTCGAGCAGTACGACGTCGGTGAGGCCGAGCTTGGTCAGGTGGTAGGCGACGCTGGTGCCGATCACGCCGCCGCCGATGATGACGACCTGGGCGCGGTCGGGCAGCTCGGCGGCCATCAGTCGTCCGCCTGCACGTCGTCGAGCAGCCGGGCCAGGTTCGGGCCCTTGAACTCGGCGACCGCACCCTCATATCGTTCCATCGCCCATTCCCAGAAGTCGAATTCGATTGCACTGGAGCCGTTTTGTATGCAGCCCCACAGTGTCCAACCGTACTTGCCGACGATGCCCTGCAGGTGGGCGCGGGCGGTCTTGTGGCGCAGCCGCCGCCCGTAGTAGGCAGTGACGAAATCGTCGAGTTGCTCGGTGGACATACCGGTCTCGCACCAGGTGTTGCCCAGCTCGAAACACGGGTCGTTGTTGCCGGAGTACTCGTAGTCGATCAGCCACATCCTGTCGCCGTCTTCGATGAAGTTCCCTGCGAGCAGGTCGTTGTTGCACGGGACCGTGGTCTGATCCGTCGCCCTCAGCACACGCGCGATCTCGTCGAACGTGTCCGCGTGGTCGAGGTAGTCCAGTGGGAGCCGGAACCCGTTGTCCATCACGGTCTTCAGGTAGGTCGGCTGTCTCTCGAACATGTCGAAGCGGCCCTGGAACCGCGGCCCGGAGTGCAGGGCGCGGACCGCGGCGGCCGCCTTGTCCAGGATCTCGGGTCGCTGGAAGTCGTCGTTGCACAGGGTCTGGCCCTCGAGATAGCTGAGCAGCAGGATCCCGAGATCGGGCCGGTAGTCGATCACCTGTGCGCCGACGCCTGCCTCCGCGGCGGCCTTGGTGTTGTGATGCTCGCGGTCGCGGTCGATGCCAAGGAAGTTGCTGCCCATATCGCAGCAGCGGGCCACGTACACGCCGTCCGCGGTGGTGATCTTGACATTGCGGTTGGTCAGGCCGCCGGACAGTTCCTGTAGCTGCCGCGGCCGCCCGGCCAGCACGGGGATCTCCTCGAACAGCTCGTTGAGCTGGGCGTCGGTGAGCGATGACGGCACCGATTCACTCTAGGCCGCCGGGCATGACACGCACCTGGAAATATCGCGACACTCAGTTCGCGCGAGCGGCCGCTCTTGTACACCCATCAGCGACGTGTCGCGTACAGACACGGCCGCTCGCGGTGCGGGGTTAGTCGCGGTGCGGGGTTAGTCGCGGTGCGGGGTTAGGCGCGGTGCGAGGTTAGTCGTCGGGCGCCAGGATGCAGAATTCGTTGCCCTCGGGGTCGGCAAGCACCACCCACGATCGGCTCACCCTGGCCGATGTCGACGTGTTTGGCGCCCATGGCGATCACCCGCTCGACCTCGACCTGCTGGTCGTCGGGCCGGAAGTCCAAGTGGATGCGGTTCTTGACGACCTTCTCGTCGGGCACCGCGATGAAGATCCAGTCTGGGCCTGCGCCGGGCGGCGGGTGCAGCCGCACGTCGCCGTCGTCGTCCAGATCGTGCGGCCAGCCCAGCACGTCGGCCCACCACGTACCGAGGGCGGTGGCGTCGTGGGCGTCGATGCAGATCTCGTCGAACTTCAAGCCTCATCCTGCCAACTCCTTCTTGAGCACCTTGCCCATCGCGTTGCGCGGCAAGCTGTCCACGACGCGGACCTCCCTCGGCCGCTTGTGCACCGAAAGCTCTTCTGCGACATAGTTGATCAGCGCTTCGGGCTCGGCGTCGCCGACGATGAACGCGACGATGCGTTGGCCCAGGTCGTCATCGGGCACTCCGACGACCGCAGCCTCGGCCACGCCAGGATGCCCGAGCAGAACCGCCTCGATCTCGCCCGCACCGACCCGGAAGCCACCGGTCTTGATCAGGTCAACCGATTCGCGGCCGACGATGCGGTGCATGCCGTCGCCGTCGATGACCGCCGCGTCCCCGGTGCGGTACCAGCCGTCGGCGTCGAACGCCTCGGCGGTGGCCTCGGGCCGGTTGAGGTAGCCGTCGAACATCGTCGGTGTCTGAACCTGCAGTCGCCCAATGGTTTCGCCGTCGTGCGCGCAGGGCGCGCCGTCGTCGTCCACCAGCCTGGTCCGCATACCGCGCAACGGCAGGCCGACCCAGCCGGGACGTCGTTCACCGTCGGCGCGGGTGCTCACGGTGATCAAGGTTTCGCTGGCGCCGTACCGCTCCACGGGTGGGTGGCCGGTGAGAGCGGCGAGCTTGTCGAACACCGGTACGGGCAGCGCGCGCGCTGCCGGACACCAGCAGCCGGGCCGAGGACAGCGCCCTCGCGGCGTCGAGGTCGTCGACGACTCGCGACCACACCGTCGGCACCCCGAAGTACAGCGAGCCACCAGCGGCGGCATAGTCGGCCGGCTTCGGTCTTCCGGTGTGCACGAAGCGGTTTCCGATTCGCAGCGACCCCAGCAGGCCGAGCACGAGGCCGTGAATGTGGAACAGCGGAAGACCGTGCACCAAGGTGTCGTCCGGCGTCCACTGCCACGCTTCTGCCAACGCGTCGATGTCGGCGGCGATGGCCCGGCGGCTCACCAGGACACCCTTCGGCGGACCCGTGGTTCCCGAGGTGTACATGATCAGCGCGGTGGCCTCCGGCGGCGGTTCGGTGATAGCGGTGCCACGAACGCGCGTGCAGCCGCACCGGGATGTGCGGCAGGCCCGCAGGCTCGTCGGGCCGCTCCCCCAGCCACACCTGGGCACCCGAGTCGGTGAGGATGTGTCGCCGTTCGGCAGCGCCGACGTCGGCGGGCACCGGAACCACCGGCACCCCGGCGATCAGGCAGCCGGTGACGGCCAGCACGGTGGTGGCCGTCGGCGTGGCGAGCACCGCGACCCGGTGCGCACCGCCGACGCGCTCGGCCACCGACGTCGCGGCGCCGACGAGGTCGCTGCGGCTGAGCACGGCACCGTCGATGCGCACCGCGTCGCCGATGTCGGCGCCGCCCGCGACCGCCGCGGGGTTCAGCGAGGCCAGAAGCACGCCAGCGAGGCTACCCGTAACGGCTCGGCATACTTGGCGCGTGGATGAGATCCAGCGCATTGCGTCTCGCGAGGTGTATCGCAACGACTGGATGACGGTGCGCGAGGACCAGGTGCGTCGGCCGGATGGCTCGAACGGCATCTACAGCGTGATCGACAAGCCGACGTATGCGCTGATCATCGCGTCTGACGGCGATCGGTTCCGGATGGTCGAGCAGTTCCGGTATCCGCTCGGCTTGCGTCGCTGGGAGTTCCCGCAGGGCACCGCGCCGGGACGGGCCGACCTCGATCCGACCGAACTGGCCCACCTCGAACTGCGCGAGGAGACCGGGCTGCGCGCCGAGTCGATGGTCCCGATCGGCCTGCTCGACGTGGCGGCCGGCATGAGCAGCCAGCGCGGCAGGGTGTTCGTCGCCACCGGCATCACCGAGGGCGACCACGACCGTGAGCACACCGAGCAGGACATGCAGAGCGAGTGGTTCGCCCGCTCCGACGTCGAGCAGATGATGCGGGAAGGTGAAATCACCGACGCCCAGTCGCTGGCGGCATGGACACTGTTCCTGTTGAGCGAGCGATAGCTAATGCCTGGAATTACGGGCATAGGGATTGATCCTTGCGGTTTGTAGGAGCATCATTGTCCTATGCCTGCCAATCCATGCATAAGGGTTGTCAATGGCTGACCCACGTAGGACGCGGCCACGTCGCGACGACTCTATGCCTGAGATAGCAGGCATAGGTAGACAGATTGCAGCCCGACGACTTGAACTGCACCTCACCCAACAAACACTTGCTGACCTTGCTGGCGTGTCCCGATGGACCCTCCAAGCTCTGGAATATGGCTCGGGATCGGTCAAACTCGCATCAGTTGTCGAGATTGCAGACGCTCTCGGATTGAGATTGGAACTGACGAACCACTCCGAGAGTGAAAGATGACCACGTCAGAGGCCGCCGATCTGCGAGAGACCGCCGAGGCCGACGTCTATATCGACGACGAGTACGTCGCCAACCTGCGCCGCGTCAGAGACGACGTCATATTCGACTACAACTCCAACTCCCGCGGAAACGGCAGACCGGTACGCGCGCGATCAGTCGCGTGGTCGCTTCTCGTGACAGGGGACTACCCCCGGATAAGTACCGGCGGCGCCGTTCCACCGTTCTTCGCTGGCCTCCTACCAGAAGGTGTTCGGCTCGGCGTTGTCGTCTCGTCCACAAAGACATCGCCAGACGACCACTTCACCCTGCTTCTTGCGATTGGCGCAGATGTGACGGGCAACGTCCGCGTTGTTCCAGCCGGAATTTCCCCGCCCGAACGCCAACCGATGTTTGAGCCGGAGCGGGACAAAGACTTCACGGCGGTCTTCGCTCGCCTCACCGGTTCGGTCGACGCTGACCGACGCGGACTCGCAGGCGCTCAGCCGAAGGTAAGCGCCGCGACATGGACGACACCCGCAAGTACCGCGGCCGGCCCAGCAATATTGAAACTCAATCCACCCCAGAGCTATCCGCGGCTAGTCGAAAACGAGCACTTCTTCATGCAGATGGCTGCCGGCTGCGGATTGCGCGTACCGAAGACTTGGCTATTGCACGACGCACACAATCACAGCGCTCTACTTGTGTCCCGTTTCGACCGGGACAGGGACGTGAGAATCGCGCAGGAAGATGCGTGCCAAGTGGCCGATCTCTACCCGGCGTCGAAATACCGAATCAAGACCGAAACTGCGATCACAGTGTTGGCCGACGCCTGCGCGCGCGGCGGCGGTTCTCGATCAGCAGCGGCGCTGGAGCTGCTGCAGACCGTTGTATTTTCCTGGCTGATCGGAAATGGCGACCTGCACGGAAAGAACCTGTCCATCTATGCCCCAGGCGGTTTATGGCAACCGACTCCCGCATACGATCTGCTCACCACCCAGCCATACACGGGGTGGCGGGACCCCATGGCACTCACCCTGTACGGACGAGCCAACCGCTTGACACGTAACGATTTCGTCGAGGCCTCAACTCAGCTCGGTCTGCGCACACGTGCTACAACGAGAATGATCGACTCGATTATCGACGCGGCGAAGGATTGGCCCGATCGTTGCGAGGCAATCGGATTCACACCACGGCAGACTGAACTGCTAAGCGAACTGCTGCGATCACGGATTGATTCCTTGAAGTGACTCGCTTAGTGCCCCAGCGTTAGGAGACCACCGTGACCGCCGCCCTGATCACCGGTGCATCGACCGGCATAGGCCGTGAGCTGGCAAGGCTTTTCGCGGCCGACGGCGTCGACGTGGTCGTGGTGTCGAGTGAGCGAAGCGTCGCCGCGCTCACCGCGCTGGCCGATGAGCTGCGGTCTGGCCACGGCGTGAGGGTGGACACGATCACGATGGATCTCGCGAAGCCGGGCGCTGGCGCCGATCTGGTGGCGCGTGTCGACGATCTTGGTGTCGACGTCGAGTACCTGGCGAACAACGCAGGCGTCGGCATCCTCGGCCTTACTGTGCAGGACTGCGATCCCGACGCGGTGTCGCGGATGGTCCAGCTGAATGTGGTCACCACAACCGATCTGACGCTGCTCTATGCCGGGCGGATGGTGAAGGCGGGTCGCGGAGCGATCCTGAACGTCGGCTCGATCGCGGCCTACGTCATCCCGCACGGGCTGGAGGCGGGATACGCCGCCAGCAAGGCGTTCGTCAGGAGCTTCTCCGAGTGTGTGGCCGACGATCTGCGTGGCACCGGGGTCACGTGCACCCATCTGGCGCCGGGACCCACCCGCACCGAGTTCATGGACACCGCGGGTTGGGCGACACATCGCGGCTGGACAGGTACTTCATGGACGCCGCGCCGGTGGCCAAGGCGGGTTACGCCGCGATGCGGGCCGGACGCGTCAACGTGATACCGGGGGTCGGCACGAAGATCATGCGGGCGATGTCGGCGCTCTCGCCGTCGCGTCGCCTCACCGCCGAGTTGTCCGGCCGCTTCGTCAGCAGGCACTGAGTCGCAATGAACCAGATACGAGGTGAGTGACGATGAATGACGAGGCCGAAATCCGCGACGTGTTCACGGGTTGGGTCGAGGCGATACAGACACAGGACCTCGAAGGTGTTGTGGTCGATCATGATCCGAATATCGTCATGTTCGATGTGCCGCCGCCGTACGACGGCGTGCGCGGCATTGACGAATACCGCGAAGTCGTGGCCGCCGTTCTTCGACTGGCTTCGCACTGGGGCGGAGTTCACGCTTCTCGAACTCGACGTCGTCGCGGGCGCCGACGTCGCGTTCGCTTACGCGCTGTTGCGCTGCGGCACACCGGCGGAGTTCGAGGCCAACCCCGACAACCGGCTGCGGATCACCGTCGGGTTGCGCAAGGACGACGACCGCTGGGTCGTTGTGCACGAACATCATTCGTTCCCGATGGTGGACACGGCTTCGTAATCCGCGGGATCGACCACTCGCGGCGACTACGCTGAGCCCCTCATGAGGGCCGCGCTACGTCGAGTGGGTATCGGCGCTGCTCGCCGCCGCTCTCGTCGGCGCGAACGGTGTGCGCGATGCCGGTCGCCGGCGCCGCGGGCCAGGTGTGGAACGGCAAGTACTCGCTGTTGCGCTACGCCGGCGAGAAGACGGGCACCAGCCTGGCCGCCCGCCAACCCGAACCGGACTTCAGCAACATCTACACCTTCGTGACCGACTGCTCTCGCGAGCTGCGTCGCCACGGTGGTCGACGGACCCAAGCCCGCCAACCCGACTCTTCCGCTGCCGCCGCGGTACACCTGGAACGGCTCCACCTGGGTGCACATCTACGACTGGCAGTGGGATTGCTATATGGGCGAAGGCGTTCCGAAGGCGTGGAACCCGGCAAGGTCGGTCGCGTACTACACGCCGCAGCCCGACGGGACGCTTGCGTGGCAGCTGGCGCACCGACATCTACGGCGGCCCGTGCGACGGCTCCGTCATCATGGATGTCGCGGCGTTTCCGGCCGGCTGACCGATCCACCGAGCCTGCTGACAGATCGCGATCTCAGCCAGATTCGCGATCTGTGCGCAGTTTCGGCGTCTTCAGTGACGCCGCTCGGCCAGCGCGCGCAGGAAGAACGTCAGGTTCGCGGGCCGTTCGGCGATGCGGCGAACGAAGTAGCCATACCACTGCGTGCCGAACGGGAGATAGATCCGGACGTGATTGCCCGCGTCGGCCAGCCGCCGCTGTTCGGCGTCTCGAATCCCGAACAGCATCTGGTATTCGAAATCGTCGCACCCCGCGGTTGTTCTCGCGCGCCATTGCGGGCACGGCTTCGATGATCTCCGGGTCGTGCGAGGCGACCATGGGGTAGCCCGACCCCGCCATCAGTGCACGCAGGCAGCGGAGATATGAGTCGGTGACGTCTTCGCGTTCGCGATAGGCCACCGATGCCGGCTCGTCGTATGCGCCCTTGCACAACCGAATCCGGGCACCGGAGGCGGCGAACTCCTCGCAGTCAGCCAGCGTGCGTTTCAGGTATGCCTGCAAAACGGTGCCGAGCCAGGGAAACTCGTCGCGAAGGTCGCGCACGATCGACAACGTCGAGTCGGTGGTCGTGTGGTCCTCGGCGTCGACCGTCACCCAGGCGCCGACACGTTGCGCCCGCTCGCAGATGGTGTGGGCGTTGTCCCTGGCGATCTTCTCACCGTCACGGGGCAGGGCCTGGCCGAGCGCCGACAGCTTCAGCGACACCTCGAGCGGCCGCACAGACGTGCTCCGCGTCTCGTCGCGCGTGCCGAGCGCATCGAGCAGTTCCAGATATGCCCGCACCGTCGTCTCGGCGTCCTCGACCGCGGTGGTGTCCTCGCCCAGATAGTCGATGCTGACCATGCGGCGGCTGTCCCGCAGTTGCGCAACGGAATTCAGCGCGTCGGAGACGGTCTCGCCGGGCACGAAGCGGTGCACCACGGCCCGGGTGACCGGCAGTCGCTCGGCGGTACGCCGCAGCCCGTCAGACCGGCTGGCCGCCAGAATCGCCGGGCGCGCGACCCGGTGAAATAGCTCGGCCATCACTTTGTCTCCATGTGCGGATAGTTGTGATCGGTCGGCGGGACGAACGTCTCCTTGATGGAGCGGGCGGACGTCCACCGCAGCAGGTTCAGTGCCGAGCCTGCCTTGTCGTTGGTGCCTGATGCGCGGGAGCCACCGAACGGCTGTTGCCCGACGACGGCGCCGGTCGGTTTGTCGTTGACGTAGAAGTTGCCCGCGGCGAAGCGCAGCCGGTTCTGGGCCTGCAGCACCGCGTTGCGGTCGTCGGCGATGACGGCTCCGGTCAGCGCGTACTTCGCGCCGTGGTCGACGACGTCGAGCATCTGCTCGTAATCGGAGTCGGGATAGACGTACACCGACAGGATCGGCCCGAAGTACTCGGTGGAGAACGACTCGTCGCCGGGGTCGTCGGACAACAGCACCGTCGGGCCGAACGAAATAGCCTTCGCTGTCGTCGTATTCGCCGCCGGCGGCGACCGTGACGCCTGCGGCTCCCTTCGCACGCTCGATGGCCTTGACGTTCTTGGCGAATGCGCGGTCGTCGATGAGCGCGCCGCCGTAGTTGGTCAGGTCGGTGACGTCGCCGTAGCGCAGCGCCTCGGTGGCGCCGAGGAAGTCGTCGCCCATCGCCTGCCACACCGAGCGCGGAACGAACGCCCGCGAGGCGGCCGAGCACTTCTGCCCCTGGTAGTCGAATGCGCCGCGGATCGAGCGCGGTGCGCAACACGTCGGGCCGCGCCGACGGATGCGCCAGCACGAAGTCCTTGCCGCCCGTCTCGCCGACCAGCCGCGGATAGGTGTGATAGCGGTCGATGTTCGTACCGACCTCACGCCACAGGTGCTGGAACGTTCCGGTGGAGCCGGTGAAGTGGATGCCGGCCAGCCGCGGATCGGCCAGTGCCACATCGGAAACCGCGATCCCGTCACCGGTGAGCATGTTGATCACGCCCGGCGGCAGACCTGCGGCCTCCATGAGCTGCATGGTCAGGTAGGCGGCGAAGGTCTGCGTCGGCGACGGCTTCCACACCACCGTGTTGCCCATCAGCGCGGCCGCGCTCGGCAGGTTGCCCGCGATCGCGGTGAAGTTGAACGGCGTGATGGCGTAGACGAAGCCTTCCAGCGGCCGGTAGTCGGTGCGGTTCCATATCCCGCGGGCGCTGGTCGGCTGCTGCGCCATGATCTCTCGCGCGAAGCCGACGTTGAACCGCCAGAAGTCGATCAGCTCGCAGGCCGCGTCGATCTCGGCCTGGTAGGCCGACTTCGACTGGCCGAGCATGGTTGCCGCACAGAGCTTCTCGCGCCAAGGACCGGCCAGCAGGTCGGCGGCGCGCAGGAACACCGCGGCGCGCTCGTCGAACGGGGTGTTCGCCCACGCGTCCTTGGCGGCCATGGCGGCGTCGATGGCGGCGGTCGCGTCGGAGTGCTCGGCGTTGGTGAAGGTGCCCAGTTTGGCGGCGTGGCGATGCGGCTGCACGACGTCGATGCGTTCACCGCCGCCCATCCGGTGCGTGCCGCCGATGACGTGCGGCAGGTCGATCGGGTCGTCGTCGGCCAGTTCGGCGAGCGCGGTGACGAGTCGCGTGCGTTCGGGGCTGCTCGGTGCGTAGTCGTGAACCGGCTCGTTGACCGGCCTCGGAACCTCGGTGACGGCATCCATGCAGTAAGGATCCCCTTTCCGACGCGTCCTTAACCGATGGCTGATCGGACAATGCATCCGACGACTTATAGTCGAATCGGACAAAGGAGCTGGCGATGGCGGAGCGGCGAGGGACTGTCGCTCGGTCAGCTGCTGCTCGCGCTGGACCGCACGATGGTGACGCTGGTCGAGGCGCCGCGCGGGCTGGACATGCCGGTGGGGTCGGTCGCGCTCGTCGACGTCGACGACATCCGGCTCGGCTTGGCCGTCGGCGCGGGCTCTGCCGACCTGTTCTTCCTGCTCGGGGTGTCCGATGCGGAGGCGGTCGGCTGGATCGCCCAACAGGTCCACGGCGACGGTGCCCGCCGCGATCTTCGTCAAGGAGCCGTCGCCCGCAGCGGTGAAACAGGCCGTGGCACTCGGCACCGCGGTGGTCGCCGTCGAACCGCGCGCACGGTGGGAACTGCTCTACAAACTGGTCAACCACGCGTTCGAGCACCACGGCGATCGCGGCGACCCGCGCAGCGACTCCGGCACCGACCTGTTCGGGCTGGCGCAGTCGATCGCCGAGCGCACCCACGGGATGATCAGCATCGAGGACGACCAGTCACACGTGCTGGCCTATTCGGCGTCCAACGAGGAGGCCGACGAACTGCGCCGGCTGACCATCCTGGGCCGCGCCGGGCCGGCCGAACATCTGGAATGGATCGGCCAGTGGGGCATCTTCGACGCGCTGCAGGCCAGCGGCGACGTCGTGCGCGTCGCCGAACGTCCGGAGCTGGGCCTGCGCCCCCGGCTCGCCGTGGCCATCCATCTTCCCGCGACCGACGCGCGACGACCTCCCGGCTTCGCGGGCACGATCTGGCTGCAGCAGGGTTCGGCGCCGCTGGCCGACGACGTCGAGGAGGTGCTGCGCGGCGGGGCCGTGCTGGCGGCACGCATCATGTCGCGGCTGGCGGCTGCGCCGTCGACGCACACGGTGCTGGTGCAGGACCTGCTCGGGCTCGGTGAGGACTCCGCCGACGTCGGCGCGATCGCCCGCGAGCTGGGTATCGTCGCCGACGGCCGCGCTGGCGCTGGTCGGCTTCCGCGCCGAGGGAGCGGCGGTGCCCTCCAACGTGATCGCGTTGAGCGCGAGCGCTTTTCGTGCCGATGCGCAGGTGGCCTCGACGGGCGAACGTGTGTACGTGCTGTTGCCGAAGATCGGAGCGACGTCGTCGCTGACGTCGTGGGTGCGGGGCATGGTCGCCGCGCTGCGCCGCGAGCTGGGACTGACGCTGCGAGCGGTGATCGCCGCCCCGCTGACCGGGCTGGCCGGTGCGGCCGCGGCCCGCGTCGAGGTGGACCGCGTGTTCGACAGCGCCGACCGCCATCCCGGCGCAATCGGTCAGGTCACGTCGTTGGACGAAGCGCACACCACGGTGCTGCTCGACGAGATCGTCGCGCACGTGGCCGGCAGGCAGCGGCTCGTCGATCCGCGCGTCCGCGAACTGCGCGAGCAGGATCCGATGCTCGCCGAAACGCTGGCCGCATACCTGGACGGGTTCGGCGACATCGCCGCGGTGGCGCAGCGACTGCATGTACATCCGAACACGGTGCGTTACCGCGTCCGCCGGATCGAGAAGCTGTTGTCGACATCGTTGGACGACCCCGACGACCGGCTCGTCCTCGCCCTCGGCCTACGGGCGACCGAGCGCTCACCTTCCTAGCGCGAGCAGACGCAAAAGTACCCTCAACCACGGGTTTTAGGGCACTTTTGCGTCTGCTCGCCGAGGAAAGGGACCCTCAGAGAAGCGTGAGCGCGCCGGCCACCAGCTCGTCGAAGCGTTCGATGGCCTCGTCGCCGTCGGCGTCCAGACCCCGCAGCGGGCCGCGGTCGGCCAGGTACCGCTGCGCATAGAGCCGGGCCACGAGAGCCTTTCGGTCCGTTCGGTTTTCGGCCCGCTCCCACGCCGCCTGCTCGGTCAACAGGGCGCCGGCGTACACGTCACCCATGAACTGCGCGAGCGGGAACAGCCGGGCTTCGGCGACCGCGCCGTCGAACTTGCTCCACGCGGTGATGGCCGCATCGAGGTCCTCGACGCGGCGGGCGACAAGGGCGGTGGTGTCGTCGGCGTCGGATACCGACACCGCATCGTGCAGGCGTTGCAGCAGCGGCTCGTGCGCCTGCGCCCGCTCGATTCCGCGCCGCACGTCGAGGCAGAGGATGTTGTCGGGGCCTTCCCAGATGGTGTTCACCTGCGCGTCGCGCAGCAGCCGCGCCACCGGCCAGGTCTCGATATAGCCGTTGCCGCCGTGGATTTCGATCGCATCGGATGCCATCGTGATGCCGAGCCGGCAGACCTTCAGCTTGGTGACGGGCACGGCGATGCGCTGACGGACCCGCCGGGGCTGTCGGTGGTTGGCCGCGCCGGTGCCGTCGAAGACGAGCGCCTGCGCGGCTTCGACGTCGACGATCATCTCGGCCAGTTTGCGCCGCATCAACGGCTTGTCGATCAGGGCGTCGCCGAACGCCTGGCGCCGCCGGGCGTAGCACAGCGACTCGACGAGAGCGCGTCGCGCATTGCCGAGCGCGAACAGCGCGATGCCAAGCCGCGCCGCGTTCGTCAGCTCCATCATCCGGCCGAGGCCCTTGCCGTCGGACGGCCCCGCGTCGTCGCTGGCCTCGCCGGACAGCAGGAACGCCTCGGCGTCGACGAACTCGATCTCACCCGACGCGACCGAACGGGTGCCGAGCTTGTCCTTCAGCCTGCGCACCCGCACGCCGTTGCGTGAGCCGTCGCGTCGCGTCCGCAGCACGAGGAAGGTCGCGACGCCCCGGCTGGTGTCGGGCGCTCCCTCGGGCTTGGCCAGCACGACGAACGCCTCGCCGTTGCAGTTCGACGCGAACCACTTGAATCCGTTGAGCAGCCACGCATCTCCGTTGCGCGTCGCCGTCGTCTCGAGCGCACCGAGATCGGATCCGCCGGTCCGCTCGGTCAGCAGCTGGGCGGTCTGCGCCTTCCCACTCGCCCGACTCGAACTTGGCCAGCACGTGGTCACGCACATCGGCTGGCGCATACGCCGCAACCAGAGCCTTCACCATGCCGCCACCGGTGCCGAGCGCGCAGCCCATCCCGATATCGGCCTGGTTGAGCAGATAGTTCGACGCGAACAGCGGCAATGACGAGCTCATGCCTGCGCCGCGGGCGTCGTCGCGCAGTGCCTTCTGGGCGTCCAGCACCGCGCGGCGGGATTCGTCGAACGACGTCGGCATGATGACGCGGCTGACGTCGTGGCCCCACCGGTCGTAGCGTTCGAGCCGGGGCGGGTTGCGGTCGGTCTCCTCGGCCCACCGCGAGACCGGGCCGGCCATCAGCGCGCCGATACGCGTCAGGTGCGGCGTCGGCGACGGCGAGCTCATCGGGCTGCAGGTAGTAGGCCATTGTGGCTTGCAGGGTGGGATCGGTGGTGTACCAATTCAGGCCGACCGCGCCCCGGTAGTCCTCGGTGCGGTAGCGCGCGGACTTCTCCGGCGTCGTGAACGGCAGCCGGTCGACGGCCTCGACGTCGTAATCGCTCATGACGCGACGGTATTGCAGGTTCGCCTTCTCGCGCGAGCAGACGCAAAAGTCCGCCAAATCCGGCGTGTTGCGGGGCTTTTGCGTCTGCTCGCGAAGGTGTGGGCCCAGCGCGCGAAGGTGCGGCTAGGCGCTGAGGCGCTCGACGGCGGCGTCGATCCGTTCGTCGGTGGCGGTCAACGCGATTCGAACGTGCCGAGCGCCGCGCGGTCCGTAGAATTCGCCTGGGGCGACGAGGATTCCGCGCTGCGCGAGCCATCCGACCGTGTCACGACACGGCTCACCCCGCGTCGCCCAGATGTACAACCCGGCCTCGGAGTGGTCGACATCGAAACCTGCCGACTTCACCGCGGGCAGCAGCGCATCACGACGTCGCGCGTAGCGCTCACGCTGCTCGCGTTCGTGCGCATCGTCGTCGAGTGCGGCGACCATCGCGCCCTGCACGGGCGTCGGCATCATCATCCCGGCGTGCTTGCGCACCGCGAGCAGTTCGGCGATCAAGGTTCGATCGCCTGCGACGAAGCCGGCCCGGTAGCCGGCCAGCGAGGACGTCTTGGACAGCGAGTGAATCGCCAGCAGGCCGGTGTGGTCGCCGTCGCAGACCGAGGGATGCAGCACCGAGACAGGTGCGGCATCCCAGCCAAGGCCGAGGTAGCACTCGTCGGACGCGACGACCGCGCCGCGTTCGCGGGCCCAGCCGACGACCTTGCGCAGGTGGTCGGCCCCGAGCACGGCACCGGTCGGGTTGCTCGGCGAGTTGAGGTAGATCAACGCCGGTGACCGCGGACCGATCTGAGTCAGCGAGTCGGCAAGCAGCACCTGCGCACCCGCCAGCTTCACGCCGACTTCGTAAGTCGGATAAGCCAATTCGGGCACCACGACGACATCCTCGGGTCCCAGGCCGAGTAGCGTCGGCAGCCAGGCGATCAGCTCCTTGGTGCCGATCGCCGGCAGCACGGCGTCCTCGGCCAGGTTGGTGACGCCGTAGCGGCGACTCAACGCCGCAACGGCAGACGCGCGAAGCGCGGGTGTGCCTGCGGTGGTCGGATAACCCGGCGCGGAACTGGCGGCTGCCAACGCCTCGCGGATCAATGGCGCGACCGGATCAACCGGCGTGCCGACGGACAGGTCGACGATGCCGTCGGGATGCGAGCGAGCCAGCGTTGTCGCGTCGGCGAGCGTGTCCCACGGAAATACCGGCAGCCCCGCAGAGATGCCGCGGCGAACGACGTCGGGTCTAGCCGTTATCAGTCCTCACCCTGAGGCGGTAGGTCCTTGACCGATTGCGGGATCGTTGTCGGTCTGCCCGACCTTCGATGCTCCGCCAGGTGACCCGAGTTCGGCGAAGAAGTCGGCGTTGATCTGGGTATATCCGCTCCACTGGTCCGGCACATCGTCTTCGTAGTAGATGGCCTCGACGGGGCAGACCGGCTCACAAGCGCCGCAGTCCACACATTCGTCGGGATGGATGTACAGCATGCGGGCGCCCTCGTAGATGCAATCGACAGGGCATTCTTCGATACATGCCTTGTCTTTGATGTCGACGCAGGGTTCGGCGATGGTGTACGTCACTGAGTACTCCTCAAGTCCTCTCGATCAACATGATCAATGGGGGCTGCCTGTGTGTAGGGCGTGGGTGAAAATTCGCTCCAGTATCCGATGCGGACACGAAGAGGTCTGTCTCAGCCTGCCCTAACTTTTGCGCCCACCGATGGGGTGGACGCGTAGTTACTGATACTAGACGTTGCATATACAAGTGCCTAGTCGGCACACCCCTATGCGCACGGGTGCAGTGCAACAAGTTGCATATGGCCCAGGGTGCTTCTAGGCTGCCCGCGTGGCACTTCCCCACGCGATCCTGGTCTCGCTGTCCGAGCAGTCCGGCTCGGGCTATGAACTGGCGCGCCGCTTCGACCGCTCGATCGGGTTTTTCTGGAGCGCCACCCACCAGCAGATCTACCGCACGCTGCGGGCGATGGAGGACGACGGCTGGGTGCAGGCCACGCCCGTTGTGCAGCAGGGCAGGCCCGACAAGAAGGTGTACACCGTGGCGGACGCCGGCCGCGCCGAGTTGGCCCGCTGGATCGCCGAGCCATTGACGGGCCGCGGCAGTTCGGTGACCGACAACCGCACCCGCGACCTGGCCGTCAAGATCCGCGCGGCCGCATACGGCGATGTCGCGGCGCTGTGCGACCAGGTCAGCGCGCTTCGGGCCGAACGCGCCGAACTGCTCGACACCTACCGAGGCTTCGAGAAGCGGCAGTTCCCCGACCCGAGCGCGCTCAGTGGCAGTGCGCTGCATCAATATCTCGTCCTGCGCGGCGGCATTCGGGCCGAGGAGAGTGCCATCGAATGGCTCGACGAAGTGACGGCGAGCTTGAGGGAGATCCCGTGACCAACCCGTACCCAACTTTGTTGTCGCCGTTGGATCTTGGGTTCACCACATTGCGCAACCGGGTGGTGATGGGATCGATGCACACCGGCCTGGAGGATCGCGCCGGTGACACTGACCGACTCGCCGCGTACTTCGCCGAGCGGGCCCGCGGCGGCGTCGGCCTGATCATCACCGGCGGGTACGCGCCGAACCGCACCGGCTGGCTGCTTCCGTTCGCATCGCAGTTGGTGTCGTCGTCGGAAGCGCGTCGGCATCGCCGCATCACCGACGCCGTGCACGACGAGGGCGGCAAGATCCTGCTGCAGATCCTGCACGCGGGACGCTATGCCTACCATCCGTTTTCGGTGAGCGCGTCGGCGATCAAGGCACCGATCAATCCGTTCAAGCCGCGCGCGCTGAGGAACGTCGACGGCACCGTCGGCGACTTCGCGCGCTGCGCGGAACTGGCCCGCGAGGCCGGCTATGACGGTGTCGAGATCATGGGCAGCGAAGGCTATCTGGTCAACCAGTTCCTCGCTCCCCGCACCAACAAGCGGACCGACAGCCTGGGGCGGTTCACCCGAGAATCGCAGGCGCTTTCCGGTGGAGATCGTGCGCCGCAGCCGCGCGGCCGTCGGGTCGGACTTCATCATCTGCTACCGCATGTCGATGGCCGACTACGTGGAGGACGGCCAGAGCTGGGACGAAATCGTCTCGCTGGCAACCGAAGTCGAGGCGGCCGGCGCGACGATGATCAACTCCGGATTCGGCTGGCATGAGGCGCGGGTGCCGACGATCGTCACCTCCGTGCCCAACAGCGCATTCGTCGACATCAGCAGCGCGGTGGCCGAACACGTCGACATCCCGGTGGTGGCGTCGAACCGCATCAACATGCCGCAGGCCGCCGAGCAGGTTCTTGCCGACACACATGTGCAGTTGATTTCGATGGCGCGGCCGCTGCTGTCGGATCCGAACTGGGTCGCCAAGGCGCAGGCCGACGTCGCCGACGAGATCAACACGTGCATCTCGTGCAACCAGGCTTGCCTGGACCATGCGTTCGTGCACAAGAAAGCGTCGTGTCTACTCAATCCGCGTGCCGGGCGCGAGACCGACCTGGTGCTCTCGCCGACCCGGCGCACCCGCCGCATCGCGGTGGTCGGCGCGGGACCTGCCGGGTTGGCCGCCGCGGTGTCCGCCGCTGAACGCGGCCACGACGTCACACTGTTCGAGGCCGGCGATGTCATCGGCGGCCAATTCGACATGGCCAGAAGGATTCCCGGCAAGGAAGAGTTCAGCGAGACCATCCGCTACTTCACCCGGATGCTCGACAAGCACGGTGTGGACGTGCGACTGAACACCCGCGCAGGCCTCGACCAGCTGGCCGGATACGACGAAGTCGTACTGGCCACCGGCGTGGCGCCGCGGATGCCCGACATCCCCGGCATCGACCACCCGATGGTGCTGTCCTACGCCGAGGCGATCATGGGCAAGCCGGTCGGAAAGACGGTGGCCGTCGTCGGCGCGGGCGGTATCGGCTTCGACGTCAGCGAGTTCCTGGTGACCGACGAGTCACCGACGCTGAACCTGAAGGAGTGGAAGGCGGAGTGGGGTGCGGCCGACCCGCAGGAAGCCCGCGGAGCGTTGACGACGCCGATCCCCGCGCCTGCCGCACGCGAGGTGTATCTGTTGCAACGCACCAAAGGCCCGCAGGGTCGGGGGCTCGGCAAGACGTCGGGTTGGGTGCACCGGGCGTCGTTGAAGGCCAAGGGGGTCACGCAGTTGTCAGGCGTGAACTACGAGCGCATCGACGACGACGGCCTGCACATCAGCTTCGGCCCGGACCACGAGCGCGGGCAGCTGCTCGAGGTCGACAACGTGGTGATCTGCGCGGGCCAGGAGTCGGTACGAGAGCTCGAGGACGGGTTGCGCCGCAACGGAATCGACCCGCACATCATCGGCGGTGCGGACGTGGCGGCGGAGCTCGATGCCAAGCGAGCGATCAAGCAGGGCACCGAACTCGCCGCCCGCCTCTAACTGGCTTCTTACTGGCTCTACCTGGCTCTACCTGGCTCTAGCCACTCCCCCCGCACCGCGAGCGCCCGTGTCTGTACACCGACACGCCGTGAAACAGCGTCACTTTGCGGACGCTCGCGGTGGGTCAGGGACCCGTCTAGGCCTGCTTGAGCGCTTCGATCTCGAGGGTGATGGTCACCTTGTCGCCGACGACGGCGCCACCGGTCTCGAGAGGCATGTCGATATCGATGCCGAAGTCTTTGCGGTTCAGCACGACCGAGGCCGTGAAGCCGGCGACCTCGCCGTGGCCCATGCCGGGGTTGGTCCCGTTGAACTCGAGGTCGAGGCTGACCGGCTTGGTGACGCCCTTGAGGGTGAAGTCGCCGTCGAGCACGTACTTGTCACCGCTCTCGCGCACGCCGGTCGAGGCGAAGGTTGCGGTCGGGTACTTCTCGGCGTCGAAGAAGTCGGCGGACTTCAAGTGTGCATCGCGCTGCTCGTTGCGCGTATCGACGGAATCGACGGCAATCTCGGCAGTCACAGACGGGGTGCCGTCCTCGCCGACCACGACAGCTCCGGAGAAGGTGTTGAAGCGCCCTCCCACCTTGGTCACCATAAGGTGTCGCGCCGAGAACGCAATCGACGAGTGAACCGGGTCGATCGCCCAGGTTCCCGCGCTGAGCTGGGTGGTCACGGTGGCTGCGGTCATAAGACTCTCCTCGAGTGTTGGCATCGGCCTTTCCGACGCCTCAATGAGAAAAGCGGACCTTAGTCCGTTTCTATTCCCGAGTCCCCCACACAGCCTGAGCGCCGGCATCACCGATCCGCACCACGCCGACGATCGACGACACCCCGACGACGACGGCGAGCACCGTGGCGATGACGGCCAGTGTCCGCTTGGGCTCCGAGGATCGCGACTCGATCCAGTGCTGAACCGCCTGGACGATGGCAACGACGAGCAGTCCGATGGCGAAGTAGATCATCCACTGACCGCGCTGCTCGTGAGTCTCCAGGATGGGAGCGGGCTGCGACTGCTGGTCATACAGCCATTGCCCCGCCGAGGTGGTCAGCGGTGTCAGCACGACAACCGCGGCCGCGAATGCGAGGTTGAGCCACACGAGTCGGCGCCGCGCCGCCGGCCACAGGGCACAGAGAATTTGGAGCGAGGCGGTGAGCGGTGCCAGCACGACGATCGCGTGGACAAGCAGGGCATGGGCAGGAAGACCGAAAATCGTTGTCAAGGCGCGCTCCTGGGCTGGGGATGGCGACTGTCATTCGGTATACGTGCCGAGCTTGACACTCGGTTCACCCACAAGCGGGATTTCAGCCCTGATGTCGCCCTACGCCGCGAGTGACGCGTAGGTAGTGGTGCGCTGACGGGCGGGGCGGCCGATACCCTCGGCGATCGCCGTCAGCTCCTCGACGGACTTGGCCGAGCCGAACTCCGAGCCTGCCATCCGGGAGATGGTCTCCTCCATCAACGTGCCGCCGAGGTCGTTGGCGCCGCCGTTGAGCATCACCTGCGTGCGCTCGACGCCGAGCTTGACCCAGCTTGTCTGAATGTGAGAGATCCTGCCGTGCAGCATGATTCGCGCCAACGCGTGGACGGCGCGGTTGTCGCGATGCGTCGGACCTGGACGTGCCCCGCCCGCCAGGTACAGCGGCGAGGACTGGTGCACGAACGGCAGCGGCACGAATTCGGTGAACCCGCCGGTCTGATCCTGGATGTCGCGCAGCACGCGCAGGTGTCCGACCCAGTGCTTAGGCGTGTCGACGTGGCCGTACATCATCGTCGAACTCGACCGCAGCCCGACTTCGTGTGCGGTGGTGACGACCTCGATCCACATCGACGTGGGCAGCTTGCCCTTGGTCAGCACCCAGCGGACCTCGTCGTCGAGGATCTCGGCGGCGGTGCCGGGGATGGTGTCGAGGCCGGCCTCGCGAAGGCTGATCAACCAGTCCCGGATGGACAGCCCGCTCTTCGTGACGCCGTTGGCGATCTCCATCGGAGAGAACGCATGCACGTGCATCGACGGCACCCGCTGCTTCACCGCGCGCACCAGATCGGCGTACCCCGTGACCGGCAGCTCGGGGTCGATACCGCCCTGCATGCAGACCTCCGTCGCCCCCGCGACATGGGCCTCCCACGCGCGGTCGGCGACCTCGGACGAGGACAGCGAGTAGGCGTCGGCGTCGCCCTTGCGTTGGGCGAACGCGCAGAAGCGGCATCCGGTGTAGCAGATGTTGGTGAAGTTGATATTGCGGTTCACGACGAACGTGACATCGTCACCGACGGTCTCGCGCCGCAGCGAATCCGCCAGCGCGGCAACGGCATCGAGCGCAGGCCCGTCTGCCGTCGCCAGCGCCAGGTATTCGTCGTCGGTGCAGCTGGCCGGGTCGCGCTCGGCCGCACGCAAAGCCGCGGCCACATCGGTGTCGAGCCGCTCGGGAGCGCGGGCCGCCAGCTCCCCCACCTTCTCCCGGATGGACTCCCAGTCGCCGAAGGCGCTGTCCAGGTCGCTGCGCGTGGTGGTCAGCCGCCCCTGGGAGTCGATCGCTGAATGCAGATCGATCCGGCCGAGCGACTCGGACGCCTCGTCGGGCTCCTGCCACGGCCGTCCGACGGGGTTGACGTCCACCGCGAAACCGGTGTCGGGATCGGCCAGTGCGGCGACGTGGCCCTGCACACGCGGGTCGATCCACGCCGCGCCTGCCTGTACGTAGGGCGGCTGGGCGGTCAACCGCTGCACCAGGTCGTACCCCGCCTCGGCGGTGACGGCGGCCAGTTCGTCCAACGCCGGCCATGGCCGTTCGGGGTTGACGTGGTCCGGCGTCAACGGTGATACGCCGCCCCAGTCGTCGACGCCCGCACCGATCAGGGCGAGGCACTCGTCGCGGGACACCAGGTTCGGCGGTGCCTGGATGCGCATCTTGGGTCCCAGCACCAACCGGGCGACGGCGATCGTCGCCAGGAAGTCGTCGATGCCGGCGTCGGGCGTCGACGCCATGGCGGTGTGATCCTTGGCCCGGAAGTTCTGCACGATCACTTCCTGAACATGGCCGAACGCCTTGTGGGACTTGCGGATCGCGTGCATTGTCTCGGCGCGCTCGGTCAGCGTCTCGCCGATGCCGACCAGCAGACCGGTGGTGAAGGGAATCGACAGTCGCCCGGCGTCGTCCAGCGTGCGCAGCCGAACCTCGGGATCCTTGTCCGGGCTGCCATAGTGGGCAAGCCCTTTCGTCTCGAACAGCCGACGCGAGGTGGTTTCCAGCATCATGCCCATCGAGGGGGCGACCGGCTTGAGTCGCGACAGCTCCGTCCACGTCATGACACCCGGGTTCAGATGTGGCAGAAGGCCTGTCTCCTCGAGCACGCGGATGGCCATCGCACGCACATAGTCCAGCGTCGAGTCGTAGCCACGCTCGTCGAGCCACTGCCGGGCTTCCTCCCAGCGCGCCTCCGGCCGATCGCCGAGCGTGAAAAGCGCTTCTTTGCAACCGAGTTCAGCCCCGCGGCGGGCGACGTCGAGTATCTCGTCGGGCTCCATGAACATGCCGAGGCCTTGGGCGCGCAGCTTGCCGGGAACCGTGACGAAGGTGCAGTAGTGGCAGGTGTCACGGCAGAGATGGGTGACAGGGATGAACACTTTGCGCGAATAGCTGACCGGCAACCGACCGTTGGGCCCGCGCCGATTCGACGACACCAATCCGGCATCGCGCACTCGCGCGGCGCTGGCACAAAGATCGGCCAGGTCGTCGCCGCGAGCGGTCATGGCGATTGCTGCCTCGTCGACGTTCAGCGCGACTCCGTCGCGGGCACGACGAAGTACGCGCCGCAAAGCGGAAGCGCTGGGGGCGCCGGAATTGGGTGGGACCACCGGGCTGGGCAGATCGGTGCCGTGCTGGGGGTTCAGAGCCACTCCCGTGTAACCCCGCGTCCGTCGACGATCATCCGCGCGTCTCACATTCTGAAACATCGGCGCATGCCATATCGCCACAGTAGTCCGCGTATCGGTCGGCGTGTCGGGCCGCCATCACGACGGTGCAAGCCGACACGCGTGAGGCGCCCATTTAACGACGCCCGCGTCAACGTCCGCGTAGGTTCATCCAGGTCGGGCAGGTAAATGGGAGGGTTCAAATGAGGATCTCTGCAGCGCTCAGTGCTGATGGCCGGGGTCGCGACGTTGACCGTGACCGCCATCGCGGCCGCCCCGTCGGTCCAGCCCGGTCCCCCGCCGCGGACAGAGCCTGCGGCCGCAGTTCAGCTCACCGCGCAGGCGCAACCGCTGCTCGACCGCGCCGAGTTGACGGCATGGGTCGCGGCGGCGCAGCGGCGCGCCCCGAACTTCGATCGTTTCCGATTCACCCGTTGCCGACCAGCAGGCGGCGCCGACGGCGCTCGTCGCGTTCCCCGGTCTGGGCAACGCCATCATCGGGATCTACAACGTCGTGAGTTCCGGGGTGGATTACGGCGTCGAAGTGGCTCAGTATTTCGTCGGCTGGATCCCTGGGTCGGCTGGATCATCAGTGACCAGATCGGCATCTTCTACTTCGACCTGATCAGGCCAATCGTCACGAGCAATCATCGTTCAACATCGCCGACTGGATCGGCGGTTCCGTCAGCTTCCTGCAAGGCCTGAACAACGTCATCTTGGACTCCGCCAATGCCGGTCATCGGCTTCGCGAATGCAGAAATCAACTGGGGTTGGGGCTTGCTGCCGCCGCTCCCATTCCCACCCCCGCAGATCCCGTTGCTGCCATGGTTCGGGCTTCTGCAGACGCAGACGGCAGGCGTCACCGCAGAGGACTTGACGACGCCTGAGGTTGGCGTAACGAACGCGGCCAGCGACTTGGTCGACGCCATCTACGTCCCGGTCCGCAATGGGATCGACTACGGGGTCGACGTGCTCCAAGCGGCACTCGCCCCGATCCCGCTCGTGAACATCGCGGGCGATCAGGTGAGCATCCTGTGGAATTCCCTCGTCCAGCCGGTGTCCAACAGCGTGGTCTTCGACCTGATCGATCCGGTGCTCAACCAGCCCTTGAACATCAACAGCTATATCAATGGCGCTTACGACGTCGGCGTGACGACGGTGGACTCGCTCATCGATACCGGGATCAACGAGATCAACTACTTCGCGGGCTTCCCGTTGATCCCAACGGCGGCCGCGCAGGCGCGCGAACTGGACCGAACGGCAGAGGTCAGCACCGTCCCGTCGATCGTCAAAAGCAGTCCGGTCGAGAGCAGGGTCGAGGCTCCGGCAGGTCCGCTCAGTCAGGTAACCAATACGGTGCGCAACGTGCGAACGAGATCCGCGCCGGGCTCACCGAACGTCGGACGGACGAACCGAACAAGATCAGCGAGGCCGCGCAGACCGGTGGCAATGGCGACGTGGTCTCGACCCAGGGCTCGGAACGCCACCCGCGGTGCGGTGACCAAGGCGGTGAGCGACGTGACGACCGCTCTGCGGCCGGGCAAGCCGAGCAAGTCCGTGGACGGTGCCACCAATACTCCGACCGACGTGGTGAAGAGCTTCGGCGACACCGCGAGGAAGGTCGTGAAGCAGGTGCGAGAGGCCGCCAAGGACGCCCGTGACGCGGTCAAGAATCGAGCCCGCTTCGGACGCCGACGAGTAACCGCTAGCGCTGGTGGCTGCGCCGATAGAGCAGCATCAGCGGCGGAATTGCACCCACCGCGATCAGCAGCAGCAATTGCCACTGCGCGCTGAAGACCGCGTCGTCGCCGGGACCCGGGAACGTGAGCGCAGCGACAGTAGCCAGCCAGGTCCACAGCGGCAGCGCCGCGAGCCGTGGCGACGACGTCCATTGAAGAGCCACCCACACCAGCGCGGCGTTGAGCAGACCGCTGATCAGCGCGCTGATGGGAAACGGAACCGGGCCGAGGCGAAGCGGGAGAAAGAAAGCGGCGAGTACAGCTGAGATAACGCCGTCGACGGCAAGCAGGGTGAGGACGACGGGACGAAGAGCCCGAGAGTCGTCGGGCGACTGGCTCAGGTCGGGATGCTGTCGAGCACCGCCGTGAGTGAACCGACCACCCACTGGAAGTTGTCCAGGCGGTCCTGCCAGTGCTGCAGGTTGGGGTCCAGATCCTGATCCATGACTGTCCTTTGTCTCTGCGGCCGCGTCGTCGAAGCTTAGCGCGTCTACCCCGGTTATCCGAGGTCCAATCCGGCCAGAAGGTCGGTTTCCCAGCCGCGGTGGTCGCGCTCGCCGGGCTCGCCGGCCACGAGTATGTAGTGCTCCTCGGCGAGGATGGGCAGCGCGATGTTGTTGGACAGCGCGCCGGAACGACCGTTGGGCGCGACGGTGACCTGGGTGGCATGGGCTCGGAGCGCAGCGACCTTGGCGGGAAGTTGTTCGCGGGCATCGATGACGGCGTCGATCTTGTCGTCGGGATAGCCGAACGGGACGACGTCGATCGTCACACGGATCCATTCGTCGGGAACGTCGTCGAGGCTTTCCAGGCCGGCGCCCATCGCGCTCGTGGAGGTGACGGTCCAATAGAACTTGGGCACCTGCCATGGCGCGCCCGGGTAGTCGTTGCCCGCCGATGCGGCGACGGCTTCGGTGGTGACGCGGTGGGTCTGGATGTGATCGGGATGGCCGTAGCCGCCGTCGGGGTCGTAGGTGACGACGACGTGGGGACGCAGCCGGCGGATGATGGCGACGAGGTCGCCGACCGCCTCGCGCATGTCGGCATCCGCGAATCGCTGACGGTGTCGTGGCTTAGTGCCGTCCATGCCGGAGTCGCGCCAATGTCCAGGGCCGCCAAGGAAATTGGGCTCCTCGATTCCGAGGGCATTGAGCGCCTTCGTCAGCTCGCTGATGCGATATCCGCCCAACTGATCGGCGGCGTCGACCGCGAGTTGGGCGTAGCGATCGCCGATGACTTCGCCCTCTTCGCCGAGTGTGCAGGTGACGACGTGGACGTCGGCGCCGTTGGCGACGTAGTGGGCGATGGTGCCGCCGGTCGTCAGCGTTTCGTCGTCCGGGTGGGCGTGGACGAAGAGCAGACGGGCATCAGTTTCGGACATCGAGCGCGAATCTACGCTAGTGGTCGGCGCTGGAAATCGCGCCGGTGGCCCATTAGCTGTGCCTGCCCACCCCGTCCGGAACGAAGCCCGGCACCGCCCGCGCCGAGCCACGTGACATGTGTCAAGTTGTGCGCCGTTGACCATACCGTGAAGAATGGTTGCTAACCAGCCACCCTATCTGGATCGGCGGACACTCCTGAAACGGGGCTGGGCGCGAGGCGAGACTGAGAGAAAGCGGGCTCGATCTACCGGCTCGGCGAAATATCAGACGGCGCGTCTACGGGAATCTATTTGTTTGCGAAATCAGTTCAGGCACTGTGCTACTAAACGACGTCCGCATGGATTTGGATTGTTGTCAAGGTTGTTACTCACTACTTTTCCAGCATCCTGCCAGCTAGATGAGGTGATAACCCGCCTCTGAGTGCATGCGGTTCAGATCGGCGGCTGCCGGGGTCCCTGTTTGCTGGTGTTACGGAAGTGGTTGCGTTGTGCACAACTAGTTACGCCCGTCGCGTTTTCAAGGTTGTTTCATACGCAACTACCTGTCCGGCGGTACCCAAGAAAAAACTCAGATTCCGTTTAGCCTTGGAGCAAAATGTGTCGTACATTTGCTGGCGGAACACGAAACTCGCGAAGGAAGACACGAATTGAGCGATCAGATCAAGGCACATGTGACCACCGGAATCACGTCGAGCGGCACCCGCCTGATCTCGCCACGCCGTTGCTCTGCCGTTGCGGGACAGTACCGATCGGGCCGTGAAGAACGCGACCGCTTCGAGCGCGCGTGAACACGTGAGCCCGTAGGGGGAGGTCTCTCAAACTGGTGGAGGCGACGAGGGGTAGTCGTCACCACTGCGATTGGCCCCCCTCTCTCAGGAGGGGGGCCAATCGTGGCTTATGGCTCACTTACACAGTTCGGCGATCTGCTTCCTGCCCTGTTCGGTATCGGCTATCAGCGCAGTTTGGTCGATCTCGCTGGTGCGCGCTCCGGCCATCGCGTTCATCCCGAAGTCCTGCAGATGGTGCGCCAATATACGCACGTAGTTGGCCAGCTCTGCCGGGGTCGCCGGGTCGAGGTTGTTCAGCAGATACTGGCCGCCGGCGATGAGAGACAAGCGGGCGTTGACTGCCACGGCTTCTTTCGCCACCGGGCCGGATCCCAATGCATTGTTCATTTGCAGCGGTACCGCTTTGCTCACCATGTCGAAGGCGGTGCAGACGCGCGTTTTGGGATCGCCGGCTCCCGGCGCGGCCGATGTGTTGTCAGACGATCCGCTGACGAGTGACCACGCGGCCAGCGCGATGGCGACGACCGCCACCAGCAAGGCGGCCACAGCCACCCAGCGGTCAGATGTCGCCACGACCGGTGCCCCGGAATGGCCCTGGCCCTCCGGGGAATCCGACATGGAGCGACTATAGCGGCCCGTTCCGTCCGGGGAAGTCGACAGCAATCGCGCAGCACCATTTGCTCAACCAATCAATGCGTCTCGCTGCGGTGTGTGGCACTGTGATGGCACAGCCGCGTTGGCACGAGACTCACCGGGTTAGCTCGGACAGTCTCAGCTGCGCGAGCTGACACGCCCGGCGACTGGCGAGGTGATTCGGTCGGCCGGTAGCTTGCGAGCTGCGGGACAACCTTGCTGGGAGGACGGGAACGCGCAGGAAACCGTGGAGGAATTGCTGCTCAGCCCGCGCAACGGGCGATCGCGGATTCCTCCGTCCGGAGGACGTAAATCAGCTATACAGAGGCCACGCCGATCGCAGGCTTGATGCGGCGAAGTGCCAATTCTAGGAGGGGCTAGATGAGACAGGCGGGCCGGACAAAAGGCGTTGCGATCTGTGCGCTCGTGATTGGACTCGGCCTTGCTGGCTGCGGATCAAATCCCGCGACCGAGAGCAAACCGCAAGAAACCAGCGCGCCGGTCACGAATTCGAGTCCAGCCGCAGCGCCGCCGGCAGGTGTCCGCCGTCTCCGCCGTGCACCGCCGGCATCTCCTGCCGTTGCACCGCCTGCTTCGCCTGTCGGCCACCAGTACACGATCGTGGATTTCATCCGTGACAACAACATCGCGGAAACCGAGCTCCATCCGGGCGATCCGGGTGCTCCGACGGTCAATCTGCCTACTCCGCCCGGTTGGGCAGACGCCGGCGATCTCACTCCGGCGTACGCATGGAGCGCGATCTTTTTCACTGATCCGGCGATGTCGGCCGATCCGCCTAGCTTCATCACCTTGGTGTCGAAGCTCACCGGCAATGGCGTGGGCCGAACGCTTTCATACGCGCCCGGCGAGCTGAGGAACATGGCTGATTTCCAGGGTGATCAAGGAACCGCCAAGAAGGTCAGCGGCTTCAACGCATATCAGCTCGGCGGCACGTTCACAAGGAATGACGGCGTCGCGCGGGCGATCGTGCAGACGACGGTGGTGATTCCGGCCGCGGACGGTGTGTTTGTCCTGCAGATAAACGCAGACGGTCATGCGGACCAATTGGGAATGCTGACGGACACGATGCGCATCATGGATGAGCAGACCACCATTACTCCTTGACGTTGGTTGCCTACACACGACCGGGTTGTCTCATCTGCCCTCGGTGTTGATCGCGAACCGCTTGGGTTGCCGCGGGGACGCTTGGGTTGCCGCGGGGACGAGTGCCCCCGCTGAGCGCGGGCTCAGAAGACGATGGTTTGGTTGCCGTACCGGATGACGCGGTCCTCGCAGTGCCACGACACCGCCCGCGACAGCACGGCGCGCTCGACGTCGGCGCCCAGACGGGTGAGGTCGTCGATGCTGTGGCGGTGGTCCACGCGCACCACGTCCTGCTCGATGATCGGACCCTCGTCCAGATTCTCGGTCACGTAGTGGGCTGTTGCGCCAACGAGTTTGACGCCGCGTTCCTTGGCCCGCCGATACGGAGCCGCACCAATGAACGCCGGCAAGAACGAGTGATGGATATTGATCAACGGACAGCCCACCTCGTCGAGGAACTGCGGCGTCACGATCTGCATGTAGCGTGCCAGCACCACCAGGTCGACGTTGCCGCGCAAGAGGTCTTGCTGGCGACGCTCGGCCTGCTCGCGGATCTCTCTGCGCGCCGGCACATGGATGAACGGCACCCCGAACGGACGTACCTGGTCGGCGAGGTCAGGATGGTTGGCGATCACCATCACCACCGACATGTCCAACTCACCGCGGCGGTTGCGCCACAACAGATCAAGCAGGCAGTGATCTTCCCTCGACGCCATGATCGCCACCCGCTTGGGCTTGGCCGCCTCGGTGAGGCGGAAGTCCATGCCGAACGGCGCGGCGACTTGCTCGGCAAAGTCGCGCTCCAGCTCGTCTCGGGCCGCGGCCAAACCGGGTAGACGAAAAATGGTGCGCTGCATGAACGTTCCACCGATCTGCTGCGTGGAATGCTGATCCAGCGACACGATATTGGCGCCCGCGCACGACAGGAAGGCGCTGACCGCTGCGACCAGTCCCTGTCGGTCGGCGCACCGCAGCAGCAGGCGTCCCACATCCTTGACCGGCAATGTCGTATGGCCAGCTGGATACTCGTCGGCGATCACGCGATCGGTGCCGACCTCTGTTCCGGCGACCATCACCTCTCCCCCGATCCCCTTGGTGCGGACAGTTGCGGGCCTCTCAGAACGACCGGCAGCGGGAATAGGTGGTTGGATTCTGTCGCAAGGGGATCGTCGTAGAGGCCGATGGTGTATATGCCTGCTGAGCGGAGTTCTAACTGTAGGAAACGCGTGAGGACCTGGTATTTGACAGGTTCGCCGGGGGTGTCGGGCCAGTGCCAGGCACATTCCATCGTGCTGATCCGATCGCCCTCGGGCGACGTGGCCACGATGTAAAGGCTTGGGTCGTAGTCGCTGCCTTCCTGCGTATATGCGGCGATCACCAGCGAGATGGTGATTTGTTGAGGAAACCCGTCCACGTGGGCGCTGGTCATTGGGAAGCCGTCTGCGTTAACTCCGCCACCCTCGTTCATGGCCAATCGGGTTGATGGCGCGAACGCGATGATGTGCATCGTCCCCCCTAAATCGGAAATCTCAAACCGAAGAAGACCTTAACCGGCATTGCGCTGGGGCGGTTCTCACGGGTCGTAGCCCACAGGTGCGTGTCAGATGAGCGGCGGAGCACGCCGGGTGTGCTCGCGGCAGTCCTGGCGTAGCTGACTACGCTAGTGTGCCCTCGCCCGTGTCATAAACATTGGCTTATGACAACGTTCATCAGTTCAGCTGCTGATGTCCGCTTCGCGTGGGTGTCGAGGGCCAAGTGCCGCAGCACCGATCCCGACGAATTCTTCGTGCGGGGAGCGGCGCAGCGGAAAGCGGCTGTCATCTGTCGTCACTGTCCCGTCATCGCCGAGTGTCTCGCCGACGCGCTTGACAACCAGATGGAGTTCGGTGTCTGGGGCGGCATGACTGAACGCCAACGTCGGGCGTTCGTCAAGCTGCGTCCCGAGGTCGATTCGTGGTCCGCGTTCTTCGCATCCCGGCCAAGCGCCGCAACGTCGGTGAAGCCGACCACTGAAGCAGAAGGGTCGCCATCTCGAAACGGCCCCCTTGGTGGATCTTGACCGGCTGCGGTGGCTGATATGGCGACTCAGACGCGCCCTGCGTTTCTTGCCTTGCCTCTGACGTTTCGTTTGATCTTTCTGACCTGAGGCAATGGCAACGGTGACTCGGCCGGACGTTAAAGTCGGTAGGTATATTGCTAGCCAGCGAATTGTCGCGAATGGGGCCGCCCAGTAGAGGCGAGTCTCGGTCGCGAGAAGGGATCCGATGAAATACTATGCGTCACAGACACGTCGAACCGACGGCGCAGCTGCATGAAGCGATGGCCCGGCGGTTGTATCGCCGGTCGGTGGTCACCGGCGAAATCACCTTGCCCGCCGTTCCGGGCATGATCGACGAGTACGTGAGAATGTGTGACACCCTCTTCACCAGTGTGGGCAGACCCTTCACCGCCGAACAACTTGCTCACCTCAGGACGGGTTTGGAGAACCAACTCGCGCAGGCCTACGCCGCTTCCCAGCGGTCGAACATCGTCATCACCTACAACGCGCCGGTCGGGACGGTGCTGAACTACCAAATCAATGCCCGGTGGTCGACGATCGAGGCGACTTATGAGGAGTGGATCGCCACCCGTGAGCCGCCACTGTTCGGTACCGAACCGGATGCTCGCGTGTGGGCCCTGGCCGATGAGGCAGCCGACCCAGGGACGCATCGGGTGCTCGATATCGGCGCGGGAACGGGACGCAATGCGCTGGCCTTGGCACGCCGCGGCCACCCGGTCGACGTGGTCGAGATGACCCCGAAGTTCGCCGACATGATCCGTGCCGATGCCGCGCGGGAGCGACTCGACGTGCGTGTCATCCAGCGTGACGTCTTCTCCTCCATGGATGATTTGCGGCAGGACTATCGGCTGATTCTGCTCTCCGAGGTGGTTCCTGATTTCCGGACGACGCACCAGCTTCGCGGCGTATTCGAACTCGCCGCCCAGTGCCTGGCATCCGGGGGACGCCTAGTGTTCAACACCTTCCTGCCGCGCGACGGCTACACACCCGACAACGCCGCGACAGAACTCGGCCAGCAGGTGTACACATGCATCTTCACGCCGCACGAGATGTCCAGTGCGGCAGCGGGACTACCGCTCGAGCTGGTCGCCGACGACTCCGTATACGAATTCGAGAAAGCGCATCTGCCTGACGGCGCGTGGCCGCCCACCGGCTGGTACGCCGAGTGGGTCAGCGGCCAGGACGTCTTCGACGTCGAACGTGAAACATGTCCGATCGAAATGCGCTGGCTCGTGTACCAGAAGGCGGATTGAGGCGGCTCGGAAGCAGTAGCACCCCGGCCTCATCCCGAGACCTGCCGCGTCACAAGACGATGGTTTGATTTCCGTATCGGATGATGCGGTCCTCGCAGTGCCACGCGTGGGCCGCGAGGTGCGAACGGCGTAATTTCGCTCCCTCCGCGAGTGTCGGGCTACTGTTGCCAGCGTGACGTCCGATCCCCCCGCGCCATTATCGCGAATGGTCAGCGCCGCTCTCTTGATGACCATGATCGCGGCTTGTGGAAGCGCTCCTCCCGCGGAGAACGCGGCTGTTGCACCGGTAAAGCCGCCCACCGTCATCGCCGAAACGCCACACGACCCGGCGGCGTACACAGAGGGGCTCGCGTTCGACGGTCCCGCCTTATACGAGAGCACCGGCCAGTTGGGCCACTCTCAATTGCGTGAGCTGGATCCCGCGACTGGCGCTGTGCTTCGTATGGCCTCGCTACCGGCTGATCTCTTCGGCGAGGGGATCGCGATCGTCGGCGACCGTATTTGGCAACTCACTTGGAAAAATGGCGTCGCTATCGAGTGGGACAAAGCCAGCTTCACACCGATACGCCAAGTCCCCATGGAGGGTGAGGGCTGGGGCTTGTGCTATGACGGCAACCGACTCATCCGAAGCGACGGCACAGACCGGCTGCGGTTCCACGATGCGACGTCGTTCGACGAGATCGGTTCGGTGTCCGTTACCTACAACGGGCGGCCCTTACCAAAGCTGAACGAGCTCGAATGCGTGGACAACGAGGTGTTTGCGAATGTCTCTCCGACCGACCAGATCGCCCGTATCGACCCCGAAACAGGCAAGGTCACCGCGATGGTGTACGCCGCCCGGCTGCTCGATGCTCCGCGATCAAAGGACGAGGTCCTCAACGGCATTGCTTACGCGGGCAATGGCGAATTCCTGGTGACAGGCAAGTATTGGCCGACGATGTTCCGCGTCCGGTTCGACTTCCCGTGACAAACCCAACCGGTCCAACAGCCGTCGGCTAACCTCGGGCTAAGTCGGCGTTGACTCCGCGAGGTCAGTGGCCTGGCCACACCATGGATTCGCTCACTCGCGAGTCGCCTTGACACGGTAACCGTCAACCTCGTCGACCATCACTGAGAAAGCAGGGCGCGACGCAGCGCTCACTTGCACAACTCGATGATCTGCTGCCTGGTCGAATCAGCACCGGAGAGCCGTGCGGCCTGATCAGGGTCGGTGTTATTCGCACCGGCCAGTGCGGCCATCGCAATGTCTTCCAGATCGACAGCGAACGAGCGAACTGGATCCGCTAAGTCTGACGGGGTTTCGGAGTCGAGGCTGTTCAGCAAGTACTGTCCGCTGCCGAACAGTGCCAAGCGCGCGTTGCCTGCCACCGCCGCCTGCGCTACCGGGTCAGGCCCCAAGTCGTTGTTCGTTTGCATCGGTACTGCTTTGCTCACGGTGGCGAATGCTGTGCAGACGCGCGCTTTCGCGTCGCCGCCCTCCATCTCGGCTGCAGGAGAGGATCCTGCCGCGGACGGTTTACCCATTAACGCCCAAATGGCAAGACCAGCGGCAACTACTGCGACCACCAGGGCCGCCGGTGCGAGCCAGCGTGATGCCGGTGCGCCTATCTGCTGCGGACGTCGCGACACCCTCGGCTCGGAATCTGCCGGCGAAAACGGCGATTCACTGGACGGCATTTCAACTGAGCGCGCTTTATTTGACGGCGTTTCATCTGGCATGGAGGCGATGATAGCGGGCGCCTAGGGGCCAGCCCACACGCATGCCCCAACTTCGCCATCAAACGGCACGGAATTCATGTGTCGGCAGCCCAGCAGATGGGGCCTCGACAAGCGCAGCGCCGGGCTTTTTCGCCTGGCGCTCCGATCAACTGAACTCGATCTGCGCAACCTGCCTCAGGGCCGAAGGCCCGCGCTTCAATCGGACGTGGGCTGCGGGCGCTGGCTACACCGTGCCGACAGCCACCCGAGCGCGGACGCTATCGTTATGCCGTCTGAGACCTTCAAATCAGGGGGAAGTATGCACATCGCCGCGTTCGCACCATCAACCCGATTGGCCATGAACGATGGTGGCGGAGTTAACGCAGAGGGCTTCCCAATGACCAGCGCCCACGTCGATGCGTTTCCTCAACAAATCAGCATCTCGCTTGTGATCGCTGCCTACACGCAGGGAGGCAGCGACTACGACCCAAGCCTTTATATCGTGGCCACGTCGCCCGAGGGCGATCGGATCAGCACGATGGAATGTGCCTGGCACTGGCCCGATAAGCCGCCTTCACCGGTCAAGTTCTGGGTGCTGGCACGTCATCTACCGATACTGGTGCAATCTCCGGGCGTCTACAACATCGGCTTGTACGACAGCCCGAGTGCGACAGAAACCGAACATTCTTTCCCTCTGCCGGTGGTCCAGTTCAACCCGCTGCTTCCGCGCCGGCCATAGGATTGGCCGAGTCCTACGCGGCCTCCCCGCGTTCGAACATCGTCATCTCGTATGACCCTCCCATCGGCAAGGTCTTGAACTACCACGTGAAACCCGAATGGTGGACGGTCGAAGCTGCATACGAGAACACCGATCAGCACACGACAACCACCTCTGTTCGGCACTGAACCGGACGCTCGCGTGTGGGAACTGGCTAAGCAGGCGGCCGACCCACTGCACACCCGGGTGCTCGACATCGGAGCGGGAACGGGACGCAACGCTTTGGCTCTGGGCCCGCCGTGGCCACCCCGTCGACGTGGTCGAGTTGACCCCGAAGTTCGCCGAGTTGATTCGTTCCGAAGCCGAACGTATCGCTTGATGTGCGCGTGATCCAGCGTGACGTCTTCGCGGCGGTCGACGATTTACGGCGAGACTATTGGCTGATACTGCTGTCCGAGGTGGTGTCCGATTTCCGCACCACCCAACAGTTACGGGACACGTTCCAACTCGCCGCCCGGAGTTTGGCTCCCAGCGGACACTTGGTGTTCAACGCCTTTCTGTCGCGCGACGGCTACACACTCCGCGACGCCGCGCGCCAGTTGGGTAAACAAACGTACACAAGCGTTTTCACGAGGCAAGAACTCTGGGCGGCCGACCACTCAGGTCCCCCTCGCGCCGATCAGCGACGACTCGGTCTACGAATACGAGAAAGCGCGTCTTCCCGACGGTGCTTGGCCACCCACGAGGTGGTACGCCCAGTTGGTAAGTGGGCAAGACGTCTTCGACCTTCCCCGGGAGGATTGCCCAATCGAGATGCGTTGGCTGGTCTATCAGAAGACGCAGCCTGACAGCGCCAGGCGCTTGGTCAATGTCAGCATCGAGGACCTCCGCTAGCCGCCCACGCCGGCTCAATCATGCGAGGCCGGAGTGAGGGCCATCAAGAGGAAAATGTGCCGTCGTAGCTCCTGAAAAGGCTTGCGAGCGAATCTCTCGGTATTGGCCATGCCGCCGTACTGCGAATTCTCGTGTTGTACAACGCATCTCGGATGGTCCGATGTCTATCGACCTACTGCGCGCACGGGGGTTTAGGCGGGGCCGGGGGGGTGGTCTCCTGTTCTGTCGTCGGGATGTGGTCGGCTTAGGATTTGCCGAGATGCCGACCACGTCGCTGCGGCGGCGGATCTCAACTTGTCGGGCAGCGAGTCGCTGATCCGACCATGTTGCGCGGCGACGGATCAGCGTGAGGCCGGCCGTAGAACGAGTGCAACAGCGTGCGGACCAACCGCGGGCGGTCAGCGACCGCAGAAACGTCTGCCAAACCGCCGCGTCCTCGGTTGCTCAGCGAAAGTGCTTGTCACGTAGCCATTGAGCGATGGTCGCCAACGTCACCGGCACTTCAGTTGGTCGCTGATCTACTGATCATCCTCGGCGATCTGCCGCCACGTCAGCGCGCCGGCACCACCGCCCGATCCTTGCCCGCCACAATTGCTCATCGAACGGCTCACCCGGCAAGGTGCCAGTCCTTCGGCCGGCGAAGCTGCCGCCAGTCAGGTCAGTCTCCGCAGCGCAGCAGCAGCTGCCACATCGACGCCGATCACGTCTCCTGTTCCTGCGGGGGTTCGTACACCGCCGATGCTGGCGGGAAATACAGAAACACCGGACCCACGGATGGGTCCGGTGTTCTGTGTATTCGTTTCCAGCGGGTGGTGTCTCGGGGGCGTCGAGGCTCCGACGCCCCCGAGATCAAACCACTTCGGAACTCTCCAGAGTTCCTGCCGACCAGCTGCTTACGGCGAGAGGCCGTCCGCGCCGGCGTTACCGTCCGCACCGGCATTACCGGCAGTGCCGTCGGCACCGGCAACGCCGTTGTTGGCGTTGTTGTCGAGCGAAATGCCGCCCGCGCCGCCCTTGCCAGCCGCACCACCAGCACCGCCCGTGCCAGCAGCGCCGCCCTTGCCGCCGATTCCGTTGCCGGAGAGGAACGGAATCAGGCCGCCGGTTGCGCCGGCACCGCCAGCACCGCCGTCGCCGCCTGCGGCACCGTCGCCGCCGTTGCCGCCGGCGCCGCCGTCGCCGGCATCGAGGGCGCCGCCGGCGACCTTGTTACCGCCAGCACCGCCAGCACCGCCGGCACCGCCTGCGGCCCCAGCCCCGCCAGCACCACCAGTACCGCCGCTGCCGCCGAAGCCGACCAGGAAGCCGCCACCACCGCCGCTGCCGCCGGCACCGCCTGCGCCGCCGACCGCGGTCGCATCGGGGCCCGCATTGGCGCCGTTGCCGCCGGCGCCGCCGTCACCGCCGGTCTGACCGACAATCGCTAGAGCGCCTGCGCCGCCGGCGCCGCCAGCACCACCGTTGGCCAGCGCGTTGCCGCCGGCGCCGCCGGCGCCACCGTTGACGGTCTGGATGCCGATGCCGCCGGCGCCGCCGTTGCCGCCGCCAGGTCCGCCGTCACCGCCGTCTTGGGTCTCGATACCGTCGCCGCCGTTCTGGAGACCCACGCCGTCTTGTCCGGGATCAGCGGTGGTCGTCGCGACCGCGTTCCTGCCGATGCGGCCAGCGCCGCCGGCCCCGCCATTGCCACCGTTGCCGAAGAAGAACGAGGCGTTGCCGCCGTTGCCGCCGTCACTGGCCTCAACAGGCGCTCCGAGGACGAGGGCGTTGTTCTGCGCCACCAGGGCGGCAGTGATGTAGCCTCCACCGTTTCCGTTGCCGCCGCTGCCGCCGTTGCCGATGAACAAGCCAGCATTGCCGCCGTTGCCGCCCGGCTCGTTCACACCCGTGAGCGGGTTGAAGAAGCCGGCGCCGCCGTTGCCGCCGCTGCCGCCGAAGATGCCGCCGTTGCCGCCGTCCTGACCCGGCCCGCCGTCCGCGCCCCGGCCGAAGAGGCCGAAGGTCAAACTAGCGGGGATAAGATCGACGAAGGTCGTCGGACTAAAGGTATTGGCTAGGGCGCCGAGGCCGCCTGCGCCGAAGAAGTTCAACTGGCCGATGAGCTGGTCGAGCTGCTGAGGCACTGGAGCCAGTGGCGCGGCCTGCGCTGCAGGCGCGGCCAGTAGCATTGCTGCCGGGCTGGCCAGTGCGATGCTGGCACCGCCGACCACAGCCGCTGTCGCCATCAGCGACTTGGGAGTTTTCTTGTACTTGGACATTACGGGAAGTCCCCCTTCATATAGGTGCTTGACCACCAAGCAGAAGCAACCTATCAAGCGCACGCCTAGTTAGGGAGCCAATTCTGGTAGTTCCTCCGGAGATAGTTGCGTTGTGAAGTAGCTGGCGCTCTCCGATTTAACAAGAGTCTGAGAACCCATCGAGCCTCTCGATGTCGGAACAGCGTCAGGCACACGACCTATAACTCCAGCTCAGAGCGCATTTCTTACTTCACTCCCGCCGTCTCATGCTGCAGCTGAGTCGACGCACGCGGGCCGGCGTTTGGGCCCTTATCAGGCTGTGCTCAGGTTCAAAATTCGCCAACGCGGCGCGACGCCGGTCTGCTGCCCGCAGAGCACACAATGAGTAAAGCGATCGGCGGGCAAAGCGACCGTAGACACGAAGTGACCGGAGCGACAATTTTTCGCGAGCCAGCAAGAATTAGCTGGCAGTGTTGGAGATGCTATCTGAGCTCTCATTCTGATATTTAATGAGTTTGCTCATCCCAAGTAGGCAAAGTTTGAAGATTTCCCAGTCCATGGTTACCGGGTTGCCATCCCACCGTGAAACGCCGGACTCTCGTTTCCCGGCGTTGCCGCCGCACCTTCGACGGGTCGCTTATCGACGCTCGGTGAGACCCACATCACCAACGTTCGGCAGTCGAAATCTGGTCAGGTTCTCAGGTATTCCTCAGCAAAACTCAGGCAGTTTTCATATCGGGTATCCCGCGGAAGACGAGATGCGACCGGCGCCCTGCAACCGAACGGGCCGCCGGCTGACACGCGGCCATATCGCAAACTACCCAGCCTGTTGAAGTTGGCATAGGTTCACTGCGTGAGTCGGCGCACCCTCGAGTTCGGTTGCGCCATCGTCATCATCGGATTGTTGGCCGGCGTCGCCGGCGCCGCGACGACGCTGCTGTTGCACGGCGTCGAACACCTCACGTACCACTACCAGTTCGGCACACTGCTGGCCGGTGTGGGAGACAGCAGCCCGGTGCGACGGGCGCTGGGACCGATGATCGGCGGCGCACTGGCCGGGTTCGGATGGTGGATGCTTCGTCGACACACCGAGGTCCCGGCGTTGACCGCGTCGATCAAGAGTCCGCGGCGGCTCTCCCGGCTGCCGTTGTCGATCGACGCTGCCCTGCAGGTGCTGGTGGTCGGGTCCGGCGCCTCGCTCGGACGCGAAGGCGCGCCACGCCAATTCGCCGCCGCCCTAGGCGATTTCGGCACCCAGCGGCTGTCGCTGACGGCCCGTGACCGCGAAATCCTGCTGGCGTGCGCGGCCGGCGCCGGGCTTGCCGCCGTCTACAGCGTCCCCTTCGGCGGCGCGATCTTCGCCGTCCGAATTCTGCTCGGCACCTGGCACCCGCGTGCGGTGGGCACGGCGTTGATCACCTCGAGCCTGGCGGTGGCGGTGGCCTCGCCGGTGACCCATCTCGAGCATGCGCTGACATGGCCTGATGCCGGTCGGTCCTACCTGTTCGTCGTCCTGGCGCTGGCCATCGCGCCGCTTGCGGTCGCGGTCGGATTGGCGTTCAACTGGGTGATGGCCTTCGCGCGGCCCAAGCCGCAGATCGTGTCATGGGTGCTGATCCCGTCGATCGCCACGGCTGGGCTGCTGACCGGCATCTGCTCCATCTGGTTTCCCGAGCTTCCCGGCAATGGCAAAAGCATCCTGACAGTGAGTCTGAACAGCGGACTGTCCCTGGGCGCGGCGGCGGCCGTTCTCGCATTGAAGCCGTTGCTTACCGCGCTGTTTCTGCGGACGGGCGCGGTCGGCGGACTGCTGACCCCGGCTCTGGCCACCGGCGCGGCGGCCGGCTCGTTGGCCGCGCTCACGCTAAACGGGCTGGCCGGGACGGCCATACACGTGCCCGCGATCTCGCTGACCTGCGCCGCTGGAGTGCTCGCAATCACCCAACGCGCACCTCTCTTCGCGGCTCTGTTCGTCTGGGAGCTCGCCCGCCCCCCGCTGTGGCTGTTCGTCGTGTTCGCGGCCGCCGCAAACAGCGCGCATGGACTGCGGCTGCTTCACGAACGGCGGCGTGCCGCTGCGACCCCGCGGCCAGGATTAACTTGACCTGAGAATTCATGCTGGTCTACTTAGCTTCCTCTCAGCTACAGTTGGCCGTGACTCGGACCGTAGACGGGGGTTTGCCATGCACGCGGTTGTTCGCCCAATCGTCACCATCGGGGTGGCGTTGGTGGGCACGGCCGTCATCGTGGTCAATCCCATCGTGGCCCCCCCGCGAGACGTAGCAATCCCCGCGAAGCAATCTCTGGCAAGTGTGCAGCGCGATCTGTACATTTTGGACCCGGCCTACCTACAGGCACTCGCTGCGGCGGGTCCTCAGCCGGAGGAGCCCGTGGAGGTCGTGCCGCGGCTGGTTGACGCCCTTACCGCCGACGCGGCTCCTGTCAGCAGGGAAGCGATTGCAGCCGCGTTCGCCTTCGGAGTCGCCACGGTATCCGCACAGAAGCAGACACGTGCCTCCGTCCCCGATACGCCTGCAGAAGTCGGCCCCTCGGCCGATTCATTCATCGGTCCGGGGCAGGTAATCCAGCAGACGACGGCATTCCAGTGGGCGTTGGCGCAGCTGCTCGCGGATGCGAACGATGTCGGCGCCGAGTTCGTGACCGCCGCCTTCGCCGCCGGAGCCGTCGACGCGGCCATGCCAGCCATCGCCGATGACATGGCGTCGCCGGACGAGCTGGCCACGGCCCTGTACAACGCCGTGTTAGCGGCAATCGCTCCCCTCGATCCGTCGGCGCTCGTCATCGATGCCATCCGAACCACTATCGATGACCGTGTGTCCGACGTGGCGAGCACCGCGGCTGCAGCGTCAGAAGGGGATGCGGAAGCCCAAAACGATTCCGTGGCGGCACCCGTTCTCAGCCCCGGCCAAAGTGCATCGGCCGCTAGCGGGCCTGATCTACAGGCAGCCGCGACCGCAGAGGCTGAGGCAGCCAGCGAAGAGGCTGCTCCTGCTGAAGAAGGCGCTCCTGCTGAAGAACGCCGCACATCCGAGACGACAGCAAGCGCCAGCGGCAACGGCAACGGCGCCATCGACGAGGGCACGACTGCCAACGGAGCTACCGACCTGGCCGACGGCAACAAGGTCGAGCCTGGTACCTCCGCGACGAAGCCCGCTGATGCGGCCCAGGATCGACTCGAGAGGATGGCGGATCAGTTCGACGCAGCGTTCGACCAGCTCCGCGACAGGCTCCGCAAGATCGCAGAACGACGCAATGGCAACGAGAGCGGCGCTGCTGACACCGGAAACTCCGGCGGTAGCAGTGCCGCGACGCCCTCACTGTCGCCGGGCGCAACCACCGGCAGCGGCGGCTGAACGACGATCTATTGCGGCTTCTTGGCCCACATACCGGCGTCGCCGACGATGCCCACCGGCACCGCACCCGACAGGCTGACGTTCTGCACCCGCGGGCCCGCGGCGACGATCGTCGTGTCCTGCAGGATCGGCAGCACCGTCGACATGTTCCACAGCCGAGGCTCGACCGCGTCGATCACCTCGCCGATGTTCTCGGTACCCCGCAGCGCGCCATCGATCCTGGGCTGAATGCTTCGGTCGCAGATGCCGGTGAGGTTGGACGGCGCCTGGATGAGCTCGTCGGACTCCGGCGCTGGGCTCGGCGTCGTCGGTGTCGCCGTCGTGGTGCCGGTCGTAGGCGGATTCGGCGTACTCGACGTCGACGAAGTCGTTGACGTCGGGGGCGCACCCGCAGTCGTCGTCGACACCGGCGTCGCCTCCAGCGCCCGGCAGCCGTACCGGGACGACAGGGCCGTAGCGAGGTCGCCGCCGGCCTGGTGCCAGCCGACGATCGCATCAACCCGGTTCTGGGCCATCGCATCGCCGTACAGCACAACAGGATCCATGGCGAGCACTGACGCCTCGATGCCGACATTGCGCAACTGGTCGGCGGCGGTGTTGGCGACCGCGACCGACGTCGGGTCGTTGGTCGCCACGCCGATCACAAACGACAGCGGCACGCCGTCCTTGGTGATGCGCCCGCGGTCGTCATCGGGCACGGGAGTGCCGGGCGTCGGCGCCGGCGGCGAATCGACCGGCACAAGCTGGTACCCGCTGTCTCCCAACAGGCTGAGCGCAGCCTCCTTCGTCAGCGCGGGCGGCGCCGTCGGCGTGTAGCCGGGATCCGACGGCGAGCGCACCTGCGCCTGCGCCAGCGTCACGGTGTTGTCGCTGCCGGCACCGACCGATGCCAGCAGATCGACGTCGAGCAGACCCAGAATCGCCTTGCGCACTTGGGAATCGGCCAGTTTGGGCTGCTGCGCGCGCAGTGTCATCTGCATGACCCGCGGCGTGACGATCCGCGACGTGCGGACATCGGGAATGGCCGACAGCTGTGCGAACGCCGCGGTGCCACCGTGCACCTGGGCGACCTGTGTGTCGCCGTTGCGGATCGAATCCGCCAGTGCGGCAGTCGCTCCCGCACGCCGGAACAGGAGTTGGTCGGGCTTCGCGGGCTCGGCCCAGTACCGGTCGTTGCGCGCCAACAGAATTTCCTCGCGCTGCGGATCGATGTTCTCCACCCGGAACTGGCCGCCGGTCACGGGTAGCGCCCGAGCCAGACCCGACGCGAAGCCGCCGGGAATGTCCTTGACGATGTGCGCGGGCAGGATGTCGTTGAACATCTCCCGCCACGCCGGATACGGCTGCGAGAACGTCACCACCGCCGTCTTGCCGCCCTCGATCGACTGGACGCCGGTGACGAGGTCATAGCCGGCCGGGTCGACGACGCCGGGCTGACTGACCATCTGCCGCCACAGATACCAGTAGTCGTCGGCGGCGATCGGCGCATTGTCGGTCCACTGCGCTTCCGGCCGGATCTTGTAGGTGACCGTGAACGGGTTGTCGTCCGTCACCTCCGCCGACACCAACAAAGTCGGGTCGAGTTCCCACCGCGAACCGGTCGGCGACGCCGGGTCCGGAACGGGCCGAAACGAACTCGGCAGGACCAACGAGCTGATGGCCGCGTTCACCGGCGACTGATCGGACAGCAGGTGCGAATTGAAGCCGGGGCCGATCGTGTCGATGGCCATGATGATCTGCGTCGCCTTCGGTGGCGGTGGAGCCGTGGTTTCCGTGGTGTCGGTGCTCTGCGGCGCAGGTGGCGGGCTGACCGTGCAACCGCCGACGAGCAGCACCGATGCGGAGATTAGTGCGCCGCGCGTGATCCAGTCACGAAAGCGGGCGGTCGGCACGCCCATCAGGGTATCGACAGGCCTTGGATCGTCCGATTCGAGAACCGGTCGGTTAGCGGGGCATGCCAATTTACGTGACCGTCAGGGCAAACAATGTTTGCTGGCTGTGCAAGCTCGCATTGTGGTGGCATTTGTACCGCGCAGGGGAGCGCGCTGCAGGACTTTGCGCCCGGCCACGCACAGCGCCGAAGAGCCGCGGAAATCGTCGGCAGCATCGTCGTGGTAATGGGGCCGTTCCAGCCAGAATGCGCGATCGACCGTTCTCCAATGGCGTTGTTAGCTGTACTGCCTGACGATGCTCAACGGCCTGTGCTCACACAGGCCGGCTGGCTCCGTCGTACCGTCCGACGCGCAAATTCTAGAAACTTGCTCAGCTAACTTGTCTTGAACCGATTCGATGTCCTATGCTTCCGCCCGAGGTCAGGTTAAATTCAAAAATGAAGGGGAATCATGAAGGATCGCGTCCAGGGGTGCGTGACCGCAGGCGTTGCGCTTGTCGGTGCCGGCGTTATGGCCGCGGCGCCAGTCGCTCAGCAGGCGCCGGAAGTCCTACGAAGCGCCACCGCCGATGTCGAATTGGCGGCCGCCCCGGCGCCGTACACCCAGTCCGTACCTGAGCTGTTGGCGCTGTCAGCACAGCGGAGCGTCACCGGCCTGGCGTCAGCGCCTGTCGGCCTCGCCACCGCTGCAATCGCACTCGCACAGGGCGGCCCGGCACAGAACGCCGCTGCGTACGCGATCCTGAAGGAAATTGTCGACGGGCCGCAGTGGGCCGCTGATCCGGCCATCTATGCGTTTGACGACGTTCTCCCGGAGCCGATTGGTGGCGATACCGCCAACAACCCCACGAACCCGGACGCCGACAGCGCTATCTCGCAGTTCCGCGCTGACGTCCTCATCGCTGCACGGGACGACGTCAAGGAAGCCATCGGCGACAGCCTCGGTCGTTGGCACGCAGACCAGACGTCGACGACGAAGGGCCCGTCTACGCCGCTGCCAGGCTCGGCGCGCGGCCTCGCAGTATCCGCTGCAGCGCGCAGTCACAAGCGCTGTCACCGCGCCGCTCGGGCTCGTGGCCGTCGCGCAAGGCCTGCAGACGAGTCTCGATGGCGACAACAACACGGACGCTGTACCGGGCACTTCAGGCCTACATCGACGCGCCGAATTACGTCACCGATCCGATTGTCTTCGCCGTGGACGATGTGCTGCCGCAGCCCGTCGGCGGCGATCCGCAGACAAATCCGGCACTGATGAACGGAAGCGAGATCTCGCGTCTGCGCGGCAACGTTCTGTTGGCGCCGCGGGATGCCGTCCGCAATGCTCGTCGCGGGCAATCTCGGCGTCAACCCGGTCACTGGCGACCACGTGCCATCTGCATCGACGATGCAGCTGACCAAGGCTGCGGATACGACGGAGCGGAAGGGCCCGATCAGCCGAATCGTCAACTCGCTCAAGGCAACCCCGGGCGGTAGCGCCTCGAGCGAAGCCGCCAGCACGAGTGGCTCAAGCATCGCGCTCGCCGCAACCGGTGGCCTGAGCAATCTCTTCAAGAAGAAGGACAGACAAGAAGGCTGACACCGCACCGAAGGCGGAGTCACCCGAGTAGCAGCTCCAACGAAAAGCCGGCCACGCAATCCGTGGCCGGCTTTTCGTCGTCAGAAACTAGTCGCGCGCTTTCGCCCGGGCCCGACTGCGGGCCCGGGTGGTTGCGTCTAGTTCGACCTTGCGCACCCGCACCACCTCGGGCGTCACCTCGACGCACTCGTCGGTCGCGCAGAACTCCATGGCGCGCTCCAGATCGAGCTCGATCGGCTTGGCAAGTGTCTCAAAGACATCCGCCGTCGACGAGCGCATGTTGGTCAGCTTCTTCTCCCGCGTGACGTTGATGTCGAGATCCTCCGGCCGCGGATTGATCCCGACGACCTGGCCCGCGTAGGTGTCCTCCCCCGGATCGACGAAGAACGTGCCGCGGTCGGCCAGCTGAATCAGCGCGAACGGCGTGATGCTCCCGGTCCGGTCGGACACCAGCGAGCCCGTGTGCCGCGAGCGGATCTCCCCTGCCCACGGGCGGTATCCGTCGAACACCGCGTTGGCGATGCCCGTGCCGCGCGTCTCGGTGAGGAAGTCGGTGCGAAAGCCGATCAACCCGCGGCTGGGCACGATGAAATCCATTCGGACCCAACCCGCCGCGTGATTGGTCATCTCCTCCATCCGGCCCTTGCGCGCCGCCATCAACTGCGTGATCGCGCCGACGTACTCCTCCGGGCAGTCGATGGTCATGGCTTCGAAAGGCTCGTGGAGCTTCCCATCGATCGTGCGCGTGACAACCTGCGGCTTGCCGACCGTCAGCTCGAATCCCTCGCGGCGCATCTGTTCGACGAGGACGGCCAGCGCCAGCTCACCGCGGCCCTGCACCTCCCACGCGTCGGGCCGGTCGATGTCGACGACCTTGATCGACACGTTGCCGACGAGCTCGGAGTCCAGCCGCGACTTCACCATCCGGGCGGTGAGCTTGTGCCCCTTTACCTTGCCCGCAAGCGGCGAGGTGTTCGTGCCGACCGTGACCGAGATGGCGGGCTCGTCGACGGTGATCCGCGGCAGCGCGTGCGCGTGATCGGTGTCGGCCAGGGTGTCGCCGATCATGATCTCGGGCAGACCCGCTACGGCGACGATGTCCCCGGCGATGGCCTCATCCGTCGACGTCCGGTCCACGCCCTCGGTGACCAGCAGTTCGGTGATCTTGGCGTTCGTGATGACCGGATGACCGTCGACCTCGCGCATCCAGGCGACCTGTTGGCCCTTGCGGATCCGACCCTTGTAGATGCGGATCAGCGCGAGCCTGCCGAGGAACGCCGACGCGTCGAGGTTGGTCACCAACGCCTGCAGCGGGGCCTCAGGGTCACCCTGCGGCGGCGGGATGTGCTCCAGAAGCACGTCGAACAGCGGGTCGAGGTTCTCGCCGTCGGGGTTTTCGCCATTGGCGGGCTCGGTGGTGCTGGCAATGCCGGCGCGTCCCGACGCGTACAGCGTCGGCAATCCGAGCGCGTCCTCGGCGGCCTTCTGAGCCTCCGTCGTCGAGGTCGGAGGCGACGTCGAGCAGCAGGTCGTGACTCTCCGACACGACCTCGGCGATGCGGGCGTCGGGCCGGTCGGTCTTGTTGACCACGAGAATCACCGGCAGGTGCGCGGTCAGCGCCTTGCGCAGCACGAAGCGGGTCTGCGGCAGCGGCCCCTCGGACGCGTCGACCAGCAGCAGCACGCCGTCGACCATGGACAGCCCGCGTTCCACCTCGCCGCCGAAGTCGGCGTGACCCGGGGTGTCGATGACGTTGATGACCGTCATGCTGCCGTCGGGGTGCTGACGGTGCACGGCGGTGTTCTTCGCCAGGATCGTGATGCCCTTTTCCTTCTCGAGGTCACCGGAGTCCATCAGGCGCTCGATCGCGTCGTCGCCGCGATGCGTCAGCGCACCCGACTGCCGCAGCATCGCGTCGACGAGGGTCGTTTTCCCATGGTCGACGTGTGCCACGATGGCGACATTCCGGAAATCCACGTCCGAATCATCCCAGTGCGGTAGGCCGATCACGAAAACGAGAGATTCCCGTCACTTTGAAGCCGAGCAAGCTGGCCGACCTCAAACCGAAGAAAAAGTGCTGCCGCAGCAAGCCGCGCTGCAAGAAATGCCCAGTAGTGGTGCATCAGGTGCGCAAGGCCGAACGCAATGGAATCCGCGGTAAGCAGCTGGCCAAGGTGTTCAATCGGGCACGAAAATCCTGATCATCCCCAGGGTCCTCCAAGGTTACGGGGGGTACCGTAATGCCATCCGGCAGCCAAGTGTGGAGGTGGCGAAAATGTCCGTTTACGAGGTACTCACCATCGCGCTGATCGTGGTGCTGGCGGTCGCGACGACGGCGGCCATCTATCTGGGGCTGCTGAATTGGATCGGTGCCTTCTTCGTCGTCCGGTGCGCCGCGTGTCACCACTTGACGTTCTCGTCGGCGAAGACGGCGCAGAAGTCCTGCCCGCACTGCCGTCACCCGGTGCTCACGCATCCGCTCCACGCCATGCACCATCCCCGGAACCTCAGCGAGGTCCGCGTGGTGGGCGACCGGCTGCACTACTGACCTCTGCCCGCCGCGAAACGGAATTCCAGCAGGGAAACTGCGAGTAGGGACCTGCCGGAATTCCGTTTCGCGAACTAACCGGGGGCGCTCAACGCGCGGACGAGCTCGCCCAGCCACGCCCGGTCGGCCGGCACCCATGGCAGGCTCGCCAGCTCGTCGACGGTCACCCATCGCAGCTCCCGATGATCGTTCGGCCGCAGCGTGCCGCCGGTCTGGGTGACCCGATAGGCGCGCAACGTCATCGTCTCGTTCAGCGCGACGTCATCGCCCAACCGCTCGCCGACAGTGACCACGACACCGAGCTCCTCGTGAAGTTCACGAGCCAGCCCGTCGGCGTCGCTCTCCCCCGACGCAACCTTTCCGCCCGGCAGTTCCCACAGACCGGCCAGCTCCGGCGGGCGTTCGCGCTGGGCCACCAGCAGGGCGGAGCCCGCGATGAGCGCCCCCGCGACGACGATCTGATTCGGCTTCTGGTTTGACACTGCGGCTGACGGTATACCGTCGAAATATGGCTGTGTTATCGGACGAACAAGTAGACGCCGCACTGCCCGACCTCAACGGCTGGGAGCGCAAGGACGGGGCACTACGCCGGTCGATCAAGTTCCCCGCGTTCCTCGACGGCATCGATGCCGTCCGCCGCGTTGGCGAACGAGCCGAGCAGAAGGATCATCATCCCGACATCGATATCCGCTGGCGGACAGTGACTTTCGCGCTCGTCACACATTCCGAGGGCGGCATCACGGCCAGGGATGTGGAGATGGCTCGGGAGATCGACGGGATCGTCGGCCAGTAGACGCGATCCACGCCAGCGTGACCAACGTCGCCACGATGTAGATCAACCCTGCCCAGGCCAGATACCAGGGCCTGCTGATCACCCAGATCGTCGGTTGGGCGAAGCTGAGTAGCCACGGCACGCCGATGATCGTCAGCGCCAACCAGCCCCAGCCGAGTATCTGCGCACCCAGTCGTTCGCGCAGCGGGCCGTGCAGCAGCCAGATCATCAACGGCAGCACCCACACCCAGTGGTGTGTCCACGAAATCGGTGACAGCAGCAGTCCGAACAGCTGCACGACGACGATTCCGCCCAGCCGGTCGTCGGCGCCGCCCAGCGCGCGCCACGCCAGAACAGCCAGCACTGCAGTGACGAGGATCGCCACCACCACGATCGGCCCGTATCCCGCGTCGTGGCCGAAGATCCGCGAGATCCCGCCGCGCCACGACTGGTTGAACGACGTTCCGATCGGGCCCACCCGGCTCGCGTCGCCGAGCAGTTCGGTGAAGTAGTAACGGGTTTGGTCGCCCACCACCAGTGCGGACACCCCGATCGTCGCCAAGAACACCACCGCCGAGAACACCACGGCCGCCCAGCGGCGCGCGCCGAGAAAGTACAGCCCGCTGACCGCGGGCGTCAGCTTCACCCCGGCCGCAAGCCCGACCAGGAGCCCGGACAGCCACCATCGAGTGCTGTAGACCGCGTAGAGGACGGCCAGCACCAGCAGCACATTGATCTGCCCGTAGTCGAAGGTGCTGCGCAGCGGTTCGAGCCAGATGCCGACGGCGGTCCACACCATCGCGACGCGCCTGCTCTTCGCGAACTCGTCGTCTATCGGAAGCAACCGTTGGCTGACACGCACCACACCGTAGAGCGCAGCGACGATGCCCAGTTGCCACGCGAGCGCGACGAACCCGAACGGCAACAGGTGCAGCGGGTAGAAGACGACGGCCGCGAACGGCGGGTAGGTGAACGGCAGCGGGAAGTCCGGTGTCTGATCGGCGTAGACGTAGTCGTAGAGAGTCCCCGGGTGCTCCAATGCGCCTGCGCCGCCGACGTATACGTGCAGATCGACGAAGTTCGCGCCGTTGGGCACCAAGTACGTCCACGCCAGCCGGGCGGCGATGCTGAGCACCAGCAGCCATGGCGCCGCGGCCGCCAATCGCGATCGCAGCCGCGGGACTGGCTTCGCGGTGGCGTCTATCCGACCGACTCTAGCGATCGGTCACCGTATGCCTTCGTCTCAGTAACGGTTGCATAAATGCCACACGTGTCACTTGAGTCACACGAGTAACAAACTAGCTTCGGGTTCAGGCCTTCGCCGTCCAACGATTGGGAGAACCATGTACCGCACCCGGAAACTGCTCGTCTCGACCATGATCGCCGCCGCGGGCGCGGTCTCAGCGCTTGCGCTCAGCGGGACGGCCTCCGCCGACCCGGTGGCGCCGGCTCCGCCGGTGAACCCCGGCGCCCAGCTGCTCAGTTCGCTGTCGACCGTGGGCTCCGCCGCGCCGCAGTTGATGCAGACCCTGGCGACGGCCATGTCCGGCACCGCCGCCCCGGCCCCAGCCCCGGCAACGCCTCCGCCCGGCGCCACCGCGTCGCTGACCCTGCCCGAGGTGCCCGCACTTCCGACGGCGGCGGCTCCTGCTGCCCTCGCGGCCCCGGCTGCTGCCGCTCCGATTGCCGGCCCGGCAGCCGCTCCGGCCAATGCACTTTCGTCGCTCACCTCGGCTCTTCCTGCGCCGCTTTCCAACACGGCAGGGCTGGCCCAGTTGCTTCCGAGCGGGCTGTCCCTGCCAGGCCTGACCGCACCTGCGGCGACGGCACCGGCGGCGACGGCTGCGACGGCACCCCTCACCGCCGCGGCACCCCTCGCACCGCTGGCCGCCGCACCGCTGGCACCCCTCGCCGCCGCACCCGCGGCCGCGGCTCCTCTCGCGGCACCCGCGGCGGCTGCTCCTGTGGCGGCGGCACCCGCGGCAGCCGGCCTCGTCCCCGCCGGGGTCCTCAGCGCCCTGCCGTGATCCCGGAAGACAGCCGCACACCTTCGAGCCTTGGGAGAACCATGTCACCGACCCGCAAGCTGTTCGCCAACGCCGCCGTAGCGGTCGGCTCGTCGGCAGCACTGCTGTTGGGCATGGCCGGGACCGCCAACGCCGAACCCGCCGCGCCGCTGCCGATCGATGCCACGCAGGCACCGGGTATGTCGGCGGTGGAGGGCCTCAGCCCGGCGATTCAGAAGGCGGCTTCCGATCCATACAACGCAGCATCGATGTTGATGGCGGCGGCGGCGGTGTTCACCGGCGACTCGGCGGCACCCGCGGACTCGAGGAATGTGGCGTCGGCTGTCAACAGCTTCGTCGCGCAACCGGCCGCCGCGCACGTGCCCGCACCGGGTGCGGCGCCGGGCGCGGAGGCGCACCTGCCCGCGGGCGTCGACCCGGCGCACGCCGTCGGGCCGGCCCCGGAAGCCCTTCCGGCACCTGCTCCCGAGGCGGCGCCTGCGGCTGATCCTGCGCACGCACCTGTTCCGGAGGGTGCTCCGCCTGCTCCCGAGGCCGCCGCCAATCCGCAGTTCGGTCCGGACGCGCCGACGACGCAGGACTTCCTGTATCCGTCGATCAGCAACGGCTGTTTGAAGGACGGCGGCAACGTGTTGGCGACGGCCATCTCGGTGGCCGGGCCCGCCAAGATTCCGGCGCCCGGCCCGGCGGCCGGTCAGACGGCTTACGTGTTCACTGCAATCGGCACGCCCGGCCCGGCGGCGGAGCAGAAGCTGCCGCTGAATGTCACCTGGGTCAACCTCACCACCGGCAAGTCGGGCAGCGCCACGCTCAAGCCGAGGTCGGACATCAATCCGGAAGGCCCGACGACGCTGTCGGTCATCGCTGACACCGGTTCGGGCAGCATCATGTCGACGATCTTCGGCCAGGTGACCACCACCGAGAAGCAGTGCCAGTTCATGCCCACCATCGGCTCGACGGTGGTGCCGTAGCCCCGCGAGCGGCCGTGTCTGTACACGACACGCCGCAGTAATACGTACAAATGTGGCCGCTCGCGGAGCGTTGATCCCGCTCAGTAGGCCATGAAGAGGATGGCATCCCGGTCGTATTCGCGGCCGGGATGCGCCTCGGAGAGGTGCTTCTGCGCCTTCTCGACGAGATCGTCCTCATCCGTCCCGGCGATCGACTCGCCGCAGGGGCAATTCAGGTGTGTCTTCATCCCTCCAGAATCCCACAGTCAAGATGTAGGGCATGGAGTTATACGACGTCATGCGCACCACCGGGGCGGTCCGCCGCTTCGCCGACGAACCACTTCCCGACGAGGTGCTCGAACGCATCCTCGACAACGCCCGGTTCGCCCCGAGCGGGGGCAACCGCCAGGGCGCCCACGTGATCGTGGTCCGGGACAGAACGACCCGCGAGGCGATCGTCGCGCTCAGCGTGACAGGCGCGCAGCGTTACCTGGCGCAGACCAAGAACGGCGAGGGCCCGTGGAACCCCGTGCAGCCCATGAAGGTTTCCCCCGAACAGGTGGCCGCCACCGAGGTGCCTCCCGACCTGGGCGCGCCCGTGCTGAGCGCCGGGGCGGTGCTCGTGGTCTGTGTCGACCTCAACGTCTGCGCGGCGTTCGATCAGGACCTCGACCGCATCGGCGTCGTCTCCGGCGCATCGGTTTACCCGTTCGTCTGGAACATCCTGCTGGCCGCGCGCAACGAGGGCTACGGCGGTGTGCTGACCACCATGGCGGTGGCTGAAGAACCACGCGTCAAGGAGCTGCTCGGCATACCGGAGGACTACGCGATCGCCGCGCTGCTGCCGATCGGCAAACCGCTCAAACAGGTCCGCAAGCTCACACGCAGGCCGGTTTCGGAGTTCGCCACCAAAGAACGCTTCGACGGCGCGCCGCTCTAGCCGCTACTTCTTCGCCGCCTTGGCCGCCGCCTTCATCTGCTTCTTGTACGACCGCACCTTCTCCAGCGAGCCGGCGTCGACGATGTCGGCCACCGAAAGATGCGAGCCGGCCTTGCCGTAGTCACCCGCGGCCGCACGCCAGCCCTTCGGCGTTACGCCGTACTGTTTGCCCAGCAGCGCCAGGAAGATTCGCGCCTTCTGATCGCCGAAGCCCGGCAATTCCTTCAGCCGCGCCAGCACCTCGGCGCCGTCGGGTTCGCCCGCGGCCCATACTCCGGCAGCGTCGCCGCCGTAACGATCGACGACGATCTGCGCCAGCGCCTGTATGCGTTTTGCCATCGATCCCGGAAACCGGTGGACGGCAGGCCGTTCCGCACACAGCGCAGCGAACTTGTCGGGGTCGTAGTCGGCGATCTCGCGGGCATCGACGCCGCCCATGCGATCCGCGATCTTCTTGGGACCGGCGAACGCCACCTCGAGCGGGATCTGCTGGTCGAGCAACATGCCGACGAGCAACGCAAAGGGGTTGGACTCGAGCAGGGAATCGGCCGCCGGATCTTGGGCCAGCTGGAGGGTGGGCACCTGTTGAGTTTAGAGCGTGTCGAACAAGTAAGTGAGTGTCGGAACCCGTGCCGAACATCCCGCAGTGTGCGCAGGTGTAGCGACAATTCCCAAGGTCTGCGTCGGTGGACTGTGCGAACGTGTACACGACAATCGGTGTTGGACCCGTGGGGGGATGAAGATGAGACGTGTTGTTGCACCTGTGCTTGCGGCGGTGGTAACCGCCATAACCTTGGCCACCGCGGCGAATGCGGTACCGGACCAGGGCACGCCAGCTTTCGACGAATACATGCAGGGCCTCGATCGCAATGGCTACCACCTGAATCCAGACACTGCATGGCGCGTTGCGCATCAAGCATGTGAGGGCGGCTTACCGGGATACATCGGTTTGGAAATGGCTGCTCAAGGGGTTATCGGCCCCGGAGCGCAGGAACGGGTGATGGACGTGGCCAGAAAGTACGCCTGCCCAGTTCAGTAGGTGCCGACGACTGTCAGCCGCGCGCTTCGACACCCTGATCGACGCCCTCGATGCCTCCTGACTTGCTGATCGGCGGTTTGATCGCCCTCCCGGCCGGGAACCCTTTCCTGTGAGCCAGGTCTCAGTAGGCTGTGACTCGCAAAATTTCAGATCGAGGTCAGGAGCCCGCGTTGTCCGATACCGACCGTCCGTCCGCAGCGAGCATATCGCCTCCGAGCGGTCAGGAATTCGTCGCCGTACAGGCCAGTCCAGAGTTCCAGGAACTACGGAACAGATTGCGCCGCTTCGTCTTTCCGATGACCGCGGTATTCCTCATCTGGTACTTCATCTATGTCATGCTCGGCGCGTTCGCCCATGACTTCATGGCCACCAAGGTCTGGGGCAACATCAACATCGGCATCCTGATCGGCCTGGGGCAATTCGTCACCACCTTCCTGATCACCTTCATCTACGTCCGGTTCGCGAACCGTGAACTCGACCCCCGCGCCGAAGCCATCCGCGCCGAGTTGGAAGGCGACGCAGCATGAACCTCCACATTGTTGCCGCCGAGGGCGAAACCATAGGAAACCCCGTCGCCAACATCGGCATCTTTTTGCTGTTCGTCGCGGTGACGCTCTACATCGTGATCCGGGCCAGCAAGAAGAATGCGACCGCCGCCGAGTTCTTCACTGCCGGGCGGTCTTTCACCGGACCGCAGAACGGCATCGCGATCTCGGGTGACTACCTGTCGGCGGCGAGCTTCCTCGGCATCGCAGGCGCCATCGCCGTTTACGGCTACGACGGCTTCCTGTACTCCATCGGGTTCCTGGTCGCCTGGCTGGTCGCGCTGCTTTTGGTGGCCGAATTACTGCGCAACGCAGGCAAGTTCACGATGGCCGATGTGTTGAGCTTCCGGCTCAAGCAGCGCCCGGTACGTCTCGCCGCCGCCATCACGACACTCGCCGTGTGCCTGTTCTACCTGCTGGCCCAGATGGCGGGCGCGGGCGGGCTGGTGGCCTTGCTGCTCAACATCTCCAGCGATATCGGCCAGGCCTTCGTCATCGCGGTCGTGGGAGTGCTGATGATCGTCTACGTCCTCATCGGCGGCATGAAGGGCACGACCTGGGTGCAGATCATCAAGGCCGTGCTGCTGATCGGCGGCGCCGCGATGATGACGGTGTGGGTGCTGGCCAAGTTCGGCCTCAACTTCTCCGAGATTCTCGGCGCGGCCCAGTCCGCCGTTTCGGGTTCGTCCACCGAAGCCGTCGCCAGCCGCGACGTCCTCGCACCAGGCGCGCAGTACGGCGCGAACCTGACGTCGCAGATCAACTTCGTCTCGCTGGCGCTGGCGCTGGTGCTCGGCACCGCGGGTCTTCCGCACGTGCTGATGCGCTTCTACACGGTGCCGACCGCCAAGGAGGCCCGCCGGTCCGTGGTGTGGGCGATCGTCCTGATCGGCGCCTTCTACCTGTTCACCCTGGCTTTGGGATACGGCGCGGCGGCACTCGTCGGCCCCGACGCCATCCTTGCCGCTCCCGGCGCTCAGAACTCGGCGGCGCCACTGCTGGCGTTCGAGCTCGGCGGCGTGGTGCTGCTCGGCATCATTTCGGCGGTGGCGTTCGCGACGATCCTCGCGGTGGTCGCCGGCCTGACGATCACCGCGGCGACGTCGTTCGCGCACGACATCTACGCCAGCGTCCTGAAGAACCATGAGGTGACCGAGAGCGAGCAGGTGCGGGTATCCCGCATCACCGTCGTCGTGATCGGCGTCCTCGCCATCCTGCTGGGCATCCTGGCCGCCGAGCAGAACATCGCGTTCCTGGTGGCGCTGGCCTTCGCGGTGGCGGCGGCCGCCAACCTGCCGACCATCCTCTATTCGCTGTACTGGCCGCGGTTCAACACCCGCGGTGCGCTGTGGAGCATGTACGGCGGGCTGATCTCGACGATCGTCCTGATCGTCTTCTCACCTGCGGTGTCCGGCGCGAAGACCGCGATGATGCCGGGCGTGGACTTCGCCTGGTTCCCGCTGGCCAACCCGGGCATCGTGGCGATCCCGCTCGCGTTCATCCTCGGCATCGTCGGCAGTCTGACGTCGCCTGATCGCGGCGATCCCGAGGTGAATGCCGAGTTCGAGGTGCGGGCGCTGACCGGCGTGGGCGCCGAGAAGGCCGTCGCCGCGCACTAGGGTCAGCGGAATAAGGCACCCCGCCTTTGCCGCTGACAACCTAGTGCTGGAGACCTTGCCCCGACATCGCTTCGCGTTCCCGCTGCTCGCGTACGCGTTCGCGGCCATCATGACGGGCACGACGCTGCCGACGCCGATATACGCGGTGTACGGCGAGCAACTGCACTTCTCGGTGCTGACCACCACGGTCATCTACGCCACCTATGCGGGCGGCGTGCTGTTCACGCTGGTGGTGTTCGGCCGGTGGTCGGACGCAATCGGGCGGCGGCCGGTGTTGCTGGCCGGTGTGGCGTTCGCGGTGGCCAGCGGTGTGGTGTTCCTGTTCGCTGACTCCGTCGCGGTTCTGCTCGTCGGGCGTGTGCTGTCCGGCTTTTCAGCGGGTCTGTTCGCCGGTACCGCGACCGCGGCCGTCATCGAGGCCGCACCGCCTGGCTGGCGCACCCGCGCGGCCTCCGTCGCGACCGTCTCCAACATCGGCGCGCTCGGTATCGGCCCGCTGCTGTCGGGCCTGCTGGTCCAGTACGCGCCGCAGCCTCTGCGGCTGAGCTTTGCGGTGCACATCGTGCTCGCGCTGCTGGCCGCGGCGGCCGTGGCATATGCCCCGGAAACGTCGCCGCGCAGCGGGTCCATCGGCATCCAGCGGGTCTCGGTGCCCGCCGAGGTGCGGCCGGTGTTTCTCATCGCGGCACTCGCGGCGTTCGCCGGGTTCTCGGTGACGGGGTTGTTCACCGCGGTGGCGCCGTCTTTTCTCGCCAACGTCATCGGCATCGGCAACCACGCGGTCGCGGGGCTCATCGTTTCGTCGATCTTCTTCGCATCGGCGGTCGGTCAGGTGGCATCGACGAACGTCAGCCCGCAGCGGGCCGTCGCAGTCGGCTGCATGATCCTGGTCATCGGAATGGTGATTCTCGCAGTGGCACTGCATTTCTCGTCGCTGATCGCGTTGGTCGCCGCAGCGGTGGTGTCAGGCATCGGCCAGGGCGTCAGCTTCAGCAGGGGACTCGCGGCCGTCATGGAGCTCACGCCACCGCACCGCCGCGCCGAGGTCAGCTCGACGTACTTCGTCGTCGCCTACATCGCGATCTCGCTGCCGGTCGTCGGCGAGGGCCTCGCGTCCCAGGCATGGGGTCTGCGGACCTCGGGCCTGACGTTTGCCGTGGCGGTAGCGATCCTGGCGACGGTCTGCCTGGCGGCGATCCTGATCCGCGAGGCACTCGATGCACGGCGAGCGGCCCCGGTCTGAGCCGCCATGCCGGTGCCCATGAGACCGTGCGCCGACATTCACGGTCGACGGCAGTGTGCGGACAGTGCGTGCCGTCCTACCCTGACGCTGAACCCGTAGGAGGGAGAAGGACAGCGTGGTCAGGGCGTCCCGTAGCGACGGTCCAGTCATTGACATCCATTGCCACCGAGAGTGCGCACCCGCGGCCGAGATCATGGCCGACGCCGCACGCGCAGCCGGGAAGGTGGCCCTCGGCCACGGCAACCCCATCACCCAGGCGGTGAACCGGCGTCAGCTCGAGACGATCAAACCGAAGATGGACATGCTCGATGTCCGGATCGCCGACATGGACCGCATGGGAGTCGACGTCCAGGCGGTCGCGGTCGCGGTCTACCAGTACTACTACTGGGCCGACCCCGAACTCGGGGCGAAGGTCGCGCGCCTGACGAACGAGGAGTTCGTCGAGGCGACGTCGAAGTATCCGGGGCGCTTCCAGCCGCTGGGCACCGTGCCACTTGCAGGACACCGACGCCGCCATCCAGGAATTGCGCTATCTCGCAACGGATCTCGGCATGCGGGGCATCGAGATCGGCACCCACGTCGAGGGCGAGGAGATCTCCAGCGAACGCCTCGACCCGTTCTGGGCGCGAGGTGGAGGCGCTTGGGCTCGTCGTCGTCCTCCACACCCAGGGCGCCACCCATGCGCAGCGGATGCAGGACCACAACTTCGTCAACATCGTCGGCCACGCCTTCGAAGCCACCCTCGCCACCGCACATCTCATCTTCAACGGCGTCGTCGAACGCCATCCCGGCCTCAAGATCCTCGTCGTGCACGGCGGCGGCTACCTGCCCGCCTACGCGGGACGCATGGACCACGGCTGGCGCGCACGTGAGGACGTACGTGAGGGCGTCCCGCAGCCGCCGACCACGTATCTGCGCAAGTTCTTCTTCGACACCATGGTGTTCGAGCCCGGCCAGCTGGAGTACCTGGTCGAATCTCTACGGCGCCGATCATGTGCTGCTCGGCACGGACTACCCGTATGACATGGGCGACGAGGATCCGCTCGCGTTCCTCGGCGCCGCCGAGGGCATCGACCAGGCCCAGATCGACCTCATCGCCGGCGGTAACGCCGCTCGACTGCTGGGGCTGACATGAGCGACGCCTTACGGGCACACGGCACCGTGGGTCTGGCCGTCATCGGCTGCGGCACCGTCGGACGGATCCGCGCCGTACTCGCCCGCGAGTACCCGGGCATCGGCTGGCTCGGCCTGTGCGACATCGACGAACCGACGCTGAAGACCCTGGCCGACGACGTGCGGGCAGACTTCGCCAGCACAGATCTCGGCGAGTTGCTCGCCAGGCCCGAAGTCGGCGCGATCATCGTCGCGACCGACGAGCAGGTGCACGTCGAGCCGATTCTGCGTTCGGTCGAGCTCGGTGTGCCGATGTTCATCGAGAAGCCGCTCGCGACGGACCCCGTCGACTCCGCGCGGGTGCTCGCGGCGATCGAGGAAGCAGGCGTCGACGCCGTCGTCGGCTATACCCAGCGCTTCCGACGCCGGTTCCAGACCGTCAAACAGCGCCTGCGCGACGGTCAGATCGGCGATGTCACAACGGTTGTCACCCGCGCCTTCATGAACCGGATGGTGCCCGAGGCGACACTGCGCAAGGTGGACGACACGACCGGACTCACACCCATGGTGGTCTCCGGCACGCACAGCCTCGACATGTGCATGTGGCTGATGGAGGGCCGCAGCCCGGTCGAGGTGTACGCCCGCTCCACCGATCGCACGCTCGGGCCGATCGGCACCAAGGACGGGACATCGGGCATCTTCACGATGGACGACGGCGTGGTGTTCAGCATGAACATCAACTGGGCACTGCCGACGGTATGGCCCGGCGCCGTATACGGATTGGAGATCGGCATCGTCGGGACGCACGGCGTCATCGATGTCGAGGACACGCACCGCGATGTCATCCTCGCCTCCGAACTCGGTCAGCCCGCGGGATATACCAGCCGGGGGTTCGCACCGCCCACGCCGCGGCACGTGGACTTCATCGGCAGCTATCCGCCCGGCGACGTGTCGGACGGCATGCTCTGGGGGCCGATGCGGGAAGAGACCACGACATGGTTCGCCCGGGTGTGCCGCGGCATCGAAACACCGCACGCGACGGCGGCGGACGGGCACGCCAACCTGATCAACACCATGGCGATGGATCTCTCGGCCCGCACAGGACAACCGGTTTCACTTCCCATCGGCCCCGACGAACTGATCGCCGGACTCGGCTCCTAGCGAAAAGGACACACATGCGACAGATCAATCTCGGCATCATCGGCACCGGCTGGTGCGGAGGCATTCGTGCCGTCGCCGCGTCGCGTAACCCGCTGGTGGGCGAATTGCATCTGGCGGAAATCGATCCGGCCCGACTTGAAGAGATTGCCGCGCAGACGAATCCGGCGAGCACGACCGACAATTGGGCAGGAGATCGTCGACAACCCGGACATCGACGCCGTTATCGTGTCGGCGACGCCGGAGGATCTGCACCATCCGATGACGAAGGCGGCGCTGGAGGCGGGCAAGCATGTGCTGCTTGAGAAACCGATCGCATTGACCCTCGACGAGGCCGACGAGCTCATCGGTAAGGCGGACGCGAACTCGTTGAAGTTCACCATCGGCTACTCGCAACGCTTCAACCCCAAGCCCGCCATGATCAAGCGGGCAATCAACGACGGCACGCTCGGCGAGGTGACGAGCATCCTGCTGAGCAGACACATCACCCGCACACTCGGCGCGAAGATCAGCTCGCGAACGAAGCTCTCCCCCGCCGCGATGGAAGCCACCCACGACCTCGACTTCGCGTTCTGGTGCCTCGAACCGCGGCGGCCGGTACGGGTGTACTCGCAAAACGCCTGGGGTGTCCGCCAATCCACGCACGGCGCTCCCGACACGCAGTACATCGTCGTCACGATGGACGACGGCGTGGTCGTGACCGTCGGCGCCGGAATGTCCTTGCCGCCGCACTACCCCAACGCGTCGACGATCTGGATCGAGGTGATCGGCACCGACGGGGCGGTCCTCGCCGACGCCAGCCACCGCGACATCGTGCTCAACACGGTCGCCGACGGAATTCAGTTCCCACTCTCGACGATGCCGGGCGAGTTCATCGACCACATCTACGAAGGCCCGATGGAAAGGGAGACAAGCCATTTCATCGAGGCGGTCGCGCTGGACCGTCCGGTGATGGTCGACCCGCATCTGGCCCGGGTCACGATGGAGGTCTACGTGGCGGCGGATCTGTCCGCCGAGCTGAACCAGGTCGTCGAGCTTCCGCTGAGCCGAGAGCAGATCGGTCTGGCACTTGCGGAGGCATACGTCGACCGTGGCTGACTGGTGGCCCGAGCTGGCGCCGCGCATCGAACCATCGCGAGCGCCACGCCACCGCGGCCTGTGCGTCGATGCGCACACCCATCTGTCCGTCCAGCCGGCGGCGGCACTGGCGAAGCCGTTCTTTCGCCCCGAGTTCGAGCCGCGCACGCTGCACTCGTCGGCCGAGACGACGCGCTACAACGCCGAGTACCGGGCCAGTGAGCGCAACACCGCCCAGTTCGAGGACGCCGAGCAGCGGCTGTCCGATATGGACACCCAGGGCGTCGACATGCAGGTGCTGTCGGTGCCGCCGACCGAGTACTTCTACTGGCTGCCCGAGGCGGAGGCGTTGCGCGCCAACCGGCTTCAGCACGAACGGTTCGCCGAAGTCGTCGCGCAGTGGCCCGACCGCTTCGCCGCCGTCGCGAATGCCCCGATGGATCACCCGGCGCTGGCCGTTGAAGTGCTGCGCGAAGCCCGGCGGGACTTCGGCTTCGGCGGCGTCGAGATCAGCGCCGACGTGCTCGGCCGCGACCTCGACGACCGACGCTTCGACCCGGTGTGGGAGGCCGTCGTCGAACTCGACATGACCGTGATTCTGCATCCGCAGGGCTTCACCCACGGCCAGCGCTTCACCGACTACTACCTCGTCAACGTGATGTGTATGCCACTGGCGTCCACGCTCGCCGTGACCCGGATGATCCTCGGCGGCGTCTGGACCCGTCATCCGGACCTGCGCGTCATGGTCGTACACGGCGGCGGCTATCTGCCGTTCTACATCGCGCGCACCGACCACGCCTGGCGGGTGCGACCCGAACTGCGCCACCACCTCGATGTCCCGCCCAGCGAGGTGCTGCGCTCGATCTTCGTCGACACCAATGTCTTTGACCCGCGCATGGTCGAGAAGCTGGTGGCCGACCTCGGCGCCGACCACGTGCTGATGGGCACCGACTACCCGTTCGACATGGGCACGGTCGACCCCCTCGGGTTCCTGGCCGCTGCCGAATTGCGCGACGACGAGCGCGATCTCGTGATGGGCGCCAACGCCGCCCGGCTGTTCGACATCAAGGTTGCGATATGACAATCCGCCAGTCCCCCGCAGTGTTGACCGAGCTCGCCTCGGCGATCCTGCGGGCCAGTGAGATCCTGCCCAAACACGCCAACATCACCGCGTCGCGCCTCGTCGAGGCCGATGCGCGGGGCCGTTCGGGGCACGGGCTCATCCGGCTGCGGCCGTATGTCGACCGCATCCGCGCCGGCGGCATCAACATTCGGCCGGACATCGCGGTCGTGCACGAGACGCCCGTCTCCGCGCAGGTGGACGGCGACAACGGCCTCGGGCAGGTCGTGATGACCAAGGCGACCGAACTGGCCATCGCCAAGGCGTCGACCTCGGGTCTGGCCTGGGTCGGCACCGTGCACTCCAACCATGCCGGAGCGGCGGGCCTCTATGTCGAGCAGGCCGCCGACGCGGGGCTCGTCGCAATGTACTTCGCGGTGGCCAACGCCAACGGCATGCCGCCGTGGGGTGGCACCGAGCCGCTGCTGGGCACCAACCCGATCGCGATCGGAATACCCACCACCCGAACACCGTTCGTTCTCGACATCGCCACCACCGCGACGTCGCACGGCACCATCAAGGTGCACGCCCGCGACGGCACCCCATTGCCGGAAGGCTGGGTCGTCGACAAGGAGGGGCGCCCGATTACCGACGCAGCCCGCGCGGGAGAGGGCTTCCTGTTGCCGATGGGCGGGTACAAGGGTTCCGGCCTGACGATCGCGATCGGCCTGCTCGCCGGGGTGCTCAACGGTGCCGCGTTCGGCGCCGAGGTCGTCGACCATCGTCGAGACCAGGTGACGCCGACCAACACCGGCCAGTCGATCCTCGTCTTGCGGCCCGACCTGTTCCGGCCGAACGACGAGGTGCTCGCCGACCTGACACGGCAGCTCGATGCGTTGCGCGATGCAGGCGGTGCCGACGGGCGGCGCGTGCGCCTGCCCGGTGACGAAGCCGCGAGGATCCGCGCGGAGAACGAGGCGGAGGGCGTCCCGCTGTCGGACTCACTCGCGAACGAACTGCACGAACTCGCCGAGGAACTCGGCGTCGACTCGCCCTTCACGAAAGCGGAAACGCGATGAAGCTCATCACCTTTCAGTCGGGCGCCGGGCCCGCCATCGGCATGGTCGACGGCGACGAGATCATCCCGCTGGCGGCCGATCCCGCACTGCCCGCCACTATGGTGGAGTTCGTCGCCCTCGGCGCGGCGGGTATCGAGCGCGCCGCAGCGCTGCAACGCACCGCGTCGCGCATCCCGCTCGACGGCAGTCGCCTGCTCGCGCCGATCCGACCGCGCAACAACATCATGTGCGTCGGCAAGAACTACCACGAGCATGCCCGCGAGTTCGCTGGCAGCGGCTTCGACGCGTCGGCCAACCAGACGGTCCCCGACGCGCCGGTGATCTTCACGAAGGCGCTGTCGGCGATCGTTGGCCCCGACGACGCGGTAAGGATCAGCGACGACGCCACCGCCACAAGCGATTACGAGGGTGAGCTCGGGGTCGTCATCGGCCCAGGCGGGCATCACGTCGCCGCGGCCGACGCGCCCAGGCCATGTCTACGGGTACACCATCGTCAACGACGTCACGATCCGCGACCTGCAGAAACGACATGTGCAGTTCTTCATCGGCAAGAGCGCCGCGACCTATTGTCCGATCGGGCCGGTGCTCGTGACGGCTGATGAGATCGACGACGTCGGGTCGCTGCGGGTGCAGACGCGGATCAACGGCGAACTTCGCCAGGACGCGCCCGTCAAGGACCTGATCTTCGATATCCCGCAACTGATCTCATCAATTTCGGCTGCGGTGCGCATGGAAGCCGGCGATGTGCTCGCCACCGGCACGCCCGCGGGTGTCGGCATCGGGTTCACCCCGCCGCGCTTTCTGGCGGCGGGCGATGTCATGGAGGTGACGATCGACGGCATCGGCACGTTGGCAAACCCCTGCATCTAACCCCTCTTTTGCGCGCGAACGTTCCTTACCAGTCGATAATTCGCCAGAATCTCGATTGGTAAGGAACGTTCGCGGGGCTATACGGGTGCGCCAGCTGCGCGTAGCGCGTCGCGCGTGCGTTCGACGATGACGTATGGGCGATCGCGGAGCATCTCCGCGCTCACCCGAATGATTCGCCAGCCTAACGCTTCGAGTTTGGCTTGTCGCTCGATATCGCGGGCCCGGACCTCGGGGTCCGTCCAGTGTTGGACCCCGTCGTACTCGACACCGACCTTCCAGTCGTCCCACCCCATATCGATTCGGCCCACGAATATGCCGAACCGATCGAACACCTGGATCTGCGTGCGCTTCGGCCGTAGTCCAGCGTCGGTCAAGACGAGGCGCGTGCGCGTTTCTTGCGGAGATTCCGCACCGGCATCCGACAGGGTGATCGCCTCGCGGAGTTGCTTTATGCCGCGTGCGCCGCGGTGGCGGTCGGCGAGCAGCGCGACCTCGATGGCCTTGAGGTGTGTCGCTTGCATCAGTGCGTCGAGCCTGATCACCGCGGTGGTCAAGCCGTGCCGTCGACCCAGGTCGTATGCGGTACGCGCGGGCGTTGTCACAGGCACGCCGTTGACGACGCAGACTTCGTCGTCGCCCAGCTTGTCGCTGTGCAGCAATATGCCCTTGGTCTTGTGCCGATGCGGTTGGTTGATCTCAGCAGGCAATCCCGCATCGATCCACAACGTGCCGTGCAGCGCAGCAGCGGAAAGGCCGGCGACAGTAGCTTGGCGATCGGACCACAACCATGCCGCGATCGCCTTATCAACGGGCGTCAGCAGGTGGCCCTTGGGAACGTAGACATCCCGGTACACCGCGACATACCTGGTTTTCAGCTGATACGGATTGACGATACCGGCCGCGACCGCCTCGCTGCCCACAAACGGACGCACAGAACGTTGGACGCACCCGACGCAGCACCCGTTCCATGCGCCGAACGTTCCTTACCAGTCGAAAATTCGCCAGAATATCGACTGGTAAGGAACGTTCGCGCGAAATCGCGCGAAAGTGAGGGGCGCGCCGCTAGCTGACGGCCATTGCTCCCAGGTTCTCGAAGGTCTTGAACACGTCGGCCTTCATCAGCGCGACGTCGGCGTCGGCGACATCGCGCGGGAACGGCAGCTTGACGTCGATGTCGTCGGCAAGACGTCCGCCCTTGGCGAACACCAGGATTCGGTTGGACAGCTCGACGGCCTCACCCACGTCGTGGGTGACGAAGACGACGGTCTTACCCGTTTCGGCCCAGATCGTGTGCAGCTCTTTGCGCAAGGTGCGCGCGGTGATCGCGTCGAGGTGGCTGAACGGCTCGTCCATGAACAGCACGTCGGGCTCGGTCGAGAACGCCCGCGCGATGCCGACGCGCTGCTGCATACCGCCGGACAGCTCGCCAGGGTACTTCGAACCCTTGTCGCCGAGCTGCACCATCTCGAGATAGTGCCGGCAGCGTTCCCGGGTGGCCTCGTTGCGTTCCTTCTGCACGAACAGCATGTTGTCCATCACGGAACGCCACGGCAGCAACCTCGCGGCCTGGAACACGTAGCCCGCCCGCGCCGGCTTCCCGTTCTGGGTGATGCTCACCCGGCCGCTGGTCGGCACGTCGATGCCGGACAGGATGTTCAGCAGCGTCGACTTCCCGCAGCCCGACGGGCCGACGACGGAGACGAACGAGTGGCCGCTGATGTTCAGATTCACATCCTCAAGCGCCACCACTTTGTCGGCACCGAGACCGAACTCCTTGTGTAGGCGGTCGATCGTGATGTCAGCCATTGTCGTTGCTCCTCGGTTCGATGTCGTCGGTGGAGTCGCGTGGTCCCTCGGTGGCCAGTCGAGATGCTGCCGAGCGCAGCGCCGGTCGCGGTGGCGGCGCCGACAGCCGCCTTGGTCGGCGCGTCGAACTGCTGCTCGACCACCTCGACGGAATCCAAGCGACGGCCGCCACTTGAACAGCCGCTTGGACAATTGGTCGAACATGAACTTCTCGAAGATCAGCGCGAAGATCACGAAGAACAACGCGTAGCCGATGACCCCGTAGGCCCGGTGCGCGTCGTACCAGAACTTGATCGTCCAGCCTGCGCCGTCCATACCGCCGAACACCTCGGCGACGACGAGGCCCTTCCAGCCGAGCGCGAAACAGTACCGGGCGGCGGCGAACAAGAACGGCAGCAGCGACGGAATCAGCACCTGCCGGATGACCCGCTGCCGCGGCACGTCGAAGGCGCGTGCCATGTCGAACAGGTCGGCGGGTGTGTTCTTCACGCCCTCGCGGACGTTCATGATCACGAATGGGATGCCGGTCAGTACAACGGTGATGATCGGACCGGTGTCGCCGAACCCGAAGGCCAGGCTGCAGAACAGGGCCCACGCCAGGTTCGGCATGGCGAGGATCGCCACCACCCAGTCGTTCAAGAACGCGTCGAAGGCCCTGGACAGCCCCATCGCGATGCCGATGACCGTACCGAGGATCAGCGCGATGACCATGCCGATGGCCAACCGCTGCAACGAGATTGCGAATGTCTCATACAGATTGTGTGGAGCCACCGTCTCGAGGGTGATCTCCTTCCACATGAAGTTGACAACCTGCAACGGTGTCGGAAGCACGTCGACCGCGAATGGCCAGATGGTGGTGACCGCCTTGATCGCCAGCATCCAGAACGCGATGCACACGATCGGGAACAACAACCGGCCCGCCAGCGAGGTGCGACGGAACCTGTTCCAGATCCGGTCGATGGTCGTCACCGGAGTTCGCGGCGCGGTCATGACTTGAGCTCCCCGCGCCATGCGAAGAACCGGCGTTCGATGTTCTCGAGTACCACCTTGTCGAGGAACAATGCAAGCACATAGAACGCCAAGATCCAGGTCAGGAACTCGTCGAGCCGGAAAAGCTGTGTCGCCGTTCTCATCTCGAAGCCGATGCCCTCAGACGCTGAGAACACCTCGGTCAGCACGGTGACCTTCCAGGCGATCGAGAAGCCGAAACGCACGCCCGTGAAGATGAACGGCGCCAGATGCGGGATGCACGATGTGCCGGTTGCGCCGCACCACCCCCACGTCGAACGACTTACCCATGTCGATGAGATCTTTGGGAAGCGACTTGATGCCTTCGGAGACGTTGACGGTGATGATCGCGAATGTCGTCAAGACGATCGCGATGATCGGCCCGACGGTCCGGTTGCCGAAGATGATGGCGGTGATCAGCGCCCAGATCAGGCCCGGCGTCGTCACACCGATGGTCACCGCGTCGCGGAAGAACCCGTTGAGGAAGCGGTTCTGCATCAGGATGCCGACCCCGACACCCACGACGAAAGCGATGGAGAAACCGATCGCGATGCGCGTCAGCGTCGTGGCGAATGCACCGGGCACCTCGCCGGTCGCCCACAGCTCCCCGAAGGTTCGGAAGACCGTCGACGGGCCAGGTAACAGGTTCTCGTCCATGAGGCGTCCGGAGGCAAGCTCCCAGACGCCGAGAAAGAACACGTAGCCGGCGATCCGCCAGCCCCATCTGGTGATTCGGTCCTTACGCTTGGCCGCACGAACGAGGTCCTCCTCGCTCGTGCGCTTCTCCGTCACCGGTGGTGACTCCAAGGTCGTCGACACAACTACCCTTCATCTGTTGGTCGTAGCCGGGGCCGGCGGTACCGGCCCCGGCTAGAAGTCACTGAGGTGTGATCGCTTCGAAGCGGGGCTTAGGCGCGTCCGCTGCGAGGTAGTTCGGGTTGTCGGGATGCAGGTGCTTCATCAGCTCCCACAGCTCGACTTCGTTGTTGATCCACGCCTCGTCCATCGCGACCTTGTCGACGAACCAGTCGGCGTCGCCGGACATGTAGTCGATCAGGAAGTCGATGTCCTCGTCGGACTCGACCGAGAAGTGCTGCGGGTACTTCCGGATGATGTCGGCCTTCTGTTCCTTCCACTGGTCGACGCCCTGCTGCCACAGGTCGAGGAACTTCGCGGCGAGTTCGGGGTTGGCGTCGTACCACTCCTGGGTGGCGACGAAGTTGTTGCCGCTGACGTGGTTGAGGCCGTCGGCGTTCGGTGCGAACTCCTTGTAGAGCTGGAACGGCGACTTGCCGTCGTACATCAACTCCAGCTCGCCCTTGCGCATCTGCGGGACGGCGGCCTCGGGAATGATCGCGGCCGCCTCGCAGTCGCCGCGCAACAGGTTCGTCGGGTTCACGAAGTGGTCGTTGACCAAGAGATCGAAGTCGCCGCCACCGACCCGGTAGTCCAGGTCGTGCATCTCCTTGGCGAGCACGCCCCAGAACGCGGCGTTCGACGTGGGACCCGAGACGCAGATCTTGCTGCCCTTCGGGATGTCGGCGAGCGTCTTGTACGGATCGCCCTTGCGCTTGAAGAACGGGACCCGCTGGTAGTTGTACTTGCCGAAGGTGACGGTCTTGATGCCCGTCTCCGCTTCGAGCACCGGCGTCTCCTGGGTGGACATCGAGACGATGTCGCCGTGGCCGCCCGCGAAGTAGGTGAACTCGTCCCACGTCGTGCTCGTCTCGATCTTGACGTTGTTCTCCTCCTCCCACTTGGCCAGCGTGCCGTTGTCCTTCATCATGTCCCACACCGCTTCCGGTGCGAACGCGAACTTGATGACCTGAGGTTCGCCCTCGGCGCTCTGCTCTCCCGATTTGCTGCTACACCCCACCCCGAGCGTCAGCGCCAAGGCAGCTGCCGCGGCGACGCACATTGTTTTCTTGCCCTTCACGATGGCCTCCTTGTGCACGTCCACCCGTGGATGGATCACGACTGTGTGATGCGTACCACTGCTGAGTACAGTGCCAGCACGGCCAACGTCCTATGTCGGCGACCGTGAATTTCGATCGCGGCGGGTGTCGCGCCCTGTGACGCATCCCGTCACCGGCAAGCCAGGGTGACGAATCGCGTGAACGAAGGGGCCGGGAATTCGCGGTGCCCGCCACTGACCGGTGGATCTTTGCGGCATTGACTAACGCAATGCGACTCGGCTACTTCTCCATGCCCCTGCACCCCGCCGGCCGGAACTGGTCGGAGACGCTCCGCGAGGACCGGGAGGCGGTGCTGCTGGCCGACCGCCTGGGTTACCACGACGCGTTCATCGGCGAACACCTCACCGACCGCCACGAGACCATCACCAACAGCCTGGTCTTCCTGGCCACGCTGATCTCCGAGACCGAGCAGATCAAGCTGGGCACCGGCACCACGAACCTCTCGCAGCAACACCCTGTGCTGGTCGCGGCGAACTCGGCGATGTTCGACCATCTCGCCGACGGCCGGTTCATCCTCGGCATCAGCCCCGGTGCACTCCCGTCGGACGCCGAGGCGCTGGGCATCCTCGACCAGGACCGCAACGAGATGTTCGCCGAGGCCATCGACGTCATCACCGCCATTTGGGAAGGCGAGCCTCCGTACTCGCTTGTCCGCCAGGGCGGCCGATTCAACGTCACGACGGAGAAGACCCTCGATCTCGACCTCGGCGTCGGCATCCTGCCGAAGCCACTGCAGCAGCCTCGCCCGGAGATCGTCGGCACCGTCGTCGCGCCCTTCTCCAAGGGCGTCATCGCGATGGGCACCCGAAACTTCCATCCACTGTCTGCGAATTTCCTTCTACCGCAATGGGTTGCGACGCACTGGCCGAACTACGTGCAGGGCAAGGAGTCGGTGGGCGAAACCGCCGACGCCGCCGACTGGCGGGTGGCCCGCACGGTGTTCGTCAACGACGACGCCGCGGTCGCCGAGGCATACGGGCGCACCGACGCAAACAGCCCGTACCGGTTCTACTACGAGAAGATGCTGACCAAGATGCGCAAGATCGGCCGCCTCGAGCTGTTCAAGACGCACCGCGAGCAGCCCGATGACGAAGTCACCCTCGACGGCGTGGTCGACCAGCTGGTCATCACCGGCACCCCGGATTCCGTCGCCGACCAGCTGCTGGCGTTCCGCGAACAGACCGGCGATTTCGGTGAGCTCGTCTACGCCGGGTTGGACTGGGTGGACCCCGACCTGGCGCGCCGGTCCATGGAGCTGATGGCCGAACAGGTCATGCCGCGGGTCGATGCCGGCTGAACTGGCGACCGGCGCCGAGCGGTTACCGCTGCCGTCCACGCTGACGGCAGACCAGCAGTATGCGATGGACAAGGTCGCGGCCGGACCGCGCGGCGAGCTGATCGCGCCGTTCGTTCCGCTGCTGCGGGCGCCGGAGCTGATGACGCGGCTGCAGCTGGTCGGCGAGTACCTGCGCTTCGGCTCCGGGCTCCCCCGACACCTGACCGAGCTGGTGATCCTGGTGGTCGCGCGGCGCTGGGATCAGGACTACGAGTGGGGCCATCATGTGCCGCTGGCCCGCGCGGCAGGCCTCGGCGAGGACGTCATCGCCGCGGTTCGCGACGGCGGCACGTTCACCGGACCCGACGACGTGCGCGCCGTCTGGCGGCTGGTCAGCGAGCTCGAATATCGCCGCGGCGTCAGCGATTCGACGTTCGAAGCCGCCCTGGCCGCCGTCGGCGACGACGGGGTCGTCGAGGTGATCGCCACGGCCGGCTACTACACGACGCTGGCCATGACCATGAACGCCGCCCGCACACCCGTGCCGGCCGACTACGAACGCCTGCCGGCCCGAGGGTCATGAGCGCACCGGTCGTCTTCCTGCATCCCTTGGGCGCCGACGCCCGCTTCTGGGACCCGGTCCGCGCCGAGCTCGGGTCGCTGATGACGGTCGCATTCGACCTGCCCGGACACGGCTCGGCCCCGCCCTCACCCGCCGGTGCGGGGATCGACGCCTATTCGGCACCCGTTGCGCTGCAGATCGCGACTCTGGGTGAGCCCGCGCACGTCGTCGGCATGTCACTCGGCGGCCTGGTGGCCCAGCAGCTCGGCGCTGCACACCCGGACTTGGTTGCGTCCATCGTTCTCGCCGACACCGTGCCGGTGTACCCCGAGCCGTTCCGCCAGACCTGGCGTCAGCGCGCCAAGACCGCCCGCGAGAACGGACTGTCGTCGCTCGTGGCGCCGATGGTCGAGATGTGGTTCACCGCCGAGCTGGCCGGTCGCAGCGACCCGCGAGTGGAGCAGGCGCGACGCACCTTCGCCGCCACCGATCCGGAGGGCTACGCGCGCACCTGCGACGTGCTCGCCGAGGTCGATCTGCGCGACGGTGTCGCCTCGCTCGCGGTGCCTGCGGTGGTGGCCTGCGGCGAGGACGACGCCCCGGCGTTCCGCGACGCGGCGCAATGGCTGGCAGAAGCGACCGGTGGGAACCCTCACTGGCTGCCCGGCAGGCACGCCTGCGCCGTCGAACACCCGGCCCGCTTCGCCGAGCTGGTGGCTAAGACGGCGGACCGAGCATAGAGGAGGCTCCCGCAGATCCCGGCGTAACGGCGACCGCGATAAGTTGACTGCTGTGGGCCCAGGGTTCGGAGGTCGCGTACTGATCACCGGCGGTGGCGGCTTTATCGGCAGCGCGGTCGTGAAGGCGTTCCAGAACAGGGGGATTCCCGTCACCGTCGTCGACCGGCAGAGCCCCGACGGGCCGCGCGACGGCGTGACCCACATCGTCGGAGACCTTCGCGACAGCCATGTCCGCGACGAGGCGGTGGCGCCCGGCACGCTCGGCATCGTCCACCTCGCGGCGTTGACGTCGGTCCTCCGCTCGGTGGAGCAGCCCGCGCAGACGTACGCCGACAACGTAGCTGTCACGCAGGAGCTGCTCGAGCTTGCGCGCACCAGGGGCGTGCGCAGATTTCTCTTGGCATCCACCAACGCGGTGGTGGGCGACGTCGGCGCCGCGACAATCACCGAACGGCTGCCGCTGCGACCACTCACGCCCTATGGGGCCACCAAAGCCGCCTGCGAGATGCTGCTGTCCGGCTACGCGGGGGCGTACAAGCTGGGAGCGTGCGCGCTGCGGTTCAGCAACGTGTACGGCCCGGGCATGGCCCACAAGGACAGCTTCGTGCCGAGGCTGATGCGGGCGGCGCTCACCGGATCGACCGTACGGATCTACGGCGACGGATCGCAGCGCCGAGACCTCGTCCATGTCGACGATGTCGTGCGCGGTGTGCTGCTCGCTTGGGACAGCGGCTACGTCGGGAGCGTGATCGTCGGGTCCGGGCGGTCGGTGTCGGTGACCGAACTCGTCGAGTCCGTTCGCCGTGTCACCGGCAAGCCCCTGAAGACGGAACATGTTGCGGCACAACGAGGCGAGATGCCCGCCGTTGTTCTCGACCTTTCGCATAGCGCGGACGTCATCGGCTACCGGCCCACCGTCGAGCTCACGGACGGGCTCGCGAGCACGTGGCGCTATTTCCGCGACGAGGTGCCAGGCGCGACCGCGTGAGGCGGCTCGCTGACTACCCGGACGAGGTGGACACCGATGCCATCGCGGAGTTCCACCGGCTCCATCCGCGGCCGCGCCTCGCCGAATTGGTGGTGGTCATCGCCGCCTACAACGAGGCCGCCGGTATCGGATCGGTGTTGGGCGACATACCGAAACGCTGCTGCGGCATGGAGGTGGACGTGCTCGTCGTGGTCGACGGCGCCACCGACGAGACCGCCGAGATCGCGCGCGAGCACGGTGTCTACACCTGCGTCGCGGCGCGCAACCGCGGTCAGGGCGCGGCACTGCGCCTCGGCTATCGGCTGGCCGCCGACTGCGGTGCGCGCTACGTGGTGACCACCGACGCCGACGGGCAGTACGACAGTGCGGAGCTGGCCACCCTGGTGCGGCCGCTGGTCGAGGACCGGGCCGATTTCGTGACCGGATCGCGGCGGCTCGGCCGACACGAGGCCGACAGCCGGTTGCGCTGGATCGGGGTGCGTGTCTTCGCGATGCTGGCCTCGCTGCTGACGTGGCGTCGAATCACCGACACGTCGTTCGGGTTTCGGGCGATGCGAGCCGATCTCGCGTGCTCGGTCCCGCTGGTCGAGCCGCAGTACCAGTCGTCGGAGCTGCTGCTCGGCATGACGGCCCGGGGCGCGCGGGTCCTCGAGGTGCCGATGACGATGCGCCGCCGCCGCAACGGCGCCAGCAAGAAGGGCGGCGACCTGATCTACGGTGCGCATTACGCGCGCGTCATGGTGCAGACGTGGTGTCGGGAGTACGTGCTGCGCGGTCGACGAAGATGAATCGATCGAAGAGGATGAACTTCAGTATGAACATCGCGCCGTAGGTCGCCAGGAACGCGATGGCCACGAGCGTCACCTGCAGCGCATGTGCAGTGACGTGCTCGCGAACCCAGCGGTCGGCGGCCGTAGTCACGAGAATCGCGATGAGGGCCGTGACGATGACGATCACCGCGTACGGAAGGACCTCCCGGCCACGGTTCGGGCGTCCGCGGCGCTGCCACGCCCAGTACCGGTTCATCAGGTAGTTCGGAACCGCGCCCGCGACGAATGCGACCAGGCTCGCTACCAGCGGGACGGCCCCGAACCAGTAGGTGATGACGAAGACGACCTCGCTGATGACGCCGGCGATGACGGACGCGCCGGTGTAGCGACCCCACAGCCGAATTCGCTTGCCCCGCAGCGCAATCAACTATCGCCTCGTTTGCGGGCCACACACAACACCGACTGACCGAAAGGTACTCGCACCACGCGTTCCAACGCCTTCGTAATCGGCACCACGCAGCGGTCGAACGCAGCGACCATTTTCGGGTTGGGTGAGGTGGTGCCGCCTCTGCGAACCGCCAACCACCAGGCGACGCCGCCGAGCAGGTTCACCGGTTTCACCAGCTCGACGTCGAGTCCCGCCCGCCGGACCGCCCTGGCGAGAGAGCTCGGCGTGTAACGACGGACGTGTCCGACCCTGCGGTCGAACTCGCCGTAGAGCTGCTGGTAGCCGGGCACCCAGAGAACCAGGGTGCCGCCGACCTCGACGACGCCGGCCAGCGACCGCAGCGCACCGGAGTCGTCCTCGATGTGTTCGAGCACGTTGATGGCGACCACCGAGGCGACAGGTCGCTCGATGGCAGGCGGCTTCCCCAACTCGACTCGCCGGACCTCCACCTCGGGACGCCCGGCGAACCGGCGGGTCAGTACTGCAACGGCACCCGGGTCCACATCGGTCACGATGAGCCGGTCCAGATCACCGAACTGCTCAGCGAACTCGCCGAGTCCGGCACCGACCTCCAGCACGGACCTACCGCAATGCGGTGCGATCAGGTCGTACTGATAGCGCCGGTACCTGGGCTTATCTGGGCCGGCGGCCTCGAGCTGACGACCAGTGGCGGCGGAAAACGCACCACAATGCTCGTGCACGTGTTACTCCTTGGTTCCCCGGGTATTAGTCGCAATTGTGCACGTCAACTCTTACGCTCATCATGATCACATTCGATAGGGTGCTCTAGTGCGGGTTCTGGTGCTCGGCGGAGACGGGTACCTCGGCTGGCCGACCGCCCTGCATCTATCGGACCGCGGTCACGAAACGGCGGTGCTCGACAACTTCGCACGACGTCGCTACGACGACGAGCTCGGTGTCTGCAGCCTGGCCCCCATCGAGGATCTTGATGTGCGGGTCACCGCGTGGCGGGAGGCTTCCGGCAGGCGCATCGCCATGTATACCGGCGACATGCTCGACCCGGAATTCGTCTACGCCACATTGCGCGACTTCGATCCCGAAGCTGTCGTGCACTTCGCCGAACAACGGGCGGCCCCGTATTCGATGATCGACCGCGCACACGCCGTCTACACCCAGCACAACAACGTCGTCGGAACGCTCAATCTGTTGTTCGGCATCGCCGAGACAGACCGTGACATCCATCTGGTGAAGCTGGGCACCATGGGTGAGTACGGCACACCCGACATCGATATCGAGGAAGGCTGGCTCGACCTCGAACACAACGGCCGCAAGGACCGTGTCCTCTTCCCGAAGCGGCCTGGATCCTTCTATCACCTGAGCAAGGTGCACGACTCGCACAACATCGAATTCGCCTGTCGGAACTGGGGTTTACGCGCCACCGATCTCAACCAGGGCGTCGTCTACGGACAGCAGACCCCACAGACCGCATCGGATCCGCGGCTGTCGACCCGGTTCGACTACGACAGCGTGTTCGGAACGGTGCTCAACCGGTTCGTCATCCAGGCCGTTCTCGGCGAACCGCTGACGGTGTACGGAACAGGAAAGCAGACAAGAGGACTGATCGATATCCGGGACACCGTGGAGTGCATCAGGCTCGCGGTCGAGAACCCCGCCGAGCGCGGCGAGTTCCGGGTGTTCAACCAGATGACCGAAGCCATGTCTGTGCGCGACATCGCCGACGTGGTGGCAAGGCAGTTCCCCGGTCCCGTGCAGATCGAGCACCTGGACAACCCTCGCACCGAGGCCGCGGAGCACTATTACAACGTAAAGCACACGGGCCTGGTCGAACTGGGGCTGCAACCGCACCTGCTGTCGGACACCTTGATCGAGTCGATGTTCGGCATCGTCGAGGCCAACAAGCACCGGGTCGACGTCGAGAAGTTGTACCCGACCGTTCAGTGGTCGCAACCCAACGACGTCTGACCGGCGTGACGGCCATCGCGCGCGCGATCCGCAGTCTGATCGTCCGGCACTGGCTGTTCATCGTTCTCACGGCCGTTGGCGTCGCGTTGCGGGTGCTCGCCTGGTTTGCGTACCAGCCCGCGTTGTTGTTCGGCGATTCGTTCCGCTATCTCAGCAATGTCGGGATCTACGACCCGGGCGGCATCCAACCCATCGGATACGAGTTGTTTGTGCTGACACCCACTCTCGCGGCGGACGGGTTGGAGTTGGTCACGGCGGTTCAGCACCTTGCGGGCGTTGGCTCGGCCATCGGTTTGTACGCATTGACGTTGCGGCTTGGGGTGAACCGGTGGCTGGCGTCGCTCGCCGCCGCACCGCTGCTGCTGGACGGCTACCAGATCCAGATCGAGCAGCTGATCATGTCCGACACCTGGCAACAGGTGCTTCTGGTCGCTCTGCTGTGGGTTCTGGTTGGCGCCGGTGCGCCGAACCCGCGCCGGGCCGCGATCGCCGGCTTGCTGCTCGGGGTGGCGGTGATGTTGCGGCTGGTGGCGATTTCGCTGGTGGTGCCTGCGGTCTGTTACCTGATCATCGCCGGCGGGGCATGGCGGTCGTGGCGAACGTGGCGGGGCTGGAAGACAATTGGGGCGCGCACGCTTGGATTCGTCGCGGCGTTCGCCGTGATCATCGCCGGATATGGCTGGTATTTCCACGCGCAGACCGGCGAATGGGGTCTGACCCGGACCACCGGGCAGGTGCTCTACGGCCGCACCGCCGTCGTCGCGGACTGCGACAGGCTGAGGCTGGATTCGGTGACGGCGCCGGCCTGCCCGAAGGAACCGCTGGGACAGCGCAGGAGGCTGGACGACTACGCCCACATCCAGCGTGAGGCAACCTTTCGCGCGCGCTTTCCGCCAAACACCGACCTCTACGCGGTGCAGAGGACGTTCGGCTGGGCGGTGATAGAACAGCAGCCGCTGGATGTCGCCCGCGCGATCGGGCTGGATTTTCTGAAGGGATTCCGGCCAACCAGGACCGACGCTCCCGGCGATACCAGCGTGGCGCGATGGCAGTTCAAGCCCGAGCACCTGTCCGTCGACCTGAAGTACATCACCCAGGCGTCGCGGGAGTACAGCGGGGAAGAGCCCACCGTCGTGGCGCCACTCGCCGGATTCCTGCGGGGCTACCAGCTGAGCGTCGGCTACACCCCCGGCCCACTGCTGGCTGCGTTCGGCGTGGTCGCGCTGCTCGCCGGGTTCGGCCTTGGCCGGGCCCGAACAAGCGGCCTCCGCTCGGCCACGCTATTGGCGGTGGGCATGGCCGTGACCATTCTGCTTGCGTCGGCAGCGTTCGAGTTTTCATGGCGCTACCAACTGCCCGGCCTCGTGCTGCTGCCGTTCGCCGGCGTGCTGGGGATTACCGCGTTGCTGCGGCGACGACCGCAGCCGTAGGTTCACTCCTGCTCGACGCCCGACAGCAGCCGGATCAGTCGCGCCGCCACCTGCAGCTCGGTGCGGCGCTCGTTGAGGGTGTGGCCGAGCAGCTCCTCGGCCTTGTGCAGCCGGTTGCGGACGGTGTGTTCGTGTAGCTGCAGATGCTCGGCGGCGGCGACGTGCGAGCCGAACCGGAACGATGCCTCCAGCGTCTCGCGCAGCCGCGATGCCTCGACGGTGTCCCCGGCCAGCGGGCCGAGTTCGCGCTCGACGAACTGGCGGGCATGGTCCGGGTCGCGCATGAGCAGGATCTCCAGGCCGACGTCGCCGTGGTGAACCACCGACGGAGCCCCCGGCCGATCCCACGCGGCACGGATCCGCTCGGCGTCCACCGCTTCGGCCAGCGTGCTGCGGAACCCGTCGATGCCCGCGTGCGCCCCACCTACCGCCGCGGGCACGCCGGCCTCCGTCAGGACGCCGTCGAGCGCGTCGAGGACGGCGCGCTTCCACTCGCCGATCCGGCCCAGCCACACCACCGTCGAGCTGAGGGTCAGCGGATAGACCAGCGAGTGCTGGCAGCTGACCGCGGCGCGCAGCCCGACCGCCAGTTGGGTGGCCGCGCCTTCGGCGACGGTCGGGAGCAGCACGGCGATGTGCCGGCTTGCGAGGTCATAGGACAGGATCGCGGCGTCGGAACCGGACAGCACACCGCTCTCGTCGCGCAGGATGTCCTTGACCAGGCTGCGACGCATGTGCGCCCGAGACCTGTTGAGCGCCTCATAGTCTCGCGTGTACGTCTCGGCGACCTGGGACGCGACGAAGTCCTGATACCCGAGGATCGTCTGGGTGAGCAACTGCTGGGCCAGGGCCGCCTCGTCGCGATCGACGTCACCGTCCTTGATCGCCCTGCGCAGATGTCCGCTCCACGCCTCCCACATCGTGAAGAAGCTGATGCGGTAGGACCGCTGCATCGACTTCTGTGGAATACGAAGCTGCGCTTGCACTTTGGCGAAGGACAACACCGTTTCGAGATAGACGTCCTCGAGTGCGATCTCGCCGGCGATCACCGAACGCAGGCAGCGGGCGTTGGCACTGGTGCTCGCCGTGAGGTATTCGCGGAACTCGTCGTCGTGCGCCTGGTTCGGAAAGGCGATGGACAGACAGCGACCGATGATGACTTCGACGAGGTCGTCGACGTCAAAGTCTCCTGCAAGCGCCTGCACCCATGGCGGCAGCGGCCGGTCGTCGTGCCACAGGTCCAGCGGGGCAGGCATGCGGGCGTCATCGGATTCCGTGGCATGACCATTGTCGATGGTCAGTGACATCGCGATGCACCTCGATCAGGTTGTGGGCGCGATTTTAGTCCGACGACTGCCAACGGTTGCAGGAACACCTCATCCGACCACCTCGACCGAACCACTCAGCGCTGACCTGGTGATCGCTTCGAACGTTCGCGCGTTGGCCACCATCTCCTCCAGCGGAATCGGGTAGGGCCCCTCACCTGCGACGGCCTTGGCGAACGACTCGATGTTCTCGCGCACCGAACCGTGCGGCGGGAAGAAGGCCGAGCTTGCGGGCTCGCCGCGGACCTGACGGGTGACATCCCAGCCCTTCGAGTCCTCCGGGTGGTTGCGGTCGCGGATCTCCACCCAGCCGTCCGACCCCAAGACGGTGATGCGGCCGACGAACGGCGTCGCCAGGATCGCCGTGATCAGCGCGGTCTGCCCCTTCTCGAACGCCAGGGTGATCGCCAGGGTGTCGCCGTTGGCGAAGCTCGTCGCCTGCGTCGACAGCCTCGCCCACACCTCGGTCGGCCGCCCGAAGATGCTGATGGCCAGGTCGACGAGGTGGATGCCGGTGGCCGACAGTGGCCCGACGGGCGCCTCGACAGCCGAAAGCCGCCAGTTGTCGGCGGGCAGGTCCAGGAACTTGTCCTGGCTGAAGTTGCCCTCGAAGACCAGTGGAGTGCCCAGCTGACCATCCACGATCGCGTGCCGTAACTCGACGACGGCGGGCTCGAAGCGACGTTCGTGTCCGATGCCCAGCTGCAGGCCCGCCGCGGTGATCGCGTCGACCGCGCGTTGTGCATCGTCACCCGAGGCGCTGAGCGGCTTCTCGCAGAACACGTGTTTGCCGTGCGCAGCCGCGGCGATGATCTGTTCGGTGTGGAATTTGTGTGGCGTGCAGAGGATCACGGCTTCGACGGCATCGTCGTTCAATACGGCATCGATGTCGGGATGAACGTCGTCGAGCAGGTCTGCAATCTCGTCACGAGCATTGGGGTCGACGTCGACACCCGCGACGATCTCGATGTGCTCGCTCCCGTCAAGGTCGCGCACGATCTTGCGGCCCCACCATCCCAGTCCCACGACGGCTGCATTGGTCACGGACACAGTCAATTGCCGGCGTCGCGGCGACGCATTGTCTGCTGACGTGAACTTCGCGCCTTTGTGTGTCGCAATCCGTGAGTGTTTGCCGCCGAATGGCGACGTTCAATTGACCTACCAACTCCAACTACGGGAGATCTGTCATGACACAGGAGTACGTGCACGCCGCCGAGGCGGTCGACACGGACCTGTTCCGGCACGTCGTCGGCCACCTGGCCAGCGGCGTAACCGTCGTGACGACCAGAGACGACGGCCGCGACCACGGCATGACCGCAAGCTCGGTGACATCCCTTTCGATGGACCCGCCGATGATGCTGGCGTGCGTGAACAATGCCGTGCCGACCGCGACGGCGATCGAGCGCAGTGGCCGGTTCACGGTGAATGTGCTCGGCCAGGCGCACGGTGATCTGGCCTACCAGTTCGCCACCCCGCGGCAGGACAAGTTCGCGGGCGTCGCCGTCGACCGCGGCGCAGGCGGCGTTCCGATGCTCGTTGAGGCGATCGCGTCGATCGAATGCGAAGTCACCGAGAAGGTGGCAGGCGGGACCCATTCGGTGTTCCTCGGTCATGTCACCGCGGCCACCGCACGCGAAGGCGCTCCGCTGACGTATTTCCGCGGCGGGTTCGGCCGTTTCGAGTTCGAGCGCAACGACCGCGCCTACGAGCGGGCCAGGGACATGGTGCTCAGCCGCGTGTTCGCGGCGGGACAGGTGATCACCGTCGACGAGCTCGCCGAGCACCTCGACGGCGACCGGGCCCGCGCTTTCTACGCGCTGACGCGGCTGGCCGGCGACGGCCTGGTGCGACGCGATCCCGATCGGGGCTACGTCATCACGCCGTTCGACGTGCGCACCTCCGGCGACACCTTCGAGGCCCGGCTCGCCATCGAGTTGGGTGTCATCGATCGCGTTGCGGGCCAGTGTGATCCGGATCTGCTCGCCGAGGCGCGGCGGCACCTGGACACGATGTCGGAGTATCTCGTCGACGACCATTTCGAGGACTTCCACGCCTATCTCGACGCGAACTACGCCTTCCACGAGGCGATCGTGGCGTTGTCGGGCAATCCGCTGCTCATCGCGGCGTTCGGCTCGCTGAGCATCAAGAACGTGATGGCGCGCAGCTTCGGCACGACGGCGCAGTCGTCGCACGCGTTCCTCGCGGTGCAGCGCGACCTGCTCGTCGCGCTCGAGAACGGCGACGCCGACGGAGCCCGAACGGCCGCGAAGGCGTACTGCGAACTGGCCAAGGCACGAGCCCGTCAACTGCTGGCGCTGACCGGTGGACAGGTCTGATGGTCGACCGGGTAGGCGTGATCCTGCGGCCCGCGGAGATCCCGGCCCGTCAGCGCGGCGGCGGCGCGAGCACCATTCCGCTGGTGTCGCAGCGGGTCGGATCGACGGATTTCCTCAACGGCATCACCAGGTTCGAGCCGGGCGCGGCGATCGCGGAGCACTTCCACAACTGCGATGAGAGCGTCATCTTGCTGCGCGGCGAGGCCATCGCTCACATCGACGGGGTCGCACACCGGGTCGGCGTCGGTGACACGTCGTTCATCCCCGCCGGAATCCACCACTACTTCCAGAACGCGTCCACCACCGAGGAGATGCAGATCTTCTGGACCTACGCGTCCGTCGACGCGACCCGCACCATCGTCGCCACCGGCGTCACGACCCGCATCGACGAGGAGCACGGAACCGCCGTCGTCGAGCAGTGATTTGAGTGCTTCTACTCAGGTCCCTTGGGCCAGCTCAGGCCTAGCTTTGCGGCATGAATGTTGCTTCACTGTTCCCCAGCCCTGCTGAGGTCGAGGCGAACACGCCCGCGACGCGGGACCGAGCCATCGACGTCATCCGGATCGTGTCGTTGGTCGGCGTGGTCGTCGGGCACACGATCATGGCGACGAGCGTCATCGAAGACGACGTGTTCATCTGGAGCAACCTGCTCACCGCCTCCGTCGTCTTCCAGGCGCTGACCTGGGTGTTCCAGATCATGCCGCTGTTCTTCTTCGCCGGCGTCGCCGCCTGCGTCGACTCTTGGCATCCGCGCGACAGTTGGGGCAACTGGCTGATGCGCCGCTGCACCCGGCTGTACCGGCCGGTGTTCTACTACCTGGCTTTCTGGATCTCCGCGCTGGCGATACTGCGCTACTTCCTGCCGGAGCACGTCTACGACCCGGTCGCCGGGATCTCGATTCAGCTGCTCTGGTTCCTGGGTGCCTATGTGCTTGTGTTGGCGGCTGTCCCGCTGCTGGCGCACATCACCACCACCGGCCGCCTGATCGGCGCGGTCGCCGGAACCTATGCCTTCATCGCGGTGATCGACGCCATCCGGATCAACGGCGACGGACCGTCGGGCCTCGGCTATCTCAACCTGGTCGCCTGGTTGATCCCGGGCATGCTCGGTGTCGCCTACCGCCGACACCTGCTCGCAGGCCGCGCGGCACTGATGCTCGGCGCGGCGATGCTGGCAGTCAACCTCGCGCTGATGTGGCTGGGACCGTACGAACTCAGCCTCGTCGGCATCGAGACCCAGCAGCTGAAGAACATGACACCGCCGTCGCTGCTACTGGCCGGCCACGCAATCATGATGTGCGCGTTCGCGATTGCCGCAGCACCCTCGATCGCGCGGTGGGCGCGGCGGCCCCGGGTGTGGTGGCTGACGGCGATCGGCAACTCCGGGGCGATGACGCTGTATCTGTGGCACATCCCGGCGCTGCTGTTCATGCACCTGGTGTTCGACTACCTCGGCCATCCGCGCTACGACGCGGGCGCTCCCGGCTTCATCTTGCTCAGCAGTTTGCAGCTGACCGATCATGGCGGTTCTGGTGGCGACGGTGTTCGTCGTGCTTAGGCCGCTGGAGAACAACCCGTTGCCGCTGTGGGACGGCGGCTACGTGGCCGCGACAGGTTCGCGCAGCGCGGCGGTCGGTGCCCTGCTGTGCGTGGCGGGTGCGGCGACGCTGGCCTCGGTCGGTTGGGGACTCAAGGGTCCGGGGCTGTACTGCGTGGCGGTGCTGCTGGCGGCGCTGATCGGCGCGCGGTTCCTGGCCTGCGACCGGCCCGTCACCGCTCAGCGGGTCTGCGCGGCCAGCCTGCCCGCAAGCACCAGGTAGGTGGCGCCGAAGCTGCGGCGCACCCACGCCACGACGCGGGGCCGGGAGAACACCTTCGTGCGGACGGCGGCGGCGAACACCCCGTAGAGGCTGAACACCGCCAGGGTCACCGCCATGAAGACCGCGCTCAGGTACACCATGAGCGGCACCGCGCCCGCACTGTCGGCGGGAACGAACTGTGGCAGGAACGCGAAGAAGAAGATCGTCAGCTTGGGGTTGAGGGTGTTGACCAGAATCCCCGACCCGATCACCCGCCACGGCGAAACCTTCACCGGTTCGGTGTCGATCGCGAATATCGACTTGTCGCGGAACGTCTTCCACGCCAAGTACAGCAGGTAGGCCACACCGAGCCACTTGATGATCGAGAAGGCCACCGCGCTGGCGTGCATGATGGCCGCAAGGCCGGTGACCGCCGCGATCATGTGCGGGACGATGCCCAGCGTGCAGGCAAACGCCGCCACCAGGCTGGCCTGCCAGCCGCGCGAAACCCCTGCCGCCAGGGTGTACAGCACCCCCGCGCCGGGCGTCGCCACGACGATGAGCGTGGTCAGTAGGAACTCCGGAGTCACGCCATTCCTCCTGCTCCTCGCGTCGTCTCCGGCTAGCCGCTCTTCCGGCGGAATTCCCGTCGGTTCTCGAGCGGGCCGTGCGCCTTGGGTTGCTTGCTCCCGCCGTCTCGGTGCTCGGCACCCCCGGCTGACTTCGCGTTCTTGCGTTCCAGCGCCTCCCGGAACTTCTTCTTCGTGTCGTCCTCCGGTGCTTTAGCCATGGCCGCAGCTTAGCGCGGCGGCTCCGGCGCCGTCGCGGGCTTTTCTTGTCGCCGAACGCAGTCTTGTGAGGGTTTCAGCGCATGCCCGGCGGCATGCCGTACAGGTGGGAGATCGGCAGAGTCATCACGACCCGGCGGTCGTCGACCATGGCCCGCCGGTAGTCGTCCCAGTCGGGATGCTCACCGGCGATGTTGCGGTACAACGCAATCAGCGCCTCGACGGTGTCGTCGTGCTCGGAGGCGGCCGGCGGGGTGAGGATCGCATTTCCCTCGGCCACCGCGTACGACCAACCGTCGTCGCAGCTGACGTGCAGCGATGCCCGCGGATCCCGGCGCAGGTTGCGCGTCTTGGCCCGCGGTTCGGTGATCGACGACGCGACGGTGAGGTTTCGCGGGTCGAAGTGGTAGGAGACGTTGGACAGCTGCGGCCTGCCGTCCCGTTTGATGGTGGCCAGCACGCCCAGCGAGTTGTTGCTGATCACCGCGAGCAGCTTGTCGTCGAACACCTGGCGGACCATTCCCCGAGCCTACGTCGGCCACCAGCGGGGCCGACCCCGATTCGCAGGGCGTCCCTACTATGGGCGAATGGCCGTAATCAGCGGTGACACCCTGGACGGTGTCTCGGCGACCACACTCTGGACCCTGCCCAGCCGCGGCACCGAGGCCAACCGGTCCGACGGGGTGATCCGGGACCCGTGGGCCGTCACCCAGGCGGCCGGATGATGTTCGACAGTATCCCGCGGGTGTTCAGCCGCCGAACGTTGAAGGGCTTCAAGCCGTCTGACCGCTATACGCTGTTGGAGTTCGACCAATGACCAGGTTCGCCGCGTTCCTGCGCGGAGTGAACGTCGGCGGGGTCAACCTCAAGATGGCCGAGGTCGCCGCCGCGTTGGAGCAGGCCGGTTTCACGAACGTCAAGACGATCCTGGCCAGCGGTAACGTGTTGCTGGAGAGCCGATCTGGCGTCGATGCAGTGCGTAAGAAGGCCGAGAAGGCGCTGCGCGACGAATTCGGCTACGACGCGTGGGTGCTGGCCTACGACCTGGACACCGTGCGGGCGATATCCGATAAGTTCCCGTTCGAGCGCGAAGTCGACGGACACCACAGCTACGTCACGTTCGTCACCGATGCCGACGTGCTCGACGAACTCGCCACCCTCGGCAAGGGCGCCGGTCCGGACGAGAAGATCAAACGCGGCACGGGCGTCATCTACTGGCAGGTCCCCAACAAGGGCACCCTGGACACCACGATCGGCAAGACGATGGGCAAGAAGCGCTACAAGTCGTCGACGACGACCCGCAACCTGCGGACGCTCGACAAGGTGTTGCGATGAGCGCCTGCGCGAAGAGCCGAGGATCGCGGTGAGCAAGGCGGACGGCTCTGCCCTGACCGGGGTCTCCGAGACGGCGCTGCTGACGCTGCTGGTGCGGGCAACCGAGGCGCGCAGGCCGGATTCCATCATCGATGACCCGATGGCCATCAAGCTCGTCGATTCGATCGACTTCGACTTCGGCAAGTTCGGCTTCACCCGCCGCCAGGACATGGCGCTGCGGGCGCTGACCTTCGACCAGTACATCCGGCGCTACCTCGTCGACCATCCGTCGGCCACGGTCGTGGCGCTCGCCGAGGGCCTGCAGACAAGCTTCTATCGGTTGGACGCGTCGGGTGTCAGCGACCAGTTCCGTTGGCTCACTGTCGATCTGCCGCCGATCATCGAGCTACGCGACCGGCTGTTGCCGCACTCCGACCGCGCGACGGTGATCGCGCAATCGGCGTTGGACTTCAGCTGGATGGACCGGGTGGAACCCGAAGACGGGGTGTTCATCACTACGGAGGGCCTGCTGATGTATCTGCAGCCAGAAGAGGCCCTCGGCTTGATCGCCGAATGCGCCAAAAGATTTCCCGGCGGCCAGATGATGTTCGACCTTCCGCCGGTGTTCTTCGCCTCGTGGATTCGCCGTGGCTCGCGGGTGTCGCTGCGCTACCGGGTGCCGCCCATGCCGTTCGCGCTGTCACCGTCGGAGATCGCAAACCTGGTCAACACCGTGCCCGGCCTCCGCGCCGTGCATGATCTGCCGATGGCGCCGGGCCGCGGCAAAGTAATCAACGGGTTGATCTGGACTCTGCAGCGGGTTCCGCTGCTCGACCCCGTCCGGCCGGTCGTCACCCTGCTCGAGTTCGGTTAGCCGAACGCCGCCTCGACGTACTTCAGGGCCTCGCCCTTCTCGATGCCCAGCGCCTTGGCCGCCGTCGCGTAGGTGTGTGCGGCGGTAGCCATCGCAGCGTCGGCCGGGTCGGTACGCGCGACGAAAGTGCCGAAGCGCCCGCGTGTTTCGACAATTCCGGCCGACTCCAGCTCGCGATAGGCGCGGGCGACGGTGTTGACGGCCATCCTCAGGTGCGACGCGAGTTCGCGCACCGTCGGCAGGCGGGTCCCCGGTGGCAGCCGGCCACTTCGAATTCCGTCGATAATCTGGCTTCTGAGCTGGTCGAATAGCGGTCTACCACCGTGCGGATCAGCCTGAACCCATTCCCCCAAATCGGCCACGTGCTCAGTATCGCGCATACACGTTAGTTTGGTGAGGTGCAATTGACGGTCCTCAGCGGAGCAGGTATCTCCGCCGAGAGCGGGGTCCCGACGTTTCGCGACGTCGAGACGGGGCTGTGGGCGAAAGTCGACCCGTACGAGATTTCGAGCGCCGAGGGCTGGAGCAGGCATCCGGAGAAGGTCTGGGCCTGGTACCTCTGGCGGCACTACCTCATGCAGGGTGTTGAGCCGAACGACGGCCACCGCGCCGTCGCGGCGTGGCAGGATCACGCCGAGGTGCACGTCGTCACGCAGAACGTCGATAACCTGCACGAACGCGCCGGTAGCCAGCGGGTCTACCACCTGCACGGCAGCCTCTTCGAATTCCGTTGCGACCGTTGCCAACGCGAGTACCTCGGCCAGCTACCCGATATGGCGGAACCGGTCGATACGGTGCCACCGCCGCAGTGTCGTCAGTGCGGCGGCCTGATCCGGCCCAACGTGGTGTGGTTCGGGGAGCCGCTGCCCGACACCGCGTGGCAGAGGTCGGTGGAGGCGGTCAGCAACGCCGACATCGTCTTCGTGGTGGGCACGTCGTCGATCGTCTACCCCGCCGCCGGGCTGCCTGAACTGGCGCTGGCCAACGGCATTCCGGTGATCGAGGTCAATCCCGAGCGCACACCGCTGTCGGATGCCGCGACGGTCACGGTGCGGGAGTCCGCCGCGGGTGCGTTGCCAACGCTGCTGCAGCGGCTGCCGTCGCTCCTCGGCTGACGAGACTCTCCACCGCGAGCTGGGCCCACACGAAGGTAGGGGAACGCAAAGTGGCCCGAAACGGGCGGAATTTGTGCCAGTTTGCGTCTGCTCGCGGTGGAAAATCAGACGGGCTTTACCGCGCGACCGATCGTGTACTCCGCGACCGGCGTGGGGAACCATGCGGGCAGCGCGGGCTCGGTACGGCTGCGGGCCACCTCGAAGCCCGCGCCGGCGATCGATGCCTCCGTGTCGCGGTGGGTGTGGCAGTTACCCATCATGCGCGGCCACACGGTTGCGTCGGCGATCTTCTGCAGTCGCCCACGGATCCCGCCGCTTCCGACATGCTCGAGGAACCGCAGCTCGCCGCCGGGGCGGACGAGCGAAAAGAGCTGTCGCAGAACAGTATCCGGGTCATCGATCGAACAGAGCACCAGTGAGCACACGACCGCGTCGAATGGCGCCCCGTCGGTATCGCCCAGGTATTTCTCGACCGTGCCTGCCGTCACCGTGACCGGAACAGGCGCCTTCTCCGCCGCTGCTGCCGCATGTGGCGTCAGCCGTCGTTCGGGCTCTACCGCGACCACCTTGGTCACCGTCGCCGGGTAGTACGCGAAGTTCGTCCCCGTTCCGGCGCCCACTTCCAGCACTCGGCCGGACAGACCTGCCAGATTCTCCGTTCGCAGGCGCTGAATCTCCTCGGTCTCGTGGCTCGACAGGAACGTCCACAGGCGCGCGAAGAACGGGTTGTCGGTGGTGTCGCTGGGGTCGGTCACGACTTCCCTTCCGGCGGTTTGCGATTCAGCAGCCAGTCGACGGTCTGCTGAGGTGTCGCGTCGTCCTCGACGAGCCCGAGCACAATATGGCCCAGACACGCCGCCGACAACGTCTGGTCGGCGAATTCCTCGACATCGCCCCACGGCAGGTACGGCTTCGAGATCAGCAGTGATGCAATGCCGTGCGCGGCGGTCAGCAGCTGCATTGCGACCATCGTCGGGTCGCCGGCCGGGAAGACGCCCTCTTCGATCAACAACTCCACCGAGTTGCGCAGATGCTGAAACGCCGAGCTGTTCAGCGTCGTATCGATGTCACTGCCCGGCCTACCCTCGCCCATCGTGGCGATGCGGTACAGCTCAGGGGTTTGCACGGCGAATCGGACGTAGGCCAGGCCCTGGGCTCGCAGCACCTCGACGGTCGACGGCTGGTCGGCTGACACCCGTTGCATCTCCTCGTCGAGCTTCTCGAAATACCGCGCGCACACCGCATCCAGCAACGCATCCTTATCGGCGAAGTGCAGGTATATCGACGGTGGTGTCACACCGACCCGCTGGGCCACCGACCGGATCGACACGGCCTTGGCGTGGCCGGTATCCAGCAGCAACTCGGTGGTGGCATCGAGGATTTCGTCTCTCAGCTGCTCACCGCAACCGCGGGGGGCGCGCCGGCGCTTGAGGGGCTGCAGGGACATCGTCAACCAGTGTCCGTCACCGAGACGGCGGCCCGCTCGCGTTTCTCCGCCGGCGGAATCAGATCGTCGGTCGTCTCGCTGATGCCGATGCGCTCGTGCAGCTTGGCCAGCGGCTTGGGCGCCCACCAGTTCCAGCGGCCCAGCACGTGCATGAACGCAGGCACCAGCAGCATGCGGACCAGCGTGGCGTCGACGAGGATTGCCAACGTCAGACCCACGCCGAACATCCGCATGAAGGAAACCTGGGCTGCCATCAGCGCGGCGAACGAAATCGACATCACCACCGCCGCGGCGGTCACGACGCGGCCAGTACGGGCCAGGCCGAGCGCCACCGCCTCGTCGTTGTCGGCGCGGGTCTTGCCGGGCAGCGACAGCCAGTACTCCCGGATCCGGCTGACCAGAAAGACCTCGTAGTCCATCGACAGCCCGAATGCGATGCAGAACAACAGCACCGGCATGTTGGCGACCAGCGTTCCGGTTGGCGTGGTGCCCAACGCGCCGAAGTGGCCCTCCTGGAATATCCACACCAGCGCGCCGAACGCGGCCGTCAACGACAACACGTTGAGCACCAACGCTTTCAGCGGCAGTATCACACTGCCGGTCAGCAGGAACAGCAGCACGAAGGTGATGACGGCGATCACCGCGAGCACGAGCGGGAGCCGGTCGGTGATACCCGTCGAACTGTCCTTGTTGATCTGCGCGACCCCGGTCAGTTGCACCGGCTTTCCGTCGGGCGTGCTCACCGCCCGCAGCCGGTTGAGCTGAGCATCGGAGGCATCGGAGAACAGCGGGGCATCGCTGCCGACGGTCAGGAACGCACTGCCGTCCTTCAAACCCGTTGCGGCCGAAGGCGGCCCGCCTTGTCGACCGTCGACGAACGTTCCGGTCGGAGACGACACCGACGACACGTCGGGAACCAGGGAGAGGTCTGCGGCGTAGCGGCTCAGATCCTGGGGCGTGACGCCGGTGGCGTCGGGGATGACGACGGTGACGTTGCGCGCCGAGTCGACGGCGAAGTCGTTGCGCATCTGGTCGCCGACCTCGCGAGCCGACAACGACGCCGGCAGCACGCGGTCGTCGGGGAAACCCCAATTGGCCCCGAGGAACGGTGCGCCGAGTAAGAGCAACAAGGTGATGATCGCGAGGCCGATCGGAATCGACCGGCGCATAACGAATTTGGTGGACCGGTACCAGAAGGTCTGCTCGACGGGCTTCGGCGTCGGCTCGGGCCGCCCGAGCATTTGCCGGAGCAGACGGCGCACGTCCAGTGCGTCCAGCCGATCACCGAGCAGCACGATCGCGGCGGGAGCCACCACGACGGCGGCGAAGGCCGCGAATGACACCACCGCGATTCCCGCGTAGGCGAACGACTTGAGGAAGTACATCGGGAACAGCACCATCGCGACCATCGACAGCGCGACGGTCAACGCCGAGAACAACACCGTTCGGCCTGCGGTGGCCATGGTGCGTATCAACGCCTCGTCGCGTTGCGATCCGGCCGCCAGTTCGTCGCGATAGCGGCTGACGATCAGCAGCGTGTAGTCGATGGCGAGCGCAAGCCCCATTGCGACGCTCAGGTTGAGCGCGAAGATCGACACGTCGGTGACGTAGGTGATCGCATGCAGCGCCGCCATGGACCCGAGGATTGCGAAGGCGCCGACCGCCAACGGCAGCGCCGCGGCCAGCAGGCCACCGAACACCCAGACCAGCACGACAAAGCTCAGCGGAATCGCGATGGATTCCATCAGCAGCAGGTCTTTTTCGCTCTGGCCGTTGATCTGGACGTAGATCATCGCCTCGCCGCCGGCGCGTACGGTGACGCCGTCGCGGTCGTGGACCAGCCGCTCGGTGAGCTCCTTTGTGTACTTCTGCGCGTCGCTCTCCCCGCCGGTGATGCCCGCGACGATCAGCCCGGTTTTGCCGTCCTTGCTGACCAGCGCCGGCGCGGCAGTCGCGGGTGCGGTCCATGCCGAGGTCACTTCGGCCACGTGTGGCGACGCCTGCAGCTGCGACGCGATGTCGGTGCCGACCGCCCTCGATTCGGGACTCTGCGCACCGCCGTCGGACGTCAGGCTGATGACGAGATCCATGTCGCCCCGGCCGAATTTGTTCACCAGTAACTGCGCGGCTTTTGCGGACTCTGACGTCGGGTCCTGAAATCCACCCGAGGACAGACTCTTCATGACCGGGATGCCGAAAATGCTCGTGGCCACCATCACCAACAGCGCGAAGACGATGATCCGCTTCGGGGCCTTGATGGCCATCCGAGCGATCTGTTGTAGCACGTCGTGTCCCCTCAAACCGGGCGAACAGAGCTATCGAAGGTAACTTACCAACGATAACTTATCTTCGTCAAAGCGACCACTTTGTGATAGCCACGACCCAGGCGGCTGAATCGTTCACAGTTCTTACGGCGCGATGAATTTTCGCCGCCGCGACGGTCGGTAGTGCATGACCAACGCATTCACAGGATCCTCACAGGGCTCTAGGCTCGGCGCCATGTCGACTGTCGAAACCGCCCCAACCTCAACCTCACCCGCCGATCTCGGCCTGCTGATCCTGCGCGTCGGCGTCGGTGCCGCGATGATCCAGGCCGGCCTGATCAAGGCCTTCGACTTCAGCACGACCACGGGTTTCATGGAGTCGGGTGGCTGGAACCTGCCGACCATGGCCGCCCTGATGGTGACCGTCGCCGAGACGCTGGGCGGGATCGGGCTCATCCTCGGTGTGCTCACGCCGCTGGCCGCATGTGCCGTCGTCGGCGCGATGATCTGTGCCTGGGCCGTCAACGTCTCGCAGGGCGCCTTCTGGTCGGAACCGTTCAACGTGCCGTTCCTGTTGTTCATCGGCGCGACGACGCTGCTGTTCACCGGAGCCGGGGCGTATTCGGTGGACGCGCGCGTGTTCGGTAGGCAGCGGTGGTCGCCCCGGATCGCGGTCGGACTGCTCGTTCTGGCGTTCGCCGTGGCGATCCTTACTTGGATCCTGCTGAATGGCACAAATCCCATTCACTTCAGCTCACCGGCATAATCCCAGGTCAGCTACTCGCGAGTAACCTGACAACCTACCCGGCGGTAAGAATTGCCACGATATTGCGAATCGTGACTCAAAGTTTCCTTAATGGTGACACCTACTGTTCAGTACATGTGGATCGACGACACCAGTGCTGATGTCATCAAGGTTGACTTCGATGCGCTCTACCACGGCGATGTCCTGGTAGAGGGCGACACCTCGGAGCAGCTCGACGGCGACCAGCAGCTGCCCTACGCAGTCTGAGGCAACGCGCTCGCACTGAGCGCGTTGACACATCAGACAGTTTGCCCCGTTCGGGGCCTCGTTGATTCTTCGTTGTTCCCAAAATCCCGCGATCGGTTATGCTGACGTTTTCGCGCGCCGCCGTATCGACCATGTCGGCCAGCCGTTCGGTGATGAGCTCCTCGGCGTCGGCCACGATGCGTGACACCAATTCGTCGCACGTCGGGATGTCGTTGATCAATCCCATCGCCGTGCCGACCGACCAGATGCCTGCGTCCAGGTCGCCGATCTCGTAGACCTTGACCCCACGCGAGCCCGCGACGAGGTCCTTCACGTCCTCGAACTGGCCGCCGTTGTTGAGAATCTCCACCACCTCGCGCGACACCGCGTTGCTGGCGACGCGCGCGGTGTTGCGCAGCGGCCGGAAGATCATCTCGGTGTCGAGCTCGGTGCCCGCCACGATCGCTTCCTTGACCTTCTGATGGATCGCCGACTCGGCCGTGCACATGAACCGCGAACCCATGTTGATGCCGTCGGCGCCCAGCGCCAGCGCCGCCACCAGGCCGCGGCCGTCCGCGAAGCCCCCGGAGGCGATCATCGGAATGTCGATCTTGGCGGCGGCCGCGGGGATCAGCACCAGGCCGGGAATGTCGTCCTCGCCGGGATGGCCTGCGCATTCGAAGCCGTCGATGCTGATGCCGTCGACGCCGAGGCTCTGCGCCTTGACCCCGTGCCGCACCGAGGTGCACTTGTGCAGCACCTTGATCCCGTTGTCGTGGAACATCGGCAGGTGCGGCGCCGGATTGGACCCGGCCGTCTCGACGATCTTGATGCCGGCGTCGACGATCACCTGCCGGTACTCGTCATATGGCGGCGGGTTGATGGTCGGCAGGATCGTCAGGTTCACACCGAACGGCTTGTCGGTCAGATCGCGACACTTGGCGATCTCGCGGGCCAGATCCGCAGGCGTCGGCTGTGTCAGGGCGGTGATGAAACCGAGCGCGCCCGCATTCGCCACGGCCGCAACGAGTTCGGCACGGCCGACCCACTGCATACCGCCCTGCACGACGGGGTGTTCGACCCCGAACGTCTCGGTGAACTTCGTCCTGATCGTCATCGGTGCTCTCTCTCCCCCTGCCCTTCGGGGGGAGGTGCCCCCACTTCGCGCAAGCGCTCATCGGGGCGCCATCCTGATCGCACCGTCCAGCCTGATTACCTCGCCGTTGAGCATCGGGTTCTCGACGATGTGCACGGCCAGCGCGCCGTACTCGTCGGGGTCACCGAGGCGGGCCGGGTGGGGCACCTGCTTACCCAGCGAGGCCTGCGCCTCCTCGGGCAGCGAGCCCAGCAGCGGGGTCTTGAACAGACCCGGCGCGATGGTGACCACGCGGATCAGATCGCGGGATAGGTCGCGGGCGATCGGCAGGGTCATGCCGACGACGCCGCCCTTGGACGCGGAATACGCGGCCTGGCCGATCTGGCCCTCGAACGCCGCCACGGACGCGGTGTTGATGATGACGCCGCGCTCACCGTTGATCGGTTCGGTCTTGGCGATGCGCTCGGCGGCCAGCCGCAGCACGTTGAAGGTGCCGATCAGGTTGACCTCGATGACCTTCTTGAAGCCGTCGAGCGGGAACGGGCCGTCCTTGCCCAAGGTCTTGATCGCATTGCCGATGCCCGCGCAGTTGACGTTGATGCGCAGCGGGCCGATCTTCTCGGCGGCGTCGAGGGCCGCGGTGACGGCGTCGGGGTCGGTCACGTTGGTCTCGACGAACTGGGCGCGGTCGCCGAGTTCGGCCACCGCGTCACCACCCCTGAGGTCGATGACGACCACCGAAGCGCCCCTGTCCAGCAGCCGCTTGGTGGTCGCCAGGCCGAGACCGGAGGCTCCCCCGGTGACGACGGCTACGGCGTCTTTGATCTCCACTTAGTGCGTTCCTTTCATTCTTTTCTCTGGCGAGCAGACACAAAAGTCCGCAATCTACGGCGTGTCGGGGCACTTTTGCGTCTGCTCGCGCAGAGAAGCCCTTTCATTTCCAGTCGCGCAGAACGGATTCGATGTCGGTCCCCGGCTCACCGAGCGGCTTCGGGGTGGACGGCACGCTGCGGGAGAACCGCGGCGCGGGAGACGGCAGCAACACCTCGCCGTCGAGATAGAACGTGTCGCGTTCGGTGTTGTGCGGTTCGTTCTGCACCTCGGCGAAGGACAGCACGGGCGTGGCGCAGGCGTCGCTGTCGGCGAACACCTTGGCCCAGTGGTCGCGATCTTCCGAGGCGAACACCTCCGTGAAGCGGGCGCGCAGCTCGGGCCAGCGGCTGACGTCCTGCTGGGCGGGCAGATCCTCACCGTCGAGGCCGAGACCCTTGAGCAGCTCCGCGTAGAACTGGGGCTCGATCGAGCCGACCGACATGTAGCGGCCGTCGGCGCACTCGTAGGTGTCGTAGTACGGCGCCCCGCTGTCGAGCATGTTGGTGCCACGCTCGTCGGACCACAGTCCGCCCGCCCGCATCCCCCACATCATCGCCATCAGGATGTTGGAGCCGTCGACCATCGCGGCGTCGACCACCTGGCCCTTGCCGGAGCTCTGCCGCTCCCACAGCGCAGCGAGGATGCCGACGATCAGGAACATCGAGCCGCCGCCGAAGTCGCCGGTCAGGTTGAGCGGCGGCACCGGGCGGCCGTCCTTGTGGCCGATGGAGTGCAGCAGACCGTTGAGCGAGATGTAGTTGATGTCGTGGCCGGCCTGCTGGCTGCGCGGCCCGGTCTGGCCCCAGCCGGTCATCCGCCCGTACACCAACCGCTCGTTGACCTTCGCGCAGTCTTCCGGCCCGAGGCCCAGCCGTTCGGTGACACCCGGCCGGTAGCCCTCGATGAGCACGTCGGCCTCGGCGATCAGCGCGAGCACCTGTTCGCGGCCCTCGTCGGATTTCAGGTTGGCCGCGACCAAACGCCGGTTGCGGTTCATGGCCTCGTGGCTGCCCTTGGGCACTCCCCCGGTTCCGCCGGGGCGCTCGACGCGCACCACGTCGGCGCCGAGGTCGGCGAGGATCATCGCCGCGTGCGGTCCGGGGCCGATGCCGGCCAGTTCGACGATTCGCAATCCCTGCAGTGGTCCCGCCATTCCCGAACCCGCCTCCCGTAGTTGACCGCGACATAGCTTACTTGTATAACCAAGTGGACCAGTCGCCGGCCAACCCGATCTAAGGTTCATCAATGACTTCCATCGACGCCAGCACCGGAGCGTATGTGAGCGTCGACGGTCTGGAGGTGAGTCTCGGCGACGGTGTGCTGTCGCTGACGCTGAACCGGCCGGACAGCCTCAACTCGTTGACGGCGACGATGCTCAACGGCATCGCGGATGCACTGGACCGGGCGGCCACCGACCCACAGGTCAAGGTCGTGCGACTGGCCGGTGCGGGTCGTGGCTTCAGCTCGGGTGCGGGAATCAGCGCAGAGGATCAGGCCAAGAAGGCAGGCGGGTTGACCGTGCTGGACGCCGCCAACCGTGCGGTCCGGTCGATCGTCGCGTGCCCCCGCCCGGTGGTCTCTGTTGTGCAGGGTCCTGCTGCGGGCGTTGGCGCGTCGCTGGCATTGGCCTGCGACGTCGTACTCGCTTCGGACAAGGGCTATTTCATGCTCGCCTTCACCAAGATCGGCCTGATGCCCGACGGCGGCGCTTCGGCTCTGGTCGCTGCGGCCGTCGGCCGGATCCGCGCGATGCGGATGGCGCTGCTGGCGGACAAGATCCACGCCGACGAGGCGTACCAGGCGGGCCTGGTGACCGCGGTGTACCCGGCCGCGGAGCTAGCCGCCGAGGCGGACAAGGTGATCGCGACGTTGGTGCGCGGACCTGTGGTCGCGTTGGCGAAGACGAAGGACGCCATCAACGCGACGACGCTGACCGAACTCGAGGGCGCGCTCGAGCGCGAGCATGCCGGCCAGGCGGCGCTGCTTCGGGGCACCGACTACCGCGAGGGCATCAAGGCCTTCCAGGAACGGCGCGCGGCCGACTTCACCGACTCCTGACCTCGGGTACGCCCAAACTCACGGTTGGGCGTAATCGTGCGAGTGCAGCGCGCCATTATGTCGATCTGGGCGAGGCGAAATTCGGTGGACGCGGCCGTTCCCGGTCAGCGACCATCAACGGTGTGAGCACGCAATTCCACATCGAGAAGCCGGTGGTCGACGCCGGCCGATGGCGCGTGCTCGCACCGTTCCGGTCCCGCGAATACCGCCTGCTGATCACCGCGGTGTCGCTGTCGATTTTCGCCGACGGCATGTTCGCGGTGGTGCTGGCCCTTCAGGTGATCGAACTCGACAACAATCCCGTGTCGTTGTCGATCGTGACGACCTGCTGGGGCGCAGCCTTCGTCGCATTCGTCTTGGTCGGCGGGATCACCGCGGACCGGATCAAACAGCGCACCATCATCATTTTCACCGAGTCGGTCAACGTGATCTCGGCGTCGGCCGTCGCGGCGCTGGGACTGGTCGGTGCGCTGGAGGTCTGGCATCTCGCGGTGGCCTCAGCGGCGATGGGTACCGCGGCGGCGTTCTTCTTTCCCGCGTACAGCGCGATCCTGCCGAGGATCCTGCCTGCCGAGCAACTGCTGGCGGCCAACGGCGTCGAAGGCGTCGTGCGCCCGGTGTTCCAGCGCGCTGTCGGTCCTGCGGTCGCCGGGATCGTGGTGGGCGCGACGTTCCCCGCGCTGGGCGCCACCACGGTGGCGGTGTTGTTCGCCGTCGGCCTGGTGTTGCTGGTGGCAACCCGGTCGGTAACGAAAACGCCTGTCGCAGAGCCTGATCACGAGCGGCCACACGTGCTGCGCGATCTGCGCGACGGCTTCGTCTTCATGCTGCGCACGCCGTGGCTGCTGTGGACCCTGCTGTTCGCCAGCATGATGGTGCTTCTCGTGCTCGGTCCGATCGAAGTTCTTCTGCCGTTCATCGCCGACGACCGCTTCGCCGACGGTGCCAAGACATACGGTTTCATCCTGGCGTTCTTCGGGATGGGCAGCGCACTGGGCGCGCTGGCGGTGTCGTCACGACGGCTGCCCCGGCGCTACCTGTCGGTGATGATGGCGATGTGGGGCCTCGGCTGCGTCCCGCTGGTGGTGCTCGGCTTCACGTCGTCGTTCCCGTTGATGGCCGTCGCGACGTTCGTCATCGGCGTCACCGACGGTGCGGGCATGGTCATCTGGGGCACGCTGCTGCAGCGGCGGGTGCCGACGGAGATGCTGGGCCGGGTGTCGAGCCTGGACTTCTTTGTCTCGCTGGCGTTCATGCCGGTGTCGTTCGCGATCGTCGGCCCGCTGTCGAAGGTCGTCTCGATGGAGACGATCTTCCTGGTGGCCGGGCTCGCACCGGTGGTGTTCGCGGCCGTCGCGATGTGGGCGGCGCGGATGCGCCGCGACGAGCTGGCGAACCCGTTGCGCTAGACGCCGAACACTGGCGGAAGCACGAGCACCATGGTCAGTCCCCACACCATGTGGGTGAGGATCGGTGCGAGGACTCCGCCGGTGGCTCGGCGCTCGAATGCGCACACCGAGCCGAGCACCAGCGCAGCGAATCCCAGCATCGGGTTGCGGGTGGCGACCAATATCGCGATCGTGTAGATGATCGTGGAAATGATTGCAGGATGGTGCTTTTCCAGAGCGGTGTACAACGCTCCGCGGAAGAACAACTCCTCAGCGACGGCGTTGAGCAGGATGCTGAACACCATCAGCCACAGCGTCTGGTAGTTCGCGAACTCCAGAACCTTGGTCACATAGTGTGCGAGCGCGGGGATTTCGCGGGCCACCAAGGCACCGAGCACGAAGGCTGTGCCTACCACCACGCCGACCACCGTTCCGGTGATCATCGGCCGTTGATTGCGGCCGAAGAACCGCACGTGGCCCAGATGCAGTGGACCCGACGCGAACGCACCGACCGTCCAGACTGCGGCGAGCACAAGGGTGAGCCAGTAGAAGGAGGCGTCACCGGGCTGCAGACCCAGCGAGTAGCCGAGCAGCACGGCGCCGATCACCAACACGAACGCGACCGCAATCCGGCGCCGCTTCACGACAATTGGTGACTCGTGGACCGGTATGGCGACCCTGGTGATGTTGTCCTTCACTTCCTGAAGGAAGGGAGGATGCGTCGCCGGGGGCTCTGTCCTGGTCGGTTCTGTCATCCCTAGTGCGCCTTCGGTGTGAGGTTGATGAGGGTGTCGATTCCGGTCCGCAGCGCTGCGGCGACGGGTCCTGGTACGGCGTTGATGAGCCCGAGAACGGGCCGGGCGATCGGCGGCGTAACCGATCTCGCCAACCGTCGGAGGCGGAGCGCGTCGCCACCAGCCCATCCCGGATCGGTGTCGGCGAGATGATGCTGATCGGTGAGCTCGTTGACGGGCTGCGGCTTGCTGTTGGGCAGCGACCGCGTGATGGCGTCGTCGATGCCGACGAGACCACCCGGCGGGTCGGACACCAGATCGCGCAGACCGTCGGAAGCCATCATCGGGTGGTCAAGTGACGCAACCAGATCGGCGGCCAGCCCACCGGGCACCGGCAGCGTTGCGGCGGTCAGCATCGATGCCAAGCCGGTATCCACTCCACGGATCGGCACACTAGCCCGCCACTTGCCGGTCGCGCGGCCATATGCGGCCAACAGATCGCGGTATGTGGTGGTTTCCGGGCCGGAGATGTCGTAGGCGCCCGCCGGCACCTGGTCTGCATCGGCGGCGATTGTCAGGTAGTAGAGAACGTCGCTGATGGAGATCGGGTCCAGCGGGTTGTTCATCCACTCCGTGGAGGGAAACACGACGAAGCGATCGCCGACGTACCGCAGCATCTCGAACGACGTGGAACCCGCTCCGATGATCATCGCGGCGCCCAGCCAGACCACCTCGGGTCCGCCATCGACGCTCAACGCGGCGGCGACCTCCGCCCGGCTGGTCAAGTGCTCGGACAGGTCACCTTCCTCCGGCACGAAGCCGCCGAGGTAGACGATGCGGCCCACGCCGGCCTGCTTCGCGGCCTCGGCGACATTGGCGGCGGCCGCGTTGTCGGCGTCCCGGAAGTCGGGTTGGCCGATGCCGTGCACCAGGTAGTAGACGACGTCGATCGGTCCCGCGTCGGCGAACGCTGTTCGCGCTGACGCAGGATCGTGCGCGTCCAACGCGACGGCCGTGACGTCACCGTTCCAGCCGAAATCGGCCAGCCGATCGATGTTGCGCGACGCGGCGACGACATCGTGGCCCTGGGACAGTAGTTCGGTGACGAGCCGGGATCCGACATAGCCGGTGGCCCCGGTGACCAGAATTCGCATTGGTGTCACCGTACGGTCTTACCCGTACTCGGCTGAAGGGAACTGGAACCTTCAGCCCACCACAGCGCGGTGCAGGTCGATCAACCGCTGATACACCTCCGCGTTGTAACGGTTGTTCGCGATCTCGGCGTCGCTGAGTTCGCGCCGGACGGCCCCTGGCACGCCGGTCACCAGCGATCGCGGCGGCACCACCACGCCCTGCGGCACCAACGCAGAGGCGGCGATCAAGGCGCCCTTGCCGATGCGTGCGCCGTTGAGGATGACGGCGCCCATGCCGATGAGCGCGTCGTCCTCGACTTCGCAGCCGTGCAGCACGGCGTTGTGGCCGACGCTGACGCCGGCGCCCACCTTGACGGGGAACTCGGAGTCGACGTGGATGGTGACGCCGTCCTGGATGTTGGTGCCGAACCCGATCTCGATGGGTTCGGCCTCGGCCCGCAGTGTCGCGCCGTACCAGACGCTGGCCCTGGCGGCGAGACTGACCTGCCCGATCACGCTCGCGTTCGGCGCGACCCAGCTCTCGGCGTGCAGTTCCGGCGCACGGCCGCGAATGGGGATGATCAGCGGTTCGGCCATGCGCGCCATTTCACACGCGAACGTTCCTTACCACTCGAAGAATCGCCGAAATATCGAGCGGTACGGAACGTTCGCCGATATTGCAGATGACTACACTCTTGCAGTTGACTGCAATTCCTCGTAGTGTGCGTTGGCATGACGACACAGCAGTCGACTACCGATGTCGAACAGTTCATGGATGACCCGATCGCCTTCTTCGGTGAGTCGCTGACGCAGATGCACAGCATTCCCCGGCCCGAACTCGAGGAGCTGCAACGACGGGCGATGGCCATTCGGTTCGGCCAGCATCGCCAGAGCATCGAGATCGTCCGCAAACTCGCGGACCGACTCGGCGTCGCGGAGCTGACCGACTTCACCGACGTGGTTCCGCTGCTCTTCTCACACACGGCGTTCAAGTCGTATCCGGCGGCGCTGATCGACAACAAGCGCTTCGACCTGATGACCCAATGGCTGGACAAACTCACCAGCCACGATCTGTCCGAAGTGGACACCGACGGCTGCGACAGCATCGACGAGTGGATCGACCGACTCGACGCGCAGACGCCGCTGGAGGTGATCACCTCCAGCGGGACCACGGGGACCCTGTCGATCATCCCGAAGGACAAGCACGGCGCCCGCGAGGGCATGGTGCTGTGGAAGATCTGCCTGTTTCAGACGTTCGGAACCGAACCCACCGAGGCGGAGCTCAACCCCGCCGTCGATGTCATCTGGCCCAACTACGCCAGCGGCAAGCTCGGCCACCTGCGTATCGCCAACATGATCAAGCGCGGATTCACCGGCGGTGACGAGACCAAATTCCACGCGCTGTACCCCGACGCCATCGACACCGACCTGATGTTTCTGGCCTCGAAGATGCGCGCCGCGGCGTCGCGCGGCGAACTCGACCGGCTCGTCATCGACCCGGCACTGGCCGCCCGCAAGGACGAGTTCATCGCGATGCAGGCCCGCCAACCCGAGGATCTCGACCGGTTCTTCACCACGATCACCGAAACCTTGCGCGGCAAGCGCGTGTTCATGATCGGCGCCTACAACATCATGTACGACGTCGCCAAGGCCGGCCTGCGAGCGCGGCGTCAAGAACGTCTTCGCCGCGGACTCGGCGATCCTCACCGGCGGCGGCCTGAAGGGCGTCGCGCTGCCCGACGACTACATGGACACCATCCACGAGTTCCTCGGCGTCGATCGCATCCAGGAGGGCTACGGGTTCTCCGAGCAGAGCGCCTTCCACTGGGCGTGCAGCGAGGACCGATATCACGTGCAGCCGTGGGTGATTCCGTTCGTGCTCGACCCGGACACCAGCGAGCCGCTCCCCCGCACCGGCAGGCAGACCGGCCGCGCCGCCGTCTACGACGTCCTGCTCAAGGCACACTGGGGCGGCGTGATCTCCGGTGACGAGGTCACCATCGACTGGGACCTGCAGTGCCCGTGCGGGCAGACCAGCGTCGCGTTCGAGCACGACATCATCCGCTACAGCGAGAAGCAGGGTGTCGACGACGATCGCATCACGTGTGCGGCCACCCACGAGGTCCACAACGAGGCGGTCGACTTCATGAAGGCATTCGAATCATGAGCAGCGCCTATACCGTTCCGCTCTTCCTGCGCGGTGAGCTCATCACCGACAACCTGGTGTCCTTCGGCACCCGCGCCGGAGATGTCCGGTTCGAAGCGCCCGATATGACCCAATACGTCGACCGGTTGCCGCTACCCAACCCCATCGCGATGACCGACCTGAACGAGCTCGCCTTCGACGAAATACTCGACGTTCTCGAGGCGTTGGGCGACGCACTCGACTTCGACCGCAACACCCACCTGCAGGAGGCGTACGAGGCTGCGCTGCTGGCGAACCCGCTTCCCGCCGACATGCTGAAGAACAGCTACCAGATCCTGCGGCCGCTGTTCTCGCGCACCAACGTGCTCGAGGTCGCCGACACGCAGGTCGGGCTCGACTATCTCAACGGCTGGGTGCCGCAACAACTCTCCGACGGACGCGAACTGCGGGTGCGCGCATTCGGCGCCAGGGTGCTGCACATCCCGGCGGGCAACGGTGGCCTTGTCTCGGCGGTGACGATCCTGCGCTCGGTGATCACCCGCTGCGACACGATCATCAAGGCGCCGTCGAACGACCCGTTGACCGCCGTCGCGATCGCACGCACGCTCGCCGACGTCGCCCCCGACCATCCGATCACCAGGCACCTGGCGGTCGGGTACTGGAAGGGCGGCGACACCGCCGTCGAGGAGAAGTTGTACCGACCCGAGCACATCGAAAAGATCGTCGCCTGGGGCGGTTTGGCGTCGGTCAAACACGTCACCCGCTACATCCAGCCCGGGCTGGAGATGATCGCGCTGGATCCGAAGCGCAGCGCGACGATCATCGGACATCAGGCGTTCGGCGACGACGAGACGATGCGCGAGGTGGCGCGCGGCGCGGCCGTGGACATCGGCGTGGCCAACCAGGAGGGCTGCGCCAACGCCCGCGTCATCTATGTGCTGAGCGGCACCGATCCGGGCGGCATTGCCAACGCCAACAAACTCGGCGAGATGATCTACGAAGAGTTGACGCGTCTGCCGGCATTCATCAGTACCCCGCCGCTGTACCCGAGCCGGGAACTCTACGAACACGTCGAGGGTTCACGCATGACAGACGACTGGTACCGGGTCATCGGCGGCGAACACCGCGAGGGCGCGGTCGTCGTGTCGCAGTTCGACTCCGCGGTGGACTACTCGGCGATGTTGTCCGGGCGGGTGGCCAACATCGTGCCGGTCGATAGCATCGACAAGGTGACCGAGGCCGTGACCGCGTACACCCAGACGATCGGTATCTATCCCGAATCGTTGAAACGCGCCTTGCGCGAGGTACTTCCGCTGTTCGGCGCCCAGCGGCTCACTACCCTCGGGTACGCGTGCAGTGTCCCGATCGCCGCCCCACAGGACGCCATCGAGCCGATGCGCAGGATGTGCAAGTGGATCGTGGAGGAAGCGTGCGATCCCGACGTCGTGACTCCGCTGTGGCGGCTCGGCGAGCCGACGGCGCACGCGCAATGAGCGCACGAACCGCGCTCGAGGTGGTCGACGGCGTCGACCTGACCGGGAAGACCTGCGTCATCACCGGCGCTTCTGCCGGCCTGGGCCGTGAGTCCGCACGGGCGCTCGCCGCAGACCGGCGCCCACGTCGTCCTGGCGGCACGCAACGTTGAAGCCCTTGCCGACGCCGAGGCGTGGGTGCACGCGGAGGTGCCGCACGCCAAGACGTCGACGGTGCCGTTCGACCTCACATCGCTGGCCGACGTTCGCGGGGCCGCCGAGGCGATCGCGAGCATCGCCCCCGCCGTCCATGTGCTGATGAACAACGCCGGGGTGATGTTCACCCCCTTCGGCAGGACGTCCGACGGCTTCGAGATTCAGTTCGGCACAAACCATCTCGGCCATTTCGACTTGACGAGACTGCTAACTCCGCAGCTCGTCGCCGCCGGCGGCGCCCGGATCGTCATCCTGTCGTCCGACGGCCACCGGATGAGCGACATCGACCTCGACGATCCGAACTGGGAGCGACGCGACTACGACAAGTTCGCGGCGTACGGCGCAGCCAAGACGGCCAACGTCCTGCACATGGTCGAACTCGACCGCCGCCTCCGCGATCACGGCGTCCGCGCCTACGCCGTGCACCCCGGCGTGGTGGCGACCTCACTGGCCCGTCACATGAGCCGTGACGACTTCACGACGCTGACGCAATTCGAACCCGAGGATCCGACTGCAAGAGAAGATCGACGTGCGCCACGACTTCACGATGCCCGAGCAGGGCGCCGCCACCCAGGTGTGGGCGGCAGTCAGTCCGCAGTTGGCCGACATCGGCTCGGTGTACCTGGCCGACTGCGAGATTCGCGACGACGTCGCACCGTACGCAGTGGACAGCGACCACGCCTTGGCGTTGTGGGAGCTCTCTGAGCAGCTGTGCACCGCGGAGGCCCGGTCATGAACCGAATGGACCGGCGCAAGATGGAGGTGCGCGACCGGATACTCGGCGCCGCGTTCGACCTCTTCCTGTCGCAAGGTGTCTCGGCCACCACCATCGAAGAGATCTGCGAACGTGCGGACGTCGCGAATCGGACCTTCTTCAACCACTTCCCGACCCGCCAGGACATGATGCGGGCCCTGGCCGAGAGCCGGTTGCTCAACCTTCACGATGTCGTCGTCGACCGTTCGAGCGAGCCGGTCCCCGGCCGGCTCGTCGGGCTTTTCGACGACATCGCCCATGCGCTGGTCGAGTCCAGTGACACGTACCGCGAGGTGATCGCCGAGATGCTGGCGAGTTCCGGTTACGGCATTCAGCGTGGCTTCGCCTTGCACACCACGTTTCTCGAGTTGGTCAAGGAGGGTGTCGCCCGGGGCGAGGTCGGCGTCCGCCACGATGCGCAGACTCTCGCCGACATCATCGTCGGCGCCTTGACGGGCGGCATCGTCAATTGGACTGTGGACAGAACGTATTCGCTCGAAACCGGACTGCACGATCTGGCCGTCGCGCTGTCCGATCTGCTGACGGGTGATCTCGATGGGTGACGTCGTCTACCTGCGGCCGAAGGACGCCATCGTTGCCGAGATCTACCTCGAACGGTTGCGCGCGGCACCGCTGGAGATAGATGTCGAACACAGTGCCCAGGAACGTATTTCGGCCCAGTTCGAGCAGCTGATGATGCTGTTGGCTGGCGAACCCGGTCTCGCGGCGGCGTGCTCGAGCGCGCTTGTCTCCCACGAACCATCAGTGCGTTCCGTGCAGCGACGAATTCACGCCGAGCTACGCAGACGAGTACGCGCGGCAATGCGTTCCGGCGCCTGGCCCGAGGTCACCGAGACGCTCGAGTTCGGGCTGATCGGTTCACTCGTGCACGCGAGTTGCGGCGGCGTCACGTCAGGCCAGACGGCGGATCATCTCGCGAGCGTCGTGTCAGCAGTACTGCCGGACGATCAGGCGCCCTGATACACCTTGCGATAGCTCGACGGTGACATGCCCATGCCGCGGCGCAGATGGTGTCGCAGGTTGCCGCCGGTGCCAAGTCCCGAAAGCCGCGCGACCTCGTCGATCGGCAGGTCGCGGGACTCCAACAGTTCCCGGGCGCGGTCGACACGCCTGCCGCGAATCCAGGCGCCCGGCGACTCGCCGGTCTCTTCGCGGAAGCGCCGGTTGAAGGTGCGCGCGCTCATCTTCGCGTGCCCGGCCATCCGCTGTACCGTCAGTTCCTCGTCGAGGTGACGCAACGCCCACTCGCGCGTCGACGCGGTCGAGTAGTGATCCGGTGTCGGAACCTGGCGATCGATGAACTGCGCCTGGCCGCCCTCCCGCCACGGCGGCACCACGCAGTACCTGGCGACGGCGTTGGCCACCTGCGCGCCGTGGTCACGCCGAATGATGTGCAGGCACAGGTCGATTCCGGCCGCGAGGCCCGCGGACGTCAGGACGTCGCCGTCGTCGACGAACAACACGTTCTCGTCGACGAGCACCTCGGGATGCAGGCGGCGCAGCGCATCGGCGAACTTCCAGTGGGTGGTCGCAGGCCGTCCGTTCAATAGGCCGGCCGCAGCGAGAATGAAGGCGCCGGTGCAGATCGACACCAGCCGGGTGCCGGGACGGATCAATGCCAGCGCCGCGGAAACCTCGTTCGGGAGCACGCCGTCGATGCGGGCAGGCGGGTACCGGGTTCCAGGGATCACCACGGTGTCGGCGGTGGCAAGCGCGTCGGCCGCCGCACTGGGCAGGATGGCGAACCCCGATGTGGCCGCGACCGGCCCATCGGTCAGTCCGCAGGTGACCACCTCGTAGAGCGCATTGCCGTCGGCGTCGGTGGCGCTGGAGAACAGCGTCGGCGCGATCGCCGCGTCGAAGCCGACCACGGGCGCCAGCAGCAGGACGGCGACACGATGCATGAGACCCATTTTGGCATGTTTTTGATGACTGTTGTCATTCTTGCCACTATTCGCAGCCCGGGCTCGTCGGACACAGTGATCGGGTGACGCTCGCCGCCGCCGACAAACGCACGCCCGTCAGCCGGATCCACTGGGCCTGGGTGGTGGCCGCCGTCAGCTTCGTGGCCATCCTCGGCGCCGCGGGGTTCCGCTCGGTCCCCGGCGTGATGATGACGCCGCTGCACCACGAGTTCGGCTGGTCGCATGGCGTTGTCGGGCTGGCGATGTCGGTCAACATGACGCTGTTCGGCCTGACGGCACCCTTCGCCGCCGCCCTGATGGACCGGTTCGGCGTGCGTCCCGTGCTCTCGGTGGCGTTGACGCTCATCGCGACCGGATCGGCGCTGAGCGTGTTCATGACGACCAGTTGGCAGCTGGTGCTGCTGTGGGGCGTGCTGGTCGGTGTCGGCACCGGGTCGATCTCGATGGGCTTCGTCGCGACCGTGGCGACCCGATGGTTCGAGGCGCGACGCGGCCTGGTCACCGGAGTCCTCACCGCGGCCAGCGCGACGGGGCAGTTGATCTTCCTGCCCGTCGTCGCGCAGGTCACCGAACACCACGGATGGCGCTGGGCGTCGTTGATCGTCGCCGCGGCGGCGCTTGCCGTGGTGCCGCTGGTCCTGGTCTTCATGCGCAACTACCCGCAGGACAAGGGCTTGACCGCCTACGGCGCCACCGAAGCCACCGAAGCCGCCGAGCCCGCCGCGGTGCCCGCATCGAGCTTCCGCGCCGCGTTCGACGGGTTGCTCCTCGGCGCGAAGGTGCCTGCGTTCTGGCTGCTGGCCGCCAGCTTCGCGATCTGCGGCATGACGACCAACGGGCTGATCGGGACACACTTCATTCCCGCGGCCAACGACCACGGCATGCCGACGACTGTGGCGGCGGGATTGCTGGCCACCATCGGCATCCTCGACGTCGCGGGCACGGTGTTCTCCGGGTGGCTCACCGACCGCGTCGATCCGCGAGTGTTGCTCGTCATCTATTACACCGGCCGCGGTGTCTCCCTGCTGCTGCTGCCGTCGCTGCTCTCCCCGCACGCCGAACCGAGCACCTGGGTGTTCGTGATCTTCTACGGGCTGGACTGGGTGGCCACCGTCCCGCCGACGATCGTGCTGTGCCGCAATTACTTCGGCACCAGTGCGCCGGTGGTGTTCGGCTGGGTCTTCGCGTCGCACCAGCTCGGTGCCGCGATCGCCGCGGCCGGGGCAGGCAAACTGCGCGATCTGCAGGGCGACTACGACCTCGCGTTTTACCTCGCCGCAGGTCTCTGCATCGTTGCCGCGGCACTGTGTGCGAATGTTCGCAAAGCGCAGGTCAGCACCGCTACGGCAGGAGTTCTCGGTGATCTTGACTTTGGCAATGACTGCTCAGTGCACCTAACATGCCTAGCGACTGAACAGGTAGGAGCCGAAAGTGAAGACTCGCACCAGCAAGGCGACCGGCGCAGCGGCGGCAATCGTCGCGATCGCGGCATCGATACCGCTGGCGATCACCGCGTACGCCGACCCGGAGCCGGCGCCGACGGTGGAGATCCCCGACCCGCAGGGCAACTGTGACCCGTTCAAGGCGGCGGTGCCCAACTGGAAGGCGCTGAACGACGTGCCGGTCAGCAAGGCGCTGGCCAGCATCCCCGACATCAGCACCTTCAACTCGGCGGTGTCCGGCGGGCTGAACCCCGCGGTCAACATCACCTCGGTGTTGGACAACGGGCCGTATGTCGTCTTCGCGCCGACCAACGAAGCGTTCGCCGCCCTCGAACCCGCCCAGCTCGAGGCCCTCAAGACCGACCCGGCCGCACTGACCAAGCTGGACTACTACCACGTGTTCCTCGGCCTGCTGGGCCCCGAGGACGTGCACGGGCAGCGTCCCACCCAGGAGGGCGCCGAGATCAAGGTCGAAGGCAAGAACGGCGACATCAAGGTCAACGACACCGCGAAGCTGATCTGCGGCGGCATTCAGGCCGAGAACGCACGCATCTACATCATCGACACGGTGCTGGATCCTGCGTCTCCGCCCGAGCCGCTCACCCCGACCGTGAGTGGCACGTCGACGACGACCACCACGACGACCACGACCGCGCCGCCGGAGATTCCGAACGCCGAGGTGGTTCCAGGGGCCGAGGCGCCCGCCGGATAGTCCGGCTCGACGCGCCTACTTGGCTTTCCATACGGGTTGGCGCTTCTCGGCGAACGCCAGCGGCCCTTCCTTGGCGTCCTCGGAACGCATCAGCGTTCCGATTTCGCGCATGGTCCTGCCCCAGCCGGGCTCATCGCCGGTGATGACGCCGTCGTCGACGCCCATCGCCACCCGCTTGCTCGCCCAGACGGCCAGCGGTGCGTTGACGGTGATCCGTTCGGCCAGCGCGAGGGCGGCGTCGACGGCGGTGCCGTCGGGCACCACCTGGTTGATCAGGCCCCACTTCAGCGCGTCGGCCGAACTCATCGGCTCGCCGGTGAAGAGCAGTTCGATCGCGACCTTGCGCGGCAAGTGGTCCATGATGCGGAACACTCCCCCGGCGGCGGCGATGAGTCCCCGCTTGACCTCGGGCAGCCCGAACTTCGCGCGTTCCTCGGCCACCACGAGATCGCTCGCGAACGCGAGCTCGGTGCCGCCGCCGAGGGCGGTCCCGTTGACGGCGGCGATGGTCGGCTTGTCGATGTAGTGGTGGACGTATCCCGCGAAGCCCCAATCGCTGTGGTCGGGGTGGAACAGATTCTCCCGGCGCGATATGGCCTTGAGATCGGCTCCGGCGCAGAAGGATTGACCGGCACCGGTGATGACGACCGCGCGAACCTCCGGGTCGTCCTGCGCCTCCTGAAGTGCGTCGCCGACCGCGATGCTGACCGCGCCGTTGACCGCGTTGCGGGCCTCGGGCCGGTTCAGCGTGATGACCATGACGTTGCCCCGCCGCTCGGTGAGAGCGGCGGGAGCCACGCCGTCCGGTGACGACAGCGGAGGAACCGGACCAGACGGCCCAGCTGTCACAACAGCTCGATGATGGTGGCGTTGGCCTGGCCGCCGCCCTCACACATGGTCTGCAGGCCGTACTGAATTCCCTTGTCCCGCATGTGATACAGCATGGTGGTCATGATGCGGGCGCCCGATCCGCCGAGCGGGTGGCCGAGTGCGATCGCGCCGCCGTTGGGGTTGAGCTTCTTCTCGTCGGCGCCGATGTCCTTCAACCACGCCAGCGGAACCGGCGCGAAGGCCTCGTTGACCTCGAACACGCCGATCTCCTCGAGCTTGAGACCGGACTTCTTGAGCGCCTTCTGCGTGGCGGGGATCGGGGCGGTCAGCATGATCACCGGATCCGCGCCCGCGAGGGTGGCCGTGTGCACCCTGGCGAGAGGCTTGAGCCCCAACGACTTCGCCTTCTCCGCCGACATGAACAGCAGCGCGGCCGAGCCGTCGGAGATCTGCGAGGAGTTCCCGGCATGGATCACGCCGTCCTCCTTGAACGCCGGCTTGAGCGTAGCCATCTTCTCGATCGTGGTGCCGCGGCGAATGCCCTCGTCCTTGAGTACCGGATTGCCATCCTGGTCCTTGATCGCCACGATCTGATCGTCGAATGCACCGGAATCCTGTGCCGCGGCCGCCTTCTCGTGGGAACCGAGCGAGAACTCGTCGACCGCTGTGCGGTCGAAGCCCCACTGCTCGGCGATCATCTCGGCACCGATGCCCTGGTTCGGCGTCTTCTTGTAGCGGTCCTTGAAGCCCTGCGGGTACGGGTTGCCGCCGCCTGCCAGCGACGCGCCCATCGGCGTGCGTGACATCGACTCGACGCCACCGGCGACGACGGCGTCGTAGTGCCCGGCCACCACACCGGCGGCGGCGAAGTGGATCGACTGCTGGCTCGAACCGCACTGGCGGTCGATGGTCACACCGGCCACGCTCTCGGGCCAGCCCGCGGTCAGAAGCGCGGTGCGGCCGATGTCGAGCGCCTGCTCGCCGGCCTGCATGACGCAGCCCCAGATTACGTCGTCGACGATGCCGGGGTCGATGCCGGTGCGCTCGGCGAGGCCGTTGAGGACCTGAGCCGAAAGTTCGGCCGGGTGCACACCCGAGAGTCCGCCGTTGCGCTTGCCGACAGGTGACCGCACGGCCTCGACGATTACGGCTTCAGCCATGACACTTCTCCTTCGAAGGTTTCGGTGTTTCTCCCACAGGGATCCATTGTCGAACGTAGAGGAACAAGGTTTACTAGGTCAACCTACTGGTTGGTAGATCACACCATCTCCGCGGCCCACTGCATGTGGCCCTCGAAGCCCAGGTCGTTGGCCATTTGTCGATAGCGGTCGCGGTAGTCGCGATATGTCGCTTCGTCGCCTTCCGCCTGTGCCAGCAGAGCGCGCATCCGCAGTAGCCAGATTTCAATGAGAACGACGCCGGGTTCGGTCGGCACGGCGGCCAGCCTTGCGATCGCGTCTTTTGCTTCCCTGATATCTGCCTCGGCACCACGCTGCAGCAGCGACTCCACAAGCGTCGCCGCCGACATCGCCAGCCACAGGAATTCACCCGTTGCGGAGAAGCCGTCGAATACTCCACGGCGCTATTTCGATCGCGCCGTCGACAGTCGCCGCGGCGGAAGCGTCTCGCGCGCGACATGGATATCCACAACTGGCAGGTTGCCTGGAATCGTGTGAGCGGTTCTGCCGACCGGCGTCGCGCGATTCTTCGAGCAGCCGCAGACCAACGTTCACGCTCGAGCCCCCGCGATGGACAAGGGTGATTCCCGCGCGGTACAAGCCATGTCGATGGCGATCTGCTCGCCGAAGCTCGCCGCGGCTGAGGCGATTTGCGCGACTTCGGCATAAGCGCCTTCATCGGAGAGCAGCACGCCGTTCGGGATGGCAAACAGATACACGATCCAGAACGTGCCGGAGCGCAATGCAGGGGGAATGCTGAAGCCGTCGCTAGGCCTTGGCGAAATCATCCCGCCACCCCGGTATACCCATAGCCCATCGGGCCGCACCCCTGATCGCCGTTGCGTTTGCCAACGGCGATATAGACATCAAACCCGCTTCGCCCGACTGATCGTCAGTGAGTTCGATTACGCGCTGGGCTAATTCGAGAGTCTCAGTGAACTGACCCGCGTCCAGCTTGATGTTCAGGTATGCCACGAAAGCGCCGAGGTCAATCCACGGGATCGTCAACCGAATCGAGGAGCGCCACCAGTTCGGTTGCAAGTCCGGAGCATATGGCCGATGCCAGCGAGTTGCTTCGCAAGCGCAATCCCGGCAAGTCCGATCGCCAGCGAACGCTTGTCACCCGCGATGGTGCACAGCTCCTTGAGTTCGGCGAACGCGGTGTCGGGGTGACCGCTCCTGATGCGGTACTCATGGCGCACAGAGCAGGGCTCGCGGCGCATATGCGCATCGACAGCTGGTCCGGATCGTCATCGGGCAAACGGTCCGCCACTTGGCGTGCGCGTAGCCAACTTGACTGTGCGGCAGCGAAGTTACGAAACGTCGACCATGTCGCGGCGCGCATGTGCCAATCGAACGCCGCGTGCAGATTCGCCTGCTGCCTCCATGTGCTGTGCGATGAGTGCCGCGTTTTCGTCGGCGGCACCGCGTGCCTCGATCGCAGCCGCGAGCCTTCGATGGAGTTGCGCACGCTCGGCTTTCAACTGCGACTCGTATGCGACGGCGCGGGTCAGCGGATGCCTGAACGCGTACTCCGCCGGCGTGGCGAAAGCCACCTGATCGACGATCTCGGCCGCGACGAGCGGAGCGATGTCCGCATCGTCGACGAGCTCGGTCCAGCAGATCGGTGTCGAACCGCAGTCCGATCACCGATGCCGCGTTCAGGGTCTTCTTGGCGGCGGCGGGCAGACGGTCGATGCGTGCACCGATGGTCGACTGCAGGTTGGCGGGCACGTCGACGTCGTCGACCGCACCACGCAGCAGGTACGCACCGGCTTGCCCGTCCATCACTCCACGTTCGGCCAGATCGCGCACCATCTCCTCGGCGAAGAACGGGTTTCCGGCCGCGCGGGCGGACGACACGTTCGACCAGACCGGCGAGCGACGGATCGCCCCGACCAGTTCGTCGTCAATGCCGTTGTGTGCGCATCGTTCAGACGGCCGCAGCGCAATCGTCTGCGCGCCCGGCACCCGGCTCAACGCGCCGCGATACTCGGAGCGGTACGTGATCAGCATCAGCGATGGCACCTGCGAGCTGACCGCCATGAAGTCCGCCAGCATCGACTCACTAGCCGCGTCGATCCAGTGCGCGTCCTCGATGACCACGAGCGTCGGACTCCGCTGGGCCAGAGCGGCGCCACTGACAAGTGCCGTCAAGCGCCTGCGCCGGGCATCGGGCCCGACATCGGGCGAGCCGGCATCGGGATCGCCGATGCCGAGCAGATCGTCGACGAGCAGAAGATCTTCGGGGTTGGCCTGCGGCAGCCTGGTCCGAATGTGTTCTCGCGCTTGATCAGGGCTCATACCGGCGATTCCGGTGGTCGCGCGCAGCAGTCGTGCGACCACGTGGAAGGGGATGTCGGTGGTGTGCGACTCGCAATATGTGGTGAAGACTCCTATCCCGCGACCCGACGCATTCGCCACCGTTTCGCGGACGAGTCGGCTCTTACCGATTCCAGGCGGACCGACGACGGTGACCACAGATCCCGCGCCACCGACTGCTTCGTCGAGCAACGCGGTGACAGTGTTGAGTTCCCAGGTTCGGCCGACAAGCGGCGAATCGCTGCGCCTGCGGACCTGATGCTCCCCGATCGCCAGTAGCCGTCTCGCCGGAACTGGAGCGTCCGCGCCCTTGATCGCAACCAGTTCAGGATCTTCCAGCGACGCGAGGTTTTCGACCAGCCGCGCCGTCGACCCGCTCAGCATCACGCCACCCGGCGGGGCCGCTGACTCCATCCGCTGAGCCATGCCCACCTGCTCACCGATGGCGGTGTAACTGGCTGTGCTAGAGCCGATTTCGCCGGTGATCACCTGGCCGGAGTTCAACCCGACTCGCAGCTGCAGCTCGACCCCGTCGCGGTTGTCGACCTCCGCAGCCAGTTTCGCTGTCTCGGCCTGGATCTCCAATGCCGCCATGCACGCCCGAAGTGCGTGGTCCTCCAACGCAACCGGAGCGCCGAAAACCGCCATGATCCCGTCACCGGTGAACTTGTCGACCGTCCCGTCATAGCGCCTGACTATCGCCACGGAGCGGTCGAAGAGCTCCGCCATGATTTCGCGCAGCCGTTCCGGTCCCACCGCCGCCGCGATGTCCATCGAATGCACCACGTCGGCGAAGAGCACCGTCACCTGCTTGTACTCAGCGGGCTTCGGCCGCCGAGGAAACCGCGCGTCCCGCACTCGCTGCAGAACTTTGCGGTCGGGGACAGCTCAGTACCGCAGGCCGTGCACGTCACAGGGCCGTATGGTTTCATCCCTCGCGCCGTAGCCGCGGCAGGTTCACCGCTACACCGATGCGGCGCGGTGAGTGTGCAAATTCAGAGACGATTCGCGAAATACCTCCGAAACCGCACAGTCACCAAGAGTCGCCTACTCCTTGACATGGTTTACTGAGTTGTATACCTGGCCGCAACGGCCGGGGCTTGACGTCGGATCAGGAGTGGTGGTGGCTCGCAGTACCCCGTTGGCGCCGATGATCGGGCCCGACGCGGTCTCGTCCGCAGGCGGTGCGCCGATCCGGTCCCCGAAGACCGCCGAGCTGGTGGCGGGAACCTTGCGCCGCATGGTGGTCGACGGCCAGCTCAAAGAGGGCGACTACCTGCCCAACGAGGCCGAGCTGATGGCCCACTTCGGCGTCAGCCGACCCACCCTGCGCGAAGCGGTGCGGGTGCTGGAGTCCGAGCGGCTGGTCGAGGTGCGCCGCGGCTCGCGCACCGGCGCGCGGGTACGGGTGCCGGGCCCCGAAATCGTCGCCCGCCCGGCAGGCCTTCTGCTCGAACTGTCCGGCGCGACGATCTCCGACGTGATGACCGCCCGGTCCGGCGTCGAGCCGATGGCGGTGCGGTTGCTCACCGAGGCCGGCTCCTCGGCGGCTTTCGACGAGCTCGACCACATGCTGGACGAGGCCATCCCCGCCGGCTGGCAGTCGGGACGGCTTGCGGAGACGACGGGCGAGTTTCACCGCAGGCTGGTCGAACTGTCCGGCAATGCGACGCTCGGCATGATCGCGGGCATGCTGCACGAAATCACCGTGCGCCATACGGCATTCGTCTTCAAGGAACGCCGGCCGGTGTCGAAGGCCGACTACGAGAAGGTGATGCGGTCGTACCGCCGGCTGATGGAGTTCATGAGGTCGGGCGACGGCGCCGCAGCAGAAGCGCATTGGCGCAAGCACCTCGACACCACACGCAACCTGTTGTTGAAGGGGCTCGAGACCGTCAAGGTCCGCGACGTCGTCGGCTGATCTACTCCCGAGACTGCGGGTAGATCGGGTTATTGCGCAGAATCGCGATCTGTCCGCAGGCTCGGCGCGTCCGCGGACCATTCGACGTGCACGGGTATGTCGTCGGTCCACGGCTGACCCGTCACCATGTCGGCGACGTTCACGTAGCCACGTTCGAACTCGCCCGTCGCCGCGTCCACCAGACGGTATGCCTGCCGCTGCCGATGGAACGGTTGTGCATCGAGCAGGACGACACGGACCTCGCCCGGTTCGAAGTGGCAACGCTCCTGCATCGCGGTGATCAACTGCTCGTTGTGCATATGGCCGTCGCCGAAGTTCCAGCCGACCGCGGTGCTGCACAGCCGCTCACCCTCGGTGATGACGTACTCGTCCTCGTTGCGCCCCGCCAACGCGTTGTGCACAAGGGTCAGCAGCGCCTTGCCGTGAGAGTTGAACCCGCGGAACGCATATCCCTTGTACAGGAAGATCTGCGCCTGTTCCTGGCTGCCGTAGAACTTCTCGAGCTGAGAGGCGGGCATGCTGGCGATCGCGACCAGGCCGCGGTCGATCTTCTCGTTGGCCGAGGGCTTGATGCACCACCACGATGTGTCCCAGTTGCCCGCGTAGTACCGCATTCCGGGCAGGAATGAGATCTTGCGCGGAAAGAGGTTGCCGAGCACGACAATGGTGGCGAGCAGCGCGAAGAGCAACACCGGAAGCGGAGTGGTCATATCCGTCAGGCCCACTTCGGCGTGGCCGACGAACAACGCCAGCACCGAGAAGATCATGAAGACGTTCCACTCGAGCGGCACGCCCATCGGGATCGCCGACAGGATGCCGAAGTGGAAGCACACCATCACGAATGCCGCGATCGCCGTCGGCCAGCCACCGTGGGAGAACAACAGCGCCAACGGCACCAACATCTCGATCGCCGTGCTGAAATGCGCGAGCAAACGCGATACCCGGCCGGGACGCAGATCGTCGGGAAACTTCTCGAAGAACTTGCGTTTCAGCCACTTGGTTCGGATCAGCGGGTTGTTCGACATCATCGTCGAGATCACAAACGGGAAGTGCTTGTTGAGCTTTGACGTCGCGGCGCCCATCCAGATCGCGACGCACACCAGCTTGGCGGCGATGATCATGTCGACCCCGGAGCCGGCGAACAGAAACGCCACCGCGAACGAGCCGTACACCTCGCCGCGGGCGGCCAGGAAGATCACCTTGTCCCGCAACCCGAGCACGGCCAGCAGACCGAGAATGGTCCAGATCTGCCACGAGCGGCAACACGCCGATCGTGGTACCGAGTGCGGGAATCGGTCCCGTGCCGTCGGAGAACAGCGCAACGAGCAGCATCACCAGCAGCGCCCCGTACAGCACGACGTCCACCGGCGTGCGCGCGGTGCCCTTCGTCAGCGGCACCCGGTTCGGCCACGGTGGCAGCCGAATCGTGTTGGGCCGCAACCAGTACAGGATCGAGCCCAATGGCGGGAAGAACCGGTTGTTCAGTGGCCCGAAGCCACAGCCGAGACCGACGACCTCGAACAGCATGGTGTAGAGCACGACCTTCTCGAACACGATCGGCTCGGTCCACCACTGCCCGACGTTCGTAAAGCCGTCGACGCCGTTGGTGGCGAGCGCGAACAGCCAGCCGCCGAGGATGTAGAGCAGGATCTTGAACACATAGAACAGGTGCATGACGACCGGCGTGCCGAAGCCGACCTCGGCCCAGTGCCTGGCCATCGGCCGGATCTTCTCCGAGCGGGTCCCCTTACTCCACTCGGCGAAGTCGACGACGGGCATATCGGGCTGAAGGAATCCCATGGCCACCCAGACTAGAACGTGTTCTAGCCCGGTACTAGAAGTTGGGCCTACTCGACACTTAGGCGGCGGTCAGGATGTGATGCTCCGCCATCCACTTGTCGATGCGAGCCATCGTGACAGGCAGCGCGTCGCCGTGAAACACCAGATGATCGGACGCGGGGATCTCGACATACGTCCCGGTCGCATACCGTTTCGCGGTCGCCCGTGCGACGCGGCGATTCACCAGCCGGTCCCGTCGTCCGCCGATCGTCAGCACAGGCGTGGTGACCGCCGCGAAGTCGACCCTGGTGGCCCGGTTGCGGTCGAGGAACCAGAACGCCATCTCGCAGTAGGCTCGGCCGGACTCGCAGACCAATACCGAGTACAGGTCGCGGGCAAGCCGCTCATCGGTGGTGTTGGTGATGTACCGCCGGAGCGTCTTCCACGTGGCCGGATACATCGGCTTGTCCCACGGCCGACGCTGCACGTAGTGGCGGGAGAACACCCGGATCGTCCCCGGATAGATCGCGAAGATTCCCGCGGCGGGTGCCGGGGTGGCCGCCACCAGACCGACATGACGGGTCTGCGCGGCGACCAGCTGTGCGATCAGACCGCCGAGGGAGTGGCCGACCACCAGCGGCGGTGAGTCGAGCGACTCGACGAGCGCCGAGACGTCGTCGGCGTAGTCGCGCACGCTCAACGGGCCGATCTTGGCGGCGCCCTCGTCCAGCGGCAGATCGTGATACCGCAGCGTCGGTGTGTGAACTGTGTAGCCGCGGGCCTCGAACTCCCGGCGGGCGTCAGCGAACATATCTCCGTCGCCCCATGTTCCGTGGATGAGGACGACGTGCGTTGGAGTCGGACACGCCACTCATCCTGACAGTGCGGCGTCGAGCCGGGCGACATATTCGTCGACGTCACCGATCGCCGACTCGGCGGAATGCACGCTGACGGCAATGGTGTCGCCGATGCCGTGCACGCCGTGGGTGAGGCCCATCATCGGCGACAGCGCCGGGTAGCCGGCGGTGACGACCACGGGCGCATCGCCGAAGCGCAGGTCCGTCGGCCCCCGGTTGACGCTGGAGACGACGGTGTTTCCGGTCACGGTCGGCGACCGCACGGTCGGGTCGAACTGCGCGACGCCCCAGCGCAACAACGGCGCGGGCGTGACCGCGAATGCCCGGCTGGCCGCCCGCATCCCCGGATGCTGGGCGCGCACGCGGCGGTCGGCGAGGTCGGCGGCGATCCGCGTCGCGCGCTCGTCGAGACCCAGCTCCGGATACAGGCCGACGCCGACGTTGCCGAAGTGGTTATGCGCCTCGCGCGCAGTGGTTTTCGCCATCGGTACCTCGGCCCCCAGCGTCGACGGATCATCGCCTAGCCCGCGCAGGTGAGCCGACAGCGCCGTGGATACGGCGCACAGCACACCGATCGTCACGGTTGGGCCGGGCATTCGGTTGCGGTGCCGGACCAGGGTGCGTACGCTGCGCGCGCCCGCCGGCCGGGCATTCGTCCGCAGCGCGGGACGCGACTCCGCCTGCGCGGGAACCAGACCCGCCTCGGTGTCACGGACGAGCTGTCGGTGCGTCCGTGCGGCGAGCACGCTCCGCCACGGCAGTTTGACGCCGCGCAACCTCGGCGTCGGCACCGGCGCGATCTCGACCGCACGGCCGAACAGCCTGGCCGCCAACGCCGATGACCTGGCACCGTCGGCGTAGGTATGCGAGATCTGCAGGACCGCCACCGTCCCATCCCCTGAGGCGGTGGGTACGCCTTCCACCGGGGTGAAGACGTGCAGCCGCCACGGCCGCACCCGCGGATCGAGGTGGTCGTCGGCGAGTCTGCTGACCGCCGCGAGGCAGCCCGCCCAGCTGTTGTCGTCGAGTTCATGCACCGTGAACCGTCCGGCGTCCACGTCACCGTCTACCCAGGCCGGATAGGCCAGGGCGTTGCCATCGTGAACCAGAAGGCGAAGCTCCGCGCAGTCATTGGCCCGGCGGCGAACGACTTCGATTGCCTGCTCGAGATTGGATGGGACTCCGGCGAACCCGTACACCAGGAGCGGGTCGTTGGGAATCTTGCCCGACAACCAGTACGTCTGCGCATCCACCGCGGCAAGCCTGCGCACCGTCATACCTTCTGGTCAGACTGGCCCGATGAAGTCGACGATGTGGCGAGCCACCACATCCGGCTGCTCGAGTTGCAGGAAGTGGCCCGCGCCCTCGACGAGCAACGCGTCACTACCTGCGGGCAGAACGCGTTCGACCCAAGGGATGTAATCGGGTGCAACGCAACCGTCGTCGTCACCGTGCAGATAGAGCGTCGGCACTGCGGGCGGCTGCAGATACCAGTTGTTCAACTCCGCGTACTGATGCGGTGGCGTGGTGAAGCGGAAGTTCGCCCGGTACGGTCCAAGCGCGGCGCGCCAGTTGTCCGGTGCGCCGATTGCTGCTTCGACGAGCGGGAGGTCCTCGCCCTCGTCATAGCCCGGCGACCACTGCCGCCACAGCGTCGGCACGACGCGGAAACCGGACGCCTCGGGCAGCCAGGGCATCAAGAAGTACATGATGTACCAGCTGCGGAGCAGTTGCCGCGGCACCTGTGCGGCAAGGCGAATCGGATCGGGAGCCCGCCCCCACGGCTGAAACGCCGCGAACGGCGGGAAAGACATGAGCACGGCACTCGTCACCGGGCTGTCCGGCATCGCGGCCAGCCCCACCCCCGCTTGTGCGCCCCAGTCGTGGCCGATCACCACATCGCGCCCAGTCGGCCCGGCCGCCTCCAGTACCTGTAGGGCGTCGTCGATCAGCGCGCCGACGTGATAGCTGCCGTCCGCGGGGATCGACGACGGTGCGTAGCCTCGCATGAACGGCGCCACCACCCGCCAGCCGGCGTCGACGAGCAGCGGCGTAACCTTTCGCCAGCCCCACGCGGTGTCGGGAAAACCGTGGAGGCACAACGCAATCGGGGCGTCGGGCGGCCCCCAGGACAACGCGCGCAATTGGACCGAGGGGGTCGCGATGTCAATCCATTCCGGCTCCCTCATGGACGGTAAGCTACACCGGTTCGAATTTTGAGATCAGCCAGTGATCGCCGATTTTGTCCAGCGTGATGCGCACACTCGATGCGGTATCGGCGGGCACGCCGTTACCGACGGTCACGGTCTGGTTGACGAACAACAGGACGACCGCCTCGCCGGGATTGGCCGATACCGACGCCGCCGCGGGGACACTGGCCACCGCCGAGATCTGCTTCTCCTTGGCGCCCGGGATCACGACCTTATTGGTCAGATCGGTGTACTGGTCCCGGAAATCGCCGGTCAGCCGATCGCGTGCCGCGGTCAACTGCTGCTCGACGGTATCGGGCTTGTACGACAGCAACGCAACCGTGCTGTCCTTGGCGGCCTGCATCGATTTGTCACGGGCGACGTCGCTGTCGCGCACGCCCGAGTCCATGAATTTCAGCGCGCCTGCGCCCACCGCCAGCACGAACGCCAGTGCGGGTAGCACGGCGAATGCGACGATGCGCGACCAATCGGTTTGACGTTTGGGCTCGGCAAAACTGGCGACTGCAGACTTGTCTTCTTCGGTGATGGCCAAGTCGGGGGCCACATGCCTACCGCGTGTTTCCGTCGCTTCGGCATCGGGCGCCGGCTCAGTATCGACGGTGTCGCGCCCGGTTTCCAGCCTCGCCACGGTGTCTTCGACGGTCTCTTCGCTCAGGTTCTTGTTCTCGGTCACGATACGAACCTCACGTTGGCCACCTTGGCTTCGTCGTCGACCTTCTGAACCGTGATCCGCATTCGCCAGGCGCGCGGCTCCTGTTCCGCCGCACCGGCATTGGACGTCTTGACGGTGACCGCGACGAGCACCTCCGCTCCGTCCTCCGTCACCGATTCGACGCCGGCCTCGGCGATGGTGCCGACGGATTTCGACTTCGCCTGCTTCACAACCTCTTTGAAGGGCTGGGCGCGCGCCTGGAAGTCGTCATAGAAGGTGCCCGTCGAGGAGTCCAGGACCCGCTGCACATCCTCGTCGGCGTGCTCGAAGTCGATCGTCGTCAAATTCAACGCGGCCTGGCGACCGACCTGAAGGAACAGGTTGCGCTCGTCGGCTGCCTTGCGGGACTCGTACGCCCGGAAACCCAGCCACCCGCACAGCCCGGCCAGCGCGACCACGGCAACCAGCCCGAGAATCGTGGCGAGCCGGACATGCGACATCCCGGCCTTGGCGTCCTCGGCCTCAGCGTCCTCGTCCCTGGTCACTTCGTCGGCGGCGTCGCGGTCGGCGGCGTCCTCGGCATCAGCGTCCTCGTCCCTGGTCACTTCGTCGGCGGCGTCGCGGTCGGCGGCGTCTTCGGCCTCCGGCGTCTCCTCGCCCATTACCCCGTCGGGGGCAGCAGCATCGTCTGCCATGTTTGCTCCTTAGTGGTGCGACGGGCCGTATCGGCCTGCGTCTACACATGACTGTCCGGTCCAACGTACGTGCCGGAACCTGGGAAGTTACGGGCGGCCACGAGTGCACTCGCGAAATGTTTTCTAGAACAAAGTTCTAGAAGTGGAGCAAAGTGCGCTAGCTTGGATGTATGACGACGCCTACGCGGCGTTGGGCGAGAACCGACGCCACTCAGCAGCGCATCCTCGACGCGGCGACAGACGTGTTCAGTACGCGTGGATTCTCGGCGGCGACGATGGCCGACATCGTCGAGCGCTCTGGCGCCAGCATCGGCAGCATCTACCACCATTTCGGCGGGAAGAAGGAGCTGTTCCTGGCGATCTACGACCGGTTGTCGGCAGACGTCGAACTCCGCATCGCCGAGGCGGACCGGGCGGCCGCCGACCTCGACAGCCAGCAGGCGTTCGCAGTGCATGTGCGGGCCTACCTGCGCGCGATATGGGAGAACCGGCGCGCCGCGATGATGATGGCCTCCGGTGACGTCCCGGTCGATTTCGAAGGACTCCGCCGCAATAACACGCTGAGCTTCTTCCATCGCTGGATGGGCGTGCTCGACGTGGACTCGTCCAAGCGGGGGCAGCTGTTGTCGCGCGTGCTGATCGCGATGATGTCGGAGGCGTCGCTGATGGTCACGATGTGCGACGACGTCGCCGATGTCCAGCCGATCGGTGACGCCACGATCGAGTGGATCGCGCGCCTGAGAAGTTGAGGCGCCGGTCCTACGCGTTCGCGACGGCTTCCTCCAGCTCGGCGATGATGATCTTGCGCATCCCGAGCATCGCCTTCGTCGCGGCGGTGGCGCGGGCCGGATCCGGATCACTGGTCAGCTCGGTCAATCGGCCCGGCACGATCTGCCAGCTGAGCCCGAAGCGGTCCTTGAGCCATCCGCACTGCGACTCCTCGCCGCCGTCGACGAGCCGATCCCAGTAGTAGTCGACTTCGTCCTGGTCCTTGCAGTCGATCGTGAAGGACACCGCCTCGGTGAATGGAAGTGCGGGCCGCCGTTGATTCCGATGAACCGGGTGCCGTCAAGCACAAAGGTGCCTGCGACGACGTCGCCAGGCTTGCCCGGCCCCGCTTCGGTGTAGCGCTCGATCGACTCGATCGACGAGTTCGGGAAAACCGATAGGTAGAATTCGGCGGCTTCCTCGAGATTGTTGTCGAACCACAGCGACGGCGTGATGGCAGGCATATAGGCGACTCCGTTCTTTTCTGCCGAACGTTCCTTACCAGTCGAAATTTCGAGAGAAATTCGACTGGTAAGGAACGTTCGCGCGTTGGGTGTTATCCGATACAGACTCCGCCGCCCGCCGAAACTCATCTAGTGCGGTCGGTCGGCTCCCAACGCCCGCAGCGCGAAGTCGAGGACGCGGGCCCGGGCGCGCTGCAGATCCTCTGCGTTTCCGGGCGCCGATATCGTCAGCTCGCGGCTGACTACCGCGTTGATGGCGACGGCGTCCCGCTGGGGGTCGGCGAGCGGGAACGACCCGTCGTCGCGACCGCGCTGAAGGACCCGTTCCAGCGAGTGTTCCCGCTCCGCTGTGCAGGCGCTCACGAGTCTCGCGATACCCCTTTGCAGCGCGGACCTCATCCGAGTCGATGACGGTGAGATGCATTCGCAGTTGTGGGTCGTAGGCGAGGTCGAACATCATCTCGACCCACGCCGCGAGCTGGTCGGCGGGACCACCGGACGATTCGTCGGCGATGCGGTTCAGCCGCCCGGCCAGGAGGTCGGCCTCCTGCCGCAACATCGCGAGGAACAGTTCGTCCTTCGACGAGAAGTGGCGGTAGAAGGCCCGCGTGGACAGTCCGGCGCGCTCGAGGATCGCGGCCACCGGGATGGGGCCACTGTGCGGCTCGTACAAACAGCCGTAGGCAGCGTCGATGATTCCCTGGCGATCATCGACGTTCGGCGAATCTGGCTGCACGATCGCAGATTGTAGGGATGGCGGTCAGCGCCGTTTGGTCACCGTCGGTGAAATTGACGATTTTCCGCTGGGTAACGTGAGCGCGGGGATTAGCCGAGAGGACGTCCGTGAGCGCTGGGCAGAGCGAACTGCAAACGGTGAAGTTTCGGGGCGCCGACGGCCTCACCCTGATCGCCGACGAGTGGAATCGCGGAGCCGCCACGGCGGCGACACCGGGCAAGGGCGCCGAATCTGGCGCCGACCGGCCGTCGGTGCTCTTCCTGCACGGCGGCGGACAGAACCGGTACTCCTGGAAGAACACCTGCCAGATCCTGGCCGATGAGGGTTTGCACGTGATCGCGCTCGACTCCCGCGGCCACGGCGACAGTGACCGCTCCCCCGATGCGAACTACTCGGTGGACGCGCTGTGCACCGACACTCTCGCCGTCATCGACCAGATCGGGCGCCCGGTCGTCCTGATCGGTGCCAGCATGGGCGGAATGACGGGCATCCTCACCGCCGACGAGGCGGGACCCGAGAAGGTGACGAAGCTCGTGCTCGTCGACGTGGTGCCTCGGTACGAGAAAGACGGCAGCGCCCGCATCCGCGATTTCATGGCCAGCGGCTTGCACGGCTTCGAATCGCTCGAAGATGCCGCCGACGCCGTCGCCTCATATCTGCCGCACCGCAAGAAACCGCGCAGCCCCGAAGGTCTGAAGAAGAACCTGCGATTCCGTGACGGGCGCTGGTTCTGGCATTGGGATCCGGCGTTTCTGACCAAGCCCGTTGACGATTCGTTCGTCCGCGAAGAGAAGCTCGAGCAGGCCGCAATCGACCTGATGATTCCGATTCTGCTGATCCGCGGCGGGCTTTCCGACGTGGTCAGCGAGGAGGGCGTGAAGCACTTCCTCGAAACGGTGCCCCGCGCCGAGTTCGCGGAGCTGTCCGACGCCGGGCACACCGCCGCGGGCGACGACAACGACGCCTTCAGCGAAGTCGTGGTCCAGTTCGTCAACCGGTGAGCACTTCGCGCCGCACCGTCGGCTTCAACTTCCTCGAAGAGCCTGGGCTGCCCGGCCCTCAGGTGACCGAAGCGCAGGCCGAGCAGATCGTCGCGCAGCACTATGGGGTGACGGCGCGGGCGAAATTGTTGGGCAGCAACCAGGACTGCAACTTCACCATCTACGACGCGAACGACGACATCGTCGGTGTGCTCAAGATCGCCAATCCCGCTTTCAACGCAACGGAATTGGAGGCACAGGATGCAGCCGCGGACTTGATCGCCGAAGCCGAGCCGTCGCTGCGCATCGCCGTGCCGCTGCCCAACGTCGCAGGCGAAAAATGCACGGTGATCACCGGACTGCTGGATAAGACCGCGTACGTCCGACTGCTGCGGTACCTGCCCGGCGGCACACTGCTCGAATCCGGCTACCTGCCCCCTGCGGCCGTCGCGGGCCTCGGCGAGGTGGCCGGCCGCGTCAGTCGTGCGTTGGCCGGGTTCACCCATCCCGGGCTCGACCGCGCCCTGCAGTGGGACCTGCGGTACGGCGCCGACGTTGTGGCGCAACTGCTTTCCCACGTCGCCGACCCGTCGCGACGGGCGAAGGTCGAGGAGGCCGCGGCGGGCGCCTGGTCACGGATAAGCCCGCTCGCCGAGCGTCTGCCGCGGCAGGCGACACATCTCGATCTGACGGACGCCAACGTCGTCGTGACTCGCGGCGTGGGCGGAGCCGCGCACCCCGACGGCGTCATCGACTTCGGCGACCTGTCGCACACGTGGGCGGTGTCGGAGTTGGCGATCACGGTGTCGTCGGTGCTCGGCCACGCGGGCAGTGATCCGACCTCAATCCTCCCCGGAGTCCGGGCATTTCACGCCATCCGGCCGTTGAGCGCCGAGGAGGCCGAGGTCCTTTGGCCGCTGCTGGTGCTCCGCACCGCGGTGCTGATTGTCAGCGGAGCACAGCAGGCCGCGCTCGACCCCGACAACGCCTACGTCACCGAGCAGACCGGCGGCGAGATCCGGATGTTCGAGCAGGCGTCATCGATCCCCGTCGACGTGATGACCGCACTGATCAAGGCCGACCTCGGGCTGGCGGGTGAGCCGGGCGATGTCCTCGTCGACACCCCGCTCATCGACGGCATCGATCCGGCCAGGGTGGCGACCCTTGACCTGTCTTCGCAGTCCGATGTGTTCGACTCGGCGTTCGTGCCCGGCGGCTGGCTCCGCACCGACGTCGAAAGCGAACTCGCAAGGCAGGCAGTCGTTGACGGCGCCGCGCTGGTGGTCACCCGTTTCGGCCAGCCCCGGCTGAGCCGGGCCACGCCGCTGAGCCAGGACAGTCCCGATGTGGTGCCGACCGGCATCGGCCTCTGGCCTGCTGTCGACACCCGCGCCGTGGCGCCATGGGATGGCGAAGTGGTCGATGCCGGTGAGGACAGTGTCACGCTTCGTGGGGGCGAATACGAGCTGACCCTGTCCGGCGTCACCCCGGTGCCGACGCGCGGCGCGCGACTCCGCGCCGGTGACCCGCTCGCCGAAGCCGCGTCGGGCCGATGGTCCGAAATCAGCGTGCGGCCTGTCGATGCGCCGCCCGCGCCGCGGCTGACGACCGCGGAACTGTCGAAGGGCTGGCTGGCGCTCAGCCGTGATCCGCGTCGGGTGCTCGGCCTGCCCGCCGTTTCCGAAACGCATCGCTCCGACGACCTGCTGGCACGACGCGACGAAAGCTTCGCGCAGGTGCAGGAGCACTACTACGCCAGACCGCCGCAGATCGAACGGGGTTGGCGGCACTACCTGATGTCCACGGCGGGCCGGTGCTATCTCGATATGGTCAACAACGTCACGGTGCTTGGCCACGCCCATCCGCGGGTCGCCGAGACCGCGGCCCGGCAGCTGCGGAGGCTGAACACGAACTCGCGCTTCAACTACGAGGCGGTGGTGGAGTTCAGCGAGCGGCTGGCCGCGATGTTGCCCGAATCGCTGGACACCGTGTTCCTGGTGAATTCCGGCTCGGAGGCAAGCGATTTGGCGCTGCGGCTGGCGATGGCCGCCACCGGCAGACGCGATGTCGTCGCGGTGCGCGAGGCGTACCACGGGTGGACGTATGCCACCGACGCCGTCTCCACATCGACGGCCGACAATCCGAATGCGCTTGCCACCCGCCCGGATTGGGTGCATACGGTGGAATCGCCCAATAGCTTCCGCGGCAAGTTCCGCGGCGACGACGCCGGCCGATACGCGGGCGAGGCCGTCGCCCAGATCGAGGATCTGATCGCCGACGGTCGCGCGCCCGCTGCGTTCATCGCCGAGCCGGTGTACGGCAACGCAGGCGGAATGGCGTTGCCCGACCACTACCTGGAGCAGGTCTATGCGGCGGTGCGCGCCTGCGGCGGACTGGCGATCGCCGATGAGGTGCAGGTCGCCTACGGCCGACTCGGCGAGTGGTTCTGGGGATTCGAACAGCAGAACGTCGTGCCCGACATCGTCTCGGTCGCGAAGTCCACCGGCAACGGCTCTCCGCTCGGCGCGGTGATCACCAGCCGGGAGATCGCCGAAAGGTTCTCCAGCCAGGGCTATTTCTTCTCGTCCACCGGCGGCAGCCCGTTGTCGTGCGCGATCGGCATCACTGTCCTCGACGCGCTCCGCGACGAGGGGCTGCAGCAGAACGCCGCGCGGGTAGGCGCTCATTTGAAGACGAGATTGCAAGCGCTGCAAGACAAACACCCGATCATCGGCACCGTGCACGGCGTCGGGTTGTATCTGGGCGTCGAGATGGTCCGCGACAGGGACAGCCTCGAACCGGCCGTCGAGGAGACCGCGGCGATCTGCGACCGGATGCTCGAACTCGGTGTGGTGATACAGCCAACGGGCGATCACATGAACATCCTCAAGACCAAGCCGCCGCTGTGCATCGACACCGAAGCCGCCGACTTCTACGTCGACGCGCTGGACCGGGTGCTCACCGAAGGCTTCTAGCGGGGCACCTTCTCCTCGCGAGCAGACGCAAAAGCCCCAATTCCCGCCGGGAATCGGCTGCTTTTGCGTCTGCTCAGCGGGTCTCGATCGAGCAGGTCTCTGCCCCCTCGACACCGACGGTCGGCACAGCGGTCTCGGCCCGCATGACCGGGGGACGTAACCGCTGCGGCATCGCACGCACGGCGGCACCGAGAAGCAGCACGGCGCCGACCGCAATCCCGACGATCACCGCGGCCGGGAGCGCCGGGAAGACGCCGTCGACGAGCATGAAGATGCCGAAGATGAGGAACGACGCGGCCGCGACGATCTGAATGAGCCGCTCCGGGAGATGCTTGCCCGCGACGGCCCCGACCAGGATGGCCAGCGCATCGGCGGCCACCATGCCGAGCGTGGAGCCGATCCACACTCCCACCCAGTCGTTGTCCGCCGCGAGGGTTACCGTCGCGAGCATCGTCTTGTCGCCGAGTTCGGCAAGAAGGAACGCGGATGTGACCGCGAAGAACGCCGGTGCGGTAGATCGCTGGGCCCGGGTCGCCTCGTCGTCGGAGAGCCGGTCGCCTCGCAGCGTCCACAGCCCGAACAGAACGAACGCCACCCCGGCCAGGATGCCGAGCAGGTGCGTTGGCAGTGCAGCACCCAGGTAGTGGCCGACCGCGACCGAGATGAGATGTACCGCGGTGGTCGCGACGGTGATGCCACCGAGGACCACCCACCAGCGATGACGCAGCGCGAACGTCATCGCCATCAGCTGGGACTTGTCCCCGAGCTCCGCGACGAAGATGACGGCGAAGCTCAACAGCAAGGCGGCGAACACGCACTACTCCCAGGTCGGTGTGGCTGCCGCTCGGAGAATGTGAAAAGCCTCCGGCCGGCAACCAATACGGTCTCTACGGCCGAAGGTCTCGCCCACCGGCCGCTGCGCCGGTCCGGGTAACCGGGCTAAGCGGTGTGACCGCGGCGCCAGTATGTCGATTACCTGATTTGGGGCTACTCCCCTTCGCTGTTAGCCATGCTACGCATACCTGCGCTGCTCGCGCAACTGGGCGTGGCCGAGATCGCCTCTCGCACAATAAATTTGAACTACCTGTAACTAGAGTTCGGGTACCCTGATTCAGCCACAAGTATTGCCGGAACGTCGATATTGGCTAACGTCAATCCGTTGCAGCAGGGCCTTTCCGGATGATGACGGCCAACTCCTCGCGTGAATTGGCGCCAACGCGCTGACATGCGCGGTACAGGTGCCCCTCCACGCTGCGCACCGACATGTAGAGCCTCTTCGCGATGTCCTTGTTGGACATCCCCGCGACGGCCAGTTCGACGATTTCGCGCTGCCGCACGGTCAGCGGATGACCGGTCGGACTCCGCAATGCGGGGGTGCTCAGGCCACCACATTCGTCGGACAACCCCTGCGCGATCGCGGCGGCGTACAGCCGGCGTCGGCGCTGCTGGCTCTGCGAGAAGGCCACCGCCGCTTGCGCGGCTGCATCGGCGGCAGCCACTTTGTCACCGAGCGCCCGGTAGTCGTTCGACGCCAACAGCAGGCCCTCACCGTCCTTGGCCGCGAGCGATTCGGCATGGCGCGCAACGGCATCCGCCAGCGCCAGCGACATCTCGTCGGCGAGCTCGCGAGCCCGGCCCGACATGGCGGCATCCCCCCATTGGGCTGCCGCCTGCAGGCAGATCAGCTCATGGGTCGGCTGACCACGGTCACGTGCTTTCTCGGCGGCGTCGCGAACGGCCGTCACAGCGTCGGACAGGTATCCGCCGGCCGCCAGCGCCCATCCGGTCGCGATCGCGAGGGCGGTGTGCATGTACACATAGGTGTCCGGCACGTTCGCGCGCGCCTCTTCAAGTGCCGCGTTCGCTTCTGCCGACTCGCCGAGTTTGGCGTGCGCCTCGGTCAGCGCGAAGCAGCTCGCGGGCCGCAGACCCGTTGTGATGCCGTGATGCTCGACTCCGGCAAGTGCTTCGTGCAGGAGTTTGACGGCGCCGGGCAGCTCCCCGCGCATCAAGTCGGACTGGCCGAGTAGGAAGACCAGGTTGGCGTAGGCCAGCCCTGGAACGTCGTTAACGGAGTCGGCCATCTGCTTGGCGACCTTCGCCCAGTCGTCGATGCGGCCGGTCAGCCTGCAGGCACGGGCGTAGACGCCACCGAACCAGAACCGCAGATGCGCCGTCTGGAACGACGTCGACGCACGATCGAGAGCCCGATCGGCGACGGCGGTCAGCTCGTCGCCTCGACCGAGCGCACCGAGCGCCATCACCAACGCGAACGAGGCCATCATGGCGTGAAAGTCGTCGAGTTGCTGTGAATCCAGTGCGGCGGTGGCCTTTTCGGCGGCCAGCTCGCAGTGGCCGTACACGGCTTCGACACACGCCTCGACCGCGGCCCGCGACGCTCGTTCGGTCGGGGATTCCGGACCGGCGGCGAGGCCGTCGAGGATGGCCGCCGCGTCGGCGGGCCTGCCGAGCGTCCAGATCAGGTTGGCGGCACGCACGGTCGACCATCGGTGCGCGTCCTCATGACCTTCGGAGGTGATCTCCTTGAGGAACTTCTCGGCGTCGTCGCCGCGGCCGCGAAGCACCAGGTTCATCGCCTGCACGCCGGGTGCGTCAGCGGCTCCCGCCGACACTGCGGCGGCGGCGAAGCGATCCGCCAGATCGAGGTCCAGCAGCGTCATCGCAAAGCGCGCAGCATCGACGAACAGCTCCGGATCGGCGGACAGATCCGATTCGAGCGTGAGCAACGCGCGCCGCACGGTGGATTGAAGGTCGGCATCGGGTTTTTCGCCGAGCCCCTGCGCCAGCTTGCCCCGAATCCGGGACAAGTACATTTCGCCTGCTCTGGCACGTCGGAGTTCACCGTAGAGCGGATGCGCCAACCTGGCCATCCGTTCGTCGCCGGAGCGCTCGACGGTGATCAGACGCATCTGCTCGGCGGCCTCCAGGTCCGGGCGATCGGCCACCTTGCACAGCACGTCGACGGCCAGCGGCTCGCACTGCGACAAGGTGTCCACCACCAGCGCCACACCCTCGGAGAGTTCACCCAGTTGGCGACCGACCATGTCGGTGATGTTCTGCGACACCGCAACCCGGTCATCCCACATCCACACCCCGGCGACCTGCCGCATCCGACCTGCCGCTACCTGATCGGTCACCAGCTGGCGCAGGAACAGGGCGTTGCCGCCGGTCAATTTCCAAAACCGTTGTGCGCTACGGGCGTCGACCGCGCCGTCGAGTGTCGTCTCGATCAGGCTGCGCGTTCCAGCCTCGGAGAGCGGCTCTAGATCAAGCCGGGCGAGCAGGCCGTCCTTCCACAACGCCGTGACGGCGTCGGGTTCGGCCTCGCCGGTGCGCACCGTGACGACCAGCCGCGGCCCGCGCGTCTGCGCAAGCTGGTGTACGACATGGGCTGACAACCCGTCCAGAAGGTGCGCGTCGTCCACACCGATCAGCACCTTGCCCTGACGTTGTTGGGCGACAAAGGAATTGATGAGGCGGCCCACGTCGGGCATCGAGCCCGGCGCAGTCTCGGTGATGGATCCGGTGAAGGCGCCCAGCGGAAGCGGACGGGCGGACTCGGTGCCGGTGATCCAGTTCGTCCGCTCGCCGGCGGCCTGTGCGCGGGCCAGCACCTCTCGAGCGAGTCGGGTCTTGCCGACGCCCGCAGCACCACAGATCACGACACCGCAGTAATTGCCCGTCCCGCTCAGCGCACGACGAATGGCGCCCAGTTCGCTGTCGCGCCCTGTCAGCAGGTCGCCGGTCATTTCGCTGCCTCCGCGCAGGCCATGCACCCCTCCGCCGGTCATGGACTGTTTTACGCGCTAAGCATAGGGCTCCGCCGTTAACGAGACAGGTAATTGACGACGCAATTAAAGGGTTCGCTCAATCGCGCTCGTCGATCCCCAGTTCGGACGTGAGATACGACCGCGCAAAGTGCTTGGCTTCGCCGGCCGGAACGCCTCGCACCACCATCTGTGCGCCGAGACCCCGGCGTATCGCTGCAGTCGGTGCATGCTGAAGGTGTGGCGATGCCGCAGCCTGCTCATGCCGATCGGTCTCGGGCCGGGGCGTTTGGTCTGGCCGCAGCCAACTACGACCGCTACCGGCCGCGTTACCCGCGTGAACTGATCGTCGGCCTAGTCGGCGACGACAATCAGCGTGTACTGGACGTTGGAGCCGGGACCGGGATCGCGTCGGTGCAGTTACAGGATGCTGGCGCAGATGTCCTCGCCGTGGAGCCCGACGCCCGCATGGCGGCGGTTGCCGCCGGTCACGGCATTGACGTCGAACAGGCGCGGTTCGAGAACTGGGACCACGCCAACCGATCGTTCGGGCTTGTTGTCTTCGCCCAGTCCTTCCACTGGGTGCAGCCTCGCCTCGCACTGAACAAGGTCGCCTCGATCCTGCGGCCGGGCGGGCGTTTGGCCCTGCTGTCGAATCGCATCACGCCCGTCTCGCCAACACAGGAGGAGTTGGACGAGGCCTATACCGGGATTCTCGACAAGTCTGCGCGGACATCGATCGACGCGGCTCGCAACGATGAGCTGATGGCGATGATCCAGTCGCACGGGTTCACCATCGAACGGCGCCACGTCATCGAACGTCTGGACTATGCCACCGACGCCTGGGTGAACATGGTGTTCACCTACTCCAATATCCTCACGCTCAACCCGCAGGCTCAGTCCGCGCTGCGTTCTCGCCTTGAGAAGCGCATTGGCGGCAGTGGGGTCGCTGCGGAAAACGAAGCGGTAGCGGTCATTGCGACACCAACCTCTCGATACGCGACGCCCGACTGACGTCTGGACTCTCAAACGGCAACCGCATCATTGGCGGCTAGGAGTGCGTGGACACAGGCAGACGTGACAGGCCAAGCTCACCCGTTTCGGTGCACAGCAGCTTCGCGACAAAGGTCGGAGATGACATCAGTCCATTCCACGGGGTGCGTGCTCCAGAAGTTGTGTGGGACGCCGGTTACTTCACGGAACTGCCCGTGCGGGACCAGCGCAGCGAGCTGGCGAAGTGGCCAGTCGGGGCGAATGTCTTCACCTGCGGCGAGGAACGTCATCGGCACGTTGGTGTCGGCCAGTTGTCGGAATAGCTCGGGCTCGTGAATCCACTTGTCGAAGGAGGCATTGAGCGACTCGTGCACTGCCGGGTCCCACTCGATGGCGAATTCGTCTTCAATGTGACGGGCCGCGGCGTAGATCTCAGACCACGTTCGGTCTTTGTGTAGCCCGTGGCCGGCAACACCGACCACGGCACTCACGCGTTCTGGATGGTCCAGAGCGTAACGAACAGCCAAGTCCGATCCGAAGGAATGGCCCAGCACGATCCAGGCATCGACGCCGATCGCCGTCCTGACCGTCTCGAGGTCGGCGATCGCTTGGGCGAGGTCATGAGCGCCGCCGCCGGATCGACCAACGCCACGCGGTTCGGGATACCAGGCGCGTGCCCCGCGAGGCGCCAACGCGTCGTTCTCCAGGTAGTTCACGCAACCGGGTCCACCGGACAACACCACAACGTCGCGTCCGTCACCCACCACGCCAACGTGGAGAGACGTCGCGTCGTCGCAGCGCACCGTCACGGCCTTCACTATTCAGATCCGCTCGTCATCGCAGCCAGCCGGGCAGAGGGTGACGTAAAACCGTTCTACGCCAGGGTATTTCTCACCCAAAGAGGTGACCGTAAAGCCGCTTGATCGATAGAAGCCCACCGCGTTGGCATCGGTTTCGGCGACGATGGGCCGTCCGCGGGCAATCTGTCGTCGCAGTTGCGCCAAAAGGGTGGTTGCGATGCCGGTCCTGCGCATGCGCGGCGCCGTCGCGATATGCAGCACGGTCACTCGGTCGTGCGTCACGGTGTAGCCGAGGACTGCCACCACCTTCTGCTCGAACCAGACGGCCAGCAGTGTCGCCGATGAATCATCGCGGTATCTCCGAACGGCCTGATCGACGCGGTCAGCACCCTCGCCAACGGCGAAGGTGAGCAGTTCGGTAATCCCGGGCTCATCAACGGATGCCAGCACCACGTGTATCGGCGGGCCGGCTGGACCGTTTGCGGCGTCTGTCATAGCTGGTTGATAGTGGCGAATTCGTTGAGCGCGTCGACTGCGTGGGTGGCCATCGCGCCGCCGGACTCGTGCCCCATCCCGGCCACGATGTGCAGTCGTGCCGCCGGCCAGGTCTGGGCGAGCTGCCAGGCGATGTCGGGTGGGCCGCTGACGTCGAGTCGTCCGTGGATCAACACCGCCGGAGTGTGCGCGATCCTGGTGACATTGTCGAGGAGTTCGGTCGGACCGCGCCACGCTGCGTGTCGCCAGTAGTGAGTGACCAACCGCGCGAAGCATATTCGGAAATCGGGGTCGGCGTTGACCAGCCGGGGCCGCGGCTGCGGCCCGAGGTTGACGTGGGCGTCTTCCCATTGGCACCAATCCAGCGCGGCCTTGTGCCGTACAGCGGCGTTCGGGTTGTTCAATAGTCGCGAGTAGGCGTCGACGAGGCTCGCGTCCCGCTCGACTTCAGGCACCCCGTCACGGAAACGAGCCCACTCGGCAGGAAAGAGTCGCCCCACGTCGCGGGTGATCCACTGCACCTCACGCGCCGTGGTGGTGGTGACCGCGGTAAGCACCAAGGCCGCCACACTGTCGGGATGCTGCTCGGCGTAGGCCAAAGCCAACGTCGTTCCCCAGGACCATCCTGCAACCACCCAGCGGCGCACCCCCAAGTGCTGGCGAAGGTGCTCCATATCGCGGATCAGCTGGTCGGTCGTATTTGCGTGCAAGTCGACCGCGGGATCACTGGCGTGCGGCGTGCTGCGCCCGCACCCGCGCTGATCGAACAGCACCACCCGATACCTTTCCGGATCGAAGAATCTCCGCATCCCGGGCACACAGCCTGATCCCGGGCCGCCGTGTACGACCAGTGCCGCAACGCCCTGCGGGTTGCCACACGCCTCCCAATACAGCTGGTTGCCGTCTCCGACGGGCAGCATCCCCGATTCATACGGTTCCACCACGGGAAATAGCCCTGCGCCATCCACCACGGTTCTCGACCGTATCCGAGCCCACACGTCGAATCTCGATTCTCAGGTGCTGGCGCCTCACCACGCCTCACCTCCCCGCGCGAGCAGACGCAAAGTCGCCCAAAATGGGGCCGGAAAGCGCACTTTTGCGTCTGCTCGCCAGGAGAACTAGGCCAACAGCCGGACGTCGTCGTTGCGGGTGTCGGTGAGGATCTCGAACATCGCGCGCCGGGTGGCGGTGAGCTCGGTTGCGGTGAACCCGCTGCCGGACAATTGAATTCGGCACGTCGCAAGCGCGGAGTTGTAGCAGAACTTGGACTCTCCGTCGGTGTCGGTGTAGGTCAGCCCGATCACGTCGCGCGGCTGCGCGGTGATCTCGCCGTCCACGGTCACATCGTCGACGCGGGCGCCGAAGGACCAGCTGAACGGCCGGTACTCGCCGCGCGTATGGCGGGTCGCCAGCACCGAGCGCACGGCCACCTCCCGCCCGTCATGACGGAGGACGAGAAGCGTGGCGGCGGGCAGTGAGAGCGGACCGACCGCGGCATGTGCGGTCACGATCTCCAGGCTCGACCCGGGCGCCCCGTCGAACCCACACACCTGACCGAACGCGTAGGCGGGTGTGTGGCGGCGGCCCCAGTTGTGGTTGACGCTCCCGGTCCAGCCGTCCACCCGGAGGCGGATGTCGTCGAGTTCGACGCTACCGTCGAACCGGGCGAGTGGATGGCGGACCATCGTCTTGGCCGTCGGGAACTTGGCCTTGTACCCGCGGTCGGTGAGCAACTTGACCGGCGCCTCGTCGCCCGGCGTGATCCGCAGATCCCAGCGCGCCGACCGGTCCGCGCCGCTGACAGACCCGGATGCCGACCGGTCGTCGATCGATGTCGCGCCGATCCGTGCGGTCCAGTTGTCGTATCGGTAGTCGGACTGGTCGATCGGAAACGGCTGCTTGAGTGCCCGATTGCCTGCCCCGTCGGGGTCGAACACCATCACCCACGAGTCGGCGACCGGCACTCCCGACGTGGGCAGCAGCAGCGTCGAGCGCAGCCACAGCGCCTGCGCACGATCTGGATCGTTGGCGCGGATGAATCTGCTTTCGTAGTAGGGCGGCTGCGGCTTCACCGGACCAGCATCCAATACTTGAGCGGTGACGAGTATGCAGATCGCCACCTACGTGGTGGCGGTCGTTGCCGCGATCGAGGCCGTCGTGATCGTGGTGTTGGGAATCCAGCTCAACCGCGCCCGACGCGAAGCCGACGAGCTGCGCAGCCGCGTCGACGCCCGCAACGCGCTGCTGTCCGGCGGCCGCGAGGCCGTCAAAACGATGTGGCAGACGGCGAACATCATCCGCAAGGAGGGGTTCGGCGCCGCGGTTGCCTCATCGATCGAGGACCTCGCGGACTGGGCCGAGGTGGAACGGCCCGACCTGGCCCGGCTGGCGCCCGACGGCAACGTCGCGATCCTGTTCTCCGATATCGAGGAGTCCACGGCGCTCAACGAGCGCATCGGGGACCGGGCCTGGGTCCGGCTGATCGGCAGGCACGACAAGATGATCCGGCGGTACGTGAAGAGCCACCAGGGTCATGTCGTGAAAAGCCAGGGCGACGGCTTCATGATCGCGTTCGCCGAGCCGGCGCAAGCGGTGCGATGCGGCGTCGACGTACAACGGGCACTTCGTCGGCGCCCCAACGGGATTCGGGTGCGCATCGGCATCCACGCGGGCAAGTCGGTGCGGCGGGGCGACGACCTGTTCGGCAGGAATGTCGCGATGGCGGCGCGCGTGGCGGCACACGCCGACGGCGGCCAGACGCTGGTCAGCGAACCGGTGCGCGACGCAGTCGAGAGCGATGACATCGCCTTCGACGACGGCCGCGATGTCGAGCTGAAGGGCTTCGCAGGCCAGCACCGTTTGTACGCGGTCAAAGTCGCCTAGCCGCAGGCTGAACCGGGCAACAGTTCGACGCCGAAGCATCCGACCGCCGATAGTTGCCCGCGCCCCGCCGGGAGCAGGATCATCCGTATCGCCGAAAGGACATGCGCGATGAGCCGCACAATCCAGTTGCACGACCGCGAGGACTACAAGCGCGCGATGCGCGACCTGTTGACGATAGATCCGGCGAAGACCGTTGCGCTGACCATCGATATGCAGCGTGACTTCCTGGATCCCTCGGTGGCGACGGCCCCCGTCGCAACCGACATCGCCGAGCGGGTGGTCGCCGAAACCGCCGCGATGCTTCATTTGTGCCGAGGGTCCGGCATTCCCGTCGTGCACTGCTACGTCAGTCGGCGCCCGCAGGAAGCGGCGCTGGGCGGACACCACGCCCCGTACACACTGGCGGGCCAGCAGGCGGGCTTGTCGCAGAACCTCATCGCTCCTGCACGCACCCGGGTCGACCGGGTGGCCGAGTCAGGCAGTGAACTGGTGATGCCCGCCTTGGTGGCCGACGGAGATTTCATGATGGGCAACAAGCGCGAGATGGACAGCTTCCATCTCACCGACCTTGAGATGATTCTGCGCCGCTACCTGCAACCTGAGGTTTTGCTGATCGCGGGTATCAACACCGACACCTGTGTGTATGCGACGACGTTCGGCGCCTCCGCGCGCGGATTCCGGCCGGTGATCATCGAGGAGTGTGTGGCGAGCATGCGCGGCACCGATCATCACCAGATGGCCCTCGAGCTGATGGCGGGCGGGGTCGCGTGGGTGCTGACCATGGATCAGCTGCGAGCCAAGCTGGCCGTGGCCGCGGCGGTTGCCAGTGCCGCGCGCGGCTAGCTTTTCGGATGAGTCTGGGCTTCGAGCGCGCGGGCGAACAGCTCACCCTTCCTGGTCAGTTCCAGCATGCAGTGCCAGTCCCATGCGTCGGCGTCGTACTCGTCGACATAAACCGAGCGGATACGGCTCAGCTTCTCGTCCAACGTGCCCTCCAAGGGAACGAACCCAAATGCCCCGCTGCCGAAGGCGCCCACCTCGGCAAGCCCGCCTCTAACCAGATCAGCGATCAGCTCAAGAGTCCGCTGCTGCAATACCGCGACCGGTTCACCCGGGCTGACTTCCTTGACGCGCCAGTGGATCTGCCCGAGCTCGATCCAATCGATGGTGCCGTAGAGCAACACTTCCCGGCGGCATCCGCGAACGGCCAATCCCATTGCTTGACAGTGCTATCCGCTGACTCTTCACCGTTGCCGACGGGAACCGCCGTAGTGGCTTGCCGACCCGCCTCCGTCAGCTTGAGCGAGGGCGGATCGAACGCCCTGACTTTCGTGTCTGCGACATGCGTCGCAAATTCCGCACGCATGCGCTCAAGCCCTTCGGCGACGGGAAGAGCCCACGCCACGTAACCGTGCTGTGTCCGATCACCGACGACGGCCAAGCCCTCGTCCACCAGGGAGCGCACGAGGTCAAATGTCGCCTCCTGCACCGCCTCCGGCGACCGGTCAGGCTGCTCCCGAAACACAAGGTTATACACCGACCCGAGACCGAAGAGGCCAAACTGCGCTCGAAAGAGCACCTCGTCTCGCGCCCACGACATACGGACGACGCTACCCCGACCATGACATGCTCTACGTCGCTTGATTGCGTGCAGCTACCGCCGTCGCCGGACACGAGAAATTGCCGCAAACAACCTACCCACTCCGGTGAGCCGCACGCTCGCCTAGCTAACCCTTCTTCTGTTCGGAGTCGGCCAGCCGCTGGTGCAGCCGGGCGCGAATGTCCTCGGGGGTGTAGGAGTTGCGCCGCCGCTGATCGCGCGCGACCAGCGCGCCACCGGCGACGACACCGGCCACACCGGCGAGTCCAACCCACTTCCAGATGCTGTGCATGACCGTCAGTGTGCCTAAGCTGCGCTGGTGGATGCGAACACGGTCACCCTCGAGCGCGCCCTCAACGAGACCCGCACCGGGGATATCTGGCTGTTCCGCGGCGATTCGGGGCCGGATCGGGCGATCCAGACGATGACCAACGCCCCGGTGAACCACGTCGGAATGACCGTTGCGATCGACGACATGCCGCCTCTGATGTGGCACGCCGAACTCGGCGACAAGCTGCTCGACATGTGGACGGGCACCAACCACCGCGGTGTCCAGCTCAACGATGCGCGGGCCGCCGTCGAACGCTGGATCAATAACTACCGCCAGCGCTGCTGGTTGCGTCAGCTCACCCCGTACGCCACCCGCGAGCAGGAAGACCAGGTGCTCCGTGTCATCGCGCGGATGGACGGCACACCGTTCCCCAGCACCGCGCGGCTGACGGGACGGTGGTTTCGCGGCCGGGTTCCGACGGCGGCCGACTGGACCAGAGGTATTCCGTTCTTGGACAAGAGGATTCGCGAGTCTGCGCAACGCAGGCGGGCCGACGAGCGCACGGCCGGGTTGGAGACCGCGTACTGCGCCGAGACCGTCGCGATCACCTACGAGGAGATCGGCTTGCTGACCACCGAGAAGCACACCAGCTGGTTCGACCCGGGCAAGTTCTGGAGCGGCGATTTGCTGCCGCTGACAGAGGGATACAAACTCGGCGACGAGATCGCTGTGGTACTCGGTTAAGCCGTGCCAAAAGGCCGGATGCGATAGCTTTCCGGGATGCGCCTGACGAATGCCTTCTTCGCCAACCACGCAGAAGTGGTTGACGACATGCTCAATGTGACCGGCGGGTGCTGGACTTCAACTACGGTCGCCGACGGTTCGACGGCTTTTGCGACCCGCTGCGTCATCTTCTGCGAGGTTACCCGGCAGGACCGGGGTAAGCAGTTCGGTCTGCACATCGATGCGGCGGGCCTCGGGTCAGCAGTGGACGCCGGCACGATCGTCGTACTTCACCGTGCCCAGCCGGATCGCGTTCATGGTGACGCCGCCGATTGCGCTGCCGATCGAGCCCAACGGCGGGCTGCACGTCTACACCGTCCGCCTCGAAGATCACCAGGAGCGGATCGCCCTGCCGCTTCATGTTCAGGTGGTCGCAGGCAGCGCCTTCCCCAGTCGCTGAATTGTCGAATCGAAACCTCGGGCAAGTTCGCGGCGTTATGGTCCGCCCATGCCGCTCCACTACGTGGACCCGCACAAGAAGCGGAGCCGCTGGAACAAGGCCAACGAACGCGTCTTCCGCACGCGTCCGGGTCAGTTTGTTGCCCGCCACGTCTTTTGGAACATCGACCCCTGGCTGTATCGGGCCACCCGGGGTCGCTATCCGACGATCGTCGGCGGCACCGCCACCGCGCCACTGGTCAGCACAGGGGCCAAGTCGGGTCAGCGGCGGGAACACCAACTCACCTACTTCCACGACGGCGCCAACCCGATCCTGATCGCTTCGAATGCCGGCGGCGCGAAACATCCGCAGTGGTACCACAACCTGAAGGCGCATCCGGAGTGCGAGTTCGGCGACGAACGGTTCATCGCAACGGAAGTCACCGAACCCGACGAGTACGCCCGACTCTACGGACTCGCCGAGCTGGTCTACGGGGGCTACACCGACTACACCGCGAAGACCGCGGCGACCGGACGTCGGATTCCCGTCTTCCGCCTCACGCCGCGCCAGTAACGCCTACAGTCGCGCGAAGCAGGGGTTCGCGTCCTCTTTGGGGATCGACGCGTTCTGGCTGGAGAACTTCCCGACGACTCCGGTGTCGGTCACTTCGACGCTGTCGGCGTGGATCCCGAGCGGATAGTTGTCGTTCAGTTTCTTGGTCAGGTCGTTCAACGCCGACTGCACCGCGTCCTTGGGCAGCGGACCGGTGACTTCGAGTACCTCGAGATTGAGATCGCCGTCGGTGACAACGGGTTTGGCCGTGACGTTGTTCTCGCCGGCGTCCACGATGATCGTGCCCGCCGCGGCGTCGGTGCGCACACCGGTGATCAGATTCCCCACGCCGGGCAGGTTGGCCGCCAGGGTGTCCTTGATCCCCGCGGACTTCCACGTGAGGGTCGCGGTCAGCGATCCAATGGTGCCCTTGGAGTCCCCGTCGTCCCGCAGTCGCACATCCGAGACGGTCACGTCGGCGGTCATCCCGGTCGCGTCCTGAACGCGCTTCCCGGCGGTGGAGACGGAGATGTTGGTGTAGTGGCCGGTGATGTGCTGCCACAGGAACGGCGGGTTCACACCGTACGAAATGGTAACGCCGTCCTGCACAACGCATTCCGCGACTTCCACAAGGACGCCGTCGGCACGGTGGCGGGCGTAGAGTTCGGCGCCGGCCAGGCCGCCGGCCACCAGCGCGACGATGATGACCGCGATCAGGATGATCGACTGCCGGTTGCGGAATCCCCTCCCGCGCCGCTTCTTGGCAGCCGGTGGTTGTGCTTGCGGCGGCGGGGGCGGTTGTGTGCCGGCGGGTGGCGGCGGAGGCGGCGCTCTGCCGGGTGGCGGCGCTCTGCCGGGTGGCGGCGCTCTGCCGGGTGGCGGCGCGGGCGGTGGTGGCGGCGGTTGGACACCGCGGGATGGTGGCGGTGGCGGTGGTCGGGTGCCGGCGGGCGGCGGTGGCGGACGGAATTTTTCGGTGGGCGCTGCGTCGGGAGGCAGCCTGCGCGCACGAATCTGTTCGGTAGGCGGTTCGGGTGGTGCTGGGCGCTGGATCCTTCGCGTTGCAGGGTCCTGGTGCGGGTTGCCCCTGCCCTGCCGACCGGGCCCCTTCGGAGGTTGCGGCGGCGGCGTGGTCACCTGCGCGATTCTGCCTCATCAGACAGCCAAGGAACGAGTATCGGAGTACTCATGCGTCGGCCTGCCGTCGCCTCTAACGTCGGGAAGACAACCGGAACGCACCCGGGAGGAGCCATCGCAGACCTGATCGCGCCGATCGTCACCATCGCGGTGATGGCGTTGTTCGTGGCGGCTTGGGTGTTCTACCTCCGTCGCGTGCGGCAGGGCCGCGCCGACCCCGTCGTCGACCCGAGTTGGCCCAGCAATCTCAGGCCGATGCCACGACATCTGCACGACCCCGCGAGCCAGGACCCGGAACACAGCCTGTACGTCGAAACCAATGAACCCGAACTGCGACGTCGCGAGCCCGATTCGGACTGAGTATCCGGGCTCACGACACGCCGACCTACAACACGCCCGAGCGCGTCGGAACTCGCGATAATTCGGCCGTGCCGTCCCGGAGTCCTACGCGCGCGAAGCGATACGCGCGCCGTCGCAGACGCCGCATCGCGTCGAAGGTGCACGAACTCACCGGTGCGCAATGGGACGCACTGAAAGTGGCGTGGGGCGGCTGCGCGTACTGCGGCGCCGAGGCGACACCGCTACAGAAGGACTGCGTGCTGCCCATCTCGCGCGGAGGGAGCTACATCGTCACCAACGTGGTGCCGTGCTGCCGCTCGTGCAACGCCAGCAAGTGCAATGCCGAGGCGACCAGCTGGATGCGCCGCAAGAAGCTGGACGAACGGCGATTTCTGTTGCGGCAGGCCGAGATCAACCAAGAGTTGGCGGCCGACGCCGGTTAGTTTGAGGCCGACCGATGAGTTCAGCGGCGCGCTGAGGTCGGGATACACATGGACACTCAACCCTCGAGCGCATCGCAGATCGGCCATGCGCCGTCGCTCCAGTTGCTCACGACCGTGCGTGTCCGGCGATCCGCGGGATCGTGCGTGCTGAGGAACGACGCGCCGGCGTCATAGCCCTCGATCTGGACGGTGCCGTCGGGTGTCAGCCAGAACCCGAGGCCGTAGCGCCTCGGATCCGACGGGTCTTCGCTGCGTGGCCTCGTCATCTCGGAGACGACGTCGAGCGGAACGATCGCCCCGGCGAACAGCGCCTGCCAGAATGCGTCGATGTCGGTCAGGCCGATGTGCGCGCCACCGTCGCCGGAGCCCCGGACCGGAAGGTGCAAGGCGTTGGTGCGCAGCCCGTCGGCGAACAGGTAGCCGATCGCCACGTCGCCGGGCAGTTCGTCGTTGCGGAGGTACGCCGCGCCGGCCATCCCGGCGGGGTCGAACACCCGCTGGCGGACCAGTTCGTGGAACGCCACGCCGGAGGCTCGCTCGGCGAGGAGTGCGAGCACGACATAGCCGCCGTTGTTGTAGGCGAATCGCTCACCGGGCGTCGACACCTGCGGATAACCGTCGAGGACCGCGATGAAGTCCTCCGTTGTCTCCAGGCGGTGCACCGGCACGGGCATCGCGTAGTCGGTGATCGCGCCCATCAGATCCTCATCCAGGTAATCGCCGATCCCGGAGCGATGGGCCAGCAGATGCTCGACGGTGACGGCGTCGTCGATCAGCGGCAGGTCCGCGCCGAGCACTTCCCGCGCCGGTGTGTCCAGGCTCAGCCGCCCGTCGCTCACGAGGGCCATGACGGTCAGCGCAGTGAACGCCTTACTGCCGCTTGCGATCCCGAAGCGCGTCGCGAGCGCCACCGGGACGGAATGCGCCCGGTCGGCGAGTCCGCGTACGAGCGTCCACCGATCACCGAGGGTCTCGCCGTCGCTCGCCGCAATGCCCGAGAACCCCGACGCGTCGGCGGCCTCGACGACCTCGGACGGCACGTCCATCCGATCACCCTAGGCGGACGCAGCAAGTCCGCACGCCGATTTCGTCTGTGCAGGTACCGGCGATCCGCCTTCGCCCACACGACGGCCAGCTCCGTGAACCAAGAGTCAACCGCCGTCGCGGTTGTTGGGATCGGTAGTACCCCCGGCGCCTTGTACTTGTCGCAACGGCGACGCGACCAGATGCGGAGCCTCACGAAAGGAACAGGCACAACATGATTACCATCCACAACCTGAAGAAGACGATCGTCGGGGCGCTGTTTTCGGGCGGCGTCGCGCTGTCCACATTGGGGCTGACCGCGGGCACCGCCAGCGCCGCCCCGCAGAACCCGGGCCCGACGATCGACCACTCGGATTACGCAGGCCCCCTCGTCGAGTGCAACCAGTGCGGACTCACCCGTCCCGGCGACGGCTCTGTGAAAGTCAACCCCGTCAACCCTGGAGTCAAGTTCGGCAACGGCTTGCTACTCCCCGCCGCAGGCCACTGAACAGCACACGGAACACGGTTCTGCCCGCCACCGGATCATTCGGGGCGGGCAGAACACCGTCTCCTTCGGCCAGTCACAGTCACGCTGTTCTCACTCGCGCCGGTCGTTTCCGTCCTTACCGTTGAAGTGGAACTCGACCACGTCACCGGCGTTCATCAGCATCCGCGAGATATACAACCGGGCATGACACGGGGGCAAGAGGCAACAATAGTGGGATGAGTACGGCAGACCGACTCGGACTGGAACACCGGCTGGCGACATACGGCACTCTCGCGCCGGGACGCCCAAACGCACACTTGCTCGACGAGCTCTCCGGCACTTGGACGCGCGGGTCAATCAGAGGTCACCTTCACGAACATGGCTGGGGCGCGGCCCACGGTTACCCGGGGATCGTGTTGGACGACTCAGGTCCTGAGGTCGGAGTCCACGTCTTCGCCTCGCGCCACCTACCTGCACACTGGCTGCGACTCGATGAATTCGAGGGTTCAGCTTATCGGCGCGTCCCGGTCTCCGTGAGCGGCGATACCGGCGAGGTGGCCGCCTACATTTACGCGCTGGCAGATGATTCGGCGCGGGGACCTGGCGGCGGCTTTCCCGCTAGGCATTAAACCGGAACTCGACGAGGTCGCCGTTCGCGGAGTCACACGCCGAACTTGGCGCGGGCATCGTCTGTGACGGGAGTGAACAGGTTGATTAGGTTTCCGTCGGGGTCTCGGAACAACAGAGCACGATTGCCCCACGGCATTGTGGTCGGCTCGGTGACCACCGCCGAAACCTGCTCACGAAGTCGCTCGTACTCGGCGTCCACGTCCTCCACGATGAACTCGATGATCGCCGTACGGTTTGCCGCCGGCTCGGCAGATCCACGCCCAAACAGAGAGACGGTTTTGTCGTTACCGATAGCCAGTGTGCCGACAGCTGTGGGAATCTCCGCGAAGAGCTCGTTACCCCAGATGGCGGTCACATCGGTGACCATCTCGTAGAACGTGACCAAACGTTTCATATCGGCAGTGATGATGCGGGTTGAAACGAATTTCATCAGGACGCCTCCTCAAAAGTGCCACCGGATAGTCGGCGAATGGCTCACCGGACCACATGCTAGGTACGCACCCCGACAAGTCCGTCCGGTCAATTCTCTTCTGCTGACCAACCTCTCATGTGCGGTATGCGTCTCGTCGGTGACGAATCGAAATGACCTCGACACGAATCCTGTTGTCATCGATGTCGTAAATGACCCGAAACTCACCCCTCCTCGCCGAATAGGTTCCGGCCAGTTCATTCCGAAGCGGCTTGCCGACACAGCGAGGATTCTCGGCCAGCGGTCCCGTGATGAACTCAAAGCAGGCCGCGGCAACCGCCTCCGGAAGTTCTTCCGACAGAGCCCTACGTGCACCCGGAGACAAGATCACTTCATAGGTCACTTGGGCAATCGCCCTTTGGCCCGCATCTCCTTCGTCACGTCGTCAAGGGTGTGGAAGTCCCCGCGCGCGACGTCTGCCTGGCCTTGGCGGAGCTCTCTCATCAAATCTGGGTCGCTCAGGATATCGAGCGTTTCGATGATCGAGTCGTAATCGTCGGCACTGAGAATCACGGCCGCTCGCCGGCCCTGTCGAGTGACTTCGATGCGGAGGTGGGTGCGGACGGCCTCGTCGATGAGCTTGGATAGATTCGCCCGAACCTCAGCCAGGGGAAGCGTTGTCATGTACAGAATTCTAGCGCGATCGCGGAACTTGCGCGGCGGGAAGGACCACGGAAACAGACCGGCAGGGACGGTATAACCAACAACTGGTCCGGAGTGACGTCAGACGTTGAAGCGGAACTCGACGACGTCACCGTCGGCCATCACGTAGTCCTTGCCCTCGATCCGCACCTTGCCCGCAGCCTTGGCCGCGGCCATCGAGCCAGCCTCCATCAGGTCGTTGTAGGAGACGACCTCGGCCTTGATGAAGCCCTTCTCGAAGTCGGTGTGGATGACCCCGGCGGCCTTTGGCGCGGTGTCACCCTGATGGATCGTCCACGCCCGTGACTCCTTGGGCCCGGCCGTGAGGAACGTCTGCAGTCGCAGCGTGTGAAAGCCGGCCCGGGCCAATGCGTCGAGCCCGCGCTCGGTCTGGCCAATCGACTCCAGCAGCTCGGCGGCCGACTCGTCGTCGAGCTCCTGTAACTCCGCTTCGATCTTCGCGTCGAGGAACACCGCGTCGGCCGGGGCGACCATCTCCCGCAGCGATGCGACGCGGTCGGCGTCGGTGAGCACGTCTTCGTCGGCGTTGAACACGTAGAGGAACGGCTTCGTCGTCAACAGGTTGAGCTCGCGCAGCAATGACGTGTCGATCGACTGGCCCGCGGCGAACAGCGTCTTGTCGCCGTTGAGAATCTCCTGGGCGGCCAGCGCGGCCTCGTGCGCGGGCCGACGTTCCTTGTGCGTGCGGGCTTCCTTCTCGAGCCGCGGCACCGCCCGCTCCAGTGTTTGCAGGTCGGCCAGGATCAGCTCGGTTTCGATGATCTCGATGTCGGACTTGGGATCGATTCGGCCGTCGACGTGGGCGACGTCGTCGTCGGTGAAGACGCGCACCACTTGGCAGATCGCATCGCTTTCGCGGATGTTGGCCAGGAATTTGTTGCCAAGACCTGCGCCCTCTGAAGCGCCTTTGACAATCCCGGCGATATCGACGAAAGTCACCGGCGCATGCACGATCTTTTCAGATTCAAACATCTTCGCGAGCTCGTCCAGCCGCGGATCCGGCAGCGGCACCACCCCCTCATTCGGCTCGATCGTCGCGAAGGGGTAGTTGGCAGCCAGCACGTTGTTGCGCGTCAGGGCATTGAAGAGCGTTGACTTACCCACATTCGGCAGGCCAACGATTCCGAGGTTCAAGCTCACAGGGAGCCAAGTCTAGGAGACAGCCTCAGGCGCGCCAGCGTGCGCTGGCAGCCACTTCCAGTCGAAGCCGGTACGGTCAACATGTGGCAGGACAGCGCGCGAGGTCGGCGGTAGCGGCCGAGCATCGCTCCATGATCCCCACCATTCCCGGTGTGCCGTCGTGGGGTGCGGTGCTGATCGCGGTCACCTTCACCGCGATCGGCTTCGCGTTTGACGCCGGGTCCGACGCCAAGGAGCTGACGCTCGCCTTTGCTGTCGCCTACGCCGTCGGATGCATCGCCGCGGTGGTGGCAGTGCGGCAGACCGGTATCTTCACCGCGGTCATCCAGCCGCCGCTGATCCTCTTCGTCGCCGTCCCCGGCGCATACTTCCTCTTTCACGGCGCCACGATGGATGGCATCAAGGATCTGCTCATCAACTGCGGCTACCCCTTGATCGAGCGCTTCCCGTTGATGTTCTTCACGTCGGCGATGGTGCTGTTGGTCGGGCTGGCCCGCTGGTACATGGGCATGTCGCGGCGTCGTTCGTCGCCCGTGGAAACCGCGGAGTCCGAGAGCCGGTTCTCGGCGGTGACATCCAAGATCTCGGGGCTTCTGACCCGCAATGCCGAGGCCGAGGACGCCGTCGACGACGCGCCTGCACCGCGGCGCAGCAGTCAGCACTCGATCGACCGCAGCCCCAAGACCGGCAAGACGGCCGCGGCAACGGGACGAACGAGCAGCAGGCGTCCGGCCAAGCGCGCGCAGCCGTCGCGCTCGCGGCACACCCGTCCGCCGGAGACCGAGATCATCGAGCCCGTGGCCGAGCGCCCGCGTCGGCCGCGCCCCGCGCGTCGGACCACAGACCCGAAGGTGCCCCCGGCCGAGCCGCGGCGCCGTCCCCGGTCGTCGTCGACGCGCGAACCCCGTAAGCAACCGCCGCCGAGCGAGCGCCGGTCCCCGTATCAGCGGCCCGATCGGCACAGCCGGTTCGACGGCTTCGAGCCGTTCGAACCGCACGGGACCAACGGATCGAATGGATCAAGCGGAACCAACGGAACGCGCAACGGCAGCCACCACCCGATCTCGCGGGTGCGGTATCGCGGCGCCGACGACGGTGAACAGCATCCGCAGTATCGGGCCCGCCCGCGCGCCTCGAAGTCCAAGCACCGGGCCGACGCCTGGGAGTACGACGTCTAAACGCCTCAGCGCCGGGCCGGACGGATTTCGCGGGGCAACGCGAAGACCAGCGTTTCGTTGGCGGTCGTGACGGGCTGCACCATGTCGAAGCCGAGCTCGGCCAGCCGGTCCAAAACGCCGCGAACCAGGATCTCGGGGACTGACGCGCCGGAGGTGACGCCGACGGACGTCACGCCCTCCAGCCAGGCCGGGTCGATGTCGTCGGCGTAGTCGACCAGATAGGCCGCGTCGGAGCCGGCGTTGAGCGCCACCTCGACCAGCCGCACCGAGTTCGACGAATTCCGCGAGCCGACGACGATCACCAGCTGGCATTCCGGCGCCATCGCCTTCACCGCGACCTGGCGGTTCTGGGTGGCGTAGCAGATGTCATCGCTGGGCGGATCCTGAAGTGTCGGGAAGCGCTCCCGCAGCCGCCGCACCGTCTCCATCGTCTCGTCGACGCTCAACGTCGTCTGCGACAGCCAGATCACCTTGTCCAAATCGCGGACCGTGACGTCGTCGACGGCGTCCGGGCCGTCGACGAGCTGCACGTGGTCGGGCGCCTCGCCTGCGGTGCCGACTACCTCCTCGTGCCCCTCGTGACCGATCAGCAGAATGTCGAAGTCGTCGCGCGCGAACCGCTTCGCCTCGTTGTGCACCTTGGTCACCAACGGGCACGTCGCGTCGATGACCTGGAGCTTTCGCTCAGCGGCCGTGGTGTGCACCGTCGGGGCGACGCCGTGGGCGGAGAACACCACGATCGCCCCTTCGGGAACCTCGTCGGTTTCTTCGACGAAGACCGCGCCGGCCTTGGCCAGCGTGTCCACCACATGCCGGTTGTGCACGATCTCGTGACGGACATACACCGGCGCCCCATGCTTTTCCAGCGCCCGCTCTACGGTTTCCACGGCGCGGTCAACACCGGCGCAGTACCCGCGGGGTTCTGCCAGCAGAACCCGCTTGCCGGCCACGCCGCTGGACGCCGAGCTGGACGCACCCGGAATCCCCATGTCGATAGTTGGCGGCATGGTTCCTAGGGTACTGACCCGCGCTGCCGGGAGGCCAGCCGTAGGCTGTGGCGCATGGCTACTGCACCGTATGGGGTCCGTCTGCTGGTAGGAGCGGCGATAACCGCCATCGAGGAAACACGGAAGCTTCCGCAGACCATTCTCATGTACCCGATGACCATCGTCAGCCAGCTCGCACACCTCGTGATGAAGGTGCAGCAGGACGTGGCCGATCTGGTCAACAGGGGCGACGAGACGCTGGAGAGCCTGTTCCCGCCGAAGGATGAGCAGCCCGAGTGGGCGACGTTCGACGAGGACCTGGGCGACGAGGTGCCCGCTCCGTCGGCTCCGGACGGTGAACGGCTCACCGAGGGCAGGTTCGCGCTGTTCACCGGCGGTGAGCCGGACGGCCAGACAGACGGCTCGCCTGCCCCTGCGGCAAGCGGACAGCCGGAGGTCGTCGAGCGCCTGGACTACGAGGCGTTGACGCTGGCCCAGTTGCGGGCGCGGCTGTCGTCGCTGCGTGTCGCCGACCTGGAAGAACTGCTGGCCTACGAGGACTCGACCAAGTCCCGTGCCCCGTTCCAGACCCTCCTCGCCAACAGGATCACCCGCGCGACCGCCAAGTGAGCGCTGACGACCGAGGCCAATCCGCCGACAATCCGTATCCCGTCCGCACCGTCGCGATGATGGTCAAGAATTGGATCGAGAAGCTCGGAACCGTCTGGGTCGAGGGTCAGATCGCGCAACTCTCGCTGCGACCCAACACAAGCACGGCGTTCATCACGCTGCGCGACCCCGCCGCCGACATGTCGCTGTCGGTGACCTGCCCACGTGACCTGGTGATGAACGCGCCGGTCAAGCTGTCCGAGGGCACGCAGGTGATCATGCTGGGCAGGCCGAACTTCTTTGTCGGCCGCGGCACGTTCTCGTTGCGGGTCAACCAGATTCGCGCGGTCGGTGTCGGTGAGCTGCTCGCTCGGATCGATCGACTGCGCAAGCTGCTCGACGCCGAAGGGCTGTTCGATCGGCGGCTGAAGCGGCCAATCCCCTTCCTGCCCAACACTATCGGCCTCATCACCGGGCGCGCCAGCGCCGCAGAACGGGACGTCATGACGGTCGCGGCGGGACGCTGGCCCGCCGTCCGCTTCGCCGTCCGCAACACAGTCGTCCAGGGTCCCAACGCCGTGCCCCAGATCGTCGAAGCCCTGCGCGAACTCGACGGCGACCCGGCGGTCGACGTCATCGTCGTCGCGCGCGGCGGTGGCAGCGTCGAAGACCTGCTTCCGTTTTCCGACGAGACGCTGTGCCGGGCGATCGCAGCGTGCACCACGCCGGTGGTCAGCGCCGTCGGGCACGAACCCGACAACCCGCTGTGCGACCTGGTCGCCGATCTGAGGGCGGCCACCCCGACCGACGCCGCCAAGCGCATCGTCCCCGACACCGCCGCCGAACAGGCACTGTTGTCGGATCTGCGCGGACGCAGTGCACGGGCGCTGCGCAACTGGGTGCGCCGCGAGGAGCACGTGCTGACCCAGCTGCGCAGTCGGCCGGTGCTGGCCCAGCCGCTGGCCGCGCTGACCACGCGGGCCGACGAGATCCATCGCGCCAGGGCGGCCGCCCGGCGCGATATCACCCGGCTGGTCAGCGCCGAATCGGAGCGGGTGGGCCATCTGTCGGCCAGGCTGTCGACGCTGGGGCCGGCCGCGACCCTGGCCCGTGGCTACGCGGTGGTGCAGGCGGTGACGGCGACGGGTGAGGCGGCGGTGGTGCATACCGTGGCCGACGCGCCCGCCGGGACGCGGCTGCGGGTACGGGTGTCCGACGGGGCCGTTACGGCGGTCAGCGAGGGAAGTCAATGAAGCCTATTAGTGAACTGGGGTATGAAGAGGCCCGCGATGAACTGGTCGAAGTCGTGCGCCAGCTCGAGCAGGGCGGACTCGATCTGGATGCATCGCTGAAGCTGTGGGAAAGAGGCGAAGAGCTGGCACGACGGTGTGATCAGCACTTAGCTGGCGCTCGCAAGAGAATCGAGGATGCACTCGCCGCCGGTGGCGACGAAGAAAGTTGACAACGGAAGCAGTTTTGCCCTGGGGGGTCGAAACTGGAACACGTTTCATTTATGCTTTCCGGCATGGGTGATTCAACACTGACGACTGATCTTGGCCGTGTGCTGGTCACCGGCGGCTCCGGCTTCGTCGGGGCCAACCTGGTGGCGGAACTGCTCGAGCGGGGACACCAGGTGCGCTCGTTCGACCGCGCTCCGTCCCCGCTGCCCGTGCATCCGCGGCTACGAGTCATCGAGGGTGACATCTGCGACAGGGACACCGTCGCGGCCGCCATCGACGGTATCGACACCGTCATCCACACCGCGGCGATCATCGATCTCATGGGTGGCTCGTCGGTCACCGACGAGTACCGTCAGCGCAGCTTCGCGGTGAACGTCGGCGGCACCGAGAACTTGGTGGTTGCCGCCCAGGCCGCAAGGGTGAAACGGTTTGTCTACACCGCGTCCAACAGCGTGGTGATGGGTGGCAAGCGGATCCCCGGAGGCGACGAAACCCTGCCCTATACGGAACGATTCAACGATCTCTACACCGAGACCAAGGTGGCCGCCGAGCGTTTTGTGTTGTCGCAGAACGGCGTTCGCGGAATGCTGACCTGCTCGATTCGACCCAGCGGCATCTGGGGCCGTGGCGACCGAACCATGTTCCGCAGGCTGTTCGAGAGCGTGCTTGCCGGACACGTCAAGGTTCTGGTCGGAAGCAAGCACGCCAAGCTCGATAACTCCTACGTGCACAACCTGATTCACGGATTCATCCTGGCCGGCGAGCACCTGGTGCCCGGCGGCACCGCGCCCGGGCAGGCGTACTTCATCAACGACGGTGAGCCGATCAACATGTTCGAGTTCTCCCGCCCCGTCGTCGAGGCATGCGGGCAGCGCTGGCCCCGGCTCCGCATCTCGGGCGCATTCGTGCGCTGGATCATGACGATCTGGCAGTGGCTGCACTTCCGCGTCGGGCTGCCCAAGCCGCCGTTCGAGCCGCTCGCGGTCGAGCGCCTCTACCTCGACAACCACTTCTCGATCGCCAAGGCGCAGCGTGATCTCGGCTACCGTCCGCTGTTCACCACCGAGCAGGCGATGCGCGACTGCCTTCCCTATTACCTCGGGCTCTTCCACCAGATGAAGGCGGATACGCAGGAAGTGCCGGTCAAGGCGGTCCCGGCGGCCTGATCACCTCAGCTGGTCAGGTGGACCGGGTGCCTCGTTACGGCCTCGATCCGGGCACTCGCCCGGTGCAGCAGATCCGTGCCCAACGAGATGAGCGCTCGGGCGGCAGCGATCTCCTCGCCGATCATCGGCTGACTGAGGTCCTTGGGGTTGCGGAACGCATCACCGATCGCGGTCAAGGTCTCGCCGTCGCCGAGATGGGCGCGAACGGTCGCATGCGTATGCGTCTCGCTCTCGTCGAACTCGATGTCGAGGTGCCAAACCTCGTCCAGAAATTTGTCGTACATGGCGTCACCTTCCCGCGTCCCGCCTATAGAGTGCTCCGACTCTCGGCCGCGCACCGGGAAACGGCAGGCTTTGATCGCGCCAGGCTCTACAGCCGCGCCGGATCGGGTTCGGCGGCAAACCGGTCCACCAGGTGTCGCAACACCGCCACGCTCATCGCCCCGGTTGCGTCGCTGACTGCGCGCAGGACGCGCCGAACGGCGGCGACGGGCACCGCGGGGGGCACGACGAAGAGCACCGCACTCCGCGAGTGCGTCCCCATCAGGTAGATCGTGTCGTTGGCGACCAACGTGTACGGGTCGACGGTGGTCACCGCGGTGCCGCGAATGATTCGCGACGGTGCTGCCGGCCAGAGACTCGGGTCGTACACGACGCGACGGACCGGGCCGATCGACATCCCCAGCACGGCGACAAGGTCAGGCAGTTCGGATCGCAGATCGCAGCTTTGCGGCCACCACGCGCCGTCCACGGCACCCGGAATTGTCGAGCGGGTGCAAAGCGCCAGCCTGGCGGGACTCGAACATTCCGAGGAGATCGGCACCATGAGCGGTGCTCCCGTCAGCTAGTGGAGCAATCGCAGATGGCAACCAGCGAGCCGGACACGCGACGAACCTACGACTTGCTAACGATAACAGCGGGAAACATATCGACGGATTCGTAAATATTCAGCGCGGGGACGTCGAAGGACCTATGGACGCGCGACGCGCGGCATACAGTCCATCTCGCACAGTTGATTCGGTCGGGACTCGAGCGAAGGGGCGAAACAATGCCAGACGGCAAGCCGAACATTCTGGTCATCTGGGGCGACGACATCGGAATCAGCAATTTGAGTTGTTACAGCGACGGCCTGATGGGCTATCGCACACCGAACATCGACCGCATCGCCAGCGAGGGCATGCGCTTCACCGACTCATACGGTGAGCAAAGCTGCACGGCGGGTCGCGCGGCATTCATCAGTGGCCAAAGCGTGTACCGCACCGGCATGAGCAAGGTGGGGGTGCCAGGCGCCGACATCGGTTGGGCCGCTGAAGATCCGACCATCGCCGAGCTTCTCAAGCCGCTGGGCTACGCCACCGGCCAGTTCGGCAAGAACCACTTCGGCGACAAGAACAAACATCTCCCGACGGTCCACGGCTTCGACGAATTCTTCGGCAACCTGTACCACCTCAACGCCGAGGAGGAACCGGAGCAGTTCGACTACCCGCACAAGGACCAGTTCCCACGGCTGCACGAGTTCGCACTGCCGCGCGGCGTGCTGAAGTGCAAGGCACTCGCTGAGGATTCCACAGAGCCTGACGACGAGAAGTTCGGTCCGGTCGGCAAGCAGACGATCGAGGACACCGGGCCGCTCAACACGAAACGGATGGAGACCATCGACGACGATATCGCCGATGCCACCGTCGACTACATCAAGCGACAGCACGCCGAGGGCAATCCGTTCTTCGTCTGGTGCAACTTCACGCATATGCACCTCTACACCCACACCAAAGAATCGAGCCGAGGGCAGGCCGGTCTATGGCAGTCGGAGTACCACGACACGATGATCGACCACGACCGCAATGTCGGCACCGTGCTGGATTGCCTCGACGAACTGGGCATCGCCGACGACACCATCGTCGTGTACTCCACCGACAACGGCCCGCACCGCAACTCCTGGCCCGACGGCGGCACCACGCCGTTCCGTAGCGAGAAGAACACCAACTGGGAAGGCGCCTTTCGCATTCCCGAGATGGTTCGGTGGCCCGGCAAGATCAAGGCGGGCACGGTCTCCAACGAGATCATCCAGCACCACGACTGGCTGCCGACATTTTTGGCCGCCGCCGGCGATCCCGACATCGTCGAGACCCTCAAGAAGGGCCACAAGATCGGCGACGTGGAGTACAAGGTCCATATCGACGGGTTCAACATGCTGCCGTACCTCACGGGGCAGGAGGAGCGCAGCCCACGGCGCGGGTTCTTCTACTTCTCCGACGACGGCGATCTGGTCGCGATGCGGTTCGAGAACTGGAAGATCGTCTTCCTCGAACAGCGCTGCAAGGGCACCCTGCAGGTGTGGGCCGAACCGTTCACCCATCTCCGCGTGCCGAAGCTGTACAACCTCCGCACCGACCCGTACGAGTACGCCGATATCACCTCGAACACGTACTACGACTGGTTCATGCGGCGAGACTTCTTCGCCTTCTACGCGACCGCCATGGCCACGGCGTTCCTGGACACCTTCAGGGAGTTCCCACCGCGGCACGAGCCGGCCACCTTCAGCGTCGACCAGGCGGTGGAGAAGCTGGAGAAGTTCCTGGGAGGTGACTAGACCATGCCTGACAAGGAGCCGAACATCCTCGTCATCTGGGGTGACGACATCAACGCGGCCGTTGAGCGACTGGAGTCGTTTCTTGCATCCCGCGGCGGTTGAGCGTGGCTGAACTCGCATCCTGGACGGACGGGCCGACGAAGTCGGCGATCGTCGATTTCGTCGGTCGCGTGACGACAGAAGGTGGTCCCGACTTCGTTGCGCCGGAAGCACGTATCGCGGTGTTCGACAACGACGGCACGCTGTGGGTCGAGAAGCCGATGTACATCCAGCTCGACTTCCTGCTGCGCCGATTCAAGGAGCAGGCCGCGGCGGATCCGTCGCTGCGCGACCAACAACCGTACAAGGCCGCCTACTCGGGCGACCTGAAGTGGCTTGGCGACGCGGTCACCAAGCACTACCAAGGCGACGACACCGACCTGAAACCCCTAATGGGAGCAATACTCAAGGCCCACCACGAGATCACCGTCGAGGAGCACGCCGGCCGGGTCGACGCGTTCTTCGCCGAAGCCAAGCATCCGACTCTGGGCCGACCCTATACGTCGTGCGGATACGCGCCGATGGTTCGGTTGCTCCGCTATCTGGAGGCCAACGGCTTCACCTGTTACATCGTGTCCGGCGGCGGGCGGGATTTCATGCGTCCGGTGACCGGCGCGCTCTACGGGATACCACCAGAACGGGTGGTGGGCAGTTCGGTTGGTCTCGTGTACCGCGATGGACACCTCTACACGACGGACCAGCCGGAGTTTCTCGACGATGGGCCCATCAAGCCGGTGCGGCTGTGGAGCCGGATCGGACGCCGACCGATACTGGCCGCAGGCAATTCCAACGGCGATATCGAAATGCTCGAGTTCACCAGTGGCCTTCGGCTATTGGTGTTGCACGACGACGCCGAGCGCGAGTTCGACTACGTTGCGGGCGCGGAAAAGTCGCTGGAGCAGGCGAAGAGTGATGCCTGGACCGTCGTCAGCATGAAGAACGACTGGGCGACCGTCTTCGGTGGCTGACGATCTCGCCCGCATTCCGGCGCAGACCACCGTCGTCGGATCCGATAAGCACTATCCCGAGGAAGGGCCTGCGCACACAGTCGGCGTCGCCGAATTCTGGATCCAGGCCCAACAGGTGACCAACGCCGAATTCGCCGAATTCGTCGAAGCCACAAACTATGTCACCGTCGCCGAGCGGCCACTGGACCCCGCAGACTATCCCGACGCGCCCGCGGAGAACCTGCAGCCGGGGTCGATGGTGTTTCACCGCACGCAAGGGCCGGTGGATTTGCGGCACATCAACCAGTGGTGGACGTGGACGCCCGGCGCCTGCTGGAAACATCCGCGCGGACCCCGCTCGTCGTTCAAGGGACGAGAGAAACACCCGGTGGTGCACGTTGCCTTCGAGGACGCCGAGGCGTACGCGACGTGGGCAGGCTGCCAATTGCCGACGGAGGCCGAATGGGAGGTCGCGGCCCGCGGCGGACGGGACAGTGCGACCTACACCTGGGGCGACGAACCCGAGCAGCCGGGTCAGCGGCTGGCCAACTACTGGCACGGCGAGTTTCCGTATCTGCCCGATACCGGCTACGGCACAACCGCGCCCGTCGGCAGCTTCGCGGCCAACGACTACGGCCTGTTCGACATGGCAGGCAACGTCTGGGAGTGGACCACCGACTGGTATGCGCGACACCCACGAGGGCGACCCGTGCTGCGCCGCAGACAGTTACGACCCGCGACAGCCACAGTTTCGAATACCGCGCAAGGTCATCAAGGGCGGTTCGTTTCTGTGCGCCGACAGCTACTGCCTGCGCTACCGGCCCGCCGCCCGCCGACCTCAAATGATCGATACGGGTATGAGCCATATCGGATTTCGCTGCGTGACCCGGTCAGCTCCTGTGAAGATGTGATCGTGTACGACAGCGGAGTCCATTATGCGCGCAACGGCTCGGTGCGGTTGGCCTATCGCGTACTCGGCGAGGGAGACACCACGCTGGTGTGGATCCCCGGCTGGTTCAGCAATGTCGATCTGTGGGACGACCCGTCGCTGCCGTTCGAGTCGTTCGTCGAAGGGCTCGCCGGTGCGACGCGGCTGGTCATGTGGGACAAGCGCGGCACCGGACTGTCCGATCCGGTGACTCACGTGCCGCCGCTCGACGAGCGGATGGACGACCTGCAGGCCGTGATGGACGCGGTCGGGGTCGACTCGGCGCCGCTGTTCGGTGTCTCCGAAGGGGGCCCGATGAGTATCTTGTTCGCCGCGACCTATCCGGAGCGCGCGCAGTCCCTCGCTCTGTACGGCACCATGGCGCGCTTCACCCCGGAGTTGCCGGACCATCCATGGGGTTGGGCCGACGATCAGGCACGATCGATCATCGAGGAGATTGAAACGCACTGGGGTGAAGGTGCGCTTGCCGATCTGTTCTTCGGTCCGATAGCAGACGTTCCGGGCTTCAGGGAGATGTACGGGCGCATCCAGCGTGCCGGGGCAAGCCCAACGATGTGCCTCATGCTGTGGCAGGCGCTGCTGGAGTGCGATGTGAGTGGCGTGTTGAGCGCCGTTCGCACGCCGACCCTCGTCCTGGGCAGAGCCGGAGACGAGGTGGCACCTATCGACGGTGCAAGGGCGATGGCGGCGGCGATGCCGAACGCACAGTTTCAGCAGCTGACACCGGGTCCACACGCGCTCTTGGACGATGAGCTCATGGCGGCTGTGGTGAACTTTGCGCGCGGCACGCCCGTCGAAGACACGGGTGAGCGCGTTCTTTCCACCGTGTTGTTCACCGACATTGTCAGTTCCACCGAACAGCTTGTCGCGCAAGGCGATGCGCAATGGCGTCATCAGCTCGATTCGCACGACAAGCTGGTGGAGTGGCTGCTGGAGAAGTACGGCGGCCGTCGCGTCAAGCACACCGGAGACGGCGTGTTCGCACTCTTCGACGGGCCCACCAGGGCCGCCCGCTGTGGCCTCGACTTGGTGCCCGCCCTCGCTGCGCGAGGTATCCGCATGCGGGTCGGGGTGCACACGGGTGAATGTGAGCGGCGCGGCGACGAGTGGAGCGGCCTTGCTGTCCATGTCGGCGCGCGGATAGGCGCAATGGCCGGCGTCGATGAGGTGCTGACCAGCCGGACCGTTCGTGACCTGTCGGCCGGATCAGGCTTGCAGTTCGACAGCCTCGGCGCGAAGCAACTCAAGGGAATCGCCGAGGACGTCGAGGTTTTCCGGGTGACCGCCCCCGTCCGCGCGTGACCGCGAACGTTCCTTACCGCTCGAGAATCCGGCGAAAATTCGAGTGGTACGGAACGTTCGGCGGAAAGCGATCAGGCTTCGGCGGCTTTCTTGATCGCGGCGAGTGTGGCGGGAATGCCACTTTTGGCCGCGTCGTGCCGCTGCTTGATCTGGGCATCGGCGTCCGCGCCATAGCGCCCGTGAAACCCCGCGATGCCTGCGGGCAGGAATTCCCATCTCTCGGTCAGCCGGGTGCCGCCGCTCTCGGGTTCGAAGGCGTACTCCCAGTGCACCCAGCCGTTGTTGACCTGCCAGGCGAACTTCCGGCCGGGTTCGGCGGCCACCACCTGGCTTCGCGTCTCCCACGTCCGCTCGGGTGTTTCGTTGCGGCCGGTGAACCACGCGCCCACTTCCGGGCCGCCATCCTCGTCCCACCAGCAGGCGCGACAGATCGGGCTCCACTCGCCCATCCGGGTCACATCCGAGACCAGCGCGTACAGCTGATCCGGAGGCACCGACACGGAAATCGAATCCGACAACGTCAACTCGGTCACGAGTCGAGTCTGCCACCGCGCGGCTATTGCGCTTTCGGCCCGTCAGTGTGAAGTTTGAACGCGTTCCACCGCCGTCGAAGGCCAACCGGATGAGCAACAGTAGTGAGCGGATCGCCGTCGTCATCGGCGCGGCGTCCGGGATCGGCTGGGCGAGCGCACGTGCCCTTGCCGCCGACGGTTGCCGGGTGACGCTCGCGGACCGCAACGGCGACGGTGCACGCGCGCGGGCCGACGAGCTCGGCGATCCGCACGCCGCGGCGGAGGTCGATGTCACCGACGAGGCGTCGGTGCAACGGCTCTTCGACCACGTCGGCCCCCTCGACATCGTCGTCAACTGCGCGGGATTCGGCAGTCTCGGGCTGATCACCGATCTGGCCGTCGACGAATTCCGCTCCGTCATCGACGTCTGCCTCAACGGCGGGTTCATCGTCGCCAAGCACGCAGGGCAGAAGCTTCGTGACGGCGGCTCGCTGGTGTCGATCAGCTCGCTGAACGGACGCCAGGCGGCGGTGGGCATGAGCGCCTACTGCTCGGCGAAGGCCGGCCTGTCGATGCTGACCCAGGTCGCTGCGCTGGAGATGGGTCCGCGGGGCATCCGCGTCAACGCGATCTCGCCCGGATTCGTCGACACCCCGCTCACCGAGGGCTCCTACTTGGTGCCAGGCCTCGTCGAGGACTATCTCGAGAACACCGCGCTCGGCCGGGCAGGCAGGCCCGAGGAGATCGCCGATGCGGTGGTGTTCCTGTGCTCGCCGAAATCGTCGTGGCTGACCGGCGAAGTGCTCGACCTCAACGGCGGCGCCCACCTCAAGCGCTATCCCGACGTGCTCGGGCATGTCATGAAACTGGCGCAGTCCCAGTGACTTTCACCGGCAAGCAGGCGATCGTCACGGGCGCCGGATCCGGCATCGGAGCGGCATTGTGCCGGGCGCTTGTCGCGGCGGGTGCGAACGTGCAGTGCACCGACATCGACGGCGAAGCGGCCGAGCGCACGGCCTCGGCACTCGGCGAGCGGGCCCTGTCCGCCCGCCTCGACGTCACCGACGCCGCAGCGGTACAAGCGACCGTCGACGACGTGGTCGCCCGCGCCGGCCGTCTCGACCTGATGTTCAACAACGCCGGCATCGTCTGGGGCGGCGACACCGAACTGCTCACCCTCGACCAGTGGAACGCGATCATCGATGTGAACGTCCGCGGCGTCGTGCACGGCGTCGCCGCCGCCTACCCGCAGATGATCAGGCAGGGCCACGGCCACATCGTCAACACCGCATCGATGGCCGGCCTGACCGCGGCCGGTCAGATCACCAGCTACGTGATGACCAAACACGCCATCGTCGGGCTGTCACTGGCCCTGCGCTCGGAGGCCGCCGCCAACGGCGTCGGCGTGCTGGCCGTCTGCCCGTCCGCCATCGAGACCCCGCTGCTGGAAAAGGGCGCCATCGGCGGATTCGACGGCCGCAATTACTTTCTGCAGGGCCGGCGAACGAAGGCGGCCTACCCCGCAGACCGCCTGGCTCAGGACACGTTGAAGGCGATCGGACGCAATAAACCGCTGCTGGTCAGGCCGCGCAGCGCGCACGGCCAGTGGTTGTTCGCGCGCTTGGCACCGGGGTTGATGCAGCGCGCGTCGATTCGCTTCATCGCCACCCAGCGGGCCCACCAGGCCGAGGCGCGCTCGGACATTCGCTGAGCACGCCGGGCTTCCCGCGCCCCATTGGTTACGGTAGGCCGGTGGCCGCCATGAAGACCGAGTTCACGCTGACGCAGAAGCGTGCTCTTGCGGTTGCGACGGTCATCGCCATCCTGTTCGGCGCCTACTTCCTGCGCTCCTACTTCATCCTCATCGTGGTGGCCGCGGTGGTCGCCTACCTGTTCAACCCGCTGTACAACCGGCTAAACAAGAAAATGGGCACCGGCCTGTCGGCCACGATCACCCTGCTGGCGGTGTTCGCATGCGTCATCGTGCCCGTCGGCCTGATCGGGTTGTTGGCTGTCGTCCAGATCACCGAGATGGTCCGCAGTGTCGCGGCGTGGGTCGAGCGCACCGACCTGTCCACCCTCGGCGATAAGACGTTGAGAATCGTCAACGAACTGCTCTCCCGAGTGCCGTTCGCCGACATCACGCTGACACCGGAGATGATCCGGAAGGCGATGACGACCGTCGCCCAGAACGTCGGAGAGTGGCTGCTGCACCTGTTGCAGGGTGCCGCGGGCGGTGTCGTCGGCGCCATCACCGCGGCGATCCTTTTTCTCTACGTGTTCATCTCGCTGCTGACCAACAAGGATGCTGTGCAACGGTTGATCCGCCAGCTCAACCCGCTCGGCGAGGAAGTCACCGACCTGTACCTCGCGAAGATGGGTGCGATGGTGGGCGGCACGGTCAGAGGCCAGTTCATCATCGCGATCTGCCAGGGCGTCGCGGGAGCGATCTCGATCTACATCGCAGGCTTCCACGACGGCTTCTTCATCTTCGCCGTCATCTTGAGCGCACTGTCGGTGATACCGCTCGGCAGCGGCATCATCACGATTCCCTTCGGCGTCGGAATGATCCTGTTCGGCAACGTATTCGGCGGTGTCTTCGTCATCCTGTTCCACGTCATCGTGGTGACGAACATCGACAATTTCCTGCGACCGATTCTGGTACCGCGGGAGGCCCGCCTCGACTCGGCGCTCATGCTGCTGTCGGTGTTCGCCGGAATCGGAATGTTCGGCGCGTTCGGTATCGTCATCGGTCCGGTGCTGATGATCGTCATCGTCACGACGATCAGCGTCTACCTCGCCGTGTACAAGGGCGTGCCGCTGGAACACCATGACGACGACGACACCGAGCGGTCCAAGAAGAACAAGCGGGTGATGGGATGGTTGACGCGCAGAGCCCGACGCGCAGGAGTCCGAAGTGCCGGAGCCGGAAGTGCCGGAGTCCGAAGAGACGGGGCCGCAAGCGGATGCGCCCGAATCTGATCCGGCGCCTAAGTCAAACGCTCCGTAAGGAATTCGACGACGCGCTTGCGTGCCTCGAAGGCGGGGTGACCCTCCTGTTCGCGCAACTCGAGCGTCAACACCGAGTGCGCCATCTTGCCGAACCCGTGCTCGTTACCCGCCTTGGAACTGATTTCAATGACCTCGAAGGCGTCACCGAGCCGGTCCTTGAGCGTCTTGAACCGAGCCGCAGGAGACAGTGGGTCCTCGCTGAACCGCAGCCCCAGCGCGCACAGTCCTTCGTCGGCCGCCCTCTTCTCGACGATCTTCAACTCGGCTTCGGACAGACCGGGATCGCTTTTCTGCTTGCCCGTCAGACCTATCGGCAGCGCCGGTTGGCTGAGGACCGGGGCGAGCACGCTGTCGTCCACAGCGGCCGCCAGCGCGAAGCCCCCACTCCAACACTCGCCGATCACCCCGACGCCCTTGCCGGGCGTCTTCTCGTTGAGGTCGCGGGCCAGCGCCCGCAGATAGTGCGCGACCGGCCGGTCGGCATTGGTCGCGAATCCCGCGAATTCCTTTGCCACGCAACCGCGCACGATGGTGGCTAACGAAGCAGGCCGGAAGTTGCTGGGTGCGCCCGGCGTGCCGTAAAGCGATGGACAGGCGACGGTGAATCCGTTGTCCACCAGATGATTACCCAGGGCCAGCACGCCCGGATGTATGCCGGGCATCTCCGGTATCAGCACGACCCCGGGCCCCTCGCCCTTACGGAACACGTCGTGGGTATAGCCGGCGGCGGTAAAGGGTGCGGCGGTCCATCCGGTGAGATCGGCTTCCGGTGCGGTCATCGGGTCTCCATCCGTTGTGCCGAGGGGTCGCGTTGTGCTACTTCGCGGCCAGTGGCGGCTGCTTCTGCACCGCCGCCGACAGCGTACGGTACTCATCGGTACCGTCGGCACCCTTGATCGCGATCTGCGCCGGTCCGGTCGGGCCTTTCAGGCGCGTCGTCCAGACCGGCTCGGCACCCTCGCCGCCGTCGTAAACCACCCACCGCACTCCGTCGACGTCCTGCGTTCCGGTCGGCACCATGTCGGGGTCGATGGAGTTGACCAGCTTCTCCTCGTCGGCGTTGCTCTGGGTCAACGCCATGTACATCCCGGTCGGCGTGAGGTATCCGACGGTCGAGGACACCGCGCGGGCGGGCTGCCCGGACGGGTCCGTCCGGCCCGCCTCGATCCCGGCGCGGCTTCCGGAGTTGGCGCGCCAGCCCTCGGGCAGCGCAGGCACCCGGATCGGGATCCGCAGCGCGTCGGCGTCGGCCTGCAACGCCGCCGGGGCGTCGTAGTCGGGCGGCGGTCCCTGGCCGGGCCCGCCAGGTGCAAACGAGCACATCCCGACGACGCCCGCGAGGATGATGCACCCCACGACCAGCGGCACGAGGGACCAGAACATGTCGCGGCCGTCCTGCAGCAACCGCGGCTTAGCGGGTCTGGGAGCGGGTTGCGGCTGGGTCGTCACAAGGGCCAGTATCCCAGCTCCCACAGACCGACCGACCAATGGGAGAATCGCAGGCATGAGCCCAACACGCGGGGAAGCCCCCGACCGCAACCTCGCCCTTGAGCTCGTTCGAGTCACCGAGGCGGGCGCGATGGCCGCAGGTCGCTGGGTGGGCCGCGGCGACAAGGAAGGCGGTGACGGCGCCGCCGTCGACGCCATGCGTGAGCTGGTCAACACGGTGTCGATGCGCGGCGTCGTGGTGATCGGCGAGGGCGAGAAGGACAACGCACCGATGCTCTACAACGGCGAGGAAGTCGGCAACGGCGACGGACCCGAGTGCGACTTCGCCGTCGACCCGATCGACGGCACCACACTGATGAGCAAGGGCCTGCCCAATGCCATTTCGGTACTCGCCGTCGCGGAACGCGGCGCGATGTTCGACCCGTCGGCGGTGTTCTACATGGACAAGATCGCGGTCGGGCCTGAAGCCGTCGACGCCATCGACATCACCGCCCCCATCGGTGAGAACATCCGCCGGGTCGCCAAGGCAAAGCAGCTGTCGGTGTCGGACATGACCGTCTGCATTCTCGACCGGCCCCGCCACGAGCAGTTGATGGCCGAAGTCCGCGAGGCCGGCGCCCGGATCCGGCTCATCACCGACGGTGACGTTGCGGGCGCGATCTCCGCCTGCAGGCCCAACTCGGGCACAGATCTGCTCGCCGGTATCGGCGGCACACCTGAGGGCATCATCACCGCGGCCGCGATTCGCTGCATGGGTGGCGCCATCCAGGGTCAGCTGGCGCCCAAGGACGACGAGGAGCGGCAGAAGGCCATCGACGCTGGATATGACCTTTCTCAGGTTTTGTCCACCGAGGACCTGGTTTCCGGCGAGAACGTCTTCTTCTGCGCGACCGGCGTCACGGACGGCGATCTGCTCAAGGGCGTCCAGTACTACGGCGGCGGTTGCACCACCCAGTCGATCGTCATGCGCAGCAAGTCGGGCACGGTGCGGATGATCGAGGCGTACCACCGGCTGTCGAAGCTCAATGAATACTCCGCCATCGATTTCACCGGCGACAGCACTGCATTCCAACCGCTGCCGTAACTCACTCACGAAAAGGAACCGCATGAGCGTCGACTCAGCTCGTTCAGAAGACGTCGAGTACCGCATCGAGCACGACACGATGGGCGAGGTCCAGGTGCCGATCAACGCGTTGTGGCGGGCACAGACGCAACGGGCGGTGGAGAACTTCCCGATCTCGGGCCGGGGTCTGGAGCGCACCCAGATTCGCGCGCTCGGCCTGCTCAAGGGTGCCTGCGCACAGGTGAACAAGGACCTCGGGCTGCTCGCCCCGGAGAAGGCCGACGCGATCATCGCCGCGGCGGCTGAAATCGCCGACGGCCGCCACGACGACCAGTTCCCCATCGACGTGTTCCAAACCGGCTCCGGCACAAGCTCGAACATGAACACCAACGAGGTGATCGCCGGCATCGCCGAGCAGCACGGCGTCACGGTGCACCCCAACGACGACGTCAACATGTCGCAATCGTCCAATGACACCTTCCCGACGGCGACGCATATCGCTGCCACGGAAGCCGCTGTGCGCCATCTGATTCCGGCGCTCGAGATCCTGCACGAGTCGCTGGCGGTCAAGGCCAGGCAGTGGCACATCGTGGTGAAATCGGGCCGCACGCACCTGATGGATGCCGTGCCGGTGACGCTGGGCCAGGAGTTCAGCGGCTACGCGCGCCAGGTCGAGGCCGGGATCGAGCGGGTGAAGGCCACACTGCCGCGACTCGGCGAGCTGGCGATCGGCGGCACGGCCGTCGGAACCGGGCTCAATGCGCCCGACGACTTCGACGAGCGCGTGGTCGCGGTCTTGAAGGAGCAGACCGGACTGGCCGAATTACGCGTCGCGGCAAATCATTTCGAGGCACAGGCGGCGCGTGACGGGCTGGTCGAGGCGTCCGGTGCGCTGCGCACCATCGCCGTCTCGCTGACCAAGGTCGCCAACGACATCCGGTGGATGGGCTCTGGCCCGCTGACCGGTCTCGGCGAGATCCAGCTGCCGGACCTGCAGCCGGGCAGCTCGATCATGCCAGGAAAGGTCAATCCGGTTATCCCCGAAGCCGTCACGCAGGTCGCCGCACAGGTGATCGGCAATGACGCTGCGATCGCATGGGGTGGCGGCAACGGCGCATTCGAGCTCAACGTGTACATCCCGATGATGGCCCGCAACCTGCTGGAGTCGTTCAAGATCCTGACGAACTCCGCCAGGCTGTTCGCCGAGCGCTGCATCGACGGACTGGTCGCCAACGAGCAGCGGCTGCGCGAGCTGGCCGAGTCCTCGCCGTCGATCGTGACCCCGCTGAACTCCGCAATCGGCTACGAGGAGGCGGCAGCGGTGGCCAAGCAGGCGCTCAAGGAGAAGAAGACGATCCGGCAGACCGTCATCGACCGCGGGCTCATCGGCGACAAGCTGTCTGAAGAGGAGCTCGACAAGCGGCTTGACGTGCTGGCGATGGCCAAGGTGAAAGACGGCGACAGCTAGGCGGTTTCGGCTGCCTTCTCGCGTTCGCCGAGCCATCGGATGCCCGCCCACGCGGTGGCGCTGTGCACGACGAGGCTCAGCGTCACCGTCACGGCGACGACCTGCGTGATGAGAGGCGCCTGTTCGATCTCACCACGCTCGACCATCAACAGCCCGAGCACGAGTGTCCCGATGCCGCGCGGGCCGAACCAGCCGATGAACACCCGTTCGTGCATGGCGACATCGCTGCGGATCAACGCGGCGTGTACGGCGACGAGCCGCACCACGAACAGCGCGATGACCGCGAACACCACCACCCGCCAGTCGGCGTCACGCCAGCCGACGATCACGGCGTAGCCGCCGAACATCGCGAACACCATGAGCTCGAGGAGCTGACCGGCCGCGTCGGATACCTGAGTGTCGGGCTGAACGCCCGGCGCGCCTGGCGGCGAACGCGAACGCCAAGCCGCCCGCGAATGCGGCGACGAAACCGCTGCCGTGCAAGCGTTCTCCTGCCGTGAAGCACACAGCGCGATCGCGAGCGTGGCCAACTGAGCCCAGGTGTCGCTCATCCACTCGCGGCGGCGTGACCGCGCGACGACCCAGCCGCCCAACGCTCCGATGGCCACGCCGACCACCAGAGACACCAGTTCGGTGCGGATCAGGAACATGCCCCACCGCCCGAAATCGGGTTCGGTCTGGTCTGAGGCCAGGGCCAGCGCCGCCAGCATGGCCGCGAGCGCGAAGCCGTCGTAGAAGCCGCTCTCGGTGGACAGCGCGTGGCGGATTCGTTCGGGGATGCGCTCGTCATCGAGCAGCGCGTCGATCAGCGCGACCTCGGTGGGCGCGACGATCGCGGCCAGGCACACCGCCTCCCATAGCGGCATGACGGGAAGAACCAGCAGTGCGGTCGCGGTGCCGAGGAGAAGCGCAAGGGGAATTCCGATGACGAGCAGCCGAAACGTGACATCGCCGCGCCGGATCGCCGCCCCGAGGTCGAGCTCGGCGGCCTGGTTGAACAGGATGACCGTCAACGCCAATTGCGCGACGACGGTGAAGCTCGCGGTGTCGGTGCCGCCTTCGATCAGGTTGAGCGCGAACGGCCCCAACACGATTCCGAACAGGACGAAGATCAGCGCAGGCGCCGTGTACCACTTCTTGACCAGACCCGAGACCACCGCGTAGCACAGCACCAGCAGGGTGAGCACGAACGTGGTGTCGGTGCCCATCGACGGTCAGGCTCCGTTGTTGGGTCCGCCGGAGTTGGCGCCCGGGATGTCGGTGATCGGGAAGTTCGGCATCGGCGGCGGTGACGGCGTGTTCGGCAGCGACGGGATCTCGTCGACTGCGATCTCGTGGAGGTCGTTGGCGGGTGGGCCGTTGTCGCGTGCGCCGTAGCTGCTGCCGGGCTCACGCGGTCCAAGCAGCTGGCTGACCGTCACCAGGTGGTAGCCGTTGGCCTTGAGCACAGGGATGAACTGGTACACCAGATCGACTGTGCTGGAGTAGGTGTCGTGGAACAGCACGACTGATCCCGGCTTGATCTGCGTCATCAGCATGTAGCGCGTCGCCGCGATGTTGGAGTCGTTGATCCAGTCGAAAGGGATGACGTCCCAATTGATGTCGGCCAGGCCTTGCTTCTTGGCCTCCGCCAGTACCTGATCGCTGATCACACCACCGGCGGTGCGGACCAGTTTTGGTCGCTGGCCCGTCGCCGCCTCGATGGCGTCGCTGGCCCTGCTGAACTGTGCGGGGACGTCCTCCGGTGGGATGGTGGTCATGTTGGGGTGTTCCCAGGTGTGGCTGCCGATCTCCATGCCGGCGTCCGCGATGCGCTTGGCGCCTTCGGGATTCGCGGCGACCTTGTTGCCGATCAGGAAGAACGTCGCCTTCGCGTTGTTGTCCTTGAGGATCTGCAACAGCCGGTCGGTATAGGGCCCCGGTCCATCGTCGAACGTCAACGCAACGCATTTGACGTGCGCGCAGTCGACGTCGTCGGGGGTTTCGCGCGTGGCGTGGCCGGTCAACAGCGAGACCACGACGATGGCGACAGCGGCGAGGACGCCGAGCACCACGAGGCCGTACTGCCAGGCCCGGCTGTCGCGTCGCTTCGGCACGGCCGCAGCTTACCGGCGGTCGCTGAGTGATTTCGGCGCGGTACCGTGCGCTGAGCGCCGGTTACCGCGCCGAAACCGCCCGATTACGGCAGTGCGGCGGGGCTGATTTCCTCCAGCATCTCGGTCACCAGCGCGGCGATCGGCGAGCGCTCGCTGCGCAGCAGCGTGATGTGGGCGAACAGCGGGTGGCCCTTGAGCTTCTCGATCACCGCCGCAACGCCGTCGTGCCTGCCGACGCGCAGGTTGTCGCGCTGGGCCACGTCATGGGTGAGCACCACCCGCGAACCGGCACCGAGCCGGGACAGCACCGTCAGCAACACGTTGCGTTCCAGCGACTGCGCCTCGTCGACGATCACGAACGAGTCGTGCAGGGAACGCCCGCGGATGTGTGTGAGCGGCAGCACCTCGAGCATGCCGCGCGACAGCACCTCTTCGAGCACCGCGGGGCTGGCCAGCCCTTCGAGGGTGTCGAAGACGGCCTGCGCCCACGGCCCCATCTTCTCGCTCTCGCTGCCTGGCAGATAGCCCAGCTCCTGGCCGCCGACCGCGTACAGCGGCCGGAACACCACGACCTTGCGCTGGGTGCGCCGTTCGAGCACCGCTTCCAATCCCGCACACAGTGCCAGCGCGGACTTACCGGTGCCTGCCTTGCCGCCGAGGGACACGATGCCGACGGACTCGTCGAGCAGCAGGTCCAGCGCCACCCGTTGTTCGGCGGAGCGGCCGCGCAACCCGAAGACCTCGCGATCACCACGAACCAGTTGCAGCCGCTTGTCGGGGTTGACCCGGCCGAGTGCGTGAGAGTTCGTTCCGAGCAGCCGGATTCCTGTGTGGCAGGGCAGGTCTCGTGCCGGCTCCAGATCGATCTCACCGTCGGCGAACAACGCGTCGATCACCTCGCTGGACACGTCGATCTCGTCCATTCCGGTCCAGCCCGAGGTGATGACGTCCTGGGCGTGGTACTCGTCGGCCGGCAGGCCGACCGCGCCTGCCTTGACGCGCAGCGGAATGTCCTTGCTCACCAACGTGACCCGCTTGCCCTCGGCGGCGAGATTGGCCGCGCACGTCAGGATCCGCGAGTCGTTGGTGTCGGTCCGGAAGCCCGCGGGCAACACCGTCGGGTCGCTGTGGTTCAGCTCGACGTGCAGCGTACCGCCTTGGGTACCAACGGGAATCGGCTGATCGAGCCGTCCGTGCTCGAGCCTGCAGGTCGTCGAACAGGCGCAGCGACTGCCGCGCGAACCAACCTAGCTCATGATGATGGCGTTTAGCCTCCAGCTCGCTGATGACGACCAGCGGGACGACCACTTCGTGCTCGGCAAACCGTGTACAGGCCCATGGGTCGGACAGCAACACGGATGTGTCGAGAACGTAAGTCCGGACGGAGGAATCGGTCACGTAGCGCTCCTCGAGCCCGCGCGGCCCCGCACGAACCTCTCGGCGGACACTGCGGCACCAGGGCCGGGGCCGGCCCTTTCGAGTCGAATCGATCGGTACCGCCCGGACAGCAGAGCATGTCGCTAGCCATCGCAAACGACGCTACTCCCGAGAATGCAAGCGTGGCGTGCAGGCGCGCCGGGTTAACCGCCCAGCAACTTAGCCGTCGACTAGACGGACGCAATCGCGGTTCGTCGGCAAGGCCCCACGCGGTGATTCGGTCGGAGATCACCTGGCGCAGGGTGGCGTCGTCGAAAATGCCCGCGTCCGCGACATTGCGCACCTTGTCCGGTAGGCGTCGATGTCTGCGCCGACGACGTCGAGTTCGGCGGCGCGGTTCGCGATGGCCTCGATGGTCTCCTCGCGGTTGGATCCCAGCAGATGCGCGACGAGGTTTCCGAAAGAACTCCTCGTGACGCTCCTCGTCCCTGGCGATCCGGCCGACGAGGCCGTTCAGCACAGGTTCGGTGATCTGCGCTTCGAGGTTGCGGCAGTAGACGGCATATGCGCGCTCGTAGAACGCCATGAACACCAGCCGTTCGATCTGGCTGTAGGTGTCGGCGCGGTAGCCCTTCATGACGTGCTCGACGCGGACGTCCTCGTTGGCGGCCGGATCGACCTCCCGAGTGACCACGAGGTAGTTGCGCAGCGCGATCGCGTGCAGGTGCTCCTCTGCCGTCCACCGGCCCAGCCAGCGGCCCCACTTCTCCTCGAGAATGAAGCTGAAGACGAACTCGCGGTGGTAGGCGGCGAGGTTGTCCTTCTGGATGAGCAGGATCTCCAGCGCATCGGTGACGTGCTTGGGCAACGTGACCTGAGCCGGATCCCAGTCCTGTCCACCGAGGAACGCGAAGTTCTGGCCCTGTTCGAAGGGCACGTAGTCGTGCGCGAACCAGATGTCCTCGGACTCCAGATGCCGGTTCAGGTTCTCGTCGACCACCGGCTCGAGCTCGAGGATCAGCGCATTAGGGACAGGTTTCTGTGCCATGAAAGTTACTGTAACCCACGTTCACACCTTTTTCGAAATCGGGTGAGCGTGTGTCGTCCTACAGCGTCAGACCCGGGTAAAGCGGGTTTGCTGCCAGCAGTTCGGCGGCCGCTGCGTGCACGCGCTCGGCGGTGCCGTCGGCGAGCTTGTACTTGGCCTTCGACGGCCCCGACGACGCGGCGGCGGCCTCGGTGTTGGTCAGCACGTCGATGATCAGCTCCGCCACCCGGTCGAATTCGGCGGCGCCGAAGCCGCGGGTGGTCAGCGCAGGGGTGCCGAGCCGGATGCCGCTGGAGTACCAGGCACCGTTCGGGTCGTTGGGGATCGAGTTGCGGTTGGTGACGACGCCGGAGTCCAGCAGCGCCGACTCCGCCTGCCGTCCCGTCACCCCGAACGACTGCACGTCGAGCAGCACGATGTGGTTGTCGGTGCCGCCGGTGACCAGCGTGGCTCCCCGCTTCAGGAAGCCCTCGGCCAGCGCCTTGGCGTTGTCGGCGACCCGCTGCGCGTAGGTCTGGAATGACGGCTGGCGCGCCTCGGCGAGCGCGACGGCCTTGGCGGCCATCACGTGCGAGAGCGGACCGCCAAGCACCATCGGGCAGCCCTTGTCGACGGCGTCGGCGTACTCCGGCGTGGCGAGCACGAGGCCGCCGCGCGGGCCGCGCAGCGACTTGTGCGTGGTGGTCGTGGTGACGTGGGCATGCGGAACCGGGTCCTCGTCGCCGGTGAACACCTTGCCCGCGACCAGGCCGGCGAAGTGGGCCATGTCCACCATCAGCGTGGCGCCGACCTCGTCGGCGATTTCGCGCAGCTTGGCGAAGTTGACCCGCCGCGGATAGGCCGAGTAGCCGCCGACCAGCACCAGGGGCTTGAACTCGCGGGCGGCCTCGGCCAGCGCGTCGTAGTCCAGCAGGCCGGTCGTCGGATCGGTGCCGTAGCTGCGCTGGTAGAACATCTTGCCGCTGATGTTTGGCCGGAACCCGTGGGTGAGGTGCCCGCCGGCATCCAGCGACATCCCCATCAGCCGCTGGTTTCCGAGCTTGGTGCGCAGCTGCTCCCAGTCGGCCTCGGAGAGGTCGTTGACGTTCTTGACGCCCGCCTCGGCCAGGCCCGGCGCTTCGACCCGGGTGGCCAGGATCGCCCAGTACGCGACGAGGTTGGCGTCGATGCCGGAGTGCGGCTGGACGTAGGCGTGCGGCGATCCGAACAGCTGCTCGGCGTGCTCGGCGGCCACCGTCTCCACGGTGTCGACGTTCTGGCAGCCGGCGTAGAAGCGGTGCCCGACGGTGCCCTCGGCGTACTTGTCGGAGAGCCAGGTGCCCATGGTCAGCAGCACCGCGGGCGAGGCGTAGTTCTCGCTGGCGATCAGCTTGAGCGAATCCCGTTGGTCGACAAGCTCTTTGCGGGTCGCGGCGGCGATGCGCGGCTCGACCGATTCGATGATCTGCAGGATGTCGCGATACGCGGCGCTGGCGGTTTCGGCGTACTCGGCGCCGGGAGCAGGGGCGGTCACGGACGGGTCTGCGGTCATGGGATTCAGCGTAATCGCAGCCACACGGGACGGTCCCGGAGGTTCCCTGGGCGTGCCGTACCCCATTGGCCTCTTTAGCCTCAGAGATGCTCATCGGCCACTGGGCTGCCTATGGCAGGAGTGCCCGCCTCGCAGCGAAACATTCGCTCAAACGGAAACAGTTTCAGCAGTAGCGAATCTTTCGCGGAGAGGCGGGCACGACGAGCTGTGCCGTCTAAGTTGTGTGGCAAGGGTGACGGCGGTCGAATCCGCACACTCAGATCAGGCGGCGCGCAGGGCCGACGGGATCAGCGGCTCGTCGAGCAGCCTGCCGAACCGCTCGGTGAGGCTGACGCCTGCGGGCCGGTCGTCCAGCCAGCCCCGCAGCAGCCGGTAGCCCTCGACGTAGGTGCTGGTGTAGGCCCGCCACAGCGGCGAAGACAGAAACCGCAGCGTCTGCCTGGCCCGCTCGTCGCTGACCAGCAGCCAACGCTTCAGGAATGCCACCACGTCGTCGACGTCGCGGTGTTCGTCGTGCAGCATCAGCGCGGCGTCCTGCCTGACGTCGGCCAGCGCCGCCGTCGCCTCCGACACCGTCGCCGCGCGCTCGCCGTCGAATCGAAGACCCAGATCGGCGTAGATCTCGCCGGCCCAGCCACCCCAGTTCGAACCGATCGCGGCGTAGAGCGCCAGGTCGGCCAGGCCCTCGGCCATCAGGCACTGCGGAGTGTTGACCAGAAACAGCGTCTGCTCGGCGTGGCCGCGCTTGGCCACCAGCCCGGCCTCCTTGCGGCAGTGCTCGGTGTGATGGCCCGGATAGGACTCGTGGGCCACCAGCCGCGGCAGGTTGGACATGTGCTGGCGCAGGTCGGCGTTCACCGCGACGGTCGAGCGGTAGTCGCCGAGGTAGTAGTTGAACCCCGACCACGGCTTGTCGGTGACCACTTCGTAGTTGATGGTCTCGCTGTCGGGCAGTGGGAACTCGGCGCGCACCCGGTCGCGCAGCGCACTGGAGAACGCATGGATGCACTCCTCCAGACGCTCCGGCGGGATCTCCTCGGCGCTGCGGTAGGCCTGCATCCGCTCGGCCAGCGGACCCGTGCCGCCGAGCGCCTCGTCGAGGCGGGCGTGCGCGTCGGCGTAGCGGTCCGGATCGCCCTTGCTGATCTGCACGTCGAAATAGGCGTCGACCTCGTCGACGAAGCCGACGGCCTGCCCGGCGAATTTCTTGCCGGCACACGCCAGCGCGCGCAGATGGGCGCCCAGGTAATCGGCGCGCGCGTCGTCGAAGCCCGCCGGGCCGTTGGTGCGCGGCACGCCTGCCAGCTCGGCGAGTAGCCGCTCGGCCTGCCTGGCCAGGTCAGCGGGGTCGGGCGCCGGTTCGGACGCGACGGCCTCCCGCAGCGCGGGGTCACCGGTGAAGGAGTCGACGTAGCCTTCCTCGATCCGGTCGAACCGCAGGCCGAGCAGCAGATATTCGCGGATGAGGGTGCCGGGATCCATAGCGACCACGCTAACTGCAAGACTTATCCCATGCCGCGGCTGAGCGAGCCGAGCCCCTACGTGGAGTTCGACCGGAGTCAATGGCAGGCGCTGCGTATGTCCACGCCGCTGAAGCTGACCGAGGACGAGCTCGTCAAGCTGCGCGGTCTCGGTGAGAAGGTCGACCTGCTCGAGGTCGAAGAGGTCTATCTGCCGCTTGCCCGCTTGATCCATTTGCAGGTCGCGGCGCGCCAGCGGCTGTTCGCCGCCACCGCCGAGTTCCTCGGCGAGCCGCAGCAGAACCCCGACCGCCCGGTGCCGTTCATCATCGGCGTCGCGGGCAGCGTGGCGGTGGGTAAGTCGACGACCGCCCGTGTGCTGCAGGCACTGCTGGCCCGCTGGGAACACCATCCCCGGGTAGACCTCGTCACCACCGACGGCTTCCTGTACTCGAACGCGGAACTGACACGCCGAAACCTGATGCACCGCAAAGGTTTCCCAGAGAGTTACGACCGCAGGGCGCTGATGCGCTTCGTCACCGCGGTGAAGTCAGGCTCCGATTACGCCTGTGCTCCGGTGTATTCGCATCTGCTCTACGACATCGTGGCCAGTGAGAAGCAGATCATTCGGCACCCCGACATCCTGATCCTGGAGGGGCTCAACGTTCTGCAAACCGGTCCGGCGCTGATGGTTTCGGACCTGTTCGACTTCTCGGTCTACGTCGACGCCCGCATCGAGGACATCGAACAGTGGTACATCTCCCGGTTCCTGTCGATGCGCGCGGGTGCGTTCGCCGACCCCGCGTCGCACTTCCACCACTACTCCACGCTGACCGACGATCAGGCGGTCTTCGCGGCCAGCGACATCTGGCATTCCATCAACCGCCCGAACCTGATCGACAACATCCTGCCGACGCGCCCGCGGGCCACCCTGGTGCTGCGCAAGGACGCCGACCACTCCATCAACCGGCTGCGGCTGCGCAAGTTGTAGTCGCAGACGCGAAACCCGCACCGGTTTTGCGGGTTCGCGCTTCGGCAGGAACGTCAGCGCTTCATGCGTCGCACGCCCTGGTACTGCAGTTCGGCGAACACCAAGGTGTAGACGCCGGTGGCGAGTGTCAGCACTACGCCCAGTGTGGTCAGCGGCATCCAGTCGACCAGCACGAGCGCGACGGCCGCGACCGTGTAGAGCACGTTGGCGGTGATCACGGCGATGCCGGGCTTGCGCACGGACGGCAGCTGGGCGAGCGCGAGCACCACCACGCCATAGGCGATGAAGAAGGCGCTCATCGAGTATTCGAAAGCTTTGGTGGTGCCCGATATCTCCGCCAGCCAGCCGGCGAGGGGAATTCCGGCGATGCCTGCAAGCCCGGTCAGTACTGCGTCGGCGCGCATCGCGAAGCGCAGCAACGAGTCCGTCGACTCCCTGAACCGGGGGGTGGTGATGGCGGTCATGCTGTTCCTTTCTTCGTGGGTTTTCCTTCAACCGGTGCCGGAGTCGACGCCGCAACCTCTGTCAGCGGCGACTCCGGACCGGGTGGAAGGGAGTCACGCCAGACGGCGCACTCCGAGGTATTGGGCGTAGGAGAAGGCCAGCGTGACGACGGTGAACGCGATCGTCGACGCCACTCCGAGCGCGGTCAGCGGCAGCCAGCCCGCGATGAGCACGACGCTCACGAGGACGGCGAACGCGATGTTCCCGACGAGCACGCCGACGCCGACCCGCCGGACGTCTGGCACACCGGCTGCGACATACAGTGCGAGGCCGTAGCCGACGAGCGCCGCACCCGCGATCCATTCGGATGTCGCGGACAGACCGGAGAGCCGCGACAGCGGATCGGCGGCCATGGCGATGAACAACCCGAGCGCCCCGCACAGGGTGGCGTCGGCGCGAAGGGCGAAACGCAACAGTGAGTCCGTGCTGTCCCGGACGGGCCGGGTGGTGATGGCGGTCATGGCACTGATGTTGCGCACAAGGCACTGCCAGATCGACGCCAGACGCTGCCAGCTACTGCCAACCGCAGGTCAGAAGCGGTTCTACGCGTCTTGCGCGATGACCAGATTGCCGCGCAGATCGGCGGCGATCAGCCGGGCGGCGGCATTCTGCCAGTTGTGCAGCGACCGCTGTGGCACCTCGGTGACGAACCACTGCCACGCCTGGCGGGCGACGGGATCCAGCCCGGCCGCGGTGGCGTTCTGCGCGTACGCCCGCACACCGACGACGTAGGGGAAGTACAGCGCGTTGTAGTGGCGCCACTGCTCGGTGGTGCCGAAGTCGCCGCCGTCGCGGGGCTTGAGCCGGGCGATGCGATCGGCCAGCAGGGCCTTGAGCTCGTTGGCGCGTTCAAGCGGCTGGTCGGGCGCGTCGCGGGCGGCCAGCCGTTGGTCGATGCTCGGCAGGGCGGTCAGCGGGCTGGCGACGAGCTTGGACAGGTCGCCGTAGTGGCCGAGCGCGCGACGGGTGAGCCGGACGAAGGTCTCGTCGTCGACGTCGGAGAGCGGGTTCGCCGACCGCAGCGGCAGCGCCGCCTCGGTGCGGCGCAACGTCGCGCGATCGGCGCGCAGACCGGGCGAACGGGAGAACGCCAGCCGGTCCAGCAGGCCCGCCAGCGGATCGGCCAGCACGTTGATCGCGATCGCGATCGCGATGCTGGTGAACAACAGCACCGTCAGCGCCGTCTGCTGACCGGTCAACGTCATACCGATCAGCGCCTGACCACCGAAGAGCACGACGACGACGCCGGTCGCGACGAACGAGCGCAGCATGTCGCCGCGCAACGCCTGGCCCTCGTCGAACGCATCCCACATCGCGACCGCGACACCGAGCAGCACGACGTCGAATCCCGTCGACGCCAAGGCCAGCCAGCTGGGCACCAGCCCGAGGGGGATGACGAGGATCGCGTTGCCGAGCGCGAAGAACAGCGTCGCGACCACGACGTAACCCACCACCGGCCGCGGCTGCCACGGGCCGAACACCGCCCGCAGCATCGCGCCGAGTGACGACAGCGAGATGACGGCGAACATCACCCAGTGGCCGAGCCGCACTGGCCCGTCGACGTTGCCTGCCATGGCCGCACCGAAGAACGCCGCCGTGCCAACGGCGGCGATGAGTGCGATCTCGCCTGCGCGACTGCGCCAGGTGTCGGACGGCCGGGACAGTTCGAGGAGCACCGCGAACCAGGCGATGCCGGGAACCGCGACCAGATAGATCTCGATGCTGCTGAGCACATGCAGACCGCTGACCACCCGTACGGCATCGAGCGCGACCACCGCCGCGAAACTCGTCAGCCCGATCGCGGCCAGCACGAGCACCGGCTTACGCGGATCACGGGCCAGCAGATACAGGCCCAACCACCAGCTGAGTGAGAACACCAACGCCGACAGCGCCGCCATAGGTCAAGTGTGGCACGGGGCGATGTGGGGGCACCTCGAGCTTGCGGGGGACGCTTGCGCGAAGAGCAGACGGCCCGAGCTCAGCGGCCGTACCGGCGGTGCCGCGCGGTGTAATCACGCAGCGCGCGCAGGAAATCCACCCGCCGGAACTCCGGCCAGTAGGCCTCCGTGAACCACATCTCCGAGTACGCGCTCTGCCACAGCAGGAATCCGGACAGCCGCTGCTCCCCCGACGTGCGGATCACCAGATCGGGGTCGGGCTGACCGGAGGTGTACAGGTTCTCCGAGATCGCCTCGGCGGTGACGCCCTCGATCAACTGCTCGCCGGTGGCGCCGTTGGCGAGTTCCTTGCCGAGCAGCGCCCGCACCGCGTCGACGATCTCCTGGCGTCCGCCGTAGCCGACGGCGACGTTCACGTGGAACTCTCCGTGGCCGTTGGTCGACTCCACCGCGTCGCGCAGCCGCCGCGCCGGTTCCTCGCCGAGCAGTTCGAGGTCACCGACCGTGCGCACGCTCCACCTGTTCGCGGGGGCACAGATCTCCTCCACCACGTCGGTGATGATCTCGATCAGCGACGACAGCTCGTCGGGTTCCCGCTGCAGGTTCTCCGTCGAGAGCAGGTAGACGGTGGCCATCTCGATGCCCGCCTCCTGGCACCAGCGCAGCATCTCGGCGATCTTCGCCGCACCCACCCGATAGCCGTAACTGACGTCATCGTGACCAGCATCACGGGCCCATCGCCGGTTGCCGTCACAAAGGACCGCGATATGGCGCGGCAGTTCGGTTTTCGACGCCGCGAGACCCTGCCGCAGTCGCATCTCGTAAAGCCGGTACATCGGCTCCTTGAGGCGAGCGGGAATGATCTCCACGAAAATCCACAGTACTGTGGCTGTTCGAGAGCAATCACCGAGCAGGCAATAGGGGGTGACATGACCGCCTCAATCGACACCGAAGAACCGGATCGCAGCCACCGTGGGGGTAATCGCGCAGAAGACTTTCCCGAGGCGGTCGTCGACCGCGTCGCCCACGCGATCGGCAAGCCACGCGCGCGGGGCTGGATCCACGTCTACGCGGCCGTCGTCGCGTTCATCGCGGGAGCGACGCTGGTATCGGTGTCCTGGGCGATGGTCGGGACCCGGGCAGGCCTTGCCACCCTCCTCTACACGTTCACGATCGTGGCCATGTTCGCGGTCAGCGGTGCATACCACCGGATCACCTGGAAGTCGGAGACGCTCCGCAAGTGGATGAAGCGCGCCGACCACTCGATGATCTTCGTGTTCATCGCGGGCAGCTACACACCGTTCGCCCTGCTGGCGTTGCCGTCGGAGAAGGGCATGGTGCTGTTCTGGATCGTCTGGAGCGGCGCCCTCGCGGGCGTGCTGCTCAAGATGTTCTGGCCGTCCGCGCCGCGGTGGGTGGGCGTGCCGCTCTACCTGCTGCTGGGCTGGGTAGCCGCGTGGTTTGTCGGACCGATCCTGGACGGTGCCGGTGTGGCCGCCCTGGTCCTGTTGATCGTCGGCGGCGCGCTCTACAGCATCGGCGGCGTGCTGTACGGCCTGAAGTGGCCCAACCCGTGGCCCGAGACGTTCGGGCATCACGAGTTCTTCCACGCCTGCACGGCGGTGGCCGCGATCCTGCACTACATCGCGATGTGGTTCGCCGTCTTCAGCGGCTAATTGCGATTTCGGCGTGAACAGTTGCGCTGAGCGCAGCGAATCACGCCGAAATCACTCATGCGGGCTTGACGTTTTCCGGGCCCCAATAGGCCTTCATCGACGCGATCTTGCCGTCGTCGTTGAACGTCATCGTGCTGATGATCTCGATCTGCACCCGATTGCCGCCGAGCTCGACGGTGAGCGCCCAGTAGAAGGCGGCCTCCTGCCCGAGAGACCGCAGCGTGAACATCTCGCTTGCGTTGTCGCCGGCAGGAATCATCGAATAGAACCCGCGAATCGCCTCGCGGCCGATGTGCACCTCGCCACCGACCGGATCCTCGACCGTGCCGTCGTCGGCGTACAGGTCGACGATGTCGTCGACCTTGCCTTCACCCGCCAGCTCGAGGTAGCGCTTGACGGTGTTGGCGTTGTCTTCGGGCGTCGACATGCGCCGAAGGCTACACGGGCAGGCCCAACGCGGACGCGAGGTCCCCGGCGGTGGTGACCGGCAGGTCGCACACCCGGCCGCGGCACACATAGGCGGCGTCGGCGCCGTCGACGCGGTCCCGGTCGGTGAGCAGCTCCGAGGAGTTCACCGCGCCGCCGACCACCACGGCACCTCCTGGCGCCAGCTCGCGGGCCGCGCTGAGCAGCGGCGAGTCGGAAGCCGCTGTGGCGACGGCGATTTGGATCGGACCTCGCACGGCGGCCTCGGCAACGGCCAACCAGTGTCCGGCCGAGCGCGGCAACCGTGCCAGCACCGGCGTCGCCGTCGCCAACGACTCCGCGGCGGCCGATGCGTACCGGTCGGCCCGCGGGGCCGGGACCAGATGCGCGGCGGTGAGCAGGGCTTCGGCGATCGACGAGGCACCCGACGGTGTCGCCCCGTCCAGCGGGTCGGCGGGCCGCACCAAGAGTTGCTCGGCGTCGTCGGCGGTGTCGAACCATCGGCCGGGGTGCTCGGGGTCGGCGAAGTGCGCCAGCGCCGTGTCGAGCAGCCCGGTGGCGGCGTCCAGCCACTCTGCCCCGCCGGTGATCTGGTGCAGCGTGAGCAGCCCGGTCGCCAGAGTCGCGTAATCCTCCAGGATCGCCGCGCTGTCGCCGACGCGTCCGCCGAGGCTCGCGCGGCGCAGCCGCCAGCCGTCCTGGGGGTACCTCCCGCTTGACGGGGAGATGTGCAGGTCGAGCACCGCCTGCGCGCATCGCGTTGCGGCGTCGAGGAATTCGGGCTCAGCGAGCGCGACACTCGCCTCGACGAGCGCGGTGATCGCCCACCCGTTCCACGCCGTGACGACCTTGTCGTCGCGGCCCGGCTGCGGCCGAGTCAATCGGGCGGCCAGCAGGGTGGTCCTGACCCGGTCGAACCGTTCCGTGTCGTCGGGGTCCGCGGGTAGTTGCAGTACCGAGCTGCCGTGTTCGAAGGTACCCGCTTCGGTCACGCCGAAAAGCGCTGCCGCCCAACGTCCGTCGTCGCCACCGAGCACTTCGGTCAGCTGGGCGGGCGTCCAGACGTAGGTGAGGCCTTCCTTGCCGTCGGCGTCGGCGTCCAGCGAGGAGATGAACATGCCGTCGGCGCCGAGCTCGTCGATGATGAATCGCGCGGTCTCGCGGGTGATCTTGCGTGCCAACGGGTTTCCCGTGCGCCGCGCCCAATGTGCGTAGGCTCGCAACAGCAACGCGTTGTCGTAGAGCATCTTCTCGAAGTGCGGCACCACCCAGGAGGCGTCCACGCTGTAGCGGGCGAATCCACCGGCGAGCTGGTCGTAGATGCCGCCGCGGGCCATCGCGGTGGCGGTGCGTTCGACGGTCGCCAGCGGCGCAGGCTCGCCGGTGCGTTCGTGGCTGCGCAGCAGTGCCTCAAGCAGCGCCGACGGCGGGAACTTGGGTGCACCGCCGAAGCCGCCCCTTACGGTGTCCTCGTCGCCCAGCACCGCGGCGACGGCCTGGTCGCACATGGCGGGCTGCACCTCGGGTCCACCGCCGGGCAACCCGGAGGCCATCGACCGCAGCTCGGTGATGATCTGGTCAGACGCCCGCTCGACCTCGTCGCGCCGGTGCTGCCAGGTGTCGCTGACGGCGGCGAGCAGCTGCAGGAAATTCGGCTTCGGGTAGTAGGTGCCGCAGAAGAACGGCCTGCCGTCTGGGGTCAGGAAACAGGTCATCGGCCAGCCGCCCTGCCCCGTCAGCGCGACGGTCGCATTCATGTAGACCGCGTCGATGTCGGGACGCTCTTCGCGGTCCACCTTGATGCAGACGAAGCCCGCGTTCATGGCGGCGGCGACGTCGGCGTCCTCGAAGGACTCGTGCGCCATCACGTGGCACCAGTGGCAGGCGGCGTAGCCGATCGACAGCAGGACCGGCACGTCCCGCTCGGCCGCCTCGGCCAGCGCGTCGGGTGTCCACTGGCGCCAGTGCACCGGGTTGTCGGCGTGCTGGCGCAGATACGGGCTGGTGGCCGCGCCGAGGGTATTGCCCATTAGAGCCACTAGGGCGCCTTGCTGTCCGCATCCGGTTCGACGGTTCCGTCGTCGACCGCCTGATCCGGTTCGGGATTGTTGCGGTCGAACGACTCCGGCAGCCGCTTGAGGTGCCGGTTCATCGACCGCACCAACAGAAAGGTCCCGATCAGCAGCAGCACGACGATCAGCAGACCGAACGGGCTCGCCTTGCCGAAGTCCGGTCCGGTGTCCTTGGGCGCCTCGTCGGCCAGCAGGCCGACGATCATCACGAGCGTGTCAGTCATCGTCAGACCTCGATCCCGGCGAACAGGTCGGTCTCGGGCACGCAGACCGGCAACCGCGACCGCGCGAGCTCGAATTCCTCTGTCGGCCACAACCGCTGCTGCCATTCGATGGGCGCGGCGAAGAAGTCGCCGCTCGGATCGATCTGGGTGGCGTGGGCGCGCAGCGCATCGTCGCGCTGGGAGAAGTACTCCGAGCACTCGATGCGGGTCGTCACTCGGCCCGCGAACACGTCGAGCTCCGGATCCCAGTGCTTGAGCCACTTGTCGAACGGCCCCGCCTGGCCATGCTTGGCGAACTCCTCCTGCAGCAGCTGCATGCGCTTCCGCAGGAAGCCGTGGTTGTAATACAGCTTCTTGACGTCCCACGGCTCCCCGGCGTCGGGATAGCGCCGGTGGTCGGACGCGGCTTCGTACGCGGCGACCGACACCTGGTGGCAGGCGATGTGGTCGGGGTGCGGATAGCCGCCGTTCTCGTCGTAGGTGGTCATCACGTGCGGCTTGAAGTCGCGGATCACCTTCACCAGCGCCTCGGTCGGGATCTGCAAGGGTTCGAGCGCGAAGCAGCCCTCGGGCAGCGGCGGCGTCGGATCGCCCTCGGGCAGGCCGGAGTCGACGAAACCCAGCCAGTGGTGCTCGACGCCGAGGATCTCGGCGGCCTTGCGCATCTCGTCGCGACGGATCTCGGCGATCCGACCGTGCACGTCGGGCAGGTCCATCGCCGGGTTGAGGATGTCGCCGCGCTCGCCACCGGTCAGCGTCACCACCATCACCCGCGCGCCCTCGGCGGCGTAGCGGGCTGTGGTGGCGGCACCCTTGCTGGACTCGTCGTCCGGGTGGGCGTGTACCGCCATCAACCGCAGTTGCTTCAACTGGCTCCTCATCACGTCGAAAGGTTCCAACCGTTTCGGTAGCCCTATAGTTCCAGTCCTAGTAGATGTATCCGAGCGACGGGCACTGAAAACAGCGACATGATTGATCGTCCCGCGGCCCGCTACGGGCGGCAGCGCATGTCACGCCGATCACGTCGCTGGTGGGCGATTGGCCTGACCGCGCTGGTCCTGGTCGCCGGGGTGGTCATCGCGATCGTGGCGTCGCAGCGGCTCGGCAGCGGCGACGTACAGGGTGAGCTGGGCGGATACCAGCTGATCGACGACGAGACGCTGTCGGTGACGATCAAGGTCACCCGCGCCGACCCGTCGCGCCCGGTGGTCTGCATCGTGCGGGCCCGCGCGATCGACGGCAGCGAGACCGGACGCCGGGAGGTGCTGGTGCCGCCGTCGTCGCAGGACACCGTCAACATCACCACCACCGTGAAGTCGACCCGGCCGCCGGTGGTCGGCGATGTGTACGGGTGCGGAATGGACGTGCCGGGCTATCTGGTGGCGTCCTGATACCGGCGTCTGGCGGGCCAAGCAACAAACGACGAGAAGCGATTGCGTGAAAACCGGCTGACGTGACGGTGGTAACATGGGCCGATACACGGTTCCTGCTGGGACCGTGTATTGCTGCTTTTGCGCGCGGATCCCGCGGATTAGGCGCTGGCCAGAGTGGCAATACATGCGACAGCTCCCAGCAGACGAGGCACGGACTTCACCCGCGAAAAGCGCGAGACGAAGACAGGAGCGCGAAGACATGACCGACACACAGGTCACCTGGCTGACCCAGGAGGCACACGACCGGCTGAAGGCGGAGCTGGACCACCTCATCGCCCACCGGCCGATCATCGCCGCGGAGATCAACGATCGTCGCGAAGAGGGCGATCTGCGGGAGAACGGCGGTTACCACGCTGCGCGCGAGGAGCAGGGCCAGGAAGAGGCCCGGATCCGCCAGTTGCAGGAGCTGCTGAACAACGCCAAGGTCGGCGAGGCGCCCAAGCAGTCCGGTATCGCGCTGCCCGGCTCGGTTGTCACGGTTTACTACGACGACAACAAGTCCGACAAGGAGACCTTCCTGATCGCCACCCGTCAGGAGGGCGTGAGCGACGGCAAGCTCGAGGTGTACTCCCCCGCTTCCCCGCTCGGCAGTGCGCTGATCGATGCCAAGGAAGGCGAGACGCGCACCTACATGGTGCCCAACGGCAACACCGTCAAGGTCACGCTCGTCAAAGCCGAGCCCTATCACTCCTGACGTAACCCCGTCCGAGCCAGCGAGCTAAGGTCCGTCCGTGGCGCAGATCGCCGAGGACATGTTCTTACTGCTGTTGGACAACGCCGACTCGCAGCCCGGTCTCGACCGGTCCCGACGTGGTCGCGTGCTGTCGGGCGCGGTGTTGCTGGATTTGGCGCTGCTGTGCCGGGTCCGTCCTTCGATGAACGGTGAGGCCGTCGCACCGGGCCGATTGGTGGCCCTGGCGGGGCCGATGCCGCTGGATCCCATCATGGACCCGGCTTTCGCGCTGCTGGCACGGCGGCCGCTGACTCCCGCCGCCACGGTGTCCAAGCTGCGTCGCGGAGTGCAGGACAACATCGCAGGCTTCCTCGAATACACCGGGCAGATCCGGCGTGTTCAGTTGCAGAGCAAGCGATTCCACCATCCCTCGTCGTGGCCGGTGATCAATCGCGACCGCGTCACGCAGGCCCGCGCTGCGCTGTTGTCGGCGCTGTTCGACAGGGAACCGCCGACACCGCCGACGGCGGCGATCATCTCGCTGCTGCACGCGGTGGACGGCCTCGGCGCGCTGCTGAGCCTGAATGACCGCGGATGGCGATGGGTCCACATGCGGGCCAGCGAAATCGCCGGCGGCGGTTGGATTGACGAGTACGAAACGGCGCTGCCCGAGATGAACCTTGCGGTCACCGCATCGGCGGTGCGGCCCGCGTTAGCCTAGCGCCTGCTCCAGATCTGCGAGCAGGTCCGCGGCGTCTTCGATACCCACCGAAAGCCGAACGAGATCGGCGGGCACCTCGAGTTGCGAACCTGCAGTCGACGCGTGCGTCATCGCACCTGGGTACTCGATCAACGACTCCACACCGCCGAGCGACTCCGCCAGGATGAAAACCTCTGTCCGCGAGCAGAAGTCACGTGCGGCCTCGATCCCGCCACGCAGCCGAACCGAAACCATGCCGCCGAATGCACTCATCTGCCTGGCGGCGATGTCGTGTCCTGGATGGCTCGGTAGGCCCGGGTACAGCACAGTCTCGATGGCAGGATGGTTCTCCAGGAACTCGGCCACCAGTGCGGCGTTCTCGCTGTGCCGCTGCATCCGCAACACGAGCGTCTTCAGCCCGCGCATGGTCAGATAGGCGTCGAACGGACCCGGCACCGCACCCGCCCCGTTCTGCAGGAATCCGAATGCCTCGTCGAGTTGTTGGTCGCTGGTCAGCAGTGCGCCGCCGACGACGTCCGAATGCCCCCCGATGTACTTCGTCGTCGAGTGCAGCACGATGTCGGCGCCGAGCAACAGCGGCTGCTGCAGGGCCGGTGAGGCAAAGGTGTTGTCCACCAACACCTTTATGTTCGACGGGGCAGCGATCCGGGCGATGGCGCTGATATCGGCGATGGAGAGCAGCGGGTTGGTCGGCGTCTCGACGATGATGAGCTTGGTCTTCGGCGTGATGGCGTTCCGCACGGCGTCGAGGTCCGACAGTGCCACCGCCGTGTAGTCGATACCCCACTGGGTGAAGACCTTGTCGATGATTCGGAACGTGCCGCCGTAGGCGTCGTCGGGCATCACCACGTGGTCACCTGGCCGCAGTACCGCGCGCAACGCGCAGTCGGTGGCGGCCATCCCCGAGCTGAACGCGCGCCCGAACGTCGCCTCCTCCACCGCGGCGAGCGATGCCTCCAGCGCCGCGCGGGTCGGGTTGCCGGTGCGGGCGTACTCGAACCCGCCCCGCAGCCCGCCGACCCCGTCCTGGGCGAACGTCGAGCTGGCGTAGATCGGCGCGTTGACGGCACCGGTCTGCGGGTCGGGACGAAATCCCGCGTGGATGGCCTTGGTGGCCAGACCCCGCCACCTGCTGTACTCACTCATCACAGCCCAGCCTAACGAGTGGGTATCCGCGGGATATCGTCAGCCGATGGAACAGTTCCGCCGCGGCGATCTCGTGTTCGACGTGATCGACGCCGGGCCTGCCGACGGGCCGGTGGTCGTCCTTCTGCATGGCTTCCCCGAGAGCAACGCGATGTACCAGCCGGTCATCGACCGGCTGACCGCGCAGGGCTACCGCTGCCTGGCGCCTCTGCAGCGCGGCTACTCCCCCGGCGCTCGGCCGAAGCGACGGCGGGACTACCGCGATGCCGAGCTCGTCGGGGATGTACTCACGCTGATCGATACCAGCGGCGCACAACGGGTACACCTCGTCGGTCATGACTGGGGCGCGGCCGTCGCCTGGTATGTCGCCCAACGGTTTCCGGATCGCCTGCACACTGTGACGGCACTGTCGGTTCCGCACCCCGCGGCGTTCTTGAAGGCCGTCGCGACCAGTCGCCAGGCGCTGTCGTCCTGGTACATGCTCTTCTTCCAACTGCCGTGGATACCGGAGCGGCTACTGCTGAGCAGACGCACGATTTCGGGCTTCATGGCGAGCAGGTCGGCGCCTGAGTTGGCCAGGCCGAGGTGAAGGCGATACAGCAGCCCGGCACGCTGACGGCCGCGCTGAACTGGTATCGCGGAATGCCGTTCGGCAACCCGCGGGAGACGCGTAAAAGCGTCACCGTCCCGACGTTGTACGTCTGGAGCGACGGCGACATCGCGTTGAAGGAGAAGGGCGCCCGACTGTGCGCCGACTACGTCGTCGCCGACTACCGCTTCGAGGTCCTCAAGGGCGCATCGCACTGGCTTCTCGACGAGCAGCCCGAAACGGTGGCCGATCTACTTCTTGACTGGCTCGGCAGTCACTCCGGCGCCTAGCGGCGGCAGCGGGCCGCATCGGACGTCGAACCGGTCGCGCACGATGTCCAGGGCGCGCCTCGACCGCTCCCGCGCGCGACGGTGCGTGAGCATGAACCGTGCGGTACCAGGCAACCGGCGCGGCAGCGGGTACCAGGTATCGAAATCGAGGTTGTTCTCTCTGAACACATAGCTCGGGACGTTGTCGTAGATCAGGCTCAGGTTGTGCTGGACGAGCGTGAAGAGCGTGTAGGGAAACACCTGACTCGACTTCTGGCGGAGAGCGGTCTGATCGAGTTCGTAGAGCGGCACATCTCTTATCTTGTCCAGGAACAACAGGTGTGCGAGGAAGTAGGCCTGGAATGCCGGCAGATGCAGCGTCGATGACCGCGGCTGGATGGAGACCACCGCACCGCTGGCGGAGACGTAGGGTTCGTATGGCGAATCGGTGTTCGCGCAGTAAGTATCCCGTGCAGTTGACGATCCAGCTGCCCGGTTGGATCGTCCTGGTCGACCCGCTGCGGAACACCATCTCGGTCGAGCCGTTGCGGTCGACCACATCCTCGAAGTAGTCCATCACGACGTCGTTGAGGCCGTCGGAGATCGTCGTGTTCTCCGCCTCGGACAGCACGCCGGCGAGGTAAGTTCTCCGCGTCGGGGGTGGCGAAGATGCCGAAGGTCGAGCGAAACCAGTCGTGCACCTCGGCCTCGTTGGTGCCGTCGAACCGCTGGCCCACCTGGTCGGCCAGGCGGCGCCGAGCTTGCCGCTCCACCACCGCGGACACCGGCGAGGGAACATGAGGTCGCGGCTGACGAAGAACGTTCCCCGACCCGCGACCAGGTTCACCTCGCGGCCCGGGTAGTCGGTGATCAGCGCGTGCGCGGTATCCATCGCCGTCTTACCGCCGCCGATGATCCACACCGGCGCGCCGCTGTCCCGGATGTCGCCCGATCGGACATCGCAGTAGTCGGGCGACACCGATTCGACGCGCCTGCTGGAAATCTCGAGCGGGTCGTTGGGTGTGACCCGCAGGCCATAGGCCTTTATCAGCCGCTTCGTCTCGATCAGCAGCCGCCCGCCATCCGAGGACCGGCACGACACCTGCACCGACCCGGCGATCTCGCTGTCGGACTCCATGTCCCAGCCGAAGTACTCGTCGACGCGCACCCGCTGCTTGATCACGTTGAGACAGTGCTGAAAGTGGTCGAGCACCTCGCCCTTGGTCGCCAGGTACGAGCGGTCCTGCCCGAGAGTCCACTTGATGTTCCCGGCGGTGAACATGGGATGCGGCTGATGGAGTCGCACGTAGGGGTAGGTGTCGATCCACATACCGCCGACGCGTGGCCGTCGATCGATCAGGATGACCTTCTGGTCTCGTGACAGGTATCGGCTGGCGACGAACAGTGCGTTGAGGCCGGCGATGCCTGCGCCGACGATGCAGACGTCGCAACTCTCGACGGCGGTGTCGGTCGGGGTGACAGCGGATGGTTGATCGACGGTCATCGTGACCCCTTTCGTCGCAGCACGGCGACCCGTCCGCGCCCGCGGATCCGAACCAATCTGATTGTCATCCGGTCGGGCCTGGCACCGGCGCGTAATCGACTACGCCACTCGTCCGTGTCCCGCTTTACCAAGGTGTAGACATGGACCATGAGCGCTACGGCCCGGATCGATGACCTGCTCGAACTCGACGCACTGCTGACTCCCGAGGACAAGGAGCTGCGGGAGACCATCCGCCGATTCGGCGAACAGCGGTTGCGGCCGCACATCGCCGAGTGGTTCGAGGCCGGTGAGGTCCCGGTCCGCGAACTGGCCGCCGACCTGGGCAAGCTGGGCATCCTGGGCATGCATCTGGAGGGCTACGGCTGCGGCGGCTCGACCGCCACGGCCTACGGGCTGGTCTGCCTGGAGCTCGAGGCGGTGGACAGCGGTCTGCGCAGCCTGGTGTCGGTGCAGGGCTCGCTGGCGATGTTCGCCATCCATCGGCACGGCAGCGAGGAACAGCGCGAGCAGTGGCTGCCCGCGATGGCCACCGGCGACGCCATCGGCTGTTTCGGACTGACCGAGCCCGACTTCGGCTCCAATCCCGGCGGTATGCGCACCACGGCACGGCGCGACGGTTCGGACTGGATTCTCAACGGTTCGAAGATGTGGATCACCAACGGCTCGGTCGCCGACGTCGCGGTGGTGTGGGCCCGTGCCGAGGAAGGTGTGCTCGGCTTCCTGGTGCCCGGCGGAACGAAGGGATTCACCGCCACCGATATGAAGCGCAAGCTGTCGCTGCGGGCATCGGTGACCTCGGAGCTGCACCTCGACGACGTGCGGCTGCCCGCCGAGGCGCAGCTGCCGGAGGCACGGGGCTTGTCGGGTCCGCTCGCCTGTCTCTCGGAAGCCAGGTTCGGCATCGTGTTCGGCAGCGTGGGCGCCGCACGGGACTGTCTGGAGACCGCGATCGACTACGTGGGCACCCGCGAGGTGTTCGACAAGCCGCTGGCGGGATACCAACTGACACAGGCCAAGATCGCCGACATGGCGGTCGAACTGGGCAAGGCGCAATTGCTGGCGCTGCACCTGGGCCGGCTGAAGGACGAAGGCCGAATCCGCCCGGAACAGGTCAGCTTCGGCAAGCTGAACAACTGCCGGGAAGCGATCAAGATCGCGCGGCAATGCCGAACCCTGCTGGGCGCCAACGGAATAACGCTGGAGTACCCGGTGATCCGGCACGCCAACAACCTCGAGTCGGTGCTGACCTACGAAGGCACGTCCGAGGTGCACCAGCTGGTCATCGGAGAGGCGCTGACGGGTGTCAGCGCCTTCCGATGAACTCCAGCTACGGCGTCAGCGGTGCGACCTGGCCACCGCTGAGCCGACGCCAGGCGTAGACCAGGATCAATGCCGCGACGGGAACGGCGACGATAAGGCCGACACCACACAGCAGCGCACCGACGAATGCGGTCGCGACCATGGCGAGCCACGTCACGAACACATTGCCGAAGTTAGCTTTGCTGAGGTCGAAACTCGTCTTCACCGCGTCAACCGCTGACAGGTTGCGGTCGAGCAGGGCGACGATGGTGAAGACCAACATGATGCTGGCGATCACGCCGGGAATGATGCACAGGAAGAACCCGATCGTCGTGATGACGCCGACGATCAATCCGGCGACGATGACCTGGCCGATGTTGCGGGGCCGGAAGAACGACCCGACCGACACCTGCTGGCCGTTGGCGATGTCGAGTACACCGCTGATATAGCCGGACTGTATTGCCGCAGCGACGATCAGCGACACGAACCAGCCGACGATCGAGACGAGAATCCCGCCGAGACCCATGGACGTCGTGCTCCACGAGTACGAGAAACCGCTTCCGCTTGAGGTGTAATCGCTCACTCCGGGGCTGACCGCCGCCTGCACAAAGTTCACGATCACCTGCAGGACGATGAGGATCAAGCCGTAGACGAGCGTCGCGATGATGAGCGGGCCCGCGTTCTTGGTGAACTTGTTCCACGCCCAGGAGAACGCCTCACCGATGTTATACGGTTGTGCGCCACCGTAACCCGGCGGACCCACGGGCGGGTAACCCCCGGGGGCGGGCGGATATCCCGGTGCACCCGGTGGCGGAGGCGGATATCCGCCTTGCTGGGGTGGCGGCGGATAACCCCTCGGCGGGGGCGGCGGTGGATAGCCACCCTGCTGAGGGTGCGGCGGGTAACCGCCTGGCGGAGGAGGAGGTGGATAGCCTCCCTGTTGTCCCGGCGGGGGATAACCGCCCTGTCCCGGCGGGGGATAACCGCCGCCGGGCGGAGGGGGAGGTGGTGGATTGTTCATCGAACCTTCCGAAGGTGTGAGTCAGCTCTCTACAGGGGTAGGGCGATCGTGGAGATGATCTTGTCAACGAGTGTCTGCCGCTTGACGTCCCACAGCGGGAACAGGACGGCGACGAGCCAGATGATTCCGCAGAGGCCCGCGAATACCAGATAGATGAGCTCGCGGACGACCGACATTCCGAAACCAATTGGCTGCCCGGTCTTTTCGCTGACAATCTTGAACTTCATGATGCCCTTGCCGATGCTCGAGCCCGTCGTGCCCTGGCGATAACCCAGGTTCCAGATGATGTAGGCAAGGGCGATCAGACCGGTGAGAGCGATCGATAGCTGGCCGATCGTCGACGCGCCGGTCGCGCAGAACTCACCGAGGTCGTATTCCGAAGTGTCGGTGATGCAAGCGGTTTCGCGCGTGCCGATCAGCAACAGCCAGCCGATACCCTCGATGATCAGCACCGGGATGTAGTCGATGATGTACGCCAACACGCGCGTACCCCAAGGCGTATATGCCTCTTTCGGCAACGCTCCACCCGGTCCGGCCTGCGGCGGAAAGCCTCCGGCCTGCGGCGGGAAACCTCCACCTTGCGGCGGGGCAGGTAGCCTCCACCTTGCGGGGGCTGGAAGCCTCCACCCTGCGGCGGTGGCGGCGGATATCCACCCGGCGGTGGCGGCGGCGGGGGGTAATTACCCGGCGGAGGTGGCGGATGATCGGTCATGGACGCCTTCCAGTTTCATTAGCTGGGAACGAGCGTGCTCAATCTACCTGAGAATTAGCTCGACACAGGGCCTTCGGCAAGGTTCGCGGCGGGTGTCTTGCGCAGGCGTTTTGGCCGTGATTCGGGTTATCTGAGCGGCTAGCGCCGGGCGGTGCCGTCGGACAGGAAGCCGAGGAGGTCATGGCGGGTCAGAACGCCGACCGGCTTGCCTTCTTCCACCACCATGACGGCGTCGCAGTCGCGCAGCGCTTTCGCCGCATGGCTCACCATCTCGCCTGCGCCGATCAACGGCAGCGGCGGCAACATGTGCTGAGATACCGCGTCTGCCAGCTTGGCCCGGCCCTCGAACACGGCGGACAGCAGTTCCCGTTCGGAGACGCTGCCCGCCACCTCACCGGCCATCACCGGCGGTTCGGCACCGACGACCGGCATCTGCGACACCCCGTACTCGCGGAGGATGCCGATCGCGTCGCGCACGGTCTCCGACGGGTGCGTGTGCACCAGATCAGGCAGCGCACCGGACTTGCCGCGCAATACGTCGCCGACCGTGGCCTGGTCCAGCGATCCGTCGAGCCTGCTGCGCAGGAAGCCGTACGAGGACATCCACGCATCGTTGAAAACCTTTGACATGTAACCGCGTCCGCCGTCTGGCAGCAGCACGACGACAAGCGAATCCGGTCCGGCCTTCTGGGCGACCTCGATCGCGGCGACCACGGCCATCCCGCAGGACCCGCCGACCAGCAAGGCCTCTTCGCGGGCGAGCCTTCGTGTCATGTCGAAGGAGTCGGCGTCGGAGACGGCGATGATCTCGTCGGGCACGGTCGGGTCGTACGCAGACGGCCAAAAGTCTTCGCCGACACCTTCAACGAGGTAGGGCCGGCCCGTGCCGCCCGAGTAAACCGAACCCTCCGGGTCGGCGCCGACGACCTTCACCCTGCCGTCCGACACCTCCTTCAGATACCGCCCCGCGCCGGTGATGGTGCCGCCGGTGCCGACCCCGGCGACGAAATGGGTCACCGTGCCGTCGGTGTCATTCCAGATCTCGGGGCCCGTCGTCTCGTAGTGGCTGGCCGGGCCCATCGGGTTGGAGTACTGGTCGGGTTTCCACGCGCCGTCGATTTCCTCGACGAGACGGTTGGAAACGCTGTAGTAGCTGTCCGGGTGGTCGGGCGGTACCGCCGTCGGGCACACCACGACCTCAGCTCCGTAGGCGCGCAACACATTCTGCTTGTCCTCGCTGACCTTGTCCGGGCAGACGAAGATGCACTTGTACCCGCGCTGCTGGGCGACCAGCGCCAGGCCGACGCCGGTGTTGCCGGACGTGGGTTCGACGATCGTGCCGCCGGGCTCGCAGTTCGCCGCTGACCTCTGCCGCGTCGATCATCTTCACCGCGATGCGGTCCTTGGAGCTGCCGCCAGGGTTGAGGTACTCGATCTTGGCGACCACCCTGCCCGCGCCCTCGGGGACAACCGAGTTCAGCTGAACCAGAGGAGTATTGCCGATGAGCTCACTGAGGTGCCTGGCGATCCGCATACGTCCATCGTCTCAGGCCGCGAGAACGTCTACCAGGTGGCCTCTCGGATGTAGTCGCCGACCTGTCGCAGCGACCGGGTGCCCTCCTTCACCGCGGGTGCGGCGATCTGGAACACATGCACCTGCCCTGGCCACACCCGGACCTCCACCGGCACGCCCGCCGCGGCCAGCATGTGCGCGGCCTTGCGGGCATCGTTGAGCAGGACCTCGGACCCCGACACATGGATCAGGGTGCGCGGAAGTCCTGGCTCGATGTGGTCGAGAGGCTCGAAGACCTCTTCGGCCTTGCCGTCGACGACGTTGCGCGTCGCGGCGGCCTCCACCAGCTCCACCAGCGCGGTGAACGCCTTCGGCGGGAACATCGCGTCGGACCGGATGTTCGGATGGTTGGCGCGTCCCTCGTTGTCGATCTCGAACAGCGGCGACAGCGCCACGATGGCCGCGGGGGATTCACCGGCCAGGCCCTCCTGCTGCAGCCGCTCGGCCAGGGCGAGGGAGAGGTAGCCGCCCGCGGAGTCGCCCGCGAGCACGATCTGCTCGGGGTCGTAGCCGGTGAGGCGCAGCCACTTGTAGGCGTCGTAGCAGTCGTCGAGCGCGTGGCCGACGGAGTGCTTCGGGATCATTCGGTAGTTGACGACCAGCACCGGGCTGTCGGCGAATTTGGACAGCGTCTCGACCAGCCGCCCGTGGCTGTTCACGCCGCAGGTCAAGAAGGCGCCGCCGTGCATGTAGAGGACGATGCGGCGTTTGCCGTCGGCCGGCAGCACACCTGCGGCGCGGACAAGCTGGGCGGTGCAGTTCGGCAGCGAGATCGTGGCTCGCACGGTGCCCGGTGCTGGGCGCATGACGCGGGCCACGAAGTCGAGAAGACCAAACGGCCACGGCAGCCGCGGAGCGTAGCTGCCGATAGCTAGAGTTGGCCGAATTGTTAGCAGAGCGGCCAGCGCGGTGAGCCGTCCCGCGATGCTTGGACCGTCCTCGATGACTTCAACGGGCGCCGTGTCGCTGACCGGAAACTTGCGCGGTTTGCGCGTTCTAGCTGCGCTGATGTCAGCGCGAGACACGCTGGCTACCTTACTTGGTGCCGTCATCGCCACCACTTCCTACGTCGTTGTAGTTCGGGGTGAGCACAGTTTACTGAGCAAAGCCCGATAACTTAGCTTCACACCCTACAACGGTTTCAACAATCAAAGAGTTCGAATCGATACCGGACTTGATACCGCACCGTGACCGGCCCAGTCGCCTCGCCACGCGGAGAACATCCAATTTCGCGAATAAAATGGCCTCGTGAGGATTCGAGCATCGCGTCGGTCGACGGCCGCCCTGGCGGCCGCGGCGGCGCTCGCATCGACGGGCTCGGCCTATGTCGGAGCCCGCACCTACCTGAGCGGACAGGCTGAGGCGGCCCGACGCGTCATTCCGAAGTCATGGGACATCCCACCGCGCGCCGACGGCGTGTACTCCCCTGGTGGGGGTGCGGTCGAGCGCTGGCACCGCGGGGTGCCGTTCGACCTGCACCTGATGGTGTTCGGCGATTCGACCGCCTGCGGTTACGGCTGCCAGAGCGGTGACGAACTGCCCGGGGTGCTGATCGCACGTGGGCTTGCCGAAGAGTCCGGCAAGCGGATCCGGCTGAGCACCAAAGCGATCGTCGGCGCCACGTCGAAAGGCCTTGCGGGTCAGATCGATGCGATGTTCGTCACAGGTCCGCCGCCCGACGCGGCGGTGATCATGATCGGCGCCAACGACATCACGAAACCGAACGGCATCGGCCCGTCGGCTCGACGGGTGGGCCGGGCCGTCCGCCGCCTGAGGGCCAGCGGCGCCGTCGTCGTGGTCGGCACCTGCCCGGACTTCGGTGTGATCAGGGCAATCCCCCAGCCGCTGCGCTGGGTGGCCCGCAGCCGCGGACTGCGACTGGCGCGCGCACAGGCCGGGGAGGTGCGGGCAGCGGGAGGCGTTCCGGTTCCGTTCTCCGACCTGCTGGCACCCGAGTTCTACAAGGCACCAGAAGTGCACTTCTCCAACGACATGTTCCATCCGTCGGCCGCCGGATACCTGCTGGCGGCCAAGCAACTGTTGCCTGCGCTGTGTAACACGTTGGGCGAGTTCATCACTGGCATGCCCACTGAGCAGGCGCTGGAATCTCGAACAGCGGACGCGGGCTCGCTGCTCGCCAGGGTGGGCAGCGTGAGCCGGCTGTGGCGTCGCTCGACTGGGGTCCCCGCGCCGATTGTTGTGCCCGCGGGCTAGGTTCTCTCCCAGTAAGCCACTACTGAGGAGCCACCATGTCAGAAGCCGTCATTGTCGCGACCGCGCGTTCGCCGATCGGCCGCGCAGGCAAGGGATCGCTGGTCGACATGCGGCCCGACGATCTGGCCGCACAGATGGTGCGCGCCGCGCTGGACAAGGTGCCCGCGCTTGACCCCAAGGACATCGACGACCTGATCATGGGCTGCGGGCAGCCCGGCGGCGAGGCGGGCTTCAACATCGGCAGGGCCGTCGCGGTCGAGCTCGGATACGACTACCTGCCCGGCACGACGGTGAACCGGTACTGCTCGTCGTCGTTGCAGACCACGAGGATGGCGTTCCACGCGATCAAGGCCGGCGAGGGCAGCGCGTTCATCTCCGCAGGCGTGGAGACTGTTTCGCGTTTCCCGAAGGGCACCTCCGATGGTTGGCCCGACTCGCACAACCCGCTGTTCGCCGACGCCGAAGAGCGGTCGGTGGCCGCCTCGGCAGGCGCCGAGGAGTGGCACGACCCGCGTGCGGACGGCGTGCTGCCCGACGTCTACATCGCGATGGGCCAGACCGCCGAGAACGTCGCGCTGCACACCGGCATCAGCCGCGAAGAGCAGGACCACTGGGGCGTGCGCAGCCAGAACCGCGCCGAGGAGGCCATCAACAGCGGGTTCTTCGCACGCGAGATCTCGCCGGTGACACTGCCTGACGGGTCTGCGGTCAGCACCGATGACGGGCCGCGAGCCGGCACGACATACGAGAAGATCAGCCAGCTCAAGCCGGTGTTCCGGCCGAACGGCACGGTCACTGCGGGCAACGCATGCCCGCTGAATGACGGTGCGGCAGCGGTCATCGTGATGAGCGACGACAAGGCCAGGGAGCTCGGCCTGACGCCGCTGGCCCGCATCGTCGCGACCGGCGTCAGCGGTCTGTCACCGGAGATCATGGGCCTCGGGCCGATCGAGGCGACGCGCAAGGCACTCGCCAACGCGGGCATGACGATCGACGACATCGACCTCTACGAGATCAACGAGGCGTTCGCGGTGCAGGTGATCGGCTCCGCACGTGAGTTGGGCATGGACCTCGACAGGCTCAACGTGTCCGGCGGTGCGATCGCGTTGGGGCACCCGTTCGGCATGACGGGTGCGCGCATCACGGCGACGCTGCTGAACAACCTGCAGACCCAGGACAAGACGTTCGGTCTGGAGACGATGTGCGTCGGCGGCGGCCAGGGCATGGCCATGATCATCGAGCGGCTTTCCTGATCTGCGTTGACTCTGCGTCCTTTGCGCAGAATTGCGAGTAGACGCAACATAAGTCGCAGAGTCAACGGGTTCGAGACGCCCATGCGCGCCGAACGCGATGCAGCACTTCCGACGGGTGGTTGCGTGCGGCCACCCGTACGACCAACCAACCGACTTCGCGAATGTCCTCAGCCCGCACAATCTCATAGGCGAATCCCGCCCGATCGGTTCGATGATGGTCGCCTTCGTACTCGACGGCCAACATCAGCTCACGCCAACCCATGTCGAGGAAGTACCGCCGCGAGCCATCCGGGCTAAGCACGCGAATCTGCGTCTGGGGTCGTGGATACCCGTCCCGAATGAGCATCAGGCGCAACGACGTTTCTCTCGGCGATTCGGCGCCGGAATCAACGAGCGAAAGGGCTTGCTGGAGTTGCCGCAGACCCCTCGTGTGTCGATGTTGTGCCGCCAGCGCTTCGACGTCATGAATCTTCACTTTCGTGGCCCTTGCCAATGCATCGAGGTGAGCAACAGCATCGTCGATTCGACCCCTGCGGCCCAGATCGAATGCTGTGCGTCGTGGTGTTGTCACGACCAGACCGCCGATTCGCTCGGTTTCGTTCTCCAGCAATAGTTCCTTGCGCGTGATGACGCCCTCGGGTGGCCGTGCGTTGGCCCAGATCAACTCGACGGGTGTGTCGTCATCCACCCACTTCGCGCCGTGCAACGCCGACGCGGACAGCCCTGACACGACAGCCTCGCCCCGCGACCACAGGTGCGCCGCAATAGTGCGCTGGCGAAGCGACGGTTCGATTCGCTTGTCCAGGTATATGTTCGGCATGATCGGCCGGTGATATCGCCGAAGTTCGTAAGCAGTTAGCCGGCCAGACGCCAGCGCCTCACTACCGATGAACGGCACAAGTTCGTCCCCCATGCGAGCATGCTGCGTCCATGCGCCGACTCAGCAGTCTTCACTCTGCGTCCCCGGCGCGAATCTGTGGATGAACCTCGCGCTGTGCGCAGAGTCAACGCAAAGAGAAAGCCCCCGGCGTACCGGGGGCTTTCTTCGTCATGGCTGCTAGTCGCTGTTGAAGTAGCTGAGCAGCCGCAGGATCTCGATGTACAGCCAGACCAGGGTGACCGTCAGTCCTAGGGCTACGCCCCATGCCGCCTTGGACGGAGCGCCAGCGCGGATCAACTGGTCGGCGGAGTCGAAGTCGACGAGGAACATGAACGCCGCCAGCCCGATGCAAACCAGCGAGAAGATAATCGCCAGCGGGCCACCGCTGCGTAGCCCGAAACCCTCGCCGCCACCGACGCCGAAGAGCGCGAGCACCATATTGAGCAGCGCGATCGCCACCACGCCGAACAACGCAGCGACCAGCATCCGGGTGAACTTTGGCGTGACTCGAATGGCTCCGGTCTTATATACGAAGAGCATGCCGACGAACACGCCGATGGTGCCGAAGATGGCCTGAGCGATCATCCCGGGGCCACCGGTGGACACCAGGTTGGCGAACAAGAAGGACGCCGCGCCGACGAACAGGCCTTCGAGTGCGGCGTAGCTCAACACGATTGCCGGGTTGTCCTGCTTGCGGCCGAACGTCGCGACCAAGATCAGCGCCAAGCCGCCCAGGCCACCGATGAGCACGAACGGCATCATCAAGTTGAGGTTGTTCGACACCAGGAAATAGGACAAGACGCCGACGACCGTGACCACCGCGAGCGTGATACCGGTCTTGGTGACGACGTCGTCGATGGTCATCGGCCGCGAGACGCCAGTCTGCTGCTGATCGGGGTACTGGGTCACGTAGGGATCGGCACGTACTGCCGCCGCACCGGCGCCGGCGGCTCCGGTACCGAACTGCGCATATCCACCCTGCCCCTTGGGCAGGGAACGAAATACCGGGTTGCTGCTCTCGCGCACCGTCGGTTCCTCTCCTGTGCTGTCGTTCGCCTACTGACGAACATCTACTCAACGATCGGTCACCAGTGCAGGTTCCCGAAAAAACCTCCCAGGTCTTTCACAGAAAACCTTACCCGCGGTGCAGCACAGACGGGTCACGATCTACATTGCATTCCGTGGGCGAAAACGAGGATGTCCTAGTAACCGTCGACCGCGGATTCGGCCTGATCAGGCTCAATCGACCCAAGGCCATCAACTCGCTAACCCATCCGATGGTCTCAGCGATTTCTCAGGCACTCACCGACTGGAAGGGCGACGACGACATTTCCGCCGTCGTGCTGTCCGGCGAGGGCGAACGCGGCCTGTGCGCGGGCGGCGACATCGTGGAGGTATACAACAGCGCCCGCGGCGACCACGGCGTGGCCAGCTCGTTCTGGTGGGACGAGTACCTGATGAACGCCCAGATCGCGGGCTACCCGAAGCCGTTCGTCTCGTTGATGGACGGCATCGTGATGGGCGGCGGTGTCGGCGTCAGCGCGCACGGCAGCGCCCGGGTCGTCACCGACACCACGAAAATCGCGATGCCGGAGGTGGGTATCGGGTTCATCCCCGATGTGGGCGGCACTTACATCCTGTCGCGTGCGCCCGGACTGCTCGGCCTTCACTCAGCGCTGACGGGCGCACCGTTCGCCGCGGGTGACGCGATCGCGATGGGTTTCGCCGACCATTTCGTCCCGCACGACAAACTCGCCGAGTTCAGGGATGCGATCGTCGCCGACGGCATCGAGGCCGCCCTGGCCGCGCATGCAGCCGAGCCGCCGGCCAGCGAGCTGTTGGCACAACGGGAATGGATCGACGAGTGCTATGCGGGCGAGACCGTCGCGGACATCGTCGCCGCGCTGCGCGGCCACGATGCGGGCCCGGCCAACGACGCGGCCAACCTGATCATGACGCGCTCCCCCGTTTCGGTGTCTGTGGCACTGGAAGCGGTGCGCCGCGCCGCCAAGCTTGACACCCTGGAAGACGTGCTGCGCCAGGAGTATCGGACGTCGTGCGGGTCGCTGCGCAGCCACGATCTTGTCGAGGGAATCCGCGCGCAGGTGATCGACAAGGACCGCAACCCGAAGTGGTCGCCGCCGTCGCTGGCCGCGGTCACCAGGGCCGACATCGACGCGTATTTCGCACCGCAGAATCCCGACCTGACCTTCCCCGAGGAGACGCAATGACAGAGAAGAGCTACCAGACCATCCTCGTCGACCGCGAAGAGCGCGTCGGCACCATCACGCTGAACCGCCCAAAGGCACTGAACGCGCTCAACAGCCAGGTGATGGACGAAGTCACCACCGCCGCAGCAGAATTCGACAACGACCCGGGGATCGGCGCCATCGTCATCACCGGCAACGAGAAGGCGTTCGCGGCGGGCGCGGACATCAAGGAGATGTCCGAGCTGGAGTTCGGCGACGTGTTCGGCCAGGACTTCTTCGCTCCGTGGGCGAAGCTGGCCGCGGTTCGCACACCGCTCGTCGCCGCGGTGGCGGGTTACGCGCTCGGCGGCGGCTGTGAGCTGGCGATGATGTGCGACCTGCTGATCGCCGCCGACACCGCAAAGTTCGGCCAACCGGAGATCAAGCTCGGCGTGCTGCCCGGCATGGGCGGCTCGCAACGGCTGACCCGCGCCATCGGGAAGGCCAAGGCGATGGACCTCATCCTCACCGGTCGCACCATCGACGCCGAGGAGGCCGACCGCAGCGGCCTGGTATCGCGCGTTGTGCCGGCCGATGAGCTGATCCGCGAGGCAAAGGCAGTGGCCACCACCATCTCTCAGATGTCGCTGTCGGCATCGCGGATGGCCAAGGAGGCCGTCAACCGCGCCTTCGAGTCGTCGTTGGCCGAGGGGCTGCTCTACGAGCGCAGGCTGTTCCACTCGGCGTTCGCCACCGCCGACCAAACGGAGGGCATGAACGCCTTTACCGAGAAACGCCCACCGAACTTCACGCACCGTTAATCTGCCTTGGTGACGGACACGGCGGAGTCGACGGAAGAAGCAGCACCGCAACAGGAACCGCCGGAGAAGAAGTCGACCTGGTGGCAGCGGCACTACACGTTCACCGGGACAGTCCTCGCTCTGGTGTTCCTGTGGTTATCGCTGACCCCGTCCTTGCTGCCCCGCGGCCCGCTGTTCCAAGGACTGGTCAGCGGCGCGGCGGGCGCGATCGGCTACGGGATCGGCGTCCTCGCCGTGTGGCTGGTGCGATACATGCGCTCCAAGGACTCCAGCCCCCACGCACCGCGCTGGGCCTGGCTCGCCGTGGTCGTCGTCGGCATCATCGGCCAGATCCTGATGATCATCTATTTCCACGTCTGGCAGGACGAGGTGCGCGACCTCAACGGGGTGCCCCGGATGACGTTCTGGGACCATCCGCTGACCGCGGTGCTCTCGATTCTCGTGTTGTTCATCTTCGTCGAGATCGGTCAACTGATCGGTAAGCTCGTGCGCTTCCTGGTCCGACAACTGAATCGCTTTGCACCACCGCGGGTTTCGGCAGTAGTGGTGGTCGTCCTTCTGCTCGCACTGTCTATCGCGCTGCTCAACGGTATCGTCGTCCGAGCGGGTATGGGCTTCCTCAACAGGACCTTCGCCGCGGTCAACGACGAGACCGACCCCGACTTTCCCGCGCCGAAGTCACAGCTGCGGTCGGGAGGGCCGGAGTCGTTGGCCAGCTGGGAGTCGCTGGGTCACCAGGGCCGGGTCTTCGTTTCCGCAGGCCCGACGGTTGACGAACTCTCGAAGTTCAACGGCAAGCCGGCGATCGAGCCGATCAGGGCCTACGCGGGGCTGCATTCCGCCGACGGCATCAAGGCCACCGCGGCGCTGGCCGCCCAGGAGCTCCTGCGCACCGGCGGCCTGGACCGCGACGTGGTCGCCGTCGCGACCACTACCGGTACCGGCTGGATCAACGAGGCCGAGGCGTCGGCGCTGGAGTACATGTACGACGGCAACACCGCGATCGTGAGCATGCAGTATTCGTTCCTGCCGAGCTGGCTGTCGTTCCTCGTCGACAAGGAGAACGCGCGGCAGGCCGGTCAGGCGTTGTTCGAGGCCGTCGACGCGTTGATCCGCGAGATGCCGGAGGCCCAGCGGCCCAAGCTGGTGGTGTTCGGCGAAAGCCTTGGCTCGTTCGGCGGCGAGGCGCCGTTCCTGTCGCTGAACAACGTCATCGCCCGCACCGACGGCGCGCTGTACTCCGGCCCGACGTTCAACAACACGATCTGGGCCGATCTCACCCGCAACCGCGACAAGGGCTCGCCGGAATGGCTGCCGATCTTCGACAAGGGCGAGAACGTCCGCTTCGTCGCGCGGCCGGACAACCTGGGCCGCCCCGACGACCCGTGGAGCGAGCCGCGCGTGGTCTACCTCCAGCACGCGTCGGACCCGATCGCCTGGTGGAACCCCGATCTGCTGTTCCAAGAGCCGGACTGGCTGAAAGAGCCCCGCGGCTACGACCTGTCCGGGCGGATGCAGTGGATCCCGGTGGTGACATTCCTGCAGGTGTCGGCCGACATGGCCGTCGCGGTGGATGTCCCCGACGGGCACGGTCACGTCTACGTCAAGGATGTCGCCAACGCCTGGGCGGCGGTGCTGCAGCCACCGGGGTGGACACCGGAGAAGACCGAGCGCCTGCGTCCGCTGCTGAGCAACGACGAGAACGCCTAGACCAGAACGCCTTCGGCCTTCAGCGCGTGGTATCCACCGACCACATCGGTCGCCTTGTGCAGTCCGAGGTCGATCAACGATGCGGCGGCCAGGCTCGAGGTGTAGCCCTCCGAGCACAGCACCACCCATTCCACATCGTCGTCGACGGCCTGCGGCAGTTTGGCGTCGCTGGTGGGATCGCAGCGCCACTCCAACACGTTGCGTTCGATCACCAGTGCCGCCGCGACATTCCCCTCGCGGTCGCGCTGCGCCTGCGGGCGGATGTCGACGAGTACAGCGCCGCGCTTCAGCGCGCCGGGCACGGCCTTCGCGGGCAACCGCTGCAACCGGGCGCGGGCGGTGTCGAGCACCTTGTCGATACGGCTGGCCATCAGATCCCTATCCCTCCGGGCCGTCGGTGAGTTCGGTTCGGTTGCGACGCAGGGTGTTCCGATTCGTCACCTCGTAGTATGACATCGCCGTCAGCGGCGGCGAGTACGCGTGCACGCTCAGCGTGGGGGCGGCGACGGTAAGAGTGTGGGTCGGCGCCCACACGACGTCGTGTACCCACCCGAGCGGAAACGCGGCCTGGTCGCCCGCGTTGAGCCGACGACGCCGCAACGCCTCACCGTCCCATCGGAATTCGTCCAGTGCGCCGGACACCAGCGTCAGCGCGCCGAGCGAGCCGCCGTGGTCGTGCAGTTCGGTGGCGTGGTCGGGGACCCAGCTGATCAGCCAGATGTCCAGTTCGTCGTCGCCGTGGATGCGCGTGTACCAGCGGTCGTCGGTCGGCACCCCGCCGGGCGGCAGAAGGTGGTCGTAGCGGCCGCTGAGCACGCCGTCGGCGGCCTGATCGACGGCCTGCAGCAGGTCGGGGACGCGCAGGCGGGTAGGGGCAGAGATGGCGGAAACCATGAGGACTCCAGAAGTGACAGACGGGTCGGGGGCGGCGGCTACGCCGGACAACAGCCCCTAATTCCGGTCCTCTCGATCACGCTCGCGAGTGTTGCATAGATTGGCGGCATGCGCCTCTACCCCCTGCGGGCCGCAGCCGCGGCGGCAATCGTGGCAATCGCGGGTTGTTCGTCGGGAGGAGAGGGCGGCCCGCCGTCGTCAGCGCCCGCCACGACGACCGCGACCAGCCCGGAAACCCACACCCCTGCACCCGGTGCCACCGAGGTCTCACCGGGCGGCGTGACCACCGCAATCGGCGCCGACGCCGAGTCGACAGAAGAGGAGTACTCGCAGGCCTGCCAGGCCGCGAAGGCCTGGATCGACCAGCGGGGCGGCGACCGGAAATCGCAGATCGAGCCCTTTTTGAAGACGATTCAGGATCCCAACACACCGCCGGGGCCCGCCACCTACAACACCCCGTGGGCACAGCTCTCCCCCGCCAGGCAGGCCGCCGTGATCGTCGCCGTCCAGGCTGGCGCGGACTCGCTCTGCTGAATTCGAATCACGGCTGCGAGAAAGTCGGCTAGGACCGGCCTGCGATCCACTCCCGGCCCCGGGCGACCGCGTCGTCCAGAGCCCCGAAGACCCGGTCGGTGGCGGGCACGATGCCGTCGGCGCCGAGCACGTCGACCAGGCCTCCCCGCTTGAGGATGCGCTCCGCGGCCGGCGTCACCCCGGCGACGATGAGGCGGCCGCCGTGCGCCTGGAGCGCACCCGCCCACCGCCGCAGCGCCTTGATCGCGACCGATGACGGCACGTCGGGCAACATCCGCATGCTGAGCACGACGACGGCGTTGGTGGAGCCCTCCGCCTTCGGCCACTCCTCGTCGATGCGGGCCACCTCGGCGAACAGCCCGACGCCCGCGTAGTGCAGGACGGTGACATCGTTGCTCGCGCACTGTTCGGGGACGGGGACGATTTGAAAGTGGCCGTCGTCGGTCTGCTCGAGGGCGACCAGCTCGGCCGACCGCGACGCCTTGACGCAGTAGAGGACGAGCGAGGTGATGACGCCGATCAGGATCGCCGTGTGCAGCGGCAGCTGGGTGGTGGCTGCAAAGGTGATCAGCATGGCGACCGCGGACAGCGGCGCGACGCGCAGCACCAGCTTGATGTCGGGCAGCCGGCCCACCACCAGCTCAAGGCCGATGACGAGGATGAGCCCGCCGATGACGGGCATCGGGATGATTTCGGCGGCTGAACCGGCGACCAGCACCAGCACGGCAAGCCAGAGGCCGGCGAAGATGCCCGCCCAACGGGTCTGCGCGCCAGCCGATGTCGCGACACCGGTGCGGGAGAGTGAGCCGCCTGCCGGCAGCGCGCCGAAGAAGCCGCCCGCGAGGTTGCCCACACCCTGGGCAGTGAAGTCGCCGGACAGGTTGCTGCGGCTGCCGTCCGGGTTCGGCACCGCCGCGGAGATCCCCGCGGCCTGCGCCAGCGCGACGAGCGCGACGGCAACCCCGCCGACCAGCAGCTCGGGCATCACGGCGAAATTCGGAACAGTCAGCGGCGGAAGGGAATTCGAGATCGACGCGATGTCGCCGACAGTTTCGACGTCGATGCGCGCGATGGCGACGACCGCGGTGATTACGACGAGGGCAAGCAGGATCGCGAACGACTCCAGTGGCTTGATGAAATGGAACACCGCCCATACCGCGACGGTGCCCACGGCGACGGCGACGGCCGTCGGCTGCCACAGGCCGATGTGTGCCAACGCGTCGATGAACTTGCCAATCGTGTTGCCGCTCTGCGGCTTATAGCCCGTCGAGTCTCCGAGAACTCCGGCGATGATCTGCAACGCGATGCCGGTGCTGAAGCCCGTCATGACGGCGTTGGAGACGAAGTTCATGATCGAGCCGAAGCGCAGCAGCCCGAAGAGCAGCATCACCGCGCCGACGACAATCGCAAGGGCGGCGACGTTGGCCGGGTCGGCCGGGTCCAGGCCCGCTTCGCTCAGCACGCTGCGCGACGACAGCGCGATCGCACTGGTGAGCGTCGTGACCATCAACACCGTGCGGGCGAAGACCGACGCGATGATGCCGGGCACGACGCCGGAGTAGAGGCCGACGACGGGGTTGAACCCGCCGATGCTGGCGTAGGCCATCCCCTCGGGTATGGAGAACAGGCCGGTGACGAGCCCGGCCAGCACATCGCGGGGCTTGGGCCGTCCGAGGCGGCGCACGGCTGCTCCCACCTTGGTTTCCTGCACGGACACACCCGATTGTGGCGCTCGAAACTGCTGAGAGATCGCGAATTCTCGAGAAATCGCGATCTGTCAGCAGACTCGGGGTGGTTGACGACGGGTACGGAGCAAAATGGGCCGATGGCTGGCAATCGGGTCGCGCTGGCTCTCGGCAGCGGGGGTGCACGGGGATACGCCCACATCGGGGTGATCACCGAGCTGCGCGAGCGCGGTTACGAGATCGTCGGGATCGCCGGGTCGTCCATGGGGGCACTCGTCGGCGGCCTGCAGGCGGCAGGCAAGCTCGACGAATTCGCCGACTGGGCAATGTCGTTGACCCAGCGTGCGGTGCTGCGACTACTCGATCCGTCGATCACCGCGGCCGGGGTGTTACGCGCGGCGAAGATCCTCGACGCGGTGCGCGACATCCTCGGCGAGGTCACCATCGAGGAACTGCCGATCCCCTATACCGCGGTGACCACCGACCTGATCGCGGGCAAGTCCGTGTGGCTGCAGCGGGGCCCGGTGGACGAGGCGATCCGGGCGTCCATCGCCATACCCGGCGTCATCACCCCGCACATCCTCGACGGCCGTCTGCTCGCCGACGGCGGCATTCTCGACCCGCTGCCGATGGCGCCGATCGCGGCCGTCAACGCCGACCTCACGATCGCCGTCAGCCTCAGCGGCAGCGAGGCGGGCGGCCGCTACGAGCCGACGGACGCCGAACCGCGGGCGACGACGGAATGGCTGAACAGGATGTGGCGCAGCACCTCTTCGCTGCTTGACACCAACGCCGCCCGGTCTGTGCTGGACACGCAGACGGGGCGCGCGATGTTGAGCCGGTTCAGCAGTGTCGCCGACGAGGACGACCTCGATGACATGCCCGGCGGCGGAGCTGTACCCAGGATGGGCAGCTTCGAGGTGATGAACCGCACCATCGACATCGCCCAGGCCGCGTTGGCGCGTCACACCCTGGCCGCCTACCCACCCGATCTCTTGATCGAGGTGCCCCGAACCGCTTGTCGCAGCCTGGAATTCCATCGTGCCGCCGAGGTCATCGATATCGGCCACGAGCTGACCGCGCAGGCCATCAAGACGCTGGAAAGCTGATCAGCCGGCGAGGAACTCGGTGATCTCGGCGGCGACGCGGCGGCCCTGCGCACGCCCCGCGCGTGCCGACGGCTCCCGGCATGCGGGGTCCAGCGGGTTGGGGCCGAACGCCGCCAACGAGTCGTCGTCGGCGAACACCCCCAGACAACGGCCGCTGAAGGCGTCGACCTCGACGGCCGGGTCAGGACCGAAGGGTGACGGTGCCCCCTTGCCTGATGGCACCAGCACGACGACCGCATCGCAGTCAACGGCCAGCTTCAGGTTCATCGTGCTGCCGACGCCGCCGTCCATGTATCGCCGTTCGCCGATTGTCACCGGCGGCCATGCGCCGGGCACGGCACAGCTGGCGGCGACGGCGTCGATCAGCTCCACACCCGATTTCCTGTCGAAGGCGACCAGCTCGCCGGTCCCGATGTCGATCGCGGTGATCCGCAGGTCGCGGTCCGGCCAGGCGTGCGACGGCAATCGCTGGGCGATGACGTCGCGGCGGACCGCCTCGGACACCGTGGGCGTGTTGTGCGCGACCTCGCCGATGCGTTGCAGCTTCTGTTCCTTGGTGGCATCGGGGTCCGACAGCGCGGAGAGGAAGAGCTCGGTGATGCCGTCGATGTCGACGCTGGGGCTGATCTCCCTGGATGTGCCCTTGATCTGCCGGTCGTACAGCTCGTCGAGGCTCAGACCGCTGCCGAGCTGCCCGGCGACCGCCGATCCGGCAGAGGTGCCGATCACCACGTCGGAATCCAGCAGGGTGCGCGCCGTTTCCGCCGATTCGTCTTCGATACCCCGCAGAATGCCGATTTCCCAGGCGATACCCGCCAGTCCCCCGCCGGCCAGCACCAGACCACGTTTCGATGTCACGCACGAAAGTCTGCCAGGCTGGCAATATTCGCCCCGGTACACCAACCCTCGAGGAGCTGACGCCGATGAAGACGAAGGCCGCCGTGCTGTGGGGGCTACACCAGACGTGGGAGGTCGAGGAGATCGACCTCGACGGTCCCGGGCGCGCCGAGGTGATGGTCAAGATGACCGCAAGCGGCATGTGCCACTCCGACGAACACCTCGTCACCGGCGACCTGAAGATGATGATGCCGGTGGTCGGCGGACACGAGGGCGCGGGCCTCGTGGTGGAGGTCGGCGAAGGGGTCACCGACGTCGCCGAGGGCGATCCGGTGGTGCTGAGCTTCATCCCCGCATGCGGTCGGTGCGGGCCGTGTGTGCGCGGCATCAGCAACCTCTGCGAACTCGGGATGCATCTGCTCAAAGGCCCGCAACTCGACGGCACCCACCGCTTCCACGCCCGCGGCCACGACGTCGGCCAAATGTGTTTGCTCGGAACGTTTTCCGAGTACACCGTGGTGCCGACGGCATCGGTGGTCAAGGTCGACGAGACCACTCCGCTGGACAAGGCGGCCCTGGTCGGTTGCGGCGTGACGACGGGATACGGCAGCACGGTCAACACCGGCGAGGCCACGGCGGGCAGCACCGTCGTGGTAATGGGTGTCGGCGGCGTCGGCATCAACGCCGTCCAGGCGGCCCGTATCGTCGGTGCACGCTACATCGTGGCGCTCGACCCCGTCGAGTACAAGCGCACTCGGGCAATGGAATTCGGCGCCACCCATACCGCGGCGACGCTGGACGAGGCCGCCTCGCTGGTGATCGGGCTGACCAACGGGCAGAAGGCCGACGTGTGTGTCGTCACCACCGATGTCGCCGAGGGCGCCTACGTCGGGCAGGCGCTGAGCCTGGTCGGCAAGCGAGGCCGGGTGGTGATGACGGCGATGGCACACCCGGACGAGAAACAGGTGAACCTGTCGCTGGTCGACCTGACGCTGTTCGAAAAGCAGGTTCGCGGTTCGCTTTTCGGTTCGTCGAATCCACGTGTCGACATCTTCAAGATGCTCGACCTGTATGACTCCGGTCAGCTGAAGCTCGACGAGCTGATCACCCGCGAGTACGAGCTGTCCGAGATCAATACGGGTTACGACGACCTCCGCAATGGCCGAAACCTGCGCGGACTGATCCGGTTCTGATGCCCCGCGCGCGATAGGAACGCTTTCGCCCAAACTAACGTTTCGGGCGAGAAAGTGCGAGTAGATCACACCATTTCGTCGGGTTCGGCGGGAGACGTCAAGCCACCAGCTGCCTGGACAGCTCCTCCAGCGACTGGCGGGCGTAGCCCTTCCACAGCTTGCCGAATACCGGCAGCAACGGCGCGGTGAGCCCGCTGCGCGGATAAATGGTCCACCGCCACGTCACATTGGTGCCGGCGCCGACGGGCTCGAAGATCCACTCGCCGTCGACGTGGTCGACCAGCGGCGACAGCGGACCCTTGACCTCCGACAGCGTGTACCCGAACGAATGGGGCGCATTGAACTGGGTGAGTTGTTCGTGCATGCTGCCGCCACCGACCAGCACAACGGTGCGGGACTGCCCGACGGCATCCCAGTCGCCGGTCTGGTTTCGGGTTTCCTTGATCGGCGGGATCGGGCCGTACCAACGTCGGAACAGCTCGGGCAGCGGCATCGGGACCATGTCACGGAAGACGTCGTCCTGGCCCTTCGCAATGGTCCGGGACTGTTCGACCACCAACGGCTTCGTCATGACCCGAGACTAGCCGAGCCCGGGAGCCGCCTTGCCGCTGATGAGCGGGAGGTCGAGCATGGTCAGGATGCCCGGCTCGGCCGCGCAAACCGCGGGCACCGAGTTCACGCAGTGCGCAGCCGTGCCGACGATGCCGTGCTCCGGGCCGTCGCCGCCGATCTCGGAGTGGAAGCCCTTGACGGCGATGGTGATGTCCGGATTGCCGCGGACCTCCATCTCGTACCGCTGGCCTTCGGGCCCGAATTTCCATGCGGGGTCGAGGTTTTCCTCACCCATCAGCCAGTTCACCGTCACGCGCACGACGGGCTCCCCGTCGACGAGGGCCTCCCAGTGGAACTTGCGGCCCGCGACCTGGCCGGGCTCGATGACGCCCAGCGGGGAGTCGATCGGCGCGGTCGCCAACGCAACCTCCTGCGTCGCCCGCACTTTCGGATCGGCGTTGAAGCCCATCTTGGCCACGACCATCTTCACGGCCTGGATGAATCCGCTGTCGAGCATCTTCTGCATCGGCCCCGTCAGTGCCTTATCCGGGACCTCGCCGAAGCCCATGACGTGACGGAGCACATCGGGAGCCTGGTAGCTTCGCAGATCGGAGAACTCCTCTGCGCGAACGAAAGTCACCCCGGTGGAGAACGCCGAGAACAGCAGCGGGAACTTCTCGCTGATTCCGCCCGGCGCCATTCCGGTGCCGTGCAGGGTGACATTGCCTTCCAGCGCCGCTTCACGCATCGGCGCGGCGCTGCGCTCGCTCGGGTAGAGCCAGCCGACCGGGGTGACCACGTTCTTGCCTGACCGCAGCAGTGCGGCCACCTCGTCGGGATTGGCCATCAGCGGCGCATAGATCACCGCGTCTGCGTCGAGGGCGACGACGTCGTCGACGCTGTTCGTCGCGACGACACCGAGGCGCTCGGTCCCGATCAGTTCGCCGACGTCGCGGCCCGCCTTGGCCGGCGAGTGCACCCAACACCCGACGAGCTCGAGGTCCGGGTGCTCCAGAACGCCCTTGATCGCCGCGACACCCACGCCACCGGTGGCCCACTGCACGACCCGAAGGCCCATGTCATACCTCCCGAAATCGCAAAACTAGAACACGTTCTACTCAGGTCTACACCACGACGCGCACGGGCACGTCACAATTCCCGGTGATAGCCGAGTTCCTACGTGTCCAACCTCCGCAAGCTGCTGGCGGGCATCGGTGTCGACTCCCGCACTGCATTGGCGAGCGCGCTACCCGGGTACCGGTTGACTGTTCCCGAAAGCAATTGTGACATAGGGCGATTCGTGCTCGGCAAGACCGCGGGCGGGCAGGCCGCGGCGACCGGAAAGTTCGAGATGCAGGACCCAGAGGTCTAGCGCCGCTTGCTGTGTGACGCTCCGGTCGCGGCATTGGGGTGTTTTCGCCGGCAACCCCGACGTCATATGGACGAAGGACGTCGACTTGCTGCTGGCCGACGCGCAGGGCCCAAACCTCGAAGCCCGTGACAGGGCCGTCTCGATAGGGCATCTAGACAGTTCACCCGGTTTGTGTTTCTGTCGTGAGATGCCAAACAAGGTTTTCGTCGTCGGGGTCGGGATGACGAAGTTCGAGAAGCCCGGCCGCCGCGAGGGCTGGGACTACCCCGACATGGCGCGCGAATCGGGCACGAAGGCGCTCGAGGACGCGGGCATTCACTACTCCGAGGTCGAGCAGGGCTTCGTCGGGTACGTCGCCGGTGACTCCACGTCCGGTAACCGGGCGCTCTACGAACTCGGTATGACGGGCATTCCGATCGCCAACGTCAACAACAACTGCTCGACGGGGTCGACGGCGCTGTTTCTTGCGGCGCAGACGATCCGCGGCGGGTTGGCCGACTGCGCGATCGCGCTGGGATTCGAGAAGATGCAGCCCGGCCCGCTTCAGGGCGGCGCGGAGGATCGCGAGTCGCCGATGGGCAAGCACGTCAAGGCGATGGCCGAGATCGACGAGTTCGCATTCCCCGTGGCGCCGTGGATGTTCGGAGCCGCGGGCCGGGAGCACATGCGTCAGTACGGCACCACCGCAGAGCATTTCGCCAAGATCGGGCTGAAGAACCACAAGCATTCGGTGAACAACCCGTACGCGCAGTTCCAGGAGGAGTACACGCTCGACGACATCCTGGCGTCGCGGATGATCTCCGATCCGCTGACCAAGCTGCAGTGCTCCCCCACCTCCGATGGGTCGGGCGCGGCGATCGTGGCCAGTGAGGCGTTCGTCGACAAGCACGGCCTTGCCGGCCAGGCGGTGGAGATCGTCGGGCAAGCGATGACCACCGACTTCGACAGCTCCTTCGACGGCAGTGCCAAGAACCTGATCGGCTACGACATGAATGTCCAAGCCGCACAGAAGGTTTACCACCAGTCGGGTCTCGGTCCCGCCGATTTCCAGGTGATCGAGCTGCACGACTGCTTCTCGGCCAACGAGCTGCTGCTGTATGAGGCGCTCGGCCTGTGCGCCGAGGGCGAGGCCCCGAAGCTGATCGATAACAACGACACCACCTACGGCGGGCGATGGGTAGTCAACCCGTCGGGCGGGCTGATCTCCAAGGGCCATCCGCTCGGGGCGACGGGCCTCGCGCAGTGTGCGGAGTTGAGCTGGCAGCTGCGGGGAACCGCGGACAAGCGTCAGGTCGACAACGTCACAGCGGCGCTGCAGCACAACATCGGTCTCGGCGGTGCCGCTGTGGTGACGGCCTACCAACGAGCCGACCGCTAGGTCCCGCGAGACTTTCCACCGCGAGCAGACACAAAAGCTCCGAAATTCTCGGCGTGTCGGGTGCTTTTGCGTCTGCTGGCGCTCCACAGTCGCGCGTCGATCCACAGATCTGACGATGGGTCTTGGACGCTGAGCGACCGGCCGACAGCATCTCAGTGTGTTCATCGAAGAGGTGTTCGCGGCGAGCGGCGGATTGGCGACTACCCGACAACTGCTCACGGTCATGTCTCGCAAAATGCTCGCCGCCCACGTCAAACGTGGTGCCATCACCCGCGTCTGGCACGGGGTATACGCACAGAGTCCTCCTGACGTCATCGGTCGACTTGCGGGTCTGGATCTCATCGCTGGCAAGCCGACGGTTGCTTGTCTGAACACCGCCGCCGAGTTGCACGGTTTCAACACGGAACAACACGATGTTGTCCACGTGCTCGATCCGGGGGTTCGGATGCGACCGGTCGCCGGCTTGATGGTTCACCAGAGGATCGGTGCGCCTTTGCGTCGGGCACAGGGCCGACTCGCGACGACGCCGGCCTGGACTGCAGTCGAGGTCGCGCGCACGCTGCGGCGCCCGCGAGCGCTGGCGGTGCTCGACGCCGCGTTGCACTGCGGGGCGTGCACGCGTGAGGAGATCAATGCCGCGATCGACGAACAGAAGGGACGCCGCGGCATCGTCCACGTACGAGAGTTGATCGAGCACGCCGACGGTAGGGCGGAATCGGCGATGGAAAGCGAAACCCGATTGGTGTTCATCGACGGCGGCCTACCGCTGCCAGAACTTCAGTACCGAATCGTCGACCGGTGCGGTGACCTGTGGCGGGTGGATTTCGCGTGGCCGGATGCGATGCTCGTTGCGGAATACGACAGCATGGAGTGGCACGCCAACCCCGCAGCGGTCAAGCGCGATCGGATCAAGACGGCGCGGCTGCAGGAGTGCGGCTGGTCTGTGATGCCGATAGTGGTCGACGACGTTCGCCGCCACCCCATCGACCTCCTCGCGCGCGTAATTGAGCACTTGGACCGTGCCCCACTGGCCGGGTGAACAGACGCAAAGGTTCCGAAATCGTCGGCGTGTCGGGTGCTTTTGCGTCTGCTCGCCAAGGAAGGTGACCCCACCGCGTCGCCGCCACCGCGTCGCCGCCACCGCGTCTGCTCGCCAGGGAACGTTAGTCGCGCTGCTCGATGACGTCGTACGCGTCTTCTGCGTAGCGGGCCCTGATCGTCTTCTTGTCGAACTTGCCGACGCTGGTCAGCGGCACCTGCTCGACGAACGCCCATCGCTCGGGCAGCCACCAGCGAACCACCTTGTCGCCCAAAAAGTCCCGCAGTTCCTTCGCACACACCTCGGCGCCCTCGCAGACGACGACGACTGCCAGCGGACGCTCCTGCCAGCGCTCGTCGGGGACGGCGACAACGGCGGCCTGCGATACCGCGGGGTGGCCCATCAAGTGGTTCTCCAACTCCACCGACGAGATCCATTCCCCACCGGACTTGATGACGTCCTTGGCCCGATCGGTCAGCGTGACGTAGCCGAGTGGGTCGATGCGACCGACATCGCCGGTGTGCAGCCAGCCGTCGTCGAACTTCGACTGATCGTGGTTGCGGTAATACGCGCCGGTGATCCACGGGCCGCGCACCTGCACCTCGCCGACCGCCTCGCCGTCGTGCGGCATCGGATTGCCGTCGTCGTCGACGATCCGCGCCTGCACTCCGCAGACCGGCCGGCCCTGCGTGCCGCGTTGGGCCCAGTACTGCTGGTCCTCAACGCCCGGCAGCGGTCGCGCCATCGTCGCCAGCGGCGACGTCTCTGTCATGCCCCACGCCTGCACGATCTGAACATCGTGCTCCTTCTCGAATGCCTTCATCATCGACATCGGAACCGCTGCCCCGCCACAGGTCACCAACCGCAGCGACGAGATGTCGTGTCCTGGCGCGCTTTCCAGACAGTGCAGCACGTCGTTCCAGATCGTCGGCACCGCCGCGGCGAACGTCGGCCGTTGCGTCTCGATCAGGTCGATCAACGATTTCGAGTCGAGGAACCGGTCTGTCATCACGATCTCGGCACCCGCCATCATCGCGCCATACGGCATACCCCACGCGTTGGCGTGGAACATCGGCACGATGGGCAGCACCTTGTCGGTGAACCCAAGCCCGACGGCGTTGGCGCTGTTCGTCATCATCGCATGCAGATAACTCGAACGATGACTGTAGACAACGCCTTTCGGGTTCCCCGTGGTTCCGCTGGTATAACACATCGCGGCCGCCGACTTCTCGTCGACGTCCGGCCAGTCGAAGTCGGGCGACTCCGCCGCCAGGACGTCGTCGTAGCGGAGCACGGTCTTGTCGGACGCGGTCAGTGCATCGATGTCGCCGTCACCGACCGCGATCACGGTGTGCACCGTCTCCAGCAGCGGCAGTACGGGGGCGAGCTGGGCGGTCAGCGACAGGTCGGCGATGATGACCTGATCCTCAGCCTCGTTGGCGATGAAGGCGATCTGTTCGGGCGACAGCCGGATGTTGAGCGTGTGCAGCACTGCGCCCATCGACGGGACGGACATGTACGCGGTCAGGTGCTCGGCGTTGTTCCACATGAAGGTCGCGACGCGCTGGTCGCCGGTGATACCGATGCGGCGCAACGCATTAGCCAGCCGGCCGGCCTGCTGCCCGACCTCCCGGACGGTCGTATGCCGATACCCGTCACCGGTTGCCGTCGTCACAGTGCGGTCACCGTGCAGATCACACGCGTGTCGCATGATCGCGGTGATCGTCAGCGGGACGTCCTGCATTGTGCTGTCCATCGGGCTCCCCTGGAGACTTCGGGCGCCGTGCCCGGCGCGGTCAGATGGACGCGATGCTAATGCGTGGACTAGGCGGTGTCGGCGGTTCCGGCCGATGTCGGTTGCGCACGCCTGCGGCGCCACGCGTCGAACCAGCGCAAACGGCGCGCCGTCCTGCGGTTCGTCGCACGACACACGCTGCGGAGCCGGTCCATCTCGACGTGCTCGAGCGGCTCGACGCCCACGACCTCCAGGGGCCGGTTCTCCAACGAGTGCAGCGGTGACTCGGGGGTCAGCAGTGCGTCCTGCCAGCCACCGGGTACGCCCATGATTCCGAGCGCCCGAGCGGTGTCGCGCAGCACATCGCCCAGTTCTGCGGCCAGCAGCTGGCGCACCATGCCGGCGCCGTGCCGAGGGTTGGCCAGCATCCACGAGTGGTACGCGTCGGGCACCCGGTAGAGGGTGCCGTCGGCGCGCTCAGCCATGTCCTTGGCGCTCTCGAACGGAACGACCAGATCGTTCTCGCCGTGCACGACGATGGTCGGCACGCTGTGCTGCCGCATCGCCTCCAGCATCGGCGTGTAATCGCCGGAGGCGATGATGGCCCGCACGGCACCGGGCAGCCCGAGCGGGGTCCGCACATTGCGGGCCAGCGCGCCTGCCATCTGGCGCATGTAGCGCCGACGTTCGGGCGCGGGCAGCCGACGTGGATCAGCCGGGGCGTCGTAGACCGCGTTCAACACCGCCTGCGCCGCCCGGCGCGGCGTTCGGACCGGCGTCCGGATGGACTCGTCGAATGGTGCGCCCGCGGCGGCGTTCAGCAGCACCGCGGCCAGCACCCGTTCGGGCGCGAGCGCCGCCAGCGCGATGATCATGCGGCCGCCCATCGAATGGCCCATGAAGACGGCCTGGCGTATGCCGAGCGCATCCAGCGTGCGCAGCGCCAGGTCGACCCGATGGCTCAGGTCGGCCGCGTTGCGGGGCAGGTTGGGGGTGACGCCGTGGCCCGCCGCATCGAGAGCGACGACCAGGAACCCCATTCCGGCCAACCGGCTCAGCAATCGCACGTAGGCCCGCCCGCTGAGGGCAATGCCATGCAGAAACACCAGCGGCACACCCTTGCCGCCGACGGTGACGCCCACCTTGTGCCCGTCGTCGGTTGCCATGACGTGGTGGGACAGCCTGACCCGGGTAGCCGTGTCCGACGGGCGGACGACCGATGCCTGACGCACATGATCATGGTTCCCCAACCGCGCGGCCAAGGGCCAACCATGCCCATGTGGGGTTCGTTACGGTTGCGCCGACCTGCCGTGCGGCTCACGACGTGGCGACCTGCGCGTCGTCTGGGAACTAAATGTGTGTCCCAGACGATGTAAATAGAGGATCATTGACCGAACAAATGACGAGAGGTGCGGTTATGCGCAAAAAGTGGACGCTCGCAGCTGCGATGGTGGGTGCATGCGCTGCGATGACCGTGCCCGCAGGCATCGCATCGGCCGAAGAGGACGCACAGGCGACCATCAACCGGCTGCAAGACGAGGGCTACACGGTCAACATCGACCGCAGCGGTTCTGCGCCGCTGAGCGAATGCATCGTGACCAATGTGCGCAACCCGAAGAAGGTGCAGCAGTGGGTGCCCTACATCGGACCCGGCAACCGCGGCTTCGACGGCGAGCGCGCGCTGGTTCTTGCGACCATCAGCCAGTCGATCTCAGTCACGCTGGACTGCAATCGCCGCTGACGCGAATCTGTTCTTGACGCGCGAATCTGTTGTTAACGCGCGAATCTGTTCTTGACGACAGGAGAAGGCCCGGCCGGTGGCGGTACCGGCCGGGCCTTCTTTGTGCGCGCCCTACACCGGGGCAGGAACGCGCTCCTGCGCCGGCTCTTCGGCGCGCGGTGTGTGGTCGTCGTCGACCATGGTCAGCTCGTCGAACGGGTCATCGCCGCGCAGCACGGTGTTGACCTGAGTCCTTGTCGACGGTCTTGGTCCACGACCCGACGAGCAGCGTGGCGACGGCGTTGCCGGAGAAGTTCGTGACCGCGCGGGCCTCGGACATGAACCGGTCAATGCCGACGATCAGGCCGACGCCGTCCAGCAGATCGGGGCGGTGGCTCTGCAGGCCGCCCGCCAACGTGGCCAGGCCGGCGCCGGTGACACCCGCCGCTCCCTTGGAGGCGACGATCATGAACACCAGCAGGCCGATCTGCTCGCCGACCGCCAGCGGGCTTCCCATCGCGTCGGCGATGAACAGCGACGCCATGGTCAGGTAGATCGCGGTGCCGTCCAGGTTGAACGAGTATCCGGTCGGGACGACGACGCCGACGGTGCTGCGGTCCACACCCAGGTGCTCCATCTTCGCGATCAGCCTCGGCAGCGCGGACTCCGACGACGACGTCGAGAAGATCAACAGGTACTCGCGGGCCAGGTAGCGCACCAGCTTGAAGATCGACACACCCGACACCGCGCGCAGCAGAGTGCCCAGCACCCCGAAGACGAACAAGATGCAGGTGACGTAGAAGCCGAGCATCAGCGTCAGCAGTTGCGTGACCGCGGTCCAGCCGGTCTGTCCGACGACGTTGGCGATCGCACCGAACGCTCCGATCGGCGCCAGCCACAGGATCATGACGAGGACCTTGAATACGAGCTTCTGCAGATGCTCGATGCCGCGCAGGACGGGCTCGCCCGCGCTGCCCATCGCCTGCAATGCGAATCCCACCAGAAGCGCGACGAAAAGTGCCTGCAGCACGCTGCCCGCGGTCAGCGCCGAGAACAACGTGTCAGGAATGATGCCCTGGACGAAGTCCATAAGCCCGCCCGACTCGTGGGCTTTTTCGGCCAGCTCGGCGCCCTTGCCTGCGGCGCTGTCCGTCAGGTTCATCCCGCTGCCGGGATGGATGAGGTTGCCGACGACGAGGCCGATCGCGAGTGCGAACGTCGACATCACCAGGAAGTACACGAAGGCCAGGCCGCCGACCTTGCCGACGGTGGCGGCCTTGCGCACCGATCCGATGCCGAGCACGATCGTGCAGAAGATCACCGGCGCGATCATCATCTTGATCAAGGCGACGAACATCGTGCCGAGAACGCCGACGCTCTTGCCGACGTCGGGGGCGAGAATGCCGACCGCGACACCGACGAGCACCGCGGCGATCACCGCGATGTAGAGCCAGTGCGTGCGGTCCTTGCGGCGCGGCGGATCCGGCGGCTCGGATACCGGCGGCTGGCGATCGATGACTGTCATGTGCGGGTTACCTCCAGGTCGACATCGAATGTGATGTGCAAGTAGGTTCGCCGAGTACGTGAGCCAGGTCACGATTAAGTTCATTACGTTCAGCGAAGGGCGGACGGCATGGCTGAGGTGGTGACGACCCCCGACGGTCGTCAGCTCGCGTATCTCGAGGTCGGAGATCCGCACGGCCCGCTCGTCCTGCACAACCACGGCGGCCCGAGCAGCCGGCTCGAGGCCCGCCTGCTTGCGGACTCAGCGACGAAGAACGGGTTGCGCCTCGTCTGCGTGGACCGTCCCGGGATGGGGCAGTCCAGCGCCCAGAAGGCTCGCTCGTATGCGGGCTGGGCCGACGATCTGGTGACGGTCGCCGACGCGTTGGGGCAGCGGGAGTTCGGTGTGACGGGTTGGTCGGAGGGCGGCCCGTGGGCACTCGCGGCGGCCGCCTACATCGACCCCGCCCGGCTGCGCCATGTCAGCAGCATCGCACCGGGCAGCTACGGCGCATTCGGGGACAACTCTGCGGCGAAATACCTTTCGAAGATCGACGCGCTCGGTGGCACCCTCGCGCTGCGCTTCAAACCCGCCTTTCGGCTCATGTATGCCGCCCTGGGGCTGACCGCCAAACGGTTCCGCACCAGCTTCGTCAAGCAGATTCGCCACAACGTCAGCGACTACGACCGCCAACTCCTGCTCAAGCCGGAGATCGGACAGGGGTTCGCCGACTCGTGCGCCGAATGTTTCGCCCACGGCTCCGAGGGCCTGGTCCGCGACGCTGAACTCCTCTACCGCCGTTGGGCTTTCGACGTGAAACAGATAGAGCGGCCGGTTCACATGTGGCAGGGGCTGGACGACCGCCTGGTGCCTGACCCCATCAACAAGGCCGTGGCCGACGCGATGCCCGGCGCGGTATGGCATCCCGTCGAGGGCGCAGGCCACTTCGTGGCAGTCGGCGCCGGGAACGAGATCTTCGCAATCGCGGCGAAGGAACTGGGTGCGTCTTGACCAGATGGTGGCCGAGGTCACTGGCCGGGCAGGCGATCGCGCTGCAGGTCCTGGTGATCGCGGTCGTCGTGGTGGCAGGCAGCGGTTTGGCCCTGTTGGATGCGCGCCAAGACGGTGACGCTGCCGCACGCCAGCAGGTCGTCGCCATCGCGACGACGCTGGCCGACTCGCCTTCGACGGCCGCGGCGATCGAATCCGGAAGGGCCACCGCGATTTTGCAGCCCGTCACCGAAGCGGTGCGCACCCACACCGACGTCGCATTCATCACGATCATGTCGCCGGACGGCACGCGCTTCACCCATACCGACCCGAAGCAGATCGGCGGTCATTACCTCGGCACCATCGAGCCCGCGCTGCGCGGCGAGACGTTCACCGAGGTGTACACCGGCACACTCGGCCCGTCCATCCGCACCATCGTGCCGGTGCGCGACGGGTCCGGCAGGATCGTCGGCCTGGTGGCCGCGGGCATCACACAGCAGACCCTGGCCGAGCGCTGGCGATCGCAATGGCCGATGATCGCCGCGGTCAGCGTTGGGGCGCTGGCGATTTCGCTGGTCGGGGTGTGGGCGATCCGGCGCCGGCTGCTGCGCCAGACCCACGGACTGCGCCCCGACGAGCTGCGGGTGATGTACGAGCACCACGACGCGATCCTGCATTCGGTGTCGGAGGGGCTTATCGTGCTCGACCGCAACGGGGTGGCGCTGGTCAACGACGAGGCCCGGCGGTTGCTCGGCCTGCCACCCGGCCCCGTCGCTCGATCGGACCTGCCCGAGTTCCTGCGGACCTACAACCCGGGCGCCCGCGACGAGGTGCACGTCACCGAGGAACGCGTGCTCGTCGTGAACCGCTCCCAGGTGGACAACCGGTCACAGGACTCCGAGGTCGTCACCGTCCGCGACCGCACCGAACTGCAGGGCGCACTGGGCGAGCTCAGCTCGCTGCAGGTGCTGACGGACTCGCTGCGCTCCCAGGCACACGAGGCCGCCAACAAACTGCATACCGTGATCACCATGGTCGAGATGGGCCGCGCCGACGAGGCCGTCAAGTTCGCGACCAATGAGCTCGAACTGTCCCAACGGCTGGTGGACCGGCTCTCCAACGACGTCGGTGAACCCACGCTCGTCGCACTGCTTCTCGGCAAGACGGCGCAGGCCGATGAGCGCGGTATCGAACTGTCCGTCACCGAGGACACCCGTCTGCCGTCGAACACCGATGACGTGCCACTGTCCGGGCAGGAGATGGTCACCGTGCTGGGCAACCTGATCGACAACGCCATGGACGCGTGTGATCGCGAAGACCCGTGGGTCGAGGTCACCGTGAGCCAGGACGACCACACTCTGCTCATCCGGGTGGCCGACAGCGGCCCAGGCATGGACGCCGCCACCTTCCAGAAGGCCATGCAGCGCGGCTACTCGACCAAGTCCGGCACCGACGCGGAACACGGCCTCGGATTGGCGCTCGTCGCACAGGTCGTCAAGCGCCACAACGGAACTCTGACCGCCGACGTGACATACGGGTCGGTTGTGACGGTGACGGTGGGCGACTCATGATCAGCGTGCTGATCGTCGAGGACGAGCCGTTGATAGCCGAGGCGCACCAGACGTACCTGCAACGGCTGGAAGGTTTTTCGGTGACGGCGGTTGCGCACACCGCCCGCGATGCGATGCGCGCCGCCGGTGAGGCGGCGGCGAACGAGACCCCGATCGATCTGGTGCTGCTCGACATCGGACTCCCCGACGCCAGCGGTATCGCACTGGCATCCGGCCTATCGGGTCTGCGCCCCGCACCGGACATCATCGCCATCACGTCCGAGCGTGACCTGGAGATGGTCCGCGCCGCGGTCGGCCACGGCGCATTGGCGTATCTGCTCAAGCCCTTCACGTTCGCGGCATTCCGCGACCGGCTGGAGCGCTACCGGCGCTACCGGGAGGCCCTGCCCGCGGGCACCGACGCGGCGAGCCAGGCCGAGGTCGACCGGGCGCTTGGCGAACTACGGGTGAGCACCGACAGATCTGCCGCGCCGAAGGGGGCGGCTGTCGGCACCAACGACGAGATCGCCCGTGCGGTAAGGGATTCCGCCGACGGGATCACCGCCGACGCGGTCGCCAAGCAGGTCGGCGTCTCGCGGGTGACGGCGTGGCGCTATCTCGAGCGTCTCGCCGACGAGGGCACCGTCACCCGGCGCACCGACTACGGCAAGGCCGGCCGGCCGAAGACCCGCTACCAGTGGCGCTGATTGCTAGACGCCCGCAGGCTCCAGCTTGCGAAGCTCGGGCACGGTGCTGACATTCATGGTCATCAGCTCCGCCTCGACTTCGGTCGGGTCGACGGCGACGGACATCACCGTGATGGCGCCCGCGTGGTCGGCGATGTACAGCCGACGGCTGTCCGGGCTGACCGCGACGCATGACGGTTCGGTGGTGACGGTCAGCGTGTCGACGACTGAGTTGGTCTCCGTGCTGAGCACCGCGACGTGTTCGTAGTCGGCGATGTAGAGGCGGCTGCCGTCGGAGCTGAGCGCCATCTGCATGGGCGCGCCACCGATACCCGCCTTCGCGGTGATCTCGTTGATCGCGGTGTCGATGATGTCGACGGAGCCGCCCCAGTGGGTGTCGAAGCTGGCGACGTAGACCAGGGCGCCGTCGTTGCTCAGCGCAATATCCCTGATCGGTGAAGCGACCCGGACCTCACGGACCACGCGTGCCTGCGCAGCGTCGAGCACCAGCAGCTTGCCGCTGTCGGCGTCGGAGGTGCCCACGTAGACGAGGCGACCGTCGGGACTGACCCGCACCGCGTCCACCGTGCGGCCCACGCCGTGGGCAATGTCGATGGTCTCTGTTCGGCCGAAGGTGTTGATCACCGCGAGCCCCACCCGGTCGTCTCCGGCCACGCCGACGAAAATCCGCGTGCCGTCCGGGCTGACCGCGACGTCGGTCGCGATGCCGGGAACCTGGTGGTTGGCGATGACCTGCATGGTCTGAGTGTCGATGACTGCGACCGAGTCATAGTGGTGGCCCGAGATCGTCACGTAGGCGCGCCGCCCGGTAGCGGTGACCTGGTGCGGGTCGACGGGAAGGACCACGTCGGCTTCGACGGTCATGGCGTAGGCGTCGATGACTGAGACGCTGCCGTCGCCGTAGTGGGTCGCGACGATCGTGGTGCCGTCGGTGCTGACGGCGAGGTCGGCGATCGGGCCGCGCTCGACGTCAACGGTGCCGAGAACGGCGAAGTCCGGCACGAAGGCCGTGGCCTCGGTCAGGTCCGGGTGGACAGTGTTCTTATGCATGACGGTATTGCCCTGTTCATCAGTGCTTGTGCCGGTTGTGGCTACGTCCGGCCGTGAGTTACGTCTAGCTGCGCTTTTCCGGCGCAGGTCTTGATCCGAGTGTAGCGACGGAAATTCGGCCACCGAGAAGCGTTTGCGGCGCAATATCGCCGAGTCCTGCTTAAGTCTCAGGTATCGCTTAGGAAACTATTCGTTATGAACTCGTTACCCCATCTTGGCAAGCAGGCAAAGCGGTCTGAGATGGGGAGATGCGGTATTGGCAAGCGGCAGGTAGCGCTGTGACCAATGAGGTTGAATAACGGACTCTTAGTTTTCGACATAAAAGTGAGATGCAAAACACATCACGACAGTCCAGCAAATTCGTGTCGCGTCCTGATGCCGGTGCCGCGTTGTCGGATCAGGGTCCGCGGAGTGGTCCCAGGGTCTTCGAGTAGGCGGGTCGGACGTTCGCTGGCACCCACCGGCGTCGACGCCGAACGAATCTCCTGATGGGTCACATTGACCCGTAGCCGCTCCGAAGGGCGGTGGCTTTCGCTAGTTTCGGCGTCGTGGCCGACCTGATGAACCGCCAGATCCTGCTCCGCCGCCGCCCCGTTGGGCTGGTCAAGCCGGACGACACCGAGGTGGTGACGGCGCAGGCGCCCGAGCCGGCCGACGGCGAGGCCCTGCTCCGCACCACCTATGTGGGCATCGATGCGGCCGCCCGGACCTGGCTCGACGACCAGCCGGGCTACCTGCCGCCGGTGCAACTGGGAGAGGTCATTCGCGCGGCGGGCATCGGAGAGGTGGTGGCATCACGTTGCGACGCCTACGCCGTCGGTGACGTCGTCACCACGCTGACCGGCTTTCAGGACTACGTGATCATCCGCGACGACATATTCGCCACGCCGGTGGTCGGTTACACGGACCAGCTGGCGGTCATGTCGGTCTATGGACCGACCGGCGCCACAGCGTATTTCGGTATGACCGGTGTCGGTCGACCACAGCCCGGTGAGACGGTCGTGGTCTCGGCGGCGGCGGGGGCCACCGGTTCGGTCGCCGGGCAGATCGCGAAGATCGCAGGCGCCCGGGTGGTCGGCATCGCAGGCGGTCCGGACAAGTGCCGGGCGGTGGTCGACGACTTCGGTTTCGACGCGTGCATCGACTACAAGAGCGACGACCTACGGGCTGCGCTCAAAGAGCATTGCCCGCGAGGTGTCGACGTCTACTTCGACAATGTGGGCGGGCCTATCCTGAACGCCGTGTTGGGCCGCTTGGCACCGAAGGCGCGGATCGTGCTGTGCGGTGTCATTTCGAGTTATCTCACCGGTGAACACCCCGGACCGGCCAACTACGTGAACCTGCTGTCGAAGACCGCAACCATGCAGGGGTTCAACGCGCTCGACGAGTGGGGACGCTTCGACGAAGCCTTCGCCGCTCTGAGTGGCTGGGAGCAGGAGGGCCTGCTCGCCCACCGCCAGACGGTGTTCGACGGTCTCGAGTCGTGTGTCGACGCGCTCAACGGGCTCTTCACCGGGGCGAACATCGGCAAGATGCTGGTGAAAGTCAGCGAACCCACGCCGGCCTAGCGATGGCTCGGCGATGAAGTGGATTCGGGCCGCAGCGTCGATGCTGGCGCTGACGGCTCTGTTGGCCGGCTGCGGAGTCGGCGAGACTCTGCACCGGCTGGCCCGCCAGCCCTCGACCTCGGCGGCGGCACCGAGTCGCGCGGCATCCTCCGATGAGGTCGTCGCCAAGGCCCGGCCCAGCGTGGTGAAGGTCCGCAGCGAGTCCGAGAGCTGCCAGAAGATAACCGATGGAAGCGGTTTCGTGGTCGCGCCCAACAAGGTGATGACCAATGCTCACGTCGTTGCCGGTGCCGAGACGTTCTCTGTGGACGACGAGGACACAACGTATGAGGCGCAGGTGGTCTCCTATGACCCACAGGCCGACATCGCGATCCTCGACGTGCCGGGTCTGCCCGCAGCGCCGCTGAAGTTCGCCGACTACGCCGTAGGCACCGGCGTCGACGCGCTGGTGCTCGGCTATCCCGGCGCTGCTTCGTTCACGGTCTCCCCCGCGCAGGTCCGCGAGGTCATCGAGCTCAACGGGCCGGATATCTACCGCGCGACGTCGGTGACGCGGCAGGTGTACATCCTCATCGGCTCGTTCCCGGTGTCGGGCTCGAGCGGTAGCGCCGTCGTCGACCTCTACGGTCGCGTCATCGGCGTGTACTTCGGTGCGGAGACCAATGATTCGACGACCGGCTTCGCGATGACGGCCGCGCAGGTGACACCGCAGATGGCGAAAGCCGGTGCGACCCAGCCGACAGACACCGGCGGCTGCGTCTACTGACGGAACCTACGACGCCTCGTCTGCAAGCAACAGTAATTCGCTGGGCGGCAACACCTTCAGCCGCAGTGCGGCCGACGTCGCAGGCCCGACGATGCCGTCGACCTTCAGGCCGGGCGTGCGGCGCTGGAATGCCCTCACCGCAGCCTCCGTCTCGGGTCCGAAGTCGCCGTCGACGGTCACGCCCAGCTGACGTTGAAGCTCGGCGACCTGCGGGCCTTCCGAACCATTGAACAGCAGGATGTCGGCGTACACCCCGACGGGGACGGGCGGCCGCGGCGTCGGCGCAGTGCCGGACTCAGTGCCGATGCGGGCCTGGATGTCGGCGCGCAGGATGTCCATGTCGATCGCTCCAGGATCCCATTTCCCCTGTGCCCGACCGGCATACTCCTTGTGCCCGATGGTGCGGGCCGAGGTCTGCGACAGCCGGCGATTGATCGCCGCGCAGCAGTTCACCAGCGCGAAGTACTGCGCGTCGGGCCAATTCGTGCGATGTGGGGCTGTCGGACTCGTACCGCTGTTGGCGCACTCGATGCCGATCAGGTGCCAATTGCCCATGTTGGTCGGAAGCCACGGATACATGCCGACACCCGCGTGCCATGCGACGCCGACCGCCACCACGGTCACCGTGCCGTCACGGGCGATGTGCAGCTGCGAGAGCGGGCCGGCCAGATCGGGGCGACCGTTCGCAATCGACGCTGCGGTGGCATTGTCGGAACCGGTGTGGTGCACCATCACGCCGCGGATATCCTTGAACTCGCCGTGGCCGCGGTTCTGCCAGCCGGGATATTCGACCAGCTTGACGCCTTCGGCGCGCAGCACATCGGCGATCCAAACAGGGTCGCCGGTCCAGATCTTCGTCTGTGCCATGCTTCGGATGGTACGGCGACATGCTGTCAACTGCTTTCGTGCATGCACCCCGCCAAATCGACTACGTTGCAGCCTGTTTGCCGGACAACGGGTCAGCTGACGCCGACCTGATCAACGGACCGTCACAGTCTGCGGCGGGCGCGCCCGGTCAGCGCGGAAGCAATCGGAACACGCTTAGCCATCAATGCCGCGGCCAGATGGACCCGGCGCGGTTGCGTCGCAACGGTCGATCACGGCGTTACTGTCGGCGAGCAGGCACGCCACACCTTCGGGAGCACCATGACTACCGCATCCGATGAATCGGTGCATACCGGCCGAGATACCTACCGGTACCTCAGAGGCGGCATGGTCGTCGTCATCGTCATGCTCTTCGCGGCGATCCTCATCGACAGCCTGCCCACCGACTGCTGGCAGGCGTCGATCAGCGCCTATTACTACACCGCGGCGCGCAACGTGTTCGTCGCGACGGCCTGTTGCCTTGGCATCATGCTGATCGTCTACAAGGGCAACAACGACACCGAGGATGTGCTGCTGAATTTGGCGGGCACGCTCGCGTTCTTCGTCGCGTTCGTCCCGATAAAACTTCCCGGGGTCGCCGGTTGTCGCCAAGTCCTGCCTACGGCTGGGGAAAGGTCGGGCGCGATTACAAACAACGTCGGCGCGGTGATCGTCGCCCTGGCGGTGGCCGGGGCCATCATCGCGTTCGTGTACTTCGTCGACAAGGAATCACGCTCCGACACCAGCCGTTGGGGCAACACACTGCGAGTGATCTCCGGAATCGTCCTTGCGACCTTCGTCGCGGTGTACTTCTTCTTCCCCGAACAGTTTGAGGCGGCGGCACATTGGGTCGCGGCGGTGATGATATTCATCATCATCGGTGCTGTCGTCTTCATCAACGCCTACCTGGTGAGCAATCAGGATATGCAGGACCCCGCCACCCGGGAACGCTTCCGGAGGCGCTACCGGGTCATCGGATGGATGATGGTGGGCTCGGTGGTCGGCGCGCTGATCGTCGCTCTCGCCGGCACGCTATCTGACATTCAAGGCGCGGCGTGGAACATTCCGGTCTTCGCGCTCGAGACTGCCCTACTTCTCGAGTTCGCGCTGTTCTGGGCCTTCCAAACCGTCGAACTGTGGGATCACGCCGACCGAAACACGCTCATCTCCGACGAGCAGCATGAGACGCTCGCACCCCTGTGATGCGTGCAGCTTCGCTCAGGCCTGTTGCTGAATGCCCAACACCCGCAACAGGTCCGGCTTCATCTCCTGCAGTTGCGCCCCCCAATAGCCCCAGCTGTGGGTGCCGTTCTCGGGGAACTTGAAGATCGCGTTGCGTCCGCCCGCAGCGATGTACTTCTGCTCGAACTGCTTGTTGGTGTCCAGCGTGATGGTCTCCAGATACTGCGCGCTGAACTGGGTGCCGAAGTTCCCGTCGTTGGGGTCGAGATCAGAGAGGCCGCCATTGCCGCAGTAGACCCAGACAGCAGTTCGGTTGGCCACCAACGTGTTGATGTTGACCATCGGATCGTTGCGGCGCCAGGCCGGGTCGCTGGTGGGTCCCCACATGTTCACTGCGTTGTAGCCACCCGCGTCCTTCATCGATAATCCGATGAGCGTCGGCCACAGGCCCTGCGAGGGATTGAGAAAGCCCGACAGTGAGCCGGCGAAGATGAACTGCGCCGGATGCCAGATGGCCAGCGTCAGCGCCGCACCACCCGACATCGACAGGCCCACCACGGCATTGTTGAACGGGTCCTGCCCCTTATTGGCCTGAAGGTACGTGGGTAATTCCTGTGTCAGGAAGGTCTCCCACTTGTAGGTCCGGGTGCCTGAGCTACCCGTCGCCGGTTGGTACCAGTCGGAGTAGAAGCTGGACTCGCCGCCGACGGGCATGACGACCGAGATTCCCGACTGGTAAAACCACTCGAACGCCGCGGTGTTGACATCCCAGCCGCTCGCATCTTCCTGGGCGCGCAGACCGTCCAACAGATACACCGCGTGCGGACCACCGCCCTGGAACTGAACCTTGATGTCGCGCCCCATGGAAGGCGACGGAACCTCCAGATGCTCGACCGGAAGACCCTGGCGTGAGTACGCCGCGGCGTCCTGAGCCTGGATCATGCCGACCGCCAGGGTCAGCAGCACCACCGACACCACTCCGACCGCATATGACCACGCACGGAAGGACCCGCTGACCCCGCGTTCCGCCACCATCACCGCCACACCTCATCCGTCTCGGGCTCGACTCCGCGCAAAGTAGCAACGGCGCACGACCGATCAGGCGGTGCAGCGCCGCACGTGATCGGCTTGTTATCAACAAGTTCCGAGATCGTGAGGTTGGTCAGCGGGAGCAGTCGAGGGACACCGTGATGGTCCGCTTCACGATCACCGGGACGAAATCACGGTCGTCGCGTCCTCCGACGCGCACGAGTTCCGTTCGCTCCCGGGGATTGCGGACGTCGGTGACCACGCACTGGTTCAGCGGTGCGCTGCCGACGCGATCGAGTTTCACGTCGAACCCCTGCGCCTCGAGCTGACCGATGGTGATGGCGGCCGACTCGGCATTTGCCGGGGTGGCCAAAGACAGCGCCGCGGCCGCGAGGCCGGCGCCGATGAGCGCGGAACCGATGATCGTCTTCATGGGAAACCTTTGTTCGGGCGACCCCAGGGCCGCTCTTGCTTGACGACTTCATGCTGCAGCGAACGGACTGGTCAGCGCTTGGAGGCCGGGTGGAGATTCCGTGGAGATTGCAGGTAGACACCGACGCAGCCGCTCGGCCACCAGGTCGGGGTGGATCGCGGGGGGACGTGAGCGTTAGCCCGGACTTGCCCTGGCCGAGAAAGTTCTGGGAAGGACCTCGAATCCCGCGCGGATGTGCAGGTCAACCAGTTAAGGCGCGATCCGTCGCCTCGATGTCTGTTACCACGCGGAACGGGCAATTGGCGCGGATGTTCTGCAAAACATAGGGAAACACCCGATTTCTCTGGTGCGCCGACCGCCATAGGCTCCTAAAAGCTTGCTGGATCGGTTTCGGGGCTCATCCAGCCGGTTGTAAACGCCACGATGTCCACGATCGAGGGGATGTAATGATACGAAAACGAGTACCCAAGCTACTCACCATTCTGGCTACCGCGGCCTGTATTTTCGGCCTCGTGCTGGTGGCGCCTGCGGAGACGCCGACGTTGTCGCCGATACCGACCGCCGGCGCCCTGCCGTTGGGTAACGGATACGACGTGGTCTGCACGAAGGCCAACGATGGCGAGGTCACCTGCAATATCTCGGGTTGCCCGCGAGTGCACGAAGACCTTGCCGGGGACACCTTGAATATCAGGGTCAACGGTGGGGAGCAATACAATATCGGGAAGCCGTGTGGTAACACCACAACCGACAGAATCAAGGCGTCTGGGGAGTTCACCTACTCAGTCCAAGGCTGCCGCGGAACCGGGCTGTTCGATACCAATGAGTGCGGTGCGTGGTCGGACTACAAGTACGTGCCGCCCCCAGCTGAGCCGAAACAGTGCCCTGCGGGCTCGGAGACAGCGACCGTTCCGGCAGGCCAGGAGTGCAAGGCAGCACCTCAGAAGGTCAAGTGCCCCGAGGGTTCACCGACTGTGGACGCCCTCAGCCTCGACCAGTGCGCGCCGGTTCCGCCGAAACAATGCCCGCCAGGGTCGGCTGCGACGGAAGTTCCAGCTGGCCAGAGCTGCGCCGCGCCGACGAACGCCGTCTCGATGAACATCACTCGGGAGGGGCTCAACGCGAACGTGGCGGTCACCAACAATTCGGCTCTGCCCGCGGAATGCGCCTACACCGCAACGAAGACAAGGGGATTGCTCGGGCCGGCAAGTGTGAACAGGAATCTCAGTGTCGGTGCGAACAGCACCGGGAACATCACCGATTTGACGTTCCCGCCACCCCTGGTCAGTTATGACGCGACAGTGAAGTGCACGGCCACGTATGACGGCAAGCAGGTCAGTATCGGTGAGGCCAGCCAGACCGTGAGCGGCTAACGGCCTATCGGTTCTGCTGACAATTCAATAGATCCGCCCCGCTCGTTTCGGCGAGCGGGGCGGATTGCGTCTATGGCTACGTTGCTCGAACTCGCCAGCCGCAAGTTGCAAGCAGAGCTTCGGAAGCGGTGACGGTCTGCGTGCACCGCCGATCCCTGACCGCATCGAACGTGTATCTATTGCGAATTGAGGCGCGAGAATTCGCAGCCAGCGCACGTTCGACGAAACTAGCGCACAAACCTGCATACGAATTAACGACTCAGGGAACTAAACCGCCGATCAGCTGAATTGCGTCTTCGGCCGTGCGAGCGCGACATCGTCGATGACGATGTCCAGTTTCTCGTTGTAGAACGCCACCATGCCCGCAATCGGGGCGACGGCGGGCAGTGGGTAGTGATACGTCCAGGCCAGGTCCGGATGCACCGTTTCGCCGACCCGCACCGACCAGTATCCCGACGTCGTCCCCTTGTATGGACAGAGCGTTTGGGTGTCGCTGGGTTGGAGATGTTCGAAGGCTACATCTGACGGATCGATGTAATACCGTGTCGGCAAGCCGGTTTCGAAGAGCAGCACTGGTGCGACGGTATCGGCGAGCACCGTACCGTCGAGCTGTACGCGGATGTGGCGATGCGAGCGCACCGCGTCGACGCGCGCGTACGGATTGCGTGGATGGCCGTAGATCTGCTCGTCCTCCTCGAGCCACCGCAGCCGATCCCATTCGAAGCGCACCATCCCCGCCACGGGTCCGTCGTCGAACACCCGGGCCGCCTTCTCGTAGGTCTGGCCCGCGCCGACCAGCGAGTGCAGCCGCGACGACCCGAACTGGACCTTCTGCTGGTGGTCCTCGTCGCGCAGGAATTCCGAACGCACGTCGGCGAGCGGGATGTAGTACTGCGGGTAGTACGGCACTTCCCAGACATAGCGGGCCTCGGTGGTGTCGAAAACCAGCTCATGTCCGAGATAGCCGCGCACCCGCCGCGGCGCAGGCTCGATCCGTCCGCGCGCGGCGGCCATCTCCGGGTAATCGCGCTCATCGCTCATTCAGCCATGATGTCTCGGGAATGCCGCGAGCACATCCGGTGTCGTTGTAGTCGACCCGAAGGGATGTGGACATGCGAGTTGGAGTGACGTTCCCGCAAACGGAACTCGGTGGCGACACCGGCGCGGTGCGCGCGTACGGCGAACGGGTGGAGGAGCTCGGCTTCGACCACATCCTCGTCTACGACCACGTCGTCGGCGCGGACCCGGCGGTGCACAAGGGCTGGAACGGCCCCTACGACGTACACACCACATTCCACGAACCGTTCGTGATGTACGGCTACCTCGCCGCCGTCACCCGAAAGCTCGAGCTCGTCACCGGGGTCATCATCCTGCCGCAGCGCCAGACGACTTTGGTCGCGAAGCAGGCGGCCGAAGTGGACCTTCTCAGCGGTGGCCGGTTTCGCCTCGGCATCGGCGTCGGTTGGAACGCCGTCGAATACGAGGCGCTGGGTGAGGATTTCGGCAACCGCGGCAAGCGCTCTGCCGAGCAGATCGAACTGCTGCGCCGGCTATGGACCGAGCAGACGGTGACGTTCGATGGTGAGTTCCACACGGTGACTGGCGCCGGCATCGCGCCCTTGCCTGTGCAGCGCCCGATTCCGGTGTGGGTCGGGGCGGCGTCGCCTCCGGGTTATAAGCGCGCTGGTCGGCTTGCCGACGGGTGGTTTCCGATGATGGGACCGGGGCCCGCGCTCGACGACGCCCGCGCCGTCGTCGAGCGTGCAGCGATCGAAGCGGGGCGAGACGCCGCGGCGATCGGGATGCAGGGTCGCGTCGACTGGCGCGGCGATAGCGACGCGGTGGCCGATCAACTCGCCGAATGGGCGAAGGCGGGTGCTTCCCACGTTTCGGTCAACACCATGGGGGCCGGGCTGACGACCGTCGACGATCATCTGGGCGTGCTGGGCCGGGTCGCCGAAGCTCTCCCCGTCAGCTAGGCACGGCGACGTGGTCAGCGACTACCTGCGCATCGAACCGGAGGGACTGGCCACCCTGCTCGGGTGGGACGACCCTCCTGCAGATGTCGAGACGCGGTAGACGCGCCTACCGCCTCTTTCGTCAGACACCATTAGCCCCGAGTGCCCGGCTCAGAGCGACAAATTCGCTGAAACGGAAAGCATTTCGGTATGAGCGACAATGTCGCTGGAAGTCGGGCAGTGAAGGATTTCGTCGTAGAGGGTGAGCTAGATCCGCATCAGCTTCTCGGCGTTTCGATAGGCGATCGCGCTGCGCTCATCGTCGGTGAGGTCTGCGTCCTCGAGGAACTCGGACACGTTGTCGCGGACCACGTATGGGAAGTCCTCGGAGTGGATGATGCGCTCCGCACCGACTTCGGCCACAAAGAATTTCAGCTGATTCTGGCTGTACATGCCCGACGGCGTGATCCAGACATGTTCCCGGTAGTACTCGCTGACCGGGCGGTCCAGATAGTGGGCCCAACCGATCGTCTCGTCGAGGCGGTCGAGCCAGCCTGCGACCAACTCACCCCAATGGCCACTGAGGAGTTTGAGGCCGGGGTGCCGATCCAATGCTCCTGACAGGATGAGCCGCAGCACGTGGATACCTGCCTCGGCGTGCCAGCCGAAAGCTGGCGCAGAGAACAGGAACTGGATCGCCGTCGGCCAATTTCCTGCGTAGTAGGCGGTCGTCACCGGGTTCGGCGGGACACCTGGATGAACGTAGATCGGCAGATCCACTTCCTCCGCTGCGGTCAACACCGGGCCGAAGCGTTCGTCGTCGAGGAACAAACCGCCGCAGGTACCCATGACGAGAGTTCCGACGAAACCCAACTCGTTGACGCACCTCCGCATCTCGTCGGCCGCGGCGACGGGGTCGTGCAGCGGTATGGTGGCAAATCCCCGAAACCGGGTGGGATGCTCCGAAATCTGTGCTGCGAGAGAGTCATTCACGTTGCGACACAGTTCGATGGCCTCGGGATGGTCCAGACCGCTGGGACTGTTCGCGCCGTGCGACACCACCTGCACATCGACGCCGACCCGGTCCATGTGCGCGAGTCGCTTGCCGGCCAGCCGCTCCGCCATGTCCCTGTCCGGCGTGAGGTCCTGAAGGAATGCCGGGAAGCCGGCGTCCGGCTTGCCTGTTGGCGGACCCGACAACTCGAGGACGCGGGCGACGGCTTCCGGATGCTGAAAATGCTCCTCAACGGTGATGATGCGCATTGGACTCCCTCATCTCTCGGGACGTCTGACGGTGGGACCTGCGACACCCCTACTTCCTTCGTACGCCGGGTAGCTGTCAAAGCCATGTGCGCACTCGAGCTGTCCGGGCGGATAGGAAACCCTTCCCGGTCGAGAGTGAAATCTGGCTTTCCCGCGATTACGAAGCCGTCGTTCGAGAACGAGCATCGAACCCATGACCGTAATCATTTCCACCAAGTTCGTCCCGACCGCCCTCGCCGCAGCGGCGATCGGGTTCGGCGCATTGATGACCGTCGGCGCACCCCTCGCGCACGCGAGTGAGAAGTCCGACTGCGAAGGCAAAGGTGGCACGTACTCCGAGACGACCATCACCGACAACACGAACGGCAAGGTCGGCACGCGCTACAGCTGCTGTGTCAAGGACGCGCAGACGAACACCACCAGCTGCACGAGCACGACGGTGACGAAGGCCAGTCGGATTCCCGTCGATATCGGCCCTGGGGTTCTCACCGCCACCGATACAAACGAGCCGGCTAGGCCGATTCAGCGCGTCCCCCTCGACGTGTTGGCCACCGATGCGCAGATCGAGCAGGCGCCGTAGCGAACGGACTGCGGCTCGACCCGCCCATACGCCGTGTCGGGGTCGAAGTTCGATAGGGCCGGCGCGACGCCCCACTTCGCGAAATCAGACCGGACATAACCGCCGAATTTCTGGGCCAGGCGATTTCCGTAAAGCGCAGAAAGCAATGGAGACTCGCATATCGGAATAGCCTGCAGAGAATTCGCCATGACCAGCAGAAACAGGTAACTGGAGGCGCATAAATATAGAGTCCCCAATCCGCCGTGCGAATTCAGTCAGCGGAGTAGCGTCAAATCAACGCCTCCGAATACCGAGAATTGCTTGCCGCACTTCCAGGAGGGGCCCGTGGACGTCGTGCTTGGTGTTTCGGTGACCACTGCAGCCGTCAGTATGGTGCTCATCGAGGGTGAAAAAGCGGACGGTGTATCGGTTGAAAGCGCAACCCTTGATACCGTCGCCGTCGGCGGCGCCGTGAAGGCCAGCCCGTCAGAACAGATCAGTGCCGCAATCCTGGCAACCCAGCGCAACGCACTCTCAAACGGTCACCACTTGGTCGCGACGGGCGTGACGTGGGTTGACGAGCAAGCGCTGGAGACAATGAGCGACAGCGTCGCCGCACGCGATCTCCACAACGTGGTGCTGATGACCGAACAGAACGCTGTGGGTGCGTTAGCCCAGACCATCGGCCGAGCACTCGGTTACCACACCACAGCAGTGATACTGATGAACCCGGACACCGCGACGTTGTCGCTCGTCGACAGCGACGACGGGTCAATTGTTGAGGTACGTACGTGCAGCCTGAACCGTGCGAAAGCGACGGACTTCCTGCCTGCGATGGCGGCCAGCCTGGAAACCCGAAGTCCCAGAGCCGGCGGCGTGTTTGTGGTGGGTTCCGCATCGTGGGTCACCTCCGTCAAGTCCAGTCTTGAACGTCTTATACCGCAGCCGGTGATCGTCCCGGAGGAACCGGAGCTCGCCCTTGCCCGCGGCGCGGCGTTGGCCGCGGCCAACGCGCCGGTCGCCGAGGCGTCCACTTGTGGTCTGGCGTACTCCCAGGATCCAGACGAATTAGCCCCGGTCAAACTGGCCGACGCGGATACTCAGGCGGCCCCGCTCGACTACATCCGAAGTGACGATGTGATGTGCTCAACGCACCGCGGGGCTGACCCAAGGGTGCGCGTGCGGGCTGACCCTAGGGCGCGCATGCCCATCGGCAGCGCCGCGGCTGCGGCCTTGGTGACAGGTGCAGTGACGGTCGCGATGCTTGTTGCCGCTAACGTCTCGCCCGACGTGGATCGGGACTCCACCGCAGCTGGCGTGGCTACTGCACCGAGCGCTCTTGCGCCCGAGCCACCCGCCGCCCAATCTGCCGGCGCAATTCCAGCTGGTGCCCTGTCGGACGCGCAGCCACAACAGCAACCACCCGCACCCCCTAGCATCCCCGTTGCGACGCCCACAATGGCGCAGCCTCCACCCGCCCCACCGTTGCAGGCGCCACCGGTACAGACTCGGGCACCCGTCGTCCAGATCCGGGCACCTGTTCCGTCACGTGTGATCGCTCAACCAGCTCCGGTTGCGGTCGAAAAGCCACTCCCGGCGATGCCCGCTGCCGCCGAGCCTGAGCTCGCCGAAGCCCTTCCGGTACCAGGTGCGGCCGCGGCGCCCCCCGTACCGATATCCACGCCACCATCACCGCGGGCCTCATCGGTCATCGCCGCCCCCGCGGTGAGCACCCCCGCACAAGCCCCGCAATTCGCGTTGTCGCCGTGGCCACCGTCCTTTTGGATTGGAACGACACCATCTCAACTGCAAGCCTCTCAACCTCTCGGCGATCGGCAGTGGGTGCAGATTCCCTTGATGCCGCAGCAACAGGGCGCGCAACCGCCACAGGCTCCTTCGCCGGGTCTCCAGATTGCGCCCGGTTTCCAGATTGTTCCGCCGCCTCGACGGCAAGCACCGCAGCCGCAGTGGACGCCATCCCAAGTTCCGCAGTGGACACCTTCCCAAGTTCCGCAGTGGACACCTTCCCAAGTTCCGCAGTGGACACCCGCCCTTCCCTCGCAACTGCCGCAAAGTGCAGCGCCGCGGTCGCCGTACCCGACGGCGCCCAGATCGGAAATACCATGGCCCACAGGCATTTCCGGGAATACGACCGGGACCACCGGCACAACGGCTAGCTATCCTTCGTTGGCCCAGCCGAGTGGTGCTGACCCCCGTGGCCTGTGGCCCTATCAGTAAGCCCGCAGCCCAAAGTCAAAGGGTGGCACGTACTCCGAGGCTCGTCGCTACCCGGGGCCTTTGGTGTCGGCCGGGCCGTCGGGAGTGCTTGCCACTAGCACCCACACCAGGGTCGCGAGCCCGGTGAACATGCCTTGGACGGCAAGCAGAAACGCCACGTACTCGTGCCAGCTGGACAACACGTCGTCGCAACCCTGGCCATCCCATGGCAGCGTCGAGAGGGCTCCGACCAGGCCGGCCGCCATCACCGCAACGGTGGCGGCGGTCGCCGCGCGCTGGCCGGCATCGGTCAGAACCCTTCGGAAGTAATTGAACTCGATACCCAAGGTCAACAACAGCACCGGCATCACGCCGACGATCTGGTGGAAGAACACCGGGCTGATCGCCGCCTCGCACAGTTGGGACAGCACCGCCGTCTGTTCGGCGAACGGCAGGTCGGCAACCTCCTCTGCGGTGGCCGGGTCAAGCGCTCGCACCGTACCGACGTCGAAGTAGTCGACGAACGCGCTCGCCGCGAGGTAGCAGAGCCAGGTACCGAGGACCAGGGGGACGATCGCGCGCACTCGGACCCAGTCTGTCGGCAGCGCCACCCGACGCGCAGAGCTGAACAGCGCGACCGGATCCGCGTTGAGCGCGGCGGCCATCGTCACACCCATCGCGATCGCGTAGACGGTCGCGGTCAGCAGGTCGACACGAAGAGATTCCAGGGGGAAAAGCCGAAGTACATCGACACCGAGGAGGATGACGACACCGGCCCACCACCATCCCCAGAGCCGTGCCCCATCGCCGTCGGCGCGAGCGACGATGCGCTTCATCAGCCCGACCCACCCAAGCACTGCAACATCCACGACGACGACCGCGATTCGCCACGCGGTCTGCCCCGCGCCGACCGCCGGGAACAGGCCCGAGACCAGTTGCTCGCTGTAGGAGAACGCGAAAAACATGAGGAAAACAACTCCGAACATCGCGCGATCACCGGTCTGGCGCACTCCGAGGTCAGACATCGCTTGCCTCCACGTCGAAGCGTTGGTCGGAGGTGGTGGCGACGAGCAGCCACAGCAGCGTGGCCAACCCCGTCGCGACGCCTTGGACCGCGACCACAAATGTCAGATATTCGTGCCAGTAACCGAGCACTCCGCCGCAGCCGGTGTCTGCCCACGGCAGGGTGGAAACCGCCAATGACAAGCCGATCGCCATCACTGCCACGGTCGCCGCGGCGGCTGCGCGCTGAGCAGGCTCGTCGAGCGCACGCCGAAAGAAATTGAATTCCACACCCAGCGTGAGCAACAGCAGCGGTATGACCGCGACGACCTGCTGAAAGAACGCCGGGCTGACAGCGCCCTCGCACAAGGTCGCCCACGCTCCGAGTCGCTCAGGTAGCGGCATGCCGGCGACCTCGGCCTCCATCTCCGGATCAAGGACCCGGACCGTGTCGAGGTCGAAGAAGTCGTCAAAGGCCGTCGCGGCGAGAAAGCAAGCGAACGTACCGATTACGAGCGGAACCACGGCCCGAACCCGCGCCCAATCGGTCGGCGCTGCCGATCTTCGTGCCCCGCTGAACAACGTGAGCGGATCGGCGTTGAGCGACACCATCATCACGATTCCCATGAGGACGGCGAACGTGACAGACGAAGCAAAGTCGACCCACAGCGGGTGGTCCTCTGGGATAAGAACAAGGAATACGTCGAGGCAAACGACTGCGCCGAACGCCGTCCACCACCATCGCCACAGTCGCGGCGCCTCGTCGTCGGCGCGAGAGATCGCGCGTTTCAACAAACCGACGATGGCCAGCACCGCCGCGTCGAAACCGACGAGCCCGACGAGCCAACCGATGACATCATCCCGGCCGGTCGCCTCCAGCACGGCGAAGACGAAATCCTCGCTGTAGGAGAACGCGAACAGCAGTAGGAACACCACCGCGAGCACGGCGCGGTTGCGGCGATGCCGCTTCAGTACGGCGGAGTGATCGGCGTCCGGTTCAGCTGTCAACCGCCCCCTCCAACGACTTCGCTCAGCGAACGTCATGTGGAATCTTCAGTGCGCCCACGCTAATCGCATCGAGGGTGCTTTCCTCCGGGTTTGATCAAGAAGGTCCACATCGCGGCACCGCCGTTGATGCTCGCCAACTCCTTCCTTACCGTCAAGGAAAACTTGACGGGACGACGGTCGTCAAGGTTTCCTTGACGCATGAACGCCGTCCTCACGACTGCCGCCCCGCCGCCGCTCCCCGCACCCGACAGCCACTGGCGGGAGTGGGTCACCTACGGGTTGCGCTGGGCCGCGGCCCCGCCGGTCGCCGAGTCAGCACCCGCCGCACCGGTCGACGGCGGCCGCGTCATGACGTTGCACGCCTACCGAGAACCCGAACCCGGACCCCGCTGGCGGGCGTTGTACGACGCGACCTGGCCGGCATACCGCAGCTGGTACACCCGGGAGGGGCTGGCCGCCCGGCCATCGCTACAACAATGCCGCCAAGCGCTCACCCGATACCTCCCCGAATTGGTCCCGACCTGGGAGCGTCTGTGCCGTCTCAGCGGTGACGACTCCGTCGCCGCACGGATGCTGTCGATGTGGCGTCTTCCCGCGTTCGCCGTCGGCTGTTCCCAAGCAGTGCTGCCCGGCGAACGCGCTCTGGTCCGCAACTACGACTACGACGAGGCGCTCTTCGAAGCCGTGATTGCAGCCACTGACTACTCCGGGCGCCGCCGGGTGCTCGGCACCAGCGACATGCTCTGGGGACTGCTGGACGGAATGAACGAGGACGGGTTGGCGGTCTCGCTGACGTTCGGTGGTCGTCCCGATGTCGGTGAAGGCTTCGGTATCCCCATTGTGCTGCGCTACGTCCTGGAGACCTGCGCCACCGTCGAGCAGGCAGTCGGCGCACTTCGGCGGATCCCCGTTTCGCAGTCCTACAACGTCGCTCTGGTCGACACCGCGGGCGATCACGCGACCGTCTTCGTCGCGCCGGGACAGCCTGCCGAGGTGAGCGAGCTGCGCGCGACGACCAACCACCGGCTCGATGAGGTCGAGCATCCCTCTCACGCCGCCCGATTCAACAGTGTCGGACGACTGTCGGAATTGGACGAATTGCTAAGCGTCGCACCATCAAGCAGGCAATTGGTCGCGGCAATGTTGGCGCCCCCGATACGCAACCATCAGTTCGAGGTCGGCTTCGGCACCCTGTACACCGCCGAATATCAGCCCGCCGCCGGGGTCGCCACATGGCACTGGCCCGAGACGTCCTGGACGCGGCGCTTCGACGACCCGGATGACATCCGCGAGGTCCGGTTGGCATGAACCGCGACCCGAGCGATATCGAGGCCGACGTGCGCACACTGCTCGGCGCGCTCGCCGCTAACAGCGATCCAGCGGCCTTCCAGACGCTGCTCGCGCTCAGTCAGTATCTCGGCGAATGCTTAGGACTGTCAGCCCGGACCCTGGCCGAATCCCAGTCGTGGGGTGACGTCGCGGGTGTTGCAGGCACCACCAAGCAGGCAGCGTGGTCGAGGTGGCACCACTAGTGGGTGGTTGTACCCCTGCCCCGACGGGAGCCGACAAACGGGTCGAAGTGGGCAAATACCCATGTCAAACCACATGCAAAGTCTGTTCCATCGGTCATGACATCTTAGTAGCGTGATCCAGATCACACTCCGTGTGCCGCGGGGTTGCGCCCTTCTCAGGGACGAGAGGTACTGACCATGACGACGACTGAACACGCCGATCAGCCCGCCGACGCGCCGGACGCCGCCCCGCCAAAAGGGGGGTTGATCTACCCGGGGATGGGGCTGCTGTTCGCCGTCCTCATCTGCTGCTTCACCGCTTGGGGCGTCGCCGCCGACCTGACCACGCCGATGGTGGCCGGCTTCAAGCGCATCTTCGAGATGAACACCTTCCAGGCCTCGCTGGTGCAATTGGCGTATTTCGGCGCGTACTTCCTGTTGGCGATCCCCGCAGCGCTCATCAATCAGCGGTTCGGCTACAAGGCCGGGCTTCTTTCCGGTGTGCTTCTCGCAGCGGCAGGCGCAATCGCGTTCTATCCGGCCAGCAAGATCATGACCTACGAGGCGTTCCTGGTCGCCCTGTTCGCGATCGCCGCCGGGTGCTCGATTCTGGAGACGTCCGCCAATCCCTACGTGCTTTCGCTCGGCCCGGAGGAAACCGCGACCCGTCGGCTCAACTTCGCGCAAGCGTTCAACCCTGTCGGCACGAACATCGGTGTGCTCTTGGCCGCCACCCTCATCCTGCCGAAATTGGACGAGCCGGTGAACATGGCCAACGTGACTCCGGCCCAGGAGACGGCCGTCCGCGCGGGCCAGTTGGGCGCGGTGATGGGTCCGTATCTCGGCCTCGGCTTCGTCCTCATCGCGATCGGGCTGGTGATCGCGATCAAGAAGTCCCCGCCGATCGTCGAGGAGTTTCCCGACGCTGACATGGAGGGCCAGTCGCCGCTGAAGATCCTGATGTCGAACAAGCGCTACGTCTACGGGGTCATCGCTCAGTTCTTCAACGTCGCGGCGCAGGTGTGCACGTGGACGTTCCTGATCCAGTACTCGCAGCAGGCGCTGAACGGATCGCTCCAGCTGGGGGGCTACCTCCTGCAGGTGAGCCTGATCGTGTTCCTCATCTCCAGGTTCTTCATGACGTGGCTCATCGGGAAGATCCGCGCGACGAAGGTCCTCACGGTCCTCGCTGTGCTGGCGGTCGCGCTCTGTGTGTTCGCGATGTTCTCGCCCAACGTGGCCGGGGTAGCCGCCGTCGTCGCGCTTTCGTTCTGCCTGTCCCTGATGTTCCCGACGATCTACGGCGTGGCCCTCCAAGGGCTCGGTCCGGCAACGAAGTTCGGCGCGGCCGGACTCGTGATGGCCATCGTCGGCGGGGCGATCATGCCTTTGGTCCAGGGCTTCCTGCTCGACGCGACGAGCCCGGCGATCTCCTTCATCGTGCCCGCCGTCTGCTTCGCCGTCGTCGCCAGTTTTGCCGTGTACGACCTGAGAGCGGCGCCCACCACGGTTAAGGAGCAAGCAGCATGAAGCGCTACTGGATCATCCTCCTGGCGGTCGTGCTGGCGGCATGCGGCGGCGGCGGGCAAAAGGGCAACTTCTCCGACCCGACCGACCGGCTCGAAGTCGTGTCGTGGTGGGTGTCGCCCTCCGAGCACCCGGCGTTCGAGGTGCTGCTCAACGCTTTCAAGGCCGGAAACCCCGACGTCGAGGTGATCGACGGTGCCATCGCGGGCGGCGGCGGCAGCAACGTCCAGGTTGCGCTCGCTGCGCGACTGCAGGCCGGCGATCCCCCCGACGTTTGGCAGACGTTCCTCGGCAGTTCGTTGCGCGCCTGGGTTGGCGCCGACCGGATCGTCGACGTGTCCAGCGTCTACGAGAGCTCAGGTTTGGATCGCACCATGCCGAAGGCGTTGCTCGACGCGGCGACCGACAGGGTCAAGGCGTGGGGTGTGCCGACGGGGTCCCACCGCGGGAACGTGCTGTGGTTCAGCCAGCGGGTACTGAAAGAGGCCGGCGTGACGCCGCCGGGTCCCGGCTACACGATGGAGGCCTTCGAAGCGGATCTCGCAAAAGTGGCGGCGAGCGGGAAGACGGCATTGTGCCTTGGCGGCAAGGACCGGTTCACCTCGACCGAGCTGTTCGAGAACACTCTTCTGGGTGTGGTCGGCACCGACGGCTGGTCGCGGATTGGAGACGATTCGTTCGATTGGCGCGGATCCCAACTGCGGCAGGCACTGACCCAGTTCGGCGAGATCGTCTCCCGAGCCGATCCGGATGCGCCCGGGCTGACGTGGGATCAGGCCGCGAAGAAGTTGGCCACCGGCCAGTGCGCCTTTCTGTCGATGAACGACTCCGTCTACGGCGAGCTCGTCGCGAACAAGGCCGTCGAGGGCAAGGACTTCGGCTACGTGGCGTATCCGGGAACCTCGGGTTCTTACCTCGCGATCGTCGACACGTTCGTCGTGTCGGCCGACGCCGAGGACGGGGTGAATGCCATGAAGTTCTTGGAGACGATCGCCGACCCGAAGGTGTCACTGGAGTTCAACAAGCTCAAGGGGTCCGTGCCGATCCGCGACGACGTCGACGTGGCATCGTTGCCCCCCTACCAGCGTCAGGCGTCGAAGGCGCTGTTCAGTGACAAGATCCTGCTGTCGATGACTCATGGTGAGGTGATGTCGACGGACTTCCAGCAGGCGCTCTACGACGCGGTGGCGTCCTACGCGAGCAGCAAGAACGCGGACGGGTTCATCGACACCCTGCAGAGCTCGATCGAGGTGCCAATTGTCGGACGGTGACCGCGACGAGCAGGACGGCCCGCTGTATCTGGTCGTCACCATCAAACCTCGACTCGACCGCCTCGCCGAGGCCGAGGCCCAGCTGCAGTCGATGCGCAAGAACACGCTGACCGAGCCGGGCTGTGTGTTCATGCATTTCCTTCAGCCTGAAGATGATTCGGACACCTGGATGATGCTCGAGATGTTCCGTTCGCGCGCCGCGTGGGACGAACACATGCGTCAGCCCTACAACACCGAAGGCAACAAGATTCTCGAAGACCTGCTCCGCGAACCTTCCGACCTTCGGTTGCTCCGCGCGAAGTAGGCACTGTTTGTTTGGAGGGTCGATCATGACCGAGCTCAACGAGGGCACGCTTTCGAGGTTGCCATCCGATATCGCCACGCCGCCCTATGACCGAACCCAGCTCAAACGCGGCATCGCCCATTTCGGCGTCGGCAACTTCCACCGCGCGCATCAGGCGTTCTATGTCGATCGGTGTCTCGCTCTGCCGGATCAAAGCGATTGGGGCATAGTCGGTATCGGCCTTGCCGGCGGCGAACGGGGCCGTAAGAAGGCCGATCAGTTCCGGTCGCAGGACTGTCTGTATTCACTCACCGTCGCGCCGGCCAAGGGTGATACGAGTGTGCGCGTGATCGGAGCCCAACTCGACTACCTGCTCGCGCCGGAGCAGCCGACCGAGGTGCTCGCGTTGTTGACCGACCCGGGCCTTCGCATCGTGACGCTGACAATCACAGAGGGCGGGTATCACGTCGACGCGGAGTCGGGTGTCTTCGTCACCGACCATCCGGACGTCGCGCACGACCTGTCCGGCGACGGTGATCGGCGCACGGTGTTCGGCTTCGTCACCGAGGCGTTGGCGCGGCGACGTTCGGCGGGGACGAAACCGTTCACTGTGGTGTCGTGTGACAACCTGCGCCACAACGGCGAAGTCGCGCGCGCCGCCTTCGTCGGATTCGCCAGCGCACTGGACCAAGAACTCGGCGCGTGGATCGACTCCAACGTGATGTTCCCGAACTCGCTTGTCGACCGCATCACGCCATCGGTGACGGCGAAAGACGCGGCGCGCCTCAACGCGGCGAGCGGCCTCGCCGACCAGATCCCGCTCGTGGCCGAGGATTTCAGCCAGTGGGTCATCGAGGACCGCTTCACCGACGGCCGCCCGGCACTGCAAGAGGTGGGCGTTCAGTTCAGTGACGAGGTGAAGCTGTGGGAGCAGGTGAAGGTCCGTGTGCTCAACGCAGGCCACCTCACCCTGACCTATCCCGCCCTACTGCTCGGCTACCGCGAGGTGGCCGAGGCGATGCGCGACCCGCAGGTACCTGTGCTGCTGGAACGTTTTCTGGACAAGGTCGTACTGCCATTGCTCGAGGCGCCGCGCGACGTGAACCTGGTGGACTACAAGAACACGGTGCTCGAACGCTTCTCCAACGAAGCGATGCACGATCAGCTCACCCGTATCGCCTCCGACAGTGCGTCGAAGGTGACGGTGTTTCTGACCACCACCCTCCAACAGGTGCTCGAGCGCGGTACCGACCACCGCATCCCGGCGTTCATCCTCGCCGCCTGGAGCTGCGGACTGCAGGGCAAGGATGACAACGGCAAGGCCTTCGAAGTGACGGAGCCGCGCCTCGACGAGACCTCCCGTCGCCTGCTCATTTCGGGCGATCCGGTCGAAGCACTGAGGATCGAGCCGCTGCTGGCGAGCGGTGCCGCCGAGCACGCTGACTTCGTCGCCACCTTCGATCACTACCGCAAAGCGCTCGCGGAGCAAGGTGCGGCAGCCACGCTCAAGACCATCCTGGACGCCACAGCAGGCTGAC